>NZ_JAOWHO010000022.1:0-17413 GCF_030332605.1 Citrobacter sp. Cpo103 | reverse complement strand
GCTGTGAGTTCAACGGGTCGATGCAACGCTATCCTTAATCAAGGGGGACGTTGCCATGAAACGAAGAACTCGGATTTACTACACGCCAGAGCAGAAGGCGATTATCTGGGACAGATATAAGCAAGGTGATTCCCTGCATGATATCGCCAGAATGTTCGACAGATATCATTCTTCTATTATGCCCACTATCCACCAGACTGGTGGATACCGTCCTCCTGTGAGAAAGCGGCACCGATTAGCGCTTACGCTTGATGAAAGAGAGGAGATATCCAGAGGATTGGTAGCAAAACTCAGTATCAGGGACATCGCTGCCAAATTATCAAGAGCGCCCTCAACGATTAGCCGCGAGGTCAGGAGGCACGGAGGTGCCAGGCAATACCGTGCAGCAAAAGCCGATACTTCTGCGTGGGAAAATGCTCTGAGACCAAAACCTTGCAAGCTAATTGAAAGCCCCACATTGTGTAAAATCATTGCAGAGAAGATGCATCAGGACTGGTCGCCGGAGCAGATCGCCGGTTGGCTGAAACGCTGTTATCCGGATAATCAGGAAATGCATGTGTCACACGAAACGATTTATAAAACGCTTTTTATACAAACCCGGGGCGCATTAAAAAAAGAGCTGCAACAATGCCTCAGAAGCGGAAGAGCGGTTCGTAGATCCCGAACGTCATCACTTAAAGGGAAAGGATTAGGGAAAATCCCGAATGCGCTATCTATCAGCGAAAGGCCACCGGAAGCCGCAGACAGAGCCATACCTGGTCACTGGGAAGGTGATCTGATCCAGGGCTCGAAAAACTCCTATATCGTCACCCTTGTAGAACGCCATTCCCGCTTTGTTATGTTGGCCAAAATCAGGGACAATAAGACCATAACGGTTATATCTGCACTCATCAGACAAGCCCGGGAATTACCTGTTGAGCTTTATAAAACATTAACCTGGGATCGGGGCGCTGAAATGACCAGCCACACCCGGTTTACTGTAGCAACAGACATCCAGATTTACTTCTGTGATCCTCAATCTCCCTGGCAACGTGGCTCAAATGAAAATACGAACAGATTGCTCAGACAATATTTTCCAAAGGGAACTGACTTATCGGTTCACAGTCAGCAGAGACTAAACAGCGTTGCGAGACAGCTCAACGAAAGACCGAGAAAAACGCTAGACTATGAATCACCCGCAGAACGGTTCAATAAGTGTGTTGCGTCCATCAGTTGAACTCACAGCACAAAGCGGACAGTGATCACCGTTCTTACGACTACTTTCTGACTTACTTCGTGACTTGCCCTAAGCATGTTGTAGTGCGATACTTGTAATGACATTTGTAATTACAAGGGGTGTAAGACATGGGTAGCATTAACCTGCGTATTGACGATGAACTTAAAGCGCGTTCTTACGCCGCGCTTGAAAAAATGGGCGTAACTCCTTCTGAAGCGCTTCGTCTCATGCTCGAGTATATCGCTGACAATGAACGCTTGCCGTTCAAACAGACACTCCTGAGTGATGAAGATGCTGAACTTGTGGAGATAGTGAAAGAACGACTTCGTAATCCTAAGCCAGTACGTGTGACGCTGGATGAACTCTGATGGCGTATTTTCTGGATTTTGACGAGCGGGCACTAAAGGAATGGCGAAAGCTGGGCTCGACGGTACGTGAACAGTTGAAAAAGAAGCTGGTTGAAGTACTTGAGTCACCCCGGATTGAAGCAAACAAGCTCCGTGGTATGCCTGATTGTTACAAGATTAAGCTCCGGTCTTCAGGCTATCGCCTTGTATACCAGGTTATAGACGAGAAAGTTGTCGTTTTCGTGATTTCTGTTGGGAAAAGAGAACGCTCGGAAGTATATAGCGAGGCGGTCAAACGCATTCTCTGAACCAAAGCATGACATCTCTGTTTCGCACCGAAGGTGACACTTCTGCTTTGCGTTGACAGAGAAGTAAGCTATGAAACTGCCGCGAAACACCCTGCTCTGGTGTGTATTGATAGTGTGTCTCACACTGCTGATATTCACTTACCTGACCCGGAAATCGCTCTGCGAAATTCGCTACAGGGACACGAACAGGGAGGTGGCGGCTTTTATGGCTTACGAATCCGCTAAGTAGCTAACCCCGGCGGGGGAATCCCCCGCCATTCAGGAACTGATGATGTCTGACATGCCTGAAGCGCCTTTATGAAGGGGTTGCCGGTTCGCTGGCAGCCCCTTTTTCCACTTCTGGTGCGACCGCACGCATGAACAACCAGAAAGGAAGGTTCCCTCCAGGGGAACGGGGCAGGGCGGCAGCGCCTCCGGCGCGCCCGCTCTCTTCCCTTCATGTATTACCTCTGAATTACATATTAATGCTACTGTACGCATCCATTAGCATTAATATGGGAAGGTTATTTTTCCCTGTTCCGTGCTGAACGGATGCCTGCCTGATAATTCTTTTTCACACTTTCAATATCACTGAGCGTTGAAGCCTGGCAGGAATGTGCAGCAAGACGGTAGCGGGCGGCAATTTCATCAAGGATGGCAGGGGTGTTGTCTCTGCTGCGATGCTGGCGACCTTTCTGGCCAAAAATGCTGACGATGATGTCCTGACTGCCCGAACGTCCGAAAAGACGCATGCAAAGACGCTTTACAATCAGTGGAGTTAAATCCAGATCGATGTCGTCTGCGATTTGAAAAATAAAACTCAGCATCCGGTACGTTTTATAGCGTTTAACTGCTGCGCTGAGACGTGCAGGGGTCGTCTCAGAAAACGGAAAATAAAGCACGCTAAGCCGGTGGCAGCGGTCGCAATGGCCTAAACTTCCCCGCACCGACCTTGGCGCTGCTGCGCCATAGGTAATCGCCGGTCAGGTTGATGTGCTCCCACCCCAGCGGCGACAGATATTGCAACAATGTGTCGTCCAGCGCCGTGCCGTTGCCACGCAAAGCACTGGTGGCACGCTCCAGATATACCGTGTTCCACAACACGATGGCCGCCGTCACCAGATTGAGGCCGCTGGCCCGGTAGCGCTGCTGCTCAAAACTGCGGTCGCGGATTTCACCCAATCGGTAGAAGAAGACCGCCCTGGCCAGCGCGTTGCGCGCCTCGCCCTTA
The DNA here is from genome assembly GCF_030332605.1 of Citrobacter sp. Cpo103. NCBI lineage: Bacteria > Pseudomonadati > Pseudomonadota > Gammaproteobacteria > Enterobacterales > Enterobacteriaceae > Citrobacter > Citrobacter sp. Cpo103. The sequence goes on along the minus strand of NZ_JAOWHO010000022.1, from coordinate 14,332 downwards.
TTCAGCCCCGCATGGACGCGGCGGCGCAGCTCCACGCTTTGCAGCCAATCCAAAATGAACAGCGTGCGCTCGATGCGCCCCAGCTCGCGCAACGCCACGGCCAAGCCGTTCTGGCGCGGGTAGCTGCCGAGTTTGCGCAGCATCAGCGAAGCCGTTACCGTGCCTTGCTTGATGGAGGTGGCCAGCCGCAGAATTTCATCCCAATGGGCGCGTATTTGCTTGATGTTCAGCCTGTCGCTGCTAATCATCGGCTTGAGCGCGTCATAGGCGGCATCGCCCTTGGGGATGAATAGCTTGGTTTCGCCCAAGTCACGGATACGCGGCGCGAAGCGAAATCCCAGCAAATGCATCAAGCCAAACACGTGATCGGTGAAGCCTGCCGTGTCGGTGTAGTGTTCCTCGATGCGCAAGTCCGACTCGTGGTACAGCAGGCCATCAAGCACGTAAGTTGAATCACGAATGCCCACGTTGACCACCTTGGCACTGAAGGGCGCGTACTGGTCGGAGATATGGGTGTAGAAAGTCCGTCCTGGACTGCTTCCATACTTCGGGTTGATATGACCAGTGCTTTCTGCTTTGCTGCCGGTTCTGAAGTTCTGGCCGTCCGACGATGACGTGGTGCCGTCACCCCAGTTGCCGGCGAAGGGTTGCCGAAACTGCGCATTCACCAGCTCGGCCAGCGCCGTCGAATAGGTTTCATCGCGGATGTGCCAGGCTTGCAGCCAAGACAGCTTGGCGTAGGTGGTGCCAGGGCAGGACTCGGCCATTTTGGTCAGACCCAGGTTGATCGCGTCGGCCAGGATCGTCGTCAACAGCAAGGTTTTGTCCTTGGCCGTGTCGCTGGTCTTCAGGTGTGTGAAGTGGCGGGTGAAGCCCGTCCATTCATCGACCTCCATCAGCAACTCGGTGATTTTGAGGTGCGGCAGCAGCATAGCTGTCTGGTCGATCATGGCTTGCGCGGCGTCTGGTACTGCCGCGTCCAGCGGCGTGATCTTCAGGCCTGACGCGGTGGTGATGATGGCATCCGGTAAGTCGTTGGCCGCAGCCATGCGGTTGACTGTGGCGAGTTGCGCCTCCAACAATTCCAACCGGTCATGCAGGTATTGGTCGCAGTCGGTGGCCACTGCCAGCGGCAATTCGCTGGCCAGCTTCAAAGTGGCGAACTTCTCGACCGGCACCAGGTATTCGTCGAAGTCCTTGAACTGGCGAGAACCCTGCACCCAGACATCACCGGAGCGCAGCGCGTTCTTCAGCTCCGACAGGGCGCATAACTCGTAGTAACGCCGGTCGATGCCGTCGTCGGTCAGAACCAGCTTTGCCCAGCGCGGCTTGATGAATGCGGTTGGCGCATCGGCGGGCACCTTGCGCGCGCTGTCGCTGTTCATGCCGCGCAGCATGTCGATGGCATCGAGCACACCCTTGGCGGCGGGCGCAGCCCGCAATTTGAGCACGCCCAGGAACTGCGGCGCGTAGCGGCGTAGCGTGGCATAGCTTTCACCGATGTGGTGCAGGAAATCAAAGTCGGCAGGCCGCGCCAATGTTTGCGCTTCGGTGACGCTGGCGGCGAAGGTGTCCCAGGGCATAACGGCCTCGATGGCGGCGAACGGATCGCTGCCGCTTTGCTTGGCCTCAATCAACGCTTGACCGATGCGCCCATACATCCGCACCTTGTCGTTGATCGCCTTGCCGGAAGCCTGGAACTGCTGCTGATGCTTGTTCTTGGCCGCGTTGAACAGCTTGCCGATGATGCGATCGTGAAGGTCGATGATTTCATCGGTGACGGTGGCCATGCCTTCGATGGCCAGCGCTACCAGCGTGGCATAGCGTCGTTGCACCTCGAACTTTGCCAGATCAGCAGGCGTCATCTGGCCACCTTCACGAGCGATTTTGAGCAGGCGGTTCTGGTGAACCTGCCGCTCGATGCCTGCGGGCAGATCAAGTGCTTGCCAGGATTTCAGGCGCTCAATATGTTCGAGCATGTGGCGAGAGTTCGGTTTGGCAGGCGACTGGCGCAGCCATGCCAGCCACGTCACTTTACTGCCGTCCTTGCGCTTGAGAAGTTCGTCCAGGCGCTGACGGTGGGGTGATAACAAAGAATCGGTCAGCGCCGCGTAAATGCGTCGGTTGGCACGGGTGATGGCCTCGGCGCTTGCGCGCTCGATGGCATTCATGGCGGGCAGGATAATGCTCTGCCGCCGCAGATTCTCGACAAGTGCGCTCGCCAGCACGATGCCTTTGTCGGTCTGCAAGGCCAGCTCGGTCAATGTATGCACGGCTTGCCGATAGTGGCTCATGGTGAAGGGCTTGAACCCAAAAACCGTTTGCAGCTCGACCAAGTGCTCCCGCCGTGTCTGTTCGCGCTGGCCGTACTCGCTCCAACTTTGCACTGGCATCTTGAGTTGCGCGGCCACCATGCGCAACAGGGGCGGAAACGGAGGCTCATCGACGCCCAAAAAGGTGCCAGGGAATCGCAAGTAGCAAAGCTGCACAGCGAAGCCCAATCGATTCGCGGCGCCGCGACGCTGACGGATCACCGACAGGTCGGTTTCGTTGAACGTGTAGTGCCGTATCAGTTCGTCTTTGGCATCTGGCAGTGCCAGCAGGCTTTCGCGCTCGGTGGCGGACAGGATTGAGCGGCGTGGCATGGTCAGTCTTCCCGCAGGTACTGGTACAAGGTTTCGCGGCTGATGCCGAAGTCACGGGCCACCAAGGTTTTTTGGTCGCCTGCCGCAACTCGCCGTTTCAACTCGGCAATTTGTTCGCTGTTCAGCGATTTCTTTCGTCCCCGGTAGGCACCGCGCTGCTTGGCCAGCACGATTCCCTCGCGCTGACGTTCGCGGATCAGGGCGCGCTCGAACTCAGCGAAGGCTCCCATGACCGACAGCATCAGATTGGCCATCGGTGAGTCCTCGCCGGTGAACTTCAGCCCTTCTTTGACGAACTCCATGCGCACGCCCCGTTGTGTCAGCCCTTGGACGATGCGGCGCAGGTCATCAAGGTTGCGTGCCAGCCTGTCCATGCTATGCACCACCACGGTGTCGCCCTCGCGGACGAAGGCCAGCAGCCTTTCCAGCTCGGGACGCTGGGTGTCCTTGCCAGAAGCCTTGTCGGTGAACACCCGCGCCACCTGAACACCCTCCAATTGCCGTTCCGGGTTCTGGTCGAAGCTGCTGACGCGGACATAGCCGATGCGTTGACCTTGCAAGATGCCTCCAAAGGCAAAAGTGTCAGGATGAAATCTATTACCTTTGACGGAATATGTCAATCAATAGGAAATTTAACTCTATTCTGACATCGTTTGCACATGGCATCTGACATCAAGTTAGGGTATGCCTCAATCTGACGGCTGCGAACCGCCAGGGACAGGCGCAATGTCAGATTCTGTCGCGGCCTTGGCGCGTGCCTGGAAGCGTTCATAGCAATCCAGCCCGCAGAAATGTTCGACGTATTCCGCGCCTTCCGGGGTGAAGGCGGCATCGAGCGGAATTTCTTTGCAGCATACGCAGCAGGTGGTGCAACTGGCAGTGTTCGGGGCGTTTGCGTTCATGGTGGTACTCCTCCAGATTGGTAGCGAAGCTCAAAGCTGCCCACTCTCGGCTGGCTGGGAAGCGGTCATGATCTTCCCTTGAAGGCCCGCAGCAGCCGCGTCACAGACAGGACAAACAAGCCGGTCAGCGTGAGGGCTGCAATACCCCAGTGCTCCCCGATGAACGCGCCGGCCGTCGTGCCGGCTAGCACAATGGCGAGAATCGGCAAATGGCAGGGACAGGTGAGCACGGCCAGCGCGCCCCACAAGTAGCCGGTGATCGGTTTGTGCGTCTCAGACGGCAAGTGCTCTGGGCTGTTCATGGCAGACTCTCCGCGTGCTGTGCCGGTTCGGTTGGCATGGCGGCCAGTTGCATTTCGAGGCTGGCCAGGGCCTCGCGCCGACGCTCGACGAGTTGCCGCAACACGGCAAGCTGCGCAGACGCACCGTCACCGTCCGCAGCATCCAGCGCCCGGCACAGCCGCGCCAGTGCGTCCAGGCCGATACCCGCTTCGAAGGCAGCCCGTACAAAGCGCAGCCGTTGCAACGCGGTGTCATCGAACAAGCCGTAGCCGCCCGTGGTGTACGCGACCGGCCGTAGCAATCCGCGCAGCAGGTAGTCGCGCACGATATGCACGCTCACCCCGGCATCAAGGGCCAGCCGGGACACTGTGTAGGCGCTCATTGAACACCTCCTTTTCCTCATCCGGCGCAGCACGAAAGCTGCTTCACGTCCTTGCTGAAGGTCTGCGCCGCGAGCTTCAGCCCTTCGACCATGGTCAGGTAGGGGAACAATTGGTCGGCCAGTTCCTGCACGGTCATACGGTTGCGAATGGCGAGCACCGCCGTCTGGATCAGTTCACCCGCTTCCGGGGCCACCGCTTGCACGCCGATGAGCCGTCCGCTACCTTCCTCGATGACCAGCTTGATGAAGCCGCGTGTGTCGAAGTTGGCAAGCGCACGCGGCACGTTATCCAGTGTTAGCAGGCGACTGTCGGTCTCGATCCCGTCGTGATGTGCTTCCGCCTCGCTGTAGCCCACGGTGGCGACCTGCGGGTCGGTGAACACCACGGCCGGCATTGCGGTCAGGTCCAGGGCCGCATCGCCGCCAGTCATGTTGATCGCCGCACGAGTGCCGGCCGCTGCCGCCACATAGACGAACTGCGGCTGGTCGGTGCAGTCGCCGGCCGCGTAGATGTTCGGGCTACTGGTGCGCATGCCCTTGTCGATGACGATGGCCCCCTGCGCATTGACGGCTACCCCCGCCGCTTCCAATGCCAGGCTGCGCGTGTTCGGTGTCCGGCCGGTGGCGACCAGCAGCTTGTCGGCGCGCAATTCACCGTGCGTGGTGGTCAGCACGAATTCACCGTCCATATGGGCGACCTGGCTGGCTTGCGTGTGCTCCAGCACCTCGATGCCCTCGGCACGGAAAGCGGCTGTCACCGCCTCGCCGATGGCCGGGTCTTCACGGAAGAACAAGGTATTGCGCGCCAGGGCCGTGACCTTGCTGCCCAGCCGGGCAAAGGCTTGCGCCAGCTCCAGCGCCACCACCGACGAGCCGATTACGGCAAGGCGTTCGGGAATGGTGTCGCTCGCCAGGGCCTCGGTGGAAGTCCAGTAGGGTGACTCTTTCAAGCCCGGAATCGGCGGGACCGCCGGGCTGGCACCCGTGGCGACCAGGCAGCGGTCGAACATCACGACGCGCTCGCCACCCTCGTTCAAACTAACGATAAGGCTCTGGTCGTCCTTGAAACGCGCTTCACCGTGCAGAACGGTGATGGCTGAATTGCCGTCCAGGATGCCTTCGTACTTGGCATGACGGAGTTCTTCGACACGGGCCTGCTGCTGGGCCAGCAGCCGCTCGCGCAAGATCGTCGGCGGTGTGGGTGGCATGCCGCCGTCGAATGGGCTTTCCCGGCGCAGATGGGCGATGTGGGCGGCGCGGATCATGATCTTGGACGGCACACAACCGACGTTGACGCAGGTGCCGCCGATGGTGCCGCGCTCAATCAGCGTGACCTGCGCGCCTTGCTCGACGGCCTTCAGTGCTGCCGCCATCGCGGCTCCACCGCTACCAATGACGACGACCTGCAACGGGCGTTCGTTGCCACTGGGCTTATCAGCGGCCCCTATCCAGCCGCGCATCTTGTCGAGCAGGCCGGCGCGGTTGTCCGTCGGTGGCGCATCGGCAAGCGTTGCCTCGTAGCCCAGTCCGGCCACGGCGGTAGTCAGCGCATCCGATGACGTGCCCGCCTCAATGGCGAGTTGCGCTGTGCCCTTCGGATAGGACACCAGCGCCGATTGCACGCCGGGCACTTTCTCCAAGGCTTCCTTGACGTGAGCCGCGCACGAGTCGCAGGTCATCCCGGTGATTTTCAGGGTGGTCATGTATTTTTCCTTTTCTGTGGTGGCTACGGCTGTTGCCGTCAGCCACGTTGTTCTGGCAATTCACAGCTGTCCGGCCCGCAGCGGCGATGTGCTGGCGAGATGAAATCCCAGACCGACACCCCAACCATCAAGGCCAGGCCGACATAGAGCAGTCCACCGCTCTGCCAGCCGTAAGCCCGCATTAAAAACACCGCTGCCAGCACCAAGATCGGGCCTATCGTGCCGAGCGCCGTGCGTCGCCACTGTCGATGATTGAGCCAAGCGATAGCATTGGCGAGTAACGCGATGCCGGCGAACATCGGCAGCAGGATGCCAATGAATAGCCCCTCGTACTGGCTCAAGAAGCCCAGTCCGATGGCCGCGCCAAAGCTGGCGATGGCAGGAAAACAGGCGGCGCAGCCCATCGCGGAAACGACGCTGCCGAGCGCGCCGGTTTTGCCAGCGATGCGCGTGATGAGTCCCATGTGTCGCTCCCGAGTTCGGTTAACGGATCAGCGTTTGAGGCTGGACGGATAGCCCGCGTCCTCGGTCGCCTTGGTCAACTTCTGGACGTTGGTCTTGGCATCGTCGAAGGTGACGACGGCCTGGCGCTTGTCGAAACTTACGTCGGTCTTGCTCACGCCCTCAACCTTGGAAAGCGCGTGCTTGACAGTGATCGGGCAAGAGGCGCAGGTCATGCCAGGCACGGACAGCGTGACGGTCTGGGTGGCGGCCCACACGGGGGCAACAACGGCAGCGAGGGCGAGGGCGGCAAACAGTTTTTTCATGATGAACTCCTGTGATTAATAGAAAAATGGCATGACGTAGGGAAATCCGAGCGAGACCAGGACCAGCGCGGCCACGATCCAGAAAATGAGCTTGTAAGTAGCTCGCACTTGGGGAATCGCGCAGACCTCACCCGGTTTGCAGGCTTGCGCCGGGCGGTAGATGCGCCGCCAGGCGAAAAACAGCGCGACCAGCGCTGCGCCGATGAAGATCGGGCGATAGGGTTCCAGCACCGTCAGGTTGCCGATCCATGCCCCGCTGAACCCCAAGGCGATCAAAACCAGCGGCCCCAGGCAGCAGGCCGACGCAAGAATGGCGGCCAGCCCACCGGCGAAGAGCGCGCCGCGCCCGTTTTGTGGTTCAGACTTTTGTGGTTCAGACTTTTGTGGTTCAGACTTTTGTGGTTCAGACATACGCTTGTCCTTTCAAATTTGGTTTGGATAGCTTAAGCTTACTTCCGTAGTTATGTACGGAGTCAAGCGATATGCAAATTAATTTTGAGAATCTGACCATTGGCGTTTTTGCCAAGGCGGCCGGGGTCAATGTGGAGACCATCCGGTTCTACCAGCGCAAGGGCCTGCTGCCGGAGCCAGACAAGCCCTATGGCAGCATTCGCCGCTATGGCGAGGCGGATGTAACACGAGTGCGGTTCGTGAAATCGGCCCAGCGGCTGGGCTTTAGCCTGGACGAAATCGCCGAGCTACTGCGGCTGGAGGATGGCACCCATTGCGAGGAAGCCAGCGGCCTGGCCGAGCACAAGCTCAAGGATGTGCGCGAGAAGATGGCCGACTTGGCACGCATGGAGGCCGTGCTGTCTGAACTGGTGTGCGCCTGCCATGCGCGGAAAGGGAACGTTTCCTGCCCGCTGATTGCGTCACTGCAAGACGGAACGAAGCTCGCTGCATCGGCGCGGGGGAGTCACGGGGTGACTACGCCTTAGCGTGCTTTATTTTCCGAATTCTGAGACGACCCCTATATGGAAAGAGCGGTCGATGCCCTGAAGCGTAAAGGGATGAAGATCAACGAGCAACTGCTATCGCATTTGTCCCCGCTAGGCTAGGAACATGTTAAGTGAGAGAACCTCTACAAGTAAGGTTATTAATTGAATGATTTAAAGGGTCCGGCGCCACGGTCATCTCGGTGACGTCTGTCCGGAGACCTTTGAATAGGCCTCGTCACGAGGCCAAAATTATTCAACGGTTGTGAGGGTTGTCCACACCGGAATACCTATTCATACATAAACATCAATAGTATTTTCGAGGTTCTTATCTTCCCTTTTACCTGACTGAGTCTGCGTTTCCTTGTCCTGCTTCTCAGCCTGCTGTTTTAGTAACTGTTGTAATTGAGCAGACAAACTTTGAATTTGCTTTTGTATGATAGCCACCATCTCTTTCTTCTGATCTGTTGTCATACCATCTTCTGACGACACCTTACCAAGTTTTTCTGTAAGTGACTGTATCTTCTTTAAAATTTGTGATATCTGAGATGATTCACTATTAGCTGAACTGTTAGAACTTTTTATACTTGTATTAGTTTGTATTGATATAGACATAGAACCTCCATGGTAAATATATAGGTGTATCGGCATATACGCAGATATACTTTAGAATTCTTATGATTTATTTTTTCATTTTTTTCAGGCTGTTATATAGACTGGCTTGTTGCGGTGTTTAACGTATTACCAGACATGATTTTGAACGCGCTGGACAGCGTGGTGAGTGAATATCTTTTGGCTGAAGGCCGGAAAGTACATACTCTTTTTGGCTTTGTTGAATAAATCGAACTTTTGCTGAGTTGAAGGATCAGATCACGCATCTTCCCGACAACGCAGACCGTTCCGTGGCAAAGCAAAAGTTCAAAATCACCAACTGGCCCACCTACAATAAAGCCCTCATCAACCGTGGCTCCATAACTTTCTGGCTGGATGATGAAGCTATTCAGGCCTGGTATGAGTCGACAACGCCTTCATCACGGGGAAGACCTCAGCGCTATTCTGATCTCGCCATCACCACCGTTCTGGTCATTAAACGCGTGTTCAGGTTGACCCTGCGGGCTGCACAGGGTTTTATTGATTCCATTTTTACACTGATGAATGTTCCGTTGCGCTGCCCGAATTACACCAGTGTCAGCAAGCGCGCAAAGTCGGTTAATGTCAGTTTCAAAACGTTCACCCGGGGTGAAATCGCGCATCTGGTGATTGATTCCACCGGGCTGAAGGTCTTTGGTGAAGGCGAATGGAAAGTCAAAAAACACGGCAAAGAACGCCGTCGTATATGGCGAAAGTTGCATCTGGCAGTTGACAGCAACACACATGAAATCATCTGTGCAGACCTGTCGCTGAACAATGTGACGGACTCAGAAGCCTTCCCGGGTCTTATCCGGCAGACTCACAGAAAAATCAGGGCAGCATCGGCAGACGGCGCTTACGACACCCGGCTCTGTCACGATGAACTGCGGCGTAAGAAAATCAGCGCGCTTATCCCTCCCCGAAAAGGTGCGGGTTACTGGCCCGGTGAATATGCAGACCGTAACCGTGCAGTGGCTAATCAGCGAATGACCGGGAGTAATGCGCGGTGGAAATGGACAACAGATTACAACCGTCGCTCGATAGCGGAAACGGCGATGTACCGGGTAAAACAGCTGTTCGGGGGTTCACTGACGCTGCGTGACTACGATGGTCAGGTTGCGGAGGCTATGGCCCTGGTACGAGCGCTGAACAAAATGACGAAAGCAGGTATGCCTGAAAGCGTGCGTATTGCCTGAAAACACAACCCGCTACGGGGGAGACTTACCCGAAATCTGATTTATTCAACAAAGCCCTTGCCAGAGGACAAATCCTTTGTCCCGCAACTATGGTTTTTTATTAGGATTTTCGCCACTGAATAAATTATAATAAATTGATTTTATAAGATATTCGTCATGGGCTATATGACCAGTACGAGTTGCATGCTCTAATGTTTCAGATGCCAGTATATGTGCGGCTTCAGCAAACATCCCAGGCCAACCCTTACTCAGCATAGACAGTCCTTTAAGGACTCTTATCTGAATCTCCCTCATACTCGCACCATCACGTGCAACAGGTAAGAAAAAGTCTTCCAGTAGGTCTTTGATCTGAAGTGGCGCAACATGTACTGAAGGATATATCACTTCAGTTTCATCTATTTTATTCTGCGCGTAAGCGGAGAGTATTCGAACACCTCTGCCAATGACATCAATCGCAGTACCGGGATCGTTTACTGCGGGCGAAAGGGCCCTGCAGGCTATTTCGGCCATGACGCTGAGACAGAATCGGGGATCCTGAGCAAATGAACGCACATCCGAGACAATGATCGTTTCAAGTAAATCGGTACAGATTGATGACTCCTGACCAGAACTCAGGTACAAAACTGGCATCGATGGATGTATGAAACTGCCTGGCTGCGCCACAAGATATACATGACGAGGATCATTGCTCAGCAGACTGCCGAGCTTGACCATGTCAATATATTCAACATAGCCAATTTTCTCCGGATATACGGCAACAGTTCCTTTTGGTTGTTCATTGTTCTCAAGCCATGGATATCCGCCAAGACATGGACTTTTTGCTCTCGCAATAAATGTCTCGATCGCCGCCTGTTCTACTTTTGCTGTTGTCTCACCTACCCTGCCCAGAGAGGTCAAATGCTGTATCCAGCGAAGCAATGTGATGATTATTAAGGCAATGACAACCAGTGTTACAATGAATAAAATGACTCTACCCCTTTCTCCGTAGGCTCCCATATTGAGGGCAATAATCCCTACCAGGCTGAAGAGAAAAGAACCGATAAAAGTGGCCAGTACATTTTGTGTGGTTACGTCTTCTACAACTAAACGCGTGGCTCTGGGCGTCACATTAGTAGTGGCTGAACCGTAAGCGGTGACCATGATACTCAGTGAAAATGTGGTCACCGCCAGCATACTCGATGCCAGTATGTTCAGAATATTATCAACTGCTTCCGCACCAACCTTCACTGATACTGACTCTGGGATCATTGATCTAAAAAGAATAGATAAAAGGGCCGTTATTATTGCTACCATTGCGAATAACGTTGCCCTGAACCATAGCTTTTTAAGTGTCTGCCTGAGAATCCATTGCCAGCGTGAAATCATTCAGCATATCCTTGTATTAAGTTCGGGAAAATAAATGCCGCCCGGCAGGACGGCATTTTTGTATTAACGAACGAGGTGCAGGAAGTGCAGGTGTTTTTCGTACTGGTCCAGTATGTCATTAATCAGCTGTTCCTGATTCCAGCCCATCACATCATAGTTTTGACCGCCTTCTTTCAGATAGACCTCAGCGCGATAATATCGATGTTGCTCAGCCTGCTGCTCGTCATTGTCCATTGCAGCCATGGCGAAAGCCGGTGAGTTATAGCCACGAAGTCTCACTTCATAAATAAAGTTCAGCTCATTGCCCAAATCGACTTCAAGCCGAATTCGTTCGTCATCAGTATCACTTATATGGCTTATCGTTCCCTGTTTATTCAGTTCTTCCTGAACCAGCGTCATGGCGGGCTGGATAACGTCGCCCATAAAGCGTTTCACAAGAGAGCGCTTTGGCAGATAAGCGATATTGCGCAAGCGTCTCTGCCATGGAATCGGGTTACGCGCTGCAGTCGGAGCAATAGTCGCCATGCTCAGGCTTTCACGCTTGGTCAAATCCCGACGCAGGGCTTTTAATAATCCGTATATGGATATCAGTAAAATCACTGAGAAAGGTAATGCGCTCGCTATTGTCACGGTTTGCAGCGCGCTCAGTCCCCCCGCAATCAGCAGTGCGATTGCCACAATCCCCATGAGCGAGGCCCAGAAAATTCGCTGCCATACAGGCGTGTTAGCGACGCCACCCGATGCCAGCGTATCAACAACCATTGCCCCGGAGTCAGCCGAGGTGACAAAGAAGACAATGACCATCGCCATTGCAATAAATGACAGCACGGAAGAAAACGGGAAATGCTCCAGGAAATTAAACAGGGCCAGCGCGACATCCTGCTGAACGGTATTGGCGAGATCAGCCGCCCCCTGGTGCATAATGAGATAGATTGCGCTGTTACCAAACACCGTCATCCACATGAGCGTGAAGCCGGCGGGAACAAACAGCACGCCGGTGACAAACTCGCGAATGGTTCGACCGCGCGAGACTCTTGCGATGAACATCCCCACAAACGGCGACCATGAAAGCCACCATCCCCAGTACAGTAATGTCCAGCCCCCCAGCCAGTTGCTCGACTTAGGTTCATACGCATAAAGGTTAAAAGTTTTACTCACCAGTTCAGAAAGATAACCGCCCGTATTTTCCACAAATGACTTCAGCAGAAGCACGGTTGGTCCCAGACACAGGACCAGCGCCAGCAGCAGCACTGCCAGGCCCAGGTTGAGCTCAGACAGTATACGTATTCCCTTGTCCAGGCCGGACACCACCGAAATCGTCGCTAAACCAGTGATGACAACGATTAGAATCACCTGCACCGTTTCATTAATAGGCACCCCGAAAAGATGATTCAAACCAGCATTCACCTGCAAAACACCGTACCCCAGCGATGTCGCAACGCCAAAGACGGTGCCAATAACGGCGAAAATATCAACCGCATGGCCTACAGGTCCGTATATGCGCTCGCCAATAATGGGATAAAGTGCGGAACGCAGCGTTAAAGGCAGACCGTGACGGTAACTGAAAAAGGCCAGGATCAGTGCCACAATGGCATAGATTGCCCATGCGTGCAGGCCCCAGTGGAAGAACGTCAGGCGCATTGCTTCCTTCGCTGCCGCAACGGTCTCTGGAGTGCCGACAGGAGGTGAAAGATAATGCATCACAGGTTCAGCAACGCCAAAGAACATCAGGCCGATCCCCATCCCTGCCGAGAAAAGCATCGCAAACCAGGAGTGATAGCTAAAATCAGGCTGCGCATGGTCCGGACCCAGTTTGATATCACCGTAGCGTGAGAGTCCCAGGAACGAGACACTCAGTAGAATCAGGGCCACTGCAAGGATGTAGAACCAGCTGGCATTCGTGAAGATTTGTTGCTGAAGTAGTTTAAAATTTTTGTCGGCGACATCCGGGAATACAGCGGCAAAGGCGACAAGAAGGAAAATTAACAAAGCAGATGTAAAGAATACCGCTTTGTTAATCTGGCTTTTAGACTTCTTTTGGATTGTATCATTTTCACTCATAATCATTTATTCCATTAATTAAAATCCGCACTGTATAGAGGGTACTACATCTCAAAGATTAGCAAACTTCAACTTACGATGCGGCGTCAATCGGAATGCAGAGTGCAAGAGTGGCCATACAGATATCCTGTTGATAGTCTGCCAGCCGTCTTCTGGAGCATTTGATTTGCATAAATTGCATCAGATCTGGGGATTCACTTTGATTAGAGCAATATTGAGAATGACTTACTAACGTCTGATTGACCTGCTCCCCGTTGATTAGTACACCCCGATGTTAGTAATGTCTTCATAAGCCACATGAGGACATCCCCATGAAGAAGCGTTTTTCCGACGAACAGATCATCAGTATTCTCCGCGAAGCCGAAGCTGGGGTACCCGCCCGTGAACTCTGCCGCAAGCATGCCATTTCCGATGCCACGTTTTACACCTGGCGTAAGAAGTATGGCGGTATGGAGGTGCCTGAAGTTAAGCGCCTGAAGTCGCTTGAGGAAGAGAACACCAGACTCAAGAAGCTGCTTGCCGAAGCCATGCTGGATAAAGAGGCGCTTCAGGTGGCTCTTGGGCGAAAGTACTGACGACAGACCAGAAGCGGGAAACCGTGATGTTGATGTGTGATGCGACCGGTCTGTCGCAACGTCGTGCCTGCAGGCTTACAGGTTTATCCCTGTCGACCTGCCGCTATGAGGCTCACCGTCCGGCTGCTGATGCGCATTTATCAGGGCGCATCATTGAGCTGGCACTGGAGCGCAGGCGTTTTGGCTACCGTCGTATTTGGCAGTTGCTGCGCCGTGAAGGGCTTCATGTTAATCATAAGCGCGTGTACCGGCTTTATCACCTCAGTGGCCTGGGCGTAAAACGCAGAAGACGTCGTAAAGGGCTGGCAACAGAACGTCTGCCGCTGCTCCGTCCGGCGGCGCCCAATCTGACCTGGTCGATGGATTTCGTCATGGACGCACTTTCCACCGGTCGCAGGATCAAGTGTCTTACCTGCGTCGATGATTTCACAAAGGAATGCCTGACGGTCACTGTTGCCTTTGGGATTTCAGGCGTTCAGGTCACGCGTATTCTGGACAGCATTGCACTGTTTCGAGGCTATCCGGCGACGATAAGAACTGACCAGGGGCCGGAGTTCACTTGCCGTGCACTGGATCAATGGGCCTTTGAGCATGGTGTTGAGTTGCGCTTAATCCAGCCGGGCAAGCCAACGCAGAACGGATTTATTGAGAGCTTTAACGGACGATTTCGCGATGAATGTTTGAATGAGCACTGGTTCAGCGATATCGTTCATGCCAGGAAAATTATTAATGACTGGCGGCAGGATTATAACGAATGCCGCCCGCACTCCACGCTGAATTATCAGACACCGTCTGAATTTGCAGCGGGCTGGAGAAAGGGTCATTCTGAGAATGAAGATTCCGACGTTACTAACTGAGTGTTGTATCTAATCGTGGGGGCAGGTCAATC
>NZ_JAOWHO010000021.1:0-239689 GCF_030332605.1 Citrobacter sp. Cpo103 | reverse complement strand
GCAGTTAACATGTCGGGTATGTTGGGTTAACTGACTGATTTTAATAGTCCTCTGCTGTTTGTTTGTGGCCTATGGGGCATCAATGGGGCAAAATCTGCCAGCTTCTGATTCAGCATTGCGATCTGCTCTGCGCTGCTGTCAGCCATCCATGCACCGTAAACATTGAACACCATTTGTGCGCTCGCATGCCCCATCTGACTGGCAATAAAACTTGGGTTTGCACCAGCAGATAATGACCAGCACGCGTAAGTGTGGCGCGACTGGTAAGCTTTTCGATGCCTGATCCCCGCCTTTTTTAGCCCTGCGTCCCATGAGTCACCAAACGAATCCACCTTGTAGATAATCCCCACATCCTTACTTCGACGGACTATCTTAGGGTTAAAGACAAATGTACAGCTGTGCTGCGTTGTTCGACCATATTCACGCAATTGCACGTTGATGTGATACTGCTGCCCGAGTCTAGTCATTTCCATCTGATTCCTTAACGCATCGATGGCTGGCTGAATGAGGTGTATCAATCTATCCGTACTGGCGTCCGTTTTCGGTAGTGTGAACTCGCCCAGTTTTGTATAATTACGGCGAATTGTTATTGTACCCGCTTCAAGGTCTATATCTTCCCATGCCAGGGAAACCAGTTCTCCGTGACGAACACCTGTGTACACCGCCAGTGACCACATGTTTTTCGTCTGCTGATGCCGGCACGCATCTATCAGACGGATGAATTCATCACGGCTGAGCGGATCTGGCTCCACCCTGGCCCTTTTTAATGGCTTTATTCCATCAAAGGGATTTGCCTTTATGTACCCATTATCGGCGGCGAACTGGAACATTCCGGCGATAGTCGTCATGTAGTAATTGACGGTGACCGCGCTCCGGCCCTTAACAGGGATCCTGCCCTTTGCCGCGCACTGATAACCCATCAAAAGCTCTTTCCTGATGTACAGCAACTCTTCTTTCTCAATCGCTGTCACCAGTCGGGTAGCCCCGATCAGCGGTACAACAACTGCCACGACCGACTCGTACCGTTTGTGCGCGTTCGCGCTGATTTCCATCTTTTTCAGATCCAGCCACTTCTCTTCGAGTTCTTTCACTGTGATTTCTTTCTTGCCCAACCCAAAAATTTTAAGGTTAGGTGAATCTGGAAACCGTTCAGCATAATCAAAGCTTCCCGTGCGGATGGCAAAGCATACCGACACCCGCAGTTCCCCGGCGATCTTCCTGTTCTTAGCGGTGTCAGGGACACCGAGGTTTTCCCTGACGCGCTTACCTTTAAAATTAAACCAGATGCGCAGACTGCCACCGTGGTTTTCGACGCCTGTTGGATATGTGATTTTATCCATTAATACCTCCAGACGCCCAAGAGCGATACGAGCTTACCTTTTTCATGGCGTCAAATCATCCTGGCTGCTTGCTTTTCATTGAGGCGACCCAGGCATCTACAGCCTTTCTGTTATACATGCACTCACTGGAAGGTTTTGGATTCCCATCAGGTGATACGTGGATATACTCCCTCCCAACCATCCAGCATTCTTTTCTGGCCCGGAGGATGGTACCGGGTTTGAGCCCGGTAACCGCGATAAGAACGCTTTCACAAACCCACTCGTTGGGGGCTAACTGTAGAACATTGCTCATAGTTATCTCTCCATACAGCCCGGCTGCACCCGGGCTTACATATTTATAAATTATTGCTGGTGGGGCAGTAGACGTAGCCAAATTGCTGAAACGTATTTGGCCTGGTGGCGGGCATCGGCCAGTGCGTTATGTGCAACCCCATCGAATGGCATATCTCGCTTAGGATCGAAACCCACAACTCTGCCTAATGTGACGATGGTTCTTACGTCGTGATCGTTCCAAAATTGCCACGGGCAAACCTGGCCGGCGCGCTCATATGCGCCGCGCAATATAACGTTGTCGAAAGTAGCTCCATTGCCCCAAACCTTTAAATATTTTGGGTTATCAGAATGCCGGTTAATGAAATGGCTCAGTTCAGATAGGGCAGATGATATCGGCATCGCATCATCAACACAGATTGCTGATCGTGCTTCTGAGCTTTGTCTTAACCACCACAGAATAGTGTCACCATCCGGCACCGCTCCCTGCTCCATAGCGCTTTCAAGATTAACAGCGGTGTAAAACTCCTGACCCAGTTCACCGCTTTGCGGATCGAAAAACACGGCACCAATGGAGACGATAGGGGCATTCGGTTTTTTGCCCATGGATTCGAGGTCGATCATTAAATTGTTCACGTTATACATTCTCCTGCTGCGGTGCTGCTGCGAAATGTTCGACACCTTTAGCCCAAATAGCTTTGATGGTCGTCCATGTGACAGGAACGGTGATTTCAATTCTTCCGCTTCCGTCGCAGGTTTCGCAATCATCATCACCAAAACACTCTGGGCAGTTTATAAATTTCGTTTCTGAAAACTCACCGGACAGCACTCTTTTTGCGCCGTTCTCAGCGGTTAGTTTCTTCGGGACCAGCACGTAACCATCCTGAGTTACCGGAGAGTTGCCAGCCTGAGCAGTAGGCGTGTTCATGTGGTTATTCCATGAGCCAATTTCGTCAGTCGCTTGGCGGTGAACGTAAAGCGGAATCACAGCATCTCCCATTGGCTGAGACAGGCACTTAAGATGAAGCTCACCCATCTTGGCATAAGCCAGAGTTTCCTCAGCGGCATAAAGCACAGGCTCAGCACCAAACACTGCTATAGCCCCATCAATCACCTTCACAGCATCAGCCATTGCGTAGCCGAGATTACCGCCATCGCTTTGTTCTGCTGCTTTGCTGAGTATTTCGCTTATGTGGTGCAGGCGATCGAGTGATACAGGACCGTTCGCCGGGTGGTTAGTTGTCATGGGTTAGTCCTCCACGCTGATATCAACGGAAACTTTCATTTTCCCGGCAGAAACTTCAAAACCGGTGACATCCGCATTAAGCATGTACTCAGAGATAACCAGAGCAAGAAGTTTAAGTTTTGCGTCAGTATCGTTACCGTTCAGTTCTTCCAGGAGCTCGATTACCGGCTCCATATGATCACCCATCTTCATCTCACTCCCCCTTCACGCCAATGCCCGCGATAAATCGCGATGGTGACCAATCGCAATATGTGTCAGATTCAGTGTGGCCGAACATGGCTTTACAGCGCCGGATGTGATGGCAGTTACCGCACGTAGCGCCAGCAGGTAGCCGCATCTTGTCAGGGTCAGCGGGGTCATAGTTCAGCGCCTGTTTGTTGAGTGCTGTCATTGGGCTGCTCCCTGTCTTGCGCTATTCAATAGCTGATTAAACAACATGGTTAGGCTGTTACTGCATCCAAACGGCATATCGTTAACACGGTATGTTGGAATGCCTTTGCGAACACCAGACTTCATGATCCGGCCGGTGCCATAGAGTTGCGATAATGCGCCAGCGACTGCGGGTGTCTTTTTGTTCATACCTTTGGCGATTTCACCGCTGGTGGTATTCGGATGAGCCTGGAGATATTCAAATACGGTCATGGCGTTTTACCTTTACGTTCCTGTTCCAGTTGCACCAGAGACTCTTTTAATGCTGCGAACGTAGCGTCCAGTCTTGTGGCGACTTCGCGCATAAGCGGTGCATGCTTTGGTGGCAGTTCAGCAACGGAGGCAAAAGCCTCCGCAACGAGTTCTTTTACCTTCATGCGGCGCATTGGCGCAGCTCCGCCAGTTCGTTAAAGCGGTTCATGAACAGGCCATAGGCTTGACCAGGACGGAGAGGGATAACCTGAACGAGATCAGAGCAGGGAATACCTTCGAGAATTTCCCACTTCGAACCGTCATCGATTTCCAGATCACGGCGCTCGGTGGCTAACATGGTTAGATCGGCATATTTCACGACAGCAGCTTGTTCAAGAGAGATACCGAATTTAAAGCGGATAAGACCATCAATATAAGTTTCCATGCGCTGGTAGTCAGGCAGTAAGGCTTTGAGCGGGGCTGGAATATCCTGGCAATATGCCTCCGCAGCGTCGTGCATCAGCGCTTCAAAGGCGAACTCTGGCGGCACAATCTGGCTTACAAGCACAGAGTGCTGGGCCACGCTGTAGAACTCTGGCAGATGCCCAGCGAATCGACAGATGTTGGAAAGAGCAGTCGCGATATCCTCAACATCGATATCGTCGATTGTGGCGGTCAGGTAGTTAAATTTTTTACCGGATAATGTCTGAATGTAGCTCATGGTTTTCTCCATATTGTCACGCTGCACCGCGCAGATTTTGGTTGCACGAATTCCTCGCCGGATGGCGATAATTAATGGAATTACGCTTCAATAAATCCCCGCGGCGCCGGGGATTTAATGCAGAGCAATTAGGCTTTAAAGTTACCGATGAAAGTTTCCACTGATTCACCTTCGAACTTGCTGATCAGCAAATCGCGGAATTCGTTGGCGATCGCTTCTTCCTGGGCTTCCAGTTGGACGATACGCAGAACAAAGCACGGCTCATCACCAGTCAGCAGGCTGTTACGCAGACTAAAGCGGCGCTCGCCAAGCCCTTCATACGGCACACACTTGAACTCGAACGCCACCGGCATGACATCTTTGCTGCTGGCTTCGACGCTTTGCATGAGTGAACGTTTACCTGCGAAGTCACCCGTTTCATGATCCTGCTGGGTTGCCTGCTGGATAGTGATACGGCGTACAGCCTGGGCGGCCTGGGAAATCTGCATCGTATTGCCATCAGCATCAAACGCCAGCAGGTAATCGCTCCAGTCTTCCAGCCATTCAGCGATTTGCTTTTGCTTCAGACGTTGACCGTCGATCTGCAGTAGCGCGCGGAACGGGGCGGTTTTCTTCAGGGTGATCGAAGCAACGTTATCGGCGTGACCGGGATTATCCAGGGTGCCGATGTTGAACACTGAACGGGCGGTCATGTTGTCAGCGTCAATAAAGCAACGAGCTGGCTCACTGTCGCTGGCGTAACCTTTAGAATAACGTGCGAAGTCGTCAATACTGGTTGTGGTCATGGCGCCACGAAAGCGGAAACGCTCCAGAGAAAAGCGCTCGAGGCTTTCAACGCCAGTACCCTCTGGCAGTAATGCGGTCGGGCAAGCCAGGCCATGAATATCATTCAGGTGATAACCGGAAAGAACCAGGTCTTTGACCTGCTTGAAGGTACCGCTGTCTAACTGAGACATAAAAATTCCTTATTAACTGATGATCAAAGTGGTATCAGTGAGTTTGTTGTTGCGGATCACTGAGCCGCTTTAAGCTTTCCATCCACCGCGCCAGTGATCCCGAACAGCTGACCCTGATCTTCCTGCAGGATGGTTAGCTTCCCGCCTTTGTTGACCCACATCGGGGTTTCGGTTGTGTCCTCTTCTGAGGCTTTACCACGCGGTGTTGGGGTGCTGTAGTTCAGCTTGTGCTTGATCTTGACGCGCTTCTCTTCAACGGAATTACCCATGCGCTCAAAATCAAATGTGAGGACTACTTTGCCTTTGTTGCCGTTGTTCAGAACGCCAAGCGCGGTGGTATTAAGTGCTGCCGCGATTTTGTTCATGAACACGCCGGCATCCAGTTCGCCAAGAAAATCTGGCACTACGGTCATGCGGTCATTACTCATGGTTTTACCCTCGTTAAGGCGGCTGCAACCGCCGAACTTTCTCCATACACAACAGAGAAGGGCACCTGCATTTGTAGGCGACTGCAACCGCCATCCTCTTGCCCGGGTGGATTGGGTTATGAGCCCGTCGCCCGGTGATGCCCTTTTCTGTTGCGTAAAAAGGGCGGTACCGAGGTAGAACATTATCTTCGTCCCCCTTGCATAAGGTTGAAGACCCTGGTACCGCCAAGACTACACACAGCAATAAGGTTGTGGCGCCAGATGCTTATCTTCTGGTTACCTCTAAGGGTTGCACTTCACCACAACGAAGAGAGCACTGCCGGTGTCCGAATCGAACGAACCTTTTCCCTGCCCAACCCTCCCAACCGAATGGGACTGTCTGGAATCGAACCAGCACTTATGCCTTGCTCGTCAATGCTCTCGTCGTTGCGCCCTGAAAAAGGCTGGCGGTTACCGGACAAACGGGAAAACACCGGGCCGCCAGAACAGGGAGTTACTTGTTATTGCTTTGGCCTGCTTTTAACCACATCAGGCGTGGTGGTATCCTTTAAGCCCCTACAACAAAAAGGAATATTCATGTCACATATACATAGCCGAGAACATATGGATGATGGAAATGTTGTTACTGTCCAATGTTCACATCAGATAAATGTTTTACTCATGGACGATTCAAATTACAGCTCTTACAAACGTGGTGGTCGTTGCACCTATTACGGTGGTTTCTATGAACGATTTCCTGCCAATATTGCAGTTCCGCACTCAGGCTTCTGGAATGTGGTGCTAGCCCTTCCCGCCGGTCATCGTGCAAATATCAGATACTCCATTAACGTCATCTGATAGCAGTATTTGGCCTTTCGCCTGAGTGCATGCACTCTCAAGGGCGGTAATGATTGTTTGTTGTGTACCGTCCTTTAAAAAACACATATCCGTTATGTTCTGCTGGTTGGTGGTATCGTAAGACCAGAGCAGTTGGTCATTATCATCTAGGCATTCAACCTTCATTTTTTGTCTCCCAGTCATCCGCGAATCATCCGGTTATTCATATGCCACCGGCGGCTACTTCGTGGGCGTCCTGCCTGTTCGCTGTTGATGAACAAAATCTAACTTAACTTAGCTTTTAGATCAAGAAAAAACACCAAACTATTCTTAGCCTGATGTTAAGAGGAGGGTTAGAGGTGGGTTAAAGCTCGTACTGAACGCCTTTGACAACGCCGATGATCAGGCAATTACCGTTAATCGAAATGTTTGGATAGCGTGGATTTAAGGGAACTAAGAACTTTTGAGGCCCATCGATGACAAGTTTTTTTACAGTAGCCTCGTTTGTCCCATCAAGCCTGGCTACGACTATCTTTCCATGAATTGGCTCTGCATCTGGATCTACTATGACTGTTGCCCCTTCAGGGATTGTTGGGAGGCCATTAGGGTTTGTCATCGAATCACCTTTAACCTCCAATGCAAAGGAGCTATCCCCTATCCGGAGTGATGTCTCTATCCACTTATCTACTTCGCTGAAAACTTCTGCTGCTTTACATTCTGTAAACTGTCCAGCCTGAACCCAGGATATCACCGGAATCCTTCGCATCTTGGTTATCAGATTGCCTTCAAATTCAGTGCCATAAAGTATGTAATCAATTGATGTGTTGAAATACTTCGCAAGTTTCGCAAGTGACTCGCCGCCTGGCACATTAACGTCTTTTTCCCAATACCCAACCGCCACATCACTAACACCGCAGAACTTACCCAGTTCTTTCTGCGAGGTTTTGGTTATGCGCCTGAGAGCTTTGATGCGCTGACCGACAGTTTCCATTTGAACACCATAAATAAATTAAAAGGCTAAGCAATCTTAGTTTTTATTGACCAAAGTTAGATTGGTTATTAATATCTAATCAAACTTAGCTAAGGAGGCGTTATGACAACCGATGATATTGAAAACTACTTCGGCAGTACTGAGAAGGTTGCCGAATTTTTTGGAATCACAAGCGAGGCTGTTTACCAGTGGCGTAATAGAACTGGTCGCCTTATCCCAAAAGGGCGTGCAGCTGAAGCAGCCTATCGGACCGGGGGGAAATTGGTTTTTCATCCCGACCTTTACGAAAAGCGTAGCGATGCTTCAGTAAAACTCAAACCACAGGAATAAGGGGGTAGCTGTGGGTAACGAACCTATTTGGAAAGTCGAACGCCAGCCAGCCTGGCTGGTTGCGGCGATAAAAAAAACGATCACCGATCTACATGGCGGTTATGCCGAGGCGGCGGAATGGTTGGGCGTGACAGAGAACGCATTGTTTAACCGCCTTCGTATTGATGGCGACCAGATCTTCCCGCTGGGCTGGGCAATGGTTTTACAACGTGCTGGTGGTTCAACCCATATCGCTGATGCCGTTGCGCGCCATTCTCAGGGCGTATTTGTACCGCTGGCAGATGTCGATGATCTGGATAACGCCGATATAAATCAGCGCCTGATGGAGTCCATCGAATGGATAGGCCGTCATTCGAATTTTGTACGTAAAGCCACGGCTGATGGGGTAATTGACGCAGATGAGCGTGCTCAGATTGAGGAAAACAGCTATCAGGTTATCGCGAAGTTCCAGGAGCACATAACGCTTCTTTATCGAGTTTTTTGTGTCGCTGAAAAGAGTGACGCCCGCGAGTGTGCAGCTCCGGGCGCCTTGGCGAACAACTCTTCGAGTATGGAGAAATAATCCGCATGAGCAGTTTAACGGCTTTTAACCGTCTACCGCAACCCTGGATGATCCCGGTTTCGGGTACTCCGTTGTTTCGGTATGAACGCAGATTATCAAACCGCTGGGTTCCGTGTAACCACAGTAGGGCGGTTTCAATTGTGGGGGTCTACAACCGGAGGACAAAAAGCCTGTGCGCGAACTTAACCGAAGGTTCAAAGACCACCGCGGAGTGCCAGTCCGTGTTATCCGCTGGGAGCCAGAAACACAGCGCGTTATCTATCTGCGTGATGGCTACCCACACGAATGCTTCAGCCCACTTGAGCATTTCAGGCAAAAGTTCAGGGAGATAACGGACGATCATGAGCACTAAATTAACCGGCTACGTATGGGATGGTTGCGCGGCGTCGGGCATGAAGTTGTCAAGTGTTGCGATCATGGCCCGTCTCGCTGATTTCAGCAGCGATGAGGGCGTGTGCTGGCCGTCCATTGAAACTATTGCTCGCCAGCTTGGCGCAGGGCCGAGCACGATCAGAACTGCAATCGCAAAGCTTGAAAAAGATGGCTGGCTCACGCGTACACAGCGCCGTAATGGTAACCGTAATGCTTCGAACGTGTACCGACTGAATGTGGCGAAACTTCAGGCTGCCGCATTTTCTCAACTGTCAGATTCTGACACGTCAAAATCTGACGCATCAAAATTTGACGCCTCAAAAACTGACCCGTCGAAATCTGGCAAAAACGGAGGTTTTGACCCGTCAGAATCTGGCGGGGATCCGTCAGTAAAATCAAAACAAGATCCACAAGTAACTTCAAAACCCTCTTGTCCGGTTGCGGCGCAACCCGACCCTGAGGTTGTGATTACTGATCAGGCCAGACAGGTTTTGTCTTACCTGAATCAGACTACTGGCTCACGCTACCAGGTATGCAGCACGTCGCTGGAGAATATTCGCGCCCGTCTTCGGGAACAATTCACGGTTGATGATCTGTGCCTTGTGGTGGATTACAAAAATGCCGATTGGCGTGATAGCGAGCAGGCGCAATATCTCCGCCCGGCAACTCTGTTTATTCCAAAAAACTTCCCTGGTTACCTGCAAAGCGCGACCAAATGGTCCAGTGCTGGGCGGCCTGAACGAGTTAACGGCAAATGGGAGACTAACTCAGCCAGCCGCGCAAACTTCCAGAGTGTTGATTACTCACTGCCAGAAAATTCGGGGTTCCGTTCATGATGACAAATAAATATTGCCTAGCGCTGTCGGCACTGCGTAGCCAACCAGCCCACGAATTGAAAGAAGTTGGCGATCAGTGGCGGACACCGGATCTGCTTTTTTGGGGGATCAACGCGCTATTTGGTCCATTAGTTCTGGATTTGTTTGCTGACGACGACAACGCGAAATGCCCGGCATGGTACACCGCCGAAGATAACGCGCTGACGCAGGACTGGTCTGAACGTCTGGCTGAACTGGGTGGCGCTGGCTATGGCAACCCACCGTATAGCCGTTCGCAGTACCACGAGAAGCAGGCGATCACCGGCATGACGCACATCATGAACTACGCAGCAGCCCAGCGCGAGAAGGGCGGTCGCTATGTATTCCTGATAAAAGCCGCGCCGAGTGAAACGTGGTGGCCGGAAGATGCCGATCACATTGTATTCATTCGCGGGCGCATTGGGTTCGATCTGCCTGTGTGGTTTGTACCTGCTGACGAAAAACAGAAACCCACCAGCGCGTTTTTTGCCGGTGCCATAGCTGTATTCGATAAGTCATGGCGTGGCGAGCGGTTCAGCTATATCAACCGCACAGAACTGGAGGCAAAAGGGCGGGCGTTTATGGCTTTGGCACAATTTGCTGCCAGCAAGTCTCAACCTGTAACTGCCAGACCTCCTGCAGCTGATAAGCCAGAAGCAGAGTTGCCACTCACCCAGAAAGATATTTTTGCTATCAGCGGTGTCGAGGCGTGGGCATGCGTTAGAGCTGCGTTTGGCGATAAAGAAGAATACACATTCAGTGAATCGAAGTTTGGGCATACCTGGGCGGCGGATTCTGTCGAAGCACCGGAATTCACTCAGGTATCACCTTTAACGATCGACAAAGCGAAGCTGCTTATTCGTGAGAGTATTTTGTTCGGTGTGGATGAGTGGCTGTTGTCGATTGAATTCGATGACGCTGCTGTGCGCCTGGATATGTCGGAACGTATTCGCACTGTTGCCCTTGAAGCATCCGGTGAATATGGCATGAACAGCACTGACTTCATTGCAGCCATGGGAAGCCTGGATGTTTCCAGTTGGTCCAATATTCGCCAGATCCGCATGCACATTCGTGAGAAAGCTAAACCAGTATCGGATCCGCTTCCCGAGTCCCGTATCTGGCCGCTGGAGGTTAGAATTGTATTCGACCAGGTGGATGGTGCTGACATGCTGGATGAGTCACTGCAACACAAGCTGAAAGCCAATATCAATCAACTCTGGCTGGAGCGGACTGCCACCAGCGAAATCATTACTGCTGCTTCTGAACTTGTTCGCATTATGCGGGGAGAGGCTGCGTGAAACTGGTCCTGCCTTTTCCTCCGAGCGTGAACACTTACTGGCGCGCCCCTAACAAGGGGCCGCTGGCCGGTCGTCACCTCATTAGCGCTGATGGCCGTAAATACCAGAGCGCTGCCTGCGTGGCGATCATTGAGCAATTACGACGTCTCCCGAAGCCATCGACTGAACTGGCAGCGGTAGAAATCACTCTGTACCCGCCGGATGCGCGCCGCCGGGATATCGATAATTACAACAAAGCCCTGTTTGACGCGCTGACGCATGCGGGTGTCTGGGAAGACGACAGCCAGATTAAGCGCATGCTGGTGGAATGGGGACCCGTAGTGCCGAAAGGTCGGGTAGAGATAACGATCAGCAGATATGAACCGGCGGGTGCAGCCGCCTGATATGGAGAAAAGTATGAGCCAATTAGCAACAACAGCATTAACCATGTCCAGCAGCGATATTGCTGAGCTGGTGGAATCACGACATGACCATGTTAAACGGTCCATTGAACGCCTGGCAGAGCGCGGTGTTATTGAACTCCCCCCAATGGGGGAAGTTAAAAATCACCTCAATCAGTCGGTATCGGTTTATCTGATAGGGAAGCGGGACAGTTATATCGTTGTCGCGCAGCTGTCGCCGGAGTTTACCGCGCGTCTGGTTGATCGCTGGCAGGAGCTTGAGCAGGCACAGCAGCAGACGATTCCTCAATCATTCTCTGAAGCCCTACGTCTTGCAGCTGACCTTGCAGAACAAAAACAGCAGTTGACTAACGAACTGGCTGCCGCGGCGCCGAAGGTAGCGTTTGTTGATCGGTACTGTACAGCCAGTGGGTCAATGTCATTCCGCCAGGTGGCAAAACTGCTTAAGGCCAAAGAGCCCGATCTGCGGTTATTCCTCCTTGAGAACGACATCATGTATCGCCTTGGCGGAACGATGACCCCACGGCATCAGCATATTGATGCGGGCCGTTTTGAAGTGAAAACCGGCACATCCGTAACCTCAAACCATGCATTCAGCCAGGCACGTTTCACGCCGAAAGGCGTGCGCTGGATTGGTGGACTGTGGGCAGAACACATTGCCAGGGGGCAGGTCGCGTGAGAGCTCTGCTTACCCCCGAGATCGCCCATCGTATGGGGATTGTGCTGTTCCGTCCTGGTGCGGAACTGATGCACCTCTTCATGCGTGGTCGCGTTCTGCTCGAGCCTGAACCAGAAGAAATGTCGTCATTCAGTACTGGGGCTGTTCCGGCAGCCATTCAGCCGCTGGCTGATGATCCGGTAATGCGGCAGGTCTTCGGGAATGAGCGGGTTATTCAGCGTGCCGGTGGGCTTCCTTCCCTTGAGCAATGGTTGAGTACCCGGTTTGAATGCCAGTGGCCACATTCATCATGGCACGACAAGAACTTCACAACAATGCGGCACCCACCAGGAAGCATTCGCCTGTGCTGGCATTGCGATCACACTTTGTCGGGGCAGCATACCGAACAGCTTGCAGGTATAGCGGCAGGAAACCTGGTATCCTGGATTCTGGAAGTCATTCGGCGTGATTCTGGTTTTCCCGAGTCGCATATCCTGACGCTTCCGGAACTGTGCTGGTGGATGGTCAGAAACGACCTAGCTGATGTTATTCCGGAAAGCGTTGCGCACAAAGGGCTGCGCCTTCCGGATGAGAAGATCCGTTCTGTCATGAGGGAAAGCGACATAGTGCCTTCCTCGTCAGCAACCAGACTCGTGCAGGAGAAGGCGAAGAAGATCCTCACGCTCTCTGTTGATCCGGAGTCTCCAGAGTCTTTTATGCTCAGGCCAAAACGTCGCCGCTGGATAAATGAGACGTACACCCGCTGGGTTAAAACACAACCCTGTGAGTGTTGCCGACGGCCAGCAGATGATCCGCACCATATCGTAGGGCACGGTATGGGTGGTACAGCAACAAAAGCCCATGACCTCTTCGTGATCCCTCTGTGCAGAGAGTGCCACGACGAGTTACACGCCGATGTACCGGCATTCGAGCAGAAGCATGGTACGCAGCTTGAGCTGCTACTGCGTTTTATGGATCGGGCGCTGGCGATCGGTGTAATTGCGAAAGCTTAAGTGTATGGAGAAAAGTGATGCGTGATATTCAAATGTTACTTGAAAGATGGGGCGGGTGGGCTGCCAGTGATAGTTCTGGCGTGGACTATTCTCCTATAGCTGCAGGATTTAAGGGGCTGTTGCCGCAAACAGGTAGATCCCGACCGTCATGTACTGACGATGATGCGCTGATCATCGAAGGTTGCCTGGCGCGATTGAAAAGCCGGAAACCATATGAGCATTCACTGCTTGTAGCTCACTATCTGTATGGAATATCCAAGAGGAAGATCGCAAAAGTGCGTAAAAAAGATGAGAAATTGATACGGATCGAGATACAGATGGCTGAGGGGTTTATTGATGGCTGCCTTTCAATGTTGGATGTAAGGCTTGATATGGATGAATAACTAATTGTTAACATTATGCCCCGTGTAGGGGCCTAATGTTACAAGTGAGGGAAAATTCTACGCAGCACTAACCAACACCTACCAAATGTGCAAAGTGAAAGGAGCAGCGAAGACAATCCTAACAGGAGAAATAAAAAATCAATTGGTTGAGCAAAGACCTTAACATCCTCTGGTAAGAACATAGCGATCAGTGGAAACAAGCAGGCCAAAATCAGCGTCAACCCTGTTGATAGCAAGCGATTTATCAATGTTGGTAATATATTATTCCTTTTGAGGGCGTTAATGGCCCCATCTTTGTCACTATCTGCGCTACTGAATATAGATATAGCGGCGAGAACAAACCCAAAAAGAATTCCTGAAATTGTCGAAAGCACACCTGCTGTAGTTAACACATCAGCATGTTTCATAGGCTTAAACAGTTTTGTCGCTGCATAAGTAATCAGAACTAAGAGGACCACTTTCCAAAAAAGAGTTAGAAATTCTCTCATTTTGTCCTCCCTTTTGCGTTACTGGTTTTTTTTTGCAAGCTCATACTGTGCAAGGTAATTTGCATTATCAATTTTAGCAGATATCATCGCCGTCCTGATATCAGAATCAGAAGGATAGCCGCTTTTTACTACTATAGTTTTCGAGCCTATGAGCACTTGATCAAGTAGGCTTTTTGGCGCTGTATCTGATGGTTCTGTTACATCAATTTTCTTGATGTTTAGCCCGCCAGAGCCTTTGGGGAATAGTTCAAGCAGTTCTTTAATAGCATCAGTAACTGATGATTTAAGATAGTTGAAGCCTGCTCTTTTGGGACGAATGCGACCGCGCATGTTAAGTCTCAGGTGTGAACCGCCCATACCAACCACCATATCAATGATGTCATTAGTAAGGTCATTCTTAATCTGATAATTAGCTTTATTGAAATTTCTTGGCGCTGCGACAGTGAGGTCAAAACTGCGAAGGATGTTCCCATCTTCAAGAAGTTCCTTCATGCTCTCGTGCTTCCAGATAGCCTCGAATGTAACATTTTTCATTTGTGTCTTGTTGTACAAAATGAAAGATAAATCATTCACTTTGGGGCCTAAATGGTTGAGAGTCATTGCTAGTAAATCTGTTTCAAAGTAGTAAATAAAATATGTCCGTTCTACTACTGAATCTTTATCGCTAAGCGGTATCGTTCGCTCGCTTCCTGTGGTGCCATCCTCGATAAAAGGTAAGAGACAATCACGCCTCCACGAGACATACCCAAAATAACTCTGCTGCTTATCATCCTTTTCAAGAATGACAAGTTTTAAACCGCGGTTTTGGGTTTCTGCTGTCACCACTAAAGGGAATGTAATCGGAGTCGTGTTTGTCATTTGCTCGAATGCAAGTTTCGCTGTAGACAGACCGTCTTTTTTACTTCCATTTCCAGTGAAAAAGCCAACTCTTACGCGACGAGTTTTCTTCTTATCTTCTGTAGTCATTATCAATCCGATGAGAATTTCTGATAAACGGACGAAAAATACTATAAATAATTGAGAAGATCATTAGCGCGGTCCGCAAAAAGTGATGTAACGTGTTAAGAGTGGTCACTTCGACACACAGCTTAACAATCGAAGCCCTGCCAGAAATGGTGGGGTTTTTGTTTTTCGCACTCAGTGTAAGTGAAATATAACCATGTGCTTTCAGGGTGAGTTACTATGCAGATTCCTTTCAAAAGTTGTCTGGAGAGTGGCATGGAATTAACATTTAAGGATCTGAAAGAAAAACGCACTAAACTGGTCGAGGCGCAATGGAAGTTACAGGATAAACTTCAGGAGAAGGCGAGCGAACTACTACGAGAGTATTCAGGTTCTCTTGATCTTACATCTCGTGAGTGGACTGGTTCTGACGGAACAAGATGGCCTTATGTGGACATTGGTATTTGGGAGGAGGAGGGGAAGTTCTTTCCTGTCTTAATCCCCCAACTCAATATGGACAGCCGTTACCACTTGAATTTCGTGATTGCAACCACTCTTGATGATTCTCCGCTAACAGGTGGCTACAGGCAGGGCGTAAGCATCTCACTCTGGTATGAGAACTCATCATTTTATGCTGAAGTAGGCTCAGGAGACGACGTCTCCCGTTTTTCTGTCTCATCTCAGCTGGGTGGATTTTATCAGGTATGCAACGCTATTAAGGCGTTAATTAGCTCTTCTATGGATCGCGCCATGCCAGATATTCCAGCGAATTAATAAAGCATAAACATCTTTCAGGGCTATGCAAATGCACGGCCTTTTCTATATCCCGTTGTGAAATGTTCGTGAGGCATGGGTTGTCAGCCAAAGGATCACCGGGAGACACCCGGCACCACGCATCCATTATTGCATAGCAAAAAGGCTCACAACGGTGGAACTTTTAGCAGGGCGAAAAAAAGCCCGCATTGGGTTGCGGGCATAACAGAGAACAAATAGCTAATATTCAAGTTGTCTTTCATCAACTTGTCAGAAGAATTTAACCTTAAGAAAAATTGATGTAAAGACAATATTGATTTCTGGTTACAGGCTGCGCATTTGCGTGGCCTTTTCTATTTCAGGCTCACGGGAATCATCCGCTACGTGCTTTGTTGATAAATCCAGCCCGTGAAGCCTGACCTTTTCATCACACACAGCGCCATCCGAAAAATCGGAGGTGAGGCTATGACCAGAATGAGCACCATTTACAGCAGACTTTCATATGGATCAGGAACCACGCTTGCCGGCTGCGGTGTATCAGCGAAGGCATATGCCGAAACAGCTAAAACAGCAAAAGAGGTGTCCTGGATGTTGGCCGACAGAATTGCAGGGTTAAGCCTGAGCGACTGGGCAATTATTGTCGGTATCGCATGCACCGTTATCACCTGTGCAGTGAACTGGTATTTCCGCTGGAAAGAACGGGAGGATCGGCGCAATGGCTATGCCACCAAAGCTGAAGAATAAACTGAGTGCAGCGGTCGTTGGTTTAATTCTTGCGGGGGCTTCCGCGCCCGTGATTCTCGATCAGTTTCTGGATGAGAAAGAAGGCAACAGTCTGACCGCATACAAGGATGGCTCCGGCATCTGGACTATTTGCCGTGGCGCCACGATGGTTGATGGTAAGCCAGTAGTTCAGGGCATGAAGCTGTCTGCTGAGAAATGCGATCAGGTAAACGCCATTGAGCGTGATAAGGCACTGGCGTGGGTTGACCGAAATATCAAAGTACCACTGACCGAACCACAGAAAGCCGGGATCGCGTCTTTCTGCCCATATAACATCGGTCCCGGAAAATGTTTCCCATCTACGTTCTATAAGCGAATAAATGCTGGCGACCGTGAAGGTGCCTGTGAAGCGATCCGCTGGTGGATAAAAGACGGTGGTCGCGATTGTCGTCTGACCAAAGGGCAGAAGAACGGTTGCTATGGTCAGGTTGAACGGCGAGACCAGGAAAGCGCGTTGACGTGCTGGGGGATAGACCAGTGAGCCTGCGCTATCAGTTCATTGTTATTTTGTTGCTGGTGGCCGTTGCATTCTTCGCGGGTAGTGTATGGAGCAGCCGCGGTTGGGAAAAGAAGTGGGCCGAGCGTGACAGCGTAGAATCATCGCAAACAGCGAACGCACAGACCGCCGCTCGCATGATTGAACAAGGGCGTATTATTGCCCGTGATGAGGCTGTAAAAGATGCACAAGCACAAGCCGCTAAATCCGCTGCCACTGCTGCTGGCCTGTCTGCCACTGTTAACCAGCTGCGTACCGAAGCAACAAAGCTTGCCACTCGCCTGGACGCCGCAAAGCACACCGCAGATCTTGCCACTGCCGTCAGAAGCAAAACAGCCGGAGCCGACGCCGCAGTGCTCGCCGACATGCTCGGACGCCTTGCAGAAGAAGCTCGATATTATGCTGAGCGATCTGACGAAAGCTACCGGGCAGGAATGACGTGTGAGCGCATTTACGACTCAGTGAGGCAGTCAAACAACAACAGGGTTAGAAGATGAACGCAGAAAACCTAAGTGAAGCGTATTACCTCAATAACGATATAAAAGAACTACAACTTCAGAAAAGCATACTGGAAAGTGGTGCCGGACTTGGTGTGACAATCCAGTCTACCTATCAGGATAACGCCTTTCTTGATGCCATACGCCCGCATGCAGTGGCTGAACTTGATCGCCGTATTGTGGAGAAGAAAAAAAACCTCTCCACTCTGGGTGTTACATTCTCTTAAATGAGAACAACAATAAAAGGTTATGTCTGCTTTGCCACATTCTGAGAGTATGAGTTTTATTTGGTAGTCAATCAGTTACTTTATTGGTTTGCTTTCCGATGGAAGATAGATGTTTCCACAGAAGGGGCAAATTAACGTTATATTGTTTTTTATTCTCGACAGACTGTGCTTTGACTGGCGGGAGCAATGAGGACAAGTACTTTTCACATGGCGTAAAGTACGCATCTTGATATCTTTGAGTATCGACATGTTGATTGTCCTGGTGGGCGGTTAACAACCATACACCACATGTTGGCTAATAGCTTCTTTTATAACCGTTACGATGTAGTCGTTAGCCATAATCAATCAAGCCTCGCAATAGCGGGGCTTTTTAACAACTGAGGAATGAGCATTACAGTAGTTCTTACAGCTAAGCAGATTGAAGACCTGGCTGCCTTCGCAAAAGAAGATGGCCAGCCACAATATACCATCACTACCGGAACAATCCCTGAGTTCGAAGCGGATGATGGCGAGGTTATCCCTGAGTACACCGGGCTGATTGCCTATTCCGAGTCGCTAGAGCATAGCGTTCTACAGCTCGATAACTAACGAATCAACATAACTTTCCATCCGCCATGACACCACAATGCTCGTAGACATGCCAGGAAGCCTGGCAGAAGAAGCTCGATACCATGCTGAACGCGCTGATGAAAACTACCGAGCAGGAATGACATGTGAGCGGATTTATGAGTCCGTAAAAATACTAACAATGAACCGTAGAGGAAAAATAATAGCTCTATAAATTAAGATGTTGACGGTTTTCGTGGATAAATTTGTGAATTTTTACTATGAAGGAAATACGACTCTTCCTTGAGTCAAAATCCCTGACAACTTAGGGTGATAGATAAAGGTCTTACGCAGCATGACATAATTTTCGATTTAAGCTATTTAAATTAATTTTTAAGATCAAAACCCACTGAGATTTACTTACAAAACTAAACCTTGCTATGTCTGGTTAATCATGCGTTAATGAATGTCTGGTTTGTAACGAATTTATCTGAAGCAGTCGCTGTAATAATTTTATTCCTTGTTCCTGTTGAGATTTCCTTGTTAGCTTTTCTCTCTGATAATTTTTTTTCGGACCATTCTGCCCAAGGGCTTACTCAATAAAGGTAATGTTTATGTCTAATAAAATGACTGGTTTAGTTAAATGGTTTAATCCTGAAAAAGGTTTTGGTTTTATCACTCCAAAAGATGGTAGTAAAGATGTGTTTGTTCACTTCTCTGCTATCCAGAGTAATGATTTCAAGACGTTGAATGAGAATCAGGAAGTTGAATTTAGTGTTGAACAGGGACCTAAAGGCCCCACGGCAGTTAATGTCGTGGCTGTATAAGGTAACTGTTATTACTAATAATATTCACTTCAGATGTCCGTGTTGCCACGGATCTCAGTACCGAACGTCAAACTTTGATGTTACTGAAAAAAATCCTTTCGGAGCAAAATGTATTTTTTGCAAATCAACAATGATTACATTTGATAATATTGCACTGTACATTCGTTCTGGTCAGTCTTCGTTAGAATTCAGAAAATAAATTTCAGGCTCCTTATGGAGCCTTTTTTGTATGCTGAACCGACAATCTCTGTAAGAGACATCACGGTAAAATTATGAAAAAAGTCATCGTTTTTTTTAATGCAGAACCAGCAGTTGTTGTAACCGTAATGAAAGGTATTACTACGATAATGCGTGAGTTTCCCAATGGGGAAAAAGCACACCTACCCGTGATGTCAGCGGGATTTCCATCTCTGACAGGAGACCATAAAATAGTTTATGTAGCCTCTGATCGTGATGTCAGTTCAGAAGAGATCCTCGAGGCAGCCTCGAAGCTTTTGAAATGAGATCTGGTTGTTTCGTGACCGACCCGGATTTTAGTACAGTGGTTTGTGTGGTCGCGAGCTCTTTTGCATGAAGATTGTACTGCAAACTATTGATAATTGAGTCTTTCTATTCTATCTTTTAAACATATCAGCGCTTATACAAGTGCTCTACGGGGAATGTAACATGCCTGGCGTTGATACGTTAGAGATCAAGAGAGGTAAACAATGAACGTCGAAGATTTAAAAAGAAAAACTGAAGCGGATATTTCTGAATTCATCACAAAAAAAATTATTGAACTCAAAAAAAAGACAGGAAAAGAAGTTTCCGATATCCAGTTTAATGCTCGTGAAAAAATGACTGGGCTTGAAAGCTATGATATTAAAATCACATTAATCTAATTGTTATAAGACTCAGTTCGAGTGAAAAAGCATTATCTTGAAAGGTAATGCTTTTTTATTTCTGTCATAAAATTTAGAACGTTGTCAAAGCCTTCACTTCTAACCACAGATTTTCTGCTTACCTTTTAACGGGTCCTCCTTGACGATTCTGACCATCGAGGGGCAGCAGCGGCGCGGGATTTGGAGCATTTTTGATTCTTCACGCAACCATTTCAGCATTTGATGCTGATGACGGAACACTATCCCCGAATACACTGGGTTTGTTGCATTCTCTGATTCAAAAGAACACGGTGTGCTTCAACTTGGCTGAGCAGGCATTACAGCAGACATTCACTGAGTGCCTGCGACAAAGTTAAATGGCATCAAGCATGCGATGATGATTGATTAATAATTGAGCTATGCATGGTATAATAAGCCCCATTCATTGAAAGGTTAACCACCATGTCATTTTTCGATTATGCAATGCAGCGTGTTGGGCTTGCAGCCAATACGACTGTCATGTGCCCGATATGCGGACATAAATCCACACACTCGACCACGAAAGTACGCCAACAACAGGCGTTACTTTGCCCTAAATGTAAATCGCTGTTTGTCATTCACAGATAACATGCGACCTGCTGAATATAACCGCCTACGGGCGGTTTTTTATTGCCATCACAAAGGCCACTTTCGAGTGGCTTTTTTAATGGTCATCACGACGGGTATTACAGCAGGAATTACTGAGTGCCTGCGATAATGCTCAATATTTTTATCGGAGTGAATATGCCACCGCGCACACCGAAGGCCGGCCTGAAAGGGGCGATACAAAAAAGGGAAAAAATGAAAAGACATAAGCGAAATAAAAAAGCCACCACATCTGCAAATGTGATGGCTGGCATTCGGATTAATTCAGGTTGGCTGAATAAGTTAGCCGCAGATATTACTAAAATAATTAATGAAGCATGTCCCTAATCTCATCTGAGATATCTCTTGGCCCTGCAGGCTGAGGCGCAACCAACCGGGTCGGAAGTCTCTCGAAGAAACCACCACCACCATGATGATGAAAACCCCGGTTATTTTTATAACTATTGAAGTTACTGTCGGTAGTGAGAAGGATGTTGCACTGGTGCGAGCAGTCAACAACAACGACATCACCTGCATTCAGGTGCATTCGTTTGTGAAGAAATTGCATAAGTCTCCTTATCAAGAGGCAATCAGCACTCCTCTCAAGGCTGGTACGCCAACGTCCCACCGCTGACGGGCTGAGCCATTACCTTACCCAGACTCAACGATAAGTAACATCCTGATATTCAGACAGTAACTGTAATCGATAATGCTGAAGAATAGGCAGTAAATACAGGTGACTGATATGGCAACACTGAAGGATTTATCAAACCAGTTAAAGCAACTGCAAAAGCAAATCCCGTTTGCCACAGCTCAGGCGATGACAAAAGTTGTACGCCAGATTGAGTTGGCTCAGAAGACGGCATTCGAACGACATCTGGAGAGCCCCACGCCGTTTACCGTTAAATCAGTTGGTTCGGTGGCGGCAAGAAAGAACAATCTGACCGCAAAGGTTTTTGTCCGTGATACCGCTGCTGGTTATCTGGAACCATTCGAGTTTGGCGGAGAGCACAAGCTCAATAGCCAGGCTCTATTAAATCCCAAGAACGTTAAGCTAAACAAATACGGCAACATGCCGCGTAATAAGCTCTCACAGCTTAAAGCAAAGGAAAATGTATTCGTAGGTGAGGTTGATGGCGTTAACGCTGTCTGGCAGCGTAAGAAGCCGATGAAAGCTAAGAAGCGACGGGCCAAACGTTCCGCTAACGGGACGCGAAGACCGAAACGCAAACAGCGTTCTCCAAAGCTTTTGATCCGGTTTGGTGATGCGCTACCTGTGACTCCAGTGCTGGGGTATATGGATAGGGCCCGTACCATGGCGAACGCACTGCTACCGTCTGCTTTAAATCAGGCGATAGCAGAAGCCATCAGGACGGCAAAATAAAAGCAGTAACTTATAAGTTAATTTCGCAAGCTTTTATGAAGCTGTTTACTGCAGTTGTCGATCCAGAAACATTGGCTGACATGGAATGCTGGTTTCCGCCATCCTTTGTTTGCACACCAACTAACACTTTGGATTTCGCCCCCTGAAGCTGCTTAAGCACTGTTTTCAGTTGGTCCGTGTCATCCGATTGAATCTGGAGGCTCTGAACATTACGTCTTGAAAGGGTAGCATCGAGCTTCACTGCGGTATTCCCGTCGACCTTCATTATCAGGTCCATTGGTACCTCTGATAGTGATTCGGTGCTTTTATCCATTTCAACGTATGCCGCCGATAGCTTTTCTTTAGTGCAGTCAAACACAATGGCGCCATTGTCGGATGAAACCTCGCCAAGCATCATTGCTTTCTTACCACCAGAGAAAAGGTCATCTTCAGTATTAGTTACCCACTGGGCATGAGCAATTGGTGATGCCAGCACTGCGGCTACGAAAGTTATTTTGATTATATTGTTACCCATTACATTCTCCTTGTATTGAATAGGAATAATCATAGTCGGAGCGAATGGTCGAAGCCATTAAAAAAATGGGTCCTTCCTGAGACTTTTGTAAGGCACGGGCATTGCGCGCCGCGGTGTTTTCCTAGCTACAACTTTCAGATTTGTGTCCCATGTCCCACCTCTGGCGATCATTACGGACACCTCGCCAGCTCTGGCTATTCCAGTTTATTCCAGTGGGACATTCTGGTGGGACATGGCAAAAATGTCCCAGGCGAATGTCCCACCCCAGAAAATGTCCCAGGTGATGTCCCATGACCACGATGAACCAGAGTCAGTACGCACAACATTCAGGTGTGGATCGCAAAACAATTGGTCGGTGGATTAAAGCCGGGCGCTTCATTGTGATGGACGGAGACCTGATTGACGTAGAGGCCAGCGATGCGGCATTGAAGAAAAACCGCGATGGCAAAGACCCGCGCGCCTCGAACGCGAAGAAAAAGAAAACTCCCGTCGTTAGCGATAACGATGATGACGGTGATGAAATCAATAAAACTGTCCGCCAGATAATGCTCACTGAAGGGGCAGATCTTTCGAGAGAGGAAGCGGGACGTATCCGCGAGAATTACATGGCCCTGCAGGCAAAGCTGCAGTATGAAAAAGACAGCGGCCAGCTTATTGAGCTGACAGCAGCCGAGGAGGTTTTATTCAACGCCTTTCGCCAACAGCGTGATGCCTGGCTTAACTGGCCGTCCAGGGTGGCGCCGCTAATGGCTGCTGATCTGGATGTACCGGCGGACAGGATGACAGAGGTGCTGATTGAACATGTCCACAAACACATCTCAGTCCTCGGAGAGCCAGAGTTTAACCCGGCAGAAGATTGAGCGTCTTGAATTAAGCGTCCGCAAAGGCTGGACACCCCCGCCGCGTATCAGTGTGCCGCAGTGGGCAGATGACTATCGTAAGCTGGCAAAAGAGGCTGGGAGCACTTCGGGAAACTGGGAAACATCGACGGTAGAAATTGCCCGCGGACCGATGCTTGCCGCGACGGAGTCCGGGGTTCATATCATCACTGTAATGTGCTGTACCCAGTTGATGAAGACAGCACTGCTGGAAAACCTTTTTGGCTATTTTGCCCACCTCGATCCTTGTCCGATACTGCTGCTGCAGCCGAAAGAAGAAGCCGCTGAACAGTTTTCGAAAGAGCGTATTAGCCCGCTGGTAAGGGTGACGCCGGTACTGCGTAAAATCATCGGTGATTCGAAACAGAAAAGCTCGAAAGAAACCATTCTTTACAAGGCGTTCACTGGCGGATTTCTGGCGCTGGCGGGTGCTGGTAGCCCTGATAACCTTGCGCGTCGTCCGATTCGTGTCCTGCTGGCGGATGAAGTGGACAAGTACCCGATAACCCGCGAAGGCGATCCAATTGCGCTGGCCGAAGAGCGTACAGCGACATTTGGCCTGACCTGGCTGTCTGTACGCGCCTGTTCGCCGACGGTGGAGGATGAGAGCCGCATTGCTGACAGCTACGCCGACTCCGATCAGCGCCGGGCATCTGTGGTTTGCCCGCACTGTGGCCACCGCCAGTTCCCCGACTTTTTCAAACACGTTCAGTGGCCGAAAGAGGGAGATAAACACCTGACTAAATCGGCGATGCTCTATTGCGAATGCTGTGGTAGTGGCTGGTCCGAAGGACAGCGCCTCAGAGCTCTGCAAACTATTCGATGGCATCAGACGCGCCCATTTGAGTGCTGCGGGGAGCGGCACTCACCGCTGATGGATTATGACCTTGCCTGGCGGGCGGCAGACGAGGGCAGCGTTGAAAAGGTCTGGCAATGGTCAGAGTCGGAACGGCATGCGGTCTATCGCGCAATCTGCCCCTCCTGTGGAAAGGAGGCAGTCGATAACCACCACGCGGGGTACCAGGCATCCAAGCTTTTCAGCCCCTGGCAAAAAGATAAGCCGTCGGATATTGCGAAAAAATATATCGATGCGAAGGGCGATCCGGATAAGGAACAGGCGTGGTGGAATACCCAGATGGGGCTTCCGCACCGACCTAATCATGGGAAACAGCTCCCTGTTGATGTTCTGCTGGCGCGCCGGGAAATATTTCCGGCCGTCGTTCCGGACGGGGTGGCATTGTTAACAGCTGGAGTTGATACCCAGGACGATCGCTTCGAAATTACGATCACCGGCTGGGGGAGAGATGAAGAATCGTGGTCGGTCGCGCATGACGTTATTTATGGTGACCTTGAGACGGAAGAACCCTGGAAGCGACTGGATGCATACCTGAAACAGATCTGGCGACGTGGTGACGGGCGCGGCCTGAATATCATGGCAACGTGCATGGACTCCGGCGGCCACCATACGCAGAAGGTATACGAATTCGCCAAAGAGCGTCTTGGCCGTCGTGTCTGGGCAATTAAGGGGGAGTCTGCACAGGGAGGCAAACGCAATCCTGTCTGGCCGACCAAACGACCATCATCGAAAAGCAAAGCCAGTTTCCGCCCTGTCATTCTGGGGGTTAACTCAGCGAAAGACGTGATACGCGGTCGCCTGCATCTTGAGCCACCCAAACCTGGCGCCGCCGCTGCGGGTTATATGCATTTTCCTGACGATCGCGATCTCGGGTACTTCAATCAGCTGCTGGCGGAGCGACTGGTTTACAAAGTCATTTCCGGGCAGCGGTACAGTATCTGGGAAGCAATACCAGGACGAGCTAACGAAGCGCTTGACTGCCTCGTTTACAGCTATGCCGCGCTGTGCGGTCTCAAACATATGGGGTTAAAACTCAACGTCCGGGCCGCCAACCTCGAAGCCGATCCGGATAAGTTCCTGCCAGCGCTAGTTGGACAGGAAGAAAAAATCAATTACGAGCTGCCGGGTGCGGTTATTGAAGAACCAGCGCCGGTCAAACGTAAGCGAATATCGCAACTCCTGCCGAAATAAGGAAAATCATGTTCAACCGGAACACCAGCCTGCTTGCCGGCGCAATGACTGACGATCAGCTCAGGGATGCGCTTGCGAAAGCTCAGCAGGCGTACATTGATTTAGCAACCGGGAGCCACGGTGTTTCGTTTTCCTATACGCAGGGAGACGGGACGCGATCAGTGTCCTATCAGCAAAGCACCCTGGCTGATCTGCTGGCCCTGATTCAACTTCTGCAGGCGCAACTGGGGATTATCTCTCGTCCCCGGAAACCAGCGAGGTTTAGATTCTGATGAATAAAGTACAGATACTGGGCTCTGATGGGCAGCCGTTGCGACAGCAGCGTCCCTCTATGCTGGTGGGGGGGAGCCGCGTACCTTATGACGCAGCTGACTCTTTCAGCGATCAACTGGCGAACTGGCAACCCGCGCTGTGGTCCCCGGACAATGAAATTAACATTTACCGGGATCGCATCGTGTCCCGCGCACGCGATCTGGTCCGTAATGACGGCTGGGCAAACGGTGCGGTCACACGTCTGCTGGATAATGCGGTTGGTGCCAACTTCCGCCCCATCATGAAACCCGATTACCGTGTTCTCAGAATGATCACCGGAAACAAGGCGTTTGATGCGTCCTGGGCGGAAGAGTACGGAAAAGCACTGGACGGGCACTGGCGGACCTGGAGTAACGATCCTGGCCGGTATTGTGATGTTGAACGAAAACTCACCGTGTCGCAGATGTTACGCCTGGGATTTCGTCACAAGCTTATTGACGGGGATGCTCTGGCCATTCTCCAGTACAGAACTGACAGGCTTGGTCCCGGAAGAGGGCGTTACGCCACCACGGTACAGATTGTCGATCCTGACCGCCTCAGTAATCCTCAGCAGAATTTCGATATGCCAAATGTCCGTGGTGGCGTTGAAATTGATGCGGACGGTGCGCCGGTTGCTTACCACATCAGGGAGGCCCATATCGGTGACTGGTGGAGCGGGGCTAAAACCATGACGTGGCAGCGTATCCCGCGTGAAACTGACTGGGGCCGCCCGCATGTGGTTCACGATTTTGATCATGAGCGTGGCGCGCAGCACCGCGGTAACGGCATCCTGACTCCGGTTATTCAGCGTCTGAAAATGCTGGTGAAGTATGACCAGAGTGAGCTTGAGGCAGCAATTCTTAATGCCATATTCGCCGCTTACATTGAGTCACCCTATGACCCTGCGATGGTTCAGTCTGCCCTGGGCGAGACCTATGACGAGTCGGAGTTAGGCACTTATCAGGACGGGCGTGTTGAGTTCCATAACGATCGGCGTCTGACACTTCAGAATGGTGCCCGAATGCCCATTCTTTATCCTGGTGAGAAAATCACGACGGTTAACGCGGCGCGGCCCTACAGCAATTTTGAAGTCTTCGAATCTGCTGTTCTCCGTAATTTTTCTTCAGGAACAGGGTTGTCCCCACAGCAGGTCACCCAGGACTGGTCTGACGTTAACTACAGCTCTGCACGCTCCTCGTTGCTGGAGGCATGGAAAACACTGACTCGCCGCCGGGACGATTTTTCTACCGGCTTCGCTCAGCCCATTCTCACCGCCTTTGTTGAAGAAGTTCACGACAATGAGGATTTACCCCTGCCCGCAGGCGCACCTGATTTTGTTGACGCCAGAGCCGCGTATTCTCGCGCGCGCTGGATGGGGCCAGGGCGCGGCTGGGTGGATCCGGTTGCAGAGAAAAAAGGCGCCATTCTTGGTCTGGATGCCGGACTTTCCACCCTCGAGATTGAGGTGGGTGAAAACGTCGGTGAAGACTGGGAAGAAGTGCTTGATCAGCGCCAGAGAGAAATTGAGTCATGTCTTAAACGCGGATTACCGCTTCCGAGCTGGGCACAGGCTGACCAGTTTGCGAGCCAGACCATTACCGATCCGGAGGAAAAGTGAATCTACCCCATCTGGCCCAGCGATTATTTAACACCCCGCTGGCGCTGCACCCGAGTAAAGCCGAAGTCATCATGGCATCCGTAATGGACCGATTTGGTATCAGTAAAATCGAATCTTCTCTTGCCATGGAGGATGACTGGTACGGATATGACGATAACCGGGGACGTGAATCCCGTAGTGATCCGGGTTATGACAATGTGCTGGGTGTCGCCGTCATCCCGATATGCGGAACGCTGGTGCAAAAACTGGGCAGTCTGCGTCCGTACAGTGGAATGACTGGGTATGACGGCATTCGTCAGGCGTTTCTTACTGCGATGGAAGATCCCGACATTTCGGGCATTTGCCTGGATATCGACTCACCCGGCGGCGAGGTCGCTGGATGCTTCGATCTGGTTGATGTCATTTACGGCTCCCGGGGGAAAAAGCCTATCCATGCCATTCTGACGGAAAGCGCTTATTCCGCTGCGTATGCCATTGCCAGTGCAGCGGACCGGATTTCTGTTCCGCGCACCGGCGGAGTGGGTTCTGTGGGTGTGATCACCATGCACCTTGACTGGACGCAGCGGATTAAAGATGACGGTCTTAAAGTTACGATCATCACCTATGGATCCCGCAAGGCTGAAGGTTCGCCGCTGAGAGAGTTGTCAGATGAAGCGCTGGCCGCCATCCAGCAGGACATTAACACCATGGGCGAATTGTTTGTGAACACTGTTGCCAGAAACCGGGGGATTAGCGCAAAGGTTATAAAAAGTACCCAGGCCGCCTGTTTTATGGCTGCTGATGGCGTTGAAATTGGACTGGCTGATGAGGTGTGTCCTCCTGACGCTGCGTTCAAAAACTTACTTGAAAAAACAGGAGCCTGAAATGGCAAAGAAAAAGACGTTTAGTTTTGCTCACCTCATTGGTCTTGGCCCTTCCGCTTCTGAGGAAGAAGAGGATAAAAAAGCCAAAAAAGCGAAAGCCCGTCGCGCGGAAGAGGACGAGCGCGAAGATGATGCCGATGATGATGAGCGCGACGACGACGCGGAAGAAGACGAACGCGACGATGATGCTGAAGATGACGGCGATGATCCGGATGCGTCAGAAGATGATGATTCTGAAGACGACGGCGACGACGATCGCAAAGAGAGTAAGGCGGTAAAAAATGCACGCGCTGCTGAGCGTAAACGCTGCGCCCGTATTTTCGGCAGTAAGCATGCAGCTGCGAATCCTTCACTGGCCGCGTCACTGGCTTTCAATACCGGGATGAGTTCTGCGGCAGCAATTAATGTCCTAGCCTCTTCGGCTCCGGCCGCAGCCGCATCTCAGCCATCCCGTAAACGCTCTCTCGATCAGCGTATGCAGGAAAGCCACCAGGTCCGGCTTAATCCGGATAGCGGACAGAAAGAGACCGGAAAGTCTGCGCTGGTAAGTAAAATGACCGGCCTCTACAACTCCACAAGAGGAGAGAAATAATGGATCAGTTTGGTCAGAATGCGTTTGCGCCTGGCATGAAGAGCGCGCTGTTTGTTCCGGATCAGCTTGTCGCTGGCACGCTCCAGCTGGTGACTGACACCGGGATCATTACGGGCGGTGCCTTTAAGCGTGGTACTGTCCTGGGCCTGGTGGCTGCCAGCGGGAAATACACGCAATGTGTGAAAACGGCTGAAGATGGCAGTCAGTTACCCGTTGCTATTCTGGTTGATGATGTTGATGCATCGTCTTCCGATCAGAACGGCGGCCTGTATCTGATGGGGGAATTCAACCAGCACCGAATTATTTTTGATAACTCCTGGACGACCGCTGACCTGAAAAAAGCGCTCCGACCGCTGGCTATCTTCCTGAAAGACAGTGACCAGGCACCTGTAACCACCTCCTGATTTCCCCCACGGCTCTCCTGACGAATGCTTTAACCGGCAGGGGCTGGCTCGTTTAAATTTTTTGCCAGCTGCGGCTGGCACTATCAAGAGACTGAATATGGAAAATATTTTTGATACCAGCGTGCTGGTGCAGGT
The DNA here is from genome assembly GCF_030332605.1 of Citrobacter sp. Cpo103. Lineage (NCBI taxonomy): Bacteria > Pseudomonadati > Pseudomonadota > Gammaproteobacteria > Enterobacterales > Enterobacteriaceae > Citrobacter > Citrobacter sp. Cpo103. Next base: position 210,660 of record NZ_JAOWHO010000021.1, on the reverse strand, counting down.
TGTTCCTAACCTGAAAACCAGTCAGAACTGGCTGCTCGATCGCTTCTTCCCGAATGTAGTGACTTACGAGACTGAAGAAGTGGCGATTGATGTTGATGTCGGCCTGCGTCGTATGGCGCCGTTCGTCTCCCCGCTGGTGGAAGGTAAGCTGGTCGAATCCCGTAAATACCAGACCAATACCTTCAAACCGGCATACATCAAAGATAAGCGCGCGCCGGACCTGCGCAAACCTATCCGCCGCCAGATTGGTGAGCGTATTGGCGGGGAATATACCGCTGCCGAGCGCGAAATGCTGAACCTTCAGTTTGAAATGACTGACCAGATTGACATGATCAACCGTCGTCTGGAATGGATGGCGGCGAGTGCGCTGGTGTCTGGGACCGTAACCGTCGCCGGGGAGGGCTATGAAACTAAGGTGGTGGATTTCGGGCGTGCTTCGGATCTGACCATCACTCTTAGCGGCTCGGATAAATGGCCACTGACCGTTGCAGCTGGCGCTACCAATACCCAGCCATCAGATGACATTGAAATCTGGCAGACTACTTTCCTGAAAGAGTCCGGCTCTGTCGCCACGGATCTGGTCTTTACGAATAAGTCATGGCGTGCATTCCGACTGGATACCACCATCAAGGATAACGCCATTACATTCCCGGCGCTGAGCCCGTTTGGTAACCAGATTAACGCCGGCCCACAGGTAATGAAGGGCGCAATTTATAAAGGGCGCTGGGGTAACTTTGACCTCTGGTTATATAACGACTGGTTTATTGACCCGCTGGATAACGTCGAGAAGCCTATGATCCCCGATGGCGCTGTCATTATGAGTGGTGCCGATCTGATGGGTACCCGCGCCTTTGGCGTTATCCTGGACCCGGCTTTCAACTACGGTCCGCTGGCTTATGCGCCAAAATCCTGGGTGAAAGAAGATCCAGCCCAGCGTCTTATCCTGATGCAATCCTCCCCGCTGGTTATTCCGAGCCGGGTAAATGCATCCCTCTGCGCAACGGTGGTCTGATATGGCAAAACAACCTAATACCGGGTTGGCTGATGATCTGAATGCAGAAGGATCTGCCAAAGACGGCCTGAGCGTTGACGACCTGAATGCTGGCGATAACACCCAGGAAAAACAGCCTTTGAGCAAAACAGATGATGCCGAATTGTCTGTTGATGACGATGGTGGTGACGAAAAATCCGGAGACACTGAATCGCAGGAGTATGTGGTGTTGAAAGGGAATTGCATTCGTCATGACGGGGAGATGTACCGCGAAAATATGCGCATCCCTGTAACCGGCAAAGATGCTGAGCGTCTTCTGCAGTCCGGCGTTATTGCTGATGTTGATGTGCTTCGTAAGCGAGTTCTTGCTTCTCAGCCATCAGTTTCAGTTACGACAGGGTAATGACATGGGCGTGGACTGGGATTCTCATCTTCTGAGTCCGCTGCATGATGTCTTTGGCGATGAGCACGAGTACCGTCCACGTAACGGTACTCCTTTTACAATTAACGGGATTTTTGACCGTGGTTATGCGCAGGTTGCTGAAAACCTTGATGGCGATTCAGAAATTAACACCTCCAGCCCGATGTTGGGTGTGCGCGATGCTGAATTTCGCAAGCTGGGTAAATCGCAACCTGCTGTATCTGACCGGGTATTTATAAAGACGGTCGGTGGTCACATCATCAATCAGTTATTTGTTGTGTCAAACGTCGAACCCGACAGTCATGGCGGATCTCGTCTTGTCCTCAATGTGGTAAAACCGCGATGAATTCAGCAGCGATACGGCAAATGGTTGTCACTGCACTAACCGGGGCAACCAGCGCGGGCGACCGCGTATTCTCTCCACGCGACTGGTCAACTTCACCAGATATGTATCCTGTGTTGTTGGTTCAGACGCCTTTTGAACAGAAAAAATCACAGGGGCGTAATACCCCTGCTTTTACCACCCTCACCACTGTCAGGATCACTGGGCGCGTTCAGGAGTATGACGGCAATACAGTGGATGATGGAGCCATGCGGGCAGAGCTGGCGCTTGAAAGCCTTCGCGAGCAGGTGGAGCGCGCGGTGATCAACAGCTACGAACTGACGCGGAATATTCAGAAATACGCGGAAGTTCGTTCAACCATCAATGTTGATTCAGAAGGAGAGGCCCATATGGGGCAGCTTCTTTTCGAGATCGACATAGAGCATTACCAGGGGCCGGAAGATTTTTATCCTGTCCAGTCGGTTCCCCTTGAGGGCATGGATATTGCGGTCGACATGCCAGACGGCACAGTTAAACCGGGTATCAGCCTCAATCTTCAGGAGTAATCCATGTTTGTTAAGCCGAACAACGGGCTCAGCGTTCGCTGCCCCGTCAAGGGCATCCCATTGCCTAAAGAGGGTGCTGAAGTACCTGACAATATTTTCTGGCGTCGCCGTCTGAGCGATGGGGACGTGATCCTCTCTAAAAAGGATGAGGGCGCGCCAGAGAAACAATCATTACCTAAAAAAGCGGGAGAAAATGAATGACCGTACCTTTCGCTCGTGTTCCCGATAACCTGCGGGTAGGGCTTTTCTTCGTTGAGTTTGATAACTCAATGGCGAATAACGCCACTGCCACGCAGCGCACCCTGCTTATCGGTGGGATGCTCAGTACCGGCTCAACCCCCCCTGGTATTCCGCAGCGAGTTTCCTCTTCGGATACCGTCGGTGAGCTGACAGGAAAAGGGGGAATTCTGCAGGCCATGATGGCGGCGTATCAGAAAAATGATACCGCAGCCGAAGTCTGGATCCTGCCGCTGGAGGAAGACTCCGATTCCATGGTGGCTGCAACCGGCACCATTAAAGTGAGCAGCGCACCGACGGCAACCGGAGTGATCTCCCTTTATATTGCTGGTGAGCGCATTCAGTTGACCGTTGTAGCAACAGATACGGTGGCAGCGATCGCCACCTCTCTGGCCGCGGCGATTAACGCAAAAACCACGCTACCTGTAACCGCCAGTGCGACTACGGATACCGTAACCCTGACCGCGAAGAATCTTGGTGCTACGGGTAATGGGATCGACATTCGCCTGAACTTCCTCGGCTTACCTGGAGGCGAGTCCACACCTGCAGGCCTGGAACTGACGATTACTGCTATGTCTAACGGAGTCGGGGCTCCGGATATTACCGGCGAGCTGGCAAACCTGCAGGATCGGACATTCGATTTCATCATCAACCCTTACGACGATACAACCTCGTTGAATGTGATGAAGGAGTTCCTGTCAGACACTGGCGGTCGCTGGGCATGGGACAAGCAGCTTTATGGCCATTCCTTTGGTACCACCACCGGGACTTACGCCCAGCTCGGTACCAAAGGTGAGCTGCGCAATAACCAGCATGAGACCCTGCTGGGCGTAAATAAATCGCCGTCCCCTTCCTGGGCATGGTCTGCAGCTTACACCGGCGCAGCTGCGGTGAGTCTGCGTAATGACCCCGGCCGCCCGCTACAGTCGCTCGCTGTTCAGGGGGTGCTTGCGCCAGAACTGCAGGATCGCTTTGAGCTGACCGAGCGTAACAATCTGCTGTACAGCGGCATTTCGACATTTACGGTCGATGACGATGGCACGGTGCGCATTGAAAACCTGATCACCACCTACCAGAAAAACAGCTATGGCGATGCAGATGACAGTTATCTGGAAGTGGAGACGCTGTTCAGCCTGATGTTTGTGACCCGCTACCTGCGCACAGCGGTGACCAGCAAGTTTGGCCGTATGAAGCTTGCTGCGGATGGAACCCGATTTGCACCTGGCGCGGCGATCGTCACGCCGAACATTATCAAGGCCGATCAGATTGCCGAGTACCAGACTCTGGTATGGAACGGTTATGCGCAGGATGCGGAGGCATTCGCAAAAAATATCATCGTCGAGCAGAACGCCAAAAATCCGAACCGCGTCGATGTGCTGTGGCCGGGAACCCTCATGAACCAGTTGCGCATTTTCGCGCTGCTCAATCAGTTCCGCACTCGGGCTGAATCAACAGGAGCTTAAACGATGGCAGGTGATACTACTAACCGCCTGGCGGGAACCGCCTATGTCACTGTTAACGGTGTGACGGTAATGGTGGAGGGCTCGTTTAAATACCAGGCTGCCACCGTAAACCGTACCACCCTGACAGGGATGGATGGTGTGCACGGGTATAAGGAAAAACCTGTGGCGCCATACATTTCTGCCCGACTGCGTGACAGTGGCGGAACGAATGTGCAGGGCTTTAACCAGCAGACGAACGTCAACGTGATCGCCGAGCTGGCTAACGGGAAAACTATCATTGGCCGTTCACTCTGGACGGTCAACGTCCAGGAAGTGGAAAGCGAAGATGCAGTATTTGATGTTCGCTGGGAAGGCCGCGACGTAACGGAGAACTAAGATGGCTGAGATTGAACGCGTTAAAACCATTCCATTAACCGTAGCGCTGGATGATGCTGCGGAGAAGACCACTTATACGCAGCTGGAGCTGAAAGCACCCACGCTAAGCCAGGCTGAGCAGTTTTATGAGAAACAGGCTGCGTCAACGTCGCTCGCGGCGATGCGCCTGCTTATTGCGCTGGTTTCCGGTACGCGTGAAAGCGTACTGCAGCCGATGGATTTTCTCGACTTCCGTAAGTGTGAGGAGTATCTGCTCAGTTTTTTGACCTGGAAGCCCTGACAACCTGGCAGGAAATGGCCGCTGACGTCACCTTCTATTTCCGCTGGTCTGAGGACAGGGCGTGGGGAATGACCCGCGCCCGGCTGAAATGGTGGGTGGCGCAGGCATCCCGGATAAACAAGCTTAGGAAACCTGAAGACGATGAGTAATTCTTTTGATTTTGAGCTGGTGGCCAGCGACCAGGTTAGCGAGGCTATAGACCGCATTAATGAGGCTGTCCGTGACCTGGAGCCGAAGCTAGATAAAACTAAAGAAGGGCTCAAGTTAGGCGGTCAGGAAACAGCCGACGGACTGAGCGGTTTTATTTCTCGCCTCGAGAATATGTCGAAGAGCGCGCGGGATAACGTGCAGTTTATTGGCGACATGGTTCCCCCACTGAAAATGGTGGGGGAGCTCACGGGGAAGATGGGGGCGCTGGGGTTAGCCGGTGCTGCCGGCTACGGACTGAAACAGGTCGCTTATGGATTTCGGGAGGCATCCCGTCAGGCCTATAATCTTGATGTCTCGGCAAAAAATGCGGGAATGCGCGTTGACGATTTTACCCGACTTTCCGGGGCAATGCGTATTCTTGGGGCAGACAGCGAGAGCGCTAATGCATCAATAGAAGGTATTTTCAAAGCATTCAATGAGGCTGCCAGTGGTAAAAACGAGGGGGTTATGGCAGCGATGGCGCAAATTGGTGCTCAAATCCAAAAAAACAGCGATGGTTCAGTAAATACCCTTAAAACACTGGAGTCTATCGCAAAAATTTTTCCAACCTTGCGACCTGAACAGCAGAAGTCCGCCGCTGATGCACTTGGGCTGACGCCCGAATTGCTGGCGCTAATGCGTGACGGTGAGCGCATGAAAAAGCTGCTGGCGAAATCGGATGAATTTGGTCTGACTGTGGATCCGGCACTAAATCAGCAATTGAGTGAAGTGAACGGCACTATGAATGAGCTCAGCGCATCCTGGGATGGTCTGTGGCAACGTTCAAAAAACAAGGCACTTAAGACCATTCTTTCGGATGGTTCAGTCAAAGACGGCCTTGAAGGTGTTACCGATCTGTTCACTAATGGTGATTTTACTGGGCTGTCTCATGCTCTCGGTTTTATCAACAGCAATGATGCTGAGAAACTACGGCGCATTCAGAACGATAAGGAACTTTATAACAGCTTACCCCGCAGTGAACGTGGGCAGGTTGACGCGGGTTTCATGACTGATGCTGTAAGAAAGCGGTACGATGCGAATTACCGCGCGACCGATTCTGCGATTCAATTGCAGAATGACTTATCCGCTATCAGCCAGCCACAATCCAACGTTGCACGCGGCAATGTTCCTTACGGGGAAACAAGGAATAACGCAATTGGCTTCAGAAATAATAATCCCGGTAATTTGAGGGTTGCAGCAAACGCAACGGGTAAAAATGGCGGATTTTCTACCTTTGCGAATGATGCCGACGGAAGAGCTGCAATGGCGAGACAGCTGATGTTGTATGGTGACAGGGGGAATAATACTCTGGATGGGATTATTCATACCTATGCTCCGCAATCAGAGAATAATACTCGTGCATATATTGACTCCGTCTCAAAAGCCACTGGATATGGAGCCAAAGAGCAAGTAAATCTGCACGATCCGGAAACATTAAAAACGATAATGGCAGCCATGATTAAACATGAGAATGGCGCACAACCTTATACTGAGGAACAACTGCTAAACGCCATCCAGACCGCCATTACTGATGATCGGTGGTCAGGGAAGAGAAATCCGGATGTGCTGGCCCAGCAGCGGTATGACATTATCTCTGGATCACGCGGCGTGGATCAAGAACCCACGATACTCAGAACACAACAAGGGAAAAGTGATGAAGTTGCCCTTAGTGAAAATCTGGCGCGGTCGTTTAAGGAGGCCATGTCCGATCAGTCTCTCAAGCTTGAAATCACGATGGTCAATGATAAGGGGGAGCGTAAAACCTATAATGCGGAAAATAATGGCAGAATAACAACGGCCATGAATTACTGATCACTGTCGTCATTTCGTTAAGGAAGAAGTTATGAATGAAAAAGTTTTTGGAGCAAAAGCCATTTAGACTCCAAAGGTTTTTGCGCTTGTTTACCTGGTAATTGGCATTTTCCTCGTTTTTTCTGTTGTCTCAATGAATTTCACGGTGATTACGATATCGGTGGTAAGTGCATTGCTTTTACGTGTGCTTTATGAGTTCCTAATGAACTCATTCAAGGCGACTGAGCATCTTTATAGGATCGCCGAATCTCTTGACCGTAATGGATCCAGCGATAAATAGATAAGTCATTTCAGTGCATATGTAAACCGCCGACATGGCGGTTTTTTTATTTCCGGAGGCGTGATGCCGTCAATTATCCAGGACGCAATAACTTCTCTTTTGGGGGGAGATACCAGCGATGACTGGCAGGGGCAGTTACGGCCCAGCTCATTCAGAGGTGTGCCATTTGCAATTGTTGCTGAGGAAGGGAGCCACGGCCGACGCCAGGCGGTACATGAATATCCCTACCGTGATACAGCCTGGATAGAGGATATCGGGCGGGCAACACGGCGATTTGTTATTCGCGGTTTCTTGATCCAGAACAGCCAGGTTTACGGCGGCGGCGATGCTATCACGCAGCGCCAGTCACTGATTGAAGCCTGTGAACAAAAAGGTAGCGGTACGCTTGTCCATCCGACACTGGGCGAATTAACGGTTTCCATCCCTGAGAATGGTTTGCGTATTTCCGGTTCGATGGAGAACGGGCGAGTATTTGAATTTACCCTGATGGCAATTGAATCAGGGCTTAAAGTGTTTGCTGTCACGGGCAGTACCGTTGCAGGCGCCACGGTGAAAACCAACTATCTGAAACTGGTCAGCACTGCTGTGCTGAGCACGATTGCCAGGGTTAAGAGTGAAATCCGCGGTGTCACACAGGCTATAAACACCATCAGAGGCACGGTCACGTTCTGGACTAACATGGTTGACAGCACCATCAGTCAGGTCACGAATCTCAGCAATGTCCTGAACTCCACGTTCGGGAATACCCGGTACGGACGTTACAGTAAAGGCTCTGTGGGCGGTAGTTCCTCTGCTGTTGCTGGCAAATCGTCAGTTGCTGATGTGGATGATGAGAGAGCACTGGCTGACAAGGTAACAGCCCAGTCGGTAATGGACCGGAAAAATGTTACCGACAGGTCGAGCCAGCTTAGCAGCTCCAACACACCTGATGAGTTTGTCCAGGGCGTCGCCGACGTGGTAAACGCAATTCTTAACAGCGCCGGCAGCGTTAATGACCGAATCACAGCGCTGGAAAAACTGGCTAATTCAATCAGCACGGAGTACCAGCAGTCCGACAGCAGCAAAGCGATTTCGGCGACCATGAACACGCTGATTGTTGTGCTATGTACTGGTGCCATGACCAGTGCCGCTGCGGACTCCAGACCAGCCAGTACAGACGAGGCAGAAGAGTTAACTCAACGAGTTTCTGTGCAACTTGATACGGCGCTGGTTCTGGCTGGAGACCGCGCGGACGATGATATGTATAACGCGCTTCTCGCCGTCAGATCGGCATTCCTTTCTACGATGAGTGAGCGTGCTTCTGGTCTGAGCGAGCTTCTGCAGGTTACTACCGCTCAGCCGCTTCCGGCGCTGACGCTGGCAAACCGATTATACCAGGATGCCACCCGTGCAGATGAACTGGTACAGGAAGCGCGCGTACCGCATCCGGCGTTTATGCCGACAACCATGAAGGTACTGAGGCAATGAATGCAGACAGCGATCTGGATGTTGTTTCTTTGACGGTCGACGGCAAAATCATCGAGGGGTGGGATTCTGTCCGGGTAACGCGGGGTATTGAGCGTTTTCCCTCTGATTTCGATCTTGGGCTAATGGATTACTTCCCTGGCAACGAAGATCGTCAACTCGTTGAAGAGGGAATTTCTTGTGAAGTTCGTATCGGAGATGATCTGACACTGACGGGATATGTTGATGACTGGGAACCCGCACTATCGCGCTCCCGCCATGAGGTCCGCGCCACGGGCAGGAGCAAATGTCAGGACCTGGTGGATTGCTCAGCTGAGTGGCCTAACAACGTCATTAATGCCAGTAATGCACTTGAAATTGCTTCTCGCCTGGCATCCTACTACGGCATCACCGTAACCACGGATGTTGATGAACTTGTGAAGGTACCCCAGTTCACTCTGAACTGGGGTGAGTCTCCGCAAGAAGTCATCGATCGGGTGGCCAGATGGTCTGCTCTGCTTTACTACGATCAGCCCGATGGAAACCTGTTACTGACCCGGGTGGGAACACGTCGTGCGGCGAGTGGGATAGGCGAAGGGGTAAATGTCGAGCAGGCATACTACCGCAAATCGATGGCTGACAGGTTTTCAGATTATGTCGGTGTATCAATGAGCGTTTCTCCAATTGCAGGGTATTCGCCTGATACGGCCTATGACGCTGTGACTCTGGCAACGGCGAGAGATCCGGAGGCCGCCCGTATGCGGTACCGAAAACATATATCGATTGTGGAAAGTACCCTGATGGCTACTCAACAGGCACAAAGTGCGATCGACTGGGAAATGAACCGGCGGTACGGACGTTCAAAACAGCTCTCGGTAACCATCGATTCCTGGCGGGATAAAGACGGGAAACTGTGGGAACCAAACACATTGATCCCCGTTGATCTTCCCACCTTACGGTTGCCGGAGACGGAATTGCTACTGGCAGAAGTCACCTATATGCGCGATGACTACGGCACCCATGCACGCATGACGCTGATGCCGCCTGAAGCATTCGCCGTTCAGCCATATGCCTTCTACCAGAACTTGGCGGGATTCAATACATGAAGCAACTATTTAAACATGCAGCGACTAGGATCGCCGGCATGCTGGGGATTGGCCGGATCACGGCTATGAAAGATGGTGGGGTGGTGCAGTCAATCCAGTACCAGACTCCGCTGGAGGTGGCCAGCGCACCGCGGATGGCTGAATTTGGTTTTTCATCCGGCCTGCCGTCAGGGACTGACGTGGTTCTGGCTTTTATTGGCGGTGATCGTTCCAGCGCGGTGGTAATTGCGTCCAACCATCAGGGGTTCCGTCATACAGGCCTGAAAGCGGGCGAAACGGTCATGTATAACCAGTGGGGTCTTAATATTCTCCTGACGGAGAAGGGGATCTTCCTGGATGCAAAGGGCCAGAATGTTGAGGTCAATAACGCCACTAACGTGACCATCAATGCCAGCCAGGGGATTCTTGCAAATACCCCGATCCTGAGGTGCACGGGTGACATTGTTGATAACTGTGAAACCAATACCCGAACACTGAAAGAGCTGCGGGATGCACATAATGACCATGATCATGTGGTTAAAAATGCCCAGAGTGGCAATGACAATATCCGCAGCCAAAAAACAGAGGATCAGGTGACATGAGTGACATCGCTTCATTCTGGAATGTGGATGAGATGTTTGCTGACTGGCAGAAAGGGCTGGGCGAACTCACCACGGGGAACGATTTACAGACTGCAATACTGGACAGCCTGTTTACTGACAGGCTGGCGCGCGCTGACGATGATTATGAGGATAGCGATCGCCGCGGCTGGTGGGGGGATTCTGGGGAGGAATCCCAACTGGGATCCCGGCTGTGGCTGCTACGGCGGAAAAAACTGACCCCGGATGTAGCAAAAAAAGCGGAGGAATACTCGAGTGAAGCGCTCAACTGGTTAAAGGTTGATGGCGTTGTCAGCGAGGTTATTCCTGTTGCCAGGATCGTCCTGCCTGACCGGCTCAATCTCATTATCCGCTATCAGGCACCGGGGAAGGACTGGCAGGAATTCAGGTTTTACTGGATATGGGAGCAACGTTAATATGCCGTTTAAACGACCGACGCTGAGCGAACTCCGCGACGGAAACCGGAAATTTATGCAGGCGGAGCTTGAGGATGTTGGTGCGCTCCTGCGCTTCGCGAACCTGAAGGTACTGGCTGACATGGATGCGGGGATGGGGCATCTGCATTACGCCTACCTTGACTATATTGCCCTGCAGACAAACCCGTTTACCTCTACCGATGAGTATCTCGCCGGGTGGATGGCCCTTAAGCAGGTATTCAGAAAACCAGCTGCAGCGGCGAAGTCGCCTGCGGTACAGGCTAGTGGCAGTGTTGACAGTATTATCCCTGTTGGCTCGATCATTAACCGCGGGGACGGATACCAGTACCGGACGGATGCAGATCTTAAAATTCAGGCAGATGGATTTGGTATCGTCGCGGTGACGGCCATCCTGCCGGATATTACCAGTGATGTAACGGGTGGAGGCGCGCGCGGTAACGCTGATGCCGGGACCATAATGACCCTGGACGCGAATATTGCTGGCGTGGATCCACAGGTAACGTTACTGTCCGCTGCGACCGGCGGAGCCGATATTGAAACGGAAGAGGACTTTCGCAGTCGTGGCTTGCTGGCATGGCAGAATCCGCCTCAGGGTGGAAGCGACGCCGATTATAAAAAATGGGCGCTTGAGGTTTCGGGCGTCACCCGCGCGTGGGTAAAGCGGCGTCTGAACGGGGCCGGGACCGTTGGCGTGTATATCATGTGTGATCGGAATGACAATGGTGGGTTTCCGGTCGGTACCGATGGAATATCCCAACTTGAGGACTGGGGGGCTGTTAAAGCCACCGGAGACCAGCTCGCTGTCGCCGACCACATCTATCCGCAGCAGACAGACACTGCCATTGTTTTCGTATGTTCCCCGATCAAGAAAGTCATCAATATTGAAATCTCTGGTATCAAAAATGCCGACAGCACCACAGTTCAGGGTATAAAAGACGCGCTGACGGCGCTGTTTTTTGATGAGGCTAACCCTGATGGTTCCGGGAAAGTTTACCTCTCTGATATTAACGGGAGTATCGGCGGTGTTAGTGGCACGACGGGCTATATCCTTAACTCTCCGATGGTCAATATCACCTTTGCTGTTGGCGAAATTCCGGTGCTTGGCGGGGTGAATTTTGTATGAGCCTCTTTTCAAAAAATGATTATGCCGGTGCGCTTGGCGCGTTGCTGCCGACGGGCAGGGCGTGGCCCAGATCGCAAAAAACGGTACAGGCTGCGGTATTACGGGCACTGGGCAGCGCGTTTCAGCGTTCTGACAACGATGCGCAAAGCCTGATTACTGGTGCTTTTCCCCCTACAGCGACGGTAATGTTGTCAGAATGGGAAAGCTCTCTGGGGTTACCAGATGATTGTGCGATTGGTGAATCCGGTGGCGTCAGCGATCGCCAGCGCGCCGTGGTGGCAAAGTTAATCAGCACCGGCGGCCTGAACCGCGATTATTACATCCGGGTGGCTGCAGCTCTTGGTTATACCATCACTATCACACAGTTCCGGCCCGCTATGAGTGGGATGTCAGTATGCGGTGATGCGCTTAACGGTGACGAGTGGCCATTTACCTGGCGGATAAATGCGCCACAAACAACGATCAAGTATTCGCTTGCTGGCGCGTCCTACTGCGGAGATCCGCTCGCATCGTGGGGCAATAAACAACTGGAGTGTTCAATCAACAAAATTGCCCCATCCCATCTGAACATCATTTTCAATTATTCATAACTGATATTTCCCCCTCTGATTTTATCGCTTAACACTAAGTGAGGATTAACTATGCTCCGAATCGGGCAAGTCGAAGCCACTGCAACGCAGGATGGCAAATATACTGATGGAAGTGTTGCTGGTGGTATTGCCGCAACGAGGCTGCGGGCAGCAGCGTTTAACGCCATGCAGGAAGAGTTAGCGCATATCGTAGAGTCAGCAGGATTGGCGCTCGACATTAACGATATGACTCAGGTTTTAAAAGCCATTCAAAAACTCACACTGAGCCGTGCAAACCCATTTGCCGATATCAAATCAGATGGTGAAGCGGCGATTTCTACGGCTCTCACAAACCTTCGTATTGGAGAAATCTATGCACCGATCAACAGCCCGTCGTTTACTGGTACCCCGTCCGTGCCAACAGCAGCCCAGTCTGAAATAGATTTTCGTATTGCAAATACTGCATTTGTTGCTCAGGCCATCGCGAATCTGAATGGCGGTGCACCTGCCGCATTGAACACACTAAAAAAACTGGCGTTGGCAATTAATAACGACGCTAGTTTTTATTCCACAGTAAACAATGCACTGGGACAGAAGGCCGCTCTGTCAGACTTTACATATTCCAAAACTAGTTCGTCTGTCGTAGGTAATCAACCGGGTGGACTTCGTTTTATGTGCGGGGAAACCTCTGTACCTACGGATGCAGATGGCAATGTGTTTATCGCATTACCTGACACGTTTTTAAACCGGGTTGTTTATGCAGAGGCGCATCAGTCCAAAGGCAACTATGCCGCTGATGTGGACCCTTTTATTTTCTCATCATACTCTGCCTCGAATGGACCAACTTCGACGATTTCGTTTGCAGTACGCAATTCTAAAACAGGTGTTCCGCTAATTAACTCAGCAATTCATCTCCAATATTTTGTTAAGGGCTACTGATGAAAATATTTTACAGTCCATCGTTGAATGGTTTTTTACTTGAGGCGACAGCAGAAGAATATGACGGGGAGGATTTAACAGAGGTTAGTCAGGACGTATACAACCAGTTTATTGCGGGTTCAGAAACTCAAATCATGGTTGCCGGCGATAACGGCCCGGTGTGGCAGGATGCGCCGGTGCCGACACAGGAAGAACTGACTCAGGCGGCAGAGTATGAGCGCCAGCGTCGAATAGATGTCGCTAACGACTTCATGAACAGAAAACAGTGGCCAGGTAAAGCTGCGATTGGTCGGCTGAAGGGCGACGAACTGGCGCAGTACAACTTGTGGCTGGATTATCTGGATGCACTGGAAGCGGTAGACATCTCCAGTGCTCCGGATATCGAATGGCCTACGCCTCCGGGGGAACAGGCCAACTGACATGCTCAGGGTCAATTGTCACATCCAGTGATTTTACCCTGGTCTTATATGCCAGCCACGCCGACAGTTTAGCCCTGTTGGCGTCGCTGATTTCACCAAGCAGCAGCTCGGTACGCCAGTCCAGCATTACAGAATCGGCTTGTTCCAGCAGTCGTTGACGCTCATTCTCTGCCTGTGTAATAGCCGATGCCCGCTGCGATTCGATATCTGTCACCCACTCGCTGCCATCCCATTTATCAAACGGTGTTGCGGGTGACATAGTAGTAAAATCAGGCTTAATATCTCCGATATAATCAACAACGGACTCACTCAGATCAGTTGTTGAATACACAATGGTACCGCGCTGGTCAGGTCTAGACACCCAGGCCTGACCAGCAAATACGGATACCTGGCCAGCAACCTCCTCGCCGGGGTCGATATCGGTTGAGTTACCAGGCATGCTCACGCCTACATTAATAAATTCGTCAGACCAGCCGGTATATTCCCCTGTCTCTGAATCAAAATAATAACATCTAATATCCCCGGCAGTGGTTGCGTGGCCGGTTGTTTCATCAAATACAGGTTTCATTATTTAGCCCTTACCAAAAGATTGAATGCGATATTGCGGGGACGAAATTCGTCGGCAGTTGGCACCACGCGGGATATATCTAGCGAGATTCCCGACGCTCCTGTCCCCGTGGAATTGGTAACGACACCAACATTTCCTGATAATGACGCTGGTTTCAGTGCGCCGGATCCATTGTTTACCCCAAGCCAAGTACCGCTATCTTTCCCGGTAGCGTTAGGTGATATTGCACCGGTAATATTTCGTGACGCGTCTCCCTGCACTGATAGCAACGTACGTCCACTATCAACGCCACGGCCATCATCCCAGATTCGCGGGAAATCGCCTCGCGCATCAGGCAGAACCAGACCAGGAACGGCAAGCGCAAGCCTGGGGTAAGTAGCAGCAGAGAATGACGCACCGTTAAACTTGAGAAATACCATGTCTGACCACTCAGTCATGACTGCATTCGGCATTACTGAAGACGGCCAGAAGAACGGAATTCCTATCGGTGGTGCGCCCGCTCCCAAACGAACGTTTACGAAAATGAATATCCGCCACAGCATAATCAATACGTAACTGTGGCGGGCATTGAAAATCTTTACTCACTCACTAACCAGAATTCAGCCTCTTCAAACATTTCCTGAACAGTACGGCTTATCTGTTCCTTCTCATGCTTGCTGGCGTCAGTGTTGATCGCCGGCAGTGTCATCATCGGTTTTACCCGAACATCAGCATCAGGGAAAATCCGGTGAACCCTCCTGGTCAATTCGCCCAGAATGATATCTTTTGCACCGGGCAGACCATCAAAATTCCTTTTGTCATAAACGAGTTCCACGAACATTGCTTATTGCCTCTTTACTGGATAGATATACAGTATTTATGCTGTGTTTTTATCCAGTAGTCAAGAGAGGGCGTAAACATGGGCTTTCCTTCACCAGCTACCGACTATATAGAGCAGCGGGTTACGCCAGCCAGTGGATGCATGACTCCCGACAGTCGCATCCTCGAGACGTCGGCGGGTTATGCGATCATCGTCCCGGTCACGCGCCCACAGCAGGGTGATGCGCTGTTGATTCTGTCCGGAGGTCGGACGCAGTTTGCGAAGCTTAGGGGGAAAGCGTTAATCACGGATGACGGCGAAGCGATCGAAGGTGATGCAGCTGAAGAGGCTGAGGTTATGAGGCGGGTGACGCACTTTATCAACAGCACTGATGCTGCGATATCTCTTGAGGCGGCATTGGCGCAGTTTTGAGACATATGTACGATAGAAAAATTCCGAAGATTGGCAATAGATCTCTTTATATTTGCATTCAAATTTTGTTTATTATGTATTTACATAACGTAAATTTATAAAATTTAATAAAAACAATTCAGATTGCTTATTTTAAAAGATGCATTTAATATATATGTTATAAATTGCAAAGCTCATTAAGGGATTCCCCAGTGAATATTGATAAAATGAAGATCCAGCATGCCGAGATTATCCATAAAATTAGCCGCCTCAGGGAGCTTAGCCGGGCGGGTGTGACGGCTCATGCGCAAGAAATCGCTCAAACCGTTATCAGTATGAGTTCTGTGATTAAAGTACACCTTTCTGCCGAAGATCAGTTTTTATATCCTTATCTGGAAAAGGTGAACGATCAAAAGCTAAAAACAATGGGCGTAAATTTTCAGCGCGAGATGGCTGATATTGTTGCCGAGTATGAAAAGTTTTCCCGTCGCTGGAATACGGCAAATAAGCTTATCAATTGTGACGAGGCATTTCGCCGCGACGCGAATGTAGTGTTGCGCAAGGTGCATGAACGAATGCAGCGCGAGGATAATAATTTTTATCCGCTGGTAGAGCAGCTTTAAAAAAGGGCGGCAATGGTTCATCCAATACGGGAATTTGGTTTCCCGTATCCAGAAAGGTATGAAAAGGACTTGGTAAAAGCTGGCACTACTCCGAAACTAACCACATATCGGATTCTTCAAACATTTCCTCCAGCATGCGGTTCAGCTTCTCCCGATCGCTTTTGCTGGCATCGCTGTTTAAGCCGTTCGCCTGCATCGGCTTAACCTTCACTTCTGCATCCGGAAAGATCCGGTGCACTCGCTTTGTTAACTCATTCAGAATTATTTCTCTGGCACCTGTTAATCCTTCAACATTCCGTTTGTCGTACACCAACTCAACGAACATACCGCCTCCAAAGCAACAATGATTTTGCACGCAATTTATACTGTTTATTTATACAGCGTCAACGGTTGGGCACGTAGCTTTTTAAGGAAGGTTTTTGGGGCATGTATGGGGCATAAATGCCAGTTTTGGGGCATGGTTGGGACATTTTAACTCATATGAACTTAACCGAATTTCATATGGAGGCGTCTTATAATGCACTGATTAACCTAAAGAAAACACATGCTCTTGGGCGTTCTTTAGTGATTTTAAAAATTACCGCGTCATGCAGTTAAAGTGGCGGGCATATTCTTCAAGGCTGGTGATCCCTAGACGCACCCATTTTGGATGCGACCACTGGGGTAAACCGATATAGATCATAGCGCTTGCAGAATCTCCTCCACGCTGCGAACGCGCGCAATGCGCGGGAAAATGTGAGTCATGCTGCCCTGGTGTTGTTCAGCACTGGCGGCGCTACAGGCATCCTCTGCAATGATCAGACTGAAACCCAGCTCCCACGCATTTCTCGCCGTTGACTCCACGCCAATGTTAGTAGAGATGCCGCACAGGACGATGGTATCGATGCCCCGGCGACGCAGCTGCAATTCCAGATCGGTGCCATAGAAGGCTCCCCACTGGCGTTTAGTCACTTCGATATCGCTGGCGCATTTCCCCAAAGCAGCCGGGTAATGCCACCAGTTTTCGGGCAACGCTTTTGCCGGAGTATGAGCATCTACCGGTTGTTTCAGCGTTTCGGCGTAATCGTCAGACCAGCCAACGCGCACCATTACCACCGGGGAACCGTGGGCACGGAATTTTTCCGCCAACTGCGCGGCGCGGGTAACCACATCCTGTGCCGTATGAGGTCCGCCAGCGAAAGGCAGGATCCCTTCCTGTAAATCAATCACGACAAGGGCGGTTGTTTTAGCGTTCAATTCCAGCATGGTCACTCCAGTAATAAAAGAATTCCGTTACACCTTAATCGCGAATCAGTGTGAAAGGGGCGACAATTTTTGTTATTTTTTGTGAGATTACGCAATGCCCGTCCAGGAAACAGGCGTACAGTCAGTACCGGACTGAGAGTCTATCCCAGTAGGCTCTTATCGTGCGGCAGAATTTCCAGTATAATAGCCGCCTTTTTTCATTCAGTTGTGACATTCAGCTAAAGCTGCGACTTCGTCATCTGCGAGACAGGTGACAATCCGCCTGCGGCAAAGTTAAGGGATATCTCATGCGTACAGAATATTGCGGACAGCTACGTCTGTCCCACGAGGGGCAGCAGGTGACTCTGTGTGGTTGGGTCAACCGTCGTCGTGATCTTGGTAGCCTGATCTTTATCGATATGCGCGACCGCGAAGGTATCGTGCAGGTATTTTTCGATCCGGACCGTGCGGACGCGTTAAAGCTGGCCTCCGAACTGCGTAATGAGTTCTGCATCCAGGTTACGGGCATTGTGCGTGCGCGTGACGCGAAAAACGTCAACGCCGATATGGCGACGGGCGAAATTGAAGTACTGGCCTCCGATCTGACCATCATCAACCGTTCAGACTCGCTGCCGTTGGACTCTAACCACGTCAACACCGAAGAAGCGCGACTGAAGTATCGCTATTTAGATCTGCGTCGCCCTGAAATGGCGCAGCGCCTGAAAACGCGTGCTAAAATCACCAGCCTGGTGCGTCGTTTTATGGACGACCACGGCTTCCTCGACATCGAAACACCGATGCTGACCAAAGCAACGCCGGAAGGCGCGCGCGATTACCTGGTACCTTCTCGCGTACATAAAGGTAAATTCTACGCGCTGCCGCAATCACCTCAGTTGTTTAAACAGCTGCTGATGATGTCTGGCTTTGACCGCTACTATCAGATCGTAAAATGCTTCCGTGATGAAGACTTACGAGCTGACCGTCAGCCTGAATTTACCCAGATCGACGTTGAGACTTCCTTCATGACCGCACCGCAGGTGCGTGAAGTGATGGAAGCGCTGGTACGTAACCTGTGGCTGGAAGTTAAAGGCGTGGATCTGGGTGATTTCCCGATCATGACCTTTGCCGAAGCTGAGCGTCGCTACGGTTCCGATAAACCAGACCTGCGTAACCCGATGGAGCTGGTGGACGTTGCCGATCTGGTGAAAGACGTTGAGTTTGCAGTGTTCTCTGGTCCGGCAAACGATGCGAAAGGCCGCGTAGCTGCTCTGCGTGTACCGGGCGGTGCTGCACTGAGCCGTAAGCAAATTGACGATTACGGTAACTTTATCAAGATTTACGGCGCGAAAGGTCTGGCTTACATCAAAGTCACCGAACGTGCGAAAGGTCTGGAAGGTATCACCAGTCCGGTTGCTAAGTTCCTGAACGCAGAAATCGTGGAAGCGATTCTGGCACGTACCGGTGCGCAAGACGGCGACATGATTTTCTTCGGTGCCGACAACAAGAAAGTGGTTGCCGACGCGATGGGCGCGCTGCGTCTGAAACTGGGTAAAGACCTGAACATCACCGACGAAGCCAAATGGGCGCCGCTGTGGGTTATCGACTTCCCAATGTTTGAAGACGATGGTGAAGGCGGACTGACCGCAATGCATCACCCGTTCACCGCGCCGAAAGATATGACGGCCGCTGAGCTGAAAGCAGCGCCGGAAGACGCGGTTGCCAACGCATACGATATGGTCATCAACGGTTACGAAGTAGGCGGCGGTTCCGTGCGTATTCACAACGGCGACATGCAGCAAACCGTATTCGGTATTCTGGGCATTAACGAGCAAGAGCAGCGTGAGAAATTCGGCTTCCTGCTGGATGCGCTAAAATATGGTACACCGCCGCATGCGGGCCTGGCGTTTGGTCTGGACCGTCTGACTATGCTGTTGACCGGTACTGACAACATTCGTGACGTTATTGCTTTCCCGAAAACCACGGCTGCAGCGTGTCTGATGACTGAAGCGCCAAGCTTTGCCAACGCAGCTGCGCTGGCGGAACTGAGCATTCAGGTTGTTAAGAAGGCCGAGAATAACTGATATGACATATAAACAGCCTGTCTCGGTGTTAGTCGTGATTTATGCAAAGGACACCGGGAGAGTGCTGATGTTACAGCGACGCGACGATCCTGATTTCTGGCAGTCGGTCACCGGCAGCCTTGAAGAAGGTGAAACCGCGTCGCAAGCCGCTATGCGCGAAGTAAAGGAAGAGGTCGCCATTGATGTTGCATCTGAGCAACTGACCTTAATTGACTGTCAGCGCACGGTGGAGTTTGAGATTTTTAGCCATTTACGTCATCGCTATGCACCGGGAATTGAACGTAATACTGAATCCTGGTTTTGCCTGGCACTTCCCTCAGAACGAAAGATCGTGTTCACCGAACATCTGACCTATCGTTGGGTTAATGCGGTTGAAGCCGCCCAATTAACCAAGTCGTGGAGTAACCGGCAGGCGATTGAAGAGTTTGTAATTAACGTCGCCTGAAAAGGCGCGCTTTTTGGAGATATTATTTATGGCAGGTCATAGTAAATGGGCCAACACCAGACACCGTAAAGCAGCGCAGGATGCTAAACGCGGTAAAATTTTCACCAAAATAATTCGTGAGCTGGTGACGGCGGCTAAACTGGGCGGCGGCGATCCGGATGCTAACCCGCGTCTGCGTGCAGCGGTTGATAAAGCGCTGGCTAACAACATGACCCGTGACACCCTGAACCGTGCAATCGCGCGCGGTGTGGGTGGTGATGAAGATTCCAACATGGAAACCATCATCTATGAAGGTTACGGTCCTGGCGGTACAGCCGTTATGATTGAATGTCTGTCTGACAACCGTAACCGTACCGTTGCGGAAGTGCGTCACGCGTTCACGAAAACGGGTGGTAACCTCGGTACCGACGGTTCCGTGGCTTATCTGTTCAGCAAAAAAGGCGTAATCTCCTTTGAACAGGGCGACGAAGACGCCATCATGGAAGCGGCGCTGGAAGCAGGTGCTGAAGACGTTGTGACCTTCGACGACGGCGCAATTGACGTTTACACCGCGTGGGAAGAGATGGGCAAAGTACGTGACGCGCTGGAAGCGGCTGGTCTGAAAGCGGACGCAGCTGAAGTGTCTATGATCCCATCCACCAAAGCGGATATGGATGCAGAAACAGCGCCGAAGCTGATGCGTCTGATCGATATGCTAGAAGACTGCGACGACGTGCAGGAAGTTTACCACAACGGTGAAATCTCCGATGAGGTTGCTGCCACCTTAGAATGATGTGGTTAAGCCATAAAATAACAGGAGATGCGTGATGTCTATTATTCTCGGCATTGACCCGGGGTCGCGCATCACCGGTTATGGTGTTATTCGTCAGGTCGGCAGGCAGCTGACCTACCTCGGCAGCGGCTGCATTCGCACCAAAGTCGACGATCTACCGTCACGTCTGAAGTTGATTTACGCGGGCGTGACGGAAATCATCACCCAGTTTCAGCCGGACTATTTTGCCATTGAGCAGGTTTTTATGGCGAAGAACGCCGACTCGGCGCTAAAGCTGGGACAGGCTCGCGGCGTGGCAATCGTTGCGGCGACCAATCAGGATCTACCGGTCTTTGAATACGCGGCCCGCCAGGTAAAACAGACCGTGGTGGGGATCGGTAGCGCGGAAAAAAGCCAGGTCCAGCATATGGTACGCACGCTGCTAAAACTCCCGGCGAATCCGCAAGCGGATGCTGCGGATGCACTGGCGATTGCCATTACCCACTGCCATGTCAGTCAGAACGCCATGCAAATGAGCGAGTCGAGGCTGAATTTGGCGCGAGGTCGATTACGTTAGTGACAAATGAGGCTGGATATCTATCCAGCCTTTTTTTATGATAGCGCATTACCTTTTAGCCCTTAACGCAGGAGCGTCACGTGATAGGCAGACTCAGAGGCATCATTATTGAAAAACAACCCCCGCTGGTCCTTCTGGAAACGGGCGGGGTAGGCTATGAAGTGCATATGCCGATGACCTGTTTCTACGAGTTGCCGGAAGCCGGGCAAGAAGCGATTATTTTCACCCATTTTGTGGTGCGAGAAGATGCTCAGCTATTGTATGGCTTTAACAACAAGCAAGAGCGCACGCTGTTTAAAGAGTTAATCAAAACCAATGGCGTGGGACCGAAGCTGGCGCTGGCGATCCTCTCCGGTATGTCTGCTCAGCAGTTCGTTAATGCCGTGGAGCGCGAAGAGCTGGGCGCGCTGGTGAAATTACCGGGTATTGGTAAAAAAACCGCAGAACGCCTGATTGTAGAAATGAAAGACCGCTTTAAAGGTTTACATGGTGATCTCTTTACGCCAGCAGCGGATCTGGTCCTGACGTCTCCGGCAAGTCCGACAACGGACGACGCCGAGCAGGAAGCGGTTGCTGCGCTGGTGGCGTTGGGCTATAAACCACAGGAAGCCAGCCGCATGGTGAGCAAAATTGCCCGCCCTGATGCCAGCAGTGAAACCCTGATTCGTGAAGCGCTTCGCGCGGCATTGTGAGGTAACGGATGATTGAAGCAGATCGCCTGATTTCGGCTGTCAGCACTACCCCTGAAGATCTGGTGGATCGTGCGATTCGCCCAAAATTGCTGGAAGAGTATATTGGCCAGCCTCAGGTCCGTTCGCAAATGGAGATTTTTATCCAGGCGGCGAAGCTGCGCGGTGACGCTCTCGATCACCTGCTGATTTTCGGTCCTCCTGGTCTGGGTAAAACTACGCTTGCCAATATTGTCGCTAATGAAATGGGTGTTAACCTGCGCACCACGTCCGGTCCGGTACTGGAAAAAGCGGGTGACCTGGCGGCAATGCTTACCAACCTTGAACCCCACGATGTGCTGTTTATCGATGAAATTCATCGTCTGTCACCAGTGGTGGAAGAGGTGCTGTATCCGGCGATGGAAGATTATCAGCTGGATATCATGATTGGTGAAGGGCCGGCTGCCCGTTCGATTAAGATCGATCTGCCGCCGTTCACGCTAATCGGGGCGACGACGCGCGCCGGGTCGTTAACCTCTCCGCTGCGTGACCGTTTTGGTATTGTGCAGCGCCTGGAGTTCTATCAGGTGGCAGACCTGCAGCACATTGTTGGGCGTAGCGCACGCTTTATGGGCCTGGAAATGAGCGATGAAGGCGCGCTGGAAGTGGCACGCCGCGCCCGCGGTACGCCGCGTATCGCCAACCGTTTATTACGCCGGGTACGTGATTTCGCTGAAGTGAAGCATGACGGCACGATTTCGGCTGATATTGCCGCCCAGGCGCTGGATATGCTCAATGTGGATGCGGAAGGATTCGATTATATGGACCGTAAGCTGCTGCTGGCGGTTATCGATAAATTCTTTGGCGGACCGGTAGGACTGGATAACCTGGCAGCGGCGATTGGGGAAGAGCGTGAAACCATTGAGGACGTGCTGGAGCCGTATCTGATTCAGCAAGGTTTTCTGCAGCGTACGCCGCGTGGACGTATGGCAACCGTGCGCGCCTGGAACCATTTTGGCATTACACCGCCACAGATGCCTTAGTGCCTGATGTCGTGACGCTCATCAGGCCTGGGCGATTTTGTAGGCCCGGTAAGCGCAGCACCACCGGGCAACGCATGCTTAGTTCGCCTGCTTTTTCATCATGCTGAAAATAAACAGCAGCGCGGCGCACAGCACCACGGAAGGACCTGCCGGGGTGTCATAGAAGGCCGAGAAGGTCAGCCCGCCTGTAACCGCTATCATTCCCACTCCAACGGCAACCCCTGCCATCTGCTCCGGCGTACGGGCAAAGCGACGGGCGGTCGCCGCAGGGATGATAAGCAGTGAGGTGATAATCAGCGCCCCGACAAACTTCATCGCCACACCAATCGTTAACGCCGTAACCAGCATCAGCAGCAGCTTCACGCGTTGCAGCTTCACACCATCGACAAATGCCAGATCAGGACTGATGGTCATCGACAGCAGGTTACGCCACTGCCAGAACAGAATCGCCAGAACAATAACCACGCCGATGGCGATGGAGATAAGATCTTCTGGCGTCACGGCGAGCAAATCACCAAACAGGTAAGCCATCAGATCTACACGGATGTTGGACATCAGGCTGACAACAACCAGCCCCAATGACAATGCGCTGTGCGCCATAATACCCAGCAAGGTATCGATCGCAAGGTGAGGGCGCTTCTCCAGCCATACCAGACCGCCAGCCAGCAACAGGGTGACGGCGATAACCGCATAGAAAGGGTTTACATCCAGCAGCAGGCCAAAGGCGACCCCCAGCAGCGAAGCGTGGGCCAGCGTATCACCGAAATAAGACATTCGACGCCAGACTACAAACGAGCCGAGTGGGCCAGCGGCACAGGCCAGCATGATCCCGGCTAACCAACCGGGTAATAACAATTCAATCATGAGTGACCATTTCCCCGGCGTAAGACGATACGACCCTGTAAATCGTGGCGGTGATTGTGATTATGACGGTAAATTCCGAGTTGTTCGGCGCCGCGTTGCCCGAACATTGAGATGAATTCCGGGTGCATAGAAACCACTTCCGGCGCACCGGAACAGCAAATATGATGGTTCAGGCACAGTACCTCATCGGTTTTGGCCATCACCAGATGCAGGTCATGGGAAACCATCAGTACGGCGCAATCCAGTTCACGTCGCAACTGGTCGATAAGGTCGTACAGTGCGACCTGCCCATTGACATCCACGCCCTGGGTTGGTTCATCGAGCACCAGTAGCTGAGGTTTATTCAATAAAGCACGGGCCAACAGGACGCGTTGCGTTTCCCCGCCAGAGAGCTTTTGCATCGGCGCATCCATCAGATGCCCGGCCTGAACGCGCTTCAGTGCCGGAAGGATATCCTCTTTTTTGGTGCCGGGACGTAAGCGCATAAACCGACTTACCGTCAGTGGCAGCGTAGTATCGAGGTACAGTTTTTGCGGTACATAGCCAATCCGCAATTGACCATTACGCTTGATTACGCCCTCATCAGCCGCTACCAGCCCTAATACAACGCGCACCAGCGTAGACTTCCCGGCGCCATTTGGGCCGAGAAGCGTTAAAATTTTACCGGGTCGAAGTTCAAGCGATACGTCAGACAGGACGCGGCGTTGACCATAAGAGACCGAGACATTTTCCAGTGAAACCAAAGTCGTCATATCAATTTTAGTCTTGCAGAAGTTATAGAATGTTATAATATCACATTTCTTGTATTCATTACGATGATTGGTCGCATTATGTTACATAAAAATACGCTTCTTTTCGCAGCATTATCCGCTGCTCTTTGGGGTAGTGCAACACAGGCAGCAAATGCCGCTGTGGTGGCCTCGCTCAAGCCGCTGGGGTTTATTGCTTCAGCTATTGCAGACGGGGTAACAGACACTGAGGTTCTGTTGCCTGATGGGGCTTCCGAACATGACTATTCACTGCGTCCATCAGACGTAAAACGCTTACAGGGCGCGGACTTAGTTGTTTGGATTGGACCTGAGATGGAAGCGTTTATGGAGAAGTCAGTCAAGAATATTCCTAACGCGAAACAGGTAACGATTGCGCAGCTCAATGACGTGAAACCGTTACTCATGAAAGGTGCCGATGACGACGATGACGATCATGGACACGATGATGCTGGCAGTGAAAAAAGTGACGAGCATCACCATCATGGCGATTACAACATGCATCTTTGGCTTTCCCCAGAGATAGCGCGGGCCTCAGCGGTTGCAATCCATGAAAAATTAGTGGAACTTATGCCGCAAAGTCGAGCCAAACTTGACGCCAACCTGAAGGATTTTGAGGCACAATTAGCCGCAACCGATAAGCAGGTAGGTAACGAGCTCGCACCGCTCAAGGGAAAAGGTTATTTCGTTTTTCATGACGCCTATGGCTACTACGAAAAACACTACGGACTAACACCGCTTGGTCACTTTACCGTGAACCCTGAGATTCAACCTGGTGCGCAGCGTTTACATGAAATAAGAACACAGTTGGTTGAGCAAAAAGCAACCTGCGTTTTTGCTGAGCCACAGTTCAGGCCAGCGGTCGTTGAAGCCGTCGCGAGAGGGACATCCGTTCGAATGGGAACGCTGGATCCGCTCGGAACGAATATCAAACTGGGTAAAACAAGCTATTCAGCGTTTTTGAACCAATTAGCCAACCAGTATGCGAGCTGCCTGAAAGGAGATTAATGAGGAAGTGAATACGTGCAACAGATAGCCCGCTCTGTCGCTCTGGCATTTAATAATCTGCCGCGACCCCATCGCGTTATGCTGGGGTCGCTTACCGTACTGACATTGGCCGTCGCCGTCTGGCGGCCTTATGTTTACCACCCCGATTCTGCACCCATCGTTAAAACTATCGAGCTGGAAAAAAGCGAGATTCGTTCGCTGTTGCCTGAGGCCAGTGAACCTATCGATCAGGCCGCGCAGGAAGACGAAGCCATTCCGCAGGATGAACTGGATGACAAAACGTCTGGTGAAGCCGGCGTGCATGAGTATGTCGTCTCCACAGGCGATACGCTGAGCAGTATTCTTAATCAGTACGGCATCGATATGGGCGACATCAGTCAGCTCGCTGCTTCCGATAAAGAACTGCGCAATCTGAAAATTGGTCAACAGTTATCCTGGACGTTAAGCGCGGAAGGTGACCTGCAGCGCCTGACCTGGGAAGTGTCCCGCCGTGAAACCCGCACTTACGATCGCACTGCGACAGGTTTCAAAATGAGCAGCGAAATGCAGCAGGGCGATTGGGTTAACAGCCGTATCAAAGGCACGGTGGGCGGAAGCTTTGTCGCCAGCGCCAAAGAGGCCGGACTGACCAGCTCTGAAATCAGCGCGGTGATTAAGGCCATGCAGTGGCAGATGGATTTCCGCAAACTGAAAAAAGGCGATGAGTTCTCAGTGCTGATGTCTCGCGAAATGCTGGACGGTAAGCGCGAGCAAAGCCAGCTGCTGGGCGTGCGTTTACGTTCTGAAGGCAAAGACTATTACGCCATCCGTGCTGAAGACGGTAAGTTCTATGACCGTAACGGTACCGGGCTGGCGAAAGGCTTCATGCGTTTCCCGACGGCGAAACAGTTCCGTATCTCCTCGAACTTTAACCCGCGTCGCCTGAATCCGGTGACTGGACGCGTAGCGCCGCACAAAGGTGTCGACTTTGCGATGCCGCAGGGGACGCCAGTACTGTCGGTAGGCGATGGTGAAGTGGTCGTAGCGAAGCGTAGCGGCGCTGCCGGATACTATGTTGCGGTACGTCATGGTCGCACCTACACCACCCGTTATATGCACCTGCGTAAGCTATTGGTGAAACCAGGTCAAAAAGTGAAACGTGGCGATCGTATCGCGCTGTCAGGTAACACCGGGCGTTCAACCGGTCCGCACCTGCACTACGAAGTGTGGATCAACCAGCAGGCCGTGAACCCTCTGACGGCGAAACTGCCGCGTACAGAAGGTCTGACCGGCTCGGATCGCACCGATTATCTGGCGCAGGTGAAAGAAGTTATGCCTCAGCTACGTTTTGATTAATTAGCACACTGATAAAGCCGGTACGCGATGCGTGCCGGCTTTTTTTATTTTGTACGGCGCATCGTGCGCCGCTACACTATCAACAGATCTACTTTTCGCCGCACCAGACACTGGAAGAGCATGGAAACGAAAAAAAAGAATATTGAGTATATCCCTGAGTTTGATAAATCATTTCGCTATCCGCGCTACTGGGGCGCCTGGCTGGGTGTAGCGGCGATAGCTGGGATTGCGTTAACGCCGGCGTCATTTCGCGATCCTATTCTGGCAAAGCTCGGACGGATGGTTGGACGTTTGGGAAAAAGCTCACGTCGCAGAGCACTGATCAATTTATCCCTTTGTTTTCCTGAACGCAGCGATGCTGAGCGCGAAGCCATTGTCGATGAGATGTTCGCGACAGCCCCTCAGGCGATGGTCATGATGGCGGAACTGGCCCTGCGCGGTCCGGAGAAAATTCAGAATCGGGTTGACTGGCAGGGCCTTGAAATCATCGAAGAGATGCGCCGCAACGATGAAAAAGTGATTTTTCTCGTTCCTCATGGCTGGGGCGTAGATATCCCGGCGATGCTGATGGCTTCCCAGGGACAGAAAATGGCAGCAATGTTCCACAATCAGGGGAACCCGGTATTTGATTACGTCTGGAACACGGTGCGCCGTCGTTTCGGAGGCCGATTACATGCACGTAATGATGGCATCAAACCGTTTATTCAGTCTGTACGTCAGGGATATTGGGGATACTACCTGCCGGATCAGGACCATGGGCCTGAGCACAGCGAGTTTGTCGATTTTTTTGCTACCTATAAAGCAACGTTACCGGCAATTGGTCGCTTGATGAAGGTTTGCCACGCGCGTGTAGTGCCGCTGTTTCCGGTGTATGACGGTAAAACGCACCGCCTGACGATTAAGGTCCGTCCTCCGATGGATGACATCCTGACAGCGGATGACCACACCATTGCCAGACGAATGAACGAAGAGGTGGAAATTTTTGTCACGCCTCATGTCGAACAATACACCTGGATACTGAAACTGCTTAAGACGCGTAAACCCGGCGAGATTGAGCCCTATAAGCGCAAAGATCTCTATCCGAAGAAATAAAAAAAAGCCTCTCAAACGAGAGGCTTTTTTACATCAAACGCTGGCGTTACTCGACGGTCAGAATACGCGTGGTGTTAGTTGAGCCAATAGTGCTCATCACATCGCCCTGTGTCACAATCACCAGATCGCCGGAAACCAGATAGCCTTTATCGCGCAGCAGGTTCACTGCTTCATTGGCGGCAACGACGCCATCTGTTTCGCTGTCAAAGTGAACCGGGGTGACACCGCGATACAGAGAGGTCAGATTCAGCGTACGTTCATGACGAGACATCGCGAAAATTGGCAGACCGGAACTGATACGAGAAGTCATCAGCGCAGTACGACCAGACTCCGTCATAGCGATAATAGCGGTGACCCCTTTCAGGTGGTTAGCAGCGTACATCGCTGACATCGCAATCGCTTCTTCAACGTTATCAAACTGCACGTCAAGGCGGTGTTTAGAGACGTTGATGCTTGGGATCTTCTCTGCACCCAGGCAAACGCGCGCCATTGCCGTGACGGTTTCCGCCGGGTACTGACCTGCTGCTGTTTCGGCAGAGAGCATCACGGCATCGGTACCGTCGAGGACGGCGTTAGCCACGTCCATCACTTCCGCACGAGTCGGCATTGGGTTGGTGATCATCGACTCCATCATCTGTGTGGCGGTGATGACCGCACGGTTCAGCTGACGCGCACGGCGAATCAACGCTTTCTGAATACCTACCAGCTCAGGGTCACCGATTTCAACACCCAAGTCGCCACGGGCTACCATCACTACGTCAGAAGCCAGGATGATGTCATCCATCGCATTCTGGTCGCAGACGGCTTCTGCACGTTCTACCTTGGCGACAATTTTCGCATCGCAACCGGCGTCGCGCGCCAGACGGCGGGCATAGTTTAGATCTTCGCCGCAGCGCGGGAAGGATACAGCCAAATAGTCAACGCTGATTTGCGCTGCGGTAATGATGTCGGCTTTGTCTTTTTCGGTGAGGGCTTCAGCAGAGAGACCGCCGCCCAGTTTGTTGATGCCCTTGTTATTGGACAGCGGGCCACCGACAGTGACTTCGGTGAAGACTTTCATGCCCTGAACTTCCAGCACTTTAAGCTGTACGCGACCGTCGTCGAGCAGCAGGATATCGCCAGGCACGACGTCTGCAGGCAGTCCCTTATAATCAATGCCGACTTTTTCTTTGTCGCCTTCGCCTTTACCGAGGTTGGCGTCTAACAGGAACTTGTCGCCAACATTAAGAAAAACTTTACCTTCTTTAAAGGTAGATACGCGGATTTTAGGTCCCTGCAGGTCACCCAAAATAGCTACATGACGTCCCAGTTTTGCGGCAATTTCACGGACCTTATCCGCCCGCAGTTTGTGATCTTCTGGAGAGCCGTGGGAAAAGTTCATACGTACGACGTTCGCACCCGCGGCGATAATCTTCTCAAGGTTGTTATCGCGGTCAGTTGCCGGGCCTAACGTGGTAACGATTTTGGTTCTGCGAAGCCTTCTGGACATGTAATACTCCGTTGACTGAAACAACTAGGTGTTGCGTGAACATTAATCCGGTCGTTCTCAAACATTAACGGTAAAATGAACGACCCGGATGATAAAAGGGTAGAACATTGTTATTGCTTTTAGCGGTCATCACTCTTGATGAGTAATTCTTTATCAAAACGCGATTCCTTGAGCGCTTCCTTGACACGCTTCAAGTTATCTCTAAATTTTGCCCCTCGGCGCAAAGTAAATCCTGTAGCCAGCACATCTATCACGGTCAGTTGAGCAAGTCGAGAGACCATGGGCATATAAATGTCAGTATCTTCCGGTACATCGAGGGTAATAGCCAGCGTGGCTTCACGCGCCAGTGGCGTGCCGGGAGAGGTGAGGGCGATAACCATAGCGTCGTTTTCCCTTGCTAACTGCGCCAGTTCAACCAGACTTTTGGTTCTTCCGGTATGAGAAATAAGCACAATGACGTCGTCGTCGCTACAATTCATACAACTCATCCGTTGCAGGACAATGTCGTCGGAATAGATTACCGGTACGTTAAAGCGGAAAAATTTGTTCATCGCGTCGTGCGCGACCGCGGCGGAAGAACCTAAACCAAAGAAGGCGATTTTCTTCGCCTGGGTTAACAAATCTACCGCCCGGTTTACCGCTGTGTTATCCAGCGACTGACGAACGTGGTCAAGGCTTGCCATCGCCGATTCGAAGATTTTCCCCGTATAAGATTCTACGCTGTCATCCTCATCCACATTGCGATTAACATAAGGGGTACCATTTGCCAGACTTTGTGCCAGATGCAGTTTAAAATCAGGGAAGCCGCGCGTATCCATGCTACGACAGAAACGGTTCACCGTCGGTTCGCTGACGTTGGCTTCTACAGCAAGCGCAGCGATGCTTGAGTGAATTGCCTGCTCGGGAGAGGCAAGAATAATGTCGGCGACTTTACGCTCTGACTTGCTCAAATGTTCCAGTTTTAACTGGATTTTTTCCAGCATATTCATGATGTAGGTAGACTCATGGGTCATGGGCAAAAACGATTTCAACGATAAGGGGAAATCGAGTGGTAACTCTGGTAGATAGTACCCCTGCTAGTGCAGCAACGGGGCAAAATGGACAAAATAGTTGTTGTTTTTTTTCATTACATGATCGGAGTCGGATTTTCATACTTCTTCATGGGTACGAAAAAGACGACTTTTTTATCCATTTTGATGGGTTATACGCCAATAAAGCGGCTGTTCGCGGTAACAGCACGGCTGGATAAGCGTTTACGGTTTCCGGATTCACGTAAAAGCAGTACAGTGCACTGTAATAAAATTACAACCAGTGTCTGGCAAAAGCACCAGGCACTTAATTGAGGAGAATGACATGGCGGTAACGCAAACAGCCCAGGCATGTGATCTGGTCATTTTCGGCGCGAAGGGCGACCTGGCGCGACGGAAATTGCTGCCTTCCCTGTATCAACTGGAAAAGGCCGGCCAGATTAACCCGGATACCCGCATCATTGGGGTTGGGCGTGCCGACTGGGACAAAGCAGCCTATACCAAGGTTGTGCGCGAAGCGCTCGAAACCTTCATGAAAGAAAAAATTGATGAAAGTTTGTGGGAAACCCTCAGCGGTCGTCTTGAGTTTTGTAACCTGGACGTCAACGACACCGCCGCGTTTAAGCGTCTGGGCAAAATGCTGGATCAAAAATCGCGTACCACCATCAACTATTTTGCAATGCCGCCTAGCACCTTTGGCGCGATCTGCAAAGGTCTGGGTGAAGCAAAGCTGAATGCTAAGCCTGCCCGCGTGGTGATGGAAAAACCGCTGGGTACATCACTGGCAACATCCCGTGAAATCAACGATCAGGTTGGCGAGTATTTCGAAGAGTGCCAGGTTTACCGCATCGACCACTATCTCGGCAAAGAGACGGTACTGAACCTGTTGGCACTGCGTTTTGCCAACTCCCTGTTTGTGAATAACTGGGATAACCGCACTATCGACCACGTAGAAATTACCGTGGCGGAAGAAGTGGGCATTGAAGGGCGCTGGGGCTACTTTGACCAGGCCGGTCAAATGCGCGACATGATCCAGAACCACCTGCTGCAGATCCTGTGCATGATCGCGATGTCTCCGCCGTCCGATCTGAGCGCCGACAGCATCCGTGATGAAAAAGTGAAAGTACTGAAATCACTGCGTCGTATCGATCGTTCGAACGTACGTGAAAAGACAGTTCGTGGTCAGTACACCGCCGGTTTTGCCCAGGGCAAAAAAGTTCCGGGATACCTGGAAGAAGAAGGTGCGAATAAGAGCAGCAACACGGAAACGTTTGTGGCGATCCGTGTGGATATCGATAACTGGCGCTGGGCGGGCGTACCGTTCTACCTGCGTACCGGTAAGCGTTTACCGACCAAATGCTCTGAAGTGGTGGTTTACTTCAAAACGCCTGAGCTGAACCTGTTCAGAGAATCCTGGCAGGACCTGCCGCAGAACAAGCTGACTATCCGTTTGCAGCCTGATGAAGGTGTCGATATCCAGGTACTGAACAAAGTGCCGGGGCTGGATCACAAGCATAACCTGCAAATTACCAAACTTGATCTGAGCTACTCCGAAACCTTCAACCAAACGCATCTGGCCGACGCTTATGAGCGCCTGCTGCTTGAAACGATGCGCGGCATTCAGGCGCTGTTTGTGCGTCGAGATGAAGTTGAAGAAGCATGGAAGTGGGTCGATTCTATTACTGAAGCCTGGGCAATGGACAACGACGCACCTAAACCGTATCAGGCCGGGACCTGGGGACCGGTTGCCTCTGTGGCCATGATTACCCGTGATGGTCGTTCCTGGAACGAATTCGAGTAAAATATCATCTAGCCCATAGGTGTTATTTTACCGGTAACATGATCTAACACAGATTGTAGAATAATTTTTGCACTTTTAAGCTCCGCGTGGATTCACCCGCGGGGCTTTTTTTATTACACTGCCTGAAA
Source organism: Citrobacter sp. Cpo103 (assembly GCF_030332605.1). NCBI lineage: Bacteria > Pseudomonadati > Pseudomonadota > Gammaproteobacteria > Enterobacterales > Enterobacteriaceae > Citrobacter > Citrobacter sp. Cpo103. The sequence goes on along the minus strand of NZ_JAOWHO010000021.1, from coordinate 178,387 downwards.
CGATTTTGCCCCTGAGCTACGGCTAACAAGCGATTCAGCTGCTTTTAACCCAACTGAAACACATTGTTGATCCAACGCTCTGACAGATAAATTTTAGGAGCCTCTATGAATCCGAATTTGTTACGCGTAACAAAACGTATTGTCGAACGTTCTCGCGACACGCGTTCCGCCTACCTTGCCCGTATTGAACAAGCGAAATCGACTACCGTTCATCGTTCACAACTGGCGTGCGGTAACCTGGCGCATGGTTTTGCTGCCTGCCAGCCAGATGACAAGGCCTCGCTGAAAAGCATGCTGCGTAACAATATCGCGATCATTACCTCCTATAACGACATGCTTTCCGCGCATCAGCCGTACGAACATTATCCGGACATCATTCGTAAAGCGCTGCATGAAGCCAATGCGGTAGGCCAGGTCGCTGGCGGTGTTCCTGCGATGTGCGACGGTGTGACCCAGGGACAGGATGGGATGGAGCTTTCGTTACTGAGTCGCGAAGTGATTGCGATGTCGGCTGCTGTCGGCCTCTCACACAATATGTTCGACGGCGCGTTATTCCTTGGCGTGTGCGACAAAATTGTCCCGGGTCTGGTGATGGCGGCACTGTCATTTGGTCATCTGCCTTCGATCTTTATTCCCTCCGGCCCGATGGCGAGTGGTCTGGCGAACAAAGAAAAAGTGCGTATCCGTCAGTTGTATGCTGAAGGCAAAGTCGATCGCATGGCGCTGCTTGAATCCGAAGCGGCGTCTTATCACGCACCGGGGACCTGTACGTTCTATGGTACGGCAAACACCAACCAGATGGTGGTGGAGTTTATGGGGATGCAACTGCCAGGGTCCTCATTCGTACACCCGGATGCCCCGCTGCGCGAAGCGTTGACCGCCGCGGCTGCTCGTCAGGTAACGCGTCTGACCGGTAACGGCAATGAATGGATGCCGATCGGTAAAATGATCGATGAAAAAGTAGTGGTGAACGGTATTGTCGCGCTGCTGGCGACCGGGGGGTCAACCAACCATACAATGCACCTGGTTGCGATGGCGCGCGCAGCCGGGATTCTGATTAACTGGGACGACTTCTCCGATCTGTCCGATATCGTGCCGTTGATGGCGCGTCTGTATCCGAATGGTCCGGCAGATATTAACCACTTCCAGGCAGCGGGTGGCGTGCCGGTGTTAATGCGCGAACTGCTGAATGCGGGTCTGCTGCATGAAGATGTGAACACCGTTGCTGGGTTTGGTTTGTCGCGTTACACCATGGAACCCTGGCTCAACGAGGGTGAACTGGACTGGCGCGAAGGGGCAGCGAAGTCGCTGGACAGCAATGTGATTGCTACCATCGATCAGCCATTCTCCCACCACGGCGGTACCAAAGTGCTGAGCGGTAACCTCGGACGTGCGGTGATGAAAACGTCGGCGGTTCCGGTAGAAAATCAGGTAATTGAAGCGCCCGCGGTTGTTTTTGAAAGTCAGCATGATGTATTGCCGGCCTTCGATGCGGGACTGCTCGACCGTGATTGCGTAGTCGTTGTGCGCCATCAGGGACCAAAAGCAAACGGAATGCCAGAATTACATAAACTCATGCCGCCACTTGGTGTATTATTGGACCGTTGTTTCAAAATTGCGTTAGTTACCGATGGACGACTTTCAGGTGCTTCAGGTAAAGTGCCTTCAGCAATCCATGTAACCCCAGAAGCCTACGATGGCGGGCTGCTGGCAAAAGTACGCGATGGCGACATCATTCGTGTGAATGGACAGACAGGTGAATTGACGCTGCTGGTTGATGAAGAGGAACTTGCTTCTCGTCAGCCTCACATTCCTGACCTCAGCGCATCGCGCGTGGGCACAGGCCGTGAAATGTTCAGCGCGTTGCGTGAAAAGCTGTCCGGTGCGGAACAGGGCGCAACCTGTATCACTTTTTAAGACTTATTTTGTAATCAGGCGAGAGAAAACTCTGATGAAAAACTGGAAGACAAGTGCAGAAGCAATCCTGACCACTGGCCCGGTTGTACCGGTTATCGTGGTTAATAAACTGGAACACGCAGTGCCGATGGCAAAAGCGCTGGTTGCAGGCGGCGTGCGCGTTCTGGAAGTGACCTTACGTACAGCATGTGCGATGGATGCCATTCGCGCGATCGCAAAAGAAGTTCCGGACGCTATCGTTGGTGCAGGTACTGTACTGAATCCACAACAGCTGGCTGAAGTTACCGAAGCCGGTGCACAGTTTGCTATCAGTCCGGGTCTGACCGAGCCGCTGCTGAAAGCCGCAACGGAAGGTACTATTCCGCTGATCCCTGGTATCAGCACCGTGTCTGAACTGATGCTGGGTATGGACTACGGTTTGAAAGAGTTCAAATTCTTCCCTGCTGAAGCAAATGGCGGTACCAAAGCGCTGCAGGCAATTGCGGGTCCGTTCTCTCAGGTGCGTTTCTGCCCAACCGGCGGTATCTCTCCGGCGAACTACCGTGACTACCTGGCACTGAAAAGCGTGCTGTGCATCGGTGGTTCGTGGCTGGTTCCGGCGGATGCGCTGGAAGCGGGTGATTACGATCGTATTACCAAGCTGGCTCGTGAAGCAGTAGAAGGCGCGAAGCAGTAAGCCGTTAATGCGTAAACCGTAGGTCGGATACGGCATCAATGTTTTATCCGGCCTACGGGTCTGGTTTTTATCCTGCGACTTTCACCTGTGCGGCTGCGTCTTTCGCGCATATCACCGCATCTTCAATGCTCTGTGCTGTGGCCAGCACAACGCCCAGACGACGGCTCCCGTCGATTTCCGGCTTGCCAAAGAAACGCACTTGCATACCCGCACCTACAGCGGCTTGTACGTTATCAAATGTGATATTCTGGCTGGTAAGTTGCGGCAGAATAACGGCGGAAGCAGAAGGTCCATACTGGCGGATTTCGCCAACGGGCAGACCGAGAAATGCACGTACGTGCAGGGCAAACTCAGACAGATCCTGCGAAATTAAGGTCACCATACCCGTGTCGTGAGGGCGAGGGGAGACTTCGCTGAAAATCACCTCATCACCGCAGACAAACAGCTCCACGCCAAACAGTCCGTGACCGCCCAGCGCCAGTACCACCTTGCGGGCTATTTCCTGCGCGCGCGCCAGCGCCAGGTCACTCATCTGCTGCGGCTGCCAGGACTCGCGATAATCGCCATCTTCCTGGCGATGACCTACCGGCGCGCAGAAATGCACACCATCAACGGCGCTGACGGTTAGCAGGGTGATTTCAAAATCAAAATTCACTACGCCTTCGACGATAACCCGACCGGCACCTGCCCGGCCTCCCTGTTGAGCATAGTTCCACGCCTCGGTGAGCTGATCGGCTGAACGGATAAAGCTTTGCCCCTTGCCGGAAGAACTCATGACCGGCTTCACAATGCAGGGATAGCCGATTTCGGCAACGGCCTCACGAAAGCGTGTTTCGGTGTCTGCAAAACGGAAAGATGATGTGGGTAAAGACAATTCTTCGGCGGCGAGACGACGGATTCCTTCCCGGTTCATGGTCAGTTGGGTCGCTCGTGCGCAAGGCACAACGTGTTGACCTTCCTGTTCCAGTTTGACCAGCATATCCGTGGCAATCGCCTCTATTTCCGGCACGATGTAATGTGGTTTTTCACGCTCGACAAGCTGGCGTAATGCCTCGCCATCCAGCATGTTAATTACGTAGGAGCGATGGGCAACGTGCATGGCTGGCGCGTCGGGGTAACGATCCACGGCAATGACTTCCACACCCAGGCGTTGGCATTCAATCGCCACTTCTTTACCCAGTTCACCTGAACCTAATAACATCACTCGCGTTGCTGCGGGACGCAGCGCTGTGCCTAATAACGTCATAAATTAATCCCCTGTTTTATCTGGGCGCAGTATATACGAAAACGTTTGCGTCTGTCTTTATTACCAGGTTGATTTCAGGGCTTAAAAAGAATATACTGTACATAAATACAGGTGATTTAAGAGGCTGCAAAAATGGCGGTTGAAGTTAAATACGTAGTCATTCGGGAAGGTGAGGAAAAAATGTCGTTTACCAGCAAAAAGGAAGCCGATGCGTATGACAAAATGCTGGATACAGCAGATCTGCTCGACACATGGCTGGAACAATCGCCGGTAGCGCTTGAAGACGAGCAGCGTGAAGCACTTTCCTTGTGGCTGGCTGAGCAAAAAGATGTGCTGAGCGCCATTCTGAAAAACGGCAAGCTGCCTTCGCCACAGGCTGTCGAAAACGATGCGCACGCTGAGGATGATACTCAGGCTGCCTGAAACGACTTGCGCTCCTGACGTTTTGTACCATGCTTTTCCCTGAATCATTGTGCAATTCCTGACGTTATTTCACGTTGCCGCAGGCAACCTGAAGGACGAAGGGGAGATTAAGGAGAAAAGAATGTATAAAAAAAGAGCGTTATTGAGCCTGCTGTTATTGTCTGCCAGCGTATCGGTATTTGCGGCAAATATGGAAAGCAAGAATGTTCAGTTCCCCAAGTGCGAAGGACTGGATGCTGACGGTATTGCGGCAAGCGTGAAACGTGACTATCAGCAAAATCGCATCGCGCGCTGGGCTGACGATCAAAAACGCGTCGGTCAAGCCGACCCTGTCGCCTGGGTTAGCACGCCCGATATTACGGGCAAAGACGGGAAATGGTCAGTTCCCCTGACGGTTCGTGGTAAAAGCGCAGATATTCACTACCTGGTGAAAGTCGACTGCAAAGCCGGAACGGCCGAGTATCAGCCGCAGTAACGCAGGTATTTGCACATCTTTTGATGACCTGAACACTTCCTGACATCCCCTCGGGTACGCTTTGATGATTATTCGTCTGTACTTGAGGGGCAAAATGGCTAATTGGCTGAATCAACTACAATCTCTTCTTGGGCAAAAAGGATCCTCCGCGTCATCTTCTGGCGAGCAAGGGCTGAGTAAACTTCTGGTTCCAGGCGCGTTAGGCGGTCTGGCAGGATTACTGGTTGCCAACAAATCTTCACGAAAATTGCTGAGCAAATACGGCACCAGCGCGCTTCTGGTGGGCGGCGGTGCGGTTGCCGGTACCGTGTTATGGAACAAATACAAGGATAAGGTTCGCGCTGCGCATCAGGATGAGCCGCAGTTTGGCGCACAAAGTTCACCGCTGGATGAGCGCACCGAGCGTCTGATCCTGGCGCTGGTTTTTGCGGCGAAAAGCGATGGACATATTGATGCCAAAGAACGAGCGGCCATTGAACAGCAGCTCCGTGAAGCGGGCGTGGAAGAGCAGGGCCGCGTTCTGATTGAACGTGCTATTGAACAACCGTTAGATCCTCAGCGTCTGGCGCAAGGGATCCGTAACGAAGAAGAAGCACTGGAAATTTACTTCCTGAGCTGTGCGGCGATTGATATCGACCACTTTATGGAGCGTAGCTATCTCAATGCGCTGGGCGATGCGTTGAAGATCCCGCAGGATGTTCGTGAAGGCATTGAACAGGATCTCAAAGAACAAAAACAGGCTTTACCGGGTTAATTACTTACCGCTAAGGCGCATGTTTCGCTTGCATCATTGCTGTCTTTTGCCACCCTTATAGGATGTTTAAGCAAAAGAACAATGACATGCTACCAAAAGCTTCTCGTATTCCTCACGCCATGACGCAGCATGGCGATACTCGTGTTGATAATTACTACTGGCTGCGAGATGACACCCGCTCGCAGCCAGAAGTGCTGGATTATCTGCAACAAGAAAATGCGTATGGCCGCCAGGTTATGGCCTCGCAGCAGGCTTTGCAGGATCGCGTCCTGAAAGAGATTATCGACCGTATCCCGCCTCAGGATGCATCAGCCCCCTATGTGAAGAATGGTTATCGCTACCGGCATATTTATGAACCGGGGTGCGAATATGCTATTTATCAGCGTCAGTCTGCCCTCAGTGAAGAGTGGGATGATTGGGATACTCTATTGGATGGGAACCAGCGCGCGGCACACAGCGAGTTTTATACGCTGGGTGGACTGGCGATATCTCCGGATAACACCATCATGGCGCTGGCGGAAGATTATCTCTCTCGCCGGCAATATGGCGTGCGTTTTCGCAACTTGCAAAGCGGCAACTGGTATCCGGAAGTGCTGGAAAACGTCGAAGTGGATCTGGTCTGGGCGAATGATTCTCAGACTTTCTATTACGTGCGCAAGCACGAAACAACGTTATTGCCGTATCAGGTGTGGCGACATACAGTCGGCTCGCCATCGTCATTGGATGAGCTGGTGTATGAAGAAGCCGATGATATTTTTTATGTCAGCCTGCATAAAACCACCTCGCTACACTATGTGGTTATTCATATCGCCAGTGCGACCACCAGTGAGGTTTTACTGCTTGACGCAGAACTGGCGGATGCCGAACCGTTGGTCTTTTTAGCGCGACGCAAAGACCATGAATACAGTCTCGATCACTATCAACACAATTTTTATCTGCGCTCCAACCGTCAGGGGAAAAATTTCGGCCTGTATCGTACCCGCGTTCGTGATGAGCAAGCCTGGGAGACGCTGATCCCAGCGCGCGACAACGTGATGCTGGAGGGCTTTACGCTATTCACTGACTGGCTGGTGGTAGAAGAGCGTCAGCGGGGCTTAACCAGCCTACGACAGATTAATCGTAAAACGCGCGAAGTGGTCGGGATCGCCTTTGACGATCCGGCTTATGTGACCTGGCTTGCCTATAATCCAGAGCCTGAGACATCGCGCCTGCGCTATGGTTATTCCTCCATGACCACCCCGGACACGTTGTTTGAACTGGATATGGACACCGGGGAACGTCGTGTGCTTAAGCAGACGGAGGTCCCCGGATTTGATGCGGCGAATTACCGTAGCGAACACCTATGGATAACTGCGCGTGATGGCACCGAGGTTCCGGTTTCGCTGGTTTATCATCAAAAGTATTTCCTGAAAGGAAAAAATCCGTTACTCGTTTATGGCTATGGCTCATATGGCGCCAGCATGGATGCCGATTTCAGCAGCAGCCGTTTGAGCTTACTGGATCGCGGCTTTGTTTATGCTATTGCCCATGTGCGTGGTGGTGGTGAATTAGGACAACAGTGGTACGAGGACGGTAAGTTTCTGCACAAGAAAAATACTTTTAATGATTACCTCGACGTCTGTGATGCGCTGCTAAAAATGGGCTATGGCGCGCCTGAGTTGTGTTATGGCATGGGCGGAAGCGCCGGAGGCATGTTAATGGGCGTCGCCATTAATGAACGCCCGGAACGCTTCCATGGTGTTATTGCTCAGGTGCCGTTTGTCGATGTGGTAACCACTATGCTCGATGAATCAATTCCCCTGACGACCGGTGAGTTTGAAGAGTGGGGTAATCCGCAGGACGAAGAGTATTACACCTATATGAAAAGCTACAGCCCGTATGACAATGTAACCGCGCAGGCATACCCACATCTGCTGGTCACGACGGGATTACACGATTCCCAGGTGCAATACTGGGAACCAGCAAAATGGGTGGCAAAACTGCGTGAGCTGAAAACGGACGATCGTTTGCTGCTACTTTGCACGGATATGGATTCCGGACACGGCGGTAAATCCGGGCGTTTTAAATCTTACGAAGGCGTGGCCCTTGAGTACGCGTTTTTGATTGGACTGGCGCAGGGAACACTGCCTGCTCAGGCGTGATCCAAATAGTGTTTTAGCGTTAATCGTAGTTCCGGGCTCATATTGTCAAGGTTATTAAATAACCAACGTAGATAGCCCGGATCGCGTTCAGCCACTTCTGATACCGGTTTTCCGCGGTACTTACCAAAAGTGAAAGTAGTGAGTAAGGCGGGACGGCCGGTAATATCGACCATTTGATCGGCTGTCCAGCCTGACGTCTGCATGATGTCGATCAGCAGTGCCGCAGTGATGTAGCAATCGTACAGGGCGCGGTGATGGTGGAGACCCGCTGGTGTCTGGACGCTCAGCTTGCGCGATTTATACAACGCCATGTTGCTGTATTTGATCCCCGGCCACAACCGACGGGAGAGCTTCATGGTGCAAATCCATTCCCCGGGCATATCGGGCAATACGCGGCGGTCAAAGCTGGCATTGTGCGCCACGTACCATTCGCTGCCGTAATACTGCGGGATGACGTCTTCAATCCATGGCTTATCGGCCACCATTGCTTCAGTAATGCGATGGATAGCCATCGCCTGTGGGCTGATGGGGCGGTCAGGGCGTACCAGGTGGCTCATGGGGTTGACTATTTTTCCGTCAACCACGTCGACAGAAGCAATTTCAACAATGCCTCCCTGTAGACCACAGGTTTCTGTATCTATTATGCGCAACATGCCATGCTCCTGACCCAAAACGACTAGCGTAATGGAATGATATCACCTTGCCAACCCCGTGGCGTGCGTTGGCCGGTTAACAGCAACGAACCGCTGTCTGCGCGAACAATCAATCGACCTCGTTCATCCCATAACGCACTGCTACCCCGCGCATTGGCCATTAATACCGCGATGGCGAATTTATGTGAGAAACTTTGTAGGCGAGATGTAGAGGAGAGCAGTTCCGGTTCACTGACTGACTGGCAGCTGGTGAACAGCGAAAAAGCCGGGTCGATATCAATGCCTTCCGGTTGGCTATCTACAACGCTGATGGCATTTCGCTGTCTGGCAATACAGGCCCCGTGGCTCTGATGGAAGGTTAATGGCGAAGTCATCCAGGGAGAGAAAAGCGCAATGCCTTTCACGAACCGGTTGTTATGTTCTACAGGTAGTCCCGCAATTATCGTCATGCGATAAGTCGCTGCGGCATGTGCGAGAGGTTCTAACAGCGCTTCATCGGGTGGGGCAGGAAGCGCGTCATTCTCATCAACACAACCCAGCAATGAGAGGGAAGGGAAGACCAGCAATTCACATTGGCATTGAGCTGCCGCATGAATGAATTGCAGGTGATGCGCGACATGTTCGGTAACTGAGGTGTGAAGAGGTTCGTATTGTGCTGCTGCGATTTTCCAGTATGACATAATGATTTCCTTTTCATAGTGTCTACAACCATCCTTAATGTGTGGATTAAGAATATGCTTATACTGTAGCAGGCGTCATGTAAGGAATCGTAACGTAATATAAGTTTTATTTAACTTTAGGCTCGTATGGTAAACGTGAAAGCGTAACGGATGCCAGACGGTGCGCGATGAGTCTTTCGCGGAACCAGTCGCGTAAATGCTCTGGCTGTTCGCGTTCAACAACTTCTGCAACAACGGGCATATTGTATCGCTCCTTAAATGCCACTCCAGCCGCAGCCAGATCGACATTGACCTTATCCATTTCCGCTTGCTCAAGTTTGGCCAGATTGATGTTCATGGGCTTTTCCTTTTCTCTGTCTTTCGGCGCGCAAAGTTACTAAGAGTGTGCGTTAATGGCAAGACAGAAATGATGATTCTCGACTCGACCATTGTAGAAGGTTATTCTCTACAGGTTAGACATAACAAAAAGGAATAGTTGAAATGGCTTCATCTGCATCTATGCTTCGCAACGCGCTCATCGTACTCGCCAGCGTTCTGGCAACACCTGCGGCATTGGCGCATGCCCACCTCACAAAACAAAGTCCGGCGGCTAACGCTGAAGTTGCGGCATCTCCTCAGGCGTTGACGCTGAATTTTTCTGAAGGCGTAGAGCCGGGATTCAGCGGTGCAACGCTGACCGGTCCTAACAAAGAACAGATCAAAACGGGCAAGGCATCGCGCAGTGAGCAGGACAAAACGCAGCTGATTGTTCCGCTTGATCAAACACTTGAAGCAGGAAAATATACGGTCGACTGGCACGTTGTCTCCGTGGATGGTCACAAGACGAAGGGGCAATATACCTTTAGCGTGAAATAACCAATGCTGGCATTTACCTGGGTTGCACTACGGTTTATCCATTTTACCGCTTTGATGCTGGTGTTTGGCTGTGCGCTTTACGGCGCATGGCTGGCTCCCGTTTCGGTTCGTCGTTTAATGATGCGTCGTTTTTTACGTCTGCAACGGCATGCTGCGACGTGGAGCTTTATCAGCGCGACGCTGATGCTGGCGATTCAGGGTGGGTTAATGGGCTCAGGCTGGCGGGATGTTGTCTCTACTGACGTTTGGCTCGCCGTGTTGCAAACGCAATTTGGTGGCGTCTGGTTATGGCAGATTATCCTCGCGTTGGTCACGCTGGTGGTGACCATCATGGTGCCGCGCAGTATGCCGCGACTACTGTTAATGCTGACTATTGCGCAGTTTATTTTGCTGGCTGGCGTCGGACATGCGACGCTGCACAGCGGTATCCCTGGCGCAATCCAGCAGGTTAACCACGCCTTACATTTGGTATGCGCAGCCGCCTGGTTCGGCGGTTTGCTGCCCGTACTTTACTGTATGCGAATGGCGCAAGGTCGCTGGCGGGAACAGGCCATCAGTACCATGATGCGCTTCTCACGCTATGGACATCTTTTCGTTATCGGTGTTTTACTAACCGGTATTATGAATGCGCTGTTTATTGTCGGTTTTTCTGTTCCCTGGCACATGGCTTACGGGCGACTGCTTATGTTAAAAGGTGCCCTGGTCATGCTAATGGTGGCGATTGCGCTGGTGAATCGGTATGTTCTGGTACCACGCATGCGGCAGGATAACCGCGGCATGACTCTCTATTTTATTTGGATGACCAAGCTGGAATGGGGTATAGGAGCCGTTGTTCTGGCGATTGTCAGCCTGTTTGCAACCCTCGAACCTTTCTGATTGATGGACTGGCGAAACGCATGAAAAAAATCATTATCTCTTTATTACTCCTGGCAAGCTCCGGAGCCGCGCTGGCTGCGCCGCAGGTCATTACCGTCAGCCGTTTTGAGGTTGGCAAAGATAAGTGGGCGTTTAATCGGGAAGAGGTGATGCTGACCTGCCGTCCAGGTAACGCGCTGTATGTCATCAATCCCAGTACGCTGGTGCAATACCCGTTGAATGATGTCGCCAGACAGCAGGTGGAGAGCGGAAAAACCACGGCAAAGCCGATAGAGATTATCCAGATTGATGATCCGGCGAAACCGGGCGAAAAAATGAGCCTGGCACCGTTTGTAGAGCGTGCAGAAAAGCTCTGTTAATTGTCAGATGTAGCGCTCTGATTTCCAATAAAAAACCGCAAGGATCTCGCAGGAGAACTTGCGGTTTTTGCGTTTGGATGCGTAACAAACGTCCTTTTTTTCCGGCCACTTTAGCCGCGGACTGGAAAACCTGGCGCTGTCATCTATTCTTAAATGGCAGGGTAACTTAGCCTGCATTAATGCCAACTTTTAGCGCACGGCTCTCTCCCAAGAGCCATTTCCCTGGACCGAATACAGGAATCGTATTCGGTCTCTTTTTATGTAGCGAATGCGATGCCATCCAGGGCAAAACACGACGTATTGCATGCTGCATTCTCCATAAACCATACCATACTCCTGCCCACGATCGTCCAGGCTTTTTTACCATCATTGCTAAAATTATAATCAGGTACCCTTGTAATCTGGAGGCGACATGGGACGACCTGGCAATATCTATCAACGAATCGACGGTACGCAGTGGCGTCACGTCTGGGTGGTTGGGGATATCCACGGATGCTTCTCGATGCTGATGGCTAAACTGCGCCAGTACCGTTTTGATCCCTGGCAGGATCTGCTGGTTTCAGTGGGGGATGTTATCGACCGTGGACCAGACAGTTTGCGTTGTCTGAAACTACTGCGTAAACGCTGGATTGTCGCGGTCAGGGGGAACCATGAACAGATGGCGCTGGACGCGCAGGCGACGGGGGATCAATTCATGTGGTTTATGAATGGTGGCTCGTGGTTCGAGCAGGCGGAGCAACCGGCAGCGAAATTTGCTCTTGAAGGGTGTTGGCAGTTACCCTGGATTCTGGAGCTGCATTGTCAGAACGGTATACACGTTATTGCTCATGCCGATTACCCGGATGATGATTATCAGTGGCTAAAAGAGATCGATTTACAGCGCGTGCTGTGGGACCGCTCGAGACTGATGAACAGTGGTTGTGCGATTCGCGGCGCGGATCACTTCTGGTTTGGCCACACGCCGTTGCGCCATCGGCTGGATCGCGAGAATCTACACTATATTGATACCGGCGCTGTATTCGGCGGCGAGTTAACGCTGGTACAACTGCAATAATCAAAAATCGCTGTATTCCTGGGCCGGGTGCCAGAAACTGTCGATGTAGTCGTCCGCAGGTAAACATCCCCCGTTACGAATACGTTGATCGTCCATCGATATCAGGCACTGCCGCTCAGTTTTGTAGACATCAACCACGATATCTTCACAACCGCCATCCAGATAGCACACAAAAAGAACCAGCGTGAACATTCCATCCTCAAATGGTAAAGCCATACCTGTAGTGTAGAAGATGTTGATAGGTGAGGGAAATTAACCAAGAAATAACCCGTCTGGCGACGGGTTCTTTTTGAATCAGGCAAGGCGCATGATCCAGGCATCTGACTTACGATCGTAGTGTTCGCGAAATAGTACTGAATGTTCTCCGTTCAACAGGGCCGGGACGCTGGTGTCGGCATCCCAGGCATCCAGTTGCATACATAAATCTGGATCGGATTTACACGGAATGGTTAACGTTCGGTCCCCCGGCGATTCGCCATGTAACTCGGCGTCGTCGATTTCAAAAGCGCCAATGCGCACACTGGTTTTCATCATCGTGCTCTCCGTTAATTTGCTGGTTGTGGTACGACCAGTTAGGCCGTCCATTTTTCAGCGTAGTCAACGTTAGCAAAAGCGCCAGTAAAAACGTGCGTTATCCCGTAAAGAGTTTGCCATCCCGGACAAGATCGCGCGGATAGCTATTCTTCAGTCGCGATCCAATGCGTTTTGCCAGACCGATCGGCTGATGCTGGAACGTAACCAGTACGTCGTCACTCGTCGGTGCGGTTTGCGGGTAAACATCTCTACCGCGATACCACTCTTCCGCTTCGGCAAGGGTCAGCTCGAATGCATGGCTGTGGTTCGGATCGGCGAGGGCGATAACGGCCTCATGCTGCCAGCGATACCCTTTGTTGTGGGTTTCAGCCAGTTTGATCCCGAGTCGAGAAAAGCGAACCTTGCCAATCAGAGGTTCAATGTCAGTCGGGAACAGCCAGATCTCTTTATCGCGCTGCCACAGGCGCAAATTATCTTCCCACTGCAGTCCACAAGCGCTCGCGGCTTGCGTGACAAGCGCGGACTCGCGTCCTTTAAGCGGGCTAAACGGGAAGTTTCCGACTTTGTACTTCGGCGCAGGTAGTGCAGGGATTGCAGCTGTTTTGCGCAAACGCGCAACGAAGAAACCTTCGCAATCGTAAATCTGCGGGAATACATGCAGGAATCCTTCCGGCGTCAGGGCGCGTTCGGCCTGCGGAAATAAATCACCCAGAGGTAAAAACTCGACGGCATCAGGATAGCTCTCAATCAACCACTGCATGATATTTTCATTTTCGTCACGATTAAGCGTACAGGTCGAGTAAACCAATGTGCCACCGGGACGCAGGGCGTGGAAGGCGCTGTCGAGTAATTCGCGCTGGGTCGCGGCAATTTCCAGATTACTTTCTACAGACCAGTTTTTTAGCGCATCAGGGTCTTTACGCACCACGCCTTCACCGGAACACGGTGCGTCGAGCAATATGGCATCAAATGACTCCGGCAACGCAGCGCCAAATACGCGTCCGTCAAAATGGGTCAGGGCGACGTTGGCTATCCCGCAACGGCTGACATTGGCATGCAGGACTTTGACGCGACTGGCAGAAAACTCATTCGCCAGAATGGCGCCTCGATTATTCATTTTTGCGGCAATTTGCGTGGTTTTGGAGCCGGGGGCTGCCGCAACATCCATTACGCGTTCCGGGGTATTGCCTTCGGCGAACAGCGCGGCGACTGGCAGCATTGAGCTGGCTTCCTGAATATAAAACAGGCCGCTTAAATGTTCTGCGGTGCTGCCGAGCGGCACTGACTCTTCATCATCGCGTTCGATCCAGAAACCTTCAGCACACCAGGGAACCGGAGTGAGAGACCAGTTGTAAGGTGCTGTCAGCGCGAGGAAATCGGCAACGGAGATTTTCAGCGTATTGACGCGAATGCTGCGGCGCAACGGGCGCTGACAGGCAGCGAGAAATTCATCGAATGAGAGCGTGGAAGGCATTGCTTCACGCATTTGAGTCAGAAAGGCGTCGGGAAAATAAGCCACTTGGTACCACCGGCAAAAAAACAGGTGCGCAGTGTAGCATAACTGCTCCGGCGTACGTACTCGCGCCGGAGCAGTGGATACATTAACGTGGCAGGGCGGTGCCCCATTCACGCCACTCTTTCGGTTCGCTTTCCAGCAACAGGAAGTGTTTACCTGCCTGTGCTTTAGGTGCCAGCGGTGTACCTGGTGGAGTCGCGAAGGCGATGCCGCCGCGAATGAACTGGTTGAAGGTACCAGTCTTCACGACACCGCCGGTCAAACCGAAGTCGAGATTGTAGCCGGATGCCAGCCAGAACACGGAGTTGTTGCGTACCAGATGCTGATAGCGTTGGCTAATGCGCATGGCAACCATCACACGATCGGAAAGCGAGCCCAGCGTCAGCCCGGTGACGGTCCCCACTTCAATACCTCTGAACAACACCGGGGTTCCGATATTCAGCGAACCTGCTTCTGGTGCTTCAACCACAATACTCAGACCATCGAGGTAACGAGAGTCGGTAATGGTGGCTTCCTGCAGCTCAAAATCACGGCGCGGATTACCGCGTCCGGGTTCAACGTTGATATACGGCTGCAGGATTGTATCCAGATGCTCCACGCCCGCTGCCGAAATTTGTGGGGTGATCACAGAGAAACGGGTACCGCTTCGCGCAAAGGTCTGCACGTATTCCGGGTACAGAACCGCTTTTGCCTGAACTTCGTTACGGGCGGTGATCAGCTCAAGCGTTTGGATCTGGCCGATATCGATTCCCAGGTAGCGAATCGGCATGCCTGCAGCGAGTTTACCGGCATCGAACGCATGCAGCGTTATCTGGCCGCCGACCGCACGCGCGGCGGTTTCCGAAGCATACAGAATACGCTTGTCACCTTTGCGTTGGCTGGCGCTGGCACCGCTTAAATTATCGAAGCTGATCGCCCCTTTAAGCGCGCGTGAAAGGGGAGATGCCTGTACGGTTAATCCGCTGCCGTTAAGCTGAACTTTTGCTCCGCCTTCGGCCCAGAACACGCTGTTGCTGGTCAACAGGTTGCGATATTCCGGTTTGATATGCAGATCGATATCAAACGCATCGGCGCGAGGACGAACGCTAATCACTTCACCGACCTCGAATTTGCGGTATAGCACCACCGAACCGGCCTGCACATCAGGTAGCGTTTCGGCGCTCAGGCTGACCGTAGTGGTTGGCAGATCGCTCAGGCTGTTTTCAATGGCTTTCTCTAGGTTAGCGTAAAGCGGGTAGCTTTTTTTCATTTCGCCCTTGGTTCCGGGCAAAATACGAATGCCGCCGCTGAGCCACTCACTGGCGCTGGCGCCAAGGAACTCCACGCCATCAAGTCCAACTTTGACATCCACGCGGCTGTTCACCACGAACTTACTGTCACCCTGCACCAGGTCACGATGCTGTGGTTCAACAGCAACGGTAAATGAGACGCCTTTGCTGGAAAGCGTACGCTCAATCACCTGACCGACCTGTACGCCGTGAAGAATTAGCGGCTGGCCAGCATCAATACCGTAACTCTCCGGCGCTGTCAGCGTAAACGTCATGACGCCTGGGTCGTGTAACAACGACTTCTCAGCGGGGATAACGACAAACTGGTTACGCGGCTCGCCTTCGCCAGGTACCAGCTCGAAAGTTTTACCTGTCAGCAGCGAACTGAGATTCACATCGCTTAACGATAATTTAGGGCTGTGTAACTCAATTCGTGTGTTGTCACGCAGTAGCGTTACGACGCTGGGATCGACCGTCATTTCGCCGGTGACTTTACCGCCTGGGTTTAAATCCAGTTTTGTGAGCTGACCGACTTCTAATCCTTGATACATCAGCGATGTTGAGCCTGCTTTGAGTCCATCTCCGCTGGGTAAATCAAGCTTGACGATTACTCCGCGCTGGCTATGCGCGAGATCCTGATATAGACCAAACGTGTCGTCTGCCGCAGCAGGTTTTGAGTCTTCGGGTGAATCAAAAGCAATGGCACCGTTGACCAGCGCCGCCAGACTCTCCAGTTTTACCTTCGCACCGCTAAGGCTGACATCCGCATTTACACCGGAGACGTTCCAGAAGCGGCTGCCTTTTTTCACCAGATTGGTGAAGCGACGTTCAATCAATACATCGATGGTTACGCCCTGATGGTTCGGGTTGATGGTGTAGTCATAGACCCTGCCCACCGGAATCTTACGGAAATAAACCAGTGAACCGCTATTAAGCGATCCGAGATCAGGGGCGCGCAGATGCAGCATTAAATCGCCATTATCCAGACGATACTTGGGCTGGGTGTCGAGGGCGACGAAATGATCCTCTGCCTCGCCAGTACCGGGCATCATGCCGATATAATTGCCGCCAACCAACGCATCCAGACCAGAAACCCCAGCCAGCGACGCCTTCGGCGTGACCAGCCAGAACTGGGTATCTTTGCGCAGAGCATCTTTCATGCTCGATTTGATGCTGACGCGGACTTCAATTTTGCGTAGATCTTTGCTGAGGTTGATATCCTGCACCGTGCCCACTTCAACGCCCTGATAGCGAACGGGAGTACGGCCTGGCACAATGCCGTCCGCAGACATAAAGTCAATGGTCACGGTATTGCCACGATCTTCATAGCTTCCCCAGATAAGCCATCCTGCGATCATCAGCGCGATGAACGGCAGCAGCCAGAAAGGGGAGATACGGCGTTTTGTTTTAATCTGCGCTTCAGTCTGCGAAGCGGGCGTTTCCTGACTCATGTGCATCCCAAAGTAAGCGGCTGTCCAGCCATTCCACAGCAAGAATAGTCAATATTACCGCTGCGCCGAAATAAAACGCAGCCGGTCCCATAGTAAAAGCAAGTATCTGATCGCGATTTATCAGCGACATGGTTAACGCGATAACAAAGAGATCCAGCATCGACCAGCGGCCAATCCAGGTCACCATACGCAGTAGTTTTATACGGGTGCGCAACCCTTGTTCACAATTAAAGTGGATGCTGAATAGCAACGTAAACATCACAATCACTTTGGTAAATGGCACTAATATACTGGCGATAAACACGATCGCCGCTACGCCGACATTACTGTTTGCCAAAGACATTATGCCTGACAGGATTGTGTCTTCCTGCCGGCCGCCGTTGACATAAATTACCGAGATGGGCAGCAGGTTAGCGGGTAAAAGCAGGACAATCGAGGCCAGCAGAGCCGCCCAACACTTTTGGATACTTTGATTTCTGCGCCAGCGCAACGGAATATGGCAGCGGGGGCAGCGACCGCGGGCGTCCGGATAACCTGTAAAATGGCAGCCAAGGCAGACGCGGAGCTTATCATCGGGCCGACGAGCCGGTCTTTGCGGGTAGAAACGGTCCCAAAGCTGTTCAACGTTAAGATGCGACAGCGTCAAAATACTGAGGATCACCAGCGCAATAAAAGCAAACAGCCCCACGCCAGGCTGCAAAAAAGCATAGTCCTGAACCTTGATTGATGCGACACCGATACCCACCAGGTAAATATCGAGCATCACCCACTCTTTGAGCCTTTCCAGCATCAGCAGCACCGGGCGCAGGTTCATCCCGAGAATATTACCAAACCACAGATAAGCGATTGAAGTCACAAGAATTAGCGGCGCACCAGCGACGCAAAAAAGCACGAAGGAGGCGGTAAGGGGGTCACCTTGTCGGGTCATTTGCCAGATGCCTTGCATCACATTGGCATCAATGCGCACGCCTAATAAATAGATGTGCAGAAGTGGCTCTCCCCAGGCAAAGGGCATCAGCAGCAACATGGTGAAAGCCATTGCCGCCAGTCGCGTTAACGACCAGTCGCGTCCGTCACGAATTTTTGCCTGGCAGCGTGGGCAAAAGGCACTTTGGTGCGAACGCATTTTAGGCAAGCTAAATATCAGGTCACATTCAGGGCAGCGATGATAATGTGCACGAGGTAGTGCCTCACCGATGGACCTGATGGCTATTTTTTTAGTTGGCGTGATGCGTGGTGTCGTTAAGGCCATGTATCGCGAATCAAATTGTTGAAGTAATGTTATCTTAACTCATGACGGGAATGATCTTGAGCATTAACGCATTTAATGTTTATTTTAGTAGGCTGCAGTTTTAAGTAAGACAACTAAGTGATTATATAATGAACAAAATAGAGCTATACACGGATCTGAACCGTGATTTTCAGGCATTGATGGCAGGTGAAACCAGTTTTCTGGCAACGCTGGCGAATACCAGCGCATTGTTGTACGAGCGTCTTGCAGAAGTGAATTGGGCCGGTTTTTACCTGCTTGAGGACGATACGCTGGTGCTTGGTCCCTTCCAGGGCAAAATTGCCTGCGTGCGGATCCCGGTAGGGCGCGGTGTGTGCGGTACCGCAGTGGCGCAGAACCAGGTTCAGCGTATTGAGGACGTACATGCTTTTGATGGGCACATCGCCTGTGATGCCGCCAGCAATGCTGAAATCGTCCTGCCGATCGCTGTCGACAATCAGATAATAGGCGTGCTGGATATTGATAGCACGGCATTTGGCCGCTTTACTGAAGAAGATGAACAAGGTCTGCGTACGCTTGTGGCACAGCTTGAAACCGTGCTTGCAACGACGGATTACAAAAAATTCTTTGCGCGCGTCGCAGGATAATCAACGGATAACGTAGCAATTACTGATGACGTCATTATAATGTCGCCTGTTCATGCCTGCGCTTGTTGGCTACGTCCGTTGTAATCAGGAAATTTCATGGAAAATCAACCTAAGTTGAATAGCAGTAAAGAAGTCATCGCGTTTCTGGCCGAACGCTTCCCGCAGTGTTTTAGTGCGGAAGGCGAAGCGCGCCCACTGAAAATTGGCATTTTTCAGGATCTGGTAGAGCGTGTTGAGGGTGAAATGAACCTCAGCAAGACTCAGCTCCGTTCTGCCTTACGTCTCTATACTTCAAGCTGGCGCTATCTGTATGGCGTTAAATTGGGCGCAACGCGTGTTGATCTCGACGGCAACCCTTGTGGTGAGCTGGATGAACAACATGTTGAACATGCTCGCAAACAGCTGGAAGAAGCTAAAGCCCGTGTTCAGGCGCAACGCGCAGAGCAACAGGCGAAAAAACGCGAAGCGGCCGCTGCCGCCGGTGAAAAAGAAGACGCACCGCGTCGCGAGCGTAAGCCGCGTCCTGCACCGCGTCGTAAAGAAGGTGCTGAGCGTAAACCTCGCGCTGAAAAACCAGCAGCAAAAGCACCGCGTGCTCCTCGCGAAGAACAGCATACCCCGGTATCTGATATTTCAGTACTGACGGTAGGGCAGTCTCTGAAGGTGAAAGCAGGAAATAATGCGATGGATGCCACCGTATTAGAAATCACCAAAGATGGCGTCCGTGTACAGCTGAATTCGGGTATGTCTTTGATTGTACGCGCAGAACACCTGGTGTTCTGAAACGGAGGCCAGGCCTGGCATGAACACTTTTTTTAGGCTTACTGCGTTAGCTGGTCTGCTTGCATTAGCAGGCCAGGCACTTGCTGTGGAAGACATCACGCGTGCCGATCAAATCCCCGTTTTAAAGGAAGAAACCCAGCATGCGACGGTAAGCGAACGTGTGACGTCGCGTTTTACGCGATCACACTATCGCCAGTTCGATCTGGATCAGGCGTTTTCGGCAAAAATTTTTGACCGCTATTTGAATTTGCTCGACTACAGCCACAACGTGCTGTTGGCGAGCGATATCGAACAGTATGCAAAAAAGAAAACGGTCCTCGGCGATGAACTGCGCACCGGCAAGCTGGATGTCTTTTACGATCTCTATAATCTGGCGCAAAAACGCCGATTTGAACGTTATCAGTACGCATTAAGCGTACTGGCACGTCCAATGGATTTCACCGGTAACGACACCTTTAACCTCGACCGAAGCAAAGCGCCGTGGCCGAAGAGCGAAGCAGAGCTTAATGCGCTGTGGGACGGCAAGGTTAAATTTGACGAACTCAGCCTGAAGCTGACCGGTAAAACCGATGCGGAAATCCGCGAAACGCTGACGCGCCGCTACAAATTTGCGATTCGCCGTCTGGCACAGACCAACAGCGAAGATGTGTTCTCACTGGCGATGACAGCGTTCGCCCGTGAAATCGACCCGCATACTAACTATCTCTCTCCGCGCAATACCGAGCAGTTCAATACTGAAATGAGCTTGTCTTTGGAAGGTATTGGCGCGGTTCTGCAGATGGATGATGACTACACCGTCATTAACTCCATGGTGGCAGGTGGTCCGGCAGCCAAGAGCAAAGCGATCAGCGTTGGCGATCGTATTGTCGGCGTCGGACAGACGGGCAAGGGCATGGTCGATGTGATTGGCTGGCGTCTGGATGATGTCGTGGCACTGATCAAAGGGCCTAAAGGCAGCAAGGTACGCCTTGAAATTCTGCCTGCCGGCAAAGGTACCAAGACGCGCACCGTGACGCTAACGCGTGAACGTATCCGTCTCGAAGACCGCGCCGTTAAAATGTCCGTGAAAACCGTCGGCAAAGAAAAAGTTGGCGTACTGGATATTCCTGGCTTCTATGTAGGCCTGACTGATGATGTCAAAGTCCAGTTGCAGAAACTGGAAAAACAGAACGTCAGCAGCATCATCATAGATCTGCGTACCAACGGCGGTGGAGCGCTGACCGAAGCGGTTTCGCTTTCCGGTCTGTTCATTCCTTCCGGCCCGGTGGTTCAGGTTCGTGACAATAACGGTAAAGTGCGTGAAGACAGTGATACCGACGGCGTTGTGTACTACAAAGGCCCGCTGGTGGTATTGGTCGATCGCTTCAGCGCCTCAGCATCAGAGATTTTCGCTGCGGCAATGCAGGATTATGGCCGAGCGCTGATCGTTGGTGAACCCACCTTCGGTAAAGGCACCGTTCAGCAGTATCGCTCCCTGAACCGTATTTACGATCAGATGCTGCGTCCGGAATGGCCTGCGCTGGGTTCTGTTCAGTACACGATCCAGAAATTCTACCGCGTAAACGGTGGCAGCACGCAGCGTAAGGGTGTTACGCCGGATATCATCATGCCGACAGGTAATGAAGAAACTGAAACTGGCGAGAAGTTTGAAGATAACGCGCTGCCGTGGGACAGCATTGATGCGGCGACCTACACCAAGTCAGATAATCTGACGCCGTTCGGACCTGAATTGCTGAAAGAGCACAATGCACGTATTGCGAACGATCCTGAGTTCCAGTACATCATGAAGGACATTGCGCGTTTCAATGCGATGAAGGATAAGCGCAACATCGCTTCTCTGAATTACGCTCAGCGTGAAAAAGAGAATAACGAAGATGACGCAATGCGCCTGGCGCGTATTAACGATCGGTTCAAGCGTGAAGGCAAACCGCTGCTGAAGAAACTGGACGATCTACCGAAGGATTACCAGGAGCCGGATCCATACCTGGATGAAACGGTAAAAATCGCGCTCGACCTGGCGCATCTTGAAAAAGAAAAGCCAGCGGAACAGCCTGCAACCAGTCAATAACCTCGAACAGGCACAAGAAATTGTGCCTGTTTTTTTAACAAGTGCATGAAGACGTCAGTCTGATACGATAAAATGTAAAGTTGTGTCTTTCTGGTGACTTAGCACCTATGGATGCTTGAAAATAGTCATAAGACCCATACGATATGGGTAATCGCATAGTGCGTTTTGTTAAATTGAGGTTAAAAGAAAATTATGATGCGAATCGCGCTCTTCCTGCTGACGAACCTGGCTGTGATGGTCGTTTTCGGGCTGGTATTGAGCCTGACAGGGATTCAGTCAAGCAGCGTTCAAGGCTTGTTGATCATGGCACTGCTGTTTGGTTTTGGTGGTTCCTTCATTTCGTTGCTGATGTCCAAATGGATGGCGTTAAAGTCCGTTGGCGGGGAAGTGATCGAACAGCCTCGCAATGAAAGAGAACGCTGGCTGATGAATACAGTTGCGAACCAGGCCCGCCAGGCCGGGATCGCTATGCCGCAGGTTGCAATCTACCATGCGCCAGATATTAACGCGTTTGCTACCGGTGCGCGCCGGGATGCCTCGCTGGTGGCTGTAAGTACTGGCCTGTTGCAAAACATGAGTCCGGATGAAGCCGAAGCGGTTATCGCGCATGAGATCAGCCACATTGCTAATGGCGATATGGTTACCATGACGCTAATTCAGGGTGTGGTGAACACCTTCGTTATCTTTATCTCACGTATTCTGGCGCAGATTGCCGCTGGGTTTATGGGCGGTAACCGCGATGAGGGAGAGGGTAGCAACGGTAACCCGTTAATCTACTTTGCGGTAGCGACGGTACTGGAGCTGGTATTTGGTATTCTGGCGAGCATTATTACGATGTGGTTCTCACGTCATCGTGAATTCCATGCGGATGCAGGCTCAGCGAAACTGGTGGGTCGTGAAAAAATGATCGCCGCGCTACAGCGCCTGAAAACCAGCTATGAGCCGCAGGAAGCGACCAGCATGATGGCGTTTTGCATCAACGGTAAATCCAAATCGTTGAGTGAGCTGTTTATGACTCACCCGCCGTTGGACAAACGTATTGAAGCGCTGCGCAGCGGTGAATACCTGAAATAATTGGCAGCAGACTAAAAATAAAAAGCGCGTCGACAGACGCGCTTTTTTTATGCCTGAACTCGCGGTTGTGTGATACGTAAGCCACTCACGATTGCGGCCAGCGAAGCCAGAATACCCGCTGTTATCAGCGAGACGTGTGTTCCGCTGTCACCAAACTGATTTAGCATCAGCGCAACCAGTGCGGCCCCGGTACTCTGGCCCAGTAAACGCGCCGTTCCGAGCATACCGCTCGCGCCTCCGCTACGATCACGCGGCGCGGAGGTGATGATGGTGTGATTATTCGGTGACTGGAACAAGCCAAAACCCGCACCGCACAAAATCATTGGCCAGATGATATTAAAATCAGAAGGTGATGCGGGCAGCAACACCAGCGAAAACAGCCCACACGCCATTACTGCCATGCCCAGCGCGCCCAGCAGACCCGCATGAACACGTTCAATCAGATATCCCGCCAGTGGGGCCATCACCATGGTTGCCAGCGGCCACGGCGTCAGTAGCAGGCCCGTTTCAACCTCGCTGCGCCCGAGAACCGTTTGCATGAAAAAGGGGAGAGAAACCATTGCCAGCATTTGTGCGCTGAATGAACAGATTGAGGTGCAAATAGAGAGTGAAAACAGCGGAATGCGTAGCAGATCAACCGGCAATAACGGTACTGGCAATGCGAGTTGGCGGCGGATAAAGAAAAACCCTACCACGAGAAGCCCCACCAGTTCAGCACCAATCAATTTTAGCGACTGTCCCTGTGCAAACCCGCTGAGTGCCGTGATTAACAAACCGAATGTTAAGGCGTTCATTACTGCGCTGGGCAGATCAAAGCGCGGTTTATTGTTACGTGAAGAATTGGGGGGCAAAAAACGCATAGCCAGTAGCAGGGCGATGATCCCCAGCGGGACGTTAATCAGAAATAGCCATTTCCACGAGGCAATAGAGAGAATTGCCGCCGCAATAGTCGGACCCGCTGCCGAGGAGACTGCCACAATAAAGGAGTTAATACCCATTCCGCGGCCAAGCTGGCGCTGAGGATAAATGAGTCGGATCAATGCCGTATTAACGCTCATCAACGCCGCGCCCCCAAACCCCTGAGCCACGCGCGCTAACGTCAGCATATGTAGCGAGTCTGACAAGGCACAAAACAGCGACGCCAACAGAAACACGACCAGACCACACTTATAAATGCGTCGGTAGCCAAACATATCACCTAAAAAAGAGAGCGATAACAGCGAAATAACGATCGCAATTTGGTAGGCGTTCACAATCCAGATTGAGCTGGCGGGTGAGGCCTGAAGATCGGTGGCGATAGTGGGGAGGGCAACGTTCGCTATTGCGCCATCGAGTACTGCCATAGAGATGCCAATAACAATGGTTAAAATTGCGCCATATCGCTGGGGCAATGGCAGACCATCGGTCTGAGTTTTTTCCATAGGAAGTCAATATTGTCGGAATTTATGATGAGAATAATAATTTTAGCATTGATATTCAGGCGTTAGGTCGCAGATTTGTAACTAAGTAAGCAAAGAGCGATTGCGAGGGCTGATACGTGAAATTATAATAAAAACCGGTTCTGATTTTTATAAAACACTCGAAAGGGGTGATAAATGGCAATCGCAGATCTGGATAAACAACCCGATTCTGTATCTTCCGTGCTGAAGGTTTTTGGCATCCTGCAGGCGCTGGGTGAAGAGCGCGAAATTGGTATTACCGAGTTGTCGCAACGCGTCATGATGTCGAAAAGCACCGTTTATCGCTTTTTGCAGACCATGAAAACGCTGGGTTATGTGGCACAAGAAGGGGAATCTGAGAAATACTCACTGACCCTGAAATTATTCGAGCTGGGTGCTCGCGCGTTGCAAAACGTCGATCTTATCCGTAGCGCTGATATTCAGATGCGCGAACTTTCGCGCCTGACCAAAGAGACAGTACACCTTGGCGCACTGGATGAAGACAGCATCGTCTACATTCATAAAATCGACTCCATGTACAATCTGCGCATGTATTCTCGCGTAGGTCGCCGTAATCCACTGTACAGCACGGCTATCGGTAAAGTTCTGCTGGCATGGCGTGACCGCGATGAAGTGAAGCAAATACTGGACGGTATTGAGTACAAACGCAGCACCGACCGTACTATTACCAATACTGATGAACTGCTGGTACTGCTGGATAAAGTCCGTGAGCAGGGCTACGGTGAAGACAA
This sequence comes from Citrobacter sp. Cpo103, assembly GCF_030332605.1. Lineage (NCBI taxonomy): Bacteria > Pseudomonadati > Pseudomonadota > Gammaproteobacteria > Enterobacterales > Enterobacteriaceae > Citrobacter > Citrobacter sp. Cpo103. Next base: position 153,515 of record NZ_JAOWHO010000021.1, on the reverse strand, counting down.
CGAAGAACAGGAAGAAGGTCTGCGCTGCATCGGTGTGCCGGTGTTTGACCGTTTCGGTGTGGTGATTGCAGGCTTGAGTATTTCATTTCCGACGCTGCGTTTCTCTGAGGAACGTTTGCACGAGTATGTGGCGATGCTGCATACGGCTGCGCGTAAAATTTCAGAACAAATGGGTTATAACGACTATCCGTTCTAATCTGGCGTAATAGCGTCAACGTTAAAACCCCAGGTATTTTTGTATCTGGGGTTTTTTATGAACAGTCATAAAGTTAGTTGGTGCAAATAACGTAGCGTATGTATTGTTGCTATATTAACCGTTATCAATAATGACCGTACTTTTTCTTAACAAAGGGCAATCCGACAGGCCAATGATACCGCTGTTTGTGTGGACGTATTGTGCGGTGCTGGTTCCGCGGGCGGTCAGATATTGGCATTGCAAGCCCAGACCCGCTGCATTCTCCTTACTTCCAATCAAAATTCCATAGCCGCTCAGTAATAAACCGATCCAAACCAGAGCTAACAACACAATAGCGCGGATTATCAGACGCATTACAACCTCTTATCTTTTCTCGTTATTATTAGATTAGCCTGTACATGGGATGAAACAAGTGAATCATTCCTAAAAAGATTGAATGCCGATACAGTTAACGCTGGGTTTAGGTAACGCATGATAATTTATAGACATAAGATGTAGATTCGAAGAGTGGAGCTGGAGTGAAAAAAATTCGCTGGGTAGTGCTGATAGTTGTCGTGCTGGTATGCATACTGATGTGGGCGCAAGTGTTCAACATCATGTGCGATCAGGATGTACAATTTTTCAGCGGTATTTGTGCCGTTAATAAATTTATTCCCTGGTAAGCGCATTTTTGCCACAGTTGATTACCTTCTTGTGCGGCAGTGGTAAACTACGCTGTCTACATTGAGGTGATAAAATGAACGAAGTTTTGAATTCTGGCGCGTTGAGTTTGGCGTCTTTGGCTGTATCGGTGGTGATTCTGGTTGTCGGGCTTGTACTGTGGTTTTTCGTCAATCGGGCAAGTTCGCGTACTAATGAGCAGATTGAGCTGCTCGAAGCATTGTTAGATCAGCAAAAAAGACAGAACGCATTGCTCCGTCGCCTTTGCGAAGCGAACGAACCTGAAAAAGCGGCAGAGCCTGCTGCGGTCACAGCGAAGGATGAAGATGATGACATCATCCGCCTGGTAGCTGAGCGGTAAAAACGGTATGACAGGATGAGGATCTGTTGCTTTTGTTCTCAGATGTTTCATCCTGTCGCCAACGTGCCAGATTATTTTCTTCTGTACATGTCGTGTAATTAGCACTCTGATACGCGTGTAAACTCAGTATTTTCAGATGCTCCAACCAATTAATATCTTATCCCCGGTCTGATATAAATATAATTTCCCATACGATAAAAATATGATTATGTCATTTTTGTGATAGCGATCGTTTTATTAACAGCGAAACGTTTCTCTTACTTTTTTTGTGCATTGTCATCATTCTTTCATTATTTTGGTGCAAAAGCAGAAGGCGGATCTCATTTTTACGCTTGTGACATTTTATGCATTACTAAGCATAAAAAATGATATCCGGCACACCCTGTAACAGCTAATCTGGAATAACCGAAGCTATTGAGCTATGGTAGAAATGTCCCGGCAATGGTGCAAGCCAGGCGGGGGATGGGGCGAGCGGCGGGAATATAACACTACTCGGTGTGGCGCATAACTGTGCAGTTGCTGTTTGATGAACGACGGGATTTGTGCGACCGATCGAGACACGTTTAAAAATGGCTTGCCATTATTAACGTTGTATGTGATAACACGTTTTGGGTTAAACGAGGTACAGTTCTGTTTATGTGTGGCATTTTCAGTAAAGAAGTCCTGAGTAAACACGTTGACGTTGAATACCGCTTCTCTGCCGAACCTTATATTAGTGCCTCAAGCAGTAATGTCTCAGTTTTATCTATGTTATGCCTGCGGGCGAAGAAAATACTCTAAGGAATTTTGCAAATGGCAAAGATTAAAGGTCAAGTTAAGTGGTTCAACGAGTCTAAAGGTTTTGGTTTCATTACTCCGGCTGATGGCAGCAAAGACGTGTTCGTACACTTCTCCGCTATCCAGGGTAACGGCTTCAAAACTCTGGCTGAAGGCCAGAACGTTGAGTTCGAAATTCAGGACGGCCAGAAAGGTCCGGCTGCTGTTAACGTAACAGCTATCTGATCGACACCACTGATTTGAAGCGCATATGCGCAACCATCTCAGATATAAAGCCTCGCCTATGCGGGGCTTTTTAATTCAAAATACGTCTAAATATTTCTAAATGCCCTTCCATTAGCGCTTTGTTGCAAAGGCGTGATGTTCGTAGCATAGTTTTCCCCGCTTTCTTACGACATTTCTCGTTAAATCAGACACCTGAAAAACTATCTTGCTGGAGACCGGGTGAAAAAGAAAAACGACGGCGACGCGCGCAATTTTACTCCCGTACGTTTTGCCCTGCTTTGTGTGGCAATATTATTGAGTCTGGGATTGCTGCTGGGTCGGGTTGCGTGGCTGCAAATTGTCACGCCGACGAGTCTGGTGAAACAGGAAGACATGCGTTCGTTACGTGAGGTAACTATTGCCTCGCCGCGCGGGATGATTACAGATAGAGAAGGGCGACCGCTGGCGGTAAGTGTTCCGGTTAACGCCGTATGGGCCGATCCTAAGACCATCATCAGCAAGGGAGGCGTGGGTTACAACGAACGCTGGCAGGCTCTGGCAAGGACTCTGCATTTGTCACTTAGTACGCTGGCGGAACGCGTTAACAGTAATCCTGGCGGACGTTTTATTTATCTGGCACGACAAATTTCCCCTCAGCAGGCTGAGTGGGTCGATGATCTTAATCTCCCGGGCATCAACCTGCGCGAGGAATCCCGCCGGTTCTATCCCGCAGGCCACGTAGCGGCGAATCTCATTGGTTTTACCAACATTGATGGACAAGGCATTGAAGGGCTGGAAAAGAGCTTTAATAACCAACTGATGGGTAAACCTGGCTCCCGTCTGGTACGTAAAGACAAATTTGGCCATGTCATCGAAAATATCACCGAAGTTACGCCTGTTCCTGCACACGAATTACAGCTCAGCATCGATGAGCGTCTGCAGACGGTCACCGAAGATGCGTTGGACAATGCCGTTACGTGGAATAAAGCGGAATCAGGAGCCGCAGTGCTGGTCAACATTGCTACCGGTGAAATACTGTCCATGGCGAGCTTTCCTGACTTCAACCCCAATAATCGTGATGGCGCGGTACTGGATGATTTTCGTAACCGTGCAATTAGCGATACGTTTGAACCCGGTTCAACCGTTAAACCGCTGGTGATCATGACTGCACTCCAGCAGGGGATAGTACAACCCGACAGCGTGATTGATACCCATCCTTTTTACCTTGATGGACATCGCATTCGCGACGTCGGATTTTACCCGGAACTGTCGCTGACCGGGATTTTACAGAAATCGAGCGATACCGGCGTGTCGCACCTTTCATTGGCTATGCCTGTCCAAAAATTGCTGGATACCTATAAAAGCTTTGGTTTTGGCGATCCAACCGGACTGGGATTAACCGGTGAAAGTAGCGGTTTAATGCCTCAACGCCGCTACTGGAGCGATTTGGATCGCGCGACCTTTGCATTTGGTTATGGATTAATGGTAACGCCGCTGCAGTTGGCGCACGTATATGCAACCATTGGTAGTTTTGGTATCTATCGGCCCCTTTCGATTACCCGTATTGACCCGCCGGTAATCGGTACCCGAGTGATGCCGGAGGCGCTGGTTCACCAGGTTGAACATATGATGGAAAGCGTTGCGTTACCCGGTGGTGGGGGAACTAAAGCCGCGGTCAGGGATTATCGCGTGGCGGTTAAAACAGGAACGGCAAAGAAAATTGGTGATGACGGTAAGTATGTCGATAAATACGTGGCCTACACGGCAGGTGTTGCGCCAGCGAGCGACCCGAAATTCGCATTGGTTGTCGTCATCAATAATCCGCAAAACGGTGCTTATTATGGTGGGGCTGTCTCTGCGCCTGTCTTCAGCCAGATAATGGGTGATGTCCTGCGTCTGGAGAACGTTAAACCGGATGGCATGCCTGCTGACTCCGACCATCTGCTGGTGATGCACGGCAGCAACGTATCCTCGCCGTCGCTGTAAGTTATTTTCCCAGGGCGCAATTCGCGTTACACTTGCGCCCTTAAGTCACCTGCCGGAGTTGTCATGTCGTTTTCCTGTCCTCTTTGCCACCAGCCTCTTACTCAAGCGAATAACAGTTTTGTCTGCCCCGGGCGGCACCAGTTTGACGTGGCGAAAGAAGGGTATGTCAACTTACTGCCGGTTCAGCATAAACGATCGCGCGATCCGGGTGACAGCGCTGAGATGATGCAGGCGCGACGGGCATTTCTTGATGCCGGGCACTATCAACCGTTGCGTGATGCGATTGTGAATGTGCTGAAAGAGAAGTCGACTTCAGAAGATGCAGCGATCCTGGATATTGGCTGTGGGGAAGGGTATTACACCCATGCGTTTGCCGACGCGCTGACGGGTTGTACAACCTTTGGTCTTGACGTCTCCAAAGTGGCAATTAAAGCCGCAGCCAGACGCTATCCGCAGGTGACCTTTTGCGTTGCCTCCAGCCATCGTCTACCGTTCGCAGATGAGTCAATGGATGCCATCATCAGGATCTACGCGCCCTGTAAAGCGCAAGAGCTGGCACGCGTGGTTAAACCGGGGGGATGGGTTATCACCGCCACGCCGGGACCGCGTCATTTAATGGAACTGAAAGGGCTTATTTATGATGAGGTGCGTTTGCATGCGCCGCACACAGAGCAACTGGACGGTTTTGTTCTGCAACAGAGTATTGCGCTGGGGTATCAGATGCAGCTTCAGGGCAGCGAGGCCGTTGCGTTACTGCAAATGACGCCGTTCGCCTGGCGGGCAAAGCCGGAGGTGTGGGAAACGTTAGCGGGGAAAACGACGTTTGACTGCCAGACCGACTTTAGTATTCATGTCTGGCAGCGTCTGAATTAACCGTGGAAGTGTGCCCAGAGGATCTGGGCACCGATACCAATCAGCACCACCCCACCCAAAATTTCTGCTCGTTTGCCCAGCATCGGGCCAATGAAACGACCAATCATCATTCCGAGCGTGGACATAATCAATGTGGCGCAGCCGATGGCCAGCGCGGTGGCAATAATGTTGACCTGCAGGAAAGCCAGGCCCACCCCGACGGCCATTGCGTCGAGACTGGTGGCAATGGCGGTGGTGACCAGCAGCCAGAAACCATGACGGCGCTGCGGTTCTTCCTCTTCATCACCGTTGTCGCGAAAACCTTCGATTATCATTCGCCCGCCTAAAAAAATCAGCAGAATGAAGGCGATCCAGTGGTTCCACTCCAGCACGAATTTGCTGGCCAACATACCCATGCCCCAGCCAATCAGCGGCGTAAGCGTTTCAACTGCGCCGAATATCAGACCTGTGCGCAATGCTTCAGAAAATTTGGGTTTATGCAGTGTGGCGCCTTTGCCAATTGATGCAGCAAAAGCATCCATCGACATGCCGAAAGCGAGAAGAACGGTAGCGGTGAGATTCATAACAGCGTCCTGACCGGGGTATCCATAAAACACATCACTGCCCCCAGTAACCATGCATACAGGCCGGAATCACTGTAAATACAGCGCCATTCAGATATGCATTGCAGTTGATGTGCCTATGGTCTCGCCTGACTGAACCTGTAAATTCAGTCCGTACGCGCCACGTTTTTCAACGAGTATGTTGACACGTACATTTCCGGAGTCTGGAAATCGGCTACTCCCCAACGACGGGCGCAACCTTAACATATTTTGAGAATATAAAACAAGAAACGCAGAAATAATATTTGACTTCTAATTGAAAACGATTTTCATTTAGATTTATTTTTAAATAAAACGTTAAAATAAATAACATTGCGGACAGTTAAATATAGCCTTGGCTATGTTTATTTTAATGCTGATATATAAAAAACATAGTTCAGGCTATATTTATAACTTATTGATTTGAAATTAAAAGTTTATATATTCTCTCAAGATCGTCTATATTTCGTACGCGAATCAACAATCTTCGATGTTCTAATTGCATCACTAATACACCGTCTTCAGATAAATTCATCTCTTTAATGCGGTTATATTCAATCCAGACGTTGGCGAAGAAAAAACCTTTCTGCTTGAAGATGATTTTTGGCGTACGGATCCAGAACAGATACAACCCCATTAATACCAGTGCACATAATAACCATGTGGTAAATTGCGCGCCGTGGCTGGTGATGTTGTTATAGATAAGAATAGCTACCAAGCCAAGGAAGATAACGCTGTCGACTCTGCTGCGGGGAAGCAGGGCGACAGTAAGCAGAGTAGGGCCATTACGGCGGGGCATGATGAACTGATCGTAAATGGCATACGCCAGCAGCGAAAAGATAAATAGAACCAGCACCAGGTCCGTGATAGTCATGAATCCTCAACCCTCTAAATAGAAAAACCGGGGGCAAGCCCCCGGTGATGTACAACAGTCTTACAGGCCGAGCAGTCCGACAGCGTAGCCTGCGATACCGATGACGAAGAAGCCAACGATGATCCACAGCGGGTTCACTTTCTTACGCAGCAGCCACATACAGGCGAATGTCAGCAGCAGAGGAACCAGACCCGGCATCAGCTGGTCAAGGATAGTCTGCACGGTGGTAACACGAGTCTGACCATCCTGACCGGTGATAGTAGAAACCACCAGTGGGATGTTTACGTGCGTCCACTTGTTAACCAATGCTCCCATGACAAACAGGCCGAGGATTGACGCCCCCTCAGTCAGTTTCTGCAGGAAGCCGCCGCCCATATCTTTAACGATATCGACACCTTTACGGTAGCCATATGCCACACCGTAATAACGGGTTGCCAGACGAACCAGGTTAAACAGGATGAAGAACAGCAGTGGCCCCAGCAGGCTGCCGCTCATCGCGATACCTGCGCCGAGTGCGGCGAAGACCGGACGTACGGTACCCCAGAAGATCGGGTCACCGACGCCTGCCAGCGGACCCATCAGACCAACTTTGATACCGTTGATGGCACCATCGTCAATCTCTGCGCCGTTTGCACGCTGTTCTTCCATTGCCAGCGTAACGCCCAGTACTGGAGCCGCTACGTACGGATGGGTGTTAAAGAATTCCAGGTGACGCTTAATCGCTTGCTTACGTGCATCGTTGTTTTCCGGGTACAAGCGGCGGATAGCCGGTACCATGGAGAAACAGAAACCCAGCGCCTGCATACGTTCGAAGTTCCATGAACCCTGAAACAGGTTAGAACGAATGAACACGCCACGAATGTCACTCGGAGTGAGTTTTTTCTCGGTGGTAGTTTTAGTCATATCAACCATTTCGCTCACCTGCTAGTCCAGTTCGTTATCGAGATCGTTATTGCCAGCCGCCGCAGCAGGTGCACCGGCTACGCGGTTATATTTCGGGCTCAGCTGAATGTAGAGGATGGCCATGACTGCGCCAATCACACCCAGAGCAACCAGGTTGAAGTTAGTAAATGCCGCGGTGACGAAGCCGAGGTAGAAGAATGGCATCAGATAGCCTGCGCGCATCATGTTGATGACCATCGCATAACCAACCACTACGATCATTCCGCCTGCGATGTTCAGACCACCGGTTACGACTTCCGGAATGGCGTTAAGCATGCTCTGAACTTCACTGGTACCAACAGAAATCGCTACGATTACCGCCGGGATAGCGATACGCATAGCCTGCAGGAACAGAGAGGATACGTGCAGCCAGGAGAGCGCCGTCAGGTTACCGTTTTCGGCCGCCTTATCCGCTGCGTGCTGGAATGCTACGGTGATAGTACGAACGATAATGGTCAGTACCTGGCCTGCTGCTGCCAGTGGGATAGCCAGCGCGATACCGGCACCAATGCTTTGGTGACCCGCGATAACCAGAACGGTAGAGATAATTGAGGCCAGCGCGGCATCTGGTGCAACCGCAGCACCGATGTTCATCCAGCCCAGGGCGATCATTTCCAGGGTACCACCGATGATGATACCGGTTTTCATATCCCCGAGAACGGCACCAATCAGCGTACAGGCCACCAACGGACGGTGGAACTGAAATTCATCGAGTACCGACTCCATACCCGCGATACATGCGACGATGAACACCAGCACAATCTGAAGAGTGGTAATCTCCATTGTACTTCTCCTATTGCTATACAGACTTAAGTGTGAAAACTAAGTAAATGCCAGGGAATTATTTCACCTTGGCAATCAAATCCATCATTTTCAGTTTCTGATCGGTAGAAACCTTACGGGCCTCAAGCTCAATACCGCGTTCGTTGAGTTTCTTGAAGGCTTCGATGTCTTTGTCATCGACAGAAATTGCGTTGTTTACCTGCGTTTTACCCTGACGGAAAGCCATACCGCCAATGTTTACGGAGGTAATTTTCACACCACCTTCAACGATACGTTCTACGTCGGTTGGGTTGGTGAACAACAGCATCACACGCTCACCTGCATATTTCGGGTTGTTGTAGACGCGGATCATTTTCGCGACATCAACCACATGCGCCGTCACACCCGGAGGTGCTACCTGAGTCAGCAGCGTTTTACGCACGGTATCGGCGGCAACTTCATCACTGACGACGATAATGCGCGTTACGTTGGTTTCTTTGGTCCAGCGAGTTGCCACCTGACCATGGATTAAGCGGTCATCAATACGCGCCAGGCCGATCTGCATATAATCGTTCGGCCCCATCGGTTTCGCGGGGGTTGCTGCTTTCGGTGCCGCGACGGGGGCAGGAGCGGCTTTTTCCACCGGTTTTGCTTTCAACGCTTTCACGCCTTCACTACCGGTTTCAACGGCCAGTGCCACTAATTCATCAAAGCTTGGGTTGTCATCACGCGCCATGAAGGTCTCAACCAGCATGGGAATGTTCACACCGGCGATTACTTCGTAATGCTCTTTATCGACGACAATGCGGCTCGCAGCGTTAAACGGGCTGCCTCCCCATGTGTCAACGAGAAACAGCACGCCTTTACTGGTATCGAGTTTTGCCAACTGAGCGTTGTACTTTTCGATCAGCGTTTCAGCATTTTCGCCTGGAACGAAATCGATCCAGCCGACGTTTTCCTGCTCGCCTAACAGCATCTCTGCCGTCTTAAGTAACTGCTCTGCAGCCCAACCATGTGTGCCTATTACAATAGCAATGGTCACTTGCTACCTCCTTTATTATCGTTAACACATCAACGTGAAGATGTATTTGAATCGTCGTCCGCAATCGAATCGATTCAGATAAGGGTTACAAAGAAAAACCTATGATTTTCGTGAATTATTTTAGATATCGAAAAAAATATTTTATGTGATGAAGATCCGTAATTTAACTTCCGATAAAAAGAAATTTCGAAGGGTAAAATATCTCCGAAACAACTTATTGCAAAGGAAGGTAAATCTTTGCTAAAAACAGCTTCTCTCTGTTATGTTTAGCATCTGTTTAATTACTCAGGAGTATAGGGCAGTAGCCCACCATATGGATCGTCACCGACGTCATTTCACCTTCAGGCCGTATCAAGCCTGTCAGATTGGCACTTTTTGCCACAAATTTTCTCTGCATATCGCTTTAACGCCTGAGATCCTCAGCGCGCAGTTTGGTCATTCCTTAAGCAGGAGCTTGTCATGGAATTATTAATGGACCCGCAGATTTGGGTGGGTTTGCTCACGCTTGTCGTTCTCGAAATTGTTCTGGGTATTGATAACCTGGTCTTCATTGCGATCCTGGCTGATAAGCTGCCGCCGAAACAGCGTGATAAAGCGCGTTTAATCGGTTTGTCACTGGCACTGATTATGCGTCTGGGCTTGTTGTCCGTGATTTCGTGGATGGTGACGCTGACAAAGCCGCTGTTCACGGTAATGGACTATGCGTTCTCGGGGCGCGATCTGATTATGCTGCTGGGGGGTATCTTCCTCTTGTTCAAGGCTACGACAGAGTTGCATGAGCGGCTGGAAAACCGTGAACATGATACCGGGCAGACGAAAGGGTATGCGAGCTTTTGGGTTGTCGTAACGCAGATTGTCATCCTCGATGCGGTGTTCTCGCTGGATGCCGTGATTACGGCGGTCGGCATGGTCAACCATCTGCCAGTGATGATGGCGGCAGTAGTGATTGCCATGGCCGTGATGCTGCTGGCCTCTAAGCCGCTGACACGATTTGTGAACCAACACCCGACGGTGGTGGTGCTGTGTCTGAGCTTCCTGTTGATGATTGGTCTGAGCCTGGTTGCCGAAGGGTTTGGCTTCCATATTCCGAAAGGTTATCTGTATGCGGCGATTGGTTTCTCGATCATCATCGAGCTGTTTAACCAGATTGCCCGTCGTAATTTTATTCGCCACCAGTCGACGCTGCCGCTGCGTGCACGTACTGCCGATGCAATCCTGCGTCTGATGGGCGGTAAACGTCAGGCCAGCGTGCAGATGGAATCCGATAACCCGGTGCCGGTTCCTGTCCCGGAAGGCGCGTTTGTGGAAGAAGAACGCTATATGATCAACGGCGTCCTCTCCCTGGCGTCGCGTTCGTTACGCGGCATTATGACGCCACGTGGTGAAATCAGCTGGGTTGATGCCGACCTGAGCGTGGCGGAAATTCGCGAGCAGTTGCTCTCTTCACCTCACAGCCTGTTCCCGGTGTGTCGTGGCGAACTGGATGAGATCATCGGTATCGTGCGTGCTAAAGAGCTGCTGGTGGCGCTGGAAGACGGTGTGGATGTGGCGGCGATTGCCTCTGCTTCTCCGGCTATTGTTGTTCCGGAGACGCTGGACCCGATCAATCTGTTAGGCGTACTGCGTCGTGCCCGCGGTAGCTTCGTTATCGTCACTAACGAGTTTGGCGTAGTACAGGGTCTGGTCACGCCGCTGGACGTATTAGAAGCCATTGCCGGTGAATTCCCTGATGCCGATGAAACACCTGAAATTATTGCTGATGCAGGTGGTTGGTTGGTCAAAGGCGGTACCGATCTGCATGCGTTGCAACAGGCGCTGGACGTGGATACGTTAGTGAATGAAGACGAAGACATCGCCACGGTGGCAGGTTTAGTCATTGCGGCTAACGGCCATATTCCACGTGTAGGTGATGTTATCGAAGTCGCACCGCTGAGCATTACGATTGTCGAAGCGAATGACTATCGTGTGGATTTAGTTCGCATTGTTAAAGAACAACCCGCTCACGACGAAGACGAGTAACCGGGTTTAGCGAAACGGCATGACGGGCATACTGTGTCGCCCGTTATGTCGGGTGGGCGGCGGCGTGCTGCCCGCCAGCCATTTTGGGAAATCACGCAGCGGCATTGGCTTTGCGTACAAAAAACCTTGCAACAAATGTACGCCGTGTCGGCGCAAATGCTGAGCCTGCGCCTGGGTTTCAACGCCTTCCGCCACCAGTTCTATATTCAATTTTTTCCCCAAAGCGATAATGATGTCTGTGACGGTTGAGTTCACGGCGTCTGTTCCTATGGCCGAAGTAAATGATTTATCGATCTTCAGCACATCCGGGCGGAGTTTTTCCAGCCAGGAGAGCGAGCTGTTACCGGTACCGAAATCATCAATCGCCAGTTTTACGCCAAGCCGATTTAATTCGCGTACGACCCGATAATCCACATCCAGTAACGCATCGCGTTCGGTCAGTTCGATAACCAACTGCTGGATTGGGTGCTGGCTGAACCAGTACTGATTAAGATCTTTTAGCAGCGTGCCGTTACGAAAATGGCTGGCGGCGACATTAATCCCAATATGAAACTGACTGCTCATCGGGAAAACGTGTCTTTGCTGAATGGTTTCTGCGATGACATGACGGGTTAGCGGCACAATCAGGTTGTGCTCCTCAGCGATGGGAATAAACACTTCCGGAGAGATCCAACCCTGGCGTGGGTTATTCCAGCGTAGAAGAATCTCCACGCCCATGCATTGCTGGGTTTGCGCATTAAGCAGCGGCTGGCAAAATAGCTCGAATTCCCGAGCAGCAAGGGCCAGATTAATCTCCCAGGAAAAACTCATTCTGCTGGCGGTCGCCAGCCATGCCAGGTAACCCACTAATAAACTTAGGATCACCGCCAGCGGCAGCTGTGTTGGCAGATGTTTAATCGCCAGTTCACTGGGACCGGGGCCGGTGACGCTAATGGTAAACGGGAAATGTTGAGATGACAGCTGGTAGCGTTTTTCATCATTTAGCTTAGGCAGAGTATCGACCACACCTTGATCATACAGTAGATGCCGATTACCAACGGTTAAGCTGGCATCGGTGATCTGCGGCGGCTGCGGTTCAAGCAACATAGACGACAATAAATCAATATTGACGATTTCCAGCACGCCATCTTCACCATCAGCAGAGGACGGGTACCACTGCGTCAGAATCGGACTCCCTTTAATCAGCGAATGGTCAGTAGACAGCAGCAGTTGCGGTTCCCGGCTGGGTAATTCGGGCTGTAGTTGACGAATGGGGACATTGCGATACCCAAAAATGCTGGAGCAATAGAGGATCCCGCTTTGAATCAGATTAATAGAACGCACCGTTTGCAGTCTTGCGGCATGTTTGCTTAAGGGTAAACGCGCCACTGAGCAGGGGAGGCCAATTAACGGCAGCAATACATCACGTCCGGTCTGCAAGGGTAAAAGCACGTCATCCAGTTCTTCTACAGCATGGTTGGCAAAGGTGACGATATTTCGGTGATTTAAATTACGCTCCGAAATAAATCGGACAGTTAATGTGAGGATGAGCGTCAGTAGTGCACATACTGTGCAGACGATTAAGCGATTCCGGCGATAATTTTTAATGATCCGTTGTGCTGTTTGCATGCGGGCCGCCCGATAAGCCGTTGGTCACAGAAGCCAACAGCAACAGAGCAAGTGTAGTGGGGAAAATTACAGTAGACGAGGGAGAGGGGGCAAATTCGCCCATCCGTCGCAGATGGGCGAAAATTAAGTATTAGTCACATTGAACTTTGATTGCCAGGCCACCGCGTGACGTTTCGCGGTATTTGGCGTTCATGTCTTTACCTGTTTCGTACATGGTCTCAATGACTTTATCCAGCGAGACGCGCGGCGCGCTGGTACGGCGCATTGCCATACGCGCAGCGTTGATCGCCTTCACTGAAGCAATGGCGTTACGCTCAATGCACGGAACCTGTACCTGACCGGCAACCGGATCGCAGGTTAAGCCGAGGTTATGTTCCATGCCGATTTCGGCAGCAACACACACCTGCTCAGGGCTCGCGCCCAACAGTTCAGCCAGACCCGCGGCAGCCATGGAGCAGGCTACGCCCACCTCACCCTGACAACCTACTTCTGCACCAGAGATTGAGGCGTTCATTTTGTACAACGCGCCAATCGCACCAGCCGCCAGGAAATAGCGGGTATAGATATCCGGGCTGACGGACTCGATGAAATGATCGTAATAGGCCAGTACCGCAGGCACGATGCCGCAGGCACCGTTGGTTGGCGCTGTCACTACGCGACCGCCTGCGGCGTTTTCTTCGTTAACGGCCAGCGCGAACATGTTAACCCAGTCGATCACGTTCATCGGATCGTTGGACAGCTTATCGCTGGAAACCAGCATACGGCGCAGAGCTGAAGCACGACGAGGAACGCGCAGCGGACCCGGCAACACACCTTCGGTGTTCATGCCACGATCGATACAGGCCTGCATGGTTTGCCAGACGTGGCCAAAGTACTCTTCAATCTCTTTTTTGCTGTGCAGAGCAAGTTCGTTCTGCATAGCCATGCCAGAGAGAGACAGGCCGGTGCTGTTGCAGTACTCCAGCATTTCAGTCGCGGATTTGAACGGATAAGGCACGCTGACCTCGCCCGCGGCATCCTGACCAAAATGTTCTTCATCAACGATGAATCCACCGCCGATTGAGTAGTAGGTTTTGCTATAAATGACGGTTTCGCCATTGTACGCATGGATCTGCATTCCGTTTTCATGCAGCGGCAGGTTGCCGTTGTGAAAACGCATCCCGTCATTCTGCGGGAAATCCACTTCGTGCTGACCCTGCGCAAGCAGCAGGCGTCCACGCGTTTCTACGTCGCGGATAAATCCCGGGATGCTATCAATATCCACGGTAGCAGGCTCATTGCCCGCCAGACCCATAATAATGGCGATATCGGTGTGGTGACCTTTACCCGTGAGCGACAGTGAACCATACACGTCGACGGCGACACGAGTAACGCTGTCCAGTAATCCTTTTTCGACCAGGTCATCGACGAACTGTTTACCCGCCTTCATAGGCCCTACGGTATGGGAAGATGAGGGACCAATCCCCACCTTAAACATGTCGAATAGACTAATCACGATAATACTCCTACAGGGCGACTGGGCTTTCCAGTAACGATGTTATAACTGCGCATAGTGTAAGAGGGAACGCGGCGATCGGCTTAACTATTCACATGAATTAAACTAATAGATAACCGCGGTTTTACTAATGTTGTGACCTGAGTTTCAAGTTGTCTATGGCGCACGTAAAGATAAGTATAGTCAGGGCTTGACGCCAATTTGCAGCGCCAGCTCACGAATTATTCCGGCGGTCATTCCCCAGACGAAATATTGCTCATACCAGGAAAGCCATACACGATGTGAATTGCCGCGGCGGTAGATATCCAGAGGGTGATAACGACCTAAATGCAGGGCCTGCGCCAGCGGCATTTCGAACACGGCGGAGACTTCGTCTTCACTTGCGCGATACGGCAAATTTGGCGGGATAATACCTACCACCGGGGTGACCTGGAATCCGGTAACGCTGTCGACCGGCGGCAGAACACCGATCACTTCAACGCATGAAGGAGGAATTGCCACTTCTTCCTCTGCTTCGCGAAGGGCGGCGGCAATTAACGAGGCATCGCTGCTATCCACCGCGCCGCCGGGAAAGGCGACCTGTCCGGCGTGCTTGCGTAGATGAACGGATCGCTGAGTTAACAGCAACCCCGGCTGCGCACGGCGTACGACGGGGATCAGTACGGCGGCCTGGCGCTGGTTTAACGCGGCATGATTGACCTGCGGGCGCAGGAGTTGAAAGCGCGATAAGAAATCATCAAGCGTCAGGCTGCTGTATTCCACGTCTCAGTTCTCCAGTTGGTGCAAAATACGATTCACTTTATCAAATGTTTCCTGATATTCAGCGTCTTCCTGACTGTCCGCCACTATGCCGCCGCCAGCGGAACAATAAATTTGTCCGTTTGTGGCCGTCAGCGTGCGAATGGTGATACTGGTATCCATATTGCCGCAAAAACTCAGATAGCCAATGCTACCGCACCAGGCATTACGTCTGTGCGGCTCCAGTTCGTCAATAATTTCCATCGCCCGCACTTTCGGTGCGCCGGTAATAGAGCCGCCGGGGAAGGCGGCGCGCAGCAGATCGGTGGCGTGCAACGACTCTGGCAGACGAGCGGTAATGGTGCTGACTAAATGATGAACGGCAGGGAACGGTTCGACGACAAACAGCTCCGGAACCTGTACCGAACCCGGTACGGCAACGCGGCCAATATCATTACGCATCAAATCGACGATCATCAGGTTCTCCGCACGATCCTTCGGCGAATTCGCCAGCCGCCGGGCCTGCTCACGATCGGCATCGGCATCTTCAAGCCTGGGCAACGTACCTTTAATAGGACGCGTCTGGATATGCTGATTCTCCAGCAGAATAAAACGTTCCGGCGAAAGACTGAGGATAACGCCTTCCTCAAGACGAATAAACGCGCTGAACGGGGCGCGGTTAGCGTGATTGAGTTTGACGAATGCCTGCCACTCATCCCCCTCGTAATGCGCTTGAAAACGCTGCGCGAGGTTGACCTGGTAACAATCGCCGCTGTGCAGATAGCCCTGTACCTGGCGGAATTTTTCGCCGTACCGGGCGCGGCTCATATTGGACTGCCACGCCGAGGTCAATGTAAACGGCTCACGCGTTGGCGGTTGTTGCGCATCGAGCCACTTCAGGCGAGCCTCGACATCGTTATGGCTGAGCAGCGATACGGTCTGCAACTGGTGATCGACAATCAGCGCCCAGTCGTAAATGCCAACGGCCATATCCGGTAGCGTAATATCGCGCTCAGCAATAGTCGGCAGAGATTCAAAGCGTCGGCCAAGGTCGTAGCCAAACAGACCTAACGCGCCGCCCTGAAACGGCAGATCCGGGTGATACTCGGGGTGAATCTTGTGTGCAGCTAGCGCGGAATGTAATACCGTCATTGGATCATCAAGCGAGCGCGTGATTGCGTGCCCGTTCTGCACTACGGTCTCTTCAGCACGTGTAACCAACGTGGTGACGGGGTCCGCCACCAGAATATCAAAGCGGTTATGCGGATGGTCGGCTTGACCTGAATGCAACAGCATCGCCCAGGGCAGATGGCTTAATGTCGAAAAATAGCGTTCAGCGGCGTCCTGACGCCAGGGTAATGTGATTACTGCGGGAGATAACGTCTTCATCAGTCCTGACTCGTTGCTACTCTACTGGCTAACTGCCCGGTAGCATGAAATAATTAGCGCAGACAATTTAGCAGGAGTTAACAATGTTTGCAGGTTTACCTTCACTCAGTCATGAGCAGCAGCAAAAAGCGGTAGAACGTATTCAGGAGCTGATGTCGCAGGGGATGAGCAGCGGACAAGCCATTGCTCTGGTTGCTGAAGAGTTACGCGCCAGTCATACCGGCGAGCGGATCGTGGCGCGTTTTGAAGATGAAGACGAATAACGCCGCTTAAACTGCAGCGATTATCTTAATCTCAACTTTGTATTTCGGGTTCATCAATCCGGCCTGAACGGTACAACGTACCGGCGCGTGGCCAGCAACGACCCACGCGTCCCAGGCTTTGTTCATGGCGGCAAAATCGTTTTTGTCTGCCAAAAACAGGGTGGCATCAAGAATACGTGACTTGTTGCTGCCTTGTTTTTCCAGCACCGCATCAATTTGCGCCAGCGTATTTGCCGTCTGCTCAAAGGCGTCTGCATCCAGATTTTCCGGCACGCCGGTGTAATACAGCGTGTTGTTGTGGATTACCACGTCGGACCAACGCGCTTCGGCATCAATGCGCACAATCGTCATAAATCATTCCTCGTTTACGTTTTTTCATAATAGCTTTGGGTTGCGCCAAGACTGCCATAATGTTGTGCCCACGTCACCTCTTCAACTGGCGAAAGACCCGCTGGCCTGACATAATCCCTGTTCAAATGAACAGGGGGCAGTGTGACGGACGATTTTGCAGCAGACGGTCAGTTGGCTAAAGCGATACCGGGTTTTAAACCGCGAGAACCACAGCGGCAGATGGCCATCGCCGTCAGTCATGCCATCGAAAAATCACAACCGCTGGTGGTAGAAGCCGGAACCGGAACGGGTAAAACCTACGCTTATCTTGCTCCAGCGCTGCGTGCCGGAAAGAAGGTCATTGTCTCCACGGGCTCGAAGGCGTTGCAGGATCAGCTATACAGCCGCGACCTCCCGACTGTCGCTAAAGCACTGAAGTTCACCGGTAAACTGGCGCTGCTGAAAGGGCGTTCAAACTATCTGTGCCTCGAACGTCTCGAACAGCAGGCGCTGGCGGGTGGCGACTTGCCGGTACAAACGTTAAGCGACGTCATTCTGCTGCGCTCCTGGTCAAATCAAACCCTTGATGGGGACATCAGCACCTGCGTCAGCGTGGCGGAAGACTCGCAGGCCTGGCCGCTGGTGACCAGCACTAATGACAACTGTCTGGGCAGCGACTGCCCGCTGTATAAAGAGTGTTTTGTCGTTAAAGCGCGTAAAAAAGCGATGGATGCGGATGTTGTCGTGGTTAACCATCATCTGTTTCTCGCCGATATGGTGGTAAAAGAGAGCGGGTTTGGCGAACTGATCCCGGAAGCTGATGTGATGATCTTCGATGAAGCGCATCAGTTACCGGATATCGCCAGCCAGTACTTTGGTCAATCACTCTCCAGTCGCCAGCTGTTAGACCTGGCGAAAGACATCACCATTGCCTATCGCACCGAGCTGAAAGACACTCAGCAGTTGCAAAAGTGCGCCGATCGCCTTGCACAAAGTGCTCAGGACTTCCGCTTGCAGCTTGGTGAGCCGGGTTATCGCGGAAACCTGCGGGAACTGCTGGCCGACCAGCGCGTACAGCGCGCGTTTTTGCTGCTCGATGACACGCTGGAGCTGTGTTATGACGTGGCGAAGCTGTCCCTCGGGCGTTCGGCGTTGCTGGATGCCGCGTTTGAGCGCGCCACGCTTTATCGTGCGCGTCTGAAGCGCCTGAAAGAGATCAACCAGCCAGGCTTCAGCTACTGGTATGAATGCACCTCCCGCCATTTCACCCTCGCGCTGACGCCGCTTACGGTGGCGGATAAATTCAAAGAAGTGATGGAACAAAAGCCGGGCTGCTGGATTTTTACTTCCGCGACGCTGTCGGTAAACGATGACCTTCATCATTTCACCGCACGACTGGGTATTGAAGATGCCGAGTCGATGCTGCTGCCGAGCCCTTTTGATTACACGCGCCAGGCGCTGCTGTGCGTGCCGCGTAATCTCCCGCAAACCAACCAGCCGGGGGCTGCACGCCAGTTAGCATCCATGCTGCAACCTATTATCGAAGCGAACAACGGTCGCTGTTTTATGCTGTGCACTTCGCACGCGATGATGCGCGATCTGGCGGAACATTTCCGCGCTACTATGACGCTTCCCGTACTGCTGCAGGGCGAAACCAGCAAAGGACAACTGCTACAGCAGTTTGTCAGCGCAGGTAATGCGCTATTGGTTGCCACCAGCAGCTTCTGGGAGGGCGTGGACGTGCGCGGCGATACGCTGTCGCTGGTGATAATCGATAAACTGCCGTTTACCTCGCCGGACGACCCGCTGTTAAAAGCCCGAATGGAGGATTGTCGACTGCGCGGCGGCGATCCGTTTGAAGACGTCCAGTTGCCGGATGCGGTAATCACACTGAAGCAGGGGGTAGGGCGTCTGATACGTGATGCTGACGATCGCGGCGTGCTGGTGATTTGCGACAATCGTCTGGTTATGCGGCCATACGGCGCCACCTTCCTGGCGAGTCTTCCACCTGCTCCACGGACGCGTGACATCGCTCGCGCGGTTCGCTTTCTTGCCATACCAACGGCTGAGTAATTTGTTACGGAGTGTGGTAAGATGCGCGCCAAATTTATTGATCTGATCACAAACACCCATGCGAATTCTGGCTATCGATACCGCCACAGAGGCGTGCTCTGTTGCCCTGTGGAATGACGGTACTATCAAGGCTCACTTTGAGCTTTGCCCACGAGAACACACCCAACGAATTTTACCGATGGTTCAGGAAATCCTGGCCGCTGGCGATCTCACGTTAACCGATATCGACGCCCTGGCGTTTGGTCGCGGTCCCGGCAGTTTCACCGGCGTGCGTATCGGTATTGGCATTGCTCAGGGGCTGGCGTTAGGCGCAAACTTACCGATGATCGGCGTCTCCACCCTGGCGACCATGGCGCAGGGCGCCTGGCGTAAGTCGGGCGCGACTCGCGTACTGGCGGCGATTGACGCGCGAATGGGCGAAGTCTACTGGGCCGAATATCAGCGTGATGACAACGGTAACTGGCACGGTGAAGAAACCGAAGCGGTGTTAACCCCCGAGCAGGTACATGAGCGTTTATTGCAGCTTTCTGGCGACTGGGTGACGGTCGGGACGGGGTGGCCGGCATGGCCTGAGCTTGGTAAAGACAGCGGTCTGACGTTCAGCGATGGTGACGTGCTGCTTCCAGCGGCTGAAGACATGCTGCCCGTCGCCACGCAAATGCTGGCTGCGGGTGAGACCGTAGCGGTCGAACACGCTGAGCCGGTTTATTTACGTAACACCGTGGCGTGGAAGAAACTTCCCGGTAAAGAATGAATCTTAGTAGTAGAACCCCGGCTAAGACCTACAGTCGTCAGTGAACAGCATTGTGAACAGGCCGGGGCAGAAGCTAAGAAAAGGGAGTCACAATATGGCGGTGCAAAAGCAGTTAATAAAGGGTGTGTTGGCGGGGGCCTTAGCGTTAATGCTTAGCGGCTGCGTCACCATTCCGGATGCGATTAAAGGTTCGAGCCCGACGCCGCAGCAGGATCTGGTGCGGGTGATGAATGCGCCGCAGCTGTATGTCGGACAGGAGGCGCGTTTCGGCGGCAAAGTGGTGGATATTCAGAACCAGCAGGGAAAATCCCGTCTGGAAATTGCCACCGTTCCGCTCGATAGTGGTGCGCGTCCAGTGCTGGGTGAAGCCTCTCGCGGGCGGATATATGCTGATGTAAATGGCTTCCTCGACCCGGTGGATTTTCGCGGGCAACTGGTCACCGTCGTCGGTCCGATTAGCGGTACGGTGGACGGAAAAATCGGTAATACGCCGTATAAATTCATGTTGATGCAGGTAACCGGTTATAAACGCTGGCATATTACTCAGCAGATTGTCATGCCGCCTCAGCCTATCGACCCATGGTTCTACGGTGCGCGTGGCAGGCCTTACGGTGGCTACGGCGGATGGGGCTGGTACAATCCCGGCCCGGCACAGGTTCAGACCATAGTAACAGAGTAACTCTTTGTTTTATTGGTAAAAGAAACAGCGGCTCGTCCGCTGTTTCTGCATTAACGTGGATATAAGAAAAATAAATAGTGACGTGCTTCGCAACCTTGTCGTTGTGTAATAAACAAACTGGTACGCTGAGTTAATATTATGTTAACAGTTTGTTTATTGCCTGGGGTTGTGATGACGACGAATACGCATTTTAGAGGTGATGTATTGAAAAAGGTTTGGCTTAACCGTTATCCCGCTGGTGTTCCTGCGGAGATCAATCCTGACCGTTATCAATCCCTGGTGGAACTCTTTGAACACTCAGTAAGACGGTATGCCGATCAGCCCGCGTTTGTAAACATGGGGGAGGTGATGACCTTCCGCAAGCTTGAAGAGCGGAGCCGGGCATTTGCGGCCTATTTACAACAAGGCCTGGGGCTGAAAAAGGGCGATCGCGTCGCGCTGATGATGCCGAACCTGCTGCAATATCCGGTCGCACTGTTTGGGATTTTACGTGCCGGCATGATCGTCGTGAACGTTAACCCGCTTTACACGCCTCGCGAGCTGGAACATCAGCTCAACGATAGCGGCGCGTCGGCGATTGTCATCGTATCTAACTTTGCTCATACGCTGGAAAAGGTGGTCGACAAAACGTCTGTGCAACACGTGATCCTGACGCGTATGGGCGATCAGCTGTCTACCGCCAAAGGAACGCTGGTTAACTTTGTCGTGAAGTACATCAAGCGCCTGGTGCCCAAATATAACCTGCCGGATGCCATCTCGTTTCGCAGTGCGCTGCAAAACGGTTACCGCATGCAGTATGTGAAACCCGAAGTGGTGTCGGAAGATCTGGCGTTCCTGCAATATACCGGCGGGACAACCGGCGTGGCGAAAGGCGCGATGCTCACGCACCGCAACATGCTGGCTAACCTTGAGCAGGTTCATGCTACCTACGGTCCGTTGCTGCATCCGGGTAAAGAATTGGTGGTGACGGCGTTACCGCTGTATCACATTTTTGCGCTAACGATGAACTGTCTGCTGTTTATTGAGCTAGGCGGTCAAAACCTGCTGATTACTAACCCGCGTGATATTCCGGGGCTGGTAAAAGAGCTGGCGAAGTATCCGTTTACCGCGATGACCGGCGTCAATACGCTGTTTAACGCGCTGCTGAATAACAAAGAGTTCCAGCAACTGGACTTCTCGTCACTGCATCTCTCGGCAGGTGGCGGAATGCCGGTTCAACAAGCGGTAGCTGAACGCTGGGTGAAGCTGACGGGGCAGTATCTGCTGGAAGGCTATGGCCTGACGGAGTGCGCCCCGCTGGTGAGTGTTAACCCTCACGATATTGACTACCACAGCGGAAGTATCGGTTTACCGGTTCCCTCCACTGAGGTCAAGCTGGTGGACGACAACGACAACGAAGTGCCACCGGGAGAACCGGGTGAGCTGTGTGTGAAAGGTCCACAGGTGATGCTGGGCTACTGGCAGCGACCAGACGCCACTGACGAAATCATCAAAGACGGCTGGTTGCACACTGGCGATATTGCGGTGATGGATGACGAAGGCTTTCTGCGTATTGTCGATCGTAAGAAAGATATGATCCTGGTGTCCGGCTTTAACGTCTACCCTAATGAAATTGAAGACGTGGTTATGCAACACCCTGGCGTGCAGGAAGTGGCTGCGGTTGGGGTTCCGTCCGGCAGCAGCGGTGAAGCGGTGAAAATTTTCGTGGTGAAGAAAGATGCCTCGTTAACCGATGAAGCGCTGGTCACTTTCTGTCGTCGTCACCTGACGGGCTATAAAGTACCGAAGCTGGTGGAGTTTCGCGATGAGTTGCCGAAATCTAACGTTGGTAAAATTTTGCGACGAGAATTACGTGACGAAGCGCGTGCCAAAGTGGACAATAAAGGCTGAGCGTTAAGTCAGCCAGTAGAAAACGCCGGGTAATCCGGCGTTTTTTTTGGCGCAAACCTAAGAGAGCACGATTTGAATTATCAAATGATCACCACGGACGACGCGTTGGCCACGCTGTGCGAAGCCGTCCGTGAATTTCCGGCGATAGCCCTGGATACAGAATTTGTTCGCACGCGTACCTATTATCCGCAGTTGGGGCTGATCCAGCTGTTTGATGGCAAACACGTTGCTCTGATTGATCCGCAGGGGATCACCGACTGGTCGCCGCTGCGCGATATTCTGCGTGATACTGCCATCACCAAATTCCTGCATGCGGGTAGCGAAGATCTGGAAGTGTTTCTCAACGCTTTTGGCGAACTGCCGCAGCCGTTGATTGATACACAAATTCTGGCTGCTTTTTGCGGTCGTCCGCTGTCGTGGGGGTTTGCCGCGATGGTGGAAGAGTTTACGGGGGTGGCGCTGGACAAAAGCGAATCCCGCACCGACTGGCTGGCCAGACCGCTGACCGAGCGTCAGTGTGAGTACGCGGCGGCTGATGTCTGGTATCTATTACCGATCACCACAAAACTGATGGTCGAAACTGAAGCCAGCGGCTGGCTGCCAGCCGCACTGGACGAGTGCCGCTTAATGCAGCAGCGTCGCCAGGAGGTTCTGGCGCCTGAAGACGCATGGCGCGATATCACTAACGCCTGGCAGCTGCGTACCCGTCAGTTGGCCTGCTTGCAACTGCTTGCTGACTGGCGACTGCGTAAAGCACGTGAGCGCGATCTGGCAGTGAACTTTGTGGTGCGTGAAGAACACCTGTGGTCGGTCGCTCGTTATATGCCGGGGAGTCTGGGTGAACTGGACAGCCTCGGCCTTTCCGGCAGTGAAATTCGCTTCCATGGCAAAACGCTGATTTCTCTGGTAGAAAAAGCGCAGGCTTTACCGGAAGAATCACTGCCACAGCCGCTGCTGAATTTGATGGATATGCCAGGATACCGCAAAGCGTTCAAAGCCATCAAGGCGCTGGTTGCCGAGGTGAGTACTGAGCATAATCTTAGCGTCGAACTGCTGGCTTCACGCCGTCAAATCAACCAGCTACTCAACTGGCACTGGAAATTAAAGCCGCAGCAGACCCTGCCGGAGTTGGTTTCCGGTTGGCGTGGCGAACTGATGTCCGATCGTCTCAACGCGCTGCTGCAGGAATATCCGCAGTAAGTCACCAGGCTCGCCGGGTTGCGCCATTGCTAACCCGGCCTTCGCAACGCTACAAATCAAGCACCAGGCGCTTACCTTTGGCGCGAGAGCAGCAAATGAGCATGCTCTGCTGGCTGGCTTTTTCGTCGTCGCTGAAATACTGATCGCGGTGATCCGCTTCCCCTTCAAGAATCGTTGTTTCGCAGGTGCCGCACACGCCTTCCCGGCACAGGCACTCAACGCGCGCGGCTTTGTTATTTTCGATAACCTGCAAAATGGTCATCTCTTCCGGGACCACAAACTCGCGTCCTGAACGCGCCAGCACCAGGGTAAAGGCATCGCCGCTTTTATCTTCCAGCGCAAATTGTTCGAAATGTAGCGTATTGCTGTCCAGTCTATGGAGGGAAGCCGCTTCTCTGACGGCATCGTTGAGCACTGCTGGCCCGCAGGTGTAAATATGTGTGCCGGGTTCGACATCGGCCAGCAGGCGAGATAAATCAAGGCGGGTTCCTGCGCTTGACAGATGCAGATGAATACGATCGACGCTGGGGTGCTGCAGGAGTTCGTCATAAAACGCGCAGTTGTCCTGACTGGGAGAGCAATAATGTAGCTGCCATTCTGCCTGAGAGTGTTCCAGCTCCGGGATCTGCGATAAAAACGGTGTGATGCCGATACCTCCGGCAATCAACAGATGTTGTTGTGCCTGAGGGGCGAGGGCGAACAGATTGTTTGGTGTGGAGATCGTGAGCGTGTCGCCGGGTTTCACCTTTTGATGCAGATAACGTGAGCCGCCTTTGGATGCCTCTTCCAGTCGTACGGCGATTTGCCAGGCGCTGGTATCGAAGGGTGAACTCATCAGCGAGTACGCATTGCTGTATAGATTCTCGCCATCGCGCATCTGCACGATGATATGGCTGCCACCCTGAAACGCAGGCAACGGCTGGCCTGAGGTCGCCATTAGGGTGAAGCGTTTTACCTGCGCGGTAATGGTCTCAATCCGACTGACCCGGACTTCTTGCATTTGATAATCAGACATTGCGGCACTCCCTAAAAAATCTGTCCGGCGCGGTTCAACTACGCGCCGGTGTCTGTCGTTACAGCCCCTGGTTATTCCTGAAACACCTGCGCGACCAGATTATGGAAATGGGCAATGCCATGTTCGGAGATGCCGCTGCCGCTGGTGTCCGCCATAATGCGGCCCTGACCGCGATACCCGCGCGATTTCAGCCCCTTTTGCACGCTTTCAACCAGACGTAAATCTTCAGGACGAAAGACGTTGCGATACCATTCGATCAGTTGTTTCTGCTCTTCGGTCAGCTCTTCGTTGGTGAAGTAAATGTCATAGTTTTGCAGCGTAGTTTCTGCATCCACTGGAAATTCATAGATAACGGTCATCATGCCTTTGATTGGCGTAACGTTGAGCATGGTGCACGGCCACAGCCAGAAACCGTGGAAGGCGGCATCAACACCTTCTTCGAACTTAAATGACTGCTCTGACGGTTTGGCGAAACCGTATTGTAGCGTCCAGTTGCCGTGCATAGTATGCCAGTAACGATCAACCTGAACCGAGTCGGAAAAACCAGGGTGAGCCGGGCCGCAGTGGTAGCACTCCAGATAGTTATCGACAATATTCTTCCAGTTGGCTGGAGTTCGGGTCGTAAAGCGCGCCGCCAGCTTCAGGTCATGCACATCAGGGCAGGCTTCGATAACTTTGTCTGCAAGACCTGGGAGTTGTTCTTCCACGCTGCCCGCGTTCGGATCCATGTTGATAAACACGAATCCGGCATACTCTTCCAGACGTACAGGAGTAAGGTGCGCTTTTTCGCTGTCGAAGTTGGCGACATTTTCGCAGTTACGCGCATGCGCCAGATTGCCGTCAAGTTTGAACGCCCATGCGTGGTAAGGGCAGGTAATTACATTTTTCGCTTTCCCTTCGCCGCTCAACAGCTGATGACCACGATGCGGGCAAACGTTGTAGAACGCGCGCAGCACGTTATCGCGACCCCGTACCAGCACGATGTTCTCGCCAATCACTTCCCGGGTAACATAATCATTGGGCTTTGCCAGCTCGCTACTGTGGGCGACGCAAATCCAGCTTTTAGCAAACACTTTCTCTTGTTCGTGCTCGAAGGCCTGATGGTCGGTATAGAACCGGGCAGGGATAGTCCAGGCGTCCTGCGGGTTGGCACAGAAATTTTGCGGCAGAATAAACTCAGGGCTCAGATTGCTCATTGGAATACCTTTAATTTGTGAGTAAGAGGATTTTTACTGGCGCTTAATTGTCGCCTTTGAGTAATGTCCCGGCCGGTGGCGCAACGGGGGCGTTAACTGGCGTTTCGGGAAGATGACTTTCAATTTGATGCGCAGGAACGTGGGCATAGTCCTGCCGTACCCAACGAAGAAAACCGCCAACCTTCACCAACAGAATGGCGAGGAAGGGAAGTGCGGTCAGAACCACCGTGGTCTTCATGGTTTCCAGGGACGCGCCGGTGAATAAAATCGATAAGGGGATCAGGGTGATGACCACGCACCAGAACAGACGTAAGCTACGCTGCGGATCTTCCCCTTCCTGCAGGTTACGCGTGCTGGTGGCCGCCATGGTGTAGGCGACGGCATCCATATGCGAGGCGAGAAAAATAATCATGATCGCCAGATACGCCACCAGGAACAGTTTCCCGGCAGGCAACGACATCAACACTTGCTGTACGGCTGTTTCGCCGCCTAACGTGGCCATAACCTGCGGTACGTCGATCACACCGTTCACAAACTGGTGAATGGAGTAGCTTTCCATCACGCCAAAGAAGAACCAGCAGCCAACGGTACTACCTAAGATTAACGCCCAGATAACCTCTTTGATTTTGCGACCACGGGATACGCGAGTGACAAACATTGCCACGCCAGGGGTGTAGGAGATCCACCACAGCCAGTAGAACACCGTCCAGTTGCGGGTGAACTCACCGTTGCCAAGTGGATCGGTGAACAGGCTCATCTGCAAAAAGTTTTGTGTCGTCAGACCAATGGCGTTGATGATGTTATTGGTGATGAATTCGGTCGGGCCGACAATCAGCACCAGCAGCGGCAGTAAAAACGCCCCCCAGCCGACCATTTTGCTCAGACGTTGCAAGCCGTTGTTGATGCCAATCCAGGAGCTCAGACAGAAAATGCCGCCAGAGAACAGGATAACAAACGCCTGTACGGTGAAGTTATCCGGTAAACCCGTGAGAGCAGATAAACCACGGGTAAAGGTGGCGGCGGTGACAACCAGAGAGATGGTTAACGCGCCAACTGTTGCGATCAGGAACATCAAATCAACCAGCCGGCCCCACACCCCCTGCGGATGCACGCCGGTGATAGCGGCGATTATTCCGGACAGGCTCAGCCCTTTGTTTTTCCGCACATGAAAGTGGTAGGCCATGGTTAATGAAGCCAGCGTATAGGTCGCCCAGGCGCTGATTCCCCAATGGAAAAAAGAGTAGGGTAAGCTGTATTCCAGCGCTTTTTGCGAGTGCGGAGCGATATTCAGACCCGGGGTCTGGTAATAATAGGCCCACTCAGCAACGCCCCAGTAGAGCGTGGAGGAACCTAGTCCGGCACAAATAAACATAAACAGCCAGGACAGCGTGCTGTATTCCGCTTTTCCTTCTCCCAGACGAATGTTGCCGTATTTGCTGGTGGCCAGCCAGACGACCAGACCCATCGCCATCAGAACGAGGATCTGCACGGCGGAACCCAGCATCCGGGTAACGCCGTTAAAAAGGGTATTTGCAACTTGTGCAGACTGCTGAGGGAAGAGACTAAGTGTGGCGGCGATGAAAAGAATAGCCACCAGGCTGATGGCTATCAGCGGCATGTCTTTTTTCTTTACGTTGCTCAACATGGGATCTCCTGGGCACAGTTGCCCGCGTATGGCATTAGCCTGTCGTTGTTATCATGCTGTAGGGAATTAGTGATTTTGTATTTAACAATTTTATTATTTGTTCTTTACATGAATTAAACAATTGCCCGATACGTGAAGCAATAAAACACGGAACGGAAATAATAAAAGGTGAATTGGCGCAGGTTTTTGGCGACATAAAACGCATAAAAAAGCCGCGTCAGTGACGCGGCTCATATTTTGTGGTTTGACCTCTAACGCAGTGCCTGAGCGATGGCTTCACCTACCTGTTGGGTGGTGGCGTTGCCTTTCATATCTGGCGTTTTCGGGCCGCTGGCAATAACCTGCTCAATTGCTGCCAGAATACCGTCGTGGGCGGCTTTATAGTTGGCATCACCGTTGCCAAGGAAGTCGAGCATCATGGCGCCAGCCCAGATAGTCGCTATAGGGTTGGCGATGTTCTTGCCGTAGATATCGGGGGCCGAACCGTGTACTGGCTCGAACAGGGACGGGAAGGTGCGTTCCGGGTTTAAGTTGGCTGAAGGCGCAATGCCAATCGTTCCGGTACAGGCTGGACCCAGATCGGAAAGGATGTCGCCAAACAGGTTGGAGGCAACCACCACGTCAAAACGCTCCGGCTGCATCACAAAGCGGGCGCAGAGTATATCAATATGCTGTTTATCCCAACGGATCTCGGGATAGTTAGCCGCCATTGCTTCCACGCGCTCGTCCCAGTACGGCATGCTGATGGCCAGTCCATTGGATTTAGTCGCCGAGGTCAGGGTTTTGCGCGGGCGGTTTTGCGCCAGCTCGAAAGCGTAACGCAATATACGATCCACGCCGCGACGGGTGAAGACCGACTCCTGGATAACCACTTCGTGTTCTGTACCTTCGCTTACGCGTCCGCCGAGTGAAGAGTATTCTCCCTCGGTGTTCTCGCGCACCACATAGAAATCAATGTCGCCAGGCTGCTTGCCTGCCAGCGGGCAAGGTACGCCTGGAAACAGGCGTACCGGGCGCAGGTTGACATACTGGTCGAATTCGCGGCGAAACTTAAGCAGTGAACCCCATAATGAGATGTGGTCCGGTACGGTTTCCGGCCAGCCAACGGCACCAAAATAGATAGCATCGAAGGATTGTAACTGCTCATGCCAGTCATCCGGCATCATCTTCCCGTGATGGGCGTAGTACTCGCAGCTGGCCCATTCCATTTGCTCAAAGCTGAGTGACAACCCCCAACGCTCGGCGGCTGCCTGCAACACCTGAATGCCTTCAGGCAGGACTTCTTTACCAATGCCATCTCCGGGGATAGCGGCAATACGACAGGTTTTCTTCATAGCAGCTCTCACTTGTACGCCATTAAAATTGACTTTCCCCGTATCCTATAATTGACTGATTAATAGTTAATCCCCCTAACTGGTGAAACATAAAACACAGATCATGAATAATCTGCCGCTGTTAAATGATTTACGCGTCTTTATGCTGGTTGCCCGTCGTGCGGGATTTGCCGCCGTTGCCGAAGAGCTGGGCGTATCTCCGGCTTTTATCAGTAAGCGCGTTGCCCTGTTGGAACAAACGCTGAACGTGGTGCTGTTGCACCGAACAACGCGGCGCGTAACCATCACGGAAGAGGGGGAGCGGATCTACGAATGGGCACAGCGGATCCTGCAGGATGTCGATCAGATGATGGACGAGCTGTCCGATGCCAGGCAGATCCCGCAGGGGATGCTACGAATTATCAGTAGCTTTGGTTTTGGCCGCCGGGTGGTCGCTCCGGCGCTGTCAGCGCTTGCAAAAGAGTACCCGCAGTTAGAACTGAGGTTCGATGTTGAAGACCGTCTGGTAGATATGGTCAATGAGGGCGTCGATCTTGATATTCGTATCGGGGATGATATCGCGCCGAACCTGATTGCCCGCAAGCTGGCGACTAACTACCGTATTCTGTGCGCCTCGCCGGAATTTGTGGCGCAGCATGGAGTGCCGAAACAACTGAACGATCTTTCTACTTTTCCCTGCCTGGTTATTAAAGAACGCGACCATCCGTTTGGTATCTGGCAAATGCGTAATAAAGAGGGCGCACACTCAATAAAGGTTACGGGGCCGCTGTCGTCTAACCATGGCGAAGTGGTACATCAATGGTGTCTGGATGGGCAGGGAATTGCTTTGCGTTCGTGGTGGGACGTTTGCGACAACATTGCCAGCGGACATCTGGTGCATATATTGCCTGAGTATTATCAACCCGCCAATATATGGGCGGTTTATGTCTCCCGGCTGGCGACGTCGGCAAAAATCCGTATTACGGTTGAGTATTTGCGCCGCTATTTTGCCGAAAACTACCCAAAGTTTACTTTGGAATAAATGCTCGATAGGTTAGTCAGAGATAGAAAATAAAAAAGGCAGAATAATCTGCCTTTTTCGTAACCATGATTTAGCGACAAAAGAGCTTATTTAGACTCTTCCGCTTCAGGTAATGTCACGTTAAGTTCGAGGATCGAAATATCGCCGTCTTTTTGTTCAAGTTGTACCGTGACCATTTCGGGATCAATTTGTACATACTTGCAGATAACGTCGAGAATATCCTTGCGCAGCTGCGGTAAATAATGTGGCTCGGCGTCACTACGACGACGTTCCGCAACAATAATCTGCAGTCGCTCTTTAGCGATGTTCGCTGTGCTCTTTTTCCGCGAGAGAAAAAAATCCAGTAATGCCATAACTTATCCTCCGAACAGGCGTTTGAGGAAACCTTTCTTCTCTTCTTCAATGAAGCGGAAAGGACGTTCTTCTCCCAACAGACGGTCTACGGTATCAGCATAGGCTTTACCGGCATCAGCATTGATGTCGAGAATAACCGGCTCACCCTGGTTAGACGCGCGCAGGACTGACTGATCTTCAGGAATCACGCCAACCAGCTTGATTCGCAGAATTTCCAGTACGTCTTCCATGCTCAGCATGTCACCTTTATTTACGCGGCCAGGGTTGTAGCGCGTAAGCAGCAGATGCTCTTTAATTGGATCTTCACCGTTTTCCGCGCGACGAGATTTCGACGCCAGAATACCCAGAATACGGTCAGAGTCACGTACAGAGGAGACTTCCGGGTTGGTGGTAATAATCGCTTCATCGGCAAAATAGAGGGCCATCAGCGCACCGGTTTCAATACCCGCCGGAGAGTCGCAGACGATGAAGTCGAATTCCATCGTTTTCAGATCGTCCAGAACTTTCGCGACGCCTTCACGCGTCAACGCGTCTTTATCGCGAGTTTGTGAGGCCGGAAGAATAAAGAGATTTTCGGTACGCTTATCTTTGATTAGCGCCTGATTTAACGACGCATCGCCCTGAATAACGTTGACGAAGTCGTAAACGACGCGGCGTTCACAACCCATAATCAGATCAAGATTACGCAGGCCGATATCAAAATCAATAACGACAGTTTTCTTTCCCTTCTGGGCCAAACCTGTAGCGATGGCCGCGCTGGAGGTGGTTTTGCCAACGCCCCCTTTACCCGAAGTAACAACAATAATGCGTGCCATAGAAATTCCTTGTTAAAAAGGGATCAATTCAACGGTTGAACTGTCAAAGCGTTTTCTGCTAATTGCAGACGTGCCGCTTTGCCATAAAATTCTGCTGGGATTTTATCACTCAGCCAATAAACACCTGCGATAGACACCAGTTCTGCCGTCAGATGGGTACAAAAAATTTGCGCTTCCCGGTCACCGCTTGCGCCTGCCAACGCACGGCCTCTCATCATTCCATAAACATGAATATTGCCATCAGCGATAAGCTCTGCGCCTGCACTGACGTGGCTTGTAACAATCAGATCACATTGTGGTGCATAAATGCGCTGACCGGAACGAACCGGCACATTTATTAATCGTGTTTTTGTGATGGGAGTAACGTTTTGTGGCGGAGCGACGGGAGCCGGGGCCTCAACGGGCGCAGGACGAATAGCTTTTTCTTTACCTTCAGTCAGTAAAGGAAGACCCATTTCGTCGATTTCAGCCTTGAGTCTGGCGTCTTTGCATCCGCTAACGCCGATAATGCGCAATCCGGTAGACGCGACAACCTTCTGCAGCGCTGACCAGTTTACCGGGCTTTCAAGACCACTCACGTTAACCACTACGGGAGCATGTTTTAAAAAAGCAGGTGCCTGCGCGATTTTGTCTTCCAACGCCTGACGAATAACCTCGGGTTCTGCTTCATGTAAATGAACCACTGATAAGGTGAAGCTACTGCCTTTAAGCTCGATTGGCGTGTTTGACATCCTGGCCTTACTCAATTTGCTATTTATCATCCCCAGCGCGGGGTGATATTCCGAAGACTATAAGGCATGTTATAGTCAGTATTATATTGAGGCAAGCCACCATTCCGTGAATTCAGAGTAAAAGATATGTTTTGTGTGATCTACCGAAGCAGTAAACGTGACCAGACCTATTTATATGTCGAAAAAAAAGACGATTTCTCGCGAGTTCCTGAAGAACTGATGAAAGGATTTGGTCAGCCGACGCTGGCAATGATGTTGCCGCTTGATGGCCGTAAAAAGCTGGTTAATGCCGATCTGGAAAAAGTAAAACAGGCACTCACCGAGCAGGGCTATTATTTACAAATACCACCGCCGCCAGAAGATTTACTTAAACAGCATCTGGCCGCGACGAAACAAAATACACCAGACGATAAACGTTAAACTGCATCCGGCAGCAGCACGCCCCATCGATGCAGTACCTGAAATTGATAACTACGTTAGGGGAAAGTAATGTATCAACATCATAACTGGCATGGTGCTCTGCTGGATTATCCGGTGAGTAAGGTGGTTTGCGTAGGGAGTAACTATGCCAACCATATTAAAGAGATGGGTGGAACGCCTCCGGAAGAGCCGGTGCTGTTTATTAAACCGGAAACCGCGCTGTGCGATTTGCGTCAGCCGCTGGTTATCCCATCTGATATGGGTTCGGTTCACCATGAAGTTGAGCTGGCTGTTTTGATTGGCGCGACCTTACGTCAGGCGACGGAAGAACATGTGCGCAAAGCCATCGCGGGCTATGGCGTCGCGTTGGATCTGACCCTGCGTGATATTCAGGGCAAAATGAAGAAGGCGGGGCAGCCATGGGAAAAAGCGAAGGGTTTTGATAACTCTTGCCCGCTGTCAGGGTTTATTCCGGTGGCGGAGTTTAACGGCGATCCACAGGATACGATGCTCGGATTAACGGTCAACGGTGAACAGCGTCAGCACGGCACCACGGCGGATATGATCCATCAAATCGTTCCTTTGATTGCCTACATGAGTCGTTTCTTTACCCTCAAAGCGGGCGATGTTGTGTTGACGGGGACGCCAGCGGGCGTTGGGCCGTTAAACAGCGGTGATGAACTGGCTATCAGTTTTCATGGTCAAACGCTGACGACACGCGTGCTGTAATCTCTTCTTGCCGCCTTTTCGGGCGGCAAAACTTGCATCAGCGTGCCAGACTGGTTATAAGGTGCAGCTTTATTGCAATAGCGGATACCCTGATGAGCGACATACCTTTCTGGCAAAGTAAAACCCTGGATGAAATGACCGATGCCGAGTGGGAGTCATTATGTGACGGGTGTGGTCAATGCTGCCTGCATAAGCTGATGGATGAAGACACCGACGAAATCTATTTTACTAACGTCGCGTGTAAGCAGCTCAATATCAAAACCTGTCAGTGCCGTAATTACGAACGTCGATTCGAGTACGAGCCTGACTGTATCAAACTGACGCGCGATAATCTGCCTACCTTTGAATGGCTGCCGATGACCTGTGCGTATCGTCTGCTAGCGGAAGGTAAAGGGCTGCCGGAGTGGCATCCACTGCTGACGGGATCAAAAGCGGCGATGCACGGTGAACGTATTTCAGTACGTCATATTGCGGTGAAAGAATCGGAAGTGCGTGACTGGCAGGATCATATTCTGAACAAACCTTCATGGGCGGACTAAGCCGCCCATCGATTAGCAGGCGTTAAGGCTTAAGACTTTTTCGCCTGATACATCTCATCTCCATGGTTGTCATCTTCAACCCAGAAATTGATGTTGAATTGAGCGTCGTCGCTTAATTCAACGCGATGCCAATACTGCGGTGGACTGGTCGCAAACTGACCGGCATTAATCACCACTTTTACTTCAGGCTCTTTTGCGTCTTCATTGGCAAAGCCGTAATACGTTACCGTACCTTCCATCACACAAAGCTGGCCAAAAACGCCTGCTGCAGTGTTATGGTGAGAAAGCAGTGCTGCAGGGACGTTGTCTTTGGTAAAGAAGGGAGTAGAGCGTTTAACTTTCCAGTTTGCCGGGATGCGTAAATGGGACATAAGACATCTCCTTGGTGTGGCATCTATAAGATGTATTTAATATACATCTTATAGATGCCAGCAGGCAATGAATTTAAGGCAAAAAAAACGCTCCCGAAGGAGCGTCTCTGTTAGCGACCGAAGAGGTCACGTTTTTTCGGTTTGAACGGCTGTGCTATCACCACCAGCACGGCGACCACCAGGTAGGCGGCGAAGATCCCCAACAGCCACTGCGGCATTTCCAGGGTTAAAAAAGACCACTGGCGCTCAGCACAGTCACCGGACGCTAAAAACACCTGCGGCAGCCATTTGTCCAGTGGCAGCCAGCTTGGGAAGCGTGCGGCAAAATCACAGGTCATAAACGGTGATGGGTGCAGCTGAATCATGGTGTGCTCATACGCTAACTGAAGTCCGCGCCAGGCACTGTAAATCCAGATTATCATCGCCACATAGCGCAGCGGTGTTTTTGGTGCGATAGCACCAACCAGCCCTGCACCCATCACGCCGAATAATGCGCTACGTTCGTAAATACACAACACGCAAGGTTTTAGCAGCATGACGTGCTGGAACCACAGCGCGACGAGCTCCAGCGCAAAGGCGGTTAACGCCAACAATAACCATGCTCCACGACCTCGGGAGCACTGGTTTAAAAATCGCAACATAATCATTTCCCTGCAACATGCGTAGAGACCGCAGTTTAAACCAATTCACTTTATGCGCCACTAGCGGGAATTGAAAATTTGCGTAATCGGATATTTATCATGCAAAAAGTCAAACCGGGCAGTGATTTGCCCGGTTAATTGTTATGAAAGTGTAGCTAACCAGCCCGTTTGAGTCATCCACTCGGTCACCGGTACCAGCGTGAACTCGACGCAAAGCAGACCAACGAGCGTCAGGACGAGAGTATACGGCAGAGCCATCCACACCATGCGGCCATAAGAGAGGCGAATCAATGGTGCCAGCGCGGAGGTCAGCAGGAACAGGAACGCCGCCTGACCGTTTGGTGTAGCCACGGAAGGCAGGTTGGTCCCGGTATTAATCGCTACCGCTAACAGTTCGTACTGGTTGAGGCTGATGGTCCCTTGTTCCAGTGCGGCTTTGGCTTCGTTAATGTAAATAGTGCCGACAAAAACGTTATCAGAGATCGAAGACAGCAGGCCGTTGAAGAGATAAAACAGCGTCAGTTGAGCATG
Organism: Citrobacter sp. Cpo103; assembly: GCF_030332605.1. Lineage (NCBI taxonomy): Bacteria > Pseudomonadati > Pseudomonadota > Gammaproteobacteria > Enterobacterales > Enterobacteriaceae > Citrobacter > Citrobacter sp. Cpo103. Next base: position 118,477 of record NZ_JAOWHO010000021.1, on the reverse strand, counting down.
CTCAGAAGACTGCAAAACAAACTGAATTATCGGCGAAAAGAGCTGTTGATCGATAATCACCGCGACAATAGAGAAGAACACGGTTAGCAGCGCGGTGAAGGGTAGCGATTCGGTAAAGGCTTTACCTATCGCATGTTCGTCGGTGACGCCGGTCAACGAGGTTGCCAGAATGATGACCGACAAACCGATCAATCCGACTTCTGCCAGGTGCAGGGCCAAAGCAACGACCAGCCAGACGCCAATAATCGCCTGGACAATCAGTTTGATTTTGTCCTGACGGGTACGTTGTTGGCGGCTCTGATCGTCAAACTGTTGCAGGACATCACGGACGGTCTCCGGCAGCGTTTCGCCATAGCCAAACCAGCGTAATTTCTCGACCAGCACACAGGTTAACAGGCCGCAAATCAGTACCGGGACGGTAACCGGCGACATGCGCAGGAAGAAGTCACCAAAATGCCAGCCAGCTGCTTTGGCGATAATCAGGTTTTGTGGTTCGCCCACCATGGTCATCACGCCGCCTAACGCCGTACCGACACCCGCGTGCATCATCAGGCTACGCAGAAAACCGCGGAACTGCTCAAGTACGACTTTATTGTGCTGATCGATATGGCTGTCATCGAGCATGTTGTTGTCTTCCGCGCGAGAAGAAGCAACGCGATGGTAGATACCATAAAAACCGACCGCAACGCTGATCACCACGGCCACGACGGTCAACGCATCGAGGAACGCCGAGAGGAAAGCGGCTGCAACACAAAAAGACAGCGACAGCAGCGTCTTGGAGCGAATAGTGAGCAGCAGACGCGTGAAAATAAACAGTAATAACTGCTTCATAAAGTAGATGCCTGCCACCATAAACATCAGCAGCAATAACACCTCAAGGTTTGCGGCAACCTCTTCACGCACATGCGTGGTGCTGGTCATGCCAATAATGACAGCTTCGATAGCCAACAGCCCGCCTGGCAGCAGTGGGTAGCATTTTAACGCCATCGCCAGCGTGAAAATGAACTCGGCCACCAGCAACCAGCCGGCGATAAAAGGGTTGATGAAAAAAATAATCGGGTTGACGACTAAGAAGACAAGCAGTGCAAGTTTGTACCAGTCTGGTGATTGACCTAAAAAATTGCGCCACATCGCGCGGCCCCATGATAGCTCCATGGTGATTTCCCTACCTTTAAAAATGAAATCATGTTTTTATGTTTGACCGCAAAGCTTAGCGGGAGGAGGGAGTACAGGCAAGCTATTCACGAGACTGACAAGGTTGGCTGTACTGTAGCGTTATTTGGAAAATGAAGCCTTGATCCACTTTTTCTTCATTGCGTCAGCTATCAGCTAAGATACCCATCTGGTATGATGTGTGTAACTATGTTTTGCTGTGTAATGGAATTTTTACTATGGTCATTAAGGCGCAAAGCCCGGCTGGGTTCGCGGAAGAATACATCATTGAAAGTATCTGGAATAACCGCTTCCCACCTGGCACTATTTTGCCCGCTGAACGTGAACTCTCCGAACTTATTGGGGTGACACGTACCACGCTACGCGAAGTATTGCAGCGGTTGGCGCGAGATGGCTGGTTGACCATTCAACACGGCAAACCGACGAAGGTGAATAACTTCTGGGAAACCTCCGGGCTGAATATTCTTGAAACGCTGGCGCGTCTCGATCACGAGAGTGTCCCGCAGTTGATTGATAATCTGCTGTCTGTGCGTACCAATATTTCAACGATCTTTGTTCGTACTGCGTTTCGCCAGCATCCTGATAAAGCGCAGGAGGTTCTGGCGACGGCAAATCAGGTGGCCGACCACGCTGACGCATTTGCCGATCTGGATTATAACATTTTCCGCGGTCTGGCATTTGCCTCCGGCAATCCGATTTACGGTTTGATCCTCAACGGTATGAAAGGATTATATACCCGCATTGGCCGTCATTATTTTGCCAATCCGGAAGCGCGCGCGCTGGCGCTGAGCTTCTACCGTAAACTGTCAGAACTCTGCGAGCAGGGCGCTCATGAGCAGGTGTATGAAACGGTGCGCCGCTATGGTCACGACAGCGGCGAAATTTGGCATCGTATGCAGAAGAGCCTGCCGGGCGACTTAGCTATTCAGGGCCGTTAATCGCTCCATGCCGGATGGCGACGCCAAAGCGTCTTATCCGGCCTACAATACGTGCACTTCGTAGGCCGGATATGGTGTTTACACCGCCTCCGGTAATAAGATTTACAGACCGTTCATCCTTGGCGGGCAACGCTCCAACAGCTCCACGCTGCCATCTTCATTCTGTTGCTCCAGCATCACGTCAAAACCCCAAAGCCGGTGTACGTGCTTGAGCACTTCTTTGCGTCCTTTATCCAGCGGCGCGCGGTTATGCGGAATGTAGCGTAAGGTGAGCGAACGGTCGCCACGCAGATCGACGTTCCAGATTTGAATATTCGGCTCCAGGTTGCTGAGGTTGTATTGCGACGACAACCTGTTGCGGATCTCACGATATCCTTCCTCATTATGAATCGCAGATATCTCCAGGTAGTTGTGACGATCGTCATCCAGCACGGTGAACAGACGGAAATCACGCATCACCTTTGGTGACAGGAACTGGCTGATAAAGCTCTCATCTTTGAAATCGCGCATCGCGAAATGCAGGGTTTCCAGCCAGTCAGAACCCGCTATGTCCGGGAACCAGTATTTGTCCTCCTCGGTCGGCGACTGACAAATACGTTTGATATCCTGGAACATGGCAAACCCCAGGGCATAAGGGTTTATCCCGCTATACCACGGGCTGTTGTAGGGCGGCTGAAATACCACATTGGTATGGCTATGCAGAAACTCCAGCATAAACCGTTCGGTGACTTTACCCTCATCATAAAGGTGGTTCAGGATGGTGTAATGCCAGAAAGTGGCCCAGCCTTCGTTCATCACCTGCGTCTGTTTCTGCGGATAAAAATACTGGCTGACCTTGCGTACAATGCGCAACACCTCGCGTTGCCAGGACTCCAGCAGCGGGGCATTCTTCTCCATGAAGTACAGCAGGTTCTCCTGTGGCTCAGAGGGATAACGGCGGGCTTCCGCCACGGTTTTCTCTTCCTCTTTCTTCGGCAGTGTGCGCCACAACATATTCACCTGGCTTTGCAGATACTCTTCACGGCTTTTCTGACGGGCTTTCTCTTCCTGTAGGGAGATTTTTTGCGGGCGTTTGTAACGGTCAACGCCGTAGTTCATCAGCGCATGGCAGGAGTCGAGCAGCTTTTCGACTTCATCCACGCCGTAACGCTCTTCACACTGGGTTATATAGTTTCGCGCGAAGATCAGGTAATCGACAATGGAACTGGCATCCGTCCAGCTTCGGAACAGGTAGTTGTTTTTGAAGAAGGAGTTGTGTCCGTAGCAGGCATGCGCCATCACCAGCGCCTGCATGGTGATGGTGTTCTCCTCCATCAGATACGCGATACACGGATTGGAGTTGATAACAATCTCATAGGCCAGTCCCTGCTGACCATGCTTATACAAGCGCTCGGTTTCAATAAACTTTTTACCAAACGACCAGTGAGGATAGTTGATCGGCATCCCGACGCTGGAGTAAGCGTCCATCATCTGTTCGGAGGTGATCACCTCGATTTGGTGCGGGTAGGTGTCCAGTTTGTAGAGTTTCGCCACGCGGTCTATCTCTGCCAGATAGACATCCAGCAGATCAAACGTCCAGTCGGGTCCATCGCTTAACCGTGTGCTGTCCTTGTTCATGGAATCAATCGTAGCCATTCGCGCACCCTCATTGTTGGCGGCACTCTCTGTCTGGAGTACCTCATGTCAAGCATAGATCATGGTGTTAAAAAACGTGCTGCGGCAGAAATTTTTTCTTTGCGATTTCACGTTAGCGAGGCGTCGAAAAATGGCATGGCCGCAAAATTTTATGCTGGATAAAAATAACGCACAGCAGGAGATGCCAAAGCGGAGAGTCCCCAGCCATCACCGTTATATGTGAGGTAAGTCACCATAAAAAAGCCATATGTTGAATAATATTTTCAACTGAGTTATCAAGATGTAATTAGATGATTGTTCTTTTACTGTTAACGGAGTGGCTATGCGAGTTGTCATACTGGGAAGTGGTGTCGTTGGCGTGACCAGCGCCTGGTACTTAAGTCAGGCTGGACACGATGTCACCGTCATTGATCGTGAGCCCGGTCCGGCACTGGAAACCAGTGCGGCGAACGCGGGGCAAATCTCTCCAGGTTATGCAGCACCATGGGCGGCACCAGGCGTACCGCTAAAAGCAATTAAGTGGATGTTTCAGCGCCACGCTCCGCTGGCCGTCCGTCTTGACGGAACCCAGTTCCAGTTGAAATGGATGTGGCAGATGCTGCGCAACTGCGACACCAGCCACTATATGGAAAATAAAGGACGCATGGTGCGGCTGGCGGAATACAGCCGTGATTGCCTGAAAGCGCTGCGCGCCTCTACCGGTATCGAGTACGAAGGACGTCAGGGCGGAACCCTGCAACTTTTCCGTACTGCCCAACAGTATGAGAACGCCACTCGCGACATCGCCGTGCTCGAAGACGCTGGCGTGCCATATCAACTGCTGGAAGCAAACCGTCTGGCGGAAGTCGAACCCGCACTGGCAGAAGTGGCGCACAAACTGACCGGTGGTCTGCGCTTACCGAATGATGAAACCGGCGACTGCCAGCTGTTTACCCAGCGTCTGGCGCAGATGGCGGAGCAGGCAGGCGTTAAGTTTCGCTTTAATACCCCGGTCGATAAGCTGCTGAGCGATGGTGAGCAGATTTATGGCGTCCAGTGCGGCGAAGAGATAGTTAAAGCCGATGCCTATGTGATGGCGTTTGGTTCGTACTCCACGGCAATGCTGAAAGGGATCGTTGATATCCCGGTCTATCCGCTCAAAGGCTATTCGTTGACCATTCCGGTGGCGCAAGATGACGGTGCGCCGGTTTCTACTATCCTTGATGAAACCTACAAAATCGCTATTACCCGCTTTGACAATCGTATTCGCGTAGGCGGTATGGCGGAGATTGTCGGCTTTAATACAGAACTGCTACAACCTCGTCGTGAAACGCTGGAAATGGTCGTACGCGATCTCTTCCCGCGCGGCGGTCATGTGGAGCAGGCAACCTTCTGGACCGGACTGCGTCCGATGACGCCGGACGGAACGCCGGTGGTGGGGCGCACCCGCTTTAAGAATCTGCTGCTCAATACCGGCCACGGCACGCTGGGTTGGACCATGGCCTGCGGCTCCGGTCAGCTGCTGAGCGATATCCTTTCTGGTCGCACGCCAGCCATACCTTATGACGATCTGAGCGTGGCGCGTTACAGTCCGGGGTTTACCCCCTCTCGTCCACGGCATTTACATGGCGCACATAACTGATAAGGACGTGAGATGACCCGCCCGATACTGGCCAGCATTGACCTGCAGGCGTTGAAACAAAATCTGACCATTACCCGCCAGGCCGCGCCGGACGCCCGCGTCTGGTCGGTGGTAAAAGCCAATGCGTATGGACACGGTATTGAACGCGTCTGGAATGCGTTGGGCACAACCGATGGTTTTGCCATGCTCAATCTTGAAGAGGCGATAACCCTACGCGAGCGTGGATGGAAAGGCCCGATACTCATGCTGGAGGGTTTTTTCCACGCTGAAGACCTGACTGTATATGACAATTATCGACTAACCACCTGTGTACACAGTAACTGGCAGCTAAAAGCATTGCAGAATGCGCGCCTGAAGGCGCCGCTCGATGTTTACCTGAAGGTGAACAGTGGTATGAACCGGCTTGGGTTTTTACCGGAAAGAGTTCCCACGGTCTGGCAACAGCTGCGGGCGATGCCCAACGTCGGTGAAATGACGCTGATGTCGCATTTTGCCGATGCAGAGCACCCGGAAGGTATTCAGGAAGCTATGGCGCGTATTGCGCAGGCAACTAAAGGGCTGGAGTGCAGACGATCGCTGTCGAATTCGGCCGCCACGCTGTGGCACCCTGAAGCGCATTATGACTGGGTTCGTCCGGGCATTATTTTGTATGGCGCATCGCCTTCGGGACAATGGCGAGACATCGCTAACACCGGCCTGAAGCCAGTGATGACTTTGAGCAGCGAGATAATAGGCATACAAACGCTGAAAGCTGGCGATCGGGTGGGCTACGGTGGACGTTACACTGCCAGCGGCGAGCAGCGCATTGGCATTGTAGCGACCGGCTATGCAGACGGTTATCCACGCCATGCGCCAAGCGGAACGCCTGTGCTGGTGGATGGTGTACGTACCGGGACGGTGGGGACAGTCTCAATGGATATGTTGGCGGTAGATCTGACACCGTGCCCGCAGGCAGGGATCGGGACGCCGGTAGAGCTGTGGGGCAAAGAGATTAAAATTGACGATGTGGCCACCGCCGCAGGTACGGTAGGCTACGAGTTAATGTGTTCTCTGGCGCTGCGCGTGCCAGTTGTGACGGTGTAACTTTATTTAGTGCATTTTGTAGGCCGGGTAAGGCGCAGCCGCCACCCGGCAAAAACATCCGCTTTACTCATCCTCATCTTCAGCAACGCGAACACCAACCTTCAGCACTGCATTATCTTCTTTCTCGGCCACCGTCCAGATCATACCAGCGAATTCCACCTGGTCACCGACGACCGGCGCGGCACCAAGCAGATGCTGGACAATTTCACCCAGCGTTTGCTGCTTATCACGATATTCGGTGCCATCATCCAGGCCATAAATCAGCGCCACATCGGCATATTTTGCGCTGGCTTCAAGAATAAAATCACCGAAGAAGCGCTGGTCTAACGACACAGGTGGCGACTGGCTGAACAGCTTGCCAAGAGCCGGGAGATCGCGCTCGCGGCCAATAACACACAATACATCGCCTTCGCGAAGACGCGTACTGCCGGAGGGGTGAAACAGCACGTTGTCACGAAACAGGGCGGCTATTCGCGTTTCTTCCGGCATATGCAGGTCGCGCAGTGCGGCGCCCACACACCACTTATCCGCGCTGAGCTGATAAACAAACTGCTCCCACGGGTTATCCGGATGAATATCCAGACCAATGCGCGACACGGGCCAGCCGACGGGAGGGACCACCACTTTGGCTTTTTTAGCAGCCCATGAAAGCGACGTTCCCTGAAACAGCAACGAGATAAGTACCACGAAGAAGGCGACGTTAAAGAACAGGCGCGCGTTCTCCAGACCCGCCATCATTGGGAAGACGGCGAGGATGATGGGTACCGCACCGCGCAGACCCACCCAACTGATGAAAATGCGCTCTCGCAAATTAAAGCCACGAAACGGCAGCAGTCCCGCGAAGACCGAAAGCGGGCGGGCAATGAATATCATCCACGCAGACAAAATCAGTGCCGGGATTGCGATAGGCAGCAGGTCGGATGGCGTAACCAGCAGTCCGAGCACCAGGAACATGGCGATTTGCGCCAGCCAGGCCAGACCGTCGAAGTTTTGCAGAATGCCAAACCGGTTGCGAATAGGGCGATTACCCAGCAGGAAACCACACAGATAAACCGCCAGAATACCGCTGCCTTCCAGCGCAGTGGTCAGGGCAAAAATCAGGATCCCACCGCTTAACGCCAATAGCGGATACAGTCCGGCAGGCAGCGAAATGCGGTTAATCATCTGCTGGAGCATATATCCACCGCCAAGACCGATAATGATGCCTAAGCCAAACTGCTGGATAATGTGCACCGCGAACATCCAGCTTAAACCGGTCTCGTGGTTTTGGATCATGGCGATGAGCGTGATGGTCAAAAACACGGCCATCGGGTCATTACTGCCGGATTCAATTTCCAGCGTAGAGCCAACGCGTTCGTTAAGCCCCTTACCGCCAAGCAGGGAAAAGACCGCCGCGGCGTCGGTTGAACCAACAATCGCGCCAATCAGGAGTCCTTCGATAAGATCCAGATGAAACAGCCACGCGGCCATCATGCCGGTGAGTCCGGAAGTAATCAGCACACCGACCGTCGCCAACGATAGCGCCGGGCCTAACGCAACGCGAAAAGAGCTGGCCTGGGTGCGCATCCCGCCGTCGAGCAGGATAACCGCCAGTGCCAGGTTACTCACCATGTAGGCGAATGGATAGTTATCGAAAGGTATGCCGCCTATACCATCCACGCCCGCTAACATACCGATAGCGAGAAATATCACCAGAATTGGGATACCGAGACGTGATGAGAATGAACTGAGTAAGATACTGCAGGTGACGAGAACGGAACCCAAAATAAAAAGGCTAATAATTGCTGCGGCATCCAACGTTCGGTTACTCCTGAATTACGCTGTTTCGTATTAATAAACCCTACCATAATAACGACAGAAACAGCGTTTTACTTAGCCCTATTAGCCGCTTTTTTTACGATTTTAGTACCGGATGCCCACTTAAGGTGAGCTGAGTGCCGTTTTTATCATTTTTCAGCACCGCATTGGCTCCCAAAGGCAAGGTGACAGTGCGTTGTTCATGGCCAAAATCGAGGCCGCAGATCAACGGTACTGATAATCTGGCGCGCAGAAAATCACAAACTGAATCAAGATTGTAACCGGCATCGTAATCATTGGGTGCGCTACCGCTAAAACTGCCAAGAATAATGGCGTTTTGCTGGGCCAGTATTCCGGCGTGGTATAGCTGCAGCAGCATACGCTCGACACGGAATGGATGCTCGTTAATGTCTTCCAGCACCAAAATGCCGTTTTTGATAGCCGGCATCCACGGTGTACCCATCAGCGAAATGATCATCGCCAGATTTCCGCCCCACAGTGTACCTTCAGTTGCGCACTGCGGACCCTCACCCTGCCATTCGAGGGTAAATTGGGCATTACGCAAAGCCTGCCAGAAATGGTGCTCGGTGAATGCGTTCATTTCTTCGGCGCCGAAGTTCGCCGCCAGCATCGGGCCGCTGAAGCTAATCACATTCCCCTGTGCCAGCAGACCACACTGGATCGCCGTAAAATCGCTGTGTCCGCACAGCAGCAACGGATCTTGTTGCTGGCGGGCTGCCAGCCCCTGCCAGTCAATTTCTGCCAGTAAACGGCTCGCGCCATAGCCGCCGCGTACCGCCATCACAATAGTATCGGGGGTTTTCAGATTAACGAGCGAGTTAACATCAGCAAGCCTTTCTGCCTCTGTACCTGCAAAACGCTGGCAGCGGCGCGCAATGACTGCTGAATTGTCGACCTGATGACCGGCCTCAGTAAGACGCGCAAGCCCACGTAAGGCAGCCTGCTGATTGATACAGTAGCCCGACGGGGCAATTAAGTGAAACCGGGACATGGCATTTCCTTGCTACAACTAAAACCAAATGTATATCATGCCGCGTAGGTATGTCGTTGTCACCTCAGCGACAGGTTCCGGCTATAAGGATAGATGACGTGAAATTGAGATGGTTTGCTTTTTTGGTTGTATTACTTGCGGGCTGTAGTTCAAAACATGATTACAAAAACCCGCCGTGGAATGCTGAAGTTCCGGTTAAACGCGCAATGCAATGGATGCCGATCAGTGAAAAAGCCGGTGCGGCCTGGGGTGTCAGTCCACAATTGATTACCGCTATTATTGCCATTGAATCAGGCGGAAATCCGAATGCGGTCAGTAAGTCCAATGCGATTGGTCTGATGCAGTTGAAAGCCTCAACTTCAGGACGCGATGTTTATCGCCGCATGGGTTGGAGCGGAGAGCCGTCGACCAGCGAGTTGAAAAACCCCGAACGCAATATCTCCATGGGGGCCGCATACCTGAGTATTCTCGAAACCGGGCCGCTGGCCGGGATTGAAGATCCGCAGGTGATGCAGTATGCGCTGGTAGTATCGTACGCCAACGGCGCGGGCGCATTGCTGCGAACGTTCTCTTCCGACAGGAAGAAAGCCATCAATAAGATCAACGATCTCAGCCCGGATGAATTTATTGAACATGTTGCGGACAATCATCCGGCGCCGCAGGCCCCGCGCTATATCTGGAAGCTTCAACAAGCGCTGGATGTGATGTAGTTCGTGTGAGTTTACTCGCGCACCTTATTCGATTTTTCCCGGGCCTCGCGTTCAAGGGAAAAAATAATCCGCTGTAAGTTCCGCTCCACCGCCGGGCCGACGTTGAGAAAACGAAAGCTCAGGCGGGGAGTGGTAATGGTTTCGTTTTTGCTGTCGATAACTTTGCGCTCGCTAATGGAAATGAGCTGGGCGTCAACGTGATACACCCCCCATTGCTCCATATTCAGTTCAACCTGCGCGAAGCGTATACCTTCTACCAGTCCTTCTGGTTTTGCCGTTTCTAACAGCCCGCCCATACCGCCAAGCGATAAATCGAATAAGCGAAAGCACAGCGTGCTGTTGTCCGGCATTTTTGCCGTGCAGCGATAGGGAGGGTGCAGCGGAGCGCCGATGCGGAAATATTCGCGACGCTGCACAAACCACAGAGAAGGCGGCAAGGATGAAATAAACGCCGGCAGTTGCTGATACTCGCCTTTTTTCAACTGTGGCAGGGTGAATTCTACTTTGGCTCCCTGCGTTTCGGCGATAATCGAGATCTGGCTGGCCCGCTGTACGGCCTGGTTTTCATATTCCTGGCTGCCAAAATCCATGACCAGCTCGTCCGGGCTGACGGCCAGAACTTTGCTGATGAACTGGCCGCCCGACCAGGAGATACGCAGTGGAACCTGCTGCGACTTTAAGTCCCGAAGTACACCTAACACCGCTAACGGATTTTGCTTCAGGAACTGCTCATTGTAGTTACTCACACCTAATGACTCCTGGATGCCTGGTTTGTCGTTGGGTTATCGGCATCAATCGACGGAACTTAATACAAATGGATGAAATTTTTTACCAAACCCAATGAATTAAGTCTGCGTGATAAAAGCATGTCGCGACGGCTTGCCTATACTTTAAGTGCTGGCGCAGGAATGTCTTGCGCGTGCGTTCACTGGAAAGAGGGCCTGAAAATGGGAATTATTGCCTGGATTATTTTTGGTCTGATTGCGGGGGTTATCGCCAAACTGATTATGCCGGGGCGCGATGGCGGGGGATTTATCCTGACCTGTATTCTGGGTGTCGTTGGTGCTGTGGTCGGTGGATGGCTGGCAACGATGTTTGGTATTGGCGGCGATGTCAGCGGGTTTAATCTCCACAGCTTCCTGGTGGCCGTGGTCGGCGCGATTGTTGTGCTGGGTGTCTTCCGGCTTGTACGACGAGATTAATCGAACGGCGCCCGAGCAGTAATGCCGTTCAGTTAAGCATGTCTGGTGAACATGTGATTCTTGCTCAGAGTTCCGTTCACCTTAGTTGTGTCATTTCTCTGAAGCGCAGATACCCGTGAACGTGCAAGGGAGGCTCACCGCCGCCTCCCTTGCATCCTAGGCTCCCGGCGGGAAAGTCGTCGCAACGCGATTCATTCGTCTTATGCCGTCTGCCTGTCGGGTCGGGGCCGAGCCTGCATCCATGCAGGCCGTCCCCTCTGTCCGCATCCCTGCGGACAGCCCCGGTCAGCCGTCAACGCCTCATCGATTTTCAGCCGGAACCAGAGTCATCGCTTCAACTCTCTGACTTCCAGTTAAATCTGTTTTGCTGTTTAAACAAAAACGCAGAAGGTGAGGTGCGGGCTGGTCCGGCTGAAAATTGCCGACGTGTTTCCGTAAGGCCGGGAGAGCCAGCATGGATGCTGGCTCAGGGCGCGTTTTGCAGGGATGCTACCTCGCGCCCGACCCGGTAGCCTGAAGGAAAAAGCGGAGGGAACCACGAAGTGGCAATTTTCCCGCCGGGAGCCGAGATTGTAAAGGGCGTGGCGGAGAACGCCCTTTACACGTTCACAGGAGCCGGCGTTTCAGAGAAGCGATGAACATGAGGTGAACGGAACCCTTTCTCTGAGAGTGCATATTCATAACTTCTACCCTCACAGGTGATACTTTCTGAAACTGAGGCGTTAACTGAACAGCATTACCCCGAGCGGGGCCGTTTCTCTATATGGCTAAGTCAGAACTGGTACTCAATCCCAGCCCAGTAATTACGGCCTTCTTCGATAAATCCTTCGCTGTACACGTATTGTGTATCGAACAGGTTATTGACCGAAGCGTTGACGCTAAACCCGTGACCGATGGCGTAGTCGGCGCGTAAATGGGTAATGGCGAAACCTGCGGCTTTCTGCGAGCCGTCGCTATTGCTATAGCTCGATGAGCGGGCCTCTTCAGACAGCGTAATGCTCAGCGGATCCCACGGTTTCAGCGTCATCCATGCGGTGAGGGTTTGCGTCGGCAAATCGGTTATTTTGCCGATGTCGCTGCGTTTGACATCCGCATGAATCAGGCCATAGCTCAGCCCAACATCCAGCATATCAAAGACTTTACCTTTAACGCCTGCATCCAGACCGGTGTAATCCACCCGGCCGCTGTTCTGATTCTGGATGGTATCGGCATCAATATTGTGCGAAAGAATGGCATCTCTGATGCGGTTGTAATAGACGCTGGCTTCGAATCCCCAGTCTTTGCCAAGTGAACCATTCCAGGTCAGATCCACGCTGCGGGCGCGTTCCGGTTTAAGCTGCGGATTGACCAGCGCCACTTGGTTATAGGCCGGTTTCGAGGTTGTGTAGCGCTCTTTCAACGTCGGGAAACGCGTTCTGTCAGAGTAGGACAGCGCTAATGTGTCTGAATTTTCAAAGTGATATTTGGTCATCATCTGCCAGTTGAAGGCCGACTGATTGTTGTCATCATAGTGGGTGACGCTGCCATTTTTCTCGTGCTTCATGCCTTCCAGACTGTCGCGCCAGTCATAGCTTATTCCCGCCACTACATCGACATTATCCGCCGCTGCCCACTGATATTCACTGGCAACAGACCAGGTGCGGTCTTCGTAACGGTCGTAAGCCGCATTAGGTGCGCCTTTCTCGCGGTGAACATCATCCTTCCAGTTCACCGCGAAAGAGAGCTGGTCGTTCTCACGCATATCCGCAGCGAGCTGCAGACCAGCCCCATCGCTATAGTCTGAATAATGACTGTAGCTGCCTTTTTTGTTTTTCAGATCGGCAAGCGAGTTGTACATCATCAACGTATTTTCAAATGTGTCGCGATACAGACGGCTTTTCAGGGTAAAACGGTCGCCCAGATGGGTCGTTCCCTGATAGTAATAGCTCTCTTTATCGTACTGTGGCCATTGCCAGTAGCGTGATTTCTGACTGCTGGTTCCAGCGTACGGAGGGTTATCTTTTTCACCGTCCTGATTAATATAGGTCAGCACATATTCGTCATCACCACGTGGGGTAAAGCCCAGCTTCACGATGCCGCGTTTATCATCGGCGGAGGAGTTGGCAATCTTGCCGTTGCTGCCCGCAATAGGGTTGTCCACGCCATGCGGTAGGCCAAGGAAATCCTGCTTCAACTGACTGCCGCTGAGCTGGATGTAACCGAGATCGTTGCTGGCGCCAAATGAAGCATGCATATCGTGGGCGTTGTCTTTGCTACGACTCCAGCCCTGGCGATAGCCAATGCTGCCTTCAACCGGTTTGGTAGGTCTTTTGGTGGTGATATTGATGGCGCCGCCCATCTGGTTCGGCCCTTGTAGCAGAGACGAGTAGCCTTTGGAGACTTCAACCGAAGCGATATCGGAGGTCAGAAAACGGCCTAAATCGAGGTTGCCGTCATAGGGGATGTATACCGGCACGCCGTCAAAATAGACGGGAACCTGACGGCTGTCAAAACCGCGGACTTTCACCTGCTGCTCATTGCGGTTGCCTGACTTTTGCAGCACGACGCCGGGGACAACGCTCAGCGCCTGCGCCACGTTTTGCTTATCCAGTTGCTGCATCGTTTCCTGGCCGAGAACCGTAGTGGTTGCCGCGGAGGCCGGGCTTGACCAGACGGTCATGGTTTCGCTTTCCTGCCCAGCAAAAGCACTGTGCGCGAAAGCAAACGACAGGGCTGTGTAAAGACAACTTTTGTTGAAATTCATTATTTTTAGTCCATTTATTAATGTTATATGCCACGTGCGTCCGGGCTCAGGCTAACTTTGATATCCGCAGGCGGAGCGTAGTAAGGCGCGGAAGTGATGAAAAGTCTGATGCCACAGTCGAGATAACTCGCCAGCGAGGCGAGGGTAATGCCGCCAGTCAGCGCCAGCGTGCAATGGGGGGCCAGAAAAGGTGCCTGGCGGACAATTTCTGTTGCTTGCTCAGGGGTAAATTTGTCGAGTTGCAGGACATCAGGCGCGGCGCGAAGCGCGGCTAATGCCTCATCTGGTGTATCTGCTTCAACCACGATCTTTTTTTCTGGCGCATGGCTGCGTAAGCACGCAATCGCACCTGACCAGTCGTTTGGGTTGGTAAGAAAATGACGGTGATTAGCAAACAGCAGTACCGTTTCGGCGCATCCTCCGCGATGGATAATGCCTCCCGCGGCGAGTATTGCCTGAGTCGCCAACAAACGCGTGCCGGGAATGGCTTTGCGGGTGCAGGCAATCTGCCCATCAGGATAGCGTTGGCGCAGTTGGCTCAACATGCTCTCAAGATAGCCCGAAACCCCGCAGCTCCACTCCAGGACATTTTGTACCGCTTTCCAGCCCTGGTGCAGCGCCGCCGCATTCCCATGTGCGCAAATCAATCGCTGTCCTGCACTTACCTGTTCACCATCGGCAACCATGTCGCTGATGGTCAGCCCTAATGAGGCGAGCATTTGCCTGGCAACTGCGGTGCCGCTAACGCACCCGCCCTGGCGATGGTAAAATTCCATAACGCCCGGCTGTGCGCCAATACCCAACGCGCGGGTAGTCAGGTCGCCGCCCTGAATATCTTCCAGCAGCAGCGCGTCGGTTTGCGCCTGCGAAAAGTAGATCATTGCAGTGCCTCCCGCGGAACGCTGTCCCACCAGATAAGCGCCCAGTCACGGCTGGCGGGGGCAATCGTGCGTGGATCCTGCTGTTGATACCAGGTTTCCAGACGTTCGACCTCGTCGGCGCTTAGTTCACCCATACTCCAGCGCACGTTTTCCAGAAAACGCGTCCAGGTACTGTTGTCCTGCTGGCAGTTGGGTCCGCGGATAAAATCAACATGCGCGTGGATCCCCATCTGATACAGGACATTAAGCGCATAGATATAGTTGGGAAGCTCAATCACTTCGCGGCCCAGTGCACGCTGAATGGTGGGGGAAACGAAAGATGAACTGACGAGATGAGTGGTGTAAACCCGCAGTCGGGCCTGATTATTCAGTTTGGTCATCGCCTGGCGCATATCGGCAACCAGCGTAGAGCGCGAAGCGACGGCGATATCGCACTGGGGTAAATCATCCCAGTGTTCCTCCCAGGCCCGCTGCACCCACTGTACGTGACGGGCGTTCATTTGCGCAGCGCGGCGGGCAGCTACGCTCAGCATTCCCTGGCTGTAATCTACTCCGTAAACTATTGGCATCTTTTTAGCCAACGCCAGCGAAACCGTACCGGGACCGCAGCCCATATCAAACAGCGACTCCGCCCCTTTCAGGTCGATTTTTCCCAACAGCTGTAGCAGATAGCTGTCGGTTAATGAGGCGCAATTCTCTGCCATTTTTTCCGCACGCTTATCCCAGTGCTCCGGTTTTTTCTCGGTTCTGTTCGCCAGCTGTAACTGTTTACGGTAAAGATCGGCAAAATCAATGTCGTCAATGAGCATTCTTATTCCTTAGTTGTGTGAGCCAAAGAGGTGATGGGCGATTTGTGACGGTGTAACGCGATACAGCGCTGCCAGACGATCGGTGGCGAGCTGCTGTTCAGGAAGCCCCTGCGACACTGCACCGTTCGGTTCAACGCGTACCACGCTGTCGGCGATTGCCCGGGCGTGCAACGGATGATGGGTCGACATCAGCAGGGCCATACCCGAGTTTTTCAGCGTCACTAGCGTGTCGAGCAGACGGATTTGATGCCCAAAATCCAGGCTGGAAGCGGGTTCATCCAGCAACAAAAGACGCGGACGCTGCGCCAGCGCGCGGGCTATTAACACCAGTTGCCGCTCTCCGCCGCTCAGCGTGTTCCAGCGTCGGGGCGCCAGGTGAGAGATTCCCAGCATCGTCATCTGCTGGTGCGCATTTTCACGCTCTTTAGCGCCGGGAACCGCAAATGCCGCCAATTGCGGGGCCAGCCCCATCATCACCATGTCCAGCGCAGTGAAGGCAAACGCGCCGTCATGTGCCTGAGGAACCCAGGCGATAGCGGCGGCGCGTTGCCGATCGCTGAGATGATTTATGGCGACGCCATCAAGCAGAATGTCACCGTGAAGCGGCGAAAGAACGCCGAGAATGGTGCGCATCAGGGTGGTTTTTCCACTGCCGTTGGCCCCAATCAGACAACAGACGGAGCCGGGCGAAACCTGAAATGAGACATCGCGTAACACGGGCTGGTGACTGTGGTATCCCAACGACGCATGGCGGAGGGTCAGAAGCGTCATGGGCGATTTCCCCGTAGCAAAAGCAGCAAAAAGAACGGTGCGCCAATAAATGCCGTCAGGATCCCCAGCGGGATTTCTGTGCTGCTCAGCGTGCGGGCAAGAGTATCGGTGAGCAGTAGCAAAATGGCACCGACCCCCATGGAAACCGGCAGCAACTGCTGGTGGTTATTGCCACTGAGGAGTCTGCCGATGTGCGGTACAACCAGCCCAATCCAGCCGATAATGCCCGCGATGGCAACGGTACAGGCGGTGATTAACGTAGCGCAGACGATCAGTCCCAGCCGCAATCGCGAGACGTTGATCCCAAGCGATCGTGCTTCATCATCCGACAGGGTGAGCAGGTTCATGCGCCAGCGCAGCAGCAATAGCGGGACGAGTCCTGCGAAGATCAGCGGTGCCGAGAACCACAGGCCGTGCAGCGTGATCGTCGATAAACCGCCAAGCAGCCAGAAGGTGATAGAGGGGAGTTGGGTATACGGGTCGGCCAGCGTTTTGATGAGTGAAATTCCCGCACCGCATACCGTACCCAGCGCAATCCCGACCAGCACCAGTGTTAACACCGGGTCGTGTCGCTTGACTCGCCGGGTAATTAACCAGACACCGGCGACCACGAATAAACCGCCCATGAACGCATACAGCTGAATGAACAGGATCGGTAAACCTAACAGGATTGCTAAACAGGCACCTAAACCCGCACCCGCCGCCACGCCGAGAATATCCGGTGAGACCAGCGGGTTGCGGAACATACCCTGATAGGTGGTTCCTGCGCCCGCCAGCGCCGCGCCGAGCAGCAATGCAGCCAGTATGCGCGGCAGGCGGATTTGCCAGAAGACGATTTTGTCCTGCATTGGAACGCCATCTGTACCGGCCACGAGATTCAGAACCTGCTGTGCATCCAGGTGATACGCGCCTGATACCGCGGCGACGCTCCCGCAAAGCACCACCGCAGCAATCATCAGAAAACCGAGGGTTGATGTTTTCATCAGACTGCCACCAACCTTTGATACTGTGCGTCGCTTAGCGTGGTGTGCCAGAACAACTCACTGTAGCGCTGCATATCAGCTTTAAAGCTCGCGTTAACCTGAGGATCAAGCCAGGCGTGCAGGCGGCGTAACCCCAGTAAACGGTTGATGCCGGGAGGTGCATCCAGCCAGCCAAACGGCAGACCGCTGAGAAACAGAATGCGCCGGTCAGCAACCGCTTTGACTCCTTGCCAGACCGGATCTTCTCGTAGGAACTGCGCTGTCACCGCATCCTGTACCAGGATAATATCCGGCTGCCAGCTGAGCAGATTTTCCATTGAGACCTGTGTGAGCCCCTGTCGTCCGGGGATGTGCGCCACATTGTGCAACCCCAATAGTTCTGCTGCTTCGGTATGCAGAGAACCTTGTAAACCAGTCTCCAGTCCTCTGGCACCGCGCGCGGCATAAAAACGCAGATTCGCCGCGGGTGAATGCGAGAAAGCTATTGCATCATCGATAAATCGACGGGCCAGCGCGGCCTGCATTGCGGTTCGCGAGACGACGCCCAATACTTCACCGACTGCGCGCAGCTGTTCTGGGGTATGGCGCAATTCGCCGTTAATCAGCAGCCAGGGAATGTGTGTTTGTGCGCTCACTTGTCTGGCCTGAGAAAGCCATGTTTCATCGGCATTACCGCAGTCAATAACCAGGTCAGGTTTGAGCGCCAGGAGTGCTTCAAGCGAGAGTGTGCTGGCGCGCCCCGCCAGCCTGCCGAGTTTCAGCAAAGTCCGAATGTTATCGTTAAACGGGATGGCGGTCTGGCGAGAGAAATCAAAGGAGGAAAGCCCCACCAGTTTTTCCGGTGCGACGGCCAGCAGCAGCATGTCAGCAGGTGCGCCCGCGCTGACCACGCGTTGGGTCATTTCTGGCTTCGGAGAGTCTCCAATAGCCACAGTCAGCGAGGTTTGAGCAAACGCGGGAAGATGGCGGAGCAGCAGTGCAGATGCCACGAGTTGGGCAAACATCCGTCTTGTCAGTGGCATTATTGTTATCCTGAAGGTTACAAATTCGCTATATATTTACATATACAGCGAATAAAAACATGTTCGGAATCAATTTATCACGGATGAAAACCCCGGATACCCCATAAGGGCTAGAGGCCATAGAGACAGCTGGAAGGGGGAAATATAAGAAAGAAAAATCCGCGACGAAGCGCGGATTCAGGAAGTAAAACGGCTCAGGCTATGATGTTATGGCGTCGGTTGAGTCTGTTTTTTAGACTCGACTGGCGCTGTACTTGCAGGGGTAGGTCGCGACGCGGGTACGTTGTCACAGGGCTTTTCTTTGGCGCAAATCAGGTCGAGCATTTTCAGCGTTACGCCGTTGGTCCAGCCGAAACCATCCTGCAACGGATACTCACCGCCACCACCGCCGGTTCCAGTGGTGCTCACGTCATACTTCTCAACCAGCTTTTTCTCGCGATCGTAGGTGTGTTGAACATTGGTGAGGAATCGCCAGGTTACGTCCATGGCGACGTTATCCTGACCGTAATTCTGTAACCCGGATGCGGCGACCCACTGGAGCGGAGCCCAGCCGTTGGGGGCATCCCACTGCTGGCCGCTTTTCACTGATGTGGTAGCAAGGCCGCCCGGTTGCAGCAGATGTGCCTGGGTGGCCGTGGCGACTTTACTGGCGCGATCTTTTGCCGCCGCATTGACATACAGCGGGAACAGAGCGGCGGCCGTGAGCTGGTTGCGTACTTTGTGGCTTTTCAGATCGTAGTCGGCATACCAGCCTTCTTTGTCGTTCCACAGGTACTTCTCGATCCCTTTTTGTCGGGCATTAGCGAAGCCATCGTACTGCGCCGCTTTGGCATCATCACCGGCAGCCTTGCTGGCGAGGGCGATCATTTTTTCCATTTTGTACATCAACGCATTGAGATCGACCGGAACGATGCTGGTGGTGCGCAGAGTGCCCAGCTGATTAGGATTGTCCATCCAGCGGGAACTAAAATCCCAGCCGGACGCGGCAGCTGAACGCAGGTCGCGGTAGATTTCTGTGGCCGGGCGGTTTGGGTTGCTTTTAGCGGTGGCAATATCCTCTACCCACGACTCTGGCCGAGGCGAATCGCGCTCATCCCAGTAGCGGTTCAAAATGGTGCCGTCATCCAGTTTAACCACGCGCTTATTTTGCTGACCGGGCTGGAGTGTTTCGATGCCTTCCATCCAGTAGCTGTACTCTTTGAGCATCTGCGGGAGGTATTTTTTCAGCGCATCATTCCCGTCGTGCTGCGCCAGCAGTTCAACCATAAAGGCAAAGAACGGCGGTTGCGAACGGCTCAGGTAGTAGGTGCGGTTACCGTTAGGAATGTGTCCCCAGGAATCAATCTCGTAAGCGAAGTTTGCCACCATGTCCGAGACTTTATCCCAGTGATTGCTCTCGGCAAGCCCCAGCATGGTGAAATAGCTGTCCCAATAATATATTTCGCGAAAACGCCCGCCAGGTACCACATACGGCTCCGGGAGCGGCAGCAGCGAATCCCATTTTTCAGCGGTGGTGGTCGAACGAGTGAGTACTGGCCACAGTCCGTCAATATGTTCGCGTAGTGATTGCCCGGCCGGGGGCACGTATTTCTCGCCGTCTTTCGGCAAGGTGAAATTCACTTGCACAAAATGGCGTAAGTCGAATCCGGACTGGTTTTTCTGCATCCGGTAATCGGCAAGGATCATTAATGGATCGCTGTTTGGCACCGCGTCGGCAAAGGTTTTCTGGTCAGGAAACAGTTTGGCTGTTTGTACATCGTTAAACAGGGGACCAAGCAGAATATCAGGCGGCGCAGGCGTAGCGGCTGGTGCGTCCTCGGCGTTGACGGTAAAAGAGGAAAGGGCAAAAAAGGTGCTTGCGAGCGTCAGTTTTATTGCAACAGAGAGCAGGCCAGGATGGCGAGTTGCTGGCGTTATCATCGGTTAATCTCCTTAGCGGCGTGCCGAAGTAGCGGCATTTACCATGAGAAAACCTTAGTTCAGGAATGACCGTTGCGCGTGATCGGCTCCCCATTTTGCGAATAAACAGACATTTCCCGACGTGAATAGAGAAGAAGCACACCCTTTGTTGGAAAGGGTGTGCTTCGGAATCAGTTTGCGCGGGTTATCCGCTGTGTGACACAGTCAATGGTCAGAGTATCGCCCATCTTGATGCTATCGAGAGCCGCGCCTTGCTGACACATCCAGCACAGACCCATTTCACGAGCGATAATCGCCGGATGCGAGGCTTCGCTGCCGTCCCGCAGGCAGATACCTTTGATGGTCTTCGGATCGAGTTGCAGTACCGTAGACGGATAAATGACATCAGCGACCAGGATAGTGGGGCGCAAAAATGCGGGAATTTGTGCGCTCTCTCCCGTCAAATGCTGCAGTGAACGAGACAGCAAATCTTCAATATCAATGTATCGCGCCTGCAGATAAGGATCATCGAGCTGTAAATACTGCTGGCTGAGATCGCTCAGCACCTGATGCCAGGCCCAGGCGGCGCTGCACTGCTTTTCGCGCATTACATCGCAGGCCATTTCAAAAAGTTCAGGATCGTCCAACAGCGTGTGGTGACCGGAGAAGATGGCAGCGATATCTGCGGAATATCGTTCTTCAGCAAGTGCGGTGAGTTCGCTCAGATCGTTCAGCGTACTTTGGATGGCGGTCTGTAATCGCTGCTGCTCAGCCTGGAGTGATGCGGCTAACTGCGGGTTTACCTCGGGTGAGAACGGCGTGTAACAGAATGCCGTCCCCGTGACTTTTGAGGGAGCCTGAGCTGCCTTGTTATCAGCATTAGCGGACTCGAGCGATTCACCAAAATTCTCTGCTGCCAGCTGTTTAAATGCGGCTAGCGCATCCTCTGCCTGTTCGCCTTTGGCAATCAGGCGCAGCGTGTCATTACAGCGAACCTGCAGCAGAGCTATCTGATTCAGGCTATCAGGAACCACACACTTGCCGTTTTTCTCCAGCCACATGTCGGCGTTAAAACCAGACAACGCGGAAACCAGCCGCGAAGCCGGGCGAACGTGGATGCCGTTAGGGTTTTTCACCACAATGGCAACAGAACGGGCATCTGCATCGGGAGACTGTACAGCAGATGCGGGTTTCGCTGCGGATGGCGAAGGTAAACCCAGTTGCTCACATTTGGCGTCGAGGGCGTTCATGGCATCACGGATGACCCGATCGATATCAGCACCCGCGGCGGCGCTAACCGTCGCGGCCAGTGTGCCTTCAACCAGTGGCGCTGCGCACAAACGCACTTTGGCGGCAATGCCAGGGTCGAGCAGTTCCAGCGCGGTTTCCGCACTCAGTAATGCACTACCGATATCCATCATCACCAGCACGTGGTCCGTATCGGCCACGGACTCGATGGCTTCCATCACCTTGATCGGATCGGTGCCAATCGGATTCTCAGGATCATCAATGCCTGCGGCAATGGCGATTTTGCAATCACCGCCCATTAACATCTGCCGGGCCAGCGCACCGACGCCTTCGCCCAGTTGGGCGCTGTGAGAAACAATAACCAGGTTTACCATCGCTTTATCCTTACTCTCTGGACGCCTGAGCCAGCATTTGCATCATAAACATCACCGACGTTGCGCCGGGATCCTGATGCCCAATACTGCGCTCACCAAGATAGCTGGCACGGCCTTTGCGAGCCTGCATGGTGATGGTGCTTTGTGCTGCGGCTTCCGCTTGCTGGCTTGCCGCTTCCAGCGCTGCTTGTACACTCAGTTTCTGCTCGCAGGACTGGCGTAAGGACTCGACTACTGGCAGCCAGACGTCGCACATGGTTTTGTCGCCAGGTTCAGCCTTACCGCGGCTAATCACACCTTCTGCGCCATCACGCATCATTTGATACAGCTCTTCAAGCGTCAGGCTTTGATGAGCCTGAGTCACCTGAGCGGCGCGAATAAAAAAGGTGCCAAACAGCGGTCCACTGGCCCCGCCGACGCTTGAGAGCAGCACCATACCGGTGTTTTTCAAAATAAAGCCGATGTCTTTGTCTGCGATGGACGGCAGCTTTTCAACGACTTTGCTGAAACCACGATGCATGTTCAGACCGTGGTCGGCATCGCCGATCTCCCGGTCAAGTCCGGTGAGAAAATCACTTTCTGTGGTGAAGATCTCGCCGCAACGATAGAGCCAGTTAACAATTTGCGTTCTGTTGAGGGACATCATAAATCTCCTTATTTACCCCAGTTGAGAGCAGGGGTGTGAACCGGTGCATCCCATAAGCTCAGCGTTTCGTCATCTACCTGTAACAGGGTGATTGAGAAACCGGTCATATCCAGAGAGGTACAGTAAGAGCCGATCAGGTTGCGCTCAATGACAATGCCTGCATCCTGACAACGGCTTTCGAGGCGGTTATATACGCCGAAGAGTTCAGACAACGGCGTCGCGCCGAGATTATTGACCAGCGCAATAACGCGATCGCCACTCTGTAACGCCCGCTTGCTTTCTTTACCTTCCTGCCACGCGCCCTGGACGTTGTCCCAGTGGCGGAGTGTACGGCTGTAGTTACCGTTTTCCAGCAGGGTATCGAACATTTCATCAACGGTCTGATCGAGAGAGGTGAAGGGGCGACGGTCTATGCCCGGTTCCCCGTGGATACCTACGCCAAATTCCATTTCGTTATCCTGCAGCGTGAAAGACGGTTGTCCGGCGGCTGGAACGGTACAGGCACCAATGGCTATGCCAATGGAGTGGCCCTGGTTATTCAGCTTACGGCCCAACGCCGCACAGGCTTCCAGCGAATCACCACGTTCGGCGGCCGCGCCGACCAGTTTTTCGATCAATACGGTATTCGCCACGCCACGTCGACCGGCGGTATACAAACTGTCTTTCACCGCCACGTCGTCATCCACCACCATGGTGGTGACTTTGACACCGCTTTCGTGCAGCAGCTCGGTAGCGGTTTCGAAATTAAGAATGTCGCCGGTGTAATTTTTGATTATCAGCAGCACGCCTTCGCCACCGTCAATTTGCATGGCGCATTCGAACATTTTATCCGGCGTGGGTGAGGTAAAAATCTCACCCGGGCAGGCGCCAGAGAGCATGCCCTGACCAATGTAGCCGCAGTGCATAGGTTCGTGTCCGCTGCCGCCACCGGAAAGCAGTGCCACTTTGCCCATCACCGGCGCATCTGCGCGGGTGACATATACCGGATCCTGATGCAATGCCAGGGAAGGATACGCTTTCGCCAGTCCGGCGAGTTGTTCATTCAGTACGTCTTCAACACGGTTGATCAATTTTTTCATTATTTATGCTCCGCAGACAGTCCTGGATGGCTGCCAAATTCGGGCAGGCATCTGATGTAGGGTATCGGTTGGTTCAACGTCACGGCGACCGCTCGCTGCCGATAAGGTAATTTTGCACACGGGTACGCAAAAGAAAATTGCTGTGAAGGGCGTTTCAATACGGAACATTAGCATCTTTTAATGTTCCATATTGAAACGTGGTGGTGCATAAAACAGCGGAAGTGAGAGATGCGGCAAAGTTTATGCTGACGGCATCATGAGTAAAACGTTATCCCTTACTCTTCTTTGCCATTAAAATCGAAAAACCAGAACAAGATAAAACCAATAAAACCAAAAATTAGCAGAATAGCCAGGGTATAGACTTCATATCGCGCGGCATCTGCAGCAATCGCCTGTAACTTGTCCATTGCTGGGGCTGGCTGCTCTTTGAATAGCATGAGTTGCCATTCATAAAGGTTTGTTGTTTTTATCTCTTTAATCGGTTCCCAAATA
Source organism: Citrobacter sp. Cpo103 (assembly GCF_030332605.1). Lineage (NCBI taxonomy): Bacteria > Pseudomonadati > Pseudomonadota > Gammaproteobacteria > Enterobacterales > Enterobacteriaceae > Citrobacter > Citrobacter sp. Cpo103. The sequence goes on along the minus strand of NZ_JAOWHO010000021.1, from coordinate 94,359 downwards.
TGGTTAGCCGCCGCGCCGAGTGCTAAAGCAGAAAACAGTGCGCCGTAAATACGTTGGCGTTTTTCCTGACGCTGACTAATAGCCTGGCGCATGAGCTGATCCAATTGCTCTATCTGCGTCATGAGCTCCTGACGTTGCTCAGACAATCCCCACTGCCGAGAGAGATCTTCACTCAGCTGGTTATGTAGGGCATCGTTGCCGACTAAAGCACCTTTATTCATGGCTTTTAGCGCCTGGGCTTTGGTTTCCAGCATCATTTCGGACCAGTCAGATAGACGACGAATTTTTCCCTTTCGGTTGTGTTTTTGCTGCGACTCGAGCAGATCCTTGAGCCACTGTTCAATCTGTTGGGCAGAGTTCGCCAGAAAATTTTCATACTCATGGCTTACATCCGCTACAGAAATGGCCGCTTTAATCAGTATCGCCAGATGTTTATCCTCTTCTTCGCGACAGAAGATTGTGACGCCATGACGGTGAGCGACAACCAGAATATTGCTGTACCATTGGCAGTGGTACTCGCTGGTGGGGGGGAGATCCGCAGGACTCCTAACGACGCGCGTGCTATCGCTCTGTGCTGCCAGCCACGCATGAAAGGTGGGGGTATCGATCATTCGCATCAGCGGGACGATCGTAATATCACCACCCTCCGGGATGCGATGCTGATAGACACGAATGCATTTACCTTTTGTGCGGCAATCAAGTTCGGGTAAAGCTATTGGCACAATGGCGTTATCAAGATAACGGGTAAAATAATTTTCCCAGATTGCGGGCAAAACGTCTTTTTGCCAGGTCAGTTTCGAGGCGGGCTCTCCGGGCGCAAGCTGCTTCGGTGCCGCAATTAGCGTCATTCTGCCTTGATCGTCGTACCAGGGTTGGTTCGGTGCGCCTGGGATCAATTTATCGCTTCCGGCCAGGCGATAGCTTTCGAGAAAACGCGGAGTATCGTGCGGGCGTAGTCCTTGCCAGGCCACATCTTCACGTTGTTCCAGAGCGGACCACAGGGCATCAAGGCGTGTCCCCTGAATCGGGTTGAGCGAAATAACGATATCATTTCCCGTACCCGCTTCTCGCGGTCGATAAATGGCCAGCAACCCAAATCCATTGTGCGTCCAACTGCGTTCTTTATCGCAGCGCGCGAGAATTTTCAACATCCCAGAAGGGAGCGTTTCGGTAATAAACAATGCATCAACCACCGTTTGCCGCCGGCCTGTGCCGAGATCCAGCAGGAGTTGGCAGGTAACCGAACGCTTGATCACGTGTTGGTAAATCTGTTGCTCATACGCCAGACTTGCGACCGCACTTGCATAACATTGCGTGTGCATGGGCATAATGCCTGCGGTGGGGTCTGGGTTGGCTATCATCATATCGCTCAACAGGCGAAGGCAGGCCAGCATGTTGTGGCGAACAACGACAGTATCATCCATGGATTGCTCGCACAGGCTGCTATGCGCGAGTGCGGATAACAAGCAAGCGGCAGAACGAGTTGTATCATCACCGTCCAGATAAATACCGCTTTCCCATGCGGTGACGTATTCCAGCCACGGATGTGTTGATAGCGACAGCGAACCAGCGGCATCGAGATGGTTCAAAAACAGCAACAGCGTAAAACAGGTATCCAGAGAGAAATCTTCGATAACGATTCGTTGTATTCCCTGGACACTTGAGAGTTTACTGCGCCATATAGACCATTGACGATCGTCGGCATTTGCCACCAGTTCACTCACCGAATTGTAGTGACCTGCACGGTATCCTTTGTTATTGAGCGCGACACCCTTATGGCTTTCCGTATCATTGCCGTCGCCCAATCCGATCAGTAGGCTGCCTGCCGGTGCATCACGCTGCGACGGATTGAACTCGAAAGTAAACAGCGGCCATGCATTATTGAATGCGAACATATAATTCTCTTTCGATGAATGTGTTGTTGGATCGCTCATTATTTGACTACGTTATAAATGACCCGTTGTGAGCGACTCCAGTTATCGCCAATCGCAATATTGGGTTCATGGTTTTCTTGTTTTACGCAGTAGTTCTTAACCAGGCTTTTTAACTCTGCCTCGTTGAGTGTGCCGAACATCAGACGCGTATTCAGTTCTTTCAATAACACATCATGGAGTGAATAAGTGGTCGGTCTTTGCAGTGAAAATTGCGCCGCGTCAGCCAGTAACTCACGCGCATTATCGGCCATCAGACGGCGCTCACAGCGACCTGCAGGTTCATTTTTGGCCATTTCTTCATCGTAAGCTTTCTTCTGGGCTTTCTCAAAATTAAGCGCTCTGTCGAGTTCCGCTTTAATACCCTGAACATCCTTGGCAGAAGAACAGAATGTTTTTAAATAACGAATCTGTATGGGGGTCAGCGTGCCATTGTGGTCCGCTTGCTGACGTAATTTACCGGCCATTCTGAGGCAGCCGTTTTTTTCATCCATCAACGATGCTGATTGTAATAGGGCATTCAACGTTTCCTGGCGATCTTCCAGTAATGCGGCTTCGGCATAATACAGTTTCCAGCGCATGCCTCCGGCAAGAAACAGATTGACAACCTGGGTATCACCGCGATCGATAGCGGCGCGAAGATTTTTTTCATCCCAGGCAATGCCGATATTCGCCAGTTCTTTACGCGGATCGTTACTGGTTTCTTTTTTCGCCCCAGCAACCGTTTTACCCACTTCCCCGAGATCGCTACGGATGGACTCCGTATTCACCAGCGTCTTGGTTGAGGTTCCGAAAGTCAGTACTGAGCCAACAATAATGACGACGATACCGCCCAGCACCCAGGCTACTCGATTGCGAATGATGCGCGTATCAATTTTGATTTTTCCAATATCCTGAGCCTGAGCCACCAGATCATCCTTTATTTCCTGAACGTCACCGCCGAGATCTTCAATTTTTTGGGCTGTCTGTTCGAAATAGTGAGCAACCTCAGCATTGCTGTCATCAAAAAAGCGATCAGGGTTAACTTTTACCCGGCCTTCGTCGAAGGCCTCCTGTACCGGCTCAGTAATTTCTTGGTAATAGTAATTCACCAATGTTGTTTGGACGGAGGTTACCCGCTTATGATGCGCCAGACGGTTGCGAATTACGCGAATATCGTCAAGAAAGGTATTCAGTGTTCTACGTTTATCGTTAACAAAGCTGAGCAAAGGGGTATATTGATAAAGTGGAGAGTAGTGGATGGGATATTCGTCTTTATCAATAAATAGTGAGGCGAGTTCACTGAAAAGGGTACCGCTCAATACGTCATCACGATCGGCAACGTTGAGCCATTTTTTTACACGTTCCTGACCAAATAGTTTGTTTAGGTGCTCAAGTAGGGCTTGTTGGTTATTGTACGCTTCATTAATTAAACTACGAATGGTCAGCTCTAATGCTCGTACCTGCTGCAAACTACGTAACTGCTTTTCTTCGCCTTCGTTATGCAGCGTCGTTGAATAAGTTAATTGAGGCTGTTTTTCTCGCAAATATTCGAGCTGCCACAAAAAACGCAACGCGGCAATGGTCAGATTTCTGTCGGCAGGCTGGCCATCTGTATTTCTGCCGAGCCATTTGTTCAAGGTGCGTAATGCCGCAAGAAAGCTCGCCATTTCCTGCTCATTATAGTTAAACCGGGCCGCTACACTGCTCCAGTTGCCCAATCTCTCTCGGGCTTTATCAAGTGAATAATAAAACGTATCAGGCGAAAGTTGCGTGGGGGCTGGCATACCCAGCAGGGATAAGATTTGTGGAAATGCGCTGTCGAAAAGAGACAGGCAACGAGTAAAATCGTTGTGCTCAGAAGCAGATGAATGATCGACCATTATATTCTCACGTGGTTATTCGCTGAGTTTTCCCGGCCCGATCTAATCGCACTGTGTCAGGCAACTTTCCCTGCAGCCAGAATGCCATAATTCGACAATTATTCGGGATTTTTAATCAGTTCGTCAATATATATGGGGGGCGTAATATTGGTAGTAGACATTGCAACCAATAATGCGTTGCTATGGGTTCTTAACGCAAATTATGGTTGCAGCGATGGAATTTAATGTTTATTGGCTAACAAAATGCGCAGATATTGGGTAAGTAAAATGCAGAAAGCGGGGCAGATGAATCAGGCTACTACACGCCAATAATGCCACAAATAATGCAGCATTATTGGCGTAACTCACGACTGGCGTTTATCGTCGGTCAAAAACGTTGGCGTATCTGACGTCGTATTAGCCCGGATAAATTCCGCGATCTTTACGTGCCAGCAGAATGCGTTCGCAGGCAACAATGTAGGCTGCGGTACGCAGGGAGCAGGATTTCTCAGCTGCTTTTTCCCATACGTGCACCATCGCATCAGTCATGATTTTGTCCATGCGATTGTTGATCTCTTCTTCACTCCAAAAGAAGCTTGCCATGTCCTGGACCCATTCGAAGTAGCTGACGGTTACGCCGCCTGCGTTACATACGACGTCAGGTACCACGATGATACCGCGGCTTGCCAGCATATCATCGGCATCCGGGTAAGTCGGGCCGTTAGCGCCCTCAAGTACCAGTTTGCAGGTCAGTATTTCTGCACGCTGACGGGTAATCTGTCCTTCCAGCGCGGCAGGGATCAGGATATCCATCTCCACGCTCCAGAAGGCTTCGCTGGCGATGGTTTCAGCGCCTGGGAAACCGGCAATCTGTTTGTGCTCTAACTGCCAGGCAGACAGCGCGGTCATGTCGATACCCGTGGAGTTAAACAGCGTTGCGGTGTGATCCTGAATTGCGACGACACGCGCACCCGCTGCGGCGAACAGGCGGGCGGCTTCGCTGCCGACGTTACCGAAACCTTGTACCGCCACGCGAGCGCCTTCAACTTCAATGTTCGCACGACGCGCAACTTCCAGACCGCTGACGAAAACGCCGCGACCGGTGGCTTTATCACGGCCTAACGAGCCGCCGAGGTGAATAGGTTTACCGGTGACCACACTGGTCACGGTGGTGCCGTGGTTCATGGAGTAGGTATCCATCATCCAGGCCATGACTTTTCCGTTCGTACCTACATCCGGCGCAGGAATGTCTTTCTGCGGCCCAATGATAATGCCGATTTCGCTGGTATAACGGCGGGTTAAACGCTCCAGTTCACCTTCAGAAAGTGAGAACGGATCGACGCGCACACCGCCTTTGGCTCCGCCGTAGGGCAGATTCAACGCTGCGCATTTGATGGTCATCCATGCAGACAGGGCCATCACTTCATTAAGATCAACATCAGGATGATAACGCACACCGCCTTTGCCCGGACCGCGGGAGAGGTTATGTTGCACGCGATACCCTTCAAAATGACGGATAGTGCCGTCATCCATCTGCACCGGGATATCGACAATCAGCGCGCGTTTTGGGTGGCGCAGGGTGTCCACCCAATGGGAAAGTTCGCCCAGGTAAGGGGCCACACGCTCGATTTGTTGCAGGTAGGTATTCCAGGCAGATGTGCTGCTATCTGAAGCGTAAGATAACTTATCCATGATAAACCTTAGTTATAAAAGTAATATGTTCTTAATTTGGCCGTGGTATACAGTGAATCTCACCATATAAACCTAAATTTAACATTTTTTTCATAGAACGGCCTGCCTGGCTAACACGGATTATCGGTATGATTAGTGTGGGTTTTGGCTTGGTGGTGAATATTTATTCTTTATTTTGGCTGTAATTGCGGTTTTTTTGCGGTTTATGTAGTTTAATATGCATAACTTGTAAAAATCGCAATTTGTCAGATTTATGACGCACCTCTAAAAGTAAATAATATGATAATAAAATGTGTTTGCTTTATTGCTGTTAAGCTGGGCGTCAGTAGGTCACGGCGATGGTGACAGTATCGGCATAGTTGTCTGGCGTGTAGTTCGCGCTGGGAACGGTGGCGTAAACCGGGTAGGTAGTCGTTGTCCCCGTGCCGCTGCCCGCAACGGTATTAAGCGCAGTATTGCCCCAGATCGTACCGGAAGGACCTGGCGTCGAACTAAGCTGGTAGGGAACTTTATCCGTATTTGACCCCGTGCCTGCCATCACGCCGCTGCCTGCCGTATTGCCGTTGGAGGGTTGAAGTCCGATGGTGTAAGGCGTGTTATTAGAGCAGGCTACGCCTACGTTATTTGACGCCGTGAGATTACGACCCGTTCCGCTGGTGGGAGCAAAGCTGATGTTAGTCGCGGAGGTGATATTACACTGTTTGCTGACAGCAGCTGTGACGGTGAAAGGAAACCTGGCGGCAACGGTATCACCACAGGTGGTCGGCGGGAAAAGCAATCCAGGATTAAGGGTGACAAGGGCTGTCGCCGCCGTATAGCTATCCTGATAGTTTCCGGGGACGGCGGCGATTTGTGGCGTGACGATCTGCACCGATACCGTGAGTGAACCCGTCACTGGCGTCAGATTCAGCAGGTTAAGCTGTACCATCGGAAAAGTGGTTCCGGTCTGGTATTGGCTCCCCCAAATTTTGCTGTGTCCGGGATCCTGGTAAAGCTGGTATGCCAGCGTTCTGGCGGGGTTTCCGCTTAACGACATATTTCGCGGTGTCACCTGGCCACTGACGGCCGAGGCGCCAATATTAAAACAGAGATTGATCCCTGCCAGCACGTCACCAAGCTCTTTGGTGCAAGTGTAACTGAACGTCATTGATGACGTTGCGCCTGTCGCAGACAGTGGATTGACCGAACCTAAATTTATGGGTTGCACATTGCTCACCGAACAGGTTACCGCATGGCTAATTGCCGGACAAAAAAGTACGGCAGCGATGAGTAGCTGATGTCTTAACCTCATGAGCGCACTCCTGTTAGTGTGGGCGACAAACCAGTGGGCCTATTTGCGTAATCCCCTTTGCTGACGCGGGATAGTCAAATTGCACGCGACAACTACCGGTGTCCGTCTCAACGCGCAGCGTGTTGTGCTGCTCCAGGGTGTCGAACCATGTCATTCCATCAAAGCCAACGACAGACGATTGTCCTTTTCCGTTGATGGCGTAAGCCATGCTGCCTTCAGGAATTGGCTTACCCTGATTATCGACGAGGATAATCTGCGCAGCGCGGACGGGGGTGATGCCAAAGCTAACCAAAGTACCGGAACGATCGGCTGGCGTGGCATTCGTCTCAACGCGTGCGATCCGCACATTGCTGGGGAGATCCATCGGGTCAATACTGATCAGGTTTTTTTGATAACTGTTGAGCGGCGTGACCAACAGTAGTCCCTGGTCATCGCTGCGACCAATCAGGTTATTTTGCAATTTGACCGGAACATCAGGCACGCCGTCAGTTGAAACCACGGCAAAACCATTATTGATTTCTCTTGCTGCAAACAGGCCGCCTCCCATGGTCACCAGCGATCCGGTTGCGCCGGCATAACCGTAATGGTTATCCGGTAAACGGCTGAATCCCGCGTACGCTTTACCATAACGTCCCAGATATCCCACTTCTCCCTGGCCACTTTGCCGGGAAGCCTGCTGACTGGCGGCCAGATTCCAGCCCCAGCCGCCGTCGGCAGGGGGCGTCAGGCTGGCATTGAGCTGGTAGCCGGTTTCGTCGTTGGTACGTTGTAGGGTGCTGCTGGCGCTCAGATTGTTGTCGGTCGTGATCGTCACCATCAAATAGAGACTGCGATCGCGGTTATCGTCAATGTTCTGATTGAATCCGGCATTCAGTGAGATGTTGTCTGTAACAGACTTAAACCAGCTGGCGTTGGCGTAGCGCACCGCATTTTCGTGTGGATAACGAAACTGCAAATAGCTCAGGCTGACATTACCGGCTGCTTCCAGCGAATAGCCAATAACAGTGTTGCTGTTAAGCGTGGGGGGCGGCTCGCCGTAATGGGTGGCGACATCGCGATAATCGCCGGAAGTTGCCGTGGTACTGGTACTGAAATTAAACCGTTCACCGGACCAACGGTAACCAAAACTGTACAAATAACCGTTCTTTCCTGAGTCGGTACTTGCGGCAAGTGAGGTCGAAAACGTGCCGCTGCGGGTTCCCGGGATCCAGTCGTTACTGAAGCCCGCGTTAATCAGTCCATCGCTGGTTTCCGCATGAGTCCCGGCGGTGAACGTATTGCGAAACCCGCGACGCCACGTAGCGCTCAATACTGGTGCGCTGGCATAATCAAAAGAGGAGTAACCATAATTTTCGCGTACCGTGCCTAATTCTGCCGACCAGGCGGTTAATCCTTCCCGCAGGAGTTGCTGATCGTTGTAGAACGAGAAATTTTGTACGCTCGTTCTGCCCAGCGCATCTGTCATCATTACCTGACCCGTTCCCGCGCCGCTGATGTTAGGCATTGTGTTGATCTGAAAGCTACCTGCGGGGACTTCTCCGTTGTAGTACCTGACGCCGTCGACGTACAGCTCAACGTTTGACGGTAACGTCGCGGATCCCAGATATGCTGGAAGCGGGGTGGTTGGCATATAGGGCTGCAACCCAAAATCGGTGCCTATCTGAATGCCGCCGATTCGCGTCGGTCGGGACCAGATGAGTGAACTTGTCAGGGTATCGCCAACGGTTAACGCCAACATCGAATCAGGAAATGACGTACGCCAGCTGGTATCAAGGCGCTCAACGCTGTTATCGGCATATTCCTCGGTAGAGTACTGCGTCAACTGGGTGGTGCTGAGCACGCCGGCCGCATTGAAGGCGCGAATTTCGCTGAAGGTATTGATTGCACTTTCATCCCCCTGTTGCGTATAGATATCATAATTGAGCAGCGCCCCGCGTGATGTTGTTGCCGTTGGCACGGTTTCGGTGGGCGAGTTAAGCTGCGTGGTCGCAAGATCGAGTGAACTGAGTGGCGCAGTAAGCGAGAGCGTTTGCAACTGAACGTTGTAGTCAATGGTTAGCTGGGGGATATCGTTCAGGCCGACGGCGTTAGTGGCGTCTGGAGCAAAGCGAAAGCCCATTTTACGCAGAGTATCTGCTCCTGCATAAAGCTTTCCATTATCGTAGCCAAAATGTACCAGCCCAACGGGATTTCCATTTAAGGTGACGTCGAGATACAAATCGACACCCGTAATCTGCGAAGCGCTATTAATAACACCACTTTCATTCTGGTTATTATTCAGCGTTTGTGCGCAAACCATTCCCGATATTAATACTCCATTGAGAAAGCAATATTTCACCAGAAGCCAGGATCTGTTACAGATCTTGTACTGTTTTTTGGCCATTGATTGTGACTTCAACTTTCCCGCCATAATGATTATTCCTGGCTGACGGGGAGACTATCCAGCGCATTGTTGAGCCGGGTAAAACGTAGCCTAATAGTCCGGGTGTAATGACTTTTTTAGTACCATCAGGGCTTATAAATGTTGCAGCAGATAACTGTGCATGCCCATTTCCCTGATTACTGACTTCAATAAATTTTTTGCCATCCAGTTGTTGTAATTTCCATTGTAGTTTTGCCTGCGTTTGTGCCGCTGATGTTGGTTGAATGAAAACAGGAACAGAATAATGCAGCACAAACTGAAGCTTGTTTTTTTCGACTTTTGCAGGCGGTAACTCATCTATCGATAAACGATAAGCGTCTTCGGCATGTGCCGAGGGAGGGCTTGTGCGAATAACTCGAATCAACTGACGTTCTCCTGGGGCTAATGCCAACATCGGCGGGCTAATCACCAGCCCCTGAGAGGGGGAAAGTTTGTCGTCATAAGCGCTTTGACTCCAGCGAAAAACCCGAACCTGGGCATTGAGCACATTTTCACCCGCGTTACTCAGCCAGATACCATCGGCATTTTGCGTCGCTTGCAACGTTAACGTGACCGGGGCTATTTGCAGTCCGCTGGCGGTGGCTAGATTGACGCTCGCAACCATCCCTAGCAGGCATGCGCAGGCACACTGCTTTACAGGCAGTTTTACTCTCATATGGCTTCCAGAAGTTAGTAGTTAACGTTAACCGTTACCGTATCGGCATAGTCGTCAGGAGTGAAGTTGGCGCTCGGTGCGGTGGCATAAACAGTATACGTTTGCGCCAGACCTGTACCCGTCGCCGCTACCCCATTCCCTGGTGCGGTGTCGGTGGCGGTATTCCCCCACACCGGACCTGTTGCTGACGTACGATTTAGCTGATAGGGCACTTTATCGGTATTGGTGGCAGCGTTAGCTACGGAGGACATGGCGCCCGAACCCGTTGTCGTCCCTCCATTGGCAGCCGACGGTGCCAGACCGATAAAATAGGGTGTGGTTTTTGAGCAATTAATTGAAATAGTGTTGCTTGCACTGGTATTTGTCGCCGTGGTATTCACCGGACCAAGTGTAATATTTGAAGCCGATCCGGCAGTCACGGTACAGGCCTTTTGAATCGTCATCAGCACCTGAAATGTTCCGTTAACGGTTGCTGCATTTGCCACAGAATTAATGGAAAAGGCGCAGCAACAAAGAATTAAGCGTTTGTCTAAGACTAGAGCCATATCCTTTACCTTTTTCAAATAACCACATTTATTACTTTAGAAAAACAATAATGTGGCACAAGAAGACATAATTTAACCCTAGAATAAGTATTAGACGTACGCCAGTTGATCTAATGAATTTTACTTAGGAAAAAGGTGATATCGTCTGCAAAAAAATAATACCAATGGGTTAGTATATTGTTTTGTTTTTATGCTATGGCCGAGGTTAAGTCAGGAGGATAGAGGGCAACATATTCCTTGGATGGTACTCAAAATAACCACCCACAAAATGAGAGTTGTATGATTTATCTTACACGTATTACGTGTAGGTTATGGGCTGTGGAAAATGACCTTATAACCTTGTTCATTCCAGTGTTGGAGCAGTTCATTTTGTCTGCGGGTTGGCGTAATACCGGTCCAGACAAAAAGGGTTTGCCCAGGGAAAAGTTCGGGTCTTGGCGATTCAATGGGTTCAGCCAGAACGGCAATGTGCCAACCAGATTGCGATAAGCGCCAGGCTTCGAGCCACAGACGGGTTCTGTCTTCAACATCCCAGGCCATCAGGAGGGCATCCTTTCCTGACTTGCGCCGTGTTTCAGACAGCAGTGTGGCAACATATTCAATCAATGCGCCATCAAGCATGCTGTTCATTATGCGGGATGTATTATGGTCAAGTATCAGCCGTTGACGTACGGGGAGATAAACGTGATCGATCAGCGCATCTACAGGGTGAACACGACCGAGTGCGGTAATTTTGGCTCGCAGCTTCGGTGGATGCGCCATGCGAAGAATGCTCATCATCTCTTCTTGTAATTGATTCCAGTCGTCGTCAGCTTGACGGGTACTGGTTTCCAGCAATGCCTTAACTTTCCCAACAGGTATGCCATTGCTAATCCAACGTTTTATTTCTTCAATACGCTGAATATCTTCTTCATCAAAGAGTCGGTGGCCACCTTCACTGCGTTGAGGTTTGAGTAAACCGTAACGTCGTTGCCATGCCCGAAGGGTGACAGGATTTATCCCGCAACGTTCTGCGACATCCCCAATGCTGTAATAAGCCATAGTTCCCCCGGACACTCCTGATTCTCCGTCACCGATATGCGGTTCCTGTTACTTTGTACAACATGCATCAAATTGTACAAAACATACAGAGGATTCTAGCAAAAATAAGATTTACTTTACTATCACGCAGGGAGTAAATGCTGAATTTTTATGTTCAGCATGAGGGCGGTTGTGGTGATTGTTTATTTATAACAATGCGTTAGTTATTTTGACGCTGAGAAATCATTTTTCTCTGGCCATGCAACAGACGGAATACCATTCAGGCAGGCTTGTGCAAAAAGGTTACCCTGGAAGATTTCAATACCTGCGGACTCAAGCCACATCCACTCTTCAGGTTTTTCAACGCCGACAGCGGAAATCATGATTTCCAGTGAAGTGCAGCATTTGATAATTGCCTGAATGATGGCCTGTCTTGGTCCACTTTTATGAACATCCGTGATCAGCTCGCGGCTTATCTTAATTCGGTCGGGTTGAAAACGAGACAGAAGCTGAAGCCCGGCAAAACCTGCCCCAAAATGATCTATCGCCACACAGATCCCCGCAGCCTTGAGTGACTTTACGGCCTGCGCGAACGTATCAAAGCGCGATATAACTTCGCTTTCGGTAAACTCTACAATGATTTGTTCAGGCACCAGTCCGTGCGCCGCGATTTCGTTTATCAGAAAGCTGACTGCATCGGGTTTGTTTACCAGGGTCATGGGGAGCAGATTGACTGACAGCATTTTGTCGTTAAGTCCCAGCGCGCTTGCCATTGCAAAAGCAGTCTTTTTGCTTTGCAGATCCGCGGTATACAGTTCTTCAGGATTTAAGTTGCCAAAATAAGTTGCGGGCGTTTCACCGTCTCTACCACGAATAAGTGCTTCCAGAGCAATGACGCGCTGCGACATAGGATCGATAATGGGTTGAAAAGCAAAGCTGAAATCGATATTGGACGGGAGTGTGCTTTCATCCAGGAGAGTACAAGAGTTGTCGGCAATAAAACTCCAGTAATCAGGAGCAGGTATTTCAAAATAACTCGATTTTTCCGTCGCAAGGATAAATGTGCGGAAAAACTGTAATGCCCGGTCATCATAGGTGAGCTGAAATTTTGATGTTCCCTTGTTAAGTACCGCTTGCAGGACGTCATTGCGTTCATGTTTTTGTAAATCAAATAACTCCATCCCCACCTTTCCGAATCTTCTCGCAGGCGCGTAATCACACATCAGCTCAACGATATTGTGGTGCCGTGGATCGTTACATATACAACGATAAATCTCTTTTACCTGCTCCTCAGGACCTTCAAGCAGTTGGAAAAAGTGGCGGCCATTAAAGAGTAAAATCCCCGTAACATCGGATCGCCGGTTTTTTAGATTTGCGGCTGTCACCATATCCTCAAGCGCTCTGAGGGGGGCGTCATCACGTAGATGGCTACGGTAAATAATGGTCGTGAGCATGGGCAGTCCGGGATCAAGGGAAGGGAAGAGCTATGTACAGTATCAAACAAACCAGCTTATGTCCTGATTCTAATACATTATTCTAACTTTATTTTTACAAACAAAGGTCCTTAAACAGATCGAATTCATTTGTTAAAAGAAGTGAATTGTACAAATGAATTTGATTTTATGTGGTTGTATATTAATGCAAGTTGTTGATTATATTGATTTAGCACTTTTTGATAAAAATTGATGGTTCGTGTTGTACACATTTTTGGTACAACTTTGCTACTGTTATAAAACTTAATATTCACCAGCATTTTGTTACAGGAGCATGACATGCAGCAGCATACCGTTCGCACTGATACTGCAAGCGCGATTTCTCGTTACTTTGCGAAGGCGCATCTGCCAACTCAACAGGAAACATTGGGAGAAATCGTCACTGAGATACTCAAGGATGGACGAAATCTGAACCGCAAATCACTTTGCACCAAGCTTCTGTGTCGTCTTGAAAAAGCATCCGGGGAGAAAGAACAGAAACATTACAATGCGTTAATTGGCCTGCTTTTTGAATAAAACAAACCCCTTACTTATAGGGGTAAGTAGTGAAGGAGTTATGAAGAAAACTGATAGTGAACGCCTGAAACATGAAATTACAGGTTTGGCTGTGCTAGAAATTTTGCGAATGCATACAGACGTTTCGTTAGCTGCAGTGATTAAGCAATTGCGACTTATGCAGGCCAGTGAAATAGATAGCACACGCAAGCAATTAATTGACAGCGTTATCAATGATTTTACAAACATTAATCCGGGGAAGATAAGTAGAAAACCGGATAAAACCAGAGATGAGAGTGCTTTCAGTGCCAGCAAAAACCCTAAATTACATTAAAGATAATCTTCCAGACTATACAAGCGAGGTTACCATGCTTAATGAAATTAATGTCCACAGTGTAATGACGGATAAAGCTTTATCAAGTTACTTCCATAATGCAGGTGAGCTATTAGCAGATGAGTCTGCGGTATTGGGGCAGGCGGTAACAAATGTAATTCTTGCAGGTGATAATGTTAATAATAAAAACATCATTTTAAGCCTGATTGGTTCTCTGGAGTCAACAGTTGACGTTGTTCAGGCCGATATTATCAGAAAGACCCTGGAAATAGTGTTACGCTACACAGCTGACGATGTCTAAAAAGTCTTCATATTAATATAATATGTACAGCACCTTTGTTATATGCTGAAAGCACTCATGCTGAGCATTTTTTGATTAAGACTATACATAGCACCTTCTCTAGAACAATTGTGATTTTTCATTGAGGCCATAATGATGAACATCGTTCAGGAATACACTGGAAACGCAGAGTTATGGATTGATGATATTTTTATCAGGCAAGGGTTAAAGAATATTCTTGCAGATATCGTTTTTGAAGATGATAAGGCGCGACTGGTGTTCTTTACCGCGAATCACTTTAACGCGGTAAAAAGACAAAATTACGATCTGAGTACGCATCGTCTGGTACTGCTGATTGATGGTCATCTGTACAGATATCTCAATGATTTATCACTTTACAGACTGCCAATAGATGTTAGCGTTGCCACATTCAAACAATTTATTATTGATATTACTCGTTCTGGCGGTATACACGACAATCAGTCGGAACTAAATATTTCTCTAACTGCGCGAGATAAATATATTTTAACGCAGTTAGGGGAGGGGCGAACTATTGTTGAGATATCCGCCTTGTTAAATCTACATTTAAAAACGATTTACCAGGCCAGGCAGAATCTGATCAAGAAGCTTGGTTGTTCTGGGCTGATTGATTTTCAGGGAATACTGCGAGCGAAAATATTCCGTAACTGGCTGGAACATGCCTGAGTAAATCGACAGTTCGTACTTACTGTTGGGGGATACGACAGGGCCAATGGCCCTGTCCGGTATATTTTAAACTTCGCTACTCTGTCACCAGTTCATTTCCCATCTTCTGCTGATGATGCTTTTTGCTCAACGAGAAGTAGCCAAATATTAGCGTTATTACCACAATGCTGGCCATAATCAGGAAGATTTCCTGATAGCCCACTTTATCAAACAACTTACCGACAGGCAGTGACAGCACGATGATGCCGATGGAACTGGCGATATTGAAGCCAATAAGGTATATCGTTGACGACAGGCGTTTATCAAAATTCGCTACGCTGAATTTAAACACTGAAATAACAAACAGTGGGACTTCCAGCGCATGGAGCATTTTAATCAAGGAGATAATATAGA
This sequence comes from Citrobacter sp. Cpo103, assembly GCF_030332605.1. Taxonomy (NCBI): domain Bacteria; kingdom Pseudomonadati; phylum Pseudomonadota; class Gammaproteobacteria; order Enterobacterales; family Enterobacteriaceae; genus Citrobacter; species Citrobacter sp. Cpo103. Next base: position 79,262 of record NZ_JAOWHO010000021.1, on the reverse strand, counting down.
TATCGGTGAACAGTGCTGAACCCAGGATTCGACAGGTCATGATTGTGCCGCCCAGCAGCAATGCGGATTTAGGCCCGATGCGGTTAATCAGGAATGGAACCAGCGCCATACCGACGGCTTCCATAAAGACCTGTACCGAGTTGAGGTAGCCGTATACGCGTGGTGCCAGTTCGGGATCGTCAAATAAGCTGGCGTAAAACACCGGGAACATCTGCTGATCGTAGATGCTATAGAACGACCAGGTACCGACGACAAAGATGACAAAAAACCAGAACTGCGTATCTTTAAAGATAGTGAGAAAATCATTTCGGGTCAGCGCGTCGGGTTCAGGAGAGCGCGTTTTTACAGAAGATGGGGCGGGTGAGTTGGTTTTGAACAACACGTTAATCAACAGGAATAATACCCCCATTACCGATACGCACCAGAAGTTAATGTGTGGGTTGATGCTGAAGAAGATGCCACCAACAAATGTCCCTGCGGCGTAGCCAAGCGATCCCCACAAGCGGGCGGTACCGAATTCAAAGTTGAATTTGCGGCTCACTTTTTCGACGAAGCTTTCTACCAGACCACAACCCGCGAGGTAGCCAAGGCCAAAGAAAATGGCTCCCAGCGCCATACCAAGCTTGAAGTTGGAGGTCAGCAGCGGTTCGTAAACATAAATCAGGAACGGGCCGCTGAGCGTGATGACTATCCCCATCAACCAGATAAGGTGTTTGCGGGTGCCGAGCTTATCCTGCAGAAAACCGTAGACCAGCATAAACAGCATGCTAAAGAACTGGTTTACGGCATACAGCATTCCCAGCTCCGTTCCGGACAGGCCAAGTTTATTTTTTAGCCATATCGCATAAAAAGACCACCACAACGACCAGGCGGCAAAGAAAAAAAGCAGGTACCCGGATGAGTACCGATATTTGTCATTACTGAACGGCATATTTATCTTCATGATTTTTCCAATCCAGATCAGGTCATTGTAAGGTCTTTCTGATACGACGTAACGAGTTCGCTTTATTACGGGGTAATCGTTCTCCGTAGCGATGGTTGTGACTGAATAAAGCTGCTCAGGTGTTGGCTGTCGGGAAACGCGCTTAGCGCGCCACGCCGGGTGGTCGCCAGAGCACCACAAGCGCTGGCCTGCTCGATAAGTGGAAGTAGCGTTGACGTCGATGTGGGCCAGCCTTCCTCGGCGAGTGCCGCCAGCAGCCCGGCCATAAAGGCATCACCGGCGCCAGTGGTATCGATACTTTCGACGTTATAGCCGCTTAAAGTTAGCCTGCTGTTTTGCCAGAAAGCGATAGCGCCGTCGGCACCGCGGGTGACGATTTTCAGGCGTGCAGGAAAATCAACCAGACGTTCGCAGGCGCTACTGAGACAGTTGGTCTGTGTTAGCCACAGCAGCTCTTCTTCTGACATCTTCAGAATGTCGCTCCGCCGGGCAAACTCGTTGACAAGGTCAAACATCTGCATCTCGTTGCTCCACATCTGCGGACGCAGATTGATGTCAAAGCTCAGAGTACCGCCGGTCTGTCGCAATGCGGCCATTGCCTGGGCGAGGGTGGCGCGGCAGTCAGGGGCAACCAGCGCCAGCGAGCAGAAGTGCAGAATATCGGCACCAAAGTCGGGCAGACTCGCCGGGCTGAGAAATTGATCGGCAGACGGATTGACCAAAAACTCAAACTGCCGCTCGCCGTTGGGAGCCAGTGAAACCAGTACGGTACTGGTGTGCTGATGTGCATCAAACTCCAGACTTCCTGTATCCACCTGCGCTGTTTCCAGCGTCTGATGCAGAAAGCGACCAAAAGTGTCATTGCCCACACGGCCAATAAAACCGCTGGCGCGGCCAAGGCGAGCGACGCCGATTGCCACATTGAAGGGAGCGCCTCCCGCACAGGCTTCAAACTGCATATTGTCGCGCGGCAATAAATCCACCACGGCGTCTCCGAGCGTCCAGATAGTCATTATTTTTCCCCAAAGCAGTAAGACGGGTGTTTATTTGGCGCTGAGCGGCCAGGCCTGCCCTTGATTAAAAATGGCGTGTCCGTTCTGGCTGAATAAGGTCAGCTGGCGATCGTCCGGTTCAGGATAAATACGACTGCTAAGGGTATATTCACCATGATTGACAAATACCTCTACCGAGGAGCTGTCGATAAATAAGCGCAGATCCAGCCGGTCACCAACTGGCAGCGGCACGCTGCGATAACCAGAGAGACCATGCTGCGGGTAGCGACGATCCAGTACCAGACGCTGTGCCTGGCTATCGACGTAGATGCGCATCCCGTCACCCAGCGCGATACCATATTCTTCAGCACTGCTGCGGGCGATATCGAGGCTCAGTTCGACTTCAATAGCGAGCGCCTGCTCCTCTACCATCAGGGTGCGATTGTGCAGTTCGCTAACTGGCCAGACATGGAGCGGACCGCGCAATGATTCCAGTTCTTTAATTGGGTTCATACGCAGCCGCTGATCGGTATCGAGCGTCACCTCGCGGGGGAGGGTAAGCATGCCCGCCCAGCCGTCGGCTTGTTCTGGCATTGGCGATTCCCACATCGACAGCCAGCCAATCACGATGCGGCGCCCATCCGGGGTGGTAAATGACTGGGGGGCGTAAAAATCATGCCCGTGATCCATCTCCTGGAAGGCGTGGGTGACGTGAAAATGGAGATTATCCTGCCATTCGCCGACCATATAGCAGCTCTGGAACAGGTTACGGCAATCGTATCCGTCTGCGGCGATGCCCTGCGGCGAGAACATGAAGACGAGCTTATCGTTGAGTGGGAAGAGGTCCGGGCACTCCCACATGTAGCCCATGCCGTCATCGGCCCTGCCGAGCGTGCTGGCAAACTGCCAGTGCTGTAGATCCTGCGAGCGATAGAGCTGCACTTCGCCCACGTCATCGACCCGGGCGCCCACCACCATGTACCAGCTGTCTCCCTCTTGCCAGACTTTCGGATCGCGAAAATGGTGTACGCCTCGCGGGGTATCCAGAATCATGCCCTGGCGTTCAAAGTGAATCCCGTCGGTGCTGGTGGCCAGGCACTGTACCTGATACAGGTTTTCCTCATTCGCCTCGCCGTCAAACTTGTGTCCGGTGTAGATCAGGGCCAGCTTATTGCCTTCAACCACCGCTGAACCGGAAAAACAGCCGTCTTTATCTTCCGGCCCTTCTGGTGCCAGTGCGATGGGCAAGTGCTCCCAGTTCACCATATCGCGGCTGCGCGCATGGCCCCAGTGCATTGGTCCCCAGACCGGCTGCCACGGATAGTGCTGATAGAACGCATGGTAGTAACCATCGAACCAGGACAGACCGTTGGGATCATTCATCCAACCCGCCGGTGGCGCCAGGTGATAGCGTGGATACCAGCGCGGGTTTACAAGGTCTTTCTGCTGGCTTAAGGCTTCGTTGGCTTTGGAAAGTAGTGACGTCATTTGCTTGTCCCTGTAAGTGAATTGATCAAAAGATAACGTTAACATTCTCGGTTTTCTCGCAGATTTGATGGTAATATCGATGTTAATCACAAAAGTTAACGTTAACATTTTGCGGGCGTTATCGAGATCGCATTTTCAGACCCCGGCAAAGTGAACATCGGCGAAGGAGAGGGTATGGCATCTTTAAAGGATGTGGCGCAGCGGGCTAACGTCTCGTTAATGACCGTATCGCGGGCGATTAACGAGCCCGAACGACTACGGCCTGAAACCTATAAAAAGGTGATGGAAGCGGTAGATGCGCTGGGGTATGTCTCCGATCTCTCCGCTAAAAAAATTCGTGGTGCGAAAACCACGGCTAACACGATTGGGGTGCTGGCGCTGGACACCATGACTACGCCATTTTCCGTGGAGATAACGCTCTCTATCGAAGAGACCGCGCGGGCGCACGGTTGGAATAGCTTTGTGGTGAATATGTTCAGCAATGACAAGCCAGAGAAAATGGTTGATCTGCTGTTGGCACATCGCCCGGACGGTATTATCTACACCGCGATGGGACTGCGCCGGGTACCGGTACCGGAAAAGCTGCATAAGTATCGCTGCGTGCTGGCGAACTGCGAAAGCACAAGCGGCCCTTTTCCCACCTATATTCCCGATGATGAACAAGGGCAATATCTTGGCGTGAAAGCGCTGTTGGCCGCAGGCTATCGCCGACTGCTGTGCATCCACCTGCCGAAAGGAATTGTGGCGACCGATCGCCGTCGGGCGGGAATGGAGAGGGCTTGTCGTGAAGCGGGTGTCGACCCTGATGCAATGTTCCACCACTATCTTCCGCCGGGCGAGCGCCACCATATTGATGCGGCGGAGATTGCCGGGCATTACCTGAGAGGCGCGTGCCCGATGTTCGATGCGGTGGTGTGCGGTAACGACCGCGTGGCTTTTGTTATCTACCAGCTCTTGCTGGGGCGAGGGCTGCGCATTCCGCAGGACGTCGCTGTGCTGGGCTATGACAATATGGTGGGCACCGGCGAGCTATTTTTGCCGCCGCTATCAACGGTACAGCTGCCGCACTATGAAATCGGTCGTCTTAGCGCGCTGCATCTTATCCAGGGGCTCGATCACCGGGATACAGTGCGGGTAGACAGCCCCTGGCTTCCGCGCGCCTCAATATGAGTACGCTCACGTGGCTACTGCTGTTTTGCCAAAATAGCTCAGCCTTTTTGGTCATCGTGTTTGGTGCCAACTTTCAGATGCGCAGCAGCGGGAGCCTCTGAGATGCTATGAAATGAAAAATCCACGCAATTGCGTGGATTTTATAGAGTTTTACAGTTGTCATGAGATTCAGTGAAACCTCATGAGACAACAAATTTTATTTAGACGTTGAACAGGAAGTTCATGATATCGCCATCTTTGACGATATAGTCCTTACCTTCGGCACGCATTTTCCCAGCTTCTTTCGCACCTTGCTCACCTTTATAGGTGATGAAATCTTCAAACGCGATGGTTTGTGCGCGGATAAAGCCTTTCTCGAAGTCGGTATGGATTTTACCGGCTGCCTGCGGAGCCGTGGCACCGACAGGAATGGTCCAGGCACGGACTTCTTTCACGCCAGCAGTGAAGTAGGTCTGCAGGTTCAGCAATTCGTAGCCAGCACGGATAACGCGGTTCAGGCCCGGCTCTTCCAGACCCATTTCAGCCATGAATTCTTCACGGTCAGCATCATCGAGTTCTGCGATGTCAGCTTCAACGGCTGCGCAAACGGCAACCACAACAGAACCTTCGGCAGCCGCGATTTCGCGCACTTTATCGAGGTACGGGTTATTTTCAAAACCGTCTTCGTTGACGTTGGCGATGTACATTGTTGGCTTCAGCGTCAGGAAGCTCAGGTATTTGATGGCCGCTTTGTCTTCGTCAGTCAGCGTTTTCAGCGCGCGCAGCATGCCAGCGTTTTCCAGCTGTGGCAGGCATTTTTCCAGCGCAGCCAGTTCTGCTTTAGCGTCTTTGTCGCCGCCTTTGGCCTTTTTCTGTACGCGATGGATAGCGCGCTCACAGGTGTCGAGGTCGGACAACGCCAACTCGGTATTGATAACTTCAATGTCATCAGCCGGATCCACTTTGTTATTAACGTGGATGATGTTGTCGTTTTCAAAGCAACGCACCACGTGGCCGATAGCTTCGGTTTCACGGATGTTGGTCAGGAATTGGTTACCCAGACCTTCACCTTTGGACGCACCTTTTACCAGACCGGCGATGTCGACGAATTCCATCGTTGTTGGCAGGATACGCTGCGGTTTGACGATTTCGGCCAGCTGATCCAGACGCGGATCGGGCATCGGGACAACACCGGTGTTCGGCTCGATAGTACAGAACGGGAAGTTTGCCGCTTCAATACCCGCTTTTGTGAGCGCGTTGAACAGGGTGGATTTGCCTACGTTTGGCAAACCGACGATACCGCATTTGAATCCCATGTTTAAATCACCTTAATCTTTTGATATTCAATCTGTTATGGAAAACAGATTGTAGAAATGTAAATAACTTTGCCTATTATACACAGCACGCGAGAAAAATGCCGCACATCGCTGCTTATTGCGCTTTAAAGGTGTGTAACCGGCTCGTCGCTTTGGTCAGGCCGTCTTTGAACAATATCTCGGTACAACGTGCCGCTTCGTCAATTGCTTCATCAATTAACTTCTGTTCTGAAACAGGCGGTTTGCCTAAAACAAATCCGACAACTTTGTTTTTATCGCCCGGATGGCCAATTCCAACGCGTAAACGATGAAAGTTGGGGTTATTACCTAACTTGCTGATGATGTCTTTCAGGCCATTATGTCCGCCATGACCGCCGCCAAGCTTAAATTTGACCACGCCAGGGGGCAGGTCTAACTCATCGTGTGCGACCAAAATTTCATCGGGGTTAATACGATAAAAACTGGCCATCGCACCGACAGCCTTGCCGCTCAGATTCATAAATGTGGTTGGCACCAGCAGACGGACGTCTTCACCTTCAAGCGTAACTCTGGAGGTGTAGCCGAAGAATTTCGGCTCATCGCGCAGGGGAGCGCGTAATCTTTCTGCCAGCAGATCGACATACCATGCGCCTGCATTGTGTCGCGTTGCCGCATACTCTGCGCCGGGGTTCGCCAGGCCGACAATCAATTTAATCGCCACGTGTTTTGTCCTGAGTGTTTCGATAAACGACGTGTAGTTTACTGTCTGACGCTGCTGTTGACAAAAAACTGCGTGCTTATCGCCAAAAGCTGAATAATTGCACGAATGGACTATTAGAAAATGAGTATGTTCAGTGGCTTATTTGTAAAGTTTTGTTGCGTGAGTGTTTGTAATTGTGATCGCTCCCGCACTTGCGAACGGCAGTGTTGTCTATACTTTACACATAAGGATTAGGGGTATTCCCTGTAACAACCCAAAGTTCCGGAGGTGACACATGAAACGCAAAAACGCTTCGTTACTCGGTAACGTGCTCATGGCTTTAGGGTTGGTGGTGATGGTGGGTGGTGTTGGTTACTCTATTTTAAACCAACTGCCGCAATTTAATCTGCCACAGTTTTTCGCACATGGTGCCGTGCTCAGTATTTTTGTTGGTGGTGTCCTCTGGTTGGCGGGTGCCAGAGTGGGGGGGCACGAACAAATCAGCGATCGTTACTGGTGGGTGCGCCACTATGACAAACGCTGCCGTCGCGGTGATACCAATCATCGGCATAACTAAATAGCTCTCCCAACTCGGAGTGCGGTTGTTTGAACACAAAGTCCTGGTTTAAAAACCAGGGCTCTGCTTGTTCGTCAGTACTGGATTAAACGACTTCTACCTTTGGTGGCATACTACAAAGAAACGTTATTCGAATAACCGATAATGTAACGCTTTGATCGCGCTGTCTGCATTGTCAGCCGGTAACAGGATGCTCAGGTTGTCGTTTGACGCCCCATGGCAAATCATTCGTACCGTATGCTCTTCAAGCCAGGCAAAAACGTCTTTGCAAACTCCCGCAGCCTGTGTGAGTTGATTCCCCACCAAAGTGACCAACGCCAGTCCGGTTTCCACTTCCACACGACAGTGGGAGGACAAGGCGGTAAACAATGCGGTGGTCAGCACATGGTCTTCACCTGAGGTTGCATGAGTGGCGTCCAGCGCCAGCGCAATACTATTCTCTGAGGTTGTAACCAAATCCACCGCGACCGCATGGCGAGCTAAAATGGCGAAGGACTGCGCCAGGAAAGAACAGGAAGGTTGCTTCTCCAGACTGTGTAACCGCAACAGCGTCTGTTTACGACGAACTGCGAGCGCACGATAGCGAGGTGGATTATCGGTGGTGTTGTGCACCAGCGTACCTCCGGCGGCAGTATCCTTACTTGAGCCAACAAAGACCGGAATGCTTTTACGCATTGCCGGGAGCAGTGTCGCCGGGTGGAGGACCTTCGCACCGTAGGCGGCCATATCGCTGGCCTCGGAAAATGAGATATGGTCGATTCGTTTGGCCCGCGGCGCAATGCGTGGGTCGGTGGTGTAGATCCCTGCGACGTCGGTCCAGATGTCAACGCGTGCGGCGTGAAGTGCCTCACCGAGAAGTGTTGCCGTGTAATCACTACCGCCGCGTCCAAGCGTTGTGGTGTGTCCTGCGGCATCACGCCCGATAAATCCCTGAGTCACCATAATCGCTTGCTCAAGACGAGGACGCAGGTGAGTCTCCACCTGGTGGTGCAGTGTGCCAAGCTCGGGTTCGGCACAGCCGAAGTTCGAGTTAGTACGCATCACACTACGGGCGTCAAACCACCCAGCCTCGGCATGCCGTTCACGTAAGACTTCAGTAAAAAGTAGCGAGGACATCAGCTCGCCATGGCTGACTAATTCATCGCTTAACGCATCAGACGGCGAAACCATCGCCGTTTGTGCAAGACGACGTATGTTGTTGAGAAGATTATCGATTTCCGTGCTGATAACGGACGGCTGCTTCAGGCGGGAAATAATGTTGTATTGAATGGCGCGTAAAGTCTCAATCTTATCTAATTGTTGATGTGTTTCCAGACCTTCAGAAAGCTCAACCAGTAAGTTTGTCACGCCTGCTGAAGCAGACAAAACGACTAAACGGACATCTTGATCAGCAAGGACAATGCTGGCGCTTCGATTCATCGCATCAAAATCAGCGACGCTGGTGCCGCCAAATTTGGCAACGACGGATGGTGGATAAATGCGAGTCATAACAATCTCATATCAGGGCGCCATAAAAGTATGGCTAGAAAATTTTCATTCTCGGCATAAGGGAACGAAGTTCGCCTTACGAAATGTCCGCCCGCGAACATTTCTGCTGACAACCCAGGGAATACCTGTTGTCGATAACGCGTGTCGCCTGTACGCGTTATCGGGTGCTGCGCATTAATTTTATCTACATAGCCTGTAAATAAGCGCGCCATACTAAGTGATTTATATTTAGGGATCGACTTTTTTATTCGATTTATCGACAAATAAGTGAAAAATCATGTCATCACAAGATATCGCGAGCATCATTAATGGTAAAAACGTGTAAAAAAATAATAAAAACACGAAAATCTCATGGTTTTTATTAGATTGTCTGCGTTGCAATTAGCTACAACATTGTTAATTAAATAGATATATTTCTTTAGGATTTAGTAATGGCAAATGGTTGTTACGCTTTGAATTTTAAGGGGAAAGTTGTTATTTTTAATGCCGAAAAATAAATGATTGAGTCCTAAGCTAAAACAACATATATTAGCCGCGCTTTTTTACAGGTAATCCTTATAACCATTTATTCAATCAGGTGTTAATCTACACCTGGTTGTAGGAGTGATATGATGACGGATAAAGTCCGTATTGATACTTTAAGTGCTAATTCATTACCACAGAGCAATGATACCTTTTTAGCAAGACAGGCTGAGTTTGAATCTAATGTCCGCAGCTATCCACGTAAACTGCCATTAGCGATCGCTAAAGCGCAGGGCGTCTGGATTACTGATGTAGAAAATAATCAATATCTTGATTGCCTGGCAGGTGCCGGAACCCTGGCGCTTGGTCATAACCATCCTGAAGTGCTGCAGAGCATTCAAAGTGTCATCACAAGCGGCTTACCGTTACATACGCTTGACCTTACCACGCCGTTAAAAGATGAATTCTCATCATATTTACTTTCTTTATTACCGGGTCAGGGCAAAGAATATTGCCTGCAGTTTACCGGGCCGTCCGGTGCCGATGCCGTTGAAGCCGCGCTGAAGCTGGCGAAGAAAGTCACCGGCCGTTCCAGCATCATCAGTTTCTCCGGCGGCTACCACGGGATGACCCACGGCGCGCTGTCCGTGACCGGCAACCTGTCGCCGAAAGAAGCGGTCAGCAACATGATGGCGGAAGTGCAGTTTATGCCGTATCCGCATCAGTACCGTTGCCCGCTGGGTATCGGCGGCGACGCTGGCGTCAAAGCATTAACCTACTACTTCGAAAACCTGATCAACGACGTTGAAAGCGGCGTGCGTAAACCGGCTGCCGTGATCCTCGAAGCGGTGCAGGGAGAAGGTGGCGTGAATCCGGCTCCGGTCGAGTGGCTGCAGCGCATTCGTAAAGTGACGCAGGAACACGGCATTCTGCTGATCATCGATGAAGTTCAGGCTGGTTTTGCACGTACCGGTAAACTGTTCGCCTTCGAACATGCCGGTATTGAGCCAGATATCATCGTTATGTCCAAAGCGGTTGGCGGCGGTCTGCCGTTGGCGGTGCTGGGTATTAAGAAGAAGTTCGATGCGTGGGCTCCGGGCCACCACACTGGCACCTTCCGCGGCAACCAGCTGGCGATGGCGACCGGTCTGACAACGCTGAAGATCCTCAAAGACGACAAGATTGCCGATAAAGTTGCTGCCCAGGGCGAGTGGCTGAAAGGCAAACTGGCTGACCTGCAGAAACGCTACCCGGTTATCGGCCAGGTGCGCGGTCTGGGTCTGATGATCGGTCTGGAAATCGTGAAGCCGAACGAAGCGCAGGATCACATGGGCTGCTACCCGGCCGATGGCGAGCTGTCCGCGTTGCTGCAGAAAAAATGCTTCGAAAATGGGCTGATTCTGGAGCGTGGTGGCCGCAATGGTTGCGTGCTGCGCCTGTTGCCGTCACTGCTGATCACCAACGCTGAGCTGGAAATCTTCCTCGATAAATTCGAAAACGCCCTGCTGGGCGCTGGCGTGAAGCCGGTTTAAACGGAGTTGGATCGAATGTCAGACGTAAACCCGATTCTGTCCGGCTCGGCGCAAAGCATTGCAGCTTATCAGGACGCTATCGAGCAGAGTACGCAAGCGGTCGTTGAATGGTTGAAGCAGCCTGAGATGTATAAGGGTAAAACCGTTGAGCAACTGCGTGAACGTATCAACCTGAATTTTACGTCTCAGGGCCTGGGCAACCAGGCCGCTATTGAGCGTGCGGTTGAATACTTTCTCAAAGACAGCTTGTTGGTTCACCATGCGCAGTGCGTGGCGCATCTGCACTGCCCGAGCCTGGTAATAAGCCAGGCGGCGGAAGTGCTGATCAACGCCACCAACCAGAGTATGGACTCCTGGGACCAGAGCCCGTCGGCCACCATCATAGAGATCAAGCTGATCGAGTGGTTGCGTGAGCAGGTTGGGTACCCGGCAGGCGATGCGGGCGTATTCACCAGCGGCGGTACACAGAGTAACCTGATGGGCCTGATGCTGGCGCGTGATGCTTTCTTCGCTCGCCAGGGGCACTCCATTCAGCAGGATGGTCTGACCGGTGATCTGAGTAAAATCAAAGTGTTCTGCTCTGAAAGCGCGCACTTCTCTGTGCAGAAGAACATGGCGCTGATGGGGCTGGGCTACCGTTCCGTCACCCAGGTGAAGACCGATGCGTTTTCACGCATGGATCTGACTGACCTGAAAGACAAGCTGGCCCAGGCGAAAGTCAACGGCGAGCAGGTGATGGCAATTGTCGCCACTGCCGGTACTACCGATGCGGGCGCAATCGATCCGTTAGCGGATATTGCAGCGCTGGCGGCAGAACATCAGATCTGGATGCACGTGGATGCAGCATGGGGCGGGGCGTTACTGCTTTCTGAGAAGTACCGTGACTTCCTGAACGGCCTTGAGCTGGCCGATTCCGTGACGCTGGATTTCCACAAGCAGTTCTTCCAGACCATCAGCTGCGGTGCGTTCCTGTTAAAAGATGCGCGCCACTACGAGCTGATGCGTTACCAGGCGGCGTATCTGAACTCTGATTTCGATGAAGAGGCTGGCGTACCAAACCTGGTATCGAAGTCGCTGCAGACCACGCGTCGTTTCGATGCGCTGAAGCTGTGGATGGGCCTCGAAGCGCTGGGCAAAAAGCAGTATGCCGAGATCATTGATAACGGTGTGACGCTGGCGCGTGATGTTGCTGAGTTTGTCAAAACCCAGCCGCATCTTGAACTGGTGATGGAACCACAGCTGGCAAGCGTGCTGTTCCGCTTCCGCCCGCAAAGTGACGACGTGGCATTTGTCGCGCTGCTGAACCAGCGTATTGGCGACGTTCTGCTGGCTTCTGGTCGCGCCAACGTCGGCGTGACCGAAGCCGATGGTGTCACATGCCTGAAGCTGACGCTGCTGAACCCTACCGTGTGCCTGGAGGATGTCAAAGTCCTGCTGGCAAGCGTGAAGGCAACGGCTGAGCAACTGCTGAACGCGTAAGCAATAAGCTTATTATAAAAAATGGCTCCCACGTACGGGAGCCATTTTTTTGTCTGTCATTTGTAATCCGGCGGTGTTTCGCCTGGCCGGGCTACACGTTAGCGGATATCTGCTAGCGCAGCATCTTTATTCGGGAAGAACGTCAGACGCCCGGCAATCGGCTGAATACCCGCGCGCGCCATGGTACGTAGCGGCTGGAATTCCAGATTACTGATGCGTAATTCACAACCTTCCGGCAGACGTTTTACAAAGCGCTGGAAGGCGTCCAGACCACCGGCATCCAGTACCGGGACTGCGTCCCACTTCAAGACTACAATGCGTTTACCTTCAATACGCGACTCGAGATCGGTAAATAATCCTTCCGCCGCGGCAAAGAACAGCGGACCAATAACGCGCAGCACCAGCACATCGTCCGGTACGTCTACGTTGACCGGCGCCAGACGCGTCATGCGCGCAATACGACGCATAAACAGCAGAGAAGCGAGAACAATACCGACGCTGATGGCAATAACCATGTCGAACAGCACCGTCAGCGACATACACATCAGCATGACAATGATGTCGTCTTTCGGCGCATGACGCAGCAAATCCACCACTTTATGCGCTTCACTCATGTTCCATGCCACCATCAGCAGTAGGGCGGCCATGGCGGAAAGCGGTAACCAGGAAAGCAGCGGTGCAAGTACCAGCAGGGCGAGGATCACCAGAATCGCGTGGATAACCGCAGAGATTGGCGAGGTCGCCCCAGCGCGGACGTTTGCCGCAGAGCGGGCAATTGCTGCTGTGGCGGTGATGCCGCCAAAGAACGGTGCCACGATGTTACCAAGCCCCTGGCCAATCAACTCGCTGTTAGCTTTATGCTTGGTGCCGGTCATCCCATCGAGTACGACGGCGCACAGCAGAGATTCAATTGCCCCCAGCATCGCCATCGAGAAGGCTGCCGGTAACAGCGCCTGTAACGAGCTCCAGCTCAGGGTAAAGTTTGATTCCGGCATATTCCACGGCAGGACCAACTGCGGCAGCAGTTGTGGGATACCGTTACCCTGTGAGCCGTCAGCCAGAATGTAGTGGAACTGCGAACCAATGGTGGCGACATGGCCGCCGGTCAGGTTCACGATACCCATTACCGCACAGCCAGCCAGCAGCGCGGGAAGGTGGCCCGGCAGTCGGATCCCCAGGCGCGGCCAGAAAATCAGGATCCCTAGCGTCACTACGCCAATGGCGGCATCACCGAAGTTAATGGTTGGCAAGGCCATAAACAGCGCGCCAACCTTCTGCAGATAGTGCTCCGGGACATGGGCCATCTGCAGGCCAAGAAAATCTTTAATCTGCATGGTACCGATGGTGATACCAATACCCGATGTAAAACCTAACGTTACCGACACGGGGATATATTCGATCAGGCGGCCAAAACGAGCGAGGCCGAAAAGGATCAGGAATATCCCGGACATCAGCGTGGCAACCAGCAGGCCTGCCAGCCCAAACTGTTGCGACACCGGATACAGAATGACCACGAAGGCGGCGGTCGGGCCAGATACGCTAAAGCGTGAACCGCCGGTCAGGGCGATAACAATCCCAGCGACGGCTGAGGTATACAGGCCGTACTGTGGCGCAACGCCACTGCCTATTGCCAGGGCCATCGCCAGCGGAATGGCAATGATCCCAACGGTTATCCCGGCGATCAGGTCACGGGTAAAGCGAGAGGCAGTATATTTTTCTTTCCAACAAGCGTCGATGAGGGCGCGGAAAGGCATCACATGTGAGGAAAATAATCTGTTCACAATAATGTTTCATCCATGAGCGCATCATCTGTCAACTAAATGGCAGGTGAAGGAGGCATAAGTCATACAAATAAGTATTGCAGATAAAAAAACCCGCCGCAGCGGGTTTTTGAGCCGGGCTCGATTAATGCTCGAACATAGCAGAGATGGATTCTTCGTTGCTGATACGACGAATCGCTTCGGCCAGCATACCCGACAGGGTCAATGTACGCACGTTTGGCAGTGCTTTGATTTCGTCAGTCAGTGGAATAGTGTCACAGACAACGACTTCATCAATCACTGAGTTGCGCAGGTTGTTTGCCGCATTACCTGAGAAGATCGGGTGAGTAGCGTAAGCAAATACGCGTTTAGCACCACGTTCTTTCAGTGCTTCTGCTGCTTTGCACAGCGTACCGCCGGTATCGATCATGTCATCAACCAGAACACAGTCACGACCTGCAACGTCACCAATAATGTGCATCACCTGAGAAACGTTCGCACGCGGGCGACGTTTGTCAATGATAGCCATGTCGGTATCGTTCAGCAGTTTAGCGATAGCGCGGGCACGCACGACGCCACCGATATCTGGAGAAACCACAATCGGGTTATCCAGGTTCAGCTGCAGCATGTCTTCTAACAGGATCGGGCTACCGAATACGTTATCAACCGGTACGTCAAAGAAGCCCTGGATCTGTTCAGCATGCAGGTCAACGGTGAGGACGCGGTCAACGCCAACGCTGGACAGGAAATCAGCGACGACTTTAGCGGTAATCGGTACACGAGCGGAACGTACGCGACGATCCTGACGTGCATAGCCGAAGTAAGGAATAACGGCGGTGATACGGCCTGCGGAAGCACGGCGCAGCGCATCAACCATAACGACCAATTCCATCAGGTTGTCGTTAGTAGGGGCACAAGTGGACTGGATGATGAAAATATCACCACCGCGTACATTTTCATTAATTTGTACGCTGACTTCGCCGTCGCTAAAGCGACCTACAGCGGCGTCGCCGAGTGAAGTGTACAGGCGGTTGGCAATACGTTGTGCTAGTTCCGGGGTGGCGTTACCAGCAAAAAGCTTCATATCAGGCACGAGAAGAACCTCAGGCATGCGTCCATTGGTGGAAAGAATCTGCCGAAAACTGTGCGGGCCAGGCAGTATCCTCTCCATGCGGTGTATTAAAGAGCGCGATGCAACGTCTGGAACAGGGTGACGTTGTCACCGCAACTCAGCTTGCCCGGCTTACTCTTTATCTTTCGCGTTTCATTTGCGCTGGCATCAATTCCTCACACCAGTTACATACTGATATTGTATGCATCTGGCGATTCGTCATTTCGCCATCTTCCTGAAATCCGAAGGATTTAGAGTAACGCTCTGTGCAATGGGGAGAGGTTGACGCCTTTCGCCACAAAGCCTTTGAGCCATTCCGGGGCTTGCTCAAGCACCTGGCGAGCACGAGACTCAGTGTCAAATTCAGCAAAGACACAAGCCCCTGTACCAGTCAGGCGCGACGGCGCGTATTCTAACAGCCAGGAAAGCGCCGCATCAACCTCGCGAAAACGTTTTCTTGCGATAACCTCGCAATCATTGCCGAATTCACATTTTAGTAACGTTTTTATTGACCTTTTTGGCGTGTTGCGGGGGAGGTCGGGATCGTTAAAAATCACCGGTGTCGGAATACTGACTCCCGGATGTGCAACCAGATACCACTTTTCCTCAGGCTCGACCGGCGTCAGAATTTCGCCAACACCTTCGGCAAAGGCCGCATGGCCGCGCACGAATACGGGAACATCCGCCCCCAGCGTTAAGCCGAGTGCCGCCAGTTCATCAACCGAAAGTCCGCACTGCCAGAGATGATTCAGCGCCACCAGAACGGTTGCCGCATTAGACGAACCTCCGCCAAGACCGCCGCCCATCGGCAGGCGTTTGTCGATACTGATGTCCGCACCACTCCCTTTGGGAAGGCGATTGCTTTCAGATGCCGCTTTCATCAGCGAACGTGCCGCACGGACGATCAGATTGTCTTCATGCGCAACGCCTTCCACTGGGGTTAACAGGTGAATTTCGCCGTCGCTACGCGGTGTAATATCTATCGTGTCGCCATAATCAAGAAACTGAAATAAGGTCTGCAGCGTGTGGTAACCGTCCGCACGCTGTCCGGTGATGTATAAAAACAAATTCAGTTTTGCCGGAGAGGGCCAATGGGTCATCATTTCACAATCCAGTTATCCATTTTCAGCTTAATACGCTGGGAACCGTCGGACAGCTCCATGTTTGCTGGCATCGCAGGCTGGGTTTTGCTGTCGTAGGCGCTATAGACCACTTTCCAGTTTTTACCGTCTTTGCTGTAGCTCACTTCACTCAGACGATATTGGTCGTCGAGCTTATAATCGGTGGCGTCACCTGGCAGACCAAGGATCCATTGGCGCAAGCTGTTTAATGGGATAGGCATGCCGGTCAGTTTGCCAATCATCTCTTCAGCGTCGTCGGCGGTGTAATGCTTGCCTTTGTTATCGACCAGTTCGACGTTGCCAGGCTGCGCATTAAGTTCCAGTTCCGTGCTGCCCAGTGGGTTGGTCAGCAGGAGACGATAGCGATCCTGACCGGTTTGCTGCCAGAAAAAGCGGGCATACACTTTCTGTTGATCGGAAATATAGGCAAACGCACCACGCGTCTGATACTGGTTCAGGGCGCGAACTTCCTGTTGGTGCTGGCGCCACTGCGGAGAATCGGGGCTTTTACCGGGACCTTTAGGCGCGTTGAGCGTACAGGCAGTAAGAACCAGGGCCGCCAGCGGCAGCAGGCGAATCAGGCGAAAATCAGGCAGGGTCATAATGATGACAAATCCTTGAGATACGTTGCAGTTATAACTCTTAATGCTAGCGCCGCCATCAGACATCGTCTACGTTCAAGTTATCTTAAATCGCTTAAATTTGTGCACTAAGCTATTACTCCAAAAGGGGTCAGTCTCTTTTATTGACCGCACGCATCCTGTATGATGCACCTAGTCTAACCTTATCAACGCTGGTACTATTCCCGCACACATGACCCTTTTAGCGCTTGGTATTAACCATAAAACGGCACCTGTATCGCTGCGAGAACGCGTAACGTTTTCGCCGGATACGCTCGATCAGGCGCTGGACAGCCTGCTCGCGCAGCCAATGGTGCAGGGCGGGGTAGTGCTGTCGACGTGTAACCGCACGGAGCTGTATCTCAGCGTTGAAGAGCAGGATAACCTGCAAGAAGCGCTGGTTCGCTGGCTGTGTGAATACCATAACCTCAATGAAGAAGATCTGCGCAACAGCTTGTACTGGCACCAGGACAACGACGCAGTCAGTCATTTGATGCGTGTTGCCAGCGGTCTGGATTCACTGGTGCTCGGTGAACCGCAAATTCTGGGGCAGGTGAAAAAAGCGTTTGCGGATTCGCAAAAAGGTCACCTGAACGCCAGTGCGCTGGAACGCATGTTCCAGAAATCATTCTCTGTCGCAAAACGTGTACGTACAGAAACTGACATCGGCGCCAGCGCCGTGTCGGTGGCGTTTGCCGCCTGTACCCTGGCGCGGCAGATATTTGAATCGCTCTCCACGGTAACCGTGCTGTTAGTCGGTGCGGGCGAAACCATTGAGCTGGTAGCGCGACATCTGCGCGAGCACAAAGTCAAGAAGATGATCATCGCCAACCGCACTCGCGAGCGTGCGCAGGTGCTGGCGGATGAAGTCGGCGCCGAGGTGATTTCACTGAGTGATATAGACGCGCGTTTACAGGATGCCGATATCATTATCAGTTCTACCGCCAGTCCGCTGCCGATTATCGGCAAAGGAATGGTGGAACGTGCGCTTAAAAACCGCCGCAATCAGCCTATGTTGCTGGTGGATATCGCCGTACCGCGCGATGTCGAGCCGGAAGTGGGTAAATTGTCTAACGCCTATCTGTACAGCGTTGATGACCTGCAAAGCATTATTTCGCATAACCTGGCCCAGCGCAAAGCGGCGGCGGTGGAAGCCGAAACGATAGTGGAGCAGGAAGCCAGCGAGTTTATGGCCTGGCTACGCGCCCAGGGCGCAAGCGACACTATCCGCGAGTATCGCAGTCAGTCAGAACAGATCCGTGATGAACTGACCGCCAAAGCGTTGGCCGCTCTTCAACAGGGCGGTGATGCGCAAGCCATTATGCAGGATCTGGCCTGGAAACTGACCAATCGCCTGATTCATGCACCAACCAAATCACTTCAACAGGCCGCCCGTGACGGGGATAGTGAACGCCTGAATATTCTGCGCGACAGCCTCGGGCTGGAGTAGCAGCACACCAATCTTATTTTTTACAGGGTGCATTTACGCCTATGAAGCCTTCTATCGTTGCCAAACTGGAAGCCCTGCATGAACGCCATGAAGAAGTTCAGGCGCTGCTCGGTGATGCGGGTACTATCGCAGACCAGGATCGCTTTCGTGCGCTGTCGCGCGAATATGCGCAATTAAGCGATGTATCTCGCTGTTTTACGGACTGGCAACAGGTTCAGGAAGATATCGAGACGGCTCAGATGATGCTCGACGATCCTGAAATGCGTGAAATGGCGCAGGATGAACTGCGCGAAGCAAAAGAGAAATGTGAGCAGCTGGAACAGCATCTGCAGGTCCTGCTATTACCTAAAGATCCCGATGACGAACGTAACGCCTTCCTCGAAGTGCGCGCGGGAACCGGTGGTGATGAAGCGGCGCTGTTTGCCGGCGATCTGTTCCGCATGTACAGCCGCTACGCTGAATCGCGTCGCTGGCGGGTTGAGATCATGAGCGCCAGCGAAGGCGAGCATGGCGGGTTTAAAGAAGTCATTGCCAAGATTAGCGGCGAAGGCGTTTACGGGCGACTGAAGTTTGAGTCTGGCGGCCATCGCGTGCAGCGCGTACCTGCGACGGAATCGCAGGGGCGTATTCATACCTCTGCCTGTACGGTCGCGGTTATGCCGGAACTGCCGGATGCCGAACTGCCGGACATCAACCCGGCCGATCTGCGTATTGACACCTTCCGTTCATCAGGCGCGGGCGGTCAGCACGTTAACACCACCGACTCCGCAATCCGTATTACCCACTTACCGACCGGTATTGTAGTGGAATGCCAGGACGAACGTTCACAGCATAAAAACAAAGCCAAAGCGATGTCGGTGCTGGGGGCGCGAATTCGTGCCGCCGAAGTGGCAAGACGTCAACAGGCGGAAGCCTCTGAACGTCGTAACCTGTTGGGAAGTGGCGATCGCAGCGATCGTAACCGTACCTATAACTTCCCGCAGGGTCGTGTGACCGATCACCGCATTAACCTGACGCTCTACCGTCTGGATGAAGCGATGGAAGGCAAACTGGATATGCTCATTGAGCCGATTGTCCAGGAATACCAGGCCGACCAACTGGCGGCGTTGTCCGAGCAGGATTAATGGATTATCAGCACTGGCTACGTGAAGCAATTAGCCAATTACAGGCAAGCGAAAGCCCGCGCCGTGACGCCGAGATTTTACTCGAGTTTGTTACTGGCAAAGGGCGCACCTTTATTCTGGCTTTCGGCGAAACGGAGTTAACCGAGGCGCAGCGTCAACAGCTTGATACGTTACTGGAGCGGCGTCAGCGGGGAGAGCCGGTGGCGCACTTAACCGGCGTGCGTGAGTTCTGGTCGCTGCCGCTATTTGTGTCTCCAGCCACGCTTATTCCGCGTCCGGATACCGAGTGTCTGGTGGAGCAGGCGCTGGCTCGCCTGCCGGCCTCAGCGTGTCGTATTCTTGATTTAGGAACCGGCACGGGTGCCATTGCGCTGGCGCTGGCAACCGAGCGTCCGGATTGTGCAGTGACTGCTGTAGACCGCATGCCTGATGCCGTGGCACTGGCTATTCGCAACAAGCAGCAACTGGGCATCGACAATGTTTGCGTGCTGCAAAGCAACTGGTTCAGCGCATTGCAGGGACAGCAGTTTGACATGATTGTCAGCAATCCGCCGTATATCGACGAGCAGGATCCGCACCTGGCACAAGGCGACGTTCGCTTTGAACCGCTGTCGGCACTGGTGGCGAGCGATCAGGGGCTGGCGGATATCGTGCATATCATTGACCAGTCTCAGCGCGTATTAACGCCCGGCGGCTATCTGTTGTTGGAACATGGTTGGCAACAGGGCGAGGCCGTCCGTGACGCTTTTACTCGTGCAGGTTACCTGGCGGTTGAAACCTGTCGTGACTATGGCGGCAACGAGCGAATTACGCTTGGACGCATCCCATCATGAGTACCTTCGGTGTGTTACTCAACGTCCATCTCATCAGCATTGCGCTTTCGGTTGGTTTGCTGACGCTGCGATTTTGGTGGCGTTACACCGACTCGCGCCTTGCCTGCGCGCGCTGGACGCGCATCGTGCCGCCGGTTGTCGATACCGTTTTATTACTCAGCGGCGTAGCGTTAATGGTTAAAGCGCACGTCCTGCCATTCACTGAGCACGGGACATGGCTGACTGAAAAGCTGTTTGGGGTTATCATTTACATCGTTTTGGGTTTTATTGCGCTCGATTATCGTCGGGCGCGCAGTCAGCAGGCGCGATTAATCGCTTTTCCGCTGGCGCTGGTGGTGCTGTACATCATCATTAAACTCGCCACCACAAAAATACCGTTACTGGGGTAAGCATGAGGTCGTTAGCTGATTTCGAATTTAATAAAGCGCCATTGTGTGATGGGATGATCCTGGCGTCGGAGTCTATCCGTCTGGATTTTCCAACACAAACTGTCTATGACGAACTGGAACGTCTGGTCAGTCTGGCGCAAGAAGAAATTAGCCAGCTCCTGTCTCAGGATGAGCAACTGGAAAAACTGCTGGCACTTTTTTACGGCGAATGGGGGTTTACGGATACCCACGGCGTCTATCGTCTTTCTGATGCACTATGGCTTGATCAGGTACTGAAAAATCGTCAGGGCAGTGCCGTATCCCTGGGCGCGATCTTATTGTGGATTGCCAACCGACTGGAACTGCCGCTGGTGCCGGTGATTTTCCCGACACAACTCATCCTGCGTATTGAATCGCTCGATGGCGAAATGTGGCTAATCAATCCGTTCAATGGCGAAACGTTAAATGAGCACACGCTGGAAGTGTGGCTGAAGGGGAATATCAGCCCGGTCGCGGAGCTGTTTAACGAAGACCTGGATGAGGCGGATAATGCAGAAGTAATTCGTAAGCTGCTCGATACGCTGAAATCATCGCTGATGGAAGAGCGGCAAATGGAGCTGGCGCTGCGTGCCAGCGAAGCACTATTACAGTTTAATCCTGAAGATCCGTATGAAATACGCGATCGTGGATTAATTTACGCGCAACTGGAGTGTGAACATGTTGCGCTGACCGATTTAAGTTATTTCGTTGAACAGTGTCCGGAAGACCCGATCAGCGAAATGATTCGTGCGCAGATTAATACTATTTCGCACAAGCAAATTGTATTGCATTGATTAATGACACTTTACCTACCGTTTAAGGCGATCCTATGAAACAAAAAGTGGTTAGCATTGGCGACATCAACGTGGCAAATGACCTGCCGTTCGTGCTGTTTGGCGGAATGAACGTGCTGGAATCCCGCGATCTGGCGATGCGCATTTGTGAGCACTACGTAACCGTTACTCAAAAGCTGGGTATCCCTTACGTGTTCAAAGCCTCCTTTGATAAAGCCAACCGTTCTTCCATCCACTCTTACCGTGGACCGGGCCTTGAAGAAGGGATGAAAATCTTCCAGGAACTGAAGCAGACTTTTGGCGTAAAAGTGATCACCGACGTTCACGAAGCCAGCCAGGCTCAGCCTGTTGCTGACGTGGTGGATGTGATTCAGCTGCCGGCCTTCCTCGCTCGTCAGACCGATCTGGTGGAAGCGATGGCGAAAACCGGTGCCGTTATCAACGTGAAAAAACCGCAGTTCGTAAGCCCGGGCCAGATGGGCAATATCGTGGATAAATTCCATGAAGGCGGCAACGACAAAGTAATTCTGTGCGACCGTGGCGCGAACTTTGGTTATGACAACCTGGTTGTGGATATGCTGGGCTTCAGCGTGATGAAGAAAGTTTCTGGCAACTCGCCGGTGATTTTTGACGTTACCCATGCGCTGCAATGCCGTGACCCGTTTGGAGCAGCAAGCGGCGGTCGTCGTGCGCAGGTTACCGAACTGGCGCGCGCAGGTATGGCGGTAGGTCTGGCCGGTCTGTTTATTGAAGCGCATCCGGATCCAGCCAATGCGAAATGCGATGGTCCATCCGCGCTGCCGCTGGCGAAACTGGAACAGTTCCTGACCCAGATTAAAGCGATTGATGACCTGGTAAAAAGCTTCGACGAGCTGGATACCGAGAACTAAGAAAGTATTGCAGTCCGGAGAGATATCTCTTCGGACTGCTGTTTGAGAAAAGTGTTAAGGGTGGCCGTCAGGCGCCAAACGCACCGTCAATTGTATGCATTGCCCCCGTCACAAACCCAGCCTCAGGGCCTGCAAGCCAGGCAACCATTCCCGCAACTTCCTCTGGACGGCCATGTCGTTTTAGCGCCATAAAACTGTGCATCACCTCTTTCAGTGGGCCATCTTCCGGGTTGGCATCGGTATCAATAGGACCCGGTTGAACCACGTTTACCGTAATACCGCGCGGGCCAAAATCACGTGCCAGCCCCCGGGCCAGCCCTTGCAGCGCTGATTTGCTCACTGCATAAGAGGCCAGGCCAGCAAGAGGCATACGGTCGCCATTCACAGAGCCAATAATGATAATGCGTCCGCCGTCAGGCATCTGTCGTGCCGCTTCCACGGCCGCATAGTATGGGGAGTGAATGTTAATTCGGAACAGGCGCTCAACGTCATCCGGATCCTGCTCCAGCGCATCACCAAACAGAATAATGCCTGCATTAACTACCAGCACGTCCAGCGGGCCGCTTTCGCGTACCCGGTTGATGACGGCGTTACGATCGGCGCTATCGGTTTGCGCTGTCTGGGTACCCGTCTCATCAGCAAGCGCTTTGGCAGCGTCAGGGGAGCCTGAATAGGTAAAGGTAACCGATGCGCCATCCGCGGCAAAACGGCGCACGATAGCCGCGCCAATCCCACGACTGCCGCCAAGAACCAGAACTGACTTGCCGTTAAAAGAAGACATGAGGTACTCCTTGAACAATTATGTAGTGATCGATATATAATAGGTGCACAGTTTTCTGTCAATGGATTTGTAATGAGCACTACAAAATGCACTCGTGCACCTGGACGCCCACGTAATTTTGATCCAGAAATGGCCGTTGCCAAAGTACAACCCTTGTTTCACGCACATGGCTATGACGCAGTTAGCGTGGCGGATGTCACCGCGGCGTTGTCGATCAAGCCCCCCAGTTTCTATGCTGCTTTTGGGAACAAAATCGGTCTTTATAAACGTGTTCTTGACCGCTACGTACAAACTGAGGCAATCCCTTTTGATGACATTCTGCGTCCCGACAAACCGGTTTCTGAATGTCTTACCGATCTGCTTGAAGAGGCGGCGCGACGTTATGCCGCAGATCCGCATGCGCCGGGATGTTTGGTCCTGGAGGGCACGCACAGTAACGATCCGCAGGCGAGGAAGGTCGCGTGGAATTTCTACTCGGCTGCCGAATATAAAATTCACGACTTTATCGCACAGCGGCATCCTAAAGAGGCTGACAGCCTGACTGATTACGTCAGTACCACAATGCTTGGCCTGTCGGGAAAAGCGCGTTGCGGGCATTCGTTCGAACGTCTGCTAGCCAGCGCGCGAATCGCCAGCGTAGCGGTGCGGCATCAGCTTTCCAGATGATCATCACATGATAAGGTAGATAAATATGATGGGGAAAATGGGAACTTAATCAGGCGGTGCCTCATATCAACCCGCATCAGAGCAGGGGGTTATCGTTGTAGGTGGTACTGATGCGACGCGGATTGGCGTAGCAGGAGTATGGCATGCCATTGAATATCATGTAACAGCTAAAGCGCTCGACGGCACGGTACGCCATAATGCGCGCCAGTTAAGCCGAGAAGATGCGTTAAAAATGTATACTCTAAATGCCGCCTGGATAGCTTTTGCAGAACAGCAGAGGGTAGTTTGCGGGTAGGTAAGCTCGCCGATTTTGCGGTGCTTAATCAGGATATTATGGCTATTCCGGCAGATAAATTGCACCAAACGGAGTCGTTATTAATGTTTGTCGATGGCCAACAGGTTTATCCGGAGCAGTGAGCGGTAAAAGAAAACGGCCCTGCGAAGGGCCGTGGGTTCTACCAGAAAAACTAATCAGGCAAATATCGTCATCAGATAGGCGATAAACAGCGCCAGATGCGCCGCACCGTTAAGCACGTTGGTGCGTCCGGTGGAGAAAGAGATGTGGCACAGTACCAGTGATGAAACCATCACAATCATCTCTGGCGCGCCCAGCGCAAAGACCAAATCATTCCCGGTTGCCCATGCGATCAGGGTCACTACCGGAACGGTCAGTGAAATGGTGGCTAATACTGAACCGAAGAACAAATTCATCGCCCGCTGTACCTGGTTGCTCAGAACCGCTTTCAGCGCACCCAGACCTTCAGGGGAGAGGATCAGCAATGCGACCAGGAAACCGGTAAATGCCACTGGGGCATTCAGTTCAGTCAGCAATGTCTCCAGCGGGCTGGCGTTCATTTTGGTCACGGCAATAACAGCGATCAGATGAATGATAAGCCAGGCGGCATGCCACATATTGCTGTGGGCTGACGGTTTACCGTGATGCGGATCGTCATCGTCACCCTCGTCTTCATGCTCATAAATGAACAGGCTCTGATGCGTTTTAGTTTGTATCAGCAAAAATACGCCGTACATCGCCGCAGAAATTAATGCCACTAATAGCGCCTGCGCGGTAGTGAAATTTGCACCCGGTAAAGCCATCGGGAACACCAGTACAATAATGGCCAGCGGAAACAGGGCGATTAAATACTGCTTAATACCAAACAGATTCATATACTGAGTGGCAAATTTACGGCCACCTAACAGTAATGAAAAACCGACCAGGCCGCCGGTTACGATCATAATGATTGAATATAGCGTATCGCGCATGAGCGTAGGCGCTGCATCGCCGGTCGCCATTAATGCGGAGATTAAGCTGACTTCAAGAATAACAACGGACAGGCTGAGGATCAGCGACCCGTAGGGTTCGCCAAGTCGATGTGCTAATACATCCGCATGACGGACAACGCTGAATGCGCTGCTTAATATACCAATAAGGGCCAGCGCATTAATACCGATGACCACTGGTAGTGACTGACTGCTCCCCCAGAAGAACAGTACTACCAGCGCCAAAATCGGGAAGACGAGAGAGGTCTCCTTGTGGCGGGTTTTTACCGCCTCATGTACGTGTGTCATTGAACTAATTCTCCATCTCTGCAGGTATTTATAATTATAAAAGTATTAAAGAATGTAAAAAATAACAGAACTTTCGGTATTTCCGATCTGATTTTACGTAATTTTACGGCATGGACCATTTTTTGCATCCGAGCGAATGAAATTGCATATCTTGTTTAGAGAATATTTAAATAACAACACATTAGATTTTAGCATCCACAAAAATTGATGATCGTACTGATACAAATGATAGTGCAGGACGTACCACCGCGAGAGGATATAAAGTGCCGTTGACACTTTGTTCCCTTGCAAGCGAGCGGTGAATTGCCTATTGTCCAGCTATTGGTTTCAAAATGAGCAGTAAAAAAGCCCGGAAGGCGTCAAAAAAGTTGTCGCAGGGAAGCTGCAGTGGCGGAGGTGTAAGGTGTTAACGCGTGATTTTTTATTGAATGCCGACTGTAAGACGGCATTTGGTGCTATTGAAGAATCACTACTCTGGTCAGCGGAACAACGTGCAGCCTCACTGGCTGCCACGCTCGCTTGCCGACCAGATGATGGACCGGTGTGGATCTTCGGTTATGGATCATTGATGTGGAACCCGGCCTTAGAATTTGAAGAGTCTTGTACCGGGACGTTAGTCGGCTGGCACCGTGCCTTTTGCCTGCGTCTGACGGCGGGGCGAGGAACGGCGTGTCAGCCAGGACGTATGCTGGCCCTGAAAGAAGGCGGACGCACCACCGGTGTGGCCTACCGTTTGCCGGACGCGTCCCTGGAACAAGAGCTTTCACTGCTGTGGAAGCGAGAAATGATCACCGGCTGTTATCTGCCGACCTGGTGTCAGTTGGCGCTTGATGACGGCAGGACGGTGAACGCACTGGTCTTTATTATGGATCCGCGTCATCCGCTGTTTGAGTCAGACACGCGCGCGCAGGTGATTGCGCCGCTTATCGCCACGGCGAGCGGACCTTTAGGCACCAACGCCCAGTATCTGTTCTCACTGGAACAAGAGCTGGTCAAGTTGGGGATGCAGGATGATTGTCTTAACGATCTGGTGATCACGGTCAAACGATTGTTGGGAGAGAATCTGCCGGAAGGTGTTATGCGTCCAGGGTTTGCCTGAATCCAGCCAGGAACTGAATGCCCGAAAGCCAGGCGCTTTTCGGGCAATTAACGCTTAGGCTGCAATATAACTTATTGAATGCTCGAGCGACTGGCTATGGCAGTCGATCAGCACATTCCATACGCCGGTATACGGTACGGTTAACCATGCGTTATCACGATCCTGCACGCTTAAAATGTCGGACTGCGTGTCTTTGACGTGATTTTTCTCGCTCATCAGATGGATGTGACAGCGCTCGGAACAGCGCACAACCACCGTATCGCCACCAAATAACTTTAAACTCGCCTTCACTAATGCCATTTTTCACCCCGTTCTTGAAAACAACGTACTTTCTGTCGAAAGTGCTGCGTGATGTTGTTCACATTTCACTCATTGCATAACACCAAAGGGGGAGCAACAGGATGCTGATTTTGATCAAAAAATGGCATAACGATTAAACAAAAGTGACAAAATCCCTCAAGAGGGTTGAAAGGGCGTGCTAACGTTCAACGAAACCGCGCCCATCTACGATTAAATCCGGAAATTATCGACACTTTCAGTGAGCTTGCCTGAAGCGGTGTATCAGAAGGTCAGCACTTTATCTGCAGCCAGCGTCCATTGAGCCAGTTCTACCAGCGTGCCGACGGCTACTCCGTCAATTAACGGCAGCGTCGTGATCCCACGGCCATCGGTGCAGGTTTTGCACAGTTTGACCGGCACATTTTGCGCCGTCAGGATCTCCAGCATTTGCTGAATATTGTATCCTTCTGCAGGTTTCTGACCTCGTAATCCCGCGGTTACCGCGTCCGACATTAAAAACAGACGCAGGTCGAGATCCGCTTCCTGTTCGCGCAGGGCGATGGCCAGACGCAGGCTGTTAAATAACGATTCGCTTCCATAGGCCGCACCGTTCGCGACGATCACTATCTTTTGCATTTTTACTCCTGTTGTCAGGGGGGCATGGATATTGCTTGTCCTCAGGGATAACCCGTTATCGGTGAGGGCAGAGATGATGACAAATGCACAAAATTTCGGCGCGACGCAATGGTTTCGCCATGCCCGCCAGCTTGAGAACACCCAGCTTCGCCAACTGGCACAGTCCGGTAAGTTGGTGATGCGCATTAGCCATCTGGTGCATATGCTACAGTGCGAACGCGGTGCATCCAATATCTGGTTGTGTTCTCAAGGTACGCTTTATGATCGGGAGGTCCGTGCCAGTCGGGCGCTGGTGGATGAAGAGTGTCGGCAACTGCATATCCTTTTCCAGCACATTATGCCGGTGGCGGGCAGCGCGTTGTGCCACCGTATTGCTGGCACCGTCTGGTGCCTCGATCAGCTAACGACGCTGCGTGAGTCTGTCAGCGGGCAGACTATCGATGCACAGCAGGCGATGGAGCAGTACAGCCGGACGTTACGCCATCTGCTGGGTATTGTGCCGCAGCTTAACGACAGCATTGATTATCCCCATGTCGCAGGTGGGCTGGTGGCGCTGTACAGTTTTATGCAGGGTAAAGAGCTGGTAGGACAAGAGCGGGCGTTAGGGGCCATTGGCTTTACCCAGGGCGAATTTAACCCTCAAATGCGCCAGGAACTGGTGGACAGAATAGACGGGCAGCTGCCGTGCTTTGATACCTTTATCTCCCTGGCTTCGCCTGTACTGGTGCAGCATTTTCGTCAGCAATGCGAGGCATCGGGCGCCATCGAACAACTACGACGCCAGGCCTGTACGCGACAACCCCAACTCGATAACGGTGAACGCGCGCTACGCTGGTTTACCCTGCAAACGCAGCGGCTTGAACAATTACGACATCTCGAAGAGATGTTGATTACCGAATTGCTGAATGTCGTGGCGCGTCGGCTGGCGGAAGAAACCTACGCTTTGCCGCTCGACAACTGGCTTGACGACCGTGCTGACGAACCCCTCTCGCTGCGCCGGGATAAACAATTATTGCGGGTTGTTCGCCAGCAGGCTCGCCAGCTGGAGCAAATGAGCGCCCAACTTGCCTCATTGCAGGACGCCTTAGAGGAGCGCAAGGTGATTGATAAAGCAAAAAGCATCCTGATGAATCACCAGCAGGTCAGCGAAGAACAGGCGTGGCAGCTATTGCGAAAAATGGCGATGGATAAAAACCAACGGATGGTCGATATCGCCCGGGCATTGCTTACCGTTAAATCCCTGATGCAGGGATAGCGACTGCACAACAGGCGGGCAGTGTCTGCCATATTTGGGTGCACCGCGGCGTCTGGTACGCGTCGAACCCGCTAATACCGCCAGTGTAATTCTGGCATCTGAATTGCATTCACTCATACAGACAATTTAGCAGCAGGCCAACGGCGGTCTGACTGTTTTGAGGATAAAGGCGTCCCGCAATGCTTAGGCATTGTTGGACGCCTTTTTTTATGGGGAGCATGTATGGGTGACAGAACAGTTTCGTTAACGCGGCGGCGGTTTTTACAGGCAAGTGCCGTGATGGGGGCCAGCTCGCTGATTCCAGGACTGATGTCTTCGGTCTGGGCGGCAGGGTCTGATGCGCCGGAGATGACTACCGTTCGGGTCGGTTTTATTCCGCTAACCGACAGCGCGCCGCTGGTTATCGCCACGTTGAAAGGTTTTGATAAAAAATACGGCATTACGCTGGTGCCGACCAAAGAGGCCAGTTGGGCTGCAGTGCGTGACAAACTGGTCTCTGGAGAGCTGGATGCGGCTCATGTTCTGTACGGCCTGTTGTATGGCCTGGAACTGGGTATTGCCAGTAAAGCGCAGCCCATGGCCAATCTGATGACGCTCAATCAGAACGGTCAAGCGATCACGCTCTCCGCAACGCTGCTGGAGCAGGGCATTACCGATGCGTCTGCGCTGAAGAAACGGATCGTCTCGCAGGCGCCCGGAACCTATACCTTCGCGCACACCTTTCCCACAGGCACACATGCCATGTGGCTCTATTACTGGCTGGCCAGCGCTGACATCAATCCTTTCACCGATGTTCGCACCGTTGTGGTACCGCCTCCGCAAATGGTGATGAACATGCGCATTGGCAATATGAGTGGCTTCTGCGTCGGCGAGCCGTGGAATGCGCGGGCGATCAACGACCGCATTGGTTTTACCGCGGCGACGTCCCAGGATATCTGGCCCGACCATCCGGAAAAAGTACTCGGTACGCGCCGGGAGTGGGTAGAAAAATATCCACATACTGCCCGGGCACTGGTTAGCGCGCTGCTTGAGGCATCGCGCTGGATAGACGCCAGTGAAGCCAATAAACGCGAAACAGCACAAATTCTGGCGCGCCGGGCCTGGCTCAATACCAAAGAAAGCTATCTGACGGCGAGAATGCTGGGCGAGTACGACAACGGTGCCGGTCGTCGCTGGCAGGATCCGCATGCCATCCGCTTTTTTCGCGACGGCGAGGTGAGTTTCCCCTGGCATTCCGATGGCATGTGGTTTCTGACCCAGTTCTGCCGTTGGGGATTGTTGAAGCAGCAACCGGATTATGCAGCCATTGCCGCGCGCATCAACCGGACCGACATCTGGCGCGATGCGGCAGCGGCGGTTGGTGGGATAACACCTCCTGCGAAATTGCTACGAACCAGTACGCTGATGGACGGTTCCGTATGGGATGGCCGCAATCCAGAAGCCTATGCCAACAGTTTTACCCTCCACCGTACAGGAGCCTGAGATGAAACAAAATACGCAGCTTAAATCCCCTGAGCCGGTAGTCGGTGAGGTCATCACGCTATCAACGATGAAGGTCAGAAAGCGCAAAATGCCATGGTCAATGTGGCTTAGTACATGGCTAAGACGCGCCGTACCCGCTCTGCTGGGGATTGCCTTGCTGGTGGTGTGCTGGCAACTTGCCGCCATCAACAGCAAAGGATTTCCGACGCCGCTGAGCACCCTGGATTCAGCCCTGACGTTGTTTGCCGATCCGTTCTATAACGGCGGGCCGAATGATATGGGTATCGGCTGGAACGTGCTGGCGTCGTTGCAACGGGTCGCGATCGGTTTCGGATTAGCGGCGCTGGTGGGTATTCCGCTGGGCTTTCTGATTGGGCGTTTCACCTTCTTTTCGCACATGTTTTCGCCGCTGATTGCGCTGTTGCGCCCGGTCAGTCCGCTGGCCTGGCTGCCGATTGGACTGCTGTTGTTTCAAAAAGCGGAACCCGCATCGAGCTGGACCATCTTTATCTGCTCTATATGGCCGATGGTGATCAACACCGCCGAAGGGGTGCGGAGAATCCCTGACGATTACCTCAACGTAGCTCGCGTATTGCAACTCTCTGAGTGGACGGTGATGCGGCGGATACTTTTCCCCGCCGTGCTTCCGGCGATCCTCACTGGCGTACGCCTGTCGATTGGCATCGCCTGGTTGGTGATTGTGGCAGCAGAAATGCTCACCGGCGGGTTAGGGATTGGTTTTTGGATCTGGAATGAGTGGAACAACCTTAACGTCGAAAACATTCTCATCGCTATCGTCATCATCGGCGTTGTCGGTCTGCTGCTTGAGCAGGGGCTAATGCTGGTGGCACGTCGTTATAGCTGGCAGGAAAAATAAGGAGACAACATGAAACCCATTATTCAGGTCCAGGCGGTCAGCCAACGTTTTTCGACCGCCAGCGGTGAGTTCCTCGCGCTACACAATGTCTCTTTTGATATCCATGAAGGGGAGACAGTGAGTTTGATTGGTCACTCCGGTTGCGGAAAGTCGACGCTTTTGAATCTGATTGCCGGCATTACGTTACCAACTGAAGGTGGCCTGATTTGCGATAACCGCGAAATCGCCGGGCCGGGGCCTGAGCGGGCGGTCGTTTTCCAAAATCATTCGCTGCTGCCGTGGCTGACCTGTTTCGACAACGTAGCCCTGGCCGTCGATCAGGTTTTCCGCCACACCATGAGCAAAGCCGAACGACGCGAGTGGATCGAGCACAACCTGCATCGCGTCCAGATGGGCCACGCGATGCACAAACACCCCGGTGAAGTCTCTGGTGGGATGAAGCAACGCGTGGGTATTGCCCGGGCACTGGCGATGAAACCCAAAGTCCTGCTTATGGATGAACCGTTTGGCGCACTGGATGCGCTCACCAGGGCGCATCTGCAGGATACGGTGATGCACATTCAACAGTCGCTGAACACCACCATTGTGCTGATCACTCACGACGTTGATGAAGCGGTGCTACTTTCCGACCGGGTTCTGATGATGACCAACGGGCCAGCGGCGACGGTGGGCGAGATCTTGACGGTTGATTTACCGCGCCCACGCAATCGGGTCCAGCTTGCCGATGACAGCCGATACCACCACCTGCGACAACGCATTCTCCATTTTCTATATGAGAAACAGCCGAAGGCGGCGTAAGGAGGGGAAGATGACGCGACTGGTCATTGTGGGTCATGGCATGGCGGCAACTCGTCTGATTGAGGCGCTTGTTATGTACAAAAACGGCGGCATTTCCGTCACCGTTATTGGTGAAGAGCCGCAGCTTGCCTACAACCGGATCCAACTTTCACCGGTGCTGGGGGGAGAAAAGCCCTTTGCGCAAACTTTGCTTCATCCGGCGCAGTGGTATCTCGATCACGGCGTGACGGTTCTGAGCGATGAAGCTGTGTTGGCCGTTGATGCCACCAGCCGCAGCCTGACCACCACAAAACGGCTTTTGTTCTGGGATGAGCTGGTATTTTCCACCGGATCGTATCCGTTTATTCCGCCCATTCCAGGCGTCCAACAACCGCATGTTCATGCTTTTCGCACGATGCAGGATGTCGAGGCGATTCTCCAGCAGTCTGGGCCAAAGGTGGTGCTGGGTGGTGGCGTTCTCGGCGTGGAGGCCGCGGCAGCCTTACGTCTTCACGGTGACGATGTCACGTTGATTCATCGCGCGGGAAGGTTGATGGAACAACAGCTTGATCAACAGGCCAGCGATCTGCTGCAGGCGCAACTAACAGGACGTGGTATTCGCTGCGAGCTTAGTTCTGGGCTCGTCAGTATCGAAGCCGACTGCGTAACGTTGCTGGATGGCCAGCGTATTGCGGCGGATGGCGTGGTGATTGCCACGGGGGTTAAACCCAATATCTCCCTGGCGCAGGAGTGCGGTGCTGTTTGTCAGCAGGGGATTGTGGTGGATGAACAGCTTCGCACCTCAATGCCCGGCATTAGCGCCGTCGGGGAATGCTGCGAGATTAACGGCCAGACGTGGGGACTGGTTGCGCCGTGCCTGAAACAGGCTGAGGTGTTGGCTGCGCGACTAGCGGGTTTTATCGGTGCCGGATTTGGTTGGCAGGCGAGTGGAACGCGCCTCAAGGTGACGGGAATTGATCTGTTTAGTGCAGGCGTAACGGACACGACGGCGACGGATGCCACCCTGAGCACATACGATCCGCTCAGCGGGCACTATCGCCGCTTGCTGACGCGTGATGGAAAACTCCATGGTGTGCTGCTGATGGGCGATTGCCATAGCGCAGCGCCATTAACCGATTTGCTGGCCCAGGGGGCGACAGCACACTCCGACTGGCTCTTCGACCGCTTTGATACGCAGCCATCGGCTGCAGGACAGATGACGATGACAAAACCGACACTGGCTGTTGTGGGACACGGTATGGTTGGCCACCATTTTCTTGAGCAATGCGTTAGCCGTAATCTGCATTTGCATTATCACATTGTGGTGTTTGGCGAAGAACGTTATGCCGCCTATGACCGGGTGCATCTGTCAGAGTATTTCGCCGGGCGCAGCGCGCAATCACTTTCGCTTGTCGCTGATGATTTCTTTGCCCGTAATGGCATAGAGCTACGTTTGGGGCAATGCGTGACCGAGATCGATCGTGAGATGCACGTCATCCGCAACGCCGACGGACATGAAACCCACTGGGATGCGCTGGTGCTTGCCACCGGATCGTATCCATTTGTCCCCCCTGTGAAAGGTGGGGACTCACCCGCCTGCTTTGTTTATCGTACGTTGGACGATTTAGATGCCATTGCAGCGAAAGCGAAAAGTGCGCGCCGCGGGGTGGTGATCGGCGGTGGCCTGCTTGGTCTGGAGGCTGCGAACGCGCTGCGTCAGCTTGGGCTGGAAACGCATGTTGTTGAGTTTGCCGCTAATCTGATGGCGGTGCAGCTGGATAACGCCGGTGCCGCGATGTTACGAGAAAAGATAGAGGCGCTTGGCGTTGGCGTCCACACCGCAAAATCAACCACGGAAATTGAAAGTACCACTGACGGACTGGTACTGCACTTTGCCGACGGCGAAAAGCTGGAAACCGAAATGGTGGTTTTTTCTGCGGGTATTCGTCCGCAGGATGCGCTGGCGCGTCGCAGCGGTTTAGATATTGGCGAACGCGGTGGGATTTGTATCGATAGCCACTGTCGCACGTCAGATGACGCCATTTTTGCAATCGGCGAATGTGCGCTGTGGGAAGGGCGAGTCTTTGGCCTTGTCGCGCCGGGATATCAAATGGCGCGGGTAGTCGCCGCACAGCTGGCCGGAGAAGATGTCAGCTTTAGCGGGGCGGATATGAGCACCAAGCTCAAGCTGCTGGGCGTTGATGTTGCTTCTTTTGGCGATGCGCATGCCCGTACGCCGGGCGCGAAAAGCTATCAATGGACGCATGGTCCTGAGCAGATCTACAAAAAGATCGTCGTCAGCGCAGAGGGCAAAACGCTGTTGGGCGGAGTGCTGGTTGGCGATGCTGGCGATTACGCCACGCTATTGCAAATGATGTTGAATGGGATGCCGCTTCCTGGTCAGCCGGAATCGCTGATCCTGCCCGCGCTGGCGGGCGGTGCGCCAAAAGCGCTTGGGGTTGCGGCATTGCCCGATACAGCGCAAATCTGCTCTTGTCATAACGTCAGTAAGGCCGATATATGCCGGGCGGTAAGTGCTGGTGCGACGGACATTGGCGCCATCAAACAGTGCACTAAAGCAGCGACCGGTTGTGGCGGATGCAGCGCGCTGGTGCAACAAGTGATGGAGCACCAACTTGCGGCCCAGGGCGTTGAGGTCAAAAAGGATATCTGTGAACATTTTCCCTGGTCGCGCCAGGAGATTTATCACCTTGTACGGGTGAACCATATCCATACTTTCGAACAGTTGATTAGCCGTTACGGCCATGGTCACGGCTGCGAAATCTGTAAACCTCTGGTGGGGTCAGTGCTGGCGTCCTGCTGGAATGAGTATCTGCTTAAACCTGCGCACTTACCGCTGCAGGACACGAACGATCGCTATTTTGCCAATATTCAAAAAGACGGTTCCTATTCTGTGGTCCCGCGTATGCCTGCGGGAGAGGTTACACCGGACGGCCTGATCGCCATAGGACAGATTGCGAAACGTTACCAGCTGTACAGCAAAATCACCGGCGGGCAACGGGTGGATCTTTTCGGCGCGCGTCTGGAACAGTTACCTGATATCTGGCGCGAACTGGTGGCTGCGGGGTTTGAAACAGGGCATGCGTACGGGAAGTCGTTGCGAACGGTGAAGTCTTGCGTTGGCTCGACCTGGTGTCGCTACGGCGTACAGGATTCAACGGCAATGGCGGTGATGCTTGAAAATCGCTACAAAGGGTTGCGTGCACCACACAAAATTAAAATGGCGGTGTCCGGTTGTACCCGGGAGTGCGCCGAGGCACAGAGCAAGGATGTGGGCGTCATTGCGACGGATAAAGGCTGGAATCTCTATCTGTGCGGCAATGGAGGAATGAAACCACGCCATGCCGATTTGTTTGCCAGTGATTTAGATGATACCGCGCTGATGCGCACTATCGACCGTTTCCTGATGTTCTACATTCGCACCGCGGATCGTCTGCAACGTACCAGCACCTGGATGGATAACCTGGAAGGGGGCATTGCGTATTTGCGTGAAGTGATCCTCGACGACAGTTTAGGGATTGCCAGTGAACTGGAACAAGAGATGGCGCGGGTTGTGGAAAGCTACCAGTGCGAATGGCAAACCACGCTCAGTAGCCCGCAGCGTCTGGCGCTGTTTCGTTCATATATCAATAGTGATGAGGCGGATGAGACGGTTGCCCGCGCGCCTTTACGCGGGCAACCGCAGTTGGCTAAACCTGCATCCAGGGGCCGTGAGTCATTACCGACAAAACCCTGGCAGGAGATATGCACCCTTGATGCAATCCCTGAGCAGGCGGGTATTGGCGCACGTCTGGGAGATGTGCAAATTGCATTATTCCGCTTTGGGCAGACGATTTATGCCCTTGATAACCTTGAACCCGGTAGCGCTGCGCAGGTGTTATCGCGCGGTATTCTGGGGGATGTGCAGGGTGAGCCGATTGTTATCTCGCCGCTGTATAAACAACGTATTCGTCTGCGCGATGGCCGCCAGTATGACAGCGGAGAACAGGCGGTACGCGCCTGGCCGGTGAAAGTGGAGGCGGGCAAAGTGTGGGTGGGAACTCAGGCGCTGATCCTGCGGGCGGAGGCATCATGAGTGAGACTCGTACAACGTGCCCGTACTGTGGCGTTGGCTGCGGCGTGATTGCGCAGGTAGACAATAATGGCGTCACCGTCAGAGGTGACCCCGAACATCCGGCAAACTTTGGCCGCTTATGCGTCAAAGGCGCGGCGCTGGCTGAAACCACAGGACTTAGCGGCAGGTTGTTGCAACCGATGGTGGATGGCGAAACGGCGAGTTGGTCGCAGGTGCTGGACACCGCCGGTGAACGTCTGCGCGCTATCATCGCTCAGCATGGCCCGCATGCCGTAGCCTTTTATGCCTCCGGGCAACTGCTGACGGAGGATTACTATGCGGCGAATAAGCTGATGAAAGGCTTCATTGGCGCGGCCAATATTGATACCAATTCGCGGCTTTGTATGTCGTCTGCGGTGACCGGATACAAGCGGGCGCTAGGAGCGGATGTCGTGCCCTGCAGTTATGAGGACATCGAATGCAGTGATTTGGTGGTATTGGTGGGATCGAATGCAGCATGGACGCATCCGGTGCTGTATCAGCGTCTGGTGCAGGCGCGTAATGCTAATCCGTCGATGAAAGTCGTGGTTATCGATCCTCGCTGCACCGCAACCTGTGATATCGCCGATCTGCATCTTTCCCTGCTGCCCGGTAGCGATGCTGGGCTGTTTGTTGGCTTACTGAACAGGATTGTGGCTGAGGGTAATGCGCAAAGTGAATTTGATGACGCTGCAGAAACGTTTGCTATTGCGCGCGACTGGAGCCTCGCGCGTGTGGCGCAGTTTTGCGGGCTGGATGTTGCCGATATTGTCACCTTCTATGACTGGTTTATGCGCGCGCCAACAGCCATCACGCTATACACCATGGGCATTAACCAGTCTGCCAGCGGTAGCGATAAGTGTAATGCGATTATTAACGTGCATTTGGCCAGCGGTAAGTTTGGTCGACAGGGGTGCGGCCCATTTTCGCTGACCGGGCAACCCAATGCGATGGGCGGCCGGGAAGTTGGCGGGTTGGCGACGCAGCTGGCGGCGCATATGAATTTTGAACCCCAGGATCTTGCCCGCCTGTCCCGCTTCTGGGGCACTGAAAGGTTGGCGCAGACGCCTGGTTTGATGGCCGTAGATTTGTTTGAAGCGATCGGTAAAGGCGACGTTAAAGCGGTATGGATCATGGGGACAAACCCGGCGGTGTCATTACCGGACAGCCATGCCGTGTGCCAGGCGTTGGCAGCCTGTCCACTGGTGATTGTCTCTGAAGTCGTGGCAGACACAGACACCAGCCGCTACGCGCATATTCGGTTTCCGGCTCAGGCCTGGGGCGAAAAAAACGGTACGGTGACGAACTCAGAACGACGGATCTCGCGCCAGCGCGCATTTTTACCAGCGCCGGGTGAGACGAGGGCGGATTGGTGGATCGTCGCGCAAATAGCGAAACAGTTGGGTTTTGCCCATGCGTTTGGCTGGCAAAGCGCATGGGAGGTATTTTGTGAACATGCGGCGCTTTCCGGTTATGAAAACAGGGGGGAACGTGCATTTGATATCGGCGCGTTAGCGGAGCTGACGCATCAACAGTGGGATGAGATGACGCCGGTTCGCTGGCCAGTGAGTACCGGCTCATCAACGCTAAATTTTTGGCAGGGGTGGCGTGGTAACCAACGTTTACGCCTGGTATCTGTTACGCCACAGGGGATGAAAACTGCCTGTGATGCCCTCTATCCATTGGTGCTAAATAGTGGTCGCATTCGCGATCAGTGGCACACTATGACGCGGACGGGGACGATTTCACGCCTGATGCAGCACATCAATGAACCGCTGGTAGAAATTGCACCAGAGGATGCCTATCGCTTAAAGCTGAATGAAGGTGCGCTATGCCGGGTTAACTCCCCGCGCGGCGTAATGGTTGGTAGGGTGACCATTCACCGTGGGCAGCGGCCAGGGAACGTCTTCACTTCAATGCATTGGAATAATCATTTTGCCCGTCAAGGACGGGTAAATGCATTGGTGGCGCCGATTTGTGACCCTGACTCTGGACAGCCGGAAAGCAAACAGACAGCGGTGCGCATTATGGCATGGCAGCCCCGGTGGCAGGGAGAGCTGTTTTGTCGCTCCGCGCTGACGTTACCGGGGTTCGTTCACTGGTGGCGCAAAAGTGCTGACAATGCCGTGCGTTATACGCTGGCGGGCGACAGCGATATTTCTGCGTGGCTGCAACAATATTGTGTGACGCAAGGCTGGCAACTTCAGCAGGCGAAATGGGAGCAGGGACTGAATCTGTTGGCCTGGCATGAAGGAAAGCTGATGCTTGGGCTCTGGTCAGCGGCAACGCTGCCGCAGATTGATGATGCGGCGATCCTCTGCGCATTCATGCAAACGCCGGAAAACGCTCAGACTCGTCATGCCCTGTTGGGCGGGAAACCCGGTGGTATTACGGCTGATAAGGGCGCGACTATTTGTAGTTGTTACAGCGTAGGAGAAAAGGCCATTACCCAGGCTATCGCTAACGGTTGTGATACGGTTCAGGCATTGGGAAAAGCGTTACGTTGCGGGAGTAATTGCGGCTCGTGTATTCCGGAACTGAAGACATTACTGGCACAAAAAATTACACTCAATGATTAAGGATATTCCTGAAAATTTGAGAAAAAGCTGCAAAGGGGACGTCGGACAGGTAGGATTTACGCTGTGGTCCCCAAATTCAATGATATAAAAGCCAGTAACGATTTGAGCCGTTTTGTTTGCTGCAGATTTTCTCTTCTCCTACTCTTGCCATTGGCAGGCGGTATTGCCAGCGCACGGACATCTTTTATTTACCAGGCCGAAAACCCTTTCGATAACAATAGTGATGGTTTACCCGATCTCGGTCTGGCGCCGGAGTCGCGGGCAGGCGAAAAGCACTTTGCTGAAATGGTCAAAGCGTTTGGTGAAGCCAGCATGACCGATAACGGGCTTGATACGGGTGAACAGGCGAAGCAGTTCGCATTTGGTCAGGTGCGTGACACGGTCAGCGAACAGGTTAATCAGCAACTGGAATCCTGGCTCTCTCCCTGGGGAAACGCCAGCGTTGGATTGCAGGTGGATAACGAAGGCAGCTTTACCGGAAGTCGGGGAAGCTGGTTTATCCCATGGCAGGACAATCCACGTTATCTTACCTGGAGCCAGTTGGGGCTGACGCAACAGGACGAAGGTTTAGTCAGCAATGCGGGGATTGGGCAGCGCTGGGTACGCGACGGCTGGTTTCTGGGTTACAACACCTTTTATGACAACCTGTTGGATGAAAATCTGCCCCGGGGAGGCCTTGGCGCCGAGGCGTGGGGCGAATACTTGCGCTTATCCGCTAACTATTACCAACCGTTGTCCTC
Source organism: Citrobacter sp. Cpo103 (assembly GCF_030332605.1). Classification (NCBI taxonomy): domain Bacteria; kingdom Pseudomonadati; phylum Pseudomonadota; class Gammaproteobacteria; order Enterobacterales; family Enterobacteriaceae; genus Citrobacter; species Citrobacter sp. Cpo103. Next base: position 40,190 of record NZ_JAOWHO010000021.1, on the reverse strand, counting down.
CTGGCAGGAGCGTTCCGCAACCCAGGAACAACGGATGGCCCGCGGCTACGACCTGACTGCGCAAATGCGCATGCCGTTCTATCAACACCTCAATACCAGCGTCAGCGTGGAACAGTATTTTGGCGACCGGGTGGATCTGTTTCATTCCGGAACCGGGTACCACAATCCTGTGGCGGTGAATCTGGGATTGAGCTATACGCCGGTGCCGTTGATTACCGTGACGGCACAACATAAGCAGGGCGAAAGCGGAATCAGCCAGAATAACCTCGGCTTAACGCTGAATTACCGATTTGGCGTACCGCTAAAAAAACAACTGATGGTCAGCGAGGTGGCAAACAGCCGATCGCTGCGCGGCAGTCGTTATGACGATCCGCAGCGTAACAATCTGCCGACGCTGGAATATCGTCAGCGTAAAACATTGTCGGTATTTTTGGCCACGCCGCCCTGGGATCTCAAGTCTGGTGAGTCGGTGGCGCTGAAGCTGCAGGTGCGTAGTTTGCATGGGATCCGCCATTTAACCTGGCAGGGTGATACCCAGGCGTTGAGTTTAACGGCGGGTAGCGATAACCGAAGCGTGCAAGGTTGGACGATTATTATGCCGAAGTGGGACAGCAGCGAAGGCGCGACAAACCGCTGGCGGTTGTCTGTGGTGGTAGAAGATGAGCAGGGTCAGCGTGTCTCTTCCAATGAGATCACGCTATCACTGACCGAACCGTTTATTACCGTTTCGGAAAATGATCCTCGTTAGCAATGAAGCATCAACGCGTTATCAGAAAATGCGTTCCTGATGTACCCATACCGCGGCTTCGACGCGTGATTTGAGCTTCATTTTCTTCAACATATGCTTCACATGGACTTTTACCGTACTTTCAGTGATGTCCAGACGACGGGCGATCATCTTGTTCGGCAGCCCCTGGGCAATGAGCTTGAGAATGTCGCGCTCACGCGGTGTCAGTTGGGTGACATCACGGTCCGACGTTGCACGATTAGCACGCAGGCTGGCGGCCAGAACCGGTGTTAAGGCTTCACTCAGCACCATTTCACCGGCCGCTGACTGCTGTAAGGCTTTGAGTAAATCTTCAGGCTCCATATCTTTCAGCAGATAACCGTCAGCGCCGCGTTTCAGTGCGGTAACTACGTCTTCTTCATGATTGGATACGCTAAACACAACGATACGGCCCGACAGTGACTTTTCACGCAGCTTATCGAGAGTTTCCAGGCCGTTCATGCCGGGCATGTTGAGATCAAGCAGGATCAGATCGGGATCAAGGGATTCAGCCAGCTCGATACCCTGCTCACCATTGCTGGCTTCGCCGACAACGGTAATATCGGGCGCCATGCTGACAAGCTGTTTTACACCGGTTCGCAGCATCGGATGATCGTCGATCAACAGGATGGTTGCCGGTTCCAGATTACTCATGGGTATCTCCTTGGACTTCTGTGAAGTTTGTTTCGGGAATAAAAGTGACAGCAACTTCAGTACCGCCCGTCTCGCGACGGCGTACGCGGCAATCGCCGCGCAAGCTTTGCGCACGGTCGCGCATTATAATCATGCCGTAGTGGTTACTGCGTTCGGCGTTTTCCGGTACGCCGCAGCCGTTATCTTGCACTGTTAGTTTGACCTGCTTGCCATTTTGCACCACCGTCACGACCACTTCATTGGCCTGAGAGTGTTTAAGTGCATTACTCAGGGCTTCGCGCGCAATTTGTAGCAGGTGAATCGCCTGATGCGAAGGGACCAGGCGTGGCGGTAGCTGATAATCCAGCTTAACCGTAAATCCAAAACGGGCGCTGTACTCCTGACAGCTGGCTTCCAGCGCCGGCCGTAATCCAGGTTCTGTGAGCTGTAAACGGAAGGTGGTTAACAGCTCACGCAGTTGTGCCCACGAAGCATTCAGCTCGTTACGAATCTGGCTGAGCAACTCGCGACAGTTATCTGAAAGCGCATCGCCCTGCATCTGCAAACAGCTAACCTGCATCTTCATACAAGAGAGCGATTGTGCAATAGAATCATGAAGTTCGCGTGCAATGGTGGCACGCTCTTCCATCACGATCAACTGCTGCTGACGCTCCTGATGTCTGTCGAGCGCGAGCGTTGCGGTCAGTTGCTCAACCAGGGTATCAACCAGTTGCTGCTGATCGTGGCTGAGATGGCGTCCGTTCGGCAAGGTGGCGAGCAGAATACCATACTGGGTATGCGCGTCGGTCAGCCGCCATTTCAATGTGATTCCGCCGTCAATCGCGGGCAGCGTTCCGCGAGGACAAAGATGGCAACCTTTCTCATCACAGCTGGCATTGGACTGACAGGTAAATTCCTGATGATTGTCTTCATCTTCCAGGTCGTAAACCCGGAGTTCAATATCATGCAGCAAGGTCAAATTTTGCAGACCATTCAGTACCGGAGAGAGGCGTTCGCACAACGGCACCTGAGAGTGCAGGCGGCGGTTGGCTTGCCACAGAAAAGAAAGGATCTGATTTTTGTGCTCCAGACCCGCCGTTTTCTCCTGTACCCGCTGTTCCAGCACGGCGTAACTTTCGGCCAGTTCTTCCGACATATTATTCAGTGCCGAGCCCAGAGCGGCCATCTCATTACGCCCGCTGATACGCGCGCGTTGGGTAAAATCACGTTGGCTGACGGCTCGCGCCATTGCCAGCAGCTGTTTCCACGGCTCTAACAGGCGCACGCGCAGCCAGATAATGGTGAACACCAACAGCAATGCCATAAATATGGCCATCAGTCGATGCAGCAGGACGACGCGTTCAATGCGTAATTCAGTGGTATGGTCAAAGGCGGTAACCAGCTTATCCAGACCGCCTACAAAGCGCGTCACATCCTGCGCTACCGCATCAGGCGTTTGCGCATGCGCAAGCCCCGGCGCCAGTTCAGTGTGCCAGTAATCCTGTAGTGCTTTTAACTGCGCCTGTTGTCCGTCTCGCTTTGCGGCACGCGTCAACTCCGGGCTAAACGCCGTTTTCTCCATTTCATCCAGAAGCGGTTGATCGCTAGCGTCCAGCGGTACGGCTGCCAGCAGGCGATAACTCTGCATGCGCAGCGATCCCGCTTTGTTGATTGCATGGGCGCTACCCTGAACGCCCTGAACCAGCCAGCCGGAGACAGCCATACCCGCCACGCCGATGGCTGTGGACAATAAAACAATCAGCGCCACCTGGTTGACCAGCGTAAGCGGGGAGAGACAACGTTTAAACATGGTGACTTGTTCCTTCGGGTTTTCGTCGAACAGAAAACCTTATTGAATGACGATTCTGCTGCAGGCAGTGGCGTTATTCTCGGCGATACACTGGAGTATACCCATACCTCAAACGGGCTACCTCTTAATTGCCAGTGGAGGGAGAGATCCTGGCCGAGGGGGAGTAGGGGGCGACAGAAGCGTGAAAAACCACATCTTTTTTACCGAAGTTATGTACTCATTTAGGGTGATGATAAATTTTAGGCATGAATAATGACACCTTTTCCTTTGATTTATATCAACTTACCTCCAGCTGTAAACCCTAATGTTGCAGGCATCGAAACAAGTATCAGAGGTGTCTATGAGTCACTCATCTGCCCCGGAAAGGGCATCTGGAGCTGTAATTACCGAATGGCGGCCGGAAGATCCCGCCTTCTGGCAGCAGCGTGGTCAACGAATCGCCAGCCGTAACCTGTGGATCTCCGTCCCTTGCTTGCTGCTGGCGTTTTGCGTGTGGATGTTATTTAGCGCCGTGGCGGTGAACTTACCGAAAGTCGGATTTGATTTCACCACTGAACAGCTGTTCATGCTGACGGCATTACCTTCTGTGTCCGGCGCGCTGCTGCGTGTTCCGTACTCCTTTATGGTTCCCCTGTTTGGTGGACGTCGCTGGACAGCGTTTAGCACCGGTATCCTGATCATTCCTTGCGTATGGTTAGGTTTTGCGGTGCAGGATACTTCCACGCCGTTTAGTACCTTTATTATTATCTCTCTGTTGTGCGGTTTCGCCGGTGCGAACTTTGCGTCCAGCATGGCAAACATCAGTTTCTTCTTTCCAAAACAGAAACAGGGTGGTGCGCTGGGTCTGAACGGTGGCCTGGGCAACATGGGCGTCAGCGTGATGCAGTTGGTTGCGCCGCTGGTGGTTTCACTGTCAATCTTTGCCGCATTTGGTAGCCACGGGGTTGAACAACCGGATGGTACACAGCTGTATCTGGCAAACGCCGCATGGATTTGGGTACCGTTCCTTGCGGTGTTAACGCTGGCTGCATGGTTTGGTATGAATGAACTGGCAACCTCAAAAGCGTCGCTGAAAGAGCAATTGCCGGTGCTGAAACGTGGGCATCTGTGGATTATGAGCCTGCTGTATCTGGCAACCTTCGGTTCATTCATCGGTTTCTCTGCCGGTTTTGCCATGTTGTCAAAAACGCAGTTTCCTGAGGTACAGATCCTGCATTACGCCTTCTTTGGACCGTTGATTGGCGCGCTGGCTCGTTCAGCGGGCGGCGCAATCTCTGACCGTCTGGGCGGAACCCGTGTAACGCTGGTGAACTTCGTGCTGATGGCAATTTTCAGTGCCTTACTGTTCCTGACGCTGCCATCAAACGGCGTTGGCGGCAACTTTATCGCCTTCTTCGCGGTGTTCCTGGCATTGTTCCTGACGGCTGGTCTGGGGAGTGGTTCAACCTTCCAGATGATCTCCGTTATCTTCCGCAAGCTGACGATGGACAGAGTGAAAGCTGAAGGCGGTTCAGAAGAGAAAGCAATGCGCGAAGCAGCAACAGACACTGCGGCAGCGTTGGGCTTTATCTCAGCCATTGGTGCGATTGGCGGCTTCTTTATCCCGAAAGCATTTGGTACGTCTCTGGCGTTAACCGGTTCGCCGGTCGATGCGATGAAAGTATTTCTGATCTTCTATGTCGCTTGTGTGGTCATCACCTGGGCGGTGTACGGACGTCATTCTAAAAAGTAAAAAAGCTGTATACACAAAATCATTCGAACTGCATCAAGGCGGCAAGTGAGGATTCCCCAGGAGCTTACTGAAGTATGTGACTGGGGAGAACAAGCTCAGCCAACGCAGAAGCCGTTTGAATGATGACGTGTAGGTTGATTATCCATTGCGCGGTGTTAGACCGCGCTTTTTTTTATCTGTAATTAGTTACAACATACTTTGGTATTGTGAAATGACAACAGCCTGTGAGAACGGTACTCGCAATATGCTAAGCAGGGGGGATACCCCTTAATACCCACTTATAAAGAATTTAACATTTGTATGATAAGTGAATTATTTAAAATCCTTTAAATTCAAAATATTACGTTAAAAAACAATATCCCACTTTGGGGGTATGTAAAAACCAACCTTCATTTTTCATCCCTGCATGCCTTGATCGTTATCAATTCTCACGCCCTTTCAGAGCGTTACCTTCGCTCTCAATCAAGCAATGTCGATTTATCAGAGAGCCGTCAGGCTCCTACAGGAGAAAACCGATGAGTAAATTCCTGGACCGGTTTCGCTACTTCAAACAGAAGGGCGAAACCTTTGCCGATGGGCATGGCCAGCTTCTCAATACCAACAGGGACTGGGAGGACGGATACCGCCAGCGTTGGCAGCATGACAAAATCGTGCGTTCAACCCACGGGGTAAACTGCACGGGCTCATGCAGCTGGAAAATCTATGTGAAAAATGGTCTGGTGACCTGGGAGACCCAGCAAACTGACTACCCACGCACGCGTCCAGATATGCCTAACCACGAGCCTCGCGGCTGCCCACGTGGTGCAAGCTATTCCTGGTATCTCTACAGCGCTAACCGTCTGAAATACCCGCTGATGCGCAAACGTCTGATGAAGATGTGGCGTGAAGCAAAAAGACTGCACAGCGATCCGGTAGACGCATGGGCATCCATCATCGAAGACGCCGACAAAGCAAAAAGCTTCAAACAAGCGCGCGGTCGTGGTGGGTTTGTTCGTTCTTCCTGGCAGGAAGTGAATGAACTGATTGCTGCATCTAACGTTTACACCATCAAAACCTATGGCCCTGACCGCGTTGCAGGCTTCTCTCCGATCCCAGCGATGTCGATGGTTTCTTATGCTTCCGGCGCACGCTATATGTCGCTGATTGGCGGTACCTGCCTGAGCTTCTACGACTGGTACTGTGACCTGCCGCCGGCTTCCCCGCAAACCTGGGGCGAGCAAACCGACGTACCGGAATCTGCCGACTGGTATAACTCCAGCTACATTCTTGCATGGGGCTCTAACGTACCGCAGACCCGTACTCCGGATGCACACTTCTTTACTGAAGTTCGCTATAAAGGCACCAAAACGGTAGCGATTACTCCGGACTACGCAGAAATTGCCAAACTTTGCGACCTGTGGCTAGCACCGAAGCAGGGAACCGATGCGGCGATGGCAATGGCGATGGGCCATGTCATGCTGCGCGAGTTCCACCTCGATAACCCGAGCCAGTACTTCACCGACTATGTTCGTCGTTATACCGACATGCCAATGCTGGTGATGCTCGAAGAGCGTGACGGCTACTATGCTGCTGGTCGTATGCTGCGTGCGGCGGATCTGGTCGACTCTCTGGGCCAGGAAAATAACCCAGAATGGAAAACCGTCGCTATCAACAGCAACGGCGAAATGGTTGCGCCAAACGGTTCAATTGGTTTCCGTTGGGGCGAAAAGGGCAAATGGAACCTTGAGCAACGCGACGGTACGTCCGGTGATGAAACTGAACTGCAGCTCAGCCTGCTGGGTAGCCAGGACGATATCGCTGAAGTGGGCTTCCCGTACTTTGGCGGCGAAGGCACCGAGCACTTCAGTAAAGTAGAGCTGGAAAATATTCTGTTACACAAACTGCCGGTTAAACGCCTGCAGTTGGCCGATGGCTCTACCGCGCTGATGACCACCGTTTACGACCTGACCATGGCTAACTATGGCCTGGAACGTGGTCTGAACGACGAAAACTGCGCGACCAGCTACGATGACGTGAAAGCGTACACGCCGGCATGGGCAGAAAAAATCACTGGCGTATCTCGCTCTCAGATCGTGCGCATTGCCCGTGAATTTGCGGATAACGCCGATAAAACACACGGTCGTTCGATGATCATCGTCGGTGCGGGCCTGAACCACTGGTACCACCTCGATATGAACTATCGTGGCTTGATCAATATGCTGGTGTTCTGCGGTTGTATCGGTCAGAGCGGCGGCGGTTGGGCCCACTATGTCGGCCAGGAAAAACTGCGTCCGCAAACCGGCTGGCAGCCGCTGGCGTTTGCTCTTGACTGGCAGCGTCCGCCTCGTCATATGAACAGCACTTCCTACTTCTATAACCACTCCAGCCAATGGCGCTATGAGACGGTTACTGCGCAGGAACTGCTTTCCCCGATGGCAGACAAATCCCGCTACAGCGGTCATTTGATTGATTTTAACGTTCGCGCTGAACGTATGGGCTGGTTGCCATCTGCGCCGCAGTTAGGGACTAACCCGCTGCGTATCGCCGAAGAAGCGCAGAAAGCAGGTATGACGCCGGTAGATTACACCGTTAAATCCCTGAAAGAAGGTTCAATTCGCTTTGCGGCAGAGCAGCCGGAAAACGGTAAAAACCATCCGCGCAACCTGTTTATCTGGCGTTCTAACCTGCTCGGTTCTTCCGGTAAAGGCCACGAGTACATGCTCAAGTATCTGCTGGGTACTGAACATGGTATTCAGGGCAAAGATCTCGGCCAGCAGAGCGGCGTGAAGCCTGAAGAAGTGGAATGGCAGGATAACGGCCTGGACGGCAAACTGGATCTGGTTGTTACGCTGGACTTCCGTCTTTCGAGCACCTGTCTGTATTCCGACATCGTGCTGCCGACCGCAACCTGGTATGAAAAAGACGATATGAATACCTCGGACATGCATCCGTTTATTCATCCTCTGTCTGCGGCCGTTGACCCGGCCTGGGAATCAAAGAGCGACTGGGAAATCTACAAAGCCATCGCCAAGAAATTCTCTGAAGTTTGCGTGGGTCATCTCGGTAAAGAAACCGACGTCGTTACGCTGCCAATTCAGCACGACTCTGCCGCAGAACTGGCACAACCGCTGGACGTGAAGGACTGGAAAAAAGGTGAATGTGACCTGATTCCTGGTGTTACCGCACCGCACATCATGACCGTTGAGCGTGATTATCCAGCAACCTACGAGCGTTTCACCTCCATCGGCCCGCTGATGGAAAAAATCGGTAACGGCGGTAAAGGGATTGCCTGGAATACCCAGAGCGAAATGGATCTGCTGCGTAAGCTCAATTACACCAAGGCTGAAGGTCCGGCAAAAGGCCAGCCGATGCTGGATACCGCAATTGATGCAGCCGAGATGATCCTGACGCTGGCGCCGGAAACTAACGGTCAGGTAGCCGTTAAAGCCTGGGCTGCGCTGAGTGAATTTACCGGTCGTGACCATACGCATCTGGCGCTGAATAAAGAAGACGAAAAAATTCGCTTCCGCGATATTCAGGCGCAGCCGCGCAAAATTATCTCCAGCCCGACCTGGTCAGGACTGGAAGATGAACACGTGTCTTATAACGCCGGCTATACCAACGTTCACGAGCTGATCCCATGGCGTACGCTGTCTGGTCGCCAGCAGTTGTATCAGGATCATCAGTGGATGCGTGACTTTGGTGAAAGCCTGCTGGTTTACCGTCCGCCAATCGACACCCGTTCGGTGAAAGCGGTGATCGGCGAGAAATCAAACGGTAACCCGGAAAAAGCGCTCAACTTCCTGACGCCGCACCAGAAATGGGGTATCCACTCCACTTACAGCGACAACTTGCTGATGCTGACGCTGTCACGCGGTGGCCCGATTGTGTGGATGAGCGAAGTCGATGCGAAGGATCTGGGAATCGAAGATAACGACTGGATCGAAGTCTTCAACAGCAACGGTGCGCTGACGGCACGTGCAGTTGTCAGCCAGCGTGTACCGGCCGGGATGACCATGATGTACCACGCGCAGGAACGTATCGTTAACCTGCCGGGTTCAGAAATCACCCAGCAGCGTGGCGGGATCCACAACTCGGTGACCCGTATTACGCCGAAACCGACCCATATGATCGGCGGCTATGCGCAGCTGGCCTACGGCTTTAACTACTACGGTACCGTCGGTTCAAACCGTGATGAGTTCGTAGTTGTACGTAAGATGAAGAACATTAACTGGTTGGATGGCGAAGGCAATGACCAGGTACAGGAGAGCGTAAAATGAAAATTCGTTCACAAGTCGGCATGGTGCTGAATCTCGATAAGTGCATCGGCTGCCACACCTGTTCAGTGACCTGTAAAAACGTCTGGACCAGCCGTGAAGGTATGGAGTACGCCTGGTTCAACAACGTCGAAAGTAAGCCTGGCGTTGGCTTCCCGAACGACTGGGAAAACCAGGAAAAATGGAAGGGCGGTTGGATCCGTAAAATCAACGGCAAACTGCAGCCGCGCATGGGTAACAAAGCGCTGCTGTTGGGTAAAATCTTTGCTAACCCGCATCTGCCGGGCATGGATGATTACTACGAGCCGTTTGATTTTGACTACCAGACGTTGCATAACGCCCCGGCAGACAGCAAAGCACAGCCAATTGCTCGTCCACGCTCGCTGATCACCGGTCAGCGAATGGATAAAATCACCAGCGGTCCGAACTGGGAAGAAATTCTGGGCGGTGAGTTTGAAAAACGCGCCAAAGACCAGAACTTCGAAAACATGCAGAAGGCGATGTACGGTCAGTTCGAAAACACCTTCATGATGTACCTGCCGCGTCTGTGTGAGCACTGCCTTAATCCGGCGTGTGTGGCGACCTGTCCGAGCGGCGCTATCTACAAGCGTGAAGAAGATGGCATCGTGCTGATCGACCAGGACAAGTGCCGCGGCTGGCGTATGTGTATCACCGGCTGCCCGTACAAGAAGATCTACTTCAACTGGAAGAGCGGGAAATCTGAGAAGTGCATCTTCTGCTACCCGCGTATCGAAGCCGGTCAGCCGACCGTTTGCTCCGAAACCTGTGTAGGTCGTATCCGTTACCTCGGCGTACTGCTGTATGACGCAGATGCGATCGAAAGTGCAGCAAGCACCGAGCACGAGAAAGATCTGTACCAGCGTCAACTGGACGTGTTCCTCGATCCGAACGATCCGGCTGTTATTGAACAGGCGCTGAAAGATGGTATTCCGCTGAGCGTCATTGATGCCGCACAGCAGTCTCCGGTTTACAAAATGGCGATGGACTGGAAGCTGGCGCTGCCGCTGCATCCGGAATACCGCACACTGCCGATGGTCTGGTACGTGCCGCCATTGTCACCGATTCAGTCAGCTGCTGATGCGGGCGAGCTGGGCAGCAACGGTATTCTGCCGGATGTTGACAGCCTGCGTATTCCGGTTCAGTACCTGGCGAACCTGCTGACCGCAGGTGACACCCAACCAGTACTGTTGGCGCTGAAACGTATGCTGGCAATGCGTCACTACAAACGTGCGGAAACTGTTGACGGCAAAGTTGATACCCGTGCGCTGGAAGAAGTGGGCTTAAGCGAAGCACAGGCACAGGAAATGTATCGTTACCTGGCAATCGCGAACTACGAAGATCGTTTCGTGGTACCGAGCAGCCATCGTGAACTGGCGCGTGACGCGTTCCCGGAGAAAAGCGGTTGTGGCTTTACCTTCGGCGACGGTTGCCACGGTTCTGATACTAAATTCAATCTGTTCAACAGCCGCCGCATCGACGCTGTCGATGTGACCAGCAAAACGGAGCCGCACCAATGATTGAACTCGTCATTGTTTCGCGTCTGCTCGAGTACCCGGATGCTGCCTTGTGGCAGCATCAGCAGGAACTTTTCGATGCACTCGCGTCATCTGAGAACCTGGATAAAGAGGATGCCCAGGCTCTGGGCGTTTTCCTGCGCGATCTAACCGCGCAGGACATGCTGGATGTGCAGGCCGCCTACAGCGAACTGTTTGACCGTGGCCGCGCGACATCGCTGCTGCTGTTTGAACATGTTCACGGTGAATCCCGCGATCGCGGTCAGGCTATGGTTGACCTGATGGCACAGTATGAGCAGCACGGTTTGCAGCTCGACAGCCGCGAACTTCCCGATCATCTGCCGCTGTATCTGGAATACCTTGCGCAACTGCCGAAAAGCGAAGCGCTAGGTGGCTTACAGGATATTGCGCCGATTCTGGCGCTGCTCAGCGCTCGTTTGCAACAGCGTGAAAGCCGTTATGCGGTGCTGTTCGATCTGCTGTTAAAACTGGCGAATACCGTTATCGACAGCGATAAAGTGGCTGAAAAAATTGCGGATGAAGCCCGTGACGATACTCCACAAGCGCTGGATGCGGTCTGGGAAGAAGAGCAGGTGAAATTCTTCGCCGATCAGGGGTGTGGCGAGTCGGAAATCTCCGCTCACCAGCGTCGTTTTGCCGGGGCCGTTGCGCCGCAGTATCTGAATATCACCACCGGAGGACAGCAATAATGCACTTCCTGAATACGTTCTTCTTTGACATCTATCCGTACATCGCGGGTTCTGTCTTTCTAATCGGCAGCTGGCTGCGTTATGACTATGGGCAATATACATGGCGTGCGGCTTCCAGTCAGATGCTGGATCGCAAAGGGATGAATCTGGCGTCAAACCTGTTTCACATCGGGATCCTGGGTATCTTTGCAGGGCACTTCCTTGGCATGTTGACGCCGCACTGGATGTATGAAGCCTGGCTACCGCTTGAAGTGAAACAAAAGATGGCAATGTTTGCGGGCGGTGCCAGTGGCCTGATGTGTCTGATTGGTGGCGTACTGCTGCTGAAACGTCGTCTGTTCAGCCCACGCGTGCGGGCCACCACCACCGGAGCGGATATTCTGATCCTCTCACTGCTGGTGATCCAGTGTGCGCTGGGCCTGCTGACCATTCCGTTCTCCGCCCAGCATATGGACGGTAGTGAGATGATGAAGCTGGTGAACTGGGCGCAGACAGTGGTGACCTTCCAGGGCGGAGCGTCTCAATATCTGGATGGTGTTGCGTTCATTTTCCGTATGCACCTGGTGCTGGGTATGACGCTGTTCCTGTTGTTCCCATTCTCGCGTCTGGTACACATCTGGAGCGTCCCGGTCGAATATCTGACACGCAAATACCAGATTGTTCGCGCGCGTCACTAATCGTATATTTGAGAATGACAAAACCCTGCTTCGGCGGGGTTTTTTTATGCCTGTTTGCCGGATGGCGGCGCAAGCGCCTTATCCGACCTACGAAGGTATCAGCGAGTGCTGTAGGCCTGATAAGCGTAGCGCAGCAGACAAATAGCGGGCACGTATCGAGTTTGTAGGCCTGATAAGCGCAGCGCAGCAGACAAATAGCGGGCACGTGTCGAGTTCGTAGGCCTGATAAGCGAAGCGCATCAGGCAAATAAAGGGCATTGCAGAGGAATTGAGTGTGTTGCTTTATGAAGTGATGGTGGTGGGGGAAGGATTACTCAGCGCAGTGCGCTTCGCCCTTCGGGTCGTTGCCTGCGGCAACGCTTTCTCGCTTCGCTCGAATCGAACCTTAGTCGAAGCTTCTCATCCTTCCCGCATGGGCAGAATATGGGGCATTAGAGATTGATTTGCTGTTGGTGCTTTATGAAGTGATGGTGGTGGGGGAAGGATTCGAACCTTCGAAGTCGATGACGGCAGATTTACAGTCTGCTCCCTTTGGCCGCTCGGGAACCCCACCAGGGGTAATTCAAATTGTAGGCAGTGCTAGAAGATGGTGGTGGGGGAAGGATTCGAACCTTCGAAGTCGATGACGGCAGATTTACAGTCTGCTCCCTTTGGCCGCTCGGGAACCCCACCACGGGGTAATGCTAATTACTGGCCTGCTTCCGTTGGAAGCGGGGCGCATCATATCAAATGATGCGCCCCTGTAAAGCATTCCGTTGATAAAAAAGAACTGGTTGCCTGATTTTTACACGTAAAGATGTAAAGGTAACCAATTAACTTATCAATCGATTACAGAATAATCGTTCGGTTACCGTAAACAAAGACGCGTTGAGCCAGAACCTGATACAGCGCACGGCTTAATACATTTTTTTCAACGTCGCGACCCGCGCGCATCATATCTTCGGCAGTATAGGTGTGATCAACATGGATCACGTCCTGCATAATGATTGGGCCTTCATCGAGGTTATCATTCACGTAGTGGGCCGTCGCGCCGATGATCTTCACGCCACGCTCATAAGCTTGATGGTACGGACGAGCACCAATGAATGCTGGCAGGAATGAATGGTGAATATTGATAATTTTATTCGGAAAGCGTGAAACAAATGTCGGGGTCAGAACGCGCATGTATTTAGCCAGCACGACATAGTCCGGCTGGTGGGCGTCGATAGCATCAGCCATTTTCTGATCATGTTCGTCACGTGTTAAACCTTCATGGCTCACCAGCTCAAACGGAATATCAAACCGTTCAACCAGAGGACGCAAGGTCTCGTGATTGCCGATCACCGCGGCGATTTCAACATCCAGCCCGCCATAATTGGCCTTCATTAATAAATCGCCCAGGCAATGCGCTTCCTTGGTGACCAAAATGACGATGCGGCGGCGGCCTGCTGGGGTTAATTCACGAATCGAGCCTTCAGGTAAGGCGCTGTCCAGATCGGCAAGCAGCGTGACGTCGTTAAAAATGCCCTCCAGTTCGGTGCGCATAAAAAAGCGTCCGGTACGGTGGTCCACAAACTCATTGTTCTGCACGATGTTCAGTTCATGCTTGTAACAGATATTCGTAATGCGCGCGATCAGACCTTTTTGGTCCGGGCAAATAGTACGCAGCACTTTTCGTTGTAATGAATGCATTTGCAGCGGTGATCCTGTTGAGAATGTTTGCAAAATTGATACTGTCGGGCGTTGATTAGCCGCAGCACTTTTTAAATTTTTTACCTGAGCCACAAGGGCAGGTATCGTTTCGTCCAATTTGAGGGCGTGTACCATCTATATAGTACCACTGACCGTTTTCTTTTAAAAAACGAGAGCGCTCGATAATTGCACCTGTTTTACCTTGTTCAGAAAACCGTGCGACAAAACTGACATAGCCGATATTTTCTGTGTCTGCCGTCTCTTGTTCAAAAACGGTCAGTCCAAGCCATTCGGTATGAGTAAATCCTGCGATAATGTCGTCGCGAAACTCGGCCGCATGACAATTCGGATGCCAGGTCCTGATAAGGTAATCTGCGTCTTTCATCACAAAAGCACAGTAACGAGAACGCATGAGGTGTGACGGCGTAGGTGCTACTTGCGCGCCGGACACATAACGGTAGCAACATAGGCTATACTCGACAGCGCTACCACAGGGACAAAGCTGAGACACAAAGTACTCCCTGGAATATAAAAACGGCGTAAAAACGCCAGAGTGGCACTATGTTAACTGAGCGGTAGCGATGTTGCTACGTCTGCAAGCCAGGGGAAGTTTGTACGTATAATGAGAAAAATAAAAATTGGGCTGGCGCTAGGTTCCGGCGCGGCGCGAGGTTGGTCGCATATTGGCGTTATTAAAGCCCTTAAGCATATGGGTATTGATGTTGATATCGTGGCAGGGTGCTCCATCGGTTCGTTGGTTGGCGCTGCCTACGCCTGCAATAAGCTGCCTGCTCTCGAAAAGTGGGTCTGTTCTTTCAGCTATTGGGATGTTTTGCGGTTGATGGATCTCTCGTGGCGCAGGGGAGGTTTACTGCGCGGTGAACGGGTATTCAATCAGTACCGTAATGTGATGCCGGTAGAAGCAATTGAGCAATGTACTCGCCGTTTCGCAACAGTGGCCACCAATCTGAGTACGGGTCGGGAACTTTGGTTCACCGAAGGTGATTTACATCTGGCTGTCCGGGCCTCCTGCAGTATTCCTGGCCTGATGTCACCTGTGGCGCACAATGGTTACTGGCTGGTCGATGGTGCGGTGGTGAATCCTGTCCCTGTCTCCCTGACTCGCGCGTTGGGGGCCGATATTGTTATTGCGGTCGACCTGCAACACGATGCGCATCTCATGCAACAAGATTTACTCTCCTTCAACGTCAATAGCGATGCCGAATCGGGTGATGATGGTGACGAACTCTCATGGCATGCCCGTCTGAAAGAACGCTTGAGCAACATTACGGCCAGGCGTGCAGTAACTGCGCCCACGGCGATGGAGATTATGACGACGTCTATTCAGGTTCTGGAAAACCGACTGAAACGTAACCGCATGGCCGGTGACCCTCCAGACATTCTGATTCAGCCGTTTTGTCCACAAATATCCACGCTGGATTTTCACCGCGCCAGTGCGGCAATTGCTGCCGGGCAGTTAGCGGTCGAGAAGAAAATGGATGAGCTTCTACCCCTGGTGAAAACCAACGTCTAACGCATTTTTTATCAACACTTAAGCTAATTCTGACAGGCGTGAGTGGCAATAGCATGCCACTATTTATTAAAGCCAGTCAGGGGGGAGAATATGACGCAGCCATTGGTCGGAAAACAGATTCTTATCGTTGAGGATGAGCCGGTATTTCGCTCACTCATGGA
This sequence comes from Citrobacter sp. Cpo103, assembly GCF_030332605.1. Lineage (NCBI taxonomy): Bacteria > Pseudomonadati > Pseudomonadota > Gammaproteobacteria > Enterobacterales > Enterobacteriaceae > Citrobacter > Citrobacter sp. Cpo103. Next base: position 24,705 of record NZ_JAOWHO010000021.1, on the reverse strand, counting down.
CTCATGGTTTTCCTCTTTGGGAGCGACAACGGCGGTAGCTGGTGACGGACTTGAAGCATTGGACTTGCTTGGGCATTTTAAACCCGACCTGATGATCTGCGACCTGGCTATGCCAAGAATGAACGGTCTCAAACTGGTTGAGTATTTACGCAATCGTGGCGATCAGACCCCGATACTGGTGATTTCTGCGACGGAAAACATGTCCGACATAGCCAAAGCGCTACGACTCGGTGTGGATGATGTCCTGTTGAAGCCGGTGAAAGACCTTAATCGCTTGCGAGAAACCGTCTTTGCCTGTCTTTATCCCAACATGTTTAATTCACGCGTGGAAGAAGAAGAACGGCTGTTTCGCGACTGGGATGCGATGGTGGACGATCCTGCTGCTGCTGCGAAGTTGCTAAAAGAATTACAGCCTCCAGTGTCGCAAGTGCTCTCGCACTGTCGCATTAACTATCGACAATTGGTGGCAGCCGACCAACCGGGGCTGGTGTTGGATATTGCGCCGCTGTCGGATCATGACCTTGCATTCTATTGCCTTGATGTGACGCGGGCAGGGGATAATGGCGTGCTGGCTGCATTATTACTGCGAGCGCTATTTAATGGTTTACTGCAGGAGCAACTGACACAACAAAATCAACGGTTGCCAGAGCTAGGTACGTTATTGAAACAGGTAAATCATTTGTTGCGGCAAGCCAATTTACCAGGGCAGTTTCCCTTGCTGGTAGGGTATTACCACAGCGGATTAAAAAATCTAATTCTGGTATCAGCAGGGCTGAATGCGACATTAAATACCGGTTCCCACCAAGTGCAAATCAGCAATGGCGTTCCGCTGGGTACCTTAGGTAATACGTATCTTAATCAGCTGAGCCAACATTGTGAGTCATGGCAATGCCAGATTTGGGGGGCGGGAGGTCGCCTGCGCTTGATGTTGTCTGCGGAATGAACAATTGAGAGGCGTGCAAATGAAATTGGTTCACCCTCCCCATGTTGTGAGTGCTACTATCAGCGCCAGATTTATTCGTATTTATCTTAATTATACCGACGCGCGTCCTTTTCAGACCAGAAGCTTGTCGCTGTACTGATATACTCGGATGCGATACAGAATGATGAACACGTTCAATACATGAACAGTCCAGGAGAGTTTTAAATGGCTGCCCTTAATTCAAAAGTCAAAAAAGCCGTTATCCCAGTTGCGGGATTAGGAACCAGGATGTTACCGGCTACGAAAGCAATCCCGAAAGAGATGCTACCGTTGGTTGATAAGCCATTAATTCAGTACGTCGTAAACGAATGTATTGCTGCGGGCATCACTGAAATTGTACTTGTAACTCACTCGTCTAAAAATTCCATTGAAAACCACTTCGACACCAGTTTTGAACTTGAAGCGATGCTGGAAAAACGTGTAAAACGTCAGCTGCTGGAAGAAGTGCAATCTATTTGTCCGCCACATGTGACTATTATGCAGGTGCGTCAGGGGCTGGCTAAAGGTCTGGGCCACGCGGTATTGTGCGCGCACCCTGTGGTTGGCGATGAACCGGTAGCTGTAATCCTGCCGGACGTAATTCTTGACGAATACGAATCTGATTTATCCCGCGACAACCTTGCCGAAATGATTCATCGTTTTGATGAAACAGGTAGCAGCCAGATTATGGTTGAACCGGTAGAAGATGTTACGGCTTATGGCGTTGTGGATTGTAAAGGCGTTGAATTATCCCCGGGCGAAAGCGTCCCGATGGTTGGCGTGGTTGAAAAACCAAAAGCTGATGTTGCGCCTTCTAATCTGGCTGTTGTGGGTCGTTACGTTCTTAGTGCCGATATCTGGCCTCTGCTGGCTAAAACCCCTCCGGGAGCGGGTGATGAAATTCAGCTGACAGATGCTATCGATATGCTGATTGAAAAAGAGACGGTTGAAGCTTATCACATGAAGGGCAAAAGCCACGACTGTGGTAATAAACTGGGCTATATGCAGGCGTTCGTTGAATATGGTATTCGCCATAATACTCTCGGCGCCGAATTTAAAGCCTGGCTGGAAGACGAGATGGGTATTAAGAAGTAACCTTCTGGTATTATCTGGTCAGAACGGCGCTGTATTAACAGCGCCGTTTTTTTATACCTAATCCGGGTAGGTTTGAGCGAAGTACCGGTAAAAAAAATCCCGCCAGTGGCGGGATTTTAAACAAACTATTTCTGAATTATTCCTTGATCAGGAAATCGTCCAGTTGTTTACCTTGTTCTTCCATAGCTTTTTTGATCACTGCCGGTGTACGACCCTGGCCAGTCCAGGTTTTAGTTTCACCGTTTTCGTCAACATAGCTATATTTAGCCGGACGTGCAGCGCGCTTAGCTTTGGTGCCAGATTTAACAGCAGCCATGCTATTCAGCAATTCGTTCGGATCAATGCCGTCAGCGATCAGCATTTCACGATATTGTTGCAGTTTACGAGTACGTTCTTCAACTTCAGCAGCAGCAGCGCTTTCTTCTTCGCGACGCTCGCTAACTACAACTTCTAATTTTTCCAGCATTTCTTCAAGCGTTTCCAGAGTGCATTCTCTTGCCTGCGCACGAAGAGTACGGATGTTGTTCAGAATTTTAAGTGCTTCGCTCATTGTAGTAATCTCAAACTTATATTGGGGTGGTTTGTTGAGCTAATAATAGAGCGATAAATTCAGTTGTGCAATAGCCAGGAATGTAAGGAATTCAAAATTGCGCTTTATTTAGTATCAGAATTAATTCTCCTGTCTTAAATTCCCCATGATGTTGGGCATAAAAAAGGCTTATTGGCGAGGGGGCTTCTCAGCGGCTGAGAGTAAAAATTCAAGATTCAGGTCACATTTTATGGTGTACAAATAGTATCTCTTTGCAGTGATTTCAACCTTTTGTATTAGTTTTGCTTACGTGAATTCGCTAATACATGGCGACAGTAGGTAGATTCAATAACAATATGGGAAGGGGTTCTTTATTGCCGTATGATGATAAGTGACATTGATAAATTTCATGAGCACTATTTGTGAAAGAGTGTGTATATACGCGTCCGAGCTCAGGCTGTTTGGTCGATGGTTGTATGCTCTCTCACTACCCGTTACTTAAATTCAGGTGGCACTGTGCGAGCTTGCCCGCTCATTTATACGCCTTGGCGGCCAACGCTACACCGACATGTTCGTGAAATATGATACAATCCAGCCCATATTTATTTCCCCGGGTGAGGGCCTTCGGTCAATGGCACAACTATATTTTTACTATTCTGCAATGAACGCAGGTAAGTCGACTGCATTGTTGCAATCTTCGTACAATTATCAGGAACGTGGGATGCGTGCCGTTGTATATACAGCGGAAATTGATGACCGTTTTGGTGCTGGAAAAGTAAGTTCACGTATAGGTCTGTCGTCACCTGCAAAATTGTTTAACCAAAATTCATCATTGTTCGAAGAGATTCGCGCCGAGAATGCGCAGCAAAGAATTCACTGTGTACTGGTCGATGAGTCTCAGTTTCTGACCCGACAACAGGTTTATGAATTATCTGAAGTTGTCGATCAACTGGATATTCCTGTTTTGTGTTACGGCTTACGTACTGATTTTCGTGGTGAGTTATTTGGTGGCAGCGAATACCTGCTTGCGTGGTCAGATAAACTGGTTGAATTAAAGACCATTTGTTTCTGTGGCCGTAAGGCCAGCATGGTATTACGCCTTGATCAGGCTGGAAGACCTTATAACGAGGGCGAGCAGGTGGTTATCGGCGGGAATGAACGCTATGTGTCGGTATGTCGTAAACACTACAAACAAGCGCAGTCTGAGGGCTCTCTGACGGCGATACAAGAACGACACAGCCACGATTAACCCTGTACGCTTCTGAGCGCTTATAAACACAGGGTAGGCCGGAACCTTCGTCAATGTTCTCTACCCTGTCAGACTCTCTTCTGACGGCTAGTCTCACATCTTCCTGAATACATCTCTTACACTGCCATTCTATTCACATGGTTAAATTGTGTATTCCCCGATTTTCATAACACAAGACGAAAAAAAACGGCCCCAATTCAATTGGGACCGTTTATGATGAAACTAAAACTTATCTGAGCAAATTAAGCGGATTTCTTCGCTTTCTTTTCTGCTTTCGGTGCAGCTACTGCTTCAGTCTTAGCGGCGGTCTGACCTTCGCTATACTCACGACCGTAGTAGGTATCCAGCAGGATCTGTTTCAGTTCAGAAATCAGCGGGTAACGTGGGTTAGCACCAGTACACTGGTCGTCAAACGCATCTTCAGACAGTTTGTCCACGTGTGCCAGGAAGTCAGCTTCCTGAACGCCAGCTTCACGGATAGACTTAGGAATACCCAATTCAGCTTTGATTTCTTCCAGCCAGCCCAGCAGTTTCTGGATTTTCGCGGCAGTACGGTCGCCCGGTGCGCTCAGACCCAGATGGTCTGCGATTTCAGCGTAGCGACGGCGTGCCTGCGGACGGTCGTACTGGCTGAATGCAGTCTGCTTAGTCGGGTTGTCGTTCGCGTTATAACGAATAACGTTGCTGATCAGCAGGGCGTTCGCCAGACCGTGAGGAATGTGGAACTGAGAACCCAGTTTGTGCGCCATTGAGTGACATACACCCAGGAAGGCGTTAGCAAACGCGATACCGGCGATAGTTGCTGCACTGTGTACACGCTCACGCGCTACCGGGTTCTTAGAACCTTCATGGTAAGACGCTGGCAGGTTTTCTTTCAGCAATTTCAGCGCTTGCAGAGCCTGACCATCAGAGAACTCAGAAGCCAGTACTGAAACGTAAGCTTCCAGAGCGTGAGTGACGGCATCCAGACCACCGAACGCACACAGTGACTTCGGCATATCCATAACCAGGTTAGCGTCAACAATCGCCATATCCGGAGTCAGCGCGTAGTCTGCCAGCGGGTATTTCTGCCCAGTTGCATCGTCGGTAACGACCGCAAACGGAGTCACTTCAGAACCGGTACCGGAAGTGGTGGTAACTGCAATCATCTTCGCTTTTACGCCCATTTTCGGGAACTTGTAGATACGTTTACGGATGTCCATAAAGCGCAGTGCCAGTTCTTCGAAGTGAGTTTCCGGGTGCTCGTACATAACCCACATGATTTTCGCGGCGTCCATCGGGGAACCACCACCCAGTGCGATGATTACGTCTGGTTTGAAGGAGTTAGCCAGCTCAGCACCTTTGCGAACAACGGTCAGAGTCGGGTCAGCTTCAACTTCAAAGAACACTTCGGTTTCAACGCCAGCAGCTTTCAGAACGGAGGTGATCTGGTCTGCATAACCGTTGTTGAACAGGAAGCGGTCGGTCACGATCAGCGCACGTTTGTGACCATCGGTAATCACTTCATCCAGTGCGATTGGCAGAGAGCCACGACGGAAGTAGATAGATTTCGGAAGTTTGTGCCACAACATGTTTTCAGCTCGCTTAGCAACGGTTTTCTTGTTGATCAGGTGCTTAGGACCAACGTTTTCAGAGATGGAGTTACCACCCCAGGAACCACAACCCAGAGTCAGGGAAGGTGCGAGTTTGAAGTTGTACAGGTCACCGATACCACCCTGAGAAGCCGGGGTGTTGATCAGAATACGTGCGGTTTTCATCATCTGACCGAAGTAAGCAACACGCTCTGGCTGGTTGTCCTGGTCAGTGTACAGGCAAGAGGTATGACCGATACCGCCCATCGCAACCAGTTTTTCAGCTTTGATGACTGCGTCTTCGAAGTCCTTCGCACGGTACATTGCCAGCGTCGGAGACAGTTTCTCGTGAGCAAACGGTTCGCTTTCGTCAACAACCTTCACTTCACCGATCAGAATCTTAGTGGTTTCTGGTACGGAGAAGCCTGCCAGTTCAGCAATCTTGTATGCCGGCTGACCAACGATAGCTGCGTTCAGCGCGCCATTTTTCAGGATAACGTCCTGGACTGCTTTCAGCTCTTTGCCCTGCAGCATGTAGCCGCCGTGAGTCGCAAAACGCTCACGTACTGCATCATATACGGAGTCAACCACGACGACAGACTGCTCAGAAGCACAGATTACGCCGTTATCGAAGGTTTTAGACATCAGAACAGATGCAACAGCACGTTTGATATCAGCGGTTTCGTCGATAACAACAGGGGTGTTACCTGCGCCTACGCCGATAGCCGGTTTACCGGAGCTGTATGCCGCTTTAACCATGCCTGGACCACCGGTCGCAAGGATCAGGTTGATGTCCGGGTGGTGCATCAGCGCGTTAGACAGTTCAACGGAAGGTTGATCGATCCAGCCGATCAGATCTTTCGGTGCGCCAGCAGCGATAGCTGCTTGCAGAACGATGTCAGCTGCTTTGTTAGTTGCATCTTTTGCGCGCGGATGCGGAGAGAAGATGATGGCGTTACGGGTCTTCAGGCTGATCAGTGATTTGAAGATCGCAGTAGAGGTAGGGTTAGTGGTTGGAACGATACCGCAGATGATACCAATCGGTTCAGCAATGGTAATGGTACCAAAAGTGTCGTCTTCAGACAGCACACCACAGGTTTTTTCATCTTTGTAAGCGTTGTAAATGTATTCAGAAGCGAAGTGGTTTTTAATCACTTTATCTTCGACAATACCCATGCCGGATTCGGCAACGGCCATTTTCGCGAGAGGAATTCGAGCGTCTGCGGCAGCCAGAGCGGCGGCACGGAAGATTTTGTCAACCTGTTCTTGAGTGAAACTGGCATATTCACGCTGGGCTTTTTTTACGCGCTCTACAAGTGCGTTAAGTTCAGCGACATTAGTAACAGCCATGATGCTCTCCTGATAATGTTAAACTTTTTTAGTAAATCATCTGCTCGATACGAGAGTATAGACAGACCGACGAAAATTTGTGTAATGGTTTGAAAATCAAACGGTTAATTAACGTCCACTTTACTTTGATTTACTAAAAGAGCTTATACGCTAGCGCCTGTTAACTCTAACGCGTTACCTCCAGGTGGCGTAAGCAAGATTACTCACTTCTGAGTAGTAATTGCGTGATCTGGATCAAAAATTCGCAAAGCTGACACCTTTCAGCAGGCCCTTTTAGCGTTTCTCGTTAAGTGTTAATAAATTGGCGTGATGAATGCTAATAACATTAGCATATTTAATACATATTAATAACACTGAGTATTGGTAGCGTATTTACATTGATATACGCAGATAGAAGGTGAAGTATGCTGACAAAAGGCGTATCTTCAGCGCGGATTTTATCAATTTTTATGACTCATTTTATCCGGCTAACGCTTCGGAGCTAACCGTGATCCAAACGCTATTTGATTTTCCTGTCTATTTTAAATTTTTCATTGGGTTATTTGCGTTGGTCAACCCGGTAGGGATCATCCCCGTCTTTATCAGTATGACCAGCTATCAAACTGCCGCAGCACGAAACAAAACCAACCTCACGGCAAACCTTTCTGTCGCAATCATCCTGTGGACTTCGCTGTTTCTTGGTGATGGTATTTTGCAACTCTTCGGCATCTCAATTGACTCGTTCAGGATCGCTGGCGGCATTCTGGTTGTGACTATCGCGATGTCAATGATTAGCGGAAAACTAGGGGAAGATAAACAAAACAAACAGGAAAAATCAGAAACCGCAATCCGTGAAAGTATCGGCGTTGTGCCGTTGGCATTGCCGTTGATGGCGGGGCCGGGGGCGATAAGCTCAACTATTGTTTGGGGTACGCGATATCATAGCGCGATTAACCTGTTTGGCTTTTTTGTAGCGATTGCGTTGTTTGCCCTGTGCTGCTGGGGGCTGTTCCGCATGGCACCATGGTTAGTGCGCCTGTTGGGCCAAACCGGTATCAACGTCATTACGCGTATTATGGGGCTGCTGTTAATGGCTTTGGGTATCGAATTTATCGTTACAGGCATCAAATCCATTTTCCCTGGTTTGCTGGCCTGAAACCTCTCTTCTGTGCAAACGGAGTCGTGTCCGGCTCCGTTTCATTTCATTATCAGTAAAACTTCTCACTAAAGTTGAAAATCAGCAGAGCAATAATAAAAAATGCTGATGATTAACTCTCCTGTTAGTCATTGATTCTAAAGATATAACACGTCTCAGTGCGCCCGGTGAAGACCGATACTGCTGTTATTTTATTAACATCATACTCTGGGGCTTGCTGAAGGATTATCGAAATGTTATTAGTTATTTCAGCCTTAATTTCAGATGAATGTGCTAATTAATAACCAATTGTTAAATTTATGTGCATTTTGACATGGCGTTGACTTCGGACAGGATGGTTAACACCATAGTCGACATAATGTATTGATTTTTGTGAATTTCCCATAACGAATCTTCATTCGTAAGACTTTTTAAGTGAGATTTATTTCCAATAAAAGAGAATTGGTTAACAAATTTGTAAAATGTATTGGCGGTTAAGAAACGCATTTGATACTTTCCGGCCAGATAATATGCAGAAGAATTCACGTTGATGAGAATCATTTGCAGTTAGTTTCTCTCAACAGGGTAATAGCGTGTTTCCGGCAGGGGAGGCACGTAGAGAATCGACGCAAGGCGGTCATACGAATCGCCAGAATAAATAAAGTCGGTGATAGCAAGCAGTAAAACAATAAACCACCTGACGGCAGAAAATCTCCGGTGCCGTACAGGGATCCTGACAGGATTAACAGTCTGGTTAAAAAACCAGCCATAATAATGAGGGAGTACAACACAATGACTAACATCACTAAAAAAAGTTTAGTAGCTGCGGGGATCTTAACTGCGCTAGTCGCTGGAAATGTTGCCACGGCGGCAGAAGTGCCAGCGGGTGTGCAGCTTGCTGAAAAGCAGACTCTGGTACGCAATAACGGTTCGGAAGTGCAGTCACTCGATCCCCACAAAATCGAAGGTGTACCTGAATCCAACATTAACCGTGACCTGTTTGAAGGTTTATTAATCAGTGATGTCGATGGCAAACCATCGCCTGGCGTGGCTGAAAAATGGGAAAATAAAGATTTTAAAGTCTGGACATTCCATCTGCGTAAAGATGCAAAGTGGTCTGACGGCACGCCTGTTACCGCGCAAGATTTCGTGTATAGCTGGCAACGTTTGGCTAATCCAAATACTGCATCACCGTATGCCAGTTATTTGCAGTACGGTCATATTGTCAATATTGATGATATTATCGCCGGTAAAAAGCCGATCACCGATCTCGGTGTAAAAGCTCTCGACGATCATACTTTTGAAGTCACCCTCAGCGAACCAGTTCCTTATTTCTACAAACTGCTTGTGCACTCATCCGTTTCACCGGTTCCTAGAGCTGCTGTTGAAAAATTCGGCGAGAAGTGGACCCAGCCCGCTAACATCGTTACTAACGGTGCGTATAAACTGAAAGACTGGGTTGTCAACGAGCGCATTGTGCTTGAGCGTAATACCAACTATTGGGACAACGCCAAAACGGTTATTAACCAGGTAACCTACCTGCCTATTTCTTCTGAAGTGACTGACGTTAACCGCTATCGCAGCGGTGAAATCGACATGACCTATAACAACATGCCGATTGAGTTATTCCAGAAACTGAAAAAAGAGATCCCGAACGAAGTCCACGTTGACCCCTATCTGTGCACCTATTATTACGAAATTAACAACCAGAAAGCACCGTTCAACGATGTTCGTGTTCGTACCGCCCTGAAGCTGGCGTTGGATCGTGACATTATCGTCAATAAAGTGAAAAACCAGGGTGACCTGCCGGCATATAGCTTTACTCCTCCATACACTGATGGTGCGAAACTGGTTGAGCCAGAGTGGTTCAAGTGGTCTCAGGAAAAACGTAATGAAGAAGCGAAGAAACTGCTGGCTGAGGCCGGATATACCGCTGAGAAACCGCTGACCTTTGATCTGTTGTATAACACCTCAGACCTGCATAAGAAGCTGGCTATTGCCGCGGCATCTATCTGGAAGAAAAATCTGGGTGCTAATGTGAAGCTGGAAAACCAGGAATGGAAAACGTTCCTCGATACGCGCCATCAGGGCAACTATGATGTTTCGCGTGCGGGCTGGTGTGCAGACTATAACGAACCGACGTCCTTCCTGAATATGGTGCTGTCCGACAGCTCCAATAATACCGTCCACTATAAGAGCCCGGCATTTGATAAGCTGATTGCGGATACGCTGAAAGTGACGGATGAAGCGCAGCGCAGCGAACTGTATTCGAAAGCGGAACAGCAGTTGGATAAAGATTCTGCGATTGTACCGGTTTATTACTATGTTAACGCCCGCCTGGTGAAACCATGGGTTGGCGGATACTCCGGTAAAGACCCGATGGATAATATCCACGTTAAAGACTTGTATATTATCAAGCATTAATGGCAAGACGTGGGGCAATCATGTTGCCCCACAGTGTCTTTTTCTTCGAACTATAAATACCTCTTTAGACAAAGAGAGGTATACCCTAAATACTTCACGTTGCAGGAAGGCGGCAACGCAGCGAATAACCAGGAGCTTACTTAAGTAAGTGACTGGTGTGAGCGAGTAAAGCCAACGCACTTGCAGCTTGAAGTATGACGGGTATAAAGGCACACGCCAGAAGGTACGGGCAATGTTAAAATTTATATTACGTCGCTGTCTGGAAGCGATTCCGACGCTGTTTATTCTTATTACGATTTCATTCTTTATGATGCGCCTTGCGCCCGGAAGCCCATTCACCGGGGAACGCGCGTTACCGCCAGAGGTGCTGGCGAATATTGAAGCGAAATATCATCTTAACGATCCCATCTCGACGCAGTACTTCAGCTATCTGAAACAGCTGGCGCACGGCGATTTTGGACCATCCTTTAAATATAAAGACTATACGGTTAACGACCTCGTTGCCTCGAGCTTTCCGGTTTCTGCGAAGCTGGGTGCGGCAGCCTTTATTCTGGCGGTACTCGTCGGTGTTAGCGCCGGAGTGATAGCCGCGCTGAAGCAAAATACACGTTGGGACTATACGGTGATGGGGGTGGCTATGACCGGGGTGGTTATCCCCAGTTTCGTGGTCGCTCCCTTATTGGTCATGATATTTGCCATAACCTTGAAATGGCTACCCGGCGGGGGCTGGAACGGCGGGGCGCTGAAATTTATGATCCTGCCGATGGTGGCCTTGTCACTGGCCTACATCGCCAGTATCGCCCGTATTACTCGCGGTTCGATGATTGAAGTACTGCACTCTAACTTTATTCGTACCGCGCGCGCTAAAGGGCTGCCGATGCGGCGGATTATTTTCCGTCATGCGTTAAAACCAGCGCTGTTGCCAGTGCTGTCCTATATGGGACCGGCATTTGTCGGCATTATCACCGGTTCGATGGTTATTGAAACCATTTATGGTTTGCCGGGTATTGGCCAGTTGTTCGTCAATGGGGCGTTAAACCGCGACTATTCGCTGGTTCTTAGTCTGACCATACTGGTGGGTACGCTGACCATCGTGTTTAACGCGATTGTCGATGTGCTGTATGCCGTTATCGACCCGAAAATTCGTTACTGATACTGGAGCTCGCTATGATGTTAAGTAAGAAAAACAGCGAGGCGCTGGAGAATTTCAGTGAAAAGCTGGAGGTCGAAGGCCGTAGCCTGTGGCAGGACGCGCGTCGACGCTTTATGCATAACCGCGCGGCGGTAGCAAGCCTGGTGGTGCTGGTAATTATTGCGCTGTTCGTAACGCTGGCACCGATGTTGTCGCAGTTTACCTACTTCGATACCGACTGGGGCATGATGTCCAGTGCGCCGGATACGGAATCAGGCCACTATTTCGGTACTGACTCGTCGGGACGCGACCTGTTGGTGCGTGTGGCAATTGGCGGGCGCATTTCGCTGATGGTCGGCATTGCGGCGGCGTTAGTCGCGGTGGTTGTTGGTACGCTGTACGGTTCTCTGTCGGGCTACCTCGGCGGAAAAATCGACTCGGTGATGATGCGTCTGCTGGAAATCCTCAACTCCTTCCCGTTCATGTTCTTCGTGATCCTGCTGGTCACCTTCTTTGGGCAAAATATTCTGCTGATTTTTGTCGCTATCGGGATGGTCTCCTGGCTGGATATGGCGCGTATCGTGCGTGGGCAAACGCTAAGTCTCAAGCGCAAAGAGTTTATTGAAGCGGCGCAAGTGGGTGGGGTGTCTACCGTGCGTATCGTTATCCGCCATATTGTGCCGAACGTGCTGGGTGTGGTGGTGGTTTACGCTTCATTGCTGGTGCCGAGCATGATCCTATTTGAATCCTTCCTGAGTTTTTTGGGATTAGGTACGCAGGAGCCGTTAAGTAGCTGGGGCGCGTTGCTCAGTGATGGTGCCAACTCTATGGAAGTCTCACCATGGCTGCTGCTGTTCCCGGCTGGTTTCCTGGTGGTCACTTTGTTCTGTTTTAACTTTATTGGCGATGGCCTGCGTGATGCCCTCGACCCGAAAGACCGTTAAGGAGTGCAGCCATGAGCGTAATTGAAACCTCAACCGCGCCGCTCGCGCAACAACAGGCTAACGCACTGCTAAACGTAAAAGATTTGCGTGTGACGTTTGCGACCCCCGACGGCGATGTAACTGCGGTCAACGATTTAAACTTTTCTCTGCGAGCTGGAGAAACGCTGGGTATTGTCGGTGAATCCGGTTCGGGTAAATCGCAAACGGCCTTTGCCCTGATGGGCCTGTTGGCGGCAAATGGTCGTATCGGGGGCTCCGCAACGTTCAACGGGCGTGAAATTCTGAATTTACCGGAACGTGAACTGAACAAACTGCGCGCCGAGCAAATCTCGATGATTTTCCAGGACCCGATGACGTCCCTCAATCCATACATGCGGGTCGGGGAGCAGTTGATGGAAGTTCTGATGCTGCATAAAGGCATGAGCAAAGCGGAAGCTTTTGAAGAGTCAGTCAGAATGCTGGATGCGGTGAAGATGCCGGAAGCGCGTAAGCGTATGAAAATGTATCCGCATGAATTCTCCGGTGGTATGCGTCAGCGCGTAATGATCGCCATGGCACTGTTGTGCAGGCCCAAATTACTGATAGCCGATGAACCGACCACTGCGCTTGATGTAACGGTACAGGCGCAAATTATGACGCTTCTGAATGAACTGAAAAGCGAATTCAACACCGCGATTATCATGATCACCCACGATCTGGGGGTTGTTGCCGGTATTTGCGATAAAGTCCTGGTGATGTACGCCGGACGTACTATGGAATACGGCAGTGCGCGGGATGTCTTTTATAAGCCCGTTCATCCGTATTCGATTGGTTTGCTAAATGCCGTACCTCGTCTGGATGCAGAAGGGGAAGAGATGCTCACTATACCGGGTAACCCACCGAACCTGCTGCGTCTACCAAAAGGCTGTCCATTCCAGCCGCGTTGCCCGCATGCGATGGAAATCTGTAGCAGTGCTCCGCCACTGGAGGAATTTAGTCCAGGCCGCCTGCGTGCCTGCTTTAAGCCGGTGGAGGAACTGGTATGAATGCGGTGACCGAACAACGTAAAGTGCTCCTTGAGATTGCCGACCTTAAAGTCCATTTTGATATTAAAGATGGCAAACAGTGGTTCTGGCAACCGACTAAAACCCTGAAGGCGGTTGATGGCGTAACCCTGCGACTGTATGAGGGCGAAACCCTGGGCGTGGTCGGTGAATCAGGCTGCGGAAAATCGACCTTTGCCCGTGCGATTATCGGCCTGGTGAAGGCCACCGATGGAAAGGTTGCCTGGCTGGGTAAAGATTTACTGGGCATGAAACCCGATGAGTGGCGGGAAGTACGCAGCGATATCCAGATGATTTTCCAGGATCCTCTGGCATCGTTAAACCCGCGCATGACTATTGGTGAAATCATTGCTGAACCGCTGCGAACTTATCATCCGAATCTTCCTGGTCAGGAAGTCCGCGACCGTGTGAAGGCGATGATGATGAAGGTTGGACTATTGCCTAACCTGATTAACCGCTACCCACATGAGTTTTCCGGTGGCCAGTGTCAGCGTATTGGTATTGCCCGCGCGCTGATCCTCGAACCGAAGTTGATTATCTGCGATGAACCGGTTTCAGCGCTGGATGTATCAATCCAGGCCCAGGTGGTTAATCTTCTGCAACAGCTTCAGCGCGAAATGGGATTATCGTTAATCTTCATTGCTCACGACCTCGCGGTGGTTAAACATATCTCCGACCGTGTGCTGGTTATGTATCTCGGACACGCGGTGGAATTAGGGACCTATGATGAGGTGTACCATAACCCGCTGCATCCTTATACCAAAGCGCTGATGTCTGCGGTGCCAATCCCCGATCCGGATCAGGAAAGGAATAAGGTTATTCAGTTGCTGGAAGGCGAGTTACCGTCCCCGATTAATCCTCCTTCCGGTTGCGTGTTCCGTACGCGCTGCCCGATTGCTGGACCGGAATGCGCAAAAACGCGCCCGGTTCTGGAAGGAAGTTTCCGACATGCAGTTTCCTGCCTGAAAGTAGACCCGCTATAATCCTGAGGGCTGACAAAGGTCAGCCCTTTTTTTGGTGAGGTTTCTGTGCCAGGTTTAGTCTCTTCTGTCCGCCGTGCGCTCTATCGCAAATTATTTGATTTAAATACCCGTTCAGGGCGTCGCTTTGAAGGTATGTGCGCACTATTTGCCTTGCTCAGCGTTATCGTTATCTTCATTGAGTCCGGAGTAGGGACGCAATACCATTTAACCTTTGAGGAATGGCGCATTTTTGTCTGGCTGGAGATCTTTATTACTCTGGTCTTCACCCTCGAATATCTTCTGCGCTTATGTTGCTGGGCCAACCCCGCTAAATATGTGTTCAGCTTCTGGGGGATAATTGACCTTGCCACCATTCTGCCGCTGTATGTGATGTGGCTATGGCCGGAAATCAGTCTTAGCTATGTTTTCGCCTGGCGAGCGATGCGTGTCCTGCGCGTTCTGCGTATTCTCAAGCTGCTGCGCTTCATGCCTTCTCTGCGGGTGTTCTGGAATGCGTTAAAAAGCGCCCGACATCAGCTGATGCTGTTCTATTCCTTTATCGCCATCCTGATGGTGGTTTTTGGCGCGATGATGTATCTGATTGAAGGGCCAAAATATGGGTTTACTACGCTGAATGCGTCGGTGTATTGGGCGATTGTTACTGTAACCACCGTCGGCTATGGCGATATCACGCCGCACACACCGTTGGGGCGCATGGTCGCGTCCGTGCTTATCCTGATTGGTTACTCGGTGATTGCCATACCGACGGGGTTGATTACCACGCACATGAGCAGTGCGTTCCAGCAGCGTGGGCACCAACGAAAATGTCCCCAGTGTCAGCAGGCGCAGCACGAAAATAGCGCGCAGTTTTGTAATCGTTGCGGAAGCAAATTACCGGGGTAAAAATGAAAAAAGCTGCGAGAGCAGCTTTTTTGTTTGATTATTCGCGCCAGAGAATATGGCAGAGCTTATGATCTTTTTCGCGACATAATAAAACGCGCGCAAAAATATCGTTAATCTCGCCGTCTTCTGTATCTGCCAGACCAATCACCACCTCGGCAAAGAAGTCAGGGTTCAGGTCAAAATCAACATGCTCCTGCCAATCTTCTGCCGGATCGAACAACTCGGCACCGCCACGCTCTTCAAACTGCAAATTGAACAGAATGATGTCGGCTGGATCCAGATTGTCCGCAGCCAGTTCGAGAAAAATGTCGTAAGCCTGCTCAAGCGTTTCGTCTTCGGTCAGGCGATTGTTCAAATCCATATCCATAATGACTACCTGTTTACTGTCTGATGGGCACGTTTTACAGCAACGGACTAAAGAAGTAAAACAGTCGCTCTGCTATCCTCTGCCAGAGTGGTCGTTTTACCCACAAACGGGCATCAAGCAGGCGTGAACGCGAAATATAATCATCCTGCACTGCCGCGAGATCGCCACCGAATCCGGCATCATCAATGACCAGCGTGATTTCAAAATTGAGCCACAGGCTGCGCATATCCAGGTTAACCGTCCCGACCAGGCTCAGCTCGCCATCGACCAGTACGCTCTTGGTGTGCAGCAAGCCACCTTCGAACTGATAAATTTTAACGCCAGCTGCCAGCAGCTCGGTGAAAAAGGCCCGGCTTGCCCAGCCAACCAGCAGGGAGTCATTTTTACGTGGAAGAATGATACTGACGTCAACCCCACGCTGCGCTGCCGTGCAGATCGCGTGCAACAGATCGTCGCTGGGGACGAAGTAGGGGGTGGTCATAATTAAATATTCACGCGCTGAATAAGCAGCGGTAAGCAGCGCCTGATGAATCAAATCTTCAGGGAAACCAGGACCTGAGGCGATAGTGTGAATGGTGTGGCCGCTGGCCTGCTCAAACGGCATGATATTGACGTCTGGTGGCGGAGGCAAAATGCGCTTTCCGGTCTCAATTTCCCAGTCGCAGGAATAGACAATGCCCATAGCAGTGGCGACAGGACCTTCCATTCTCGCCATTAAATCAACCCATTGCCCGACACCCGCATCCTGTTTGAAGAAACGCGGGTCGACCATGTTCATGCTGCCGGTATAAGCAATGTAGTTATCTATCATGATCATTTTGCGGTGCTGACGCAGGTCCATACGGCGTAAAAATACACGCATCAGGTTCACCTTCAGCGCTTCTACAACCTCGATACCTGCGTTACGCATCATCGCCGCCCAAGGGCTGCGAAAGAACGCCACGCTGCCAGCGGAGTCCAGCATCAGCCGACAGTGAATGCCACGTCTCGCGGCAGCCATTAACGACTCGGCTACCTGATCGGCCATACCGCCAGGCTGCCATATGTAGAACACCATTTCGATGTTGTGGCGCGCCAGTTGAATATCACGGATCAGCGCCTGCATCACGTCATCTGAACTGGTGAGCAACTGCAGTTGGTTTCCCTTAACCCCGGCTATTCCCTGACGGCGCTCGCACAGTTTAAATAACGAAGAGGCGACGCTGCTGTTTTCCTGGGCAAAAATATGCTTGCAGGCCTTGAGATCGTTCAGCCATTTGGCCGTTGACGGCCACATTGCCCGGGCGCGTTCGGCACGTCGCTTACCCAGGTGGAGTTCACCAAAGGACAGATAAGCAATGATCCCTACCAATGGCAGAATATAGATGATCAACAGCCAGGCCATTGCGGAGGGCACTGCGCGTCGTTTCATTAGAATGCGTAATGTTACGCCAGCAATGAGTACCCAGTAACCCAGAATGACCAGCCAACTCACCACGGTGTAGAAGGTTGTCATAAATTTAAAAATCCTTTTGAAAGCGTATTGTTAAGAGTTTACGCATCAGGATTAATCTGGCAAATAAAAACAAGGGAAAACCACTGGTCTGCATTCGGTCTGGCGTTATAATGGCCGCTCAGTGACTGAAAGAGTAGTAAACATGAAGCGTAGTAGAACGGAAGTGGGACGTTGGCGGATGCTGCGTCAGGCTAGCCGCCGTAAAGCACGTTGGCTTGAAGGACAATCGCGTCGTAATATGCGTATCCACACTATCAGAAAGTGCATTCTCAACCACCAGCGTAACTCGTTGTTGTTTGCGATCCACAGCATCTGATCCCAAAAGGGCACCGCTGGCGGTGCCCAATGTCTGCTTTGCGTTCTGTTTTTAAAATACTTTTTTGTAAGGTTTTACTGAAACCTGCGCATACACGCCCGCCGCGACATACGGATCGGCTTCCGCCCACGCCTGTGCCGCCTCCAAAGATTCAAATTCGGCAATCACCGTCGAGCCGGTAAAACCCGCCGCACCGGGATCGTTACTATCGACCGCTGGCATGGGGCCCGCCGTGAGCAAACGACCTTCGTCATGAAGGAGTTGCAGGCGAGCCAGATGAGCAGGGCGCACGGAGAGACGTTTTTCGAGAGAGTCTGCAATATCTTGAGCGTAAATAACATACAGCACGGGTAGAGCTCCTTGAACGGTAAAAGTCGTTAATAACGTTATTGGAAAGGCCTAACAACTGCAACGGAAAGATAACTGATATGTTAAGGCCATACTCTGAAAGCGGTTTTTTATCATAAAATCGCGTTTTAAATGTCAGTTACCGCCACGGGCTTATTGAATATGATTGCTATTTGCATTTAAAATCAGGGCCTGGTTTTTTTACTGAAACGATTATGACTTCAATGACCCTTGATTTACCTCGTCGCTTTCCCTGGCCAACGTTACTGTCTGTCGGCATTCATGGTGCCGTAGTGGCTGGTTTGCTGTATACCTCGGTACATCAGGTTATTGAACTGCCTGCGCCAGCGCAGCCGATCTCTGTCACGATGGTCGCGCCTGCCGACCTTGAACCGCCTCAGGCCGTTCAGCCGCCGCCGGAACCCGTTGTCGAGCCTGAACCGGAACCAGAACCGATTCCAGAGCCACCAAAAGAGGCACCGGTGGTGATTGAAAAACCGAAGCCCAAGCCTAAACCGAAGCCAAAACCGGTGAAAAAGGTGGAAGAGCAACCGAAACGCGATGTTAAACCAGCAGAACCGCGCCCGGCCTCCCCACTGGAAAATACGGCACCTACTCGCACAATGACCAATACCGCGCCGGCAACTACCAGCAAACCGGTGGTCAGTGCGCCATCAGGTCCACGCGCTTTAAGCCGTAATCAGCCTCAGTATCCGGCGCGAGCTCAGGCGCTGCGCATTGAAGGACGGGTAAAGGTCAAATTTAACGTAACGCCGGATGGTCGGGTTGAAAATGTGGAGATCCTGTCTGCGCAGCCTGCCAATATGTTTGAGCGTGAAGTGAAAAATGCGATGCGTAGATGGCGTTATGAGGCAGGTAAACCCGGTTCCGGACTCGTGGTGAATATTGTTTTCAAATTAAACGGCACAACGCAAATCGAGTAAGCATCAGGCCGTCCGGCAATCATCACTCTTGATCATTGCCGGATAGCATTACTGGCGTGTGCTATCAGGCCAACGTGGGAATTGGACGCGGTTTCCCGTCTTTATCAACGGCAACGTAGATAAACAGAGCTTCGGTGGCTTTATAGCGCTGCCCAATAGGTTCAGAAGCGACTTTCTTCACCCAAACTTCAATATTGATGCTGATTGAGGTTGTCCCGCGTTTCACACAGCGCGCGTAACAACACACTACATCACCAACGGCGACCGGCCGCAAAAAGCTCATTCCTTCAACCCGCACCGTTACCACACGACCATGTGCGATCTCTTTGGCCTGAATCGCGCCACCTATATCCATTTGTGACATCAGCCAACCGCCAAAAATATCACCATTCGCGTTGGTATCTGCAGGCATGGCCAGAGTACGTAAAACCAGTTCACCCTGGGGAGTGTTATTCGTTGTTGTCATTGTAGAACCGACTATAGAGAAAGATTACAGGCGCGATGCTACTAGAATTTGTGCGTTGAGAATAGAGGGGATGCGGCGTGCAGAGCAGATGTAAGCCAGGTTGTCAGCACAATGGAACGCGAGGGGATAAAAATTCGCCAGATCCGCAGATCTGGCGAGCATGTATTACGATTTATCTTCTTGCGGCAGATGACGGTAAATATAGACTCCACTCAGCAGCGTAAAGAATAAAGTCAGGGCGGTCAGGCCGAACACTTTGAAGTTGACCCAAATGTTCTGCGGTAGCCAAAATGCAATATAGATATTCGCCAGACCACACAGGATGAAAAAGACGGCCCATGCTAAATTAAGTTTCGACCACACCGGCTGCGGCAGGGTCAGCTCTTTACCTAACATGCGCTGAATTAGCGGCTTTTTCATTACCCACTGGCTAACCAACAGAGCACCAGCAAACAGCCCGTAAATCACCGTTACTTTCCACTTAATGAATTCATCGTTGTGGAAAAAAATAGTCAGGCCACCAAATACGGCCACCAGGACAAAGGTGATTAACGCCATCTTCTCGACCTTGCGATAGCGAACCCAGCTGTAAATCAACACTACAGCCGTCGCGACAATCAGCGCCGAGGTCGCCGCATAGATGTCATAAAGCTTATAAAAAGCAAAAAAGACAACCAGCGGTAAAAAATCAAGAAACTGCTTCATTCTTCGATTCCGTCATCAAAAGCACCGGGTACAAGCCCGGAATGCGTTCAGGGTTTATTGGCGAATCAGCATGTACAGGCGGAACAAATAGATCAGCAACACGGCGGAGATCATATTGCTCAGCGTATTCGCCAATACCGCGCCTACATTCGGCGTAAGTACTGCAAAACTTGGCGCAAAAAGCAACAGCAGCGTTTTTGCCAGCAACCAACCGATCACTGCCGGCGCAACCAGTCGCATATTCGACCACGCCAGACGCATACTGTTGCGCATCGCGGCAAAGACACCCATTTTGTCCTGTACCAACATCACAGGGGCGAGTGCCAGCAGGATCGCCAGCAGAATACCGGGTACAACAACCAGCATAATACCGATTTGCACCAGCAGAGTAGTCAGAAAAATCAGAATAAACAGCTTCGGTAACACTGGCGCACTGGCGCCGATGGCACGTAATGCGCTGACGCGATGACCTGCTGAAATCAGCTGAATCATCAGGATGACACCCCCGGCGAGGATGGCATTACCAATCAGACCGGAAAACGTCGACGCCGCGGAAGCGCGTAGCAAAATTTGCTGTTGCTCCGGGGTCATGTTTTGCACCAGATCGAACAGCCCCACGCTGCTGGTTAACTGATCGCCTTCACTGAGTTGCGCAATTTGTGCGTCAGTGGGGGAAAAGGCATGCCCTAACACCACTGTGATAAACGCGCACAACAACGATACCAGCAAGATGGTAATGAATTGATTACGGAAAAAGTTTCCCGTGTCACGGTAAACGGATTTCGCCGTGATAGACATGCACTCTCCTTGAGTTTTGCAGGTGTTCATTTGCGGGCAATTGTACCCTGGATAACTCTACAGTGGCAGCATCGCGCGATGTATGGAAAAGCATATCTTTGTAAAGCTGCAGTAATTTTTGGCTATGACTTCAGCGTCGTGCATGAACGCTGTTTGTTATCTGCGCATCACGAGCAGATATCCATCACCCATCAGCAATGAGCTGGAGGTACTTGCACATTGAAAATATATCAAAATTGATCTGAATTAATTTAACCAGGATTTTGAATGCAAGTTCTAACTTAATCTGGATCAATAAATGTTAAATTATCAAAGTCAATGTGATCAATGTTAGATCACTTATTACTCCAATGTGGGTATATTCGTTCCGCTTTTATAACCATAACGATGGAGCGGACATGAAAAAATTAACAGTTGCAGCATTGGCTTTAACAACTCTTCTCTCTGGTAACGCATTTGCGCATGAAGCTGGAGAGTTCTTTATTCGTGCAGGTTCTGCCACCGTCAGGCCGACGGAAGGTGCAGGTGGTACGCTGGGCAGCTTAGGTGGCTTTGATGTCAGCAATAACACGCAGTTGGGTCTGACATTTACCTACATGGCAACCGACAATATCGGTGTTGAATTACTGGCAGCTACGCCGTTCCGCCATAAAATCGGTACTGCTGCAACGGGTGATATTGCCACCGTACATCATTTACCGCCGACGCTAATGGCGCAGTGGTACTTCGGTGACTCCAGCAGTAAACTGCGTCCGTACGTAGGTGTTGGGGTGAACTACACGACCTTCTTCGATGAAGGCTTTAACGATAACGGTAAAGAAGCGGGGTTATCGGACCTGAGTCTGAAAGATTCCTGGGGCGCAGCAGGGCAAGTTGGTATGGACTATCTGATTAACCGTGACTGGCTGATTAACATGTCGGTGTGGTACATGGATATCGACACCACCGCAAGCTATAAAATGGGCGGTGTACAGCAGCGAGACAGCGTACGCCTTGATCCGTGGGTGTTTATGTTCTCTGCGGGTTATCGCTTTTAAGTTTTTCTGCAAACCCCCTGCAAAACTGGTCATCAAATGGCCAGTTTTTCCATTCTTTTCCACACGTGTCGTTGTCTTGAACGGCCATTATTTTGCGCCTCTGGCCTGACAAAATTTGTGTGTCGATACCTCGCTATAAGCAGTACTGCGCTAACTTTAATAGCAAGTGTGTTTATCTGGAATATCACTTTTGTTTCTCTTCTCTTATGCATTATTGTTGCGGTTCATTTATTACGCACAAAAAACCTGAAGATAGTCAGGGGATAATTTATCCAAAATGTTAACTATTGATAAAATTAAAGTAACATATCGTAAAATTTGGATATTTTATTTTTCATGGACGAGGATTTATACGTCATGATATAATGTAATGCTAGGTTATTTACTTGTCGGCTATGTAAATGAATTTTTGAGGAGATCATTCCAGTGGGACGTAAGTGGGCAAATATTGTTGCTAAAAAAACAGCTAAAGACGGAGCAACGTCTAATGTATATGCAAAATTCGGTGTAGAAATTTATGCTGCTGCTAAACAAGGCGAACCAGACCCAGAATTAAATACATCTTTAAAATTCGTTATTGAACGTGCTAAACAAGCGCAGGTTCCAAAACACGTTATTGATAAAGCTATTGATAAAGCCAAAGGCGGCAGCGATGAAACGTTCGTGCAAGGGCGTTATGAAGGCTTTGGTCCCAGTGGCTCACTGATTATCGCTGAAACATTGACTTCAAATGTTAACCGTACGATTGCTAATGTCCGCTCAATTTTTAATAAAAAAGGCGGGAATATCGGAGCGGCTGGTTCTGTCAGCTATATGTTTGACAATACCGGAGTGATTGTATTTGAAGGGACAGATCCTGACCACATTTTTGAAATTTTGCTTAATGCTGAAGTAGATGTTCGTGATGTAACCGAAGAAGAAGGAAACATCGTTATTTATACGGAATCTACAGATCTTCACAAAGGCATTGCAGCTTTAAAAGCCGCAGGGATTACTGAATTCACTACCACAGAATTAGAGATGATTGCTCAATCAGAAATTGAACTTTCACCAGAAGATTTAGAAGTCTTTGCAGGGCTTGTTGATGCCCTTGAAGATGACGATGATGTTCAAAAAGTATATCATAACGTTGCAAATCTCTAATGATAGATTAAAAGAATCTGTCATTATGGCAGATTTTTTTAACTCATAGGGTTGTTATGAAGAAGAATGTCTGGCCAGATATGTTTATTCTAAAAAATAGATAAAAACCACTATCTTAAAAAAGAAAATGTAATAATTAAAATCTCTGGCCTTAACTTCTTAGGTACGCGATAAACGTTATACGTCCAATACGCCCCGCGATATCCTGAATCCACTCAGCGCTGCTATGAACAATTGAGATGTTAACTCCATCATTCCAGGTCATCCTGATGCAAGCACAACGTGAGTTCCTCGCTTATCGCTGTCCCGACAGTATGAGTGAAGCTTTTCATCAGACTTTTCATCAGATAGTCTGGTCCGCTTCACGCTCAGAGTCGTCCAGCGATTGACAGTCTCAGGCAGTATGGAAACAATGAGTACAAGTACACTGTTATTACAAACTCGGATATTTTCCATCGTCATCAACTAAAAAGATCTGAGATAGATACCAGGTATCATTTTCTTTGGACAATTGATATTCATAAATAGGTGAATAATACTGCCTTGATAATTTGGTCGTTACGACCGCTATTTTTTCAGTAATCTTGACCTGCTCCCCGTTGATTAGTACACCCCGATGTTAGTAATGTCTTCATAAGCCACATGAGGACATCCCCATGAAGAAGCGTTTTTCCGACGAACAGATCATCAGTATTCTCCGCGAAGCCGAAGCTGGGGTACCCGCCCGTGAACTCTGCCGCAAGCATGCCATTTCCGATGCCACGTTTTACACCTGGCGTAAGAAGTATGGCGGTATGGAGGTGCCTGAAGTTAAGCGCCTGAAGTCGCTTGAGGAAGAGAACACCAGACTCAAGAAGCTGCTTGCCGAAGCCATGCTGGATAAAGAGGCGCTTCAGGTGGCTCTTGGGCGAAAGTACTGACGACAGACCAGAAGCGGGAAACCGTGATGTTGATGTGTGATGCGACCGGTCTGTCGCAACGTCGTGCCTGCAGGCTTACAGGTTTATCCCTGTCGACCTGCCGCTATGAGGCTCACCGTCCGGCTGCTGATGCGCATTTATCAGGGCGCATCATTGAGCTGGCACTGGAGCGCAGGCGTTTTGGCTACCGTCGTATTTGGCAGTTGCTGCGCCGTGAAGGGCTTCATGTTAATCATAAGCGCGTGTACCGGCTTTATCACCTCAGTGGCCTGGGCGTAAAACGCAGAAGACGTCGTAAAGGGCTGGCAACAGAACGTCTGCCGCTGCTCCGTCCGGCGGCGCCCAATCTGACCTGGTCGATGGATTTCGTCATGGACGCACTTTCCACCGGTCGCAGGATCAAGTGTCTTACCTGCGTCGATGATTTCACAAAGGAATGCCTGACGGTCACTGTTGCCTTTGGGATTTCAGGCGTTCAGGTCACGCGTATTCTGGACAGCATTGCACTGTTTCGAGGCTATCCGGCGACGATAAGAACTGACCAGGGGCCGGAGTTCACTTGCCGTGCACTGGATCAATGGGCCTTTGAGCATGGTGTTGAGTTGCGCTTAATCCAGCCGGGCAAGCCAACGCAGAACGGATTTATTGAGAGCTTTAACGGACGATTTCGCGATGAATGTTTGAATGAGCACTGGTTCAGCGATATCGTTCATGCCAGGAAAATTATTAATGACTGGCGGCAGGATTATAACGAATGCCGCCCGCACTCCACGCTGAATTATCAGACACCGTCTGAATTTGCAGCGGGCTGGAGAAAGGGTCATTCTGAGAATGAAGATTCCGACGTTACTAACTGAGTGTTGTATCTAATCGTGGGGGCAGGTCAATC
>NZ_JAOWHO010000020.1:0-348274 GCF_030332605.1 Citrobacter sp. Cpo103 | reverse complement strand
TGAATCGCCACGGGTTTAACAGACACCTCGGAGTCATTTAAGATGACTTAAAGAGAGGTGCCCATGAGCGGTAAACGTTATCCCGAAGAGTTTAAAATTGAAGCAGTCAAACAGGTTATTGATCGCGGTCATTCTGTTTCCAGCGTTGCAACACGTCTCGATATCACCACCCACAGCCTTTACGCCTGGATAAAGAAGTACGGTCCGGACTCATCCACTAATAAAGAACAGTCAGATGCTCAGGCCGAGATCCGCCGACTCCAGAAGGAGTTGAAGCGGGTTACTGACGAACGGGACATATTAAAAAAAGCCGCGGCGTACTTCGCAAAGCTGTCCGACTGAGGTACGCCTTTATTCGTGACAACTCCCGTTGCTGGCCTGTTCGTCTGCTCTGCAGGGTGCTGGATGTTCATCCCAGTGGCTTTTACGCCTGGTTTAAACAACCGTATTCTCAGCGCCACCAGGTAGATCTGAGACTGACGGGACAGATCAAACAGTTCTGGCTGGAGTCCGGTTGCGTTTATGGTTATCGCAAGATCCATCTGGACTTGCGGGATAGCGGTCAACAGTGCGGAGTGAACAGAGTCTGGCGACTGATGAATCGTGCCGGGATAAAGGCTCAGGTCGGGTACCGGAGCCCGCGGGCACGCAAAGGCGAGGCCAGTATCGTATCGCCCAACAGGCTCCAGCGACAGTTCAATCCGGATGCTCCGGATAAGCGTTGGGTAACGGACATAACCTACATCAGGACCCACGAAGGCTGGCTGTATCTTGCTGTGGTTGTTGATCTGTTCTCACGCAAAATTATCGGCTGGTCAATGCAATCCCGGATGACAAAGGACATTGTCCTGAACGCACTGCTGATGGCTGTATGGCGGCGTAATCCCCAAAAACAGGTGCTGGTTCATTCGGACCAGGGCAGTCAGTACACAAGCCATGAGTGGCAGTCGTTCCTGAAATCACACGGCCTGGAGGGGAGCATGAGCCGTCGCGGTAACTGTCACGATAATGCGGTTGCAGAAAGCTTTTTCCAGTTGCTGAAACGCGAACGGATAAAGAAAAAGATCTACGGAACGCGGGAAGAAGCCCGCAGCGATATTTTTGATTACATCGAAATGTTTTATAACAGTAAGCGTCGGCATGGTTCGAGCAATCAGATGTCACCGACAGAATATGAAAACCAGTATTATCAACGGCTCGGAAGTGTCTAGATTATCCGTGGTGATTCAGAACAGTACATTTGCTACGTGCGAGGGGAAGATGACTGGAAAGTGGATTCGTCAACTGAGTACCACTCTTGTATGTGTTTTGATTAGTGGTCTTTTAACCGCTTGTACGGGACTAGTTTCTGGGAGTCGGACCATTCCTGTCAAAGTGACAGATTATGAAGAAATTCAAAAAATTACTTACACAGCCAATAATGCACCATTGATCACAGCACCCATCGGAAATCGCCCTGTAAGAATATACAAAGTTGCTTTTGATGGAACGCTCAATGATCACTCTAGAGTACCATCTGGTGAGCGTGAGACTCTGGTTGCTAGGATAGCCGCGCTTGTAAAAGCTGATAATTACTATCCAGGAGCAGGAATGCAGGGTCGCAGCATCGATTATTTCGATGCTGCGACTGGTAGAAGTGGTATCGCTATAGCAACAGATGCGGAGAAAAAATTCTATGCTCAAGCCAAAATTTGGCTAAAGCAAAATCCTGATACAGATATTCGGGTTTTTGTTACGGGGTTCAGTCGAGGAGCAGCAACTGCTAGGCATTTTATTAATTTGGCCAGTAATCAATGGGCCCAATATTTTAACTCAGATATTAAGAGTCCGCGATTTTATGCACTGCTTTACGATACTGTAGCGACCGGCCAGCAGGATCGTCTTACTCTCAATATACCTGAGAGCGTTGATTATCTTGTGCACTTTGTTGCAACAGACGAGGCTAGAAACTGGCTTTTTGTTCCAACGATTGATGAGGATAAAACACCGCTACCTTTAGGAACGCAGTTTGCCCCTATAAATCGAATCAATACTATCTATGTGCCAGGATCTCACTCTGATATAGGCGCTTCTTACTCCAAAGGTATTGGTGATTTATATATTACATTGACTGAACAATTTTTATACATGATGGGCTTGGCTCAGACAAACTGTTGGGAGAGCCATTATGATCCATTGTTAGCAGGGAAACATGACTCGCGAGGAGGGCTGGATGTTTTATTTGGTAGCCAGAATCCCAACACAGTCATGGTTGTAAACCGGCCATCAGTTAGTAAAGAAGCTATGCCACTGACAATCGTACAGCGTAAGGATATTGCCCTTCGCCTAAATGAGATGTGGGAAGCCAATTTCAGGCGTATGTCTGGAATGTATGTAGACCGGTCTGAAACGTCGCTAGCAACTATCACGCTACGAAAATCAATAGAGGGAATTGTACCTGTCAGCGTATCGAGTAACATCATACCAGAGTCATTAACATTATCACCTGAAGGTGACGCTACACGGATCCGCTTTAGATTCACTATGGGAGAAAGTGAAAATAGTTTACTTCTCAAACCGCAAGTTACAAGACATATAAAATCCGAAGGCTCTAAGGTTGCTTTTAGCTTTTTGGAATCGCCGCCAGACAGTTACATGGCAACATGGGTAGATAATCGGCTTATCGAATTAACTCCTATGACAGTTAGTTCAGAAGCTGTTTATGAAGCTCCATATCAACGTTGCATTAAACAATTGGATGGTACGTTCCGCTCGCCTATTAGTGCTATGGTTATTGGCTCCAACTAGAAAGCTTCATGTTAGCCTGATTAACTAGAATGGTAGGAGCTGTATGGGAAGGATGCAAGTTCCTGAGCATGCCGTTAGTTGTATTAGGTGGCTATCGCGGTGAACGTATCAAAGCGTAAGCATTGATCATATTTTATACAGATTTTCATTTGTGGGTATAAGTGTGGGTATAATCATCATGCTTATAAAATAAATTACATTAAAATCAGTTTGTTGAATGATTTATTCGAGTCCGGCCTTCGCACTCACCCTCTAAACACCTCCTTCCTGTGCCACTCCACAAAACCTTCTTTTGGATAATTCTCGCGCATCATCGGTAGAGCAATCTCCTTCCCGTCGAAATCCCAGAATAGTCTGCCCACCATGCCGCTGCCATTTACTGCGGGTGACACCTGAACTCGCATACTCTCATCCAGCCCAATCGAACCTTTATCAAATGCTTTATGGTGGATTGCACACAGCGCCAGGCCGTTTGAAATCTCGCACGGGCCGCCGTGCTGTTTCCATTTAATATGGGCGGCCTCTAGGGCAACCGAAGTGCTGTCGTGGCGCATATTGAAGCCACAAATGGCGCATTTATAGTTATAGGCACGCAGAACCTGCTGGCGGAACAATGGGTCCCGCTGTTTGCGGATTTGCAGGATATCAAACCCCAGTTCATCCGCGATCTCTTCCTGGATGCTTTCGGTGAAGTGAGCCTCGAGAATTTGCTGTGCCAGGGTGTTAATGAGGTTTTTGCTCTTTTTCAGTAGGGCAAAATGCTGTTCATCAAAACCTCCCACAACGTTATGCGTCACCAGTTCTCCGGCGGGGGGCTGTTTGCTGCTGCCGGATGTTGAGCAATGCTCGGCGTTTTGGAGCTCCCAGAATCCATCGCCCTGTAAGCGCCAGAAGGGCATATCCGGGCGGTACTGCGCGCGCTGTGGTCCAAATCGCTCCAGCAGGCTATGCAAGGGGGCGCGAACTTCTGAACCGTAATCAAACAGGCGGTCATGGCCTTGCTGATACCCCGCCAGCACGTGAAGCAGCAGTAGGGGCTTGTGCGGCGCGCGCTGTTCGCCTTTACGCCAGATGGTGATGTCAGCAATTGCCTGTTGCAGGGATTTACTAGAAGTCATTGATTTCATTTTCGGGTAAATAATTGCGATGATGCTCGCAAAATATCACTTAATCAAGCGTTGCTGTGCCTATTACGGCCAACACTAAAAATAATATTCATTATCGAATTCGCAGATTAATTAAAAAACTTTTTTCGCCATATTATTTTTAAGTTATTCAAGCTTATTCATAGGGGGTATTTTATAAAAATAAACATTGCTTTAGTAAGTGTTATTTTTTCTAACGATACGGAAAGAAAAGGTTATTTCCTGGGGTGTTATGCTAGTTTCTGCTTACTAATAAAAGCAATATCGGTAATTTGAATTGTTGGGTTTATCATATTTTAAACATGCATTACATTCCCTTTATATTTTTGAATGTTTGGCAGAAATAGGACGCTCGGTTCCCAAAACACAGAGTGAAATAGATATGGGTGAAGATAAAATTATTCCCTTTGACGAAATGGTCTACGGATACACCACATCAAAAAAGGCGCCAGTGGGCGCCTTTAAACCTGACCATCACCCCTCTGGTTTTGCTAGATGGATAAGCGTGTCGATACGCGCAGGGGAGAGCGGTTCGCGCGGCTGCGGCAGCGGCCAGCCGTACAGCCAGCGGGCGCTGGTGGCGCAGACTTTTCCCTGGCAGGCCCCCATTCCACAGCGTGAGGCGAGCTTTGCCGCTTGCCAGCTTTCGGCGTTTTGCACGTCGCCACAACGAATATCCTCACAACGACAGAGCAGCGTATCTGCGGTGGTCGCGGCTTTTAGCGACTCCGGCAATGCAAAAGTCGTATGCAGCGCGTGGGCAAAACGCTGCCAGCGGGCGCGCGCGGAGATGGCGCTTTGGGCTTTTTGCGGACAATTTGCGGCGGCGTAGCCGGCAATTTCTCCCTCGGCTAACGCCAGCTCGCTGCCGCCAAAGCCGGTGCATTCTCCTGCCGCATAGATATCCTGCACACTGGTGCGTTGATCCGTATCGACCCAAATAGCCTGATTTTCTGTTTTGCAGCCAAAGATGGCGCCAGGTTCTATATTCGGTACCAGCCCATAGCCAATGGCCAGCCTGTCGCAGGCTATCTCTCGGGTTTGTCCCTGGTGGCGCACGGTCACTGACTGCAGACAGGTATCACCCTGCGCTTGGATGACCTGGCTTGCCGGATGATAGCGGGCTGGAAAGAGCTCGCCGAACTGACGCAATTTTTCAGGCCAGCGCCATAGCCCGGTTGCGAAACGGGCCAGTGCGGTCATCGGTGCCTGTTCGATGATGGCAACAATATTCCCGCCAGCGCGTTTCACCGTACTGGCGACCGCCAGCAGAAGAGGACCGCTGCCTGCAATGACCACGCGTTCCCCTTTGAGTCGCAGGCCATGTTTTATCTGCGCCTGCAGGCCTCCGGCCCCCGTCACATTGGGTAGCGTCCAGCCAGGAAAAGGCAGCGAGAGTTCTCTGGCGCCGCAGCATAAAATCAGCCGCTGCCAGCGGATTTCGCCGCAGTCGTCTGCGGTTTCGAAGACTACGGAATGTGGGGTGGGGCGGGCAATTAGCCGGGCACCGCTCAGCAGTGTGATGTTGGGATGTTCAGCTACCGCCTGACGAAGCCGTCTGGCGTGCCGGGGGAGTGAGACCTGCGGCCCGTCGCGCCAGATTTGCCCGCCGGGGCGCGGGTTGTCATCAAGGATTATCACTGATTTTCCACAGCGTGCGGCAGCCAGCGCCGACGACAATCCGGCTGGCCCTGCGCCAAGGATCAGGATCTCACAGTCAACGCTTTGCATGATGGCTCCTTTCAATCACCATTTCGGGCTGGCATTCCGTCTGGCAGGCGAGCACCCGGTGTCCGTTCACCGTGACGCGGCACTCCTGGCACACTCCCATTCCGCAGAAGGGCGCGCGCAGTTGACCACTCACCGAACGACGGGTCACGCCGTTGCCCACCAGGGCCAGTGCTGCTGCAATACTCATTCCGACGGGAACCTCACAGCTCTGGCCGTCGATAATTACGTTCAGGGTTGTCATGCGATGGCCTCCTGCTTGTGCAGGCGTGCGGGGAGCCAGGCGTCCGGGGATACCGCCGGGCGCTCGCCAAGGATCTGGGCGCAAAGTAACTCGGCGGTTGCTGGCGCGGTTGTGACGCCCAGTCCTTCATGTCCCAGCGCCAGCCAGATACCCGGACGTGCAGGATGTGGGCCAATCAGCGGGTTACCGTCAGCCGATGCCGCGCGAAAACCGCTCCAGCAACGAATGATATTAAGTGCCTCAAGAGAGGGTAAAAAATGGCGCGCGCGCGCCAGCATCTGTGCCAGCAGGGGGAGGTCAACCTCGCGGTCGGTGTTATCAAACTGGCGGGAGGAGCCAATCAGCAACTGTCCGGTGGGGCGTGGCTGAATGTTAAAGGCCACTGAGGTACCGCATGCATGGGCGCTGGCACCGTATCCCAGCTCTACCAGCTGGTGGCTGAGCAAGGGGCCGTAGCGGTCGGTGATCGCCAACTGACCTTTTTTGAGCCTGAGCCAGTTTTCACCCAGCAGCGCATTGGCCCCCAGACCGCTGGCGATGACGATGGCGGGCGCGCGCAGTCGTTTACCGCTGTGTAGGGTGACGTAAGGGGCATCAACAGAGAGGGCGCTATCCCGAAGATGCGTTAAATCAGCATCGTTAATAAACCAGCGGGCGACGTTTGGGGCGTAAACTATCCCGTCGCCGGGGACCCACAGCCCGCCAGCGAGCCCGGTGGTGAGCAGCGGTTCGCGCGCGGCAAGCCGATCGCGGGTCTGCATTTCGCTGACAACCTGGTATTGTGCCATCCGTTGTTGCTTTTCTTCTGCCAGCGCAAGCTCTTGCGGCGTTTCCGCCAGCCACAGCGTGCCGCATCCGCGCCAGGCACAGCTTTCCGGCATCCGGGGCGTCAGTTTGCGCCAGCTCTCCAGAGACCAGGCGGAGAGTGCGAGCTCCGCAGGATCGTCATCCATGCACACCAGGTGGCCCATACCCGCCGCCGTCGCGCCTGCATTGCCGTCATCAATCAGCGTGACTCGCTGCCCGCGAGCGGCCAGTTGCCAGGCGCAGGCGGCCCCGATAATCCCGGCACCGATGACGATGACGTCACTTTCGATCACAGTGAGATCCCCCAGCAGAACGGATCTTCAGGATTGAGGATCAGCTTGTTATCGCCACAGACCCATGCCTCCCCGCGGATCGTCGGGACGATCTTGTCGCCATGCGGCACGAAATGCGCCGTAAATTCGCTGCCGATAATGCTCGCCTGCCGCCATGACTCTCCGGATTTGAGTTTTCCGTCCTCTGCCAGGCAGGCCAGTTTGGCGCTGGTGCCGGTGCCGCAGGGCGATCGATCCCAGGCTTTACCGGGGCAAAGAACAAAGCTGCGGCTGTCCGCGCGATCATCTTCTGCAAACAGTTCGATATGATCGATAATGCCGTCATGTTCACCACGGATGCCTGCACGATCTAACCCTTCACGGATTGCCCATGCGTACTCCGTCAATTCAGGGATCTTTTCCGGCGAGACCGCGAACGGATGATCGTTGACGAGGAAAAACCAGTTGCCGCCCCAGGCGATATCACCCGTTACCGTACCGTGGACGGTTTCAACCTGTACCTGCTTACGCCAGCGGTAGGCCGGCACGTTTTCGACCGAGACGCTGCCGTCTTCGTGCAGCGTGGCGGTCACATCGCCCACCGGCGTTTCAATCAGATGTTTACCGGGTTGAATGCGCCCAAGCCATGCCAGCGAGGCAATCAGCCCGATGGTGCCGTGACCGCACATGTTCAGAAAGCCGCAGTTGTTAAAGAAGATGACTCCCGCCGTGGCCTGTGGCGAAACCGGTTCACAGAGCAATGCACCGACCAGAACGTCGTTACCGCGTGGCTCAAGAATAATGGCTTTACGCCAGTCGTCGTAGTCGCGGGAAAAGCGCTCCCGACGCTCGCTCATGTTCCCCGTTCCCAGATCCGGAAAGCCGTCGATGACAAGGCGAGTGGGTTCACCGCCGGTGTGAGAATCAATCACTCTCAGTTCACTGTACTGCGCTGTCATAGGATCTCCGGAAAGTTAATATTTTGTTGCTAAATGCTGACGCAAGCCTTGCGTCCCGGCTTGATCGCTTTCGTCACCGCAAATGACGAAATCAGCATAATGGCCGCTGTCATCGTTAAGTCGGCATCATATTTATTTGTTATTAATCATTTCGTTAGTGGTGTGGTAAACCAAAAAAGGCAACCGCGCCAGTGGCTGGAAAAGGGGAAGTTATAAATCTACGGCAGGATCGCAAAACGCAGTAAGGATGCTTGCTCGGTTAACAAAAAGTTAATAAATATTCAGGTCACTAATCGGGAGGAAGCATGATGTCCTGTGTGATTAATGATGTGCGGGCCCCGTCGCCGGTGCCGGAAGTGGCTGAACTTAGCCAGATATGTGAGGGGTTGGCGCGTCAGCGTCCGGACAATATCCAGACGTTGCTCCATGCGATGGCATTGATTGCGCCGCTGCTCAATGCCATTCCGAATGTGGTTTTTTTTATCAAAGATGTGCAGGCCCGCTATTTGATGGTCAATATGACCCTGGCACGACGCTGCGGGTTTAAGACGGTGGTTTCTCTGCTGGGTAAAACTTCTGCTGATGTTTTCCCTTCAGCGCTTGGGCTGGGCTATACCGAGCAGGATATGCGGGTGCTGCGCGAAGGGGTAACGCTACGCGATCAGCTGGAAATGCATCTCTACAACGGTCGTGAACGCGGCTGGTGTTTGACTCAGAAGCTGGCGCTGCGGGATGCGCAGGGCCAGGTCATCGGTATGGCGGGGATTTCACACGATCTGCAGGAAGCGCAGGCGCGTCACCCGGCGTGGCAGCGGCTGGCGATCGTCGACGATCATATCCGCAACCATTATCACCGTCCCATTGCGATGGAAGAACTAACCGCCCTGAGCGGCATGTCGGTGGCGCAAATTGAGCGCTACTGTAAGCGTATTTTTCATCTCACTCCGCGCCAGATGATCCACAAAGTTCGGCTGGAAAAAGCCACCGAATTGCTGGCGGGCGATACGCCGATTACCGATATTGCGTTGCAGTGCGGTTATACCGATCACAGCGCGTTTAGCCGCCAGTTTAAGGCGATGACGGGCTCTACGCCGCGTGATTTTCGCATTACGCTTGCCGGGTAAGACACACTCACTGTGCTAATTTCGTCATCAAAGAGGAAGAAAACCACCAAGCAGTCGGTCGCCTGAAACGTCAATCTGTCAGTGAATATTCACCATTCATTCACTTTCAATTAACAAATTGACGACAAGGAACCGAACATGAGCAAGAAAGCCATTCACTGGAGCGGTGTATTCCCGGCAGTCAGCACCCAGTTTCGTAGCGATTATTCCCTGGATCTGGATGCCACCCACACGGTGATGAAAAACCTGGTCAAGGATGGTGTTTCTGGTCTGGTGGTGTGCGGCAGCGTGGGGGAGAACACCTCTCTGACCACGCAGGAAAAGCTGCAGATCATCGAGGTAGCGAAAGATGCTGCGGGCGGTCAGATCCCGGTCATTGCGGGGGTGGCCGAATTCACCACCGCGTTTGCACAGAAGATGGCGAAAGAGGCAGAGCGCGTGGGCGTCGACGGTATTATGGTGATGCCTGCGCTGGTGTATTCCTCAAAACCGCATGAAACAGCGGCCCACTTCCGCAGTGTGGCTACGGCTACCGACCTGCCTATCATGGTGTACAACAACCCGCCGATTTACAAAAACGACGTGACGCCGGATATCCTGGCGACGCTTGCCGACTGCGACAACATCGTCTGCTTCAAAGACTCCTCCGGCGATACCCGCCGTTTTATCGACCTGCGTAACTCTGTTGGCGACCGCTTTGTGCTGTTCGCTGGGCTGGATGATGTGGTGGTCGAGAGCATTGCCGTTGGGGCGGAAGGCTGGATCTCCGGAATGTCGAACGCCTTCCCGCGTGAAGGGGAGACATTGTTCCGCCTGGCGAAACAACAGCGTTATGAGGAAGCGATGGCGCTTTACCGCTGGTTTATGCCGTTGCTGCATCTGGATGCACGTCCGGATCTGGTGCAGTGCATCAAGCTCTGTGAAGAATTGCTGGGGCGTGGCAGCGCCATTACCCGTCCACCGCGTCTGGCACTGGAAGGGGATACCCGTGCGCAAGTGGTGGCGATTGTTGAGAAGGCGCTGGCGACCCGTCCACAGCTGCCGGATGTCGGCCTTTAAGTAAAGGAGTGATGATGACGCTACCTCTCTCTGTTTCGGGTCAGCAGTTTATCGCCGGACGCCGCGTGGCAAGCGGTGAGGCGACGCTGCCAAGCCTGCGTGCCGCTGACGGCAAGCTGACCGGATACCATTTTTACCCGGCCTCTCGTGAGGAGGCCGCCGCCGCGGCGGAGGCGGCTGACCAGGCGTTTCCGGTCTATTCACAGACAGCGCCAGACGTGCGTGCCTGCTTTCTCGACACTATTGCCGACGAGCTGGATTTGCTCGGCGAGGATTTTTTCGCCATAGCCCACCAGGAAACGGCGCTGCCGCTGGCGCGGTTACAGGGAGAGCGCACCCGTACCAGTAATCAGCTGCGCATGTTTGCCGGGGTGTTGCGTCGGGGCGATGCCTTTGGCGTACGTATTGATACCGCACTCCCTGACCGCCAGCCGCTGCCGCGCCCGGATCTGCGTCAGTTTCTGACCGCGCTTGGCCCGGTGGCGGTGTTCGGGGCCAGCAATTTTCCGCTGGCCTTTTCTACGGCAGGAGGCGATACCGCATCCGCGCTGGCGGCGGGTTGTCCGGTGGTGGTGAAAGCCCATCCCGGACATATGGCGACGGCGGAATTGACTGCCCAGGCGATTGTGCGTGCGGTCGCGGCATCTGGCCTGCCTGCGGGCGTTTTTAACATGATTTTCGGCACCGATATTGGCGCGGATCTGGTTCGCCATCCGGCGATTCAGGCGGTGGGTTTTACCGGTTCGCTGCGCGGCGGTAAGGCGCTCTGGCAGCTGGCGCAGCAGCGTCCGCAGCCGATCCCCGTCTTTGCGGAAATGTCGGCCATTAACCCGCTGATTATTCTGCCGCAGGCCGTCGCCACGCGGGCAGAAACGCTGGCCAATGAGCTGGTGTCCTCTTTCACTCTGGGATGTGGACAGTTTTGTACCAAGCCGGGGCTGATCCTTGTCTTACGCGGCGAGGGTATGTCCCGCTTCACGCAGGCACTGAAGGTCGCGGTTGACCTGGCACCGGCACAGATCATGCTGAATGCCCCAACGCTTGCCCATTATGAAGAGGGTGTCAGCGCGCTTGAGGCACATCCGCATATTCAGCGTCTGGCAGGGTCTGATGAATCGGTTATCGGCCGCGCGCAGGCCCGGTTGTATCAGGCTCCGGCTTCGCTGCTGCTGGCACAGGATCCACTGCTACAGCAGGAGGTGTTTGGCCCGCTGGCGGTGTTGGTCGAGGTGGCCGATGAGGCGGAGTTGCAGTCCATTTTGCGCGTGATTCCGGGCCAGTTGACGGCAACCGTGCACGCCGAATCTGATGATGGGCCGCTGGCGCAGCGCCTGCTGCCAGCCCTCACTGAAAAAGCGGGACGCGTTTTGTTTAACGGTTATCCGACCGGTGTCGAGGTCTGTGATGCCATGGTGCACGGCGGCCCGTGGCCTGCCACCACCGATGCTCGCGGTACCTCGGTAGGGACGCAATCCATCGACCGTTTTTTACGCCCGGTATGCCTGCAAAATGTGCCTGCCGCGCTGCTTCCGCCTGCTGTCCAGGATGACAACCCTCTGAACCTGCTGCGCCTGATTAACGGGCAGTGGACCCGGGAAGCCATTTCCCCCTCTGTTGACTGAAGGGCATGACCATGACGATTCACTCTACGCACCAAACACAGGCCCGCGTTGCTGAGGTGGGTAAATTTAAAAAGCAGCTAACGCTAACCGACCTGACGTTTATTGGGCTTGGGGCTATCTTCGGTTCCGGCTGGCTGTTTGCAGCAAGCCATGTGGCATCGATTGCCGGACCTGCGGGCATTGCCTCGTGGGTCATCGGCGGGATTGCCGTTCTGCTGCTGGGGATTGTCTATTGTGAACTGGGCGCGGCACTGCCTCGTGCCGGGGGGATTATCCGTTATCCGGTTTTTTCCCACGGTGAGTTGATGGGGTATCTGCTTGGATTTATTACGCTGATTGCGTTTTCAAGCCTCATCTCCATAGAGATTGTTGCCGCGCGGCAGTATGCGGCAGCATGGTTCCCGATGCTGACTCAAACTGGCTCAAGCGACCCAACGCTGCTGGGATGGATAGTGCAGTTTTTGCTGCTGTGTTTGTTCTTCGGGCTGAATTACTACAGCGTAAAAACGTTTGCCCGTTCCAATAACATCATCAGTATTCTGAAATTTTTGGTGCCGTTGGCGGTCGTTGTAACGCTATTTACCTTTTTCAAACCTGAGAACCTGCACGTTCAGGGAATTGCACCCTTTGGTATGTCGGGCGTTGAGGCTGCGATTAGCGCCGGTGGGATCATCTTCGCCTACCTGGGGTTGACGCCAATTATTTCTGTGGCGAGTGAAGTCAAGAATCCGCAGCGTACCATCCCGGTGGCGCTGATTTTATCCGTGGTGCTGTCGACGATTATTTACGTGCTGTTGCAACTGGCATTTCTTGGCAGTATTCCGACCGATATGCTGGGTGGCGGCTGGGCAGAGATCAGCAAGCAATTTTCGCTGCCGTACCGGGATATCGCCATTACACTCGGTATGGGCTGGCTGGCGTTTATGGTAGTGTGCGACGCGATTGTCTCCCCAAGTGGTACCGGCAATATCTACATGAACGCCACGCCGCGCGTGATTTATGGCTGGGCGAAAGCAGGCACCTTCTTTAAGACGTTTACCCACATCGATAAAGAGTCTGGCATTCCCCGTCCGGCGCTGTGGCTGACCTTTGCATTGTCTATCTTCTGGACATTGCCGTTCCCGTCATGGGAACAGCTGATAAGCGTGGTGTCGGCGGCGCTGGTACTGAGCTACGCTATTGCCCCGGTCACGGCGGCGGGGCTACGGCGTAATGCACCGGATTTACCGCGCCCATTCCGCGTGCGTGCCTTCGGGATTATCGGTCCGGTGTCGTTTGTGATTTCGGCGCTGATTGTATTCTGGTCTGGCTGGGGCACGCTGTCATGGCTGCTGGGACTGCAGATTGTGATGTTTGTCGTCTATGTACTTTGCAAATCAAAAGTGCCGGTGCACACCGTGAGTCTGGCACAGCAGGTGAAGTCGTCTCTGTGGCTTATCGCCTTCTATGCACTGATTATGCTCTTCTCCTGGCTGGGCAGTTTTGGAGGCACAGGGGTGATTGGTCATCCGTGGGATACGGTGGTGGTAGCGGTGATGTCGCTGGGAATTTACTACTGGGGCGAGCGAACCTGTCTGCCGCAGGCTAACTTTACCGGTGATGAAGAAGAGTAAAGGAGTCGGTCATGGAGATGGTAAACCTCTCGTTAACAGAGGCTTATGCGCTGGCATATAAGGTGCTGCGCGGGAACGGATTCAGTGAAGCGCATGCCGTGGTGGTCGCGACAAACGTGACCCACGGTGAGCGTGATGGCTGTGCCTCGCATGGTTTGTGGCGGTTGCTGGGGATTGTGGAGACGCGACGTAAAGGAAAGGTGTCACCTGACGCTGAGCCGGTTATCACCGATACCGCGCCGGCCATTGTGAAGGTGGATGCCGGTGGGGCATTTTCCCTGCTGGCATTCGAGCGCGCACTTCCACTGCTGATAGAAAAGGCGCGCCACAGCGGTATTGCTGCCCTGGCGATTAACCGCTGTGTGCACTTTTCGGCGCTGTTTGCCGACGTTGAGCCGCTCACCGAGGCGGGGCTGGTGGCGCTGGCGACGACACCCAGCCATGCGTGGGTTGCTCCCGCGGGCGGGACGCAGCCGCTTTTTGGCACTAACCCGATAGCATTTGGCTGGCCGCGTGAAGAAAAACCCCCGTTTATCTTCGACATGGCCACCAGTGCGGCGGCACGGGGAGAGATCCAACTCCATCAACGGGCGGGAAAAGCGGTGCCGGAAGGGTGGGGGATTGACGGTGACGGTCAGGCCACCACCGACGCGCAGGCGATCCTCGACGGCGCGATGTTAACGTTTGGCGGGCATAAAGGGTCGGCACTGGCGGCAATGGTGGAACTGCTTGCCGGACCGCTCATCGGCGATATGACCAGCGCGGAATCGCTGGCGTGGGATAAGGGGGCTGGCGGGTTGCCCTATGGTGGCGAGCTGATTCTGGCCCTGGACCCGGCCCGCTTTCTGGGACTGGAGGCTCCGCAGCATCTGGCACGTGCCGAGAGACTCTTTGCCGATATGCAGCGGCAAGGGGCGCGTTTGCCGGGCGAGCGTCGCTATCATTCCCGTACGCGTACAACTCGTGACGGTGTGGAAATAGCCCATTCGCTGTTCAAGGATATATCCGCGTTAGTGAAATAATTATCGCGAGAACAGGAGGGACGATGTCCCTCCTGTTATACGTGTATCGTTACATATTCCTTTTTCACACTGTATTTTGAGCGAAGTCGCCCTGCCAGGATCTATGCAGAGAGGGAAATCGGGTATGGTGACGGAGAATTCACAGAGTATTAAACATAACTGTTCAGGTAGAATTCGGTAAGCCAGAATTAACATGATTAATCCTTACCATTATTTATACGTAAAGGTAAGTAAATCATAACGATAACCCATATAAAAATGCCAATAATTTTTATGGACCAGGGTTCAAACAAGGCGAAACAGGCGAGGATTCCTGCGCTCAGCAATGGTCCGGATAATAGGTCAAGTACTCCATCCAATAGACGCATTTTCGTGGGTAAAAACCTGCTTACGATAGAAACGATAATATAAATAATCCCTACGATGATAATAACGGCAAGGGTTTTATCTTGCCATGAATCGAATTAGAACAAGCAAATTAAACATAAGGTAGCTACATAACCGCTAAGAATTATATTTATTATCGGAATAGTAAACTTACTCATATCATTATGCCTCGGTAGTTTTATTTACATTATTGTTATGAATGTTTTCTTTACCAGATATAGCACTCAATCACTACATTATGTCTTCCTGGTACATTACTACTAACGGCATGATATTTATTTTATCTGAAAATAGACTTTATACGGTAGTCATCTTTATTCTTCGTGATTCCCCTGGAGTACGATAAGCAAGCAAATCATTGAGGGAAGAAGGGGGACTGATGGATACAGTAGAGGAACTCAACGGAACATACTTTTATAAAGGGGTCTGTAACATTTCTGCAGGTGAGCTATTTTTCTGGATCTTCCTCGATAAAATTGATGAACAATTTGGGGGAATTAAAGATGTGGTAACAATGTCATGTATCATTCTTGGGTTACCATTGCTGAAAACACGGGGTAAACCATATGGGGCAACACAAGGCACATCAATTGCCTCCAAATATTCTCGTGAGTTTCTTAACGTAACATTGTCCGTCAGGCTTCCTACCATCACCAATGCCAGTATCAAATATTTAAAACCAATGATGACTAACAATCTTGGGGCATTCGTTGGACGAACAATTCCTGTGATTGGTTGGGCATTACTCGCAAGTGATGTCGCCCAAATTGTCTATAAAACGGTGAATACCTACAACACCATTGCCAGAGAGGAAGATCGCGTATGGTGACTGATAACGAGGTATTAGAATTTTTTCGGGGAGAGTTATCTCTCGCGGTAACGTTTACTTTCAAGCCTATCCCGATTGAACTTGATACGCCGCTGCAAGGTTACGCTGAATGGGATGAATTACCGTATGCCATTGAAGATTTTGGAGAGAAATATAACGTTGATGTTTCAGTCATTGATTTCGAGGCCTATTACCCGTGGGAAAGAGAGTCGGTCTATCGAAAGTGGTTTACCAAAGAACCCATCAAACAAGTGTCAAAACCGCTTACTGTGCGTATGTTCGCAGAATCAGCCAGAGCAGGTCACTGGTTATATGATTGATTACAAGGAGTTTTAAAAATGGCTGTACCCGTTCATTTATTTTTAAAAGATGATGGTGGCGCGATGATTCGTGGAGGTTCAGATGTCCGGGGACGTGAAGGCAGTATTGAGCTCCGTGGTCTGACACATAACCTTAGCATTCCAACAGATGGTGCCACCGGGAAGCTAACCGGCACACGCCAACATGGCCCATTTCTATTTGACAAAGAGATCGACTCCTCCAGCCCATACCTTTACAAAGCAGTTGCGACAGGTCAGACACTTCAAAGTGCGGAACTTAAGTTCTATCACATAAACGACGCAGGCCAGGAAGTGGAATATTTTAATACCCTACTTGAAGGTGTAAAAGTTGTATCAGTGACACCAATCGTGCATGACACACGTACGGTAACGGGAACCGGGCATTTGGAAAGCGTACAACTGCGCTATGAAAAAATCACCTGGTGTATTGTAGATGGCAATATTCAATATACCGACGCCTGGAACGAACGTACTACGGCATAACAAAGATGGCGCAATAACCCCTAATAAAGGCGCCACAGGCGCCTCAAGGACACTCTTACCCCTTCAACGTTTTCCCCGCAATCACCGCGATAAACTCCAGCACCTGTTTTTGTTTGCGTGCTGACAGCTTTTCTACTTTGCGCAGCGATTTCATCAGCGCTGACTCTTCGGGCTGGGGCGTTTGGGCGGTGAGCACGATGCAACCTTGCATTACGCGCACATCAACGCGGGTGCCGGTGTCGAATCCGGCGGCTTTAAGCCACTGGCCCTTCATCACGATGGACGGAAACTGAACGTACTTCACCGGCAGACGGCTGTAATCAGGATAACGGCTCGCATATCCCACCTTCAGGCGACGGTTATCTGCGGCGTGCACTTCTTGATCAAATGAAACTGCAATACAATGCGTATCAGTCATGATGGCTATTCTCGTGAAATAGTTACTGTGATTAGCGATGCGCAGGTGTTGGCGCACCTTCGCATCGCGCTAATAAAACCCCTGTAAATTACGCCAGTAAACTGGGGGAAGTCCAGATGTAAATAAGATGAAATAAGCGCGAATAGCACGCTTTCGGAATAAATAGAAAACGCCTTCACCCCAATAAATCCGGTATTATTCACCGTATAAATCCATTCCCCTCCAGTCCGCCAAATACGGCCATTTCCAGAAAATAGCGCTCCTCTGCATCAGGCCAAAAATGCGATCTAACTCACTGAAGCAAATAGCAAACTCTGAAACAACACCGTTTTGTACACTTTGCTTTACACTTTTAGTGATGTAAATCACAAATGTCACTCCATGAAGTGATCCGACTCTCACAAAATGAGGTGTACTCATTCAGCAATACATTACGAGCACAGCCTGGAAAGTTAAGTTTTCAGTATTTCCACTCTCCGCAGACACACTACGATGAATGGCAAATCGAAACGCAAAAAAAAACTTGTTGAATATTAACGGGTAAAAAAAAGGCGTGTGATTTGCATCACTCACATTTACAGCTTTTTAAATTATTGCCAGTGATTAATGTTGACCGGGCTATTTCCATAATCAATCAAATCTTGCATAGTGCCTCCACATTATTTCTCCCCCTGGCTCAGGAGGCGAATAGTTATATTTCATCAGACTTTATTGATGAACCAGGTATGATTTACTTCACATTAATACGTACATGACCACTGTTACTGGAGAAACAAAATGAATTATCCGGCAGAACCCTTCCGTATTAAAAGCGTTGAAACTGTATCTATGATCCCGCGTGATGAGCGCCTTAAGAAAATGCAAGAAGCGGGTTACAATACTTTCCTGTTAAATTCGAAAGATATTTATATTGACCTGCTGACCGACAGTGGCACCAACGCAATGAGCGACAAGCAGTGGGCCGGAATGATGATGGGTGATGAAGCGTACGCGGGCAGCGAAAACTTCTATCATCTGGAAAGAACCGTGCAGGAATTGTTCGGCTTTAAACATATTGTTCCGACTCACCAGGGCCGCGGCGCAGAAAACTTATTATCACAACTGGCTATTAAACCAGGGCAATATGTTGCTGGTAATATGTATTTCACTACCACCCGTTATCACCAGGAAAAAAATGGTGCGGTGTTTGTCGATATCGTTCGTGACGAAGCGCACGATGCCGGTCTGAATATTGCGTTTAAAGGT
This sequence comes from Citrobacter sp. Cpo103, assembly GCF_030332605.1. Lineage (NCBI taxonomy): Bacteria > Pseudomonadati > Pseudomonadota > Gammaproteobacteria > Enterobacterales > Enterobacteriaceae > Citrobacter > Citrobacter sp. Cpo103. Next base: position 330,189 of record NZ_JAOWHO010000020.1, on the reverse strand, counting down.
GATATCGATCTTAAAAAATTACAAACGCTGATTGATGAAAAAGGCGCAGAGAATATTGCGTATATTTGCCTGGCGGTGACGGTTAACCTCGCGGGCGGCCAGCCGGTCTCGATGGCGAACATGCGTGCGGTGCGTGAACTGACGGCAGCACACGGCATTAAAGTGTTCTACGACGCTACCCGCTGCGTGGAAAACGCCTACTTTATCAAAGAGCAAGAGCAGGGCTTTGAGAACAAGAGCATCGCCGAGATCGTGCATGAGATGTTCAGCTACGCCGACGGTTGCACCATGAGTGGTAAAAAAGACTGTCTGGTGAACATCGGCGGCTTCCTGTGCATGAACGATGACGAAATGTTCTCTTCTGCCAAAGAGTTAGTCGTGGTGTACGAAGGGATGCCATCTTACGGCGGTCTGGCCGGACGCGACATGGAAGCCATGGCGATTGGCCTGCGTGAAGCCATGCAGTACGAGTACATCGAGCACCGCGTGAAGCAGGTTCGCTACCTGGGCGATAAGCTGAAAGCCGCTGGCGTACCGATTGTTGAACCGGTGGGTGGTCACGCGGTATTCCTCGATGCGCGTCGCTTCTGCGAGCACCTCACGCAAGATGAGTTCCCGGCACAAAGTCTGGCCGCCAGCATCTATGTGGAAACGGGCGTACGTAGTATGGAACGCGGAATTATCTCTGCGGGCCGTAATAACGTGACCGGTGAACACCACAGACCGAAACTGGAAACTGTGCGTCTGACTATTCCACGTCGTGTATATACCTACGCACATATGGATGTCGTGGCTGACGGCATTATTAAACTTTACCAGCACAAAGAAGATATTCGCGGGCTGAAGTTTATTTACGAGCCGAAGCAGTTACGTTTCTTTACTGCACGCTTTGATTACATCTAAAAAATAGTTATGGCCCCATCACATGATGGGGCTTTTTTGTATTCCTTTTCCATGAACAGGAAGCCTTTGCGGTGCTCGTTACCGTGACATAACTAAAAAAAAGTAAACCCTGACTCCGACATTTTTATTATCCGCATGATGTACAAATGACAGCTGTAATTATAACGAATAGTCTACAGGAACATTTATCATGGATATTAATGCCATTGAGCGACAGAGTAGTACCCCCGGACTGATTAGCGGAACCATGTTGGTTATCGCAACCGTAGTGGGTGGCGGGATGTTCTCCCTGCCGATTGCGATGGCCGGCGTATGGTTCCCCGGTGCGTCTGTTATTCTTCTGTTTATCGCCATCATGATGTTATTAACCGGTCTGATGCTGGTTGAAGTTAATCTGCATTATGGTGCCGGTGCCAGTTTTAATACCTTTACTCAGGATTTATTAGGCCGTAAGTGGAATATCGTAGTCGGTATCGCTTTCGGCTTTGTGCTGTATATTCTGACCTATGCCTATATTTCCGGATCGTCAGCGGTGATGGCGCAAACCGTGTTCAAATACAGCGGCGTGCGCTTTCCGGCGAATATCTCGGTGGTGATCGTCAGTATGCTAGTCGGCGCGATTGCCTGGTACAGCTCCTTGCTGGTTGGACGCATCACTACCGTGTTGATTATCGGTAAGTTTATCGCGTTCTTTGCTACTTTCTCCGGGCTGGTTGGTCATATTGAAGTGGCGAAACTTGTCGACAGCGTGGCGGTGGCGCTGCCCAACTCACAGTACCTGCCTTACATTCTGATGACGCTGCCGTTCTGTATTATCTCGTTTGGTTTTCACGGTAACGTGCCGAGCCTGGTCAAGCTGTATGGCAAGAGTGGGGTCCCGAATATCACGCGTTCGATTATCATCGGTACGCTGTTTGCCCTGCTGCTGTACATCTTCTGGCTGGGCGTCACGATGGGTAACATCAGCCGTTCCGCGTTCCCGCCAATTATCGCCAAGGGCGGCAATATCGATGTGTTTGTCGAGGCCATCAGCGAGCTGTTCACCAGCCGGTATATGGATCTGATCCTGACCTTCTTCGGCAACTTCGCAGTAGCCAGTTCTCTGCTGGCGGCGACGCTTGGCTTGTTCGATTATATCGCCGACCTGTTTCACTTCCCGGATGACGGCATGGGCCGCCTGAAAACCGCGCTGGTGACCTACTTTCCGCCAGCCGCCGTGTGCTTCTTCTTCCCGAACGGTTTTGTGCACGCGATTGGCTACGCCGGTCTGGCCTTTACCATCTGGAGCGTGATCCTGCCGCCGTTCCTGGTGAAAGCCGCGCGGAAACGTTTCCCGACCGCCAGATATACCGCGCCTTGTAATAACACCGTGCTTAACCTGGTGATTGTCTGTGGGGCGGTTGTCTATCTGACGGTTGTTCTGGACGTATTTGGTCTGCTGCCAACGTTTCGTTAGACGGAGTCAAAATGAAAAACGTGTTGTCTGTTCAGTCGTCAGTCGTTTATGGCTATGCCGGAAATAAAGCCGCTGTGCTGCCGATGCAGCTTTCGGGGATCGATGTCTGGCCGTTTTACACCGTACAGTTTTCCAACCACACCCAGTACGGGATGTGGCAGGGCATGGCGATGCCGCACGGCGAGCTGAGTGCCATCATCAGCGGGCTGGATGACCTGCAAAAGCTGGCGCAATGCGATGCCGTGCTGTCCGGGTATCTTGGAGATAAACGTCATTGTGAAGAGGTGAAGCACGCGGTCACCACCATTCGTCAGCGTAATCCGCAGGCGCTCTATTTTTGCGATCCGGTGATGGGCGATCCGCAAAAAGGCTGCATTGTCGCGCAGGGCGTAGAGTCCTTTTTTGTCGATGATGCCATTCAACTGGCCGACATAATGGGACCGAATCTCTATGAGCTGGGCGTGCTGACGGGCAGACAACTGCGTGGTTTTGACGAGGTGGTGGAAGCTGCGCAACAGCTGGTGGCATGGGGGGTGAAAAAGGTGCTGGTGAAGCATCTCGGCGACTGCTCACGGGACAAACAGTCGTTTGAAATGCTGCTGGTGACGCCGGAACAGACGTTACACATTGCCCGGCCGCTGTATACCTTTGCCAAAATGCCGGTGGGCGTTGGGGATCTGATTTGCAGCGTGATGCTGGCCTCACTGCTCAATGGTTATGAGGATAAGCAGGCGCTGGAGCGGACCACCAGTGTCGTCGATGCGGTGATGCGACTGACAAAAGAGCATGATTCGTATGAACTGCGGCTGATAGATGCGCGTCACCAGATAATGGATCCGCAAATTCTCTATCGGGCAGCGGTACTGTAGCGCCGCAGGGAGGCTTTATGTTTCTGACATTGCTGCGATTTCAGCATCCGCTGGTCTACCGTTTTGCGTGGCTTCGTCTGTGGGTGGCGGTGTTAAGAGCATGCGGTCTGCGTAAGAGAAAGGGGTGAGCATTTTACGCTGCTGTTGCTGCCGGATGCGGCTCGCGCCTTATCCGGCCTATAAATGAGCGTGAAACGCAGGCCTACAAATGAGTGTGAAATGTAGGCCTGATAAGCGAAGCGCCATCAGGCATAAGTGCCAGGTATTACACGCGGAAGTAGCGTGGTGGAATCAACGCGGAAAAGGCGTCGAACTTCTTCACCATCTTTTTCCAGAACAACATAACAACAATCCTCGATTTGAAACATCGGCGCTATTTTAGTCAGCGCCGACAAATCGTAAAGCCTGTCGCCTTGTTCCGTTTCTGGGGTGGTGTAAACCTTTTTGGTCACTGTGTCGTCAAATACGATTGCCGCGAATTTGACGGGGTTGACAATGGCTTACGCCATAAACCAGTAATAAAAGAGACCGACTTTCAGGCCAAGGATCACAATGTAGGCACAGCAGTATTTCATGGTGCCAGACATGATCTGATTGGCCTGACCGTCCATTTTGGTGGCAGAAACCGCGATGGCGATGCTTTGCGGCGAAATCATTTTGCCCCCCGTAGCGCCAGAGGTATTGGCCGCCGCCAGCCAGTTGGGATCGATATGTAACTTGCTGGCAGCTATGGTTTGCAGCTTGCCGAACAGAATGTTCGAGTTGGTATCGCTGCCGGTAACGAACGTGCCCAGCGCGCCAATCACCGGGGCGAGGAAGACGTACGAGCTGCCGGTCAGATCGACAATCGACTGCGCCAGCGTGGAGATAATCCCGCTGAGATCCATCACCGTGGCCAGCGCGACGATCGCCATAATTGCCACGATAGAGTTTTTAAGCTGGAAAATCGTTTTGATAAATACTTCCAGCATCCCGCGTGCGGACGCTCCCTGAATAAAACCGCCGATAATGGTCGCAAAGATAATCAGCATCCCTGGTGTGGTCACCCATTCAACTTTCAGTGCCATCGTTTTGCCGTCAGCCAACGTGAAATGCAGCACAGAAGCCAGTTGGGACGCCGTACCTTTTATTGTCGGGAACAGCGGCGAACACAGCAGGATAAACACAAAAATAAACAGATAGATAGAGCCCACGCGGAACAACACTTTTGCCGAGCGCGGCGTGGTTTCGCGGGTATGGCTGACCTCAATGCGCCACTCGGGATCGGTTTTCCCTTTGCGCAGGCGACTGACCATCGCCACGGCAAACAGGCTGACCAGGCTACCGGCAAAGGCGGGTAATTCCGCGCCAAGATGGATGGCGACAAAATATTGTGGAACCAGCGTGGAAATGCCGCAAATCAACGTGATCAGAAATACGCCGCGAATGGCTTTCAGGCCACCGCCAATAATGCAGACAATCACAAACGGCAGCAGGATATTAAACAACGCGAGCTGCAAAATAATGGTTCCGCCTAAGGTATAAACCGACAGATTAACCTGTTCAGCCAGAATAGAAACCGGGATCCCGACCGCGCCGAATGCGGTGGGAACGGTATTTGCCACGAGAGAGGCAATCGCCGCCTTCAACGGGTTGAATCCCAGCGCAATGAGAATGCCGATCGGAATAGCGACCGCCGTGCCATAGCCCGCTGCGGCTTCAAGAAATCCACCAAAACACCATGAAATCAGCAGCACCTGAATACGCTTATCTTCGCTAATGCTGGCGAGAATATCGCGCAAAATATCCAGCGCTTTGGTCGCCTGCATGACGTTATAACTGAAAATAGCGCCGAGGATCACAATCACGATCGGCCATAGTCCCTTCAGTGCGCCATACCCTATCGCGGCTTTCAGATTTTGTACGGGCATTTCCCAGAATATTGCCGATAGTGCAGCGGTGAATACCAAAGAGATCAGTACGGAATAATGGATGGGCATTTTTAATTTCAGTATTAAAAATACCATCAGCAGCAAAGGAGAGAGTGCCAGAGCAAACATTAAATATTCGTGCATTACAATTCCCGATTTACTTTTTTAGACTGAACTATATTTAGGGGGAAGGAAGCTACCTGAATAATAAAATAAAAAATGCAAACTGAATCGCTTCAGTGAAATAAAGTTATAAAGGTTAATAATTGTATAAATAATGTTATTTTTTTATTAAATATGAATAACCACTAAATATTACAACACCCATTAGAGTTAATCATTAATAGGTATGGGATGATCTTTGCAATAAATGAAATAAGTGTTTTGGCATCCCCTCAAAGGGCGAGGTATGAATTATATGGCGGTGGTAATTTCATTAAAAAAATGTGAGCGGTACCGAAAGAAATAAAATGGGGTATTGCATGTGGATATTGATTGAGGGAATATTCTGTTTTGTCATACAAATGAACTTATAGCCATTTTCACTGGCCCTGATATAAGGAGCGGAGAGCCGCCCTCCATGAAACATACTGATAATAAGACCTTTTTGACGACTCTTACCCAATTGGTTGGCCCTGCTCATATCCTCACCGAACCGTCAAAAACTGCGCGTTACCGTAAGGGATTCCGCTCGGGTCAGGGTGATGCTCTGGCGGTGGTTATCCCCGGCTCTTTGCTTGAACTCTGGAAAGTCCTTAGCGCCTGCGTTGAGGCCGATAAAATAATCCTGATGCAGGCGTCGAACACTGGCCTGACCGAGGGTTCGACGCCAAATGGTAATGACTACGACCGCGAGATCGTCATTATCAGCACGCTGCGGCTGGACAGTCTGCATGTGCTGGATGAGGGCAAGCAGGTGCTGGCTTATCCGGGCACCACGCTGTACTCGCTGGAAAAGGCGCTGAAGCCGTTTGGCCGTGAGCCGCATTCGGTGATCGGCTCTTCGTGCATCGGCGCGTCGGTTATCGGCGGTATCTGTAATAACTCGGGCGGTTCTCTGGTCCAGCGAGGCCCGGCTTACACCGAGATGTCGCTGTTTGCCCGCATTGATGAACAGGGACGCTTGCAGCTGGTCAATCACCTTGGCATTGAGCTAGGTCAGACGCCAGAGCAAATCCTTGCCCGGCTGGATAACAATGCGATTGAAGCCGCGCTCGTCAACCATGACGGGCGTCACGCGCACGATCACGACTATGTTAGCCGCGTGCGGGACATCAATGCCGACACGCCAGCACGTTACAACGCTGACCCGGATCGCCTGTTTGAATCCTCTGGCTGCGCGGGCAAGTTAGCGGTGTTTGCCGTACGTCTGGATACCTTTGAAGCCGAGAAGAACCAGCAGGTCTTTTATATCGGTACCAATCAGACTGATGTCCTGACCGAGATTCGCCGCCACATCCTGGCGAATTTTACAAACCTGCCGGTAGCTGGGGAGTATATGCACCGCGATATCTATGATATTGCAGAGAAATACAGCAAAGATACCTTCCTGATGATCGACAAACTTGGTACGGACAAAATGCCGTTCTTCTTCAACCTGAAGGGGCGTACCGAGGCCATACTTGAGAAAGTGAAGATTTTTCGTCCGCACTTTACCGACCGCGCTATGCAGGCTTTTAGCCATCTGTTCCCGAGCCATCTCCCGGCGCGGATGAAAACCTGGCGCGATAACTATGAACACCATCTAATGCTGAAAATGTCCGGTGAGGGTGTGGCCGAAGCCCAGGCATGGTTAACGGACTATTTTAAATCGGCCGAGGGCGCGTTCTTTACCTGTACCGCGGAAGAGGGCAGTAAGGCGTTTCTGCATCGTTTTGCCGCTGCGGGCGCTGCCATTCGTTATCAGGCCGTTCATTCCGATGAGGTTGAGGATATTCTCGCGCTGGATATTGCATTACGCCGTAATGATACCGAATGGTATGAGCATTTACCGGCAGAAATTGACAGTCAGTTGGTGCATAAACTCTATTACGGTCATTTTATGTGCTATGTCTTCCATCAGGATTATATCGTTAAAAAAGGCGTAGATGCCCACGCGTTAAAAGAACAGATGCTGGAATTACTGCGCCAACGCGGAGCGCAATATCCGGCGGAACACAATGTCGGTCATCTGTATAAAGCGCCGGAAAATTTGGCACGTTTTTATCAGGAAAATGATCCGACCAACACTATGAACCCAGGTATTGGTAAAACCAGCAAACATAAAAACTGGGCATGAAATACGAATGAACATTTGTTTGATATCGCGATATCAAGCGCAATAAACAGAAATGAAGCAATGGAGTAGTTATTGTGAATGTAAATTTCTTTGTTACCTGCATTGGTGACGCACTGAAATCACGGATGGCACGAGACTCCGTATTGCTGCTGGAAAAACTGGGTTGTCGCGTGAATTTCCCCGAGAAGCAAGGGTGTTGCGGTCAGCCAGCCATCAACAGCGGTTACATCAAAGAGGCGATCCCTGGGATGAAAAACCTGATCGCCGCGCTGGAAGACAACGACGATCCGATTATCTCCCCTGCGGGCTCCTGCACCTACGCGGTAAAAAGCTACCCGACGTATCTGGCCGATGAACCGGAATGGGCACTACGTGCTGAGAAAGTTTCCGCGCGTATGCAGGATCTCACCTCCTTTATCGTCAACAAACTGGGCGTGGTGGACGTTGGCGCCAGCCTGCAGGGGCGCGCTGTGTATCATCCTTCCTGTAGCCTGACCCGCAAACTGGGGGTGAAGGAAGAGCCGCTTACGCTGCTGAAAAACGTGCGCGGACTGGAGCTGTTGACGTTTGCCGATCAGGATACCTGTTGCGGCTTTGGCGGGACGTTCTCGGTCAAGATGGCCGAGATATCCGGTGAAATGGTGAAAGAGAAAGTCTTACATCTGATGGACGCAAAGCCTGAATATTTGATTGGCGCAGACGTTAGCTGCCTGCTGAACATTGGCGGCCGACTGCAACGGGAAGGCCAGCCGGTCAAAGTGATGCATATTGCTGAAGTGCTGATGAGCCGCTGAGGGGAAAGAGATGTCGATAAAAACCAGCGATGTAGAATTTAAACTGCGCATTCGTCAGCAGATAGAAGATCCGATCATGCGCAAAGCCGTGGCTAATGCGCAGGAGCGTATCGGCGCAAATCGGCAAAAAATGGTCGATGAGTTAGGCCACTGGGAAGACTGGCGCGATCGTGCCAGCCAGATCCGCGATCACGTTCTGAGCAACCTCGACGCTTACCTGTATCAACTCTCCGAGAAAGTGACGGAAAACGGCGGGCACGTCTATTTCGCCAAAACCAAAGAAGATGCCACTCGCTACATTTTGCAGGTTGCGCAAAGTAAAAATGCGCAGAAGGTGGTGAAGTCCAAGTCGATGGTGACCGAAGAGATCGGCGTCAACCATGTGCTGCAGGATGCCGGAATCCAGGTGATCGAAACCGATCTCGGGGAATATATCCTGCAACTGGATCAGGATCCTCCTTCGCACGTCGTGGTCCCGGCGATTCATAAAGATCGCTATCAGATCCGCCGCGTGCTGAACGAACGTCTGGGGTATGACGGCCCGGAAACCCCGGAAGCCATGACCTTGTTCATTCGTCAGAAGATCCGTGAGGATTTCCTCAGTGCCGAAATCGGTATTACCGGCTGTAACTTTGCCGTGGCGGAAACCGGCTCGGTGTGTCTGGTGACCAACGAAGGCAACGCGCGCATGTGCACCACGCTGCCGAAAACGCACATTGCGGTGATGGGCATGGAGCGTATCGCGCCGACCTTTGCCGAGGTGGATGTGCTGATCACCATGCTGGCGCGCAGCGCCGTGGGTGCACGTCTGACGGGCTACAACACCTGGCTGACCGGCCCGCGCGAGGCGGATAACGTTGACGGACCGGAAGAGTTCCATCTGGTGATTGTCGATAACGGTCGCTCGCAGGTGCTGGGCTCAGAGTTTCGCGATGTGCTGCGCTGCATCCGCTGCGGAGCCTGTATGAACACCTGTCCGGCATACCGCCACATCGGCGGACACGGCTATGGCTCTATCTATCCAGGACCTATCGGCGCGGTGATTTCTCCGCTGCTCGGCGGCTATAAAGATTTTAAAGACCTGCCGTACGCCTGTTCTTTATGCACGGCCTGTGACAGCGTTTGCCCGGTGCGCATTCCTCTGTCAAAACTGATCCTGCGTCATCGCCGGGTGATGGCCGAGGAGGGCATTACCCCGAAAGCCGAGCGACGGGCGATCAAGATGTTCGCCTATGCCAATAGCCATCCGGGGCTGTGGAAAGTCGGGATGATGGCGGGCGCGCATGCGGCGAGCTGGTTTATCAATGGCGGCAAAACCCCGCTCAAGGTTGGCGCGATTGGTGACTGGATGGAGGCGCGCGACCTGCCTGATGCTGACGGCGAGAGCTTCCGTAGCTGGTTTAAAAAACATCAGGCGCAGGAGAAAAAGAATGGATAACCGTACCGCGTTTTTAAACACCATCGCCCAGGCGCTGGGTCGCCCGCTGCGTTTCGAACCGCAAGCGGATGCCGCGCCGGTTAACAACTATGCCAACGAGCGCCTGACCGAGCTTAGCCCGCAGCAGCGCTGCGATGCGTTCATCCAGTTCGCCAGCGAAGTGATGCTGGCTCGCTGCGAGCTGACTCGCGAGGACCTGGCCGCAGACGCGGCGTTACGCCTGTGCGAAGAATTGGGTCAGCAGCCGGTGGTGCTGAGCGGCGACAGCCGGCTGGTGGAGCTGGGTATCACCGAACGCTTGCAGCAGGAATGCAACGCCGTGGTCTGGGATCCGGCGCGTGGTAGCGAAAATATTACCCAGGCCGAGCAGGCGAAAGTCGGCGTAGTGTATGCCGAATATGGCCTGACCGAGTCCGGCGGCGTGGTGCTGTTTTCCGCACCGGAGCGCGGGCGTTCCCTGAGCCTGTTGCCGGAGTCCTCGATTTTCGTGCTGCGTAAAAGCACCATCCTGCCGCGCGTGGCGCAGCTGGCAGAAAAACTGCATCAGAAAGCACAGGCCGGTGAGCGTATGCCATCGTGCATTAATATCATCAGTGGACCCAGCTCGACGGCGGATATTGAGCTTATCAAGGTGGTTGGGGTACATGGCCCGGTGAAGGCGGTGTATCTGATTATTGAGGATTGTTGAGGCAGGATGGAAAACCGCTCTGGCGCTATAGGCCAGAGCGGTATCGACGTTATGCAATCATGCTGATGATCAACACGATAATCAGGCCAACCACGGAGTTTACCAGCTCCAGCAGACCCCAGGTTTTCAGCGTATCCTTCACCGACAGGTCAAAGTAGCCTTTGAACAGCCAGAACGAAGCATCGTTGATATGGGTCAGTGTGTTGGAACCCGCCGCTGTTGCCAGTACCAGCAACGCCGGGTCGACGCCGACCAGTTGACCGGTTGCCGGGTCGAGGATTGCTGCGCTAATAATCCCCGCGGCCGTCATGGCTGAGACCACGCCCTGACCCGTTGCCAGACGAATCAGTACGGTTATCAACCACGCCATAATGTACGGAGAAATATTACCGTGCGACATCAGCATGCCGATGGTATCGCCGATGCCGGTATCGATAATGGTTTGCTTCAGTACGCCGCCCGCGCCGATGATCAGGATCACCATGGCGATGCTTTTCACCGCGTTTTCAAAGGCGTTCATTACCCACTGCATGTCATGACCGCGCGCGGTACCAAACAGCACGAAGGCGACAACCATGGCGATAAACATTGCAATCGGCGAGGAGCCTAAGAAGTTGACCACTTCCCACGCCTGCGTCCCTTTCACCAGCCAGATGTTGGCGATGGTGGTGGAGATCATGATGATCGCCGGGATCAGCGGCACCAGGATAGAAACTCCGAAGGACGGCAGGTTGTTCTGGTCAACCGGTACGTCGGCCTTCATGAATGACGGCGTTGGACGATCGAGGTTGCCGAGGAATTTCGGCAGAATAAGCCCGGCGCAGATCACGCTCGGAATGGTCACCAGGATACCGTAGATGTAGACCATGCCCATGTCAGCGCCGTAGGCGTTAACCAGCGCGACCGGACCCGGCTGCGGTGGGAACAGTGAGTGAGCGGTGGTGGCGGCGGCAACCGCAGGAATCGCCAGCTTGAGGAACGGGATCTTCGCTTCCGCGGCAATGACGATCACCAGCGGTGCCAGCATAATAAACGCCACTTCATAGAACATCGCCAGGCCGAAGATCAGACCAATAATGATCACCGACAGCTGCACGTAACGTAGACCGAGTCGCGCCAGCAGCGTATGGGCAATCTGATGCGCCGCCCCGGAGTCAACCATCAGCTTACCGATGACTGCCCCGAATACCACGATAATCGCCAGCTCACCCAGCGTGCTGCCAAAGCCGGATTTCATGGTATGCAGCAGTTCCATTAAATCCATTCCCGCCAGCATACCGACCGAGAGTGCCGCCAGCAGCAGGGCGACCATCGAGTTTATTTTGAATCTTAAATTGAGCACCAGCATCAGGCCGATGCCGAATACAACCCACAGAATATTGAGAACGTGCATATAACGTCTACCTTACTTTGGTTGAACTATTATGATTTTGGTTGAGATGTTACATATATTGGTCAACCTATGATGCGATGGATGTCACATTGCGTTACATGTTTACATTAATACTGGGTTGTCTGGACGTAAAAAGGCGATCTAATCAGCAGGTATCGTGATTTGGTTAACCAATTTAGCGCTTCAGGTTGACATGTAATACCAAAAGGAGGAATTTATGTGCCATATCGTCGAGTCCATAACGTAAATGAGGAATAAAACATGGAACAGACATGGCGCTGGTATGGTCCTAACGATCCGGTCACCTTAGCGGATGTACGTCAGGCGGGTGCTACGGGCGTTGTTACCGCCTTGCACCATATCCCGAACGGGGAAGTGTGGACGGTTGATGAGATCCTAAAACGCAAAGCCATTATTGAGCAGGCGGGCCTGGTATGGTCGGTCGTCGAAAGCGTACCGATCCACGAAGACATTAAAACCCGTTCCGGCAACTATCAGCAGTGGATTGCCAACTACCAGCAAAGCCTGCGTAACATGGCCGAGTGCGGCATTCGTACCGTGTGCTACAACTTTATGCCGGTTCTCGACTGGACCCGTACCGACCTGGAATACGTCCTGCCGGACGGCTCCAAAGCGCTGCGTTTCGATCAAATTGAATTTGCCGCCTTTGAGCTGCATATCCTCAAACGCCCGGGCGCGGAAGCGGACTACACCGCCGAAGAGATTGCGCAGGCGCATGAACGCTTCACCACCATGAGCGAAGAAGACAAAGCACGTCTGACCCGCAATATCATCGCCGGTTTGCCGGGCGCGGAAGAGGGCTACACGCTCGACCAGTTCCGCCAGCATCTTGAACGCTATAAGGATATCGATAAAGCTGCGCTGCGTGAGAATTTTGCCGTCTTCCTGAAGGCGATTATTCCTGTAGCAGAAGAGGTCGGTGTGCGCATGGCGGTACACCCGGACGATCCGCCGCGCCCAATCCTTGGCCTGCCACGCATTGTTTCCACCGTGGAAGACATGCAGTGGATGGTCGATACGGTCAACAGCATGGCGAACGGTTTCACCATGTGTACCGGCTCCTACGGCGTTCGTGCGGATAACGACCTGGTCGACATGATCAAACAGTTTGGCCCGCGCATTTACTTCACCCATTTGCGCTCCACGCTGCGTGAAGATAACCCGAAAACTTTCCATGAAGCGGCGCATCTTAACGGCGACGTCGACATGTACGAAGTAGTGAAAGCGATCGTTGAGGAAGAACAGCGCCGTAAAGCCGAGGGCAAAGAGGATCTGATTCCTATGCGCCCGGACCACGGTCACCAGATGCTTGACGACCTGAAAAAGAAAACCAACCCAGGTTACTCCGCGATTGGTCGCCTGAAAGGCCTGGCGGAAGTACGTGGCGTTGAGATGGCTATCCAGCGCGCTTTCTTTAGCCGCTAAAGCAGTGTTGCCGGTCGCCTGTCTGGCCGGCTTTTTTCTTTTCTCTCCGTTGGTCTTTCCGACGGGATCTGGAGTTCACGATGACAACGACAATTGCCAATAGCAACCTGCCGGTTGCACGCCCCGCATGGGACAGCTCTCGTCTGCAATCCCGCATTGTTCACCTGGGATGCGGCGCTTTCCACCGCGCGCATCAGGCGCTGTACACCCACCATCTGCTGGAAACCACCGACAGCGACTGGGGTATCTGTGAAGTTAACCTGATGCCGGGTAATGACTGCATACTGATTGAAAACCTGCGCAAGCAACAATTGCTGTATACCGTGGCGGAAAAAGGCGCGGACAATACCGTGCTGAAAGTGATTGGCTCAATGAAAGAAGCCCTGCACCCGGAGCTTGACGGTTGTGACGGTATTTTACAGGCTATGGCGCGCCCGCAGACGGCAATTGTCTCGCTGACGGTCACGGAAAAAGGCTACTGCACCGATGCCGCCAGCGGCCAGTTAGATCTCAATAACCCGCTGATTAAACACGATCTGGCGAATCCGGCCGCGCCGAAATCGGCGATTGGTTACATCGTACAGGCGCTGCATCTGCGTCGTGAGCAGGGGCTGGCGGCCTTTACCGTGATGTCCTGCGATAACGTGCGCGAAAATGGCCATGTGGCGAAAGTTGCGGTGCTGGGCCTGGCGCAGGCGCGCGATCCGCAGCTGGCGCAGTGGATTGAAGCGAACGCCACTTTCCCATGCACCATGGTCGACCGCATTGTTCCGGCGGCGACGCCAGAAACGTTGCAAGAGATTGCCGACCAGTTGGGCGTTTACGATCCGTGCGCTATCGCCTGCGAACCGTTCCGCCAGTGGGTGATTGAAGACAACTTTGTTAACGGTCGTCCTGACTGGGACAAAGTCGGCGCACAGTTTGTTGCCGACGTAGTACCGTTTGAAATGATGAAACTGCGCATGCTCAACGGTAGCCACTCTTTCCTCGCTTATCTGGGCTATCTTGGCGGTTATGAAACCATCGCTGACACTATGACCAATCCAGCGTACCGCAAAGCGGCGTTTGCACTGATGATGCAGGAGCAAGCGCCAACGCTGTCGATGCCGGAAGGTACCGATCTCAGTGCCTACGCGACGCTGCTGATCGAGCGTTTCAGCAACCCGTCTCTGCGCCACCGTACCTGGCAGATTGCGATGGATGGCAGCCAGAAACTGCCGCAGCGCCTGCTGGATCCGGTGCGTCTGCATCTGCAAAACGGCAGCGGCTGGCGTCATCTGGCACTGGGCATCGCGGGCTGGATGCGCTACACCCACGGTGTGGATGAACAGGGGCAAGTCATTGATGTTGTCGACCCAATGCAGGCCGAATTCCAGCGCATTAACCAACAGTTCCAGGGAGCCGAACGGGTGACGGCGCTGCTGGGGTTAAGCGGCATTTTTGGTCACGATCTGGCGGAAAACGCCGATTTTGTGGAAACGATTATCGCGGAGTATCAACAGTTGTGTGAACACGGCGCACGCGAGTGCGTTGCAGCGTTAAGCGCTGACGCATAACCTCCCAGGTATGACGGGTCAATCAAAATACTAATTTGGTTGACCCGTTTTCTGTTTTTGGCTTCCCGCAAATGCTATAGTTCAGGCGAAAAAAACGTTATTGGTAGGCCGGATAAGGTGTGCGCAGTCATCCAGCCTCCGGATTCTGAATTGACGCATCTGACGGACATAACACGATGAAATCAAACACTTCTCAGCAAAGACCCTACCAGGAAGTGGGTGCAATGATCCGCGATCTGATTGTCCAGACGCCGTACCTGCCTGGTGAGCGCTTACCTCCGGAGCGTGAAATCGCCGAGAGGCTCAATGTCACTCGCACGGTGGTGCGCGAAGCGTTAATCATGCTGGAAATTAAAGGTCTGGTGGACGTGCGTCGTGGTGCCGGGATCTACGTACTCGACAATGCAGAAGCACAGACTATCGACAGTTCGGATGTGAATCATTGCAATGATGCAGGCCCGTTTGAGCTGCTACAGGCGCGACAGCTGCTGGAAAGCAACATCGCCGAATTTGCCGCGCTGCAGGCCACCCGCGAAGATATCGTCAAAATGCGCCAGGCGTTGCAGCTGGAAGAGCGGGAGCTGGCCTCCAGCGAACCCAACGGTTCTGAAAGCGGTGACATGCAGTTCCATCTCGCTATCGCCGAGGCCACGCATAACAGCATGCTGGTGGAGCTGTTCCGCCAGTCATGGCAGTGGCGCGAGAACAACCCGATGTGGATCCAGCTTCATAGCCATCTCGATGATACCCACTATCGTAAAGAGTGGATGGGTGACCACAAGCAGATCCTGGCGGCGTTAATCAAAAAGGATGCTCGCGCGGCCAAGCTGGCGATGTGGCAGCATCTGGAAAACGTCAAACAGCGCCTGCTGGAGTTTTCAAATGTTGATGACATCGACTTCGATGGCTATCTGTTTGACTCCTGGCCGCTGGATAAAGTTAACGCTTGATTTTACCACCTCTCACGCGGGCTGTTGCGGCCCGCTCGGCATTGCATAACAACCTTTCTTTTCACGTCTTAAACCTCATGTAAAAAATGGTTTCCATAGTCTTCAATGATCATTTTTTTCGCCGCCCCTGTGTGATGTAAATTGATTTTCATCAATTAAAAACAACTTATTTTTGCTTGCGAAAAAATGCGCTATTTACCTTATTTTTACCTTTTTGTGCTTATTTTTAGACAATACAGGTCTGTATTAAGTGAGAATCAAAGTGATTTCCGCTGCAGATAGTGCAGGGCCGCCTGGCATAACAGCGCATAAAAACTGGTGGTTTGCGTAAAAGTAGACATTAATAATGGCATGTAACTCATTGTCTGTAGTGATGTTTTGATTGAGCATTATTATTAATGTGAATGATTCGTGGCTTTTTAATCATATGAATAAAAACGGATATATGTAAAGCTAACATTACACATTATTCTATAATCAAGTTATCTTTCATTTGAAATAACGTTCCAGTTTTTTGTTCTTTATTAACAGTTTCATTACTATTGTGACTGTATTTTGCCGTTGACATGTTTTTACACTGACTGCATATTTCATCGCCATAAGCGTGTTTGCGTTCAGGAGATGATTATGCCCTCTCGAGATTACCCTGATATCCGAAAAGCCAGGGGAACCCGATCAAAAGATATGGTTCTATTAAGTGCCCGTGTCGATACTTCTCTATGGGAATATGTTCGGACGCTGGCATTTGAAACTCGTAAAAGTAAACAAGACATTATTGCCGAGGCATTAATGTTGCATCGCTCTATTAATGAGAGCACAAGCGAAGAATCTAAGTAATTACTCTCTGTTCGGGTTTTCTTTAAAACCCAAAATTGAAACAGGTCTTGCCACTTCATTATTGCCTTTATTGGTATATTTTTTCGGTGTGTTATTGGTGTTTCCCCTTATCTGGAGGGGACTTTTTTATGTGGGCATCCCGCCTTCATAACAAAGTTGATAGCAAAATTCACAATTAAAAGTGAGTAATAACATGAAAAAGTCAGTAGTGGCATTAGCTGTAATGGCATTAGGGGTAACCTCCGTTCATGCAGCGGAAATTTATAATAAAGATGGCAACAAACTGGATCTGTACGGCAAAGTAAAAGCGGTCCATTCCTGGACTGACGGCAATAACGCCGATGAGACCTACGCGCGTCTGGGTTTTCGCGGTGAGACACAAATCAACGATCAACTGACCGGTTATGGCCAATTTGAGAGTCAGTTTGATGCCTCTAAAGCAGAAGGTTCTCAGAATGGCGTTAAGACACGTCTGGCGTTTGCTGGCCTGGATTACGGCCATGACGTTAGCTTTGACTACGGTCGTAACTACGGTATCGCTTACGACGTGGGAGCTTACACTGACACTCTCTCAGAGTTCGGCGGTGACTCCTTTGAAGATGCTGACCGCTTCCTTACTTCACGCACTTCTGGCGTTGCAACACTCCGTACCAAAAATCTGTTTGGTGCCGTTGATGGTTTGAGCGTTGGTGCGCAATATCAGGGGCAGGACGATACCAATACGGATCCGACCAAACAGCACGGCAACGGCTACGGCTTCTCCCTGGGCTATGACAATATCGCGGATTCTGGTGTTTCTGCCATTGCGGCCTATACCAACAGTTCTGTGACTGCTCAGCAGAAACAAAATGGTTGGGATGGCGAAAACGCAGAGTTCTGGGGCGCAGGCCTTAAGTATGATGCAAACGCTATCTACGTTGCAACCATGTACGGTGAGTCTCACAACCTGATTCAGAATGCGGACAAAGCGCAGCACTTTGAAGCGATGGCGGCCTATGTGTTTGATTTTGGTCTGCGTCCGAACGTGGGCTACGTCCATACGCGTGACAACAACAATAACGATCTGACCGAATACGTTGCGCTGGGCACAGACTACTACTTCAACAAAAACATGGTTGCTGATGTGGGTTACAAAATTAACCTGCTTGATGGCAAAGACGGCGACAACAAGGTTGTTGCGGGTCTGACCTATCAGTTCTAAGTAGTTATACTAGTACGAAAAAGGCGTCTTGGTTAAGACGCCTTTTTTACATCTGCTGGAGTTTAAACCGGCTGACTCTCTTTCATCTGTACACCGCTAAACAGCCATTGCCAGATGCCCACTTTTACCCATGCGACCACGCAGAGGATCAGATAAAAAAGCGGATTATGGGTAATGGTAACGCGCATGACTTCCATTAAATCCACATGCAAATTTCCGGCAATTGCCATATTGATAACAAAAATAGAGGCTACCGCGCTGGCCAGTAAAATAAGTATGGCATGTAACTTTGTTATCTCCGGTAACTTGCCAGAGGCCCATTGCCATAAGAATGTTGTTGATAACAGGAAGATAATAAACAATCCCAGTGCGCCAAATAAGCCAAAGTCTTTATAATCCTTTAGCGTGCCAATTAAACCCGCTAAAATAATTAACCCCAGTAGTATTTTTTTAAACCACGACATGTGCCTTTCCCGAAGATGGTGTTGATGTTGAATTAATATGTCCATTTTTACGCATTTTAAATTGAGTTTATAAATGAACAGCCGGGGATTATAAATTGTCTGACGGATAATTGCCGATTATTTGCGGTTTATTAAATGCTGACATTTAATTGCGGACTAATCCGAATATATCTTCTTTAGACGTTAGCCGGTTATACCCTTTTGGGCGAGGCGAAACGCTGTTTGTATAATTGCGTGAGGCTGATAAGTGCCGCAATAAACAACGCGACCGCGCCGCACACCGTGGCGTTAACGATCGCCTGTGCGCCGCTTCCCAGCAGGCTGGTTAATAGCGGACCAAGTATTTGCCCAATGCCGTAAGTCAGAGTGACCAGGCCCAGCAGATTAATATTGCGCGGTACGCTAAGTTGTCGGGCAAGCGGCATCACCAGTGAAGTGGTTCCCATAAACGTTGCGCCAAACCCCATGCTGCTTATCACCAGCAGCAGCAAGGAGCCGCTGGCGAGCGTCATGACCACGCAGGCGCTTTGAATCAGCAAATTCACCGTCAGGCATTGCAATACACCCCAGCGTCGGGCGGCCCACAGCCAGGCGAAACACCCCGGAATTATCGATATGCCGACCAGCGACCAGAGATGGGCAGTCAACAGCGGCGAACCGGCACTTTTCGCCATCAGCGGCAGGTAGGTGGCGACAATGATGTAGCCAAATCCGGCCAGCCCGTACAGTAGCGCCAGCAGCCACCAGGACATAGGCTGATACTCTGTTTTTACCGGGGCCGCAGCGGGGAGCATGTGGTCGCGAGATGGCAGGAGTATAACCAGTAGCACGAAGAACAGAGCCGAGGCTGCCGCTGCGCCCAGCCAGAGCGTGTGCGATGAAAGCGCAAAATGCAGACCGATAATGACATATTCATTGCCCAGCAAAATGCCTGCACCAACGCCGGAGAACAACGCCGCGATCACGAAGGGATGCCGGGTATGATGCAGAACGATCATTGAGCCAAAGATCATCATACCGGCACTGGCGACGCCTGCCAGAAAGCGGATCAGCATCACCAGCGCGGGCTGCGTAAAGCTGGCCATCGCCAGAATCAGCCCTGCGGTAGCGAGCGCGGACGTTAGCAGCATCGGGCGTAAGCGTGAGGGAAGATGGAAGAGCCCGAAGGAGAAGAGCAGGCTTCCTGCCAGATACCCGGCGTAGTTGGCGCTAGCAATCCAGGAGAGTTGGTCAAACGTAAATAGACCTTCCGACAGCAGCACTGGCAGCATTGGTGTATACAGAAAGCGCCCAATTCCCATACCCAGTGTTAAGACCAGCATGCCAAAAAGCGCGACGCTGATGGCATGACGATTTGAATCTGGGCTTCCCTGGGACATACGGACTCTCATTTCGCGCTGTTAGCTGATAATTGTTATATTACATGCGTAAATGATAATGAAAAGTAAAATAAAACCAAGTCCCCTGACTCGTTCAGGAAGGAGGAAAAGTGGCAAGGCAGCGCCAGTCTCCGTTTTCAAGACGGTAGATAGATTCGGTATGACCCGGAATTATCCACTCATCCTCCTTGCCAGCAACACAGTCGATGTAAATGCACAGCCCGCAGCCACCGCGTAGCTCGCGGGGAATATCTGCCACCCGAAAGCACATACCCGCAGCCTGTAGCGCTTTACGCGTTTTGATGACGCCGAGGGTAGTATGAAACAAGAACAGTGTTTCCTTCACTCACGTTTCCCCTGACGCTGACCAATTAACGCGGCCCCAATCGCCCCAGCAAACTGCGCGTCGGGATGCGTGTGTACGGGAATGCCAATGTGGCCTTCAAGCATACGAGCAAAGGCGTGACAGTGACTTACTCCCCCGGTAAATAACAGTGGAGCCTGCCCTGAAAGCCGTCCGATGAAATTCGCGCTGCGTCGGGCCATCGCGTTGATCACACCTGCTAAAATGGCCTCCGGCGCGACACCCGCAGAGCGCAGGCTTATAACCTCTGACTCGGCAAAAACCGTGCACATGCTGGTGATGGCATGTGGTTCGACGCCAGCGGTAATCGCATCTAGCTGCTCTACGCTGGCGCCGAGCGTGCGTGAGATGACTTCCAGAAATCGTCCGGTCCCTGCCGCACATTTGTCGTTCATCAAGAAATCGCTGAGGTTGCCATCATCATCTAACTGGATGACTTTACTGTCCTGACCGCCGATATCAATCACTGTGCGGGTGCCGGGAGCCAGCAAGCGCGCCCCCAGACCGTGGCAGGAAATTTCAGTGACCTGTTTGTCGGCATAATCCACGAGCTGCCGTCCGTAGCCAGTGAGGGTTAAAAATGGTCTATCGTTCAGCCCCGCTTGCAGCGTTTCCCATGCCTGAGCGATCGCTTCGGCAGGGCGAAAAGGTGTTGGGCAGAGGAAGCGACGTCTGATGACGTTCCTTTCCAACAAAATACCTTTAGTCGCCGTGGAGCCGGAATCGATCCCTATTGAGTATGTCATCCCTGTTCCTCACAACATTTCAATGAACGCGGCGACACGAGTGCTAAGTTGGCCGATATCCGCGCTGGAGTAGTCGGTTTCAATAGCGATATAGGGAATGTTGTGCTGCTGGCGGACGTGGCGTTTAATGGCCAGTGATTCAACGGCGTAAGTGTGGCAAGCCTGTAAAATGACATCGACGACGCCGTCAGCCTGGTACTCTTCAACCATTTGGCTGAGCATTTTCAGACGTTGATCGTTAGGGGAAATACATGAGCAGCCGATGGCGAGGTATTTATCGGTCAGCGCGTCGTAGACGTCGCCAGTTTCCTCCACGCACTGTTCAGTGGCTTTCGCACCGGTACAGTTTTCATAACCCACCACCCAACCGCCGTTTTCTTCAATGGCACGAACCACTTTTTCTGCCGCGCCGCCGATGGGGCAGCCGGTTATCAGTATGCGTGGACGTGACGCCAGACGTTTCCCGGCCTGCCATTCCTGATGTACCCGCTCGGCCATGCTATTAAGCTCGTCGATCAGTGCTGCTTTATCAAAGCGGAAGGTTGCACCGTAGACGACTTTCAGAATGTCACTGCCGCTGAGTGCGGGTGGGTTGAGCTGACCAACGCGGTAGAAGTTTGCCAGTGCACGACGTTCCTGGTTTTTTAGAATGACGGCTTCACGTAGCGCGGCTTCGGTTATCGGGGTGCCAAAACGGGCTTCGATTACCTGCTGCAAACGCAGGATCTCGGCTTTCCACAGCGCCCGCGAAGCCGCATCACTGGCGCTGTTGGGCAGTTGCATCACATGTACCGCTTTAAATTCAGCCATGTACTCGTACATCTTCTTTTTACCATCGCAGGTCGTTTCGCCCACCACCAGGTCAGAGAAGTAGAAGTACGGACATTTATCCGTTTTACCAAACCCGTAGCTGCTTTTGATCAGTGGACACAGGTTTCGTGGCAGATCTTTTTCGGCCTCTTCAATCGTTTCATCAGAGGTTGAGCATAGCGAAACGACGACCGCGCCTGCCGCCATCGCTATCTCCTGCGGCATAAAGGTGCAATAGGTCCCAACGAGCGGGATACCCTGCTCTTTAAGATCCATTACGGTGAGAAAACCTTTCTGACGGGCGTCGGAGAATTGATTAAAAATGGCGGGTAAATCGGTGATTAGCGACATGATTTTCCTTCCCCGTAACACGGGAGACAGTAAAAAGACGTCGCATTATAACCATGCAATTTATCTGGCTTTATTGATGTACAACAATTGTGCGCTTACAGATTACGACTGTAGACCCGTGAGACTTCCCTCCACGGATGATAGCCCGGCCCGTCAAAGTAAAATCCCGCTTTCTCGTATAAGCCTTCCAGGTCAGTACACAAATGGAGCTGCATAAAGCCTAGCTGTTTAGCCTGCTGCACAATATGTTCAATCAGGCGAAATGCCAGACCGTGACCACGATAGCGAGGATCGACATAGAGCGCGCATAGCCACGGCCACAGTTCGCCGCGACTGATAAAATCATTAGTGATCAATCCGGCGCAGCCAACAATGCTGTCGCCGTCCTGCAGCCAGTACCACTGCGGTAGCGGGTTCTTTGCGCCAATGCAACGATGCAGCGCATCTTCGTATACCTTCACGGAGTCTTCTGAGGCCCATTGTTGCTGAAAGTAAGCGGTGACCTCGTGCAGTTTTTCCGGTGTTTCGCGCAGGGAAAAAATGCGGATGTTCATCGTCATTGAATTTTTCTCCTTAAAAATTCGCCAGCGTCAGCAGGGAAGGAATTTGCGACAACAGATATAACACCAGCCCAATAGAACCGCCAACCAGCGTGCCGTTGACGCGGATAAACTGCAAATCTTTACCGATGTTCAGCTCAATTTGCTGCGACATATCGCGTGCATCCCAGCTTTTCACCGTGTCGCTGATATGGCGCGTCAGGAAGGTGGCGAACTCTGGCGCTACTTTATGCGCGGCCTGTTCCAGATGCCCATTCAGTGAGGCGCGCAGGGCGCTGTCGGCTACCAGTGTTTCGCCGAACCACTGCCCGGCGCTGGCGATGCGCTGCTTCACGCGGGAATCATCGGCGTTAATGTCGGTTTTCACCCACTGACGTAGATCTGCCCACAGCTCGCCAAGATAACGGTTGAAGGCTTCATCTTCCTTCAGATAGCTTTTCAGGCTTTCGGCCCGCACGGCCATCTCCGGATCGTGTTTGAGCTTATCGATGAGTTTAAACGTGGCGCGATCGAAGGCATGGCGGATCTGATGTGCGCGATCGTGGCTGATGTCATCCAGCAAGGAGTTAACGGCATCAGACACCAGCTCGGCACTGTGCTCGCCCAGCCATTCGGTCGGCAGGATCTTCGCTTTCAGCGGATGTTCGGTTTCCAGCCAGTGCACGACCTGTCTGGCGATAAACGCTCGCGAGCTGTCGCGCTGGAGCAGGGCGATCAGTTGGGCGATCAGCGTGTCGAGCAGCACCTGATGGCGATTGTTTTTGGTCATGCTTTCCAGCATCAGCGCACTGGTACCTGAGAGATCGACCTTGTCGATGGCCTTGTGCACCGCCCGCTTGATCAGCCGCTGAATGCGCGAGTCGTCGGTCAGTTCGAGAAAACCGCTCATAATTTGCAGTAGATGCTGGCCAATACGCTGGGCGTTTTCCGGCTGGCTGAACCAGTTGCCGATCAACAGCGCCGGTTCATGGCGGCGGATCAGCGCGACCAGCGACTGGGTATCGAGAAATTTTTCCTGGACAAATTGCCCGAGATTTTCGCCGATCCGATCCTTATTGCGCGGGATAATCGCCGTGTGCTGCGAGATAAACGGGATCGGCACCCGGCGAAAAAGCGCCACCACGGCAAACCAGTCCGCCAGCGCGCCCACCATCGCCGCTTCGGCGATCGCTTTGATCCCCAGTACCCAAAAGTTAGGCGGCAGAAACAGCGTGATGACGAAGGTGGCAGCGGCAATCAGCAGCAATGAGAGCGCCAGTCGCTTGGCGCGTTTGAGTTCAGCAATTTTATTCATAGGCTAAGGATAGAGCCAGACGGGGGGATCGCGCAAAAAATGTGGAGCGCCTCCCATTTTCAGGTGGGCTGGGCTTACTCCGGGATCCAGTTGTCCCAGGCGGGTAAGGGGCCGAGTTCCGCCACCAGAAAATCGATAAACGATCGCACCTTAGGATTGCTGTACTTGCTGGGAAAGTACAGCGCATACAGGGCGTGAGTTTCACAGGTGATAGTGCCGTCGAGCATCAGCGGCGTTATCTCTTCTTTTTGAATATGATCGCCAATCAGATAGGTGGGCAAATACGCCACTCCCTGATCTTCTAACACTGACTTCAGCAATACCAGACTGCTGTTGGCCTGGATCGGCATATGCAGTTTCAACTGATGCAGACGATCCTGTTCATCCGCCACCTTCAGCACCGGTGTGAGGCCTGGATAAACCAGACAATCATGATCCACCAGATCGCTTCGACGCTGGGGCATGCCTTTTTTGGCGAGGTAGCCGGGTGAGGCACAGTACGCCCAGCGAACAGGCACCAGCTTGCGCATCGCATAGTTTTGCGGCGGTGCGGTGGAGATGCGCAGGGCGATGTCGAAATCTGTTTCGTTCAGATTCACAAAGTTATCGTTGAGATCGATATACAGATTCACATCCGGGAACTGGGAGCGATATTTATCCACCAGGTTCACCAGCCGGGAATAACCAAACGCAATTGAGCAGGTTATGCGTAATTCACCCTGCGGGCTGTGGTAATAACCGGAAGTGGTATTCAGCGTTTCATCGAATTCTTTCAAAAGCTTATTAGCGCGGTTGAAGAGATATTGCCCTGCGTCGGTCAGGGTAATACTGCGGGTGGTGCGTTTAATTAATGTCGTGCCCAGCGTGTCTTCCATCGCAGCCAGACTTTTGCTGACCGCAGACGGCGATACGTTGAGCTGCGCCGCGGCTTCTGACAATCCTCCGCAGTCGACGATTTTAGTAAAAAACTCCAGATGCTTGAGTGAAATCGGCGTACTCATAGTTTCCTTTAATTCACAAGTGATTTGCAAAAACGGTACGAATAGGCCGTTACATTCGCGTTTTAAACATGCAACTATTGAATCACAGGAAACAACTTGCTGGCAAAATGAAAAAATAACAACTTAGGTGAGTTACGTCACAAAATAAAAGGAGGCGAAACGGAAACTCATTACATTGTGAATTTAATCTCATTAATTATTATTCTAAAGGTACCGATTATGTGGTCACGACTCGAACCCTACAAATCGTCGATTATTTTATTAGTTGCTCTGGTGATTGGCGGCTTATTAGGTATTTATGCCCCATCGTTTGCAAGTAAACTCCAGCCAATAGGTCAGATATTCTTAAACCTGCTATTTATGATTATTGTGCCGCTGGTGGGTATCAGCGTTATGTCTTCGATCGCCAGTATGACCGACCTGAAAAGGCTGGGACGCATTATGGCGATTATCTTTATTGTTTCGATCGCCATGGCCTTTATTCCAGCCGCCGGGATCGTCGCGCTGGCGCTCTGGTATAACCCGGCGCAGGGCGTCACTATCGATCTCTCGCAGTCGGTACAGGCGGGCAGCGGTAAGATGGATTTTGTCAGTATGATCACCACCAGCGACTTTATCGGACTGTTTTCTAAGTCCAATATTCTGGCGCTGATCGTAATGGCGATCATCGCCGGTGTCGCAATTGGCCAGTCGGATCAGGCCGGTAAACGCATTGCGTCGCTGTTGGAAGACGCCAATACCGTGATCATGAAGATCGTGTCGATCATTATGAAGGTCGCGCCGATTGGTCTGGGCTGCTACTTCGCCGCCACCATGGCCAGTCAGGACTCTGCACTACTGTTAACCTTTGCCCGCGCCATCGGCCTGTTTATGGTTGCCACGCTGGTCTACTTTGTTTTTGGCTCAATTCTCTATTCGTATATTGGCGGCGGTATTCCGGCGGTCAAAGCCTTCTGGCGTAACGCGATTGAACCGTCTGCGACCGCGCTGGGGACCTGCTCTTCACTGGGGACGCTGCCGGTGACGCTGCGTGCCGGTAAGGCGATGGGGATTAACCCGGAAATCGTTGATGTCTCCATTCCGCTGCTGGTTAACCTCAACAAGGGCGGCGTGGCGATGATTGCCGCGCTAAAAATTGTCTTTATCTATTCCGTGCTGGGCATGGAATTCACCACCGAAACCTTCTTCCTGACGATGCTGATTGCGGTGCTCTCCGCCATTATCGTTGGTGGCGTACCGGGCGGGGCGTTCCTCGGTGAAATCTTTATCGTCACAACGCTCGGCCTGCCGATGGAAGCAATCCCGATGCTGGTGGTGCTGGGCACCATTACCGATGCGCCGGCCACACTGATTAACGTTATCCATGATTTGAATGCGGCGCAGATTGTTGAACGGTTCGCTGGAAAAAAGCAGACCAACACTGAAATAAACTCTACTGCTGCGGTGGTATAGGTTTCACACGGATTAAGAACAGGAGATGTTATGAAAGACGCAATGAAGCTTGAAACGCACCTGGTTGTTGCTGGTCGTGACAAACGCTACACCCAGGGAGCGGTGAATCCGGTTATCCAACGCGCCTCTTCACTGGTATTTGATACCGTGAAGGACAAGAAATTTGCCACCGCCAATCGCGCTAACGGCGAGCTGTTTTACGGTCGTCGCGGAACCTACACCCACTTTGCCTTTCAGAAGGCAATGAGCGAGCTGGAAGGCGGCGTTGGCTGCGCGCTGTACCCTTGCGGCGCTGCGGCGGTGACAAACGCGATTCTGGCGTTTGTTCAGGGTGGTGATCATATTCTGATGACGGGTGCGGCCTATGAACCAACCCAGGATTTTTGCAATAAGATCCTGAGTAAATTCAACGTGGAAACAACGTATTACGATCCGCTGATTGGTGCAGGTATCGTCGATCTTCTGCGTCCGGAAACGAAGGTGGTATTCCTTGAGTCACCAAGTTCTATCACCATGGAAGTCCAGGACGTGCCGGGGATGGTGAAGGCTATCCGCGCGGTGAATCCGGAGATTGTTATTATGATCGACAACACCTGGGCGGCGGGCGTGCTGTTCAAAGCGCTGGATTATGGCGTGGATATTTCCATTCAGGCGGGAACGAAGTACACCATCGGTCATTCGGACGGCATGCTGGGCACGGCGGTGTCGAACGCCCGTTGTTGGGATCGTCTGCGCGAGAACTCCTATCTGATGGGGCAAACGCTGGACGCCGATACGGCCTACAACGGCAGCCGCGGATTGCGCACCCTGGCGGTACGTCTTAAGCAGCATCAGGAGAGCAGCATCCATATTGCCCGCTGGCTGTCGGCAAGGCCGGAAGTGGCGCGGGTGAATCATCCGGCATTACCGGAATGTCCGGGCCATGAGTATTTTCAGCGCGACTTTACCGGAAGCTCAGGCCTGTTCTCGTTTGTGCTGAAAAAGAGATTGACCGACGAACAGATGGCGAATTTCCTCGATAACTTCTCGCTGTTCCATATGGCCTATTCGTGGGGCGGATTTGAATCGCTCATTCTGGCGAACCAGCCGGAAGAGCTGAACAGCATTCGCCCGGCTGGAGAGGTGGATTTCAGCGGTACGCTGGTCAGGGTGCATATCGGCCTTGAGGATATCGACGACCTGATTGCCGATCTGGAAGCGGGATTTGCACGCATTGCGTAAGGTGAGGTGAGCGTAGCCGGATGCGGCGCAAGCGCTTATCCGGCCTACATAGTTGTCGTAGGCCGGATAAGCGGGCAGGTTAGTTTTCAGTGGCTAACGTCGTTGCCTCATGCTGGCGTACCCGTTTGAGTAAACCTGCCAGCGTGAACACGACAGCGAGCCCTGCCGCAACCGCCAGCAGATGAAACGAAATCCTGCCGCCGTTAAACCATAGCCAGCGCCCAGTTTCGACAGAAACCGCCATCACCGCCAGGATCACCATATTCAACGATGCGGAAACCGTACCCTTCGGTAAGTTGTTGGAAAACAGTGTAAAGCGGAACAGCGTTGGGAAGATCATCCCAATACCAAACGCATACAGGCTGGTCCCCAGCACCGACCACAGCCAGACGTGCGGCCACAGTAAATTGCCGACAATCAGCACTGCCAGCCCGCTCAGCTGTATAGGTGCGGCCCGCCAGATGAAGCGTGGTTGGGTCGGATCTTTCACGAAACGAACCACCACCATATTGGCGATGATAACTGCGCCGAACACCGGGGCCTGTGCCCAGGCAAACTCCGATGTGGTCATGCCGCCAGCATCGATCAGAATAACCGGTGAGACCGCCACCCAGCTCATCATCGGGATATAGCTTAACGACAGCGTGGCTGCGCCAAACAGGAACACCCGGTTGCGGAAAACGTCGCGGAAATCACGCACTACGCCGCGGGCACTGAACGGCACCGTGCCGCGCTGGACGGTTTCCGGCATGGCTAACATTAACCCAATCAGGGCGATAAGCCCCATGACGGCAATGATGGCAAACAGGATCTTCCAGTGTACAAAGTGCATCAGCGCGGCCCCGGAGAGCGGGCCGATAACCGGTGCAACCAACACAATGGAAGTGATTATCGCCATTAACTTAATGGCCTTCGTTTGCCCAAACGCCTCCTGCACCGTGACATAGCCAACGGTCGCGATAAAGCAGATGCTGGTGCCCTGCACAAATCGGGCTACCAGAAATTGCGTCATTGAGGTGGTGAACAGCGTGGCAGCGCAGGCGAGGGTAAAGATTAACGCCCCCGCAATCAGCACGGGTCGACGGCCAATTCGGTCGGAAAGCGGCCCCAGCAGCCATTGCAGCGCCATGCCGCCCGCCAGATAGAGGCTCACCGCAGCGGGTGCCAGGCTAACATCGGCGTTGAAATCACGTACCACATTGATGATGCCAGGCTGGATCAGGTCCGTCGACAGATAGGCGGCGAAGTCATATAAAATCAACGCGACAGGAAAAAATAGCGTTGTGGCGCGTTGGGAGAAAAACGCGAGAATCCGTTGCATAAAACAGCTCCTTGTCGGGAGAAAACCCTCAACGGGAATAGCGAAATTCAATACCGTCTTTGAGACGTCAGACCGATGACAGAAAAAAGCAGACTGCAAATGTACTGAATTTCATGTAATCAAAAACGCTGTCTGCGCGAAGCGCAAACAGAAGATACGCTCACTGACGCGGGGTCAGAAAACGTAACGATTACAGGTAACAATCAGCACATCGCACCTCAGGAAGAGTAAGTTGAACGGGTAATAACCATCCGCAGTGTAATGCGGATTGGATATTAATTAAACGAGTTTATCCGGTTTATGTGCAGAAAATCGCCCTGGAAATCAGACTACGATGCTCGGCAAAAATCGCAGCGCGATGGCACAACCGAAGATAATCAATACACCCCCAGCGATACGTTCCACCCATAATATCCCTCTGGATAACCGTCGCTGGATCTGCGGTAAACCGATGAACATCACGATCAGCAGATCCCAGCACAGCACTACGCTGGTCATCCAGATCCCGCTCATG
Organism: Citrobacter sp. Cpo103; assembly: GCF_030332605.1. Lineage (NCBI taxonomy): Bacteria > Pseudomonadati > Pseudomonadota > Gammaproteobacteria > Enterobacterales > Enterobacteriaceae > Citrobacter > Citrobacter sp. Cpo103. Next base: position 300,993 of record NZ_JAOWHO010000020.1, on the reverse strand, counting down.
GTTTGCTGCAGCAGCGTCACCGACGGGCCGAGCAGGGCGGTCATTAGCGCCAGATAGAACAGCGCATTTTTTGGGTTGAGCAGTGACGAACCCAATCCCAGCAGTAGCTGTTTGCCAAATCCTGGACAGGTAGACTGGGTGTCTGTTCCGGTCAGCGTTTGCGGGCGGCTGCGTACCAGCAGGCTGCCAATCCACAATAAATAAAGCGCGCCCAGCAGCTCAATAACCGTAAACAACAGGGGAAGCTGGCGCAGGATCCCCCAACCGATAATTGCCAGCAGAACATACAGCCCGTTGCCGAAAGCGATCCCCACGCACAACCCGGCGCTGCCGCGCATCCGGTATCGTGCGGCGTAACCGACCAGTAAAAAGAAGTCCGGCCCGGGGCTAAGCAATGCGACGAAATGCGCCAGCGCCAGCGCGGGAAAAGCAGAAGGAAAAAGTACAGAAAGCAGCGACATAGCGACCTCAGAGAATGAATCTGAGAGCACCGTACGCCTGACGCAGCGCTAATTATTGTCTTATATTGATCGTCCCAACGCGTACTGGCGCGGTGTGGCGGCGGTGTAGCGAACAAAGGTGCGATGGAAATGGCTCTGGTCGGCAAACCCGCTCTGGTATCCGACATCGGCAATTTCGTCCCCGGCCCGTAGCCGCTGGCGAGCATAGTCAATCCGTATGATGTTCAGATAACTTCCTGGCGTCAGCCCGGTATCTTGCTTAAAGGTACGGATCAGCGTCTCTTTACGCATATGACACTCATGTGCCAGCTCATCGAGCGAGGGCGGCGCGAGCAGGCTGGACTGCAACCGTTCGCGCAGATACTGGCTGGTTGCGCTTAGGTTGTCTTGTGTGACCGACTGCAACGGCAGCGTGTGCAGCAATGCTTGTGCGGCATCCGTTATTTGCGCGGTTTGGCGTTGCGGCATGAGCGTCACAAGGTGCATATAACGCTGGAATAATTGCGCATCGCGGATAACGGGAGCAGGCGTGCAAAGCCGCTGATTGGTGTTCTGTGCAGGGAGATTAGCAAGACACCACTGGGCATCAAGATAAAGCATATGATAGCTGCGAAACTGTCCGTTCACAGGATTACAGCTGTGAGGTGCCAGCGGCGGTATCACAATCAGATCGCCCACCTGCAGATGGTATTCCTCGCCATCGCACAGACAGCACGTTTCCCCCTCGAGAATTGCCCCAATCGAGAGCTGAGAGTGGTGATGCCGCTTATAGGCCTGCTGGCTCTGCCAGGTGCTGCGCAGCTCCAGCCACGGCAACTGCTCATCACGCCAGAACGATTGTGGAATATCTCGGGTATGCGTCACATCGTGTCCTCCCTGAAAGTGATGGTTTGTTATAGCACAGGCCGGGAGGTGAAAAAGTGGGAATGCGCATTGAGATGGCGATTCTGCGTGACGTGTTCCAGACAAATGTAGACGTTACATAAGGGCGTTGTTATCCCGGAAATCGCCTCGCAAAGAGAGAAAGTTGCAGGTGAGGATGTGGTTTTCCGGCGCTACAGTCATGGCATCTTATTTTCAGGTGAAGGATCGCCATGAACAAAGCTTCCGCTTCAACACCGCATGATGCGGTTTTTAAAACATTTTTACGTCACCCTGAGACTGCACGGGATTTCCTACAAATACATCTTCCCGCTTCGCTGCGCGAGCTTTGCGATCTTCGGACGCTTAAACTCGAGTCAGACAGTTTTATCGAAGAGAATTTACGTGCGTACTATTCCGATGTGCTGTGGTCGGTGAAAACGACGGATGGGGATGGATATATTTATGTAGTGATTGAACACCAAAGCACACCGGATGCGCATATGGCATTCAGACTGATGCGCTATGCGGTAGCGGCCATGCAGAAACATTTAGATGCCGGGCATCAGCAGTTGCCGCTGGTGGTGCCGATGCTGTTTTATCACGGCGCTAAAAGCCCGTACCCTTATTCGCTGTGCTGGCTGGATGAGTTTGCCAACCCGAAGCTGGCTCGTCAGCTGTATGCTGCGGCGTTTCCGCTGGTGGATATTACGGTTATTCCGGATGACGAAATTGTGCAGCATCGACGTATGGCGCTGCTGGAGTTAATCCAAAAACATATCCGTCAACGCGATCTTATGGGATTGGTTGAGCAAATTGTTTCCCTGCTACTTACCGGACTGACTAATGACAGCCAGATAAAGACACTGTTTAATTATATTTTACGAACTGGCGATGCACCTCGATTCAGTGAGTTTATTCGCGGGGTTGCCGAACGTTCACCGCAGCACAAGGAGCATTTGATGACGATTGCGGACAGATTGCATGAGGCAGGATTTCAAAAAGGATGGCTTGAAGGTAAGCAGGAAGGTAAACAAGAAGGCAAAAAAGAAGGCAAACAGGAAGGGCTAATAAAGGGACGACGTGATGAGGCGCTACGTATTGCCCGCACCATGCTGGCAGATGGCATCGATATCAGCACGGTACAAAAAATCACCCGACTTTCCGTTGAAGATATTCAGGGCGTAAGCCATTAGAAATGACTTAAACCGTGCAATCGCCTGCACGGGAGCACCGGGTGGTCCGGTTTACTCTATTGCCGTTTTTACCGCCTCGCCGAGCTTCTGCATTACTTCCCGATGCTTCTCGTTTGGCGGCAACGCGCAGTTGATGCGCACACAGTTGCGATACTTCCCCGATGCGGAGAACAGCGAACCCGGCGCAACCTGGATTTTCAGGCGACAAAGCTGCTTAGCGACACAGACCATATCGACCTGGAGCGGTAGCTCGACCCACAGCATAAAGCCGCCTTTCGGTCGGGTGACACAGATCCCGCAGGGGAAGTATTCCCGTACCCAGCAGGTGTAGATCTCCATATTGCGCTGATAAATCTGGCGCATACGCCGGATATGCCGATGATAATGCCCTTCGCGAACAAAGGAAGCCGCTGCCAGCTGTGTAGCGGGAACGTTAGTGCCGATGACGGCATACTTCATGTGCAGCAGCTTGTTGTAATAGCGACCTGGCACCACCCAACCCACGCGCAGCCCGGGGGCGACGGATTTGGTAAATGAACTGCAGAGTATTACGCGGCCGTCGCTGTCCCAGGAGTGGATCGTGCGCGGGCGCGGATACTCTGTGGCCAGTTCGCCATACACATCGTCTTCAAAAATCACGATGTCGTGACGCTGGGCGAGGGCGAGCACTGCCCGCTTACGCGCATCCGGCATAATGAATCCGAGAGGGTTGTTGCAGTTGGGAACCAGCAGCACACCTTTGATCGGCCACTGATCCAGCGCCAGCTCCAGCGCTTCAATGCTGATCCCGGTATCCGGATCGGTTGGGATCTCAATCACCTTGATCCCTAAGCCGCGCAGTAGCTGCATCGTGCCGTAGTAGGCCGGTGATTCAACGGCGACAATATCTCCGGGCTGGCAGACCGTCAGCAGCGCCAGCGACATTCCGCTCTGACTGCCGCTGGTGATCACAATATCGTCTGCATTGACCACTGAACCGCCGTCCAGCATCAGCCGTGCAATCTGCTGACGCAGTTCACGGCATCCGGATATTTCATCGTAGCCCAGTATCGCGCGCAGATTATGCTGCGCCACGCGACTGAGCTCGCGCCACAACGGCTTCAGGCTCGGTTGATCAATGTCGGGCACGCCGCTGCTAAACGGAATTATCGATTTGTCCGCGTTGCCCTTTAGCATATCCAGCACCTGATCCCACTGGGTGATTTCGACCGGACGCTGTACCGGACGCGACATCGGTGGCACGGGTGGCTGCGCTTTTTGTGGCGCGACAAAATAACCGGAACGTGGCTGGGGCGTGATCAGCTGGCGCTGTTCCAGCGTCTGATACGCCTGCTGGACGGTGCTGATGCTGACCCCGTGCTCCTGGCTCAGGCTGCGAACCGAGGGCAGTTTTTCGCCATGGCGATACAGCCCCTGCTCAATGCGTTCGGCCAGCAGATTGGCCAGATGTTGGTAACGCGTCATGCTGTATCCCTCATGGGTACCATACAGATTAAAAAATCAGTACAGATTGGCGTGAAAAAAGCGATGCAGAACTCTTTTTAACCAATCTGTATGTTAAATAAAAGTACTTTGTGAGTCTGTATTGTTTTAGGCCAGATCCGTGAAGATAAAGCCTCTGGCAAGGCGGGGAGGCAAGGTATGGAATTTCACGAGAATAAAGCAAAACAGCCGTTTATTGGGTTTGTACTGATCTGGCGGGCATACAAGGCGTGGCGGCTGCGAGCGCAAACGCGGCGCGTATTGCAACAGATGAGCGATGAGCGGCTGCGGGACGTCGGGCTGCGACGCGATCAGGTGGAGTGATTTTCTTTCATCGACAGAGGCTGGGGGGTTATCGTCCCGGCCTCTTTTATATTCACTATATTTATCAATTCATGCTTCTGGATAGTCTGTTCCTTGATACTTACCATGATAAGTATTATTTTCTTTTCAGCGATGAGGGGAAAATAAGATGACTGAAGATGAACTGTTTGCCCGCCGACCAATGGGGATGCGCATGGCAATGGTGGTGCGCCAGTGGCGGGCCATTATTGATGCTGCCATCACCGATACAGGCCTGACGCAGTCAAGCTGGACGGTACTGATGCAACTGTATCAACTGGGAGACAACGTCTCAGTCAGTGAACTGGCACAAATGCAGGGCATCGAACTGCCGCCGCTGATGCGCACCCTCTCGCAGCTGGAAAAGCAGGGCTATCTGCTGCGTTCCACATCGCCTTATGACAAACGCATCCGCCTGTTAACGCTGACCGCGCAAGGCCGCTTAAGGCTGGATGAACTCAACCGGGTGATAGAGACATACCAACATCGCGTCACCTGCACCATTCCTGAAGCGGAACTTGCCTCCTTCAGCGCGACCTTAAATCAACTCGCCTGCAATTTGCGGACAATCCGCGAAGAAGACAATCAACACTAAAAAATATGATGACCCCAGAACAAAAATTTGCCCGTTGGGTAAGGGTGAGTATTGCCGCTTTCCTGGTAATATTCGCCTGGTTTATCGTTGCCGATATCTGGATCCCGCTGACGCCGGACTCCACGGTGATGCGTGTGGTAACGCCCGTTTCCTCACGCGTTTCCGGCTACGTCTCGCAGGTGCATGTACACAATAATAGCCAGGTGAAGAAGGGCGATTTGCTGTACGAACTGGATCCGACGCCGTTTATCAATAAGGTCGAGGCTGCGCAAATCGCCCTTGAGCAGGCGAAGCTGAGCAATCAACAGCTGGATGCGCAGATAGCTTCCGCGCGCGCCAACCTGCGCACCGCGCAATTCAACGCCCATAACGATAAGACCACCCTTGATCGCTATCAGCGCCTGAGCGCCATGCAGAACGTGTCGCAATCCGATCTCGACAAGGTGCGTACCGCCTGGCAGACCAGCGAGCAGTCGGTGGCGGCGCTGAATGCCAGTATTCAGAACCTGCTGATCCAGCGCGGCGAGCGCGATGACAAGCGTAACGTGACGCTGCAAAAATACTGTAACGCGCTGGAAGAGGCGCAACTGAACCTCGGCTGGAGCAAAGTATATGCCCAGACCGACGGTACGGTGAGTAACCTCCAGCTTAGCCCCGGACTTTACGCCACCGCCGCCACGCCGCTACTGGCGCTGGTCAGCCATCAGACCGATATCGTGGCCGACTTTCGCGAGAAAAGCCTGCGCCACACTCGGGTAAATACCGATGCCGCCGTGGTGTTCGATGCCATGCCGGGCAAGGTCTTCTCTGCCCGCGTCACCAGCAGCGATGCCGGTATTCTGGCAGGTCAGGAGCAGGTTAACGGCCAGTTGTCGCAACCGGAACAGTCTACCCGCTGGGTGCGCGATGCCCAGCGTATGCGTATTCACGTCGCGCTAAACGAACCGCTCGACACGCCGTTACCGACCGGGGCGCGCGCCACGGTACAGCTGTATAACAGCGAGGGGATGTTCGCCCGCACCTTTGCCGGAGCGCAGATCCATCTCGTTAGCTGGCTGCATTATGTCTATTAACACGCTGGCCCACGTCTTTACGCCGCACGGGAACATTGTCTACACCGCCAATGATTTTCGCCAGACCCTGCGTATCTCCGTTGCCGGGACAATCGCGCTGAGTATCTCGACATTCTACAACGTGCAGTACGGCGTATTTTTTGTGGTTTATCCGCTGATGCTGCTGTCGCTGGTGCCGGTGTTCAACCGCCATGTGGCAACACAGTTCGTGTTCAGCGCGGCGGTGAACTGTGTCGAAATGGTGCTGATCGTCGGCTATTTCTCACAGTGGCCGCTGATTATGACGCTGGTGGTGTTCGGCCTGTATGTGATGCGTTTTCGTTTTATGAGCAAAGGACCGCTGTTTCTGCTCGGTTCGATGGGCGTGGTGTGCCAGAGTACGATGCTCAACTTTATGAGCTATCCCACCACCAACTGGCATACGCTGATGTTCTCCAATATGGAAGCCTGCGTCATGGCGGTGGCGCTGAGCGCGCTGCTGCATTATCTGATCCCGGACGTGGAACCCCGCCAGCCACCGCCGCGCATTGAGAAAGATGCCGCCCGGGTTCGCCACGAGTCGCTGCTTTCCGGTACGGTGGCAACGATGATTTTTGTGGTCTTCCAGATCTGCGATTTGAGTGATTCGCTGTCGGCGCTGATGGCCGGCATTTTGATCCTGTTTCCGATGCACTACCGCGGCGCGGTGATCAGCTCGATTTGGCGCGTGGTCGGCGTGGTGCTGGCCTGCCTGTATATTCTGCTGGTGCAGCTGCTTATCTATGATTTCAGCAACCATATGCTGCTGATGATGCCGCTGATTGGCCTCGGGCTGGCGTTCAGCGCCCGCCTGCACGTAATGGAAAAAGTCGGGGCGGGCGTGGGTTTTGCCAGTATCACTACTATCGGCATTATGTTTGGTCAGAACCTGCACCCGGATCAGGACCTGGTGTTCAGCGATCTGTACCGCATCACCTCCGTCACCGTCGCGCTGGTGGCAACGCTGACCATGGTATTCCTGGTACACCGGGTGTTGAACTGCTTTGTCGCGACGCGGTTTGTGATTACCGAATGAGTGGGGGCAAGTGCCGGATGGCGGCCGCGCCTGATCCGGCCTACGGGAAAGTGCCATTAGTAGGCCCGGTAAGCGTAGCGCCACCGGGCAATTCAGCAGGAGATTACTTCTTCAATCCCGCAAATGCCGCTCTGATCTCGTCTTCCGGCAAATTAATGCCGATAAACACCAGCAGGCTGTGTGGTTGTTCGTCGCCCCACGGGCGGTCCCAGTCGGCGCTGTACAGGCGCTGGACGCCCTGGAACAGCAGGCGGTTTGGCTCGCCTTCAATCCACAGCATACCTTTGTAGCGCAGCAGCTTCTCGGCGGATTCCAGCAGCAGGTTTTCCATCACTCGCGACACGTCGCTGATGTTTACCGGGTAATCCAGCGCGACGACGATCGAGGAGATATCGTTTTGCTTGTCGGCGATAAAGTGGAAGCGCGGTTTGGCGCTGACCACGTTCTCTTCCAGCATAAAACCGTTGGTGTCGAACAATTGCGCGAGGTCGATATCGCCATGCGTCACGGTGTAAATCGGCGCACGGGCGTTGATGCGCGACAGGCGCTCACGCAGTTTTTCGCTTTCACCCGCGACGTCGGTTTTGGTCAGCAGGATCCGGTCGGCGTAGCCGACCTGCGACTGGGCGATGGTGAACTGGTTCATCTGCTCGTCGGCATGTACCGCGTCAACCAGCGCAATTACGCCGTCCAGCAGGTAGCGTTCGCAAATCACTTCATGGGAGAAAAAGGTCTGGATGATCGGGCCGGGATCGGCCATGCCGGTGCATTCGATCACCAGACGGTCGAAATTGATGGCGCCTTTGTCGAGGTTATCGAGCAGGTCTAACAGTGCGTCTTCCAGCTCACTGGAGCGGGTACAGCAAATGCAGCCGTTGGTCAGGGTTTTGATCTGCGTGGCGCGATCGCCAATCAGCTGATCGTCCACCGAGACTTCGCCGAATTCGTTTTCGATAACGGCAATCTTGTAACCGTGCTGCTCGTTGAGAATATGGCGCAGCAGGGTGGTTTTACCCGCGCCAAGAAAACCGGTGAGTAGGGTAACTGCAATCGGGGTCATTCACTTCTCCTTCTAACAGCAACTGCTTCCGCCGCTACCGTAGCGGGCTTCCTGGCGCTCGCGGAAGAATTCTTCGTAGGTCATGTACGGCTTATCGGGATGGTTGGTCTTCATGTGCTCGACGTAGTTGTCGTAGTCCGGAATACCAATCAGCATTTTCGCCGCCTGACCGAGATATTTTTTTGCCTGACCTAAAGTACCAAACATGGAACGCCCTGTTAATGAATAAAGCCGGATGGCGGCTTGCGCCTGATCCGGCCTACGTTAACTTTACTTTGTAGGCCGGGAGCGCAGTGCGCCACCCGGCTTCAGGTTAGTGGTGTGAAGAGGTCTTCACGCCGCCTTCCGGCACCGGTACATACGGCGTCTCTTTATCAGAGCGACCGTTGATGGCGCGGGCTTTCTGCCAGGTACGGAACCCGTAGAAAATGATGCTGTACACCACCACCAGGAACAGAATACTCAGACCTGCGTTGGTGTAGTTGTTGACGACGATGTGGTTCATGTTGGCAATCTGCTGAGCGGTCAGTTCGCCGCCGTTAGCAATCTTCTCTTTGTACTGATTCGCCATGAAGAAGAAGCCTTCCATCTGCGGGTTGGTGCTGAACAGTTTCAGACCCAGCGCCCATGTGGTGCAGATAAGCAGCCATACTGCCGGAACAACGGTAACCCAGATGTATTTGGTGCGCTGCATTTTAACCAGTACCACGGTGCCGAGAACCAGTGCCACGGCAGCCAGCATCTGGTTAGAGATACCGAACAGCGGCCACAGGCTCTTAACGCCGCCCAGCGGGTCAACAACGCCTTGATACAGCAGGTAACCCCACAGGCCTACGCAGCCCGCAGTACCGATGATACCCGCAACCAGAGAATCGGTTTTCTTCAGGAACGGCACGAAGTTACCCAGTAAATCCTGCAGCATAAAGCGGCCAGAACGGGTACCGGCATCCAGTGCGGTCAGGATGAACAGCGCTTCAAACAGAATACCGAAGTGGTACCAGAAGCCCATATCAGCCATCGGCAGCACTTTGTGGAATACGTGAGCGATACCAACGGCCAGCGTCGGTGCGCCACCTGCTCGGTTCAGAACGGACGGTTCACCGATGTCTTTCGCGGTTTGCAGGATCTGCTCAGGCGAAATGACGAAGCCCCAGGAGCTGACGGTCGCTGCCGCATGTGCGGTGACGTCTTTCAACTGCGCCATAATCAGCGGTGCGTTTTCGCCGCTCATTTCATGCAGGTTCGGCATGGTGATGCCAAGGCCCGCAGGCGGGGTGTTCATCGCGAAGTACAGACCTGGTTCGATGATAGACGCGGCAACCAGCGCCATAATTGCGACGAAGGATTCCATCAGCATCGCGCCGTAACCGATAAAGCGCGCATCGGTTTCACAGGCCAGCAGCTTCGGTGTGGTACCGGAAGCAATCAGCGCGTGGAAGCCAGATACCGCACCACACGCGATGGTGATGAACAGGAACGGGAACAGAGCGCCTTTCCACAGCGGACCGGTACCATCAACGTACTGGGTCATCGCTGGCATTTTCAGTTCCGGGTTGAGGATAACAATCCCCACCGCCAGACCGACGATAACGCCGATTTTCAGGAAGGTAGCCAGATAGTCGCGCGGGGCGAGGATCAGCCATACCGGCAGCAGCGCAGAGATAAATGCGTAGCCGATCAGGGTAAAGGTAATGGTGGTGTCTTTAAAGGTCAGCGCCGGGCCCCAATACGGGTCGTGCGCAATCACGCCGCCGAAGTAGATAGAAGCTACCAGCAGCACAATACCAATCACCGACACTTCGCCCACGCGTCCCGGTCGCAGGAATCGCATGTAGATCCCCATGAACAACGCGATAGGTACGGTTGAGCAGACGGTGAACACACCCCACGGGCTTTCTGCCAGCGCTTTCACTACGATCAACGCCAGTACTGCGAGGATGATGATCATTATTAAGAAGCAGCCGAACAGCGCAATGGTTCCCGGGATCGGGCCCATCTCTTCTTTGATCATCTCACCCAGAGATGCGCCGTTACGGCGGGAAGAGATAAACAGCACCATGAAGTCCTGTACCGCACCGGCCAGCACGACGCCTGCCAGCAGCCACAGCGTACCGGGCAGGTAGCCCATCTGCGCGGCCAGTACCGGCCCAACCAGCGGACCTGCACCTGCGATAGCGGCAAAGTGGTGACCAAACAAGACGTTACGGTTGGTTGGAACGTAGTTCAGACCGTCATTGTTGATGACCGCCGGCGTGGCACGCGTTGGGTCAAGTTTCATCACCTTTTGGGCGATGTACAGGCTGTAGTAACGATAGGCCACCAGATAAACAGAAACTGAGGCGACCACGATCCACAGGGCACTAATGTGTTCACCCCGACGTAATGCCACTACCGAGAGGCAGAATGCACCGATGATTCCGAGAATCACCCAGGGTATGTGCTTGAATATCTTTTTCGTATCCATAGTAAAACCTGGTTTTTTACCCGTTATACTTCAAGTTGTATGTGCGTTGGCTTCATTCGCTCACCCCAGTCACTTACTTTTGTAAGCTCCTGAGGATTCCCTCATTTGCCGCCTTCTTACAACTCGAATTATCTAGGGTACCTATTAATAATTGGCCGAAGCCGCGTGGGTTTGATCTTGTGTTTGAGGAGGTTATTTGACTGCTATGTTGGGGGGATCTTGCCAGAGAATTACGCGCGTAAAGTAAGGTAAATAAGTGAGCGGTTGTATGTCAGCTTAAGCGGTCCCAAGTGTCAGTGAGCGGTAAACTGCGGGGAGAACGGGGAAATTTATGTGATTGAGATCACGGCATTATAGCGTTTGCCTGCCTACATGCCGTGTTTTCCCACTGACAAAGCACCTCACTGGGAGACTCAGATTACGATATAACAGTAAGGCGTATGTTCGATGTCTCTGAGCAACACATGTTTCTTACGTGATTTAGTCAGGTAATATTTTTCATCCAGATAGTAGTCAATGAGTTCATCGAGACGCTCTTTATCTATGCGGGGCGTTACCCCCAGCGTCCAGAAGCTACGCAGCTCTAATTCCGAACGTTTGATTTTTGCGCTTTTAACCAAATCAGCAATCATATTTCTGACGCAGCTTGTCGGATCCTGGTTCTGTTTGAGTTCAAGCGCAATGTAGCTATCCTGCGTCCAGCCTTTTTTCCGCAACAAGAAATCTGCACGTACAGACAAACGCTGTGGATTTTTCCGGAGATCGCAAGCAAGAGTTTGCTCACGCCACCATTCATGACCCGTCGAAGCCAGCAGATTGGCAAATTCTATCTGCATCCAGACTTCCCAACCGGAGATGTTGTACTGATCGATGATATTGAGCTTTTGGCGAATATCTTCACGTTCAAAAAAGTGGTGTGCGAGGGTGGATAGGTGATCAAAATCGCGATTTAACATAGAAGCATCCTTTCCTTCAAAAAACGGAATCCTACACCTAAGACGTAATGGAACGACTAATTTTTTGCGTAATTTGTCATAGGGAACGGTATTTAATGTGAAAACGATAATTTTGTGGCAATTGCTGGCACCATAAAGTTTTCTCTTTCCAGGCCGAAAACCAGAGTATCTGTCTAGCGGAAAGAGAAAACATGTTAAAACGAATGAAGATTGTTACCAGCTTACTGCTGGTATTGGCGCTATTTGGCCTTTTACAGCTCGCCTCGGGCGGCTTGTTTTTTAACTCACTTAAGAATGACAAAGAGAACTTTACCGTTCTGCAAACCATTCGCCAGCAACAGTCTGCGCTGAACGCCACCTGGGTTGAGCTGCTGCAAACGCGTAACACCCTGAACCGGGCAGGCATTCGCTACATGATGGATCAGAGCAATATCGGTAGCGGCGCGACCGTTGCCGAGCTGATGCAGGTGGCGAGTACGGCGCTGAAGCTGACGGAAAAAAACTGGGCGATCTACGAGTCGCTCCCGCGCGATCCGCGCCAAAGCGAAGCCGCTTTCCAGGAGATCAACCGCACCTATGACATCTATCATGGTGCGCTGGCGGAGCTGATCCAGTTACTGGGTGACGGGAAGATCAACGCATTCTTTGATCAACCGACGCAGAGCTATCAGGATGGCTTTGAGAAGCAGTACATGAGTTACATGCAGCAGAATGATCGCCTGTATGACATCGCGGTGGAAGATAACAACAGCTCTTACAGCCAGGCGATGTGGGTGCTGATCTGCGTGCTGATTACCGTACTGGCGGCGATTATTGCGGTGTGGTTTGGTATCAAGCTGACCCTTATCTCCCCAATGAACCGTCTGATCGACAGCATTCGTCATATCGCCAGCGGTGATCTGGTGAAACGTATTGAAGTGGAAGGGTCCAACGAGATTGGGCAACTGGCGGAAAGCCTGCGTCACATGCAGGGTGAGCTGATGAATACCGTGGGTGACGTGCGTAACGGTGCCAACGCGATTTACAGCGGTGCCAGCGAGATTGCGATGGGCAACAACGATCTCTCCTCCCGTACCGAGCAGCAGGCGGCTTCCCTGGAAGAAACTGCGGCCAGCATGGAACAGCTGACGGCGACCGTGAAGCAGAACGCCGAAAACGCGCGTCAGGCCAGCCATCTGGCGCTGAGTGCTTCTGAAACCGCGCAGAAAGGCGGCAAAGTGGTGGATAACGTGGTGCAAACCATGCGTGACATCGCGTCCAGTTCGCAGAAAATCGCCGACATTATCAGCGTCATCGACGGCATTGCCTTCCAGACTAACATTCTGGCACTCAATGCCGCGGTAGAAGCAGCACGTGCAGGCGAGCAGGGCCGTGGATTTGCGGTGGTTGCGGGTGAAGTGCGTAACCTGGCCCAGCGTAGTGCGCAGGCCGCGCGCGAGATTAAGAGCCTGATTGAAGACTCGGTCAGCCGCGTGGATGTTGGTTCAACGCTGGTAGAAAGCGCCGGTGAAACCATGGATGAGATCGTCAATGCGGTAACCCGCGTGACCGATATCATGGGTGAAATCGCCTCTGCTTCTGATGAACAGAGCCGCGGTATTGACCAGGTTGGTCTGGCCGTTGCCGAGATGGATCGCGTGACGCAGCAGAACGCCTCGCTGGTGGAAGAATCCGCCGCCGCCGCTGCGGCGCTGGAAGAGCAGGCCAGCCGCCTGACTCAGGCCGTTGCCGTGTTCCGTATTCAGCATGACCAACAGCGTGCTCGCGATGTTGCGACAGCAAAACCGGTTTCAACGGTCCAGCCGCGCAAAGCCGCGGTAACGGATGCCGGGGATAACTGGGAAACGTTCTAAGCCTGTGATGCCGGATGGCGCTGTCGCTTATCCGGCCTACGGGAAAGTTACGTGGTTGCCGGATGGCGCTGTCGCTTATCCGGCCTACGGGAAAGTTACGTGGTTGCCGGATGGCGCTGTCGCTTATCCGGCCTACGGGGAAAGATACGTGGTTGCCGGATGGTGCTGCCGCTTATCGGGCTTACCGGAAATGTTACGTAGGCCCGATAAGGCGTAGCCGCCATCGGGCAATTAGCGCAACATCAGATGCATGGCGCAGCGCGATTCAAATGCCAGTCCATGCGCTGCTTCCTCTTCTCTTTTCTGGCGCAACTTTTCAGGCAGCGTCTCGTCAGCCAGCATTTCAAATCCCAGTCGCGCGTACCACGGCGCATTCCACGTCACATCGCGGAAGGTGGTCAGCGTGAGCGACGTGTAACCTTTCTTGCGCGCCTGTTCGGCAACATACTCAATCAATCTGCGGCCAATTCCTTTTCCCTGCCACTCCAGATGCAGCGACAGTTCAGCAATAAACAGCGATGACCCCAGCGTTTCGGCAACCAAAAAACCGACCGGAAGTGCATCGACCTGCGCCAGCCAGCTCATGCCTGCGGCGGCAAAAGCCTGATGCTGAGCAGCCGATAAAATCTGGTCTTCAGCAATCCACGCCAGTTCGGGGATGCGTAAAAAACGTTGCCCCGCAGATCGTTCGATGGCGGGAAGAGCGGCAGTATCTGCCAGGGTAGTGGCGCGCAAGGTGATGTTCATACGAGGAGCATAACATGCCCGATAAACGTGGTGTTATCGGGCATCTGGAGGATTAATCTTTACGCGGATCGCTGATGGGTTGGCGAACCAGGAAGATGTAGGCGAGGGCACCCACCATGGTGACGCAGCCGCAGATGATAAGCGCCAGGCGGAAAGAGTTGGTGGTATCAACAATAAAACCGGTGACGATCGGTGCGAACGACGCGCAGATAAAGCTGGCAAAGTTCTGGATACTGCCCACGGAAGCGGTCATACGTGAGGCGACGGCGACGTGGATCAGACCCCAGCACGAGGTACCTGCGAAGTGGATACAGAACAGCGCCATACCGATCAGTAACACGGCGGCCATTGACGTTGTGGCCTGCGGCACGACGAAGGTGAAGGCTGCGGAGCAGAACATCCCGGCGATAATACAAATCTTACGGCTCTTAATCGGCGCCATACCGCCTTTCACCAGCCAGTCGGTGACAAAACCGTTAATTAGCATGCCGGCTGCGCCAAACAGGAACGGGATCGCCGCCATTAATCCGGTGCTTTTTAAATCCAGGTTGTAGGAGGTTTGCAGGTAGCCCGGCAGCCAGGCCAGGTATAGCCATGCGGTATAGTTGATGCCGCTAAAGCCCAGCATCATGCCCCACATGGTACGGTTGCGGAACAGGCTGCGCCATTCGGCAAAGCTCAGCGGATCGCGGCGGGCATTGACGCTGCCAGCGTTCAGGTACGCTTGTTCCGTGGCGCTCAGCTCAATTTGCTCGCGGTTGCGATACAGCATGTACCAGCCGATGGCGAGGAAAATACCCAGCACGCCAATGGTGATGAACATCCAGCGCCAGCCCATTACCAGCATCATGGCAGCCAGAATCGGCGGGCTAATGGCAACCCCGATGGTGGAGGCGGCGTTGAATAATCCCATCGGGCGGCCGCGCTCTTTGATGTTAAACCAGTCGTTGATGACCTTTACGCCGCACGGGTTCATTGGCGCTTCGCCGATCCCCATCCCGATACGCACCAACACAAACTGGGTGAAGCTGTGCACCATGCCGGATAGTGCCTGAAACAGCGACCAGAAGAACATCCCCAGTCCCAGCATAATGCGCGGACCTTTGCGATCCAGCAGCGGACCGCAGGGCAGTTGCGCAATACCGTAAGCAAGAGAGAATACCGACAGCAGCACGCCGATTTGCGTGGCGCTCAACCCCAGTTCTTCACGAATCGTTAAGTTGGCGACCGACAGTGAGCTGCGGTCGAGGTAATTAATCACCGCAGCAAAAAATAATAAAATCATTGCTGTGGTCTGGATACGTTTAATTCGGCTACTGCGTTGCACCATGCCCTCAGGCGGAACATTAATATCCGCAGATGACGACGTGCCAAACGAAGAACTTGGGTCGAGGGTAATATTATTTTTTTCCACGCCGGACTCCTGAACCTCAATAATTTATTTTTCACACAGCAGGACTGTGCAGTATTGAAAAAATACCAGTGATGAATCAATTTGCTCATCACTGCTCACAAAAGTTTTTAATGCAGTCGACTTAGCGTGAGCATAGGCAAGAGGTATTTTTCAGGCGTTTTTATTTTTATAAAATCGTGCTCCCGGTAATGATTTGCTGTTTTTTATCGGTACTTAATGAGCGACGTTACAACCCTGGTTGATGGAGCGAATCATCGATTGTTTGGCTGAATTCAAATGGTTACAGAGCGCGAGGGTGGCATCCAGGTCGCTGCGACATATTAGCGCGCTGAGGATGGTCATATGCTCATCAATGGCAATGATGTTACGCTGCTTGAGGTCGCTCTCATCCCACTGATAGTGGAAGTGGAAAATCACGGAGATGATTTCAAGTGATTGATTAAAAAATACATTATCGGCAGCAGAGAGTAGCAAAGCATGGAACTCACGATCTAACTGCGAGAACATGCGAAAGCTGCTGCCAATGCTGTCGCGTAGGATCCGATGGCGCTCCAGCAGCGTTTTAGCCTGCAACCAGCGCGGGTCATCGTCCGGCAGATTGAGGAAATGCTGCAGAGAATGCGTTTCCAGCATCTCTCTGAGTTCAAACAGCTGTTCCGCATAGGCCTGATCGAACTGCTTCATGCTCCACTGACCGCGTTTTTCGTTTTTAATCAGGTTGTAACGTTCGAATTTTAAAAGGTATTCCCGCACTACCACCGGGCTGACGCCTGCAGCTCTGGCAAGCTGCAGTTCGGAGAAGCTCTCGCCTGCACGCAGCTGTCGCTGGTTGATCATGGTGAAAAACGCCTGTTCAAAAATCCGGTTTTGCTCGGTCATGGAGGCGGTGGTGCAGGCAAAACCATCGTCATGGTCGGGTTTTCGCACGATGACGTAGTGGCTGCCGACCTGGGTCAGAACGCCGCACTCGCCTAAGTGGCTCAGCATATGGCGCACGGTGGTGCGGCTGATGTTGTACATCTCCGCCAGTGCGCTTTGTGAGGGGAGTGGGGAAGGGATATGACCACGCGCCATATCATCGATTATCTGGTTAATCACATTGTGGCGTAAGTTCTGCGAACGGCTCATGGCTTCTCCTTTTTATCTATTAAAACCCGATTTAAAACATTTTTATGCGCTGGGATTCACAGATTGTGTTTCTGCTTTCTCCGTCTTTTTTATTTTCGTTGATATCTGAGGCAACAAAAAAACAGGAGAGCAGAATCATGTCTACGATGAATACGTTGATTTGCCAGGAACCTAAAAAATTAGTCTGGAAAGAGCGCGAAATACCTATTCCGAGTGAGGGTGAAGCATTAATTAAAATTAAGTCGGTAGGAATTTGTGGTACCGATATTCATGCCTGGGGTGGCAATCAACCTTTTTTCAGCTACCCGCGTGTATTAGGGCATGAAATATGTGGGGAAATTGTCGGTCTGGGTAAGAATATACAGAATCTGAAAAATGGTCAGCAGGTGGCGGTTATTCCTTACGTGGCCTGCCAGCAGTGTCCGGCATGCCTGAGCGGGCGCACCAACTGCTGCGAGAAGATTTCAGTGATTGGCGTGCACCAGGATGGCGGTTTCAGTGAATATCTGTCCGTTCCGGTGACCAACCTGCTGGATGCGCAGGGGATTGACCCACAGGCGGCGGCGCTGATTGAGCCTTATGCCATCAGCGCCCATGCGGTACGCCGGGCGGCGGTGGCTCCGGGTGAGCAGGTACTGGTGGTCGGCGCGGGTCCGATTGGTCTGGGGGCGGCAGCGATTGCCAAAGCCGATGGCGCACAGGTGGTGGTCGCCGATACCAGTCCAGCACGCCGGGAGCACGTGTCTTCCCGGTTGGGACTCCCGGTTATCGACCCATCCGCTGAAGATTTTGATGCGCAGCTGCGCGCTCAGTTTGGCGGTTCGTTGGCGCAAAAGGTTATTGATGCCACGGGGAATCAGCATGCGATGAACAACACGGTGAATTTGATTCGTCATGGCGGCAGCATCGTTTTCGTTGGGCTGTTCAAAGGCGATTTGCAGTTCTCTGATCCGGAGTTCCACAAGAAAGAGACCACCATGATGGGCAGTCGCAACGCCACGCCGGAAGATTTCGCCAAAGTGGGCCGTCTGATGTCGGAAGGCAAACTGACCGCTGACATGATGCTTACGCACCGTTACGCGTTTGCCACACTGGCAGAAATCTACGAGCGGGATGTGATTAACAACCGTGAGCTGATTAAAGGCGTGATCACGTTCTGAGAGGGGAAATGCGATGAAGACATTGAATCGACGTGATTTTCCGGGGGCCAGCTACCCAACGCGCGTGATCCAGTTTGGTGAAGGAAACTTCCTGCGGGCGTTTGTTGACTGGCAACTGGATATCCTCAACGAGCAAACCGATCTGAACGCTGGCGTGACCATCGTTCGCCCGATCAATACCGATTTTCCGCCGTCGCTGAATACCCAGGACGGGCTGTATACCACGCTTATTCGCGGGCTAAACGAGCAGGGCGAGGCGGTGAGTGAGGCGCGGCTTATCCGTTCGGTGAATAACGAAATCAATCCGTATCAGGATTTCGCGGCGTATCTGGCGCTGGCGCACAATGCGGAAATCCGTTTTGTGTTTTCGAATACCACCGAAGCCGGAATTAGCTATCACGCAGCGGACCGTGTGGATGATGCGCCGCCGGTGAGTTTTCCGGCCAAGCTGACACGCCTGCTGTTGGAGCGCTTTAACCACTTTGCGGGCGCGGTGGATAAGGGCTGGGTAATTATCCCGTGCGAGCTTATCGACTATAACGGTGAGGCGCTCAAAACGCTGGTGCTGCGGTATGCGCAGGAGTGGCAACTTCCTCCGGCATTTGCCGACTGGGTGGAGACGGCAAACACGTTCTGTTCCACGCTGGTCGACCGTATTGTCACCGGCTATCCGCGTGAAGAAGCCGCTGCGCTGGAGGCTACGCTAGGCTATCACGATACGTTTCTCGATACCGCGGAGCATTTTTACCTGTTTGTGATCCAGGGGCCGCAGTGGCTGGCAGAGGAGCTGAAGCTGGCGCAGTGTCCGCTGAATATCCGGGTGGTGAGCGATATCAAACCGTACAAAGAGCGCAAGGTCGCTATCCTCAATGGTGCGCATACGGCTCTGGTGCCGGTCGCGTGGCTGTGCGGGCTGGAGACCGTTGGTGAGGCGATGCAGGATGCTGATGTCCGCCGCTTTGTCGAACGAGCGATTAGTGAGGAGATTATTCCGGTGTTGGATCTCCCGGCGGACGAATTGCGTGAATTTGCCGACGCGGTGAGCGGGCGTTTTCAGAACCCCTACATTCGCCACCAGTTGCTTTCCATTGCGCTTAATGGGATGACCAAATTCCGCACCCGAATTTTGCCGCAGCTGCTGGCGGGTCAGCACAATGGGCGCTGGCCCGTGCGGTTAACGTTTGCCCTCGCTGCGCTGCTGGCGTTTTATCGTGCAGAACGCGACGGGGAACGCTATCCAATACAGGATGATGAGCAGTGGGTAAGCCTCTATGCCAGCCTGTGGCCGCGAGTTGGCAATGATTTAACGCTGCGTGAACTGGTGGATGCCGTGCTTGGCGATGCGGCGCACTGGGGAGAGGATTTGACGTTGTTACCTGGCCTTGCCGGGCAGGTCACGGCCAATCTGGAGATGATTCTGGTGCAGGGTATGCGCCAGACGGTGAACGGTCTGGAATAAGGTTGCCATGCAGCGCCCGGTGTGGTGTTGGGCGCTGTTTTTTTTCAGACAATACATTTGGTTCACGATAGGCCTGATAAGCAAAGCGCTATCAGGCCTTTCATGTTACGAACCCTGAGCCACGACTTTGATTTCAACCATCCCGACCCCCAGCTTACGCGGTGAGTGACCGAGAATATTACCCTCGTTGGTGGCGACCGGATCGGGTGGAACAATTACCAGCGTATCGGCATCAGCCGGGTTATCAAAATGTAAGATGGTGGTGGTGACGTCATGGCCTAACACCAGCGTCTGTTCCTCGTTGCCAACGCGCACGGGAATAGGGCGATTAGCATTGTCGCCGAAGGCTTTCGCGGTAATGACCAGATCGAATTTCTTCGGTAGCGGGGCTTTGTACTCAATCGTTATTTCTTCGCCGAGCTGCGCATTGGACCAGCGTCCCCAGGATTCGGGGCGTGAAATGCCGCTAAACTGTTTGACCTCTTCCGGCGCGCCCGCCACGTTGAAAACGAAGCTATCTGCTTTGTAGCGAATGTCATTATCGACAATTTTCAGCGTATCGACGTTACCTTTATAGCGCTCCATGTCGATCACCGTGTCTTTAAATACGGTTTTACTTTTCCACTTAGCTTTATCGACGTGCTGTACGATTTGCTGCCCGCCCAACTGCCCCTGTGATACGCACCAGTCGGTAGAAAGCGCCAGCTCCGGCGCCCACAGTTGCGCCATTTTGTAGCAGCGATCGACCCAGACGAAGTTATCGCGTGGGGCGAAATCTGCCAGTTGGAAGCGCAGCGGGGCCGAGTATTCGCTTTCCGGCAGCGGCTCGACGCGTTTGTCCGATACGCGCAGCAGCAGCGGCAGGCGGAAATGACTGCCGGAGAAAGAGATCATATTTTTGTCCTGGTCGACGGTGAACTCTTTCATCTCTTTCGGGAAATTCCACAGGCGAATGATATCGGGCTTCCACGCCAGCATTTTTTCTTTGATGTTCAGGAACACTTCCGACACGGATTCGCTCGACAAGCTGCTGCGGCCAAGGCCGATAAAGTTATCGCCGCCGAGAATATCCAGTACCGTTGCGCCGTTATCCATCGTATTACGTTTCACCGCCAGCGTGTCCTGTTGCGGTTGATCGCCGCGCAGCACGAAGAACAGGTTGTTGCGGTCCTGCTTGTTCAGATACTTCCATGCGGTGTTGTTCATCGCCAGATGATCGGAAGACACCACGATAATGGTATCTTTAAACCACGGCGATGCTTTGATTTTATTGATAAATTCGGCAATGTTTTCCTGGCTGCAGCTGACCGCGCTGAACGATTGGTTGGCCTTCCCGTCGATGTCATAACGTTTACGGTTGCAGCTACGGGAGATAAATCCATCCGGATGATGGGTATCCACGGTCAGGGTAAACAGTGAAAAACGCTGGCCCGAGCGCGAAAGCTCTTCGAATTTTTTCCACGCTTCGTCCAGTACGGTATCGTCGTAGAAGCCCCAGTCGTTACGATAGGCCGGGTCCGCCACCACGCTTTTTAACTCTTCCGCACCATACAGATGGTCAAAGCCGTGAGATTTCAGGAACACGTCTTTGCCAGCAAAGCGCAGGTTGGCACCCTGCACAAAGTAGTTCTGATAGCCGGAGTTTTTCAGGATATCGCCCAGACAAATATTGTTAGGGAAGAAACTTGAAACAGACGCAGAGGCGTTGCCTTCAAACGGCGCAAACAGCGGAATACCGCACTGGGAGGCGACCATGCCCGCGATGGTGTAATCCGTACCCGGCAGCTGCATGGTGTTGCTGAAATCCAGACCTTCGTTTTTCAACGCGCCGAGTTCCGGGGTCAGATCCGGGAATGCGTCGTTATTAAAATAGGTGCCTTCGAGGCTTTCGCCGTAGATATAAACCAGGTTCAGCTTCGGGTTGGGAATGGTTTTTGATGGCTCTTTATAATACGTCGGGAAATCCGGGTCGCCATCGCGTGACTGCGACTTCACCAGTTCGGTTATCTGGTGAAACGCCGGGCTGGCGTCAACGGAGGCCAGCGCCAGCAGCAGGGCCAGCAGACTGTAACCCACGTGATGCGGGTGATGGCGACGGCGGCGCAGAACCCAGCCGAGAGCGACAAAAACGGTCGTCAGCGCCAGCGCGATCCCAACGCCCGGCAGGATATATTTGCCGATACCTGCACCGGTCAGGCTGTTGGTCAGCGTGTACAGAACCGCGTCATTGATCCCGTCGCCGGTGAAATAGTCACTGGCGTACAGCGTGATATTCAAGACAATAAAAATCCCCAGCACCGTTAACGTGGCGGCAAACCACCAGGTGTTGCGACCCGCTTTCCAGGCATAAATCAGCACTGAAGCGAGAAACAGAGTGATGGAGATTAATTCTGACAACGGTCGATCCTCAGTAAACCGGGCAATTGCCTGGCAGGCTAATCATTTGGTGAGAGAACAATGTAATAGCGTTGTTACATTGCTGCAATTGTAGTGACATTAAATTACGTTGTTATTCAGAATTGGTTTAGTTATGCGCGTTTTTGTGGGGAAATACTGTTTATTTGGAATGTGAATGTATTGTCGAAAATAAATAGATGCCGCGCAGGTTATACGCGGCATGTCGTGCGTCAGGAAATGAAGTTCATGCCCTGTTTTAACACCAGATCGCAGGCCTTGGTTTTTACCTGCTTCGCCAGCGAGCTGTTGCCAATCGTGTTCAGGTCCAGCTGTTGACCATCTTTGGCGTTGAGCAGACCCTGAATCCCGTCCATATAGTTGGTGTCTTGCTTCTGCTCAGGAGCACTGAGCCCTAGTTTATCCAGCACCTGGTTTTTGACGTTTTGCGTGTCGGTGACCGAGGCCAGCTTCTGTTTCGCGCAATATTCCAGGATCCCGGCGGCGTTATTCATGCTGCTGGAGGTCAACGACTGATTGCTGCCATTCAGCAGGCTGGTCAGGGAAGAGAGCGACGAGCTGCTTTGCGAGCCGGAGCTTTGTTTGCTCAGCTCACTGGCCGCGCTGGAGAGCGAATCCTGCCAGGAGGCGGCGAAAACGCTGGTAGAGATGAGCGTGCTGGCGGCAAGCGCACAGCACAGCAGACGTTTGGTAGTTTTCATCATTATATGCAACTCGTGTTATGCCTTTTCAGCGCAGTATAGCGCTGGCAGTCTTAGGAGTGGTCCTAATACGTTAATACTCTTTACCGGTGACCCGACTACGGTAGCTTTCCCAGTTAAAAATGACCCACAGGCTGTTGCCAAGGCGCATACGATCCATCACGCGCTCGCCGAGCAGCTTGTTCATTTCATCCATATTGCTGTTAGTTAACATGCCGGTCGGACGTTTTGAGGACGAACGGCGATCGACAATCTGATTAATGATCACTTTTTCATAGCGGGATTCGGTCTGCATGCCGATCTCGTCGATCACCAGCAGATCCACATTGCTCAGATCGTTGAGCAGCTGTTCTTCGCTGGTTTCACGATTACTGAACGTTTCTTTCATCGCCGACATTATATCGGCCACGGTAATGATCAACACTGACTTACCACGCAGCAGCAGTTCGTTGCAGATGGCGGCGGCTAAATGGTTTTTGCCGGTGCCGGGTTTGCCGGAGAAGATAAAGCTGGCGATGTTGCCGTCAAACTCTTCAACATACTGGCGGGCTTTGCTCAGGGCGTTCATCTGACCTTCGCACTCTACCCGATAGTTTTCGAACGAACAGTTCTGATGCAGCGGGCGGATACCGGAACGATTGAATGTGCGCTGCATTTTCATAGCCCGGTTTTCGCGGGCCAGCGCTGCGGCACGAATTTCACCTTGCTCTTTTTGCCATGCCAGCAGCTCTTCGCCCGTTTTAAAGGCGGGCTCGACATTAGGTGGCATCATTTTTTGCAGACGTTTCATCAGGTCGCCAACGTTTTTCATCGTTATCCTCTAAAACCCGGTGGAATGTGGCTGTCAGGTTCACTGACGCTGTTCACATCGCGCTTTGGCATTCCGCCATTGCTGGCCCGTCCAATCTGAATGCTGCGCGCCAGTTTTTGCTGCCACTGAATATGGTGAAAGACTTTTCCTTCAGCCTGCCAGTAGGCAACAAATGAGGCCAGTTCTTCAGCAGTAACCGGCTCTCTCAACGCTACGCCCCATAAAGCGGCCTGACGCTGAAAGTCGGCATCAGGCTGCCAGGCAGCGTACATCGCAAATTTCCCCATTGGTACGGCAACGGGAGCAGCTTGCGGCTCTTCATAAAATTGATCATCTAATGTCACATCGCTTCCCGGGCGTGACAGTTTCTCCTCAAGCGCCAACAGCTCAGCCAGTCTCGCAGGCGTCACCGCGTAAAACGCTGGCGCATTGTTAGCGAATACGGCTACGGTGCCACCCGCAGACCTGGCCAGCACGGCGTGGTGATCGTGTAGTAAGGCGTCAATGCTAGTGACGTCTGGCGTCAAAATTTTGCAGGGCATAATGTTTCTCAATACTGAACAACAACCGAGAAGGGGACTGCTTTTATAGTAACACAGAGAAGAAGGAGAGCAGCAGATGAGGGGGGAGATTCCCCTCTCTGCATGGCATTAAAGAAAGTGCACCGTCAAACGCGTGGGCGTTTGCGATACAGCCATAACCCTGGCACGGATAGTCCGATGGAGAGCGCGCCGACAATTGATGAGGCTTTCAGGAAATTGGTCAGCAGGGTGATCATCAGCGCTTCGCTGTAGCCAAAATGGCCGATTTTTACCGCCGAGATCATGGCGGTGTAGGCGGAGATCCCAGGAAACATCGGGATCACTGCCGCAACGGTAAAGACTTTCGGATGCGCCAGATACCAACGCGACCACTGGATCCCAATGCAGCCGACCAGCAGCGATGCCATAAAGGTTGACCATTCGATATTAAACCCTGCGCTCATCATTGCCATTCGCGAACCGTGACCGAGCGCGCCGAGTAACGCACACCAGGGGAGCGCCCGATGAGGGACATTAAATACCATGGCAAAGCCTACTGCCGGGATCGCCGACAGGATCATGTCCTGCATTAACGCCAACATGAAATCGATCACGCCCATCCGCGCAGCCCCCATAAGGTCATCGACATGACCACGCCAATGCAGGTCGCCAGTGTAAGCAAACTGGCAATTGCCCAGCGGGCGAGCCCGGTATTAATGTGTCCCTTAAACATATCCGCGACGGAGTTGATCAGCGGAAAGCCTGGAACCAGCAGCAGCACGCTGGCAGCCATGGCGATGGTCGGGGTGTGGTTAAACGTCGGTAGCGTCAGCAGCAGACCAGAAATCGTTGTCGCCACAAACGCGGTGATGCAAAAGTTAATTTGTGGGTGCAAATGCCGGGATGCCAGAATCTGACGGATATACATTGCCACCATGCTGGCGAAAAAAGTGATCACCGCACCATCCCATCCGCCGTTATTGAGCTTACAAAAGCAGGCGCAGGACAAGCCGACCATGAAGGCGACCAGCCATCTTGGATAGCGTAGCGGCTTAATCTGGCTAAAGCGTTTCTCTACCCCTTTAATATCCAGCAGTTTATGTTCCGCCAAAATGACAATGTGCTGCACTTCCGTCACGACGTGCATATTAATGCCGCGATCCTGATTTTTTCGCGTTGATGTCAGGCATTGCCCGTCTTTAATGGTGGTCAGGACGATAGCGTTAGAGGAGATGGCGCTTTCTACGCTATCCATGCCAAGTGCCAGCCCGAGTCGGGTGGATAACTCGTCAACCAGAGCGCTTTCTGCCCCATGCTGAAGTAAAAAAAGTCCGCATTGAATACATAACCGTGTAACCGTTCGCTGTGACGACTGCTCTGTTTGCATGGTTCGCTCTGACTGAAAAGGATCTCTTTGAGTGACGAATGTCTTCTTTTTATCATGAAGCATGAGCCCGCTGGCTCTGGCTAAGATCAATCTTTGTGTCGAAAAAAGACACAGGTGATACGGTTGCGGTATCTTAACGCTCCCGTTCGCTAAGGTACGAGGGGGAGACATGATTGAAATGTAGCGTTATTTTTCCGGATGGCAAATACGTAAGCCATGCTAACGATCTATTGTAGTTATTATAATTGTACAGATAATGTATTTATACGTAATTGTGCAATAATAGCTTAGAATTTGGCGCTATTTGGATGGTGCCGTCAATACTTTTTGAAATAAATACCAAGGATAACAATTCACCCCGCTTATTGTTCGGAGTATTTTCCTGTGAGTTAAGATTATTAATCCACCCGGGAAGATTTAATTAAGTACGATTGCGGACTGGTGAGTGTGGAGGGGATATGTTGCCAGGACGCTGCAAAAACGCAATTATTATTAGTAAATCACCGATTATACAAACTGGGCTTAAAGGTATAATGCAGGGAAAGTTCTCCGATTACGAACTTACCTACTGTCGTTCTGTTGAAGAACTGACGTTATTACAGCTACGGTGTGCTGATTTGGTGATTGCTGATTTAACCGGAGACTGCAATTATCCTCGTTCAGTCTGCGAGCAATATTATTCTTTATTATCTCAATATCGTGATATTCACTGGGTATTTCTCGTATCTCGTATCTTTTATCCTCTGGCGGTTGAACTACTGATGTGTCCTGTCAGTTCGCTGCTCTCTGACGCCGAGCCGATTGAAAGTTTAGTGAATGTCATTCACGCGGGAAATACACGAGCAGAGAGAATAAGCAAGGCACTGCTCTCTCCGCCTGCTATGCCGCAATTGTTAGACCATAGCGCACGATCTATTGTTCTCACTCTCTCTGAAAGAAAAGTATTGCGCCTCCTTGGGAAAGGCTGGGGGATTAACCAGATTGCGGCGTTGCTGAAAAAAAGCAATAAAACAATAAGTGCCCAAAAGAATAGCGCTATGCGTCGCTTGTCGATAAATAGCAATGCAGAAATGTATGCCTGGATAAATAGTTCTCAAGGATCGCGAGAACTTAATTTACCTTCAGTTTATGGAGAAACCACGGAATGGAAAGCAGAATCATCAAAAGAAACGTTGCACTGGTAGAAAAGTGCACGATGAGCAGTGTGGGTATTAAGAGTTTATTTAATACCATACCGGATGACCAATATAAACTTCATCTCTTTTCAAACCAGCCCGCTTTTAGCCAGGCAATGTTAAAGATGTCGTTTTCGGCAGTTATTTTTTCCCTCTCTGCAATCAGAACCGATCGTAGAGCAGGGTTGGCCTATTTAACGGAGCTGGCGATAAATTATCCGCGGATTCGCCGTGTGGTGATTGCCGATGATGACGCTGAAGCGCGTTTAATTGGTTCCCTGTCCCCCTTGCCGTTAGATGGCGTTGTGAGTAAAGCTTCTTCGTTAACGGTGTTGCAGGACGCGTTATTTACGGCGTTAAGCAGCCCTGGCCGGGGAACCGAAGGCACGAAAAACCATTGGTATATTAATCAAAGCCGTATGCTCAGTCCGACAGAACGAGAAATACTGCGCTTTATGTCGAATGGTTATTCGATGCCACAGATTGCTGTTCAGCTTGAACGGAACATCAAAACCATTCGGGCACACAAATTTAATGTGATGTCCAAACTGGGGGTCAGCTCGGATGCCGGGTTACTGGATGCGGCCGATATCCTGCTGTATCTGCGTGCTGGAGAGCCAGCGCCTTTTATGCAGGCGGTTTCGTGACGGGCAACGTTGACGTGTTTCTTGCCGGGTTTGGCCGCCGGTTTAGCGTGTGAAACATTACTGACACACGTCAACCCAGGTGGCAGAAGTCAGTTCAGCCATCCTTTCAGGCGTGATGCGAACCGCGCTGTGGATGGCACCTGCGGCAGGCAGCACTTCAGCGTAGTGTTTCAGAGAAACATCACAGTACACTGATATCGGTGTTTCTAATCCGAAGGGGCAAACGCCTCCAACGGGGTGCCCCGTCGCGTTCACGACCTCATCACTACTTAACATTCGGGCTTTAGCACCGAACGTACTCTTTAGCTTTTTATTATCCAGTCTGGCATCGCCTTTTGCCACGACCAGGATGATATCGTTCTTCACCTTTAGCGAAAGTGTTTTCGCTATTTGGCCAGGTTCAACGTTATGGGCTTTTGCTGCCAGATCAACGGTTGCTGTGCTCTGGTTTAATTCGATGATCTCGATATCT
The DNA here is from genome assembly GCF_030332605.1 of Citrobacter sp. Cpo103. Taxonomy (NCBI): domain Bacteria; kingdom Pseudomonadati; phylum Pseudomonadota; class Gammaproteobacteria; order Enterobacterales; family Enterobacteriaceae; genus Citrobacter; species Citrobacter sp. Cpo103. The sequence goes on along the minus strand of NZ_JAOWHO010000020.1, from coordinate 273,559 downwards.
GGTGCATGTTGCGCCAGGAATTGGCGTACTGATTGCAAACTCATTCTTCTCTCCCTAACGCTTACAGATAGCCCTGCACAGCAGAAAATTGCAGGATGTAATTTGTCATAGGGGCAACCACACTGTAAATATTTTATTGTAACAACATAGCAACATTAGCAGTTTTTCGATCTTCTTCACAATCAAAGAAACCGGTTACAGTAACCGGTTGCAGAATGCTGAAATGACGATTAATACTGAAGTTGTCACTTCCTCTGTATCACATAATAAGAGCCATCTATGAAACTTAACTCGAAAAGCGGTAGCGCTGGTGTTCCTCCCGGCACGGTTGCGAAAAGTGGTAATGGGCTTTACGTGGTGGCGGTGTTGATGCCAGCACCGTTGCAGGGTTTTGCACAACGGGAGAACGGCTATGTCTACTAACCATGCTGTGTTTAACGTAATTTTCCGTTTTGTTGAAAATTACGTTAGTCCTGTCGCCGGGCGCATCTCTTCGCAACGACATGTAATGGCCATTCGCGACGGTTTTATTTCGGCGATGCCTTTTATGATTGTAGGCTCTTTTCTGCTGGTTTTTGCCTACCCGCCTTTTTCTCCGGATACCACCTGGGGATTCGCCCGCGTGTGGCTGGATCTGGCAAAACAGTTTGAAGGCCAAATCCTCACACCGTTTGATATGACGATGGGGATTATGTCGGTCTACATATGTGCGGCTATTGCTTATAACCTGGGTAAGCACTATGTGAAGTCGCATCAGTTAGATCCGTTTATGTGTGCGATGCTATCAATCATGGCTTTTTTGCTGATTGCCGCGCCAAAAACCAAAGGCACAATGCCGGTTGATAGCCTGGGAGGAACGGGGATTTTCACCGCCATCCTGGTGGCCATTTACTGTGTTGAAATGATGCGCTTCCTGAAGGCGCACAACATCGGCATCCGTTTACCCGATCAGGTGCCGCCGATGATCAAAAACTCTTTCGATCTGCTGATCCCGGTGCTGGTGGTAGTACTGACGCTTTACCCGCTGAGTCTGGTGATACAGTCGCAGTTTGACATGCTGATCCCGCAGGCCATTATGGCCATCTTTAAACCACTGGTGTCGGCTGCAGATTCTCTGCCGGCGATACTTCTGGCGGTATTGATTGGCCACCTATTGTGGTTTGCGGGTATTCACGGCGCGGCAATTGTGTCGGGAATGCTGCAAATGTTCTGGCTAACTAATCTTGGAATGAACCAGTCGGCGCTGGCGCAGGGCGCGCCGTTACCGCATATCTTTATGGAAGCGTTCTGGACGTTCTTTATTGTGGTCGGTGGGTCAGGCGCAACGATGGGGTTGGTGATTTGCTATCTGCGTAGTCGTTCGGCTCATCTACGCTCGATTGGGCGTCTGAGCGTAGTCCCCAGCATTTTTAATATTAACGAACCGGTGATTTTTGGTACGCCGATTGTCATGAACCCGGTGTTTTTTATCCCTTTCCTGCTGGCCCCAATGGTGAATGCGGTACTGGCCTGGGCGGCGATGAAACTGGATTTAATTGGGCGGGTCATTTCAGTGGTTCCCTGGACCGCACCGGCACCGGTTGGCGCGGCATGGGCATTAGGCTGGGATTATCGTGCGGCTATCCTGGTGGTGCTGTTGGCGCTGGTGTCGGCCGTTATCTACTTCCCATTCTTTAAGGTCTACGAAAAGCAGCTATTGGCGCAGGAAAAAGAAGAAGCGCAGCGTATGGAAGAGGAAAACCAGCAGGTTGCATAAATATCTGGCGAGGGGCTACGGCTCCTCGCTTACTTCAGCGTGCAGTCTCCGCATTGCTGAACGTCAGGCAGGCGATAGCGTTGGCAGCAGGTTCTGCGTACTAACAGCCCCTCGCGCGGAACAACGGTTCGCCACAGAGGGTTATCCTGACCGCAGGAGAGTTGTTTCTCAAAAAAGCAGGTCTGGCGCAGCGTGGTCAGCAGTTCCTCACCTAGCAACGGCTTCATTTCCGTTAAATACCAGTGAATTAAATATCCGGTGTTGCTCCAGATAAGCTTCGCGTTGATCTCGCCCGTCGCTTCCAGCGCCTGCACAACCGGCGTCAGCGCTGAGAGAATCAGCGTTTCCATGCGTTGTTGAGGGGACAGAGCTGTTGCCTGGTGATCCTGATGGACGTCGATCCAGAAGCAGGCCGCACGGCCCGTTTCGTGAAACTCTGCGCGCATATGTTCAGGAGAGACGTCGATAGCCTCTTTTTGCGTCAGTAGGGCCACCATTAACGGAGGCATCATCAGGCCGATATACCATTGCGCCCAAAGAGAAATCAGGGGCTTATTTTCGCGGGGTAGCGTGGGTTGGTTGCGATAGATATGGTCTGAATAAACGGCCAGCAGCGAGCTAAGCGTCGCCGGTTGCGTCCATTCATGCAGCGTCATTGCGCCTGGCACAGGCGTTTCGTCAAGACGAATGAAGTCCAGCAGGTGCTCGCGAGTTTTGGCTATCGTTGCGCGTACGGCAGCAGCCAGCGAGGGCATCTCTGAGGGGAGATGGCTACGCCAGATGACATCTTCAACGATCGGTGCGGAACGATAAGCCATGTCGATATAAGGATGTTAATCTTAATGATAATGATTGCTAATCCTATAATTGACATTGAGCGATGGCAAGATCTTTGTCGCCATCCCGAGCGGCAGCGCACAGAAAGCTCAGGTAGAGGGGCAGTTTACCCGCAGCTCATCGCTGACCAGCGTATTGTTACGTCCAAGATTCTTGGCCTCGTAAAGGGCTTTATCCGCTTTGGCGATAGCAGCATCAATATCCTGTTTTACCAGAGGTGCAATGCCGATACTGACGGTTACGTTGGTTGCCACGCTCTCATTAAACATGTGAGGGATTTTAAGATCGTACACTTTCTGGCGGATACGTTCGGCGGCAGCCTGGGCCTGCTGTGGATCGACCGCGGTCAGCAAAATCATAAACTCTTCACCGCCAAAACGCGCCACCACATCCCGGGAGCGTACGGAGTCTCGGATGGCGGCAGAAACACGGATCAACGCCTGGTCGCCCATCATATGTCCGTAATGATCGTTATAGGATTTGAAATGGTCGATATCCAACAGCAGAACGAAGTGCCTCGAATTACTCAGAGCCAACAGCGTATCGAGCCGGTGTTGCAGCCCCCGGCGATTATACAAACCGGTTAGCGGGTCGAGCATGCTGAGCCCGTTCAGGGTTTCCCTCTCCTCCAGCAGTTTGTACATCAGTTGCTGAGCGAATCCATCGTAGCGCTTTTGTATCACATGCTGGATGGCGATACCGGCCATAGGCAGCGCCATAAAATAGAAAATCCGCAAACCATGTTCGCTGCCGTTAAGCCATAAACAAACGGCGACGGAGGGGAGTGAGTGGAGCGTAAACGCGATGATATTATTGGCAAAAGCGATAGAGCCAATAAACAGTACGCTGAGCAGCGCTATTAACAGGAAATAATAATCATTCTGACCTAGAGCGTTATATTTCAAGAATATATGTAACGCCCATAACAAGCCAAAAACGATTGAAATAAAAGGGAGATTAATTCTTTTATCCGCGTATTTCCCATGCCATACCAGCAGCAGTGTACTCATCACCAGCATCAGCAACGCCGGTACTGATAAGGCTTTGACCGCAAACAGAGGGAAAAAAAGCGTAAACAGCGCGGAGACTGCGTTGAGCAGTAGAAACAGTCGTAAAGAGAGTTGGTATTTTTTTGTGCGCAGAGTTCGCCAGGATTGTACTGTCATAGGTAAATATTGTTAGTTATCTGCAATGTACGAAGGTGTGTTGGTAAATAAAACAAATAACGAACGGGGTATCATTCGCAGAGGTTTTTATTGTTTTTAGTTGAAGAGCTAACCGGTGAGCAATTTATCACCTTGGATTATTCATGTCATCAATCGTTAAGTAAAACTCATATAATTGATAGTGCTTCACGGCTGACAAATGAGAAATTTTATCATATGATATTGGTTATCATTATCAATGTCATAGGTGAAATCATGTTGCAACGTACGCTGGGCAGTGGATGGGGTGTTCTGCTGCCGGGAATGCTGATTGCCGGGATGGCATATAGCGACCTGTCGGTCTACGTATGGAAGGTGATGATTGTATTAGGATTACTGCTGACTTCGCTCATGCTGTACCACAAACGTTTACGGCACTTTGTTTTGTTACCTTCATGCGCGGCACTGATTGGTGGCATTGTTTTGGTAATGATGAACTGGAATCAGGGATGAACAAAACAGAGAAGGAAATCGAGAGGGAAATAAGATAATTGGTGCGAGGGGGGGGACTCGAACCCCCACATCCTAAGGACACTAACACCTGAAGCTAGCGCGTCTACCAATTCCGCCACCTTCGCACAGTCATCTTATTTTTTTGATATCGCCTCGTTGGTGCGAGGGGGGGGACTCGAACCCCCACATCCTAAGGACACTAACACCTGAAGCTAGCGCGTCTACCAATTCCGCCACCTTCGCCCAGTGCGAGCAATATCAACGTGGATTATGGTGCGAGGGGGGGGACTTGAACCCCCACGTCCGAAAGGACACTAACACCTGAAGCTAGCGCGTCTACCAATTCCGCCACCTTCGCATACCATCGACACTCAAAAAGTATCGTTACCACGGGGGCGGATTTTAGAGATTTTATGCAGGGCGTCAACTGTTAATTATCGAACTTAACGTGATTGCCGAAAAAAAAGGCGTTTCTTCGGCTTTGGTGTTTTATGCAGGCCGGATAAGCGATAGCGCCATCCGGCGTTGCTCGGTGTCACGCCGGATGGCGGCGTAAACGCCTTATCTGGCCTGGAGCAGTTAGGCTTTTTTCGCCTGACGCGTCATGATGGTGCGATAGACCTTGAAGCGCCCGGTCTGCGCGATAACTTCGTGGAAGCCAAACACTTCATCCAGTACCTTCGGATAAGGCAGGAAGGCGTTCGCCACAATACGCAGTTCACCACCGCTGTTCAGATGACGCACGGCTCCGCGAATCAGCGTTTGTGCTGCATCAAGGCTGGTCTGCATACCGTCGTGGAACGGCGGGTTGGAGATGATCATATCAAATCGACCCGTCACGTCAGAAAAGACGTTACTGGCGATGACGTCACCTTCAATGCCGTTGGCTGCAAGCGTTGCGCGGCTGGCTTCAACGGCGGCGGCGCTAACATCGCACAGGGTTAAGCGCACTTTCGGCGAGTGGCTGGCTAAGGCGACGGAGAGAACGCCTGCGCCACAGCCGACATCCAGCACTTTGCCTTTGGTGTGCGGCGTCAGCGTGGAGAGCAGCAGTTGGCTGCCAACATCCAGGCCGTCACGGCTGAAGACGCCCGGCAGCGTTTTGATGGTCAGATTTTCTGTCTGGTATTCATCCCAGTATTTTTCTGCATCAAAGACCGGCTGTTTTTCCAGACGACCGTGGTACAGGCCACAGCGACGTGCGCTGTCGACTTTGTTTAACGGTGCGTATTCGGCCAGCATCTGCTCTGCGCTACGTACACCGCTGCGATTCTCACCGACAACAAAAATATCGGTGCCCACCGGTAACAGCGACAGAATGTTCATCAACTGGAACTGGGCTTCCGGCTTATTCTTCGGCCAGTAGTAGATCAGCGTATCGCTATCGGCAACGTCATCGGCCTGCGCGACGAGGCTGAAGCGGATGTTGTCGCCCATCTGGCGGTTAAGCACCTGCCAGTGGTGAAGTTGCTGGGTGTGCGCACGGCTGGCGGCGCTTTCAAAATGGGCAGGCAGGTCATCCTGCAAATCACCGGCAAACAGAATACGGCTTTGTTCGAAATCATCACTGTGGCGCAGCAAGACTTCACTTGCCGGGGTAAAAGCAGACATGGAATGCTCCTTAAATTGTACAGCGGGGGATTATAGTTGTTTGATGGCACGGATTCGACAAATTTGCTATATTTGCGCCCCTGATAGACAGGAGTGTTTCGCTATGACATCCCGACGAGACTGGCAGTTACAGCAACTGGGCATTACGCAGTGGTCGTTGCGTCGTCCTGGCGCACTGCAGGGCGAGATCGCGATTTCCATTCCTGCGCATGTCCGTTTGGTGATGGTTGCTGCACAGTTACCCGCGCTAACCGAACCGTTGATCAGCGATATTTTACGCGCATTAACCGTTAGCCCGGATCAGGTTTTACAACTGACGCCTGACCGTGTCGCCATGCTGCCGCAAGGCAGTCGCTGTAATAGCTGGTGGCTGGGAACCGAAGAGCCGCTGCTGCTGGAGGGCGCTCAGGTCGAGAGTCCTGCGTTTAATGAATTACGGGAAAACCCAGCGGCACGCGCCGCGTTATGGCAACAAATCTGCGCATATGAACACGATTTCTTCCCTCGAGCCGACTGATTTACCCGCAGCATTTCAGATTGAAAAACGCGCCCACGCTTTTCCGTGGAGTGAAAAAACATTTGCCAGCAACCAGGGCGATCGCTACCTCAATTTTCAGTTGAGGGTTGACGACGTGATGGCCGCCTTTGCAATTACGCAGGTCGTACTGGATGAAGCGACGTTGTTCAATATCGCCGTCGATCCTGACTTTCAGCGCCGGGGCCTGGGGCGTGAGCTGCTGGAGCATCTGATCGATGAGCTGGAAAAGCGTGGCATTTTGACCCTGTGGCTTGAAGTGCGCGCCTCGAATGCGGCCGCTATCGCGCTGTACGAAAGCTTAGGCTTTAACGAGGCGACGATCCGTCGCAACTACTATCCAACGGCCGATGGTCACGAAGACGCCATCATCATGGCGTTGCCAATCAGCATGTAAGATAAGGTGTAATGATGAAGAAGTGGGACTGGATTTTCTTTGATGCCGACGAAACGCTGTTTACGTTTGACTCGTTTACCGGCTTACAGCGGATGTTTCTCGACTTTAGCATTACCTTTACCGCTGAAGATTTTCAGGACTACCAGGCCGTGAATAAACCGCTGTGGGTGGATTACCAAAACGGCGCGATTACCTCATTACAACTGCAGCATGCCCGTTTTCAGAGCTGGGCCGAACGCCTGAAGGTTGAACCGGGCCAGCTTAATGACGCATTCATCAATGCGATGGCGGAGATCTGCTCACCGTTGCCGGGGGCGGTTTCTCTGCTCAATGCGATTCGTGATAAAACGAAAATCGGCATCATTACTAACGGCTTTACCGCGTTGCAGCAAATCCGCCTTGAGCGGACGGGGCTGCGCGACTATTTCGACCTGCTGGTGATTTCTGAGCAGGTTGGGGTGGCAAAACCCGACCCCCGTATTTTTGACCATGCGCTGGAGCAGGCGGGTAATCCTGACCGTTCTCGCGTGCTGATGGTGGGTGACACCGCAGAGTCCGATATTCTTGGCGGCATTAACGCCGGGCTATCCACCTGCTGGCTAAATACGCACCACCGCGAGCAGCCAGCGGGCATTCAGCCGACCTGGACCGTAGCGTCATTAAGCGAACTGGAGCAGCTCCTGTGTAAACACTGATTGCCTCCCCCCCGTTGATGGGTAAAATAGCCGCAATTTTTCGTATTCAACTTGCCCGGCCCGTTGCCGTGCTTACCTAAGAAGATTTGACTATGACGTTGTCTCCTTATTTGCAAGAGGTGGCCAAACGCCGCACTTTTGCCATTATTTCTCACCCGGATGCCGGTAAAACGACAATTACTGAAAAGGTACTGTTATTCGGACAGGCCATTCAGACCGCCGGTACGGTAAAAGGCCGTGGCTCCAGCCAGCATGCAAAATCTGACTGGATGGAAATGGAAAAGCAGCGTGGTATCTCCATTACCACCTCTGTGATGCAGTTTCCGTATCATGACTGCCTGGTGAACCTGCTGGACACCCCGGGGCACGAAGATTTCTCCGAAGATACCTATCGTACTCTGACGGCGGTGGACTGCTGCCTGATGGTTATCGATGCCGCAAAAGGCGTCGAGGATCGTACCCGTAAGCTGATGGAAGTTACCCGTCTGCGCGATACGCCGATCCTGACCTTTATGAACAAACTCGACCGTGACATCCGCGATCCGATGGAGCTGCTGGATGAAGTCGAGAACGAACTGAAAATCGGCTGTGCGCCAATCACCTGGCCGATTGGCTGTGGTAAGTTGTTCAAAGGTGTCTATCACCTTTATAAAGATGAAACTTACCTGTATCAGACCGGTAAAGGCCACACCATTCAGGAAGTGCGTGTTGTTAAAGGTCTGAACAACCCGGAACTTGATGCTGCCGTGGGTGAAGACCTGGCGCAGCAGCTGCGTGACGAGCTGGAGCTGGTGCAGGGCGCGTCCAACGAGTTCGACCATGAGCTGTTCCTCGCGGGCGAAATCACCCCGGTCTTCTTCGGTACCGCGCTGGGTAACTTCGGCGTTGACCATATGCTGGACGGCCTGGTGGAGTGGGCGCCTGCGCCGATGCCGCGTAAAACCGACACCCGCGTCGTCGAAGCCTCAGAAGAGAAGTTCACCGGTTTCGTGTTTAAAATTCAGGCCAACATGGACCCGAAACACCGTGACCGCGTGGCGTTCATGCGTGTGGTATCCGGCAAGTATGAGAAAGGCATGAAAATGCGCCAGGTGCGCATTGGTAAAGACGTGGTGATCTCCGACGCACTCACCTTTATGGCCGGTGACCGTTCTCATGTGGAAGAAGCGTATCCGGGCGATATTCTCGGTCTGCATAACCACGGCACTATCCAGATCGGCGATACCTTTACCCAGGGCGAAATGATGAAGTTCACCGGTATTCCGAACTTCGCACCGGAGCTGTTCCGCCGTATTCGCCTGAAGGATCCATTGAAGCAGAAACAGCTGCTGAAAGGGCTGGTTCAGCTGTCAGAAGAGGGCGCAGTACAGGTATTCCGTCCGATCGCCAATAACGATCTGATCGTGGGCGCGGTGGGTGTGCTGCAGTTTGACGTGGTGGTTTCACGTCTGAAGAGCGAGTACAACGTTGAAGCGATTTATGAATCTGTCAACGTAGCGACTGCGCGCTGGGTAGAATGTTCTGACGTGAAGAAATTCGAAGAATTTAAGCGTAAGAACGAAATTCAGCTAGCTCTTGATGGCGGCGATAACCTCACCTATATCGCACCAACCATGGTTAACCTGAATCTCACCCAGGAACGTTACCCGGACGTTCAGTTCCGTAAAACACGCGAACACTAATCGACCTTCCAGGGCACGGTATCCGCCGTGTCCTGCAACTTTTCCTGTCTTTTAAATCCCTTGCGGAATGTTCTTAAAACCTCGCGTTTTTCTTTTGTTTGCCTGTTTTTTAATCAATTCTGACTGCGATCACGAAATCGTGAACTATATTTAACAATGTGATGACATAAATATCGGCGTTTAATGCTTTTTAGGCTGCCTGTTGCAGCGTCTATTGCTGATATTTATTCCACTTACAAGATTAGTTGCTGGTTCAGGCCGTGTAACGGCAGAGCATAGCTTTTAGCAAAACATACAGGAATACATCGATGACAATGACAGGACTTAAGATTTCTAAAACGCTGCTGGCCGTGATGCTGACCTCCGCTGTTGCAACGGGTTCTGCTTATGCAGAAAACGCTACGATGGATAAAGCGCAATCCGGCGTCGAAAGTGCGGGGCAGAAAGTCGATAGCTCTATGAACAAAGTCGGTAATTTCATGGATGACAGCACCATCACCGCGAAAGTAAAAGCCGCGCTGGTGGACCACGAAAGCATTAAGAGCACCGATATTTCCGTCAAAACAGATCAAAAGGTGGTGACACTAAGCGGGTTTGTTGAAAGCCAGGCACAGGCCGAAGAAGCGGTGAAAGTGGCGAAAGGCGTTGAGGGCGTGACCTCCGTTAGCGACAAACTGCATGTGCGTGATAGTAAAGAAACCTCCGTTAAAGGCTATGCGGGCGATACGGCAATCACCAGTGAGGTAAAAGCCAAGCTGCTGGCCGATGATATCGTCCCTTCCCGCAAGGTGAAAGTTGAGACCACCGATGGCGTTGTGCAACTTTCAGGCACCGTCGATTCACAGGCTCAAAGCGATCGTGCTGAGAGCATCGCCAAAGCGATTGATGGCGTGAAAAGCGTCAAAAACGATCTCAAAACTCAGTAATTAGACTTAATTCGTCCTCCTGACGTTTGTCGGGAGGCGTGTTGTGCACCACACTGAAAATATCGCCGATGGGCAGCCTGAGCGCTCATATCAAGCGGTGAAATTAACTATGGTAAAGGAGAAGCATATGTTTCGATGGGGCATCATATTTCTGGTTATCGCGTTAATTGCCGCCGCACTCGGTTTTGGTGGACTGGCGGGTACTGCAGCCGGCGCAGCGAAAATTGTGTTTGTGGTGGGGATCATTTTGTTCCTGGTCAGCCTGTTTACCGGGCGTAAACGACCCTAGTACGTAAACCGTAAAGAAAAATTGCTACTAAGCCAGTCCATTGGACTGGCTTTTACGGTTTTAGCGTCAGGCAATTTGCGTTACTTTGTTGCTCTATTACAAAAACAACAGGAAGGCAGAGGTGGGGCAGAGAATACCCGTCACGCTCGGTAATATTGCGCCGTTATCGTTACGTCCATTTCAACCAGGCAGTGTGGCGCTGGTGTGCGAGGGCGGGGGACAAAGAGGCATCTTCACCGCCGGCGTACTGGATGAGTTCATGCGCGCGCAGTTCAATCCCTTTGATCTCTACTATGGGACGTCGGCTGGCGCGCAAAACCTTTCAGCCTATCTCTGTAACCAGCCCGGTTACGGCCGCAAAGTTATTATGCGTTACACCACCCGACGCGAATTTTTTGACCCGGTGCGTTTTGTGCGTGGGGGAAATCTGATCGATCTCGACTGGCTGGTGGATTCGACTGCAACGCATATGCCGCTGGCGATGGACAACGCCGAGCGCCTGTTTGCCGCAGGGAAAGCATTTTATATGTGCGCCTGTCGGGGCGATGATTACACGCCCGGCTATTTTTCGCCGAACCGGCAAAACTGGCTCGACCTCATTCGAGCCTCCAGCGCGATTCCCGGGTTCTACCGCACAGGGGTTGTATTGGACGGCGTGAACTATCTGGATGGAGGAGTTAGTGATGCCATACCTGTGCAGGAGGCAGCGAAGCAGGGGGCAAAAACGTTGGTAGTGATTCGCACTGTGCCTTCGCAAATGTACTACACCCCGCAGTGGTTCAAACGTATGGAGCGCTGGTTGGGTGAAAGTAGCCTGCAACCGTTTCTGAATCTGGTGCAGCATCATGAGACCAGCTATCGTGCTATCCAGAGTTTTATTGAGAAGCCGCCGGGCAAGCTGCGTATTTTTGAGATCTATCCGCCAAAACCACTCCATAGCATGGCGTTGGGCAGCCGTATTCCGGCACTGCGGGAAGATTACAAAACCGGACGCCTGTGCGGTCGTTACTTTCTGGCGACAGTCGGCAAACTGTTGGCGAAAAATGCGCCACTGCCTCGTCAGACGCCGAAGATGGTGGTGCCGGGGCCGGTGGTAGTTCCTCCCGCGCCGGTGGCCAACGATGCCCATGTGCCAGTGGTGACCAATGTGCCTCAGGCGAACGACACGACGTTTGATAATGAGGATTTGGCGTGAGTTATCGTTTTATCGATACGCATTGTCACTTTGATTTCCCGCCGTTTACCGGCGATGAATCTGCCAGCATTCAGCGCGCGGTGGAGGTTGGTGTACAGAGCATTATCGTTCCGGCCACACAGGCGGCGAATTTTCCCCGCGTACTGGCGTTAGCGGAAAATTATCCTCCATTGTTTGCCGCGCTTGGTCTGCATCCCATTGTTATTGAACAACATAGCGATGACTGCCTGGACCAGTTGCAACAGGAGCTGGATAAGCGCCCACGAAAACTGGTGGCGCTAGGCGAGATTGGATTGGATCTGTATCGGGACGATCCGCAATTCGATAAGCAAGAGTGGGTGCTGGAAGCGCAACTAAAGCTGGCGAAGCGGTACGAATTGCCGGTGATCCTGCATTCGCGGCGCACCCATGACAAGTTGGCGATGCACCTGAAACGTCATGCTTTGCCGCGAACTGGCGTTGTGCATGGTTTTTCCGGGAGCGTGCAGCAGGCAGAGCGCTTTGTGCAACTGGGATACAAAATTGGCGTGGGAGGCACCATTACCTATCCGCGCGCCAGTAAAACCCGCGAGGTAATGGCGCAATTACCGCTGGAATCGCTGTTGCTGGAAACCGACGCGCCGGATATGCCGCTCAATGGCTTTCAGGGGCAGCCTAACCGGCCGGAGCAGGTAGTCAGAGTCTTCGACGTCTTATGCGATCTGCGCCCGGAACCTGCGGACGTGATCGCTGACGCGCTGTATCGTAATACCACGGCGTTGTTTAATGTGTGATTGGATGGCGTATCCGGCCGACAAATGTGTGCGCTCCGTAGGCCTGATAAGCGAAGCGCATCAGGCATAACTTCGTCGGATGGCAGCTGTGTTTTTTCCGGCCTACAGATGATGTCGTCGCATCCGGCAATCACAGGTACAGCGCCGGGAAAATCAAATTATCCACCCCGCGTTCGCGCAATCTTTGCGCCAGCTGTTCCACATCCTCCGGCGTGGCGCTCGGCCAGTCCTTCGCTTCGCCATACACCCCGTGCGCATGGAAGGCATTCAGCCGCACAGGTACGTCACCGGTGCGTATGATAAACGCCGCCAGCGCATCAATATGCTGTAGATAATCCACCTCACCAGGAATAACCAGCAGGCGCAGTTCCGCCAGTTTTCTCTGCCCGGACAAAAAGGTAATACTTTTTTTAATCAGCGTGTTATCGCGGCCGGTAAGCTGCCGATGACACGTGCTGTCCCAGGCTTTTAAATCCAGCATTACGCCGTCGCACACCGGCAGCAGCTTCTGCCAGCCGGTTTCGCTCAGCATGCCGTTGCTGTCGACCATGCAGGTCAGGTGTTGCAACTGCGGATCGGTTTTTATCGCGGTAAATAGCGCCACAATAAAGGGGAGTTGAGTAGTCGCTTCACCGCCACTAACGGTTATCCCTTCGATAAACAGTGACGCTTTACGAATATGTTGCAGCACTTCATCAACGCTCATACTCTGCGCCATCGGCGTGGCCTGCTGGGGGCACATATGCAGGCAGGTGTCACACTGCTGACACATATCGGACTGCCACCACACTTTCCCCGCGCTCAGGTTCAGCGCCTCATGCGGGCAATGCAGCACACACTCCCCGCAGTCGTTGCAGCGTCCCATCGTCCACGGATTGTGGCAATTTTTACAGCGCAGATTACATCCTTGCAGAAACAGAGCCAGGCGACTGCCCGGCCCGTCGACGCAGGAGAAAGGAATCAGCCTACTTACTAAAGCGCATCTGCTGTTCATGGCTAATCACGCGAGGTTGTCGTTCCAGAATGCGCGTATTGCGCGCGGCTTCTTCGCCAAGCCAGGTGGTGTTGGTTCGTGACCCTTCGGCGCGATACTTTTCCAGATCCGACAGGCGCACCATGTAACCCGTAACGCGAACCAGATCGTTGCCGCTCACGTTGGCGGTAAACTCGCGCATTCCAGCTTTAAACGCCCCGAGGCACAACTGCACCAGCGCCTGAGGATTACGCTTGATGGTTTCATCCAGCGTGAGAATGTCGCTGATCCCGGCGTGATAAAACGCGTGATGTGGTGCGACGGTTTGCAGATGGGTGATCGGGTCCGGCTCATCGCCGTAAGGCAGGCGTGCACCTGGCGTGGTGCCGATGTCAGAACTGATCCCCGACTGTGCATGCAGCATCGCGCGCTGCTTCCAGCCATATTTCACCGGGGTGTTTTCGACAAATTCCGCCAGTTGGGTGCTGATGCGATAGCCGAGCTGATTGGCGAACTCATCTTTCCCATAGCGCGCATTCTGTCCCGCCTTATCGCACAGCAGGTTCACCGCCTCCGCCAGGCCGTACATCCCGAACATAGGCACAAAACGTTCGGGATCAATCAACCCTTCCTGCACGAGGAAGCTATTCTCAAAGAAATGTGATTTCTCATAGAGGAATTCACATCGTGAATCAATGATGGCGATTTGCTGCTGGCAGTAGTGCGGTAGGGTGCGCGTAAAGAAGTCATCGACAGAGGTGCTGCGCTCTGCGATGGCTTTCAGATTAAGCCTGACCAGCGTGCTTCCACCCCCGGCGAGCGGCAAAGAGTTGTAACAACTGACGACGCCATACTGACCTTTTGTGAAAATTTTATCATTTTCAGGGCCGTTGGAAATATGCGGCTTACTGCACTCGCAGATATTTTGCGCCACGTTGAGCAGCAGATCGTCAGGTGTGATTTGCGGATCATAAATGAATGTTAGATTAGGTGAAACCTGCTTTAACTCTGCGTCTGCGCGTAAAATTGCACGGGTAACTGGTGTATCGGCGGGGCCGATATTGGCATGCATAAACGCGTCTGGCAGGGTTCTGTCGAGATAACGCCAGAAACGTTTTATTCGAATATCGATCTCGTCTTGTGTTAGAATTCTAACATACGGTTGCAGCAGGGCATCAAGCTGGCCGAGATAAACCGGCATCGACGTCACTGACGGAACATGGTGGTAAAGAATAGTGAGTAAGGATAACGCGTCATCAAGATCCCTGGCGCCTTCCAGCTCCAGCCACGATGAGCCATTGGCCAGAAAACGCGCGTAATCGGGTAAAACATAGCGTGGTTTGAACGGGGCATGACCTTCGTACATATCGCAGATTACCCCATCATCCAGCGCCTGACGTGCCTGTGCAGGCAGTTGCGGGTAAGGCAGCGCGTTTTCAGCTTCCAGCGCCAGAAAGTGGCGTTTCTGCTCAGGGCTGAGCACTGGGCTGGTCACGATTTGTTGGCAACGCTGTTGCAGCGCGAGTTCGCTTGAAGTGGGCATCGTTGATTCCTTTTTATCCCGAAGGTGTAACGCCATTGTAGAAAGCAACGCCGCCGCAACCTTTGATCCGGATGCGCCTGATGCCACCGCATCCCTTTAGAAAAGGTGATTTATTTGAAGTAGATCTCATTAGAGTAATGCAAATCTGTATGTGGTTTTCATTAACTGTGATGTATATCGAAGTGTAATAGCGAGCGGATGTTAGAATACTAACAAACTCGCAAGGTGAAATTTTATACGGCGATGCCGTTGGAGAATGTTATGACCGATTTAACAGCAAGCAGCCTGCGTGCACTGAAACTGATGGACCTGACCACCCTGAATGACGACGACACCAATGAAAAAGTGATCGCGCTGTGTCATCAGGCGAAGACCCCGGTTGGCAACACTGCCGCAATCTGTATCTATCCGCGTTTCATCCCTATTGCGCGTAAGACCCTGAAAGAGCAGGGCACGCCGGACATCCGCATTGCAACCGTAACCAACTTCCCGCATGGCAACGACGACATCGAGATTGCGCTGGCTGAAACTCGCGCGGCGATTGCTTACGGCGCAGATGAAGTTGACGTGGTGTTCCCGTACCGTGCGCTGATCGCCGGTAACGAACAGATTGGTTTCGATCTGGTTAAAGCCTGCAAAGACGCGTGTGCGGCAGCAAACGTGCTGCTGAAAGTCATCATCGAAACCGGTGAGCTGAAAGAAGAAGCACTGATTCGCAAAGCGTCTGAAATCTCCATCAAAGCCGGTGCTGATTTCATCAAAACTTCTACCGGTAAAGTGCCGGTCAATGCGACGCCGGAAAGCGCACGCATCATGATGGAAGTGATCCGCGACATGGGTGTTTCTAAAACTGTAGGTTTCAAACCGGCTGGTGGCGTACGCACTGCAGAAGATGCACAGCAGTTCCTGGCGATTGCCGATGAACTGTTTGGCGCTGACTGGGCTGATTCTCGTCACTACCGTTTTGGCGCATCCAGCCTGCTGGCGAGTCTGCTGAAAGCGCTGGGTCACGGCGACGGCAAGAGCGCAAGCAGCTACTAAGCCTTATATTGCCGGAGCTGTAGCGACGTAGGCCGGATAAGGCGTAGCCGCCATCCGGCATTAAGACGACTGCCGGGTGGCGCGTTGCTTACCCGGCCTACAACGGCCTTCTACTCTTTTCCCCTGGGGGTTACCGTGTTTCTCGCACAAGAAATTATTCGTAAAAAACGTGATGGTCATGCGCTGAGCGATGAAGAAATTCGTTTCTTTATCAATGGTATTCGCGACAACACCATCTCTGAAGGGCAAATCGCCGCCCTGGCGATGACCATTTTCTTCCACGATATGACAATGCCTGAGCGAGTTTCGCTGACCATGGCAATGCGTGATTCAGGAACCGTGCTGGACTGGAAAAGCCTGCAGCTGAACGGCCCGATTGTGGATAAACACTCTACCGGCGGTGTAGGTGACGTAACGTCACTGATGTTAGGCCCGATGGTCGCAGCGTGCGGCGGCTATATTCCGATGATCTCCGGGCGTGGCCTGGGGCATACCGGCGGTACACTCGATAAACTGGAAGCGATTCCTGGATTTGACATCTTCCCGGACGACGCGCGCTTCCGTGAAATTATTAAAGACGTGGGTGTGGCGATTATTGGGCAAACCAGCTCGCTCGCACCGGCGGATAAACGTTTTTATGCCACCCGCGATATTACCGCGACGGTGGATTCCATCCCGCTGATTACCGGTTCCATTCTGGCGAAAAAACTGGCGGAAGGGCTGGATGCGCTAGTGATGGATGTGAAAGTGGGCAGCGGCGCCTTTATGCCGACCTACGAGCTTTCTGAAGCCCTTGCTGAGGCGATTGTCGGCGTGGCAAACGGTGCGGGTGTCCGTACCACCGCGCTGTTAACCGATATGAACCAGGTGCTGGCCTCCAGCGCAGGTAACGCGGTCGAAGTCCGCGAAGCGGTGCAGTTCCTGACCGGTGAATACCGTAATCCACGTCTGTTAGACGTCACCATGGCGCTGTGCGTGGAAATGCTGATCTCCGGCAATCTGGCGAAAGATGACGCCGAAGCCCGTGCGAAATTGCAGGCGGTGCTGGACAACGGTAAAGCGGCAGAGATTTTTGGTCGCATGGTTGCGGCGCAAAAAGGCCCGACCGATTTCGTCGAAAATTATGCGAAGTACCTGCCGACGGCAATGCTCAGCAAAGCGGTATATGCTGATACCGAAGGCTTTGTCAGCGCGATGGATACCCGCGCGCTGGGGATGGCGGTCGTTTCCATGGGCGGCGGTCGTCGTCAGGCTTCGGACACCATTGATTACAGCGTTGGCTTTAGCGATATGGCGCGTCTGGGCGACAGCGTAGACGGACAACGCCCGCTGGCGGTGATCCACGCGAAAGACGAAGCCAGCTGGCAGGAAGCGGCGAAAGCGGTCAAAGCGGCAATTAGCCTTGACGATAAAGCGCCAGAAATTACACCGACAGTCTATCGTCGTATTACCGAATAACTGTATACTGATCTGATCGCTTTTTTGCGGCGCAGATGTATGGAGAACAAGATGAAACGTGCATTTATTATGGTGCTGGACTCCTTTGGTATTGGTGCGACTGAAGATGCGGATCGCTTTGGCGACGTAGGTTCAGACACTATGGGACACATTGCAGAAGCCTGTGCGAAAGGTGAGGCTGACAATGGTCGCAAAGGTCCACTGAATCTGCCTAACCTGACCCGTCTGGGCCTGGTGAAAGCTCACGAAGGTTCTACCGGTAAAATTGCTGCTGGTATGGACGGTAACGCGGAAGTGATTGGTGCCTACGCATGGGCGCATGAACTTTCTTCCGGGAAAGACACGCCGTCTGGCCACTGGGAAATCGCGGGTGTCCCGGTTCTGTTTGATTGGGGTTATTTCTCCGATCATGAAAACAGCTTCCCGCAGGAACTGCTGGATAAACTGGTAAAACGTGCCAACCTGCCAGGCTACCTCGGCAACTGCCACTCTTCCGGTACCGTGATCCTGGATCAACTGGGTGAAGAGCATATGAAAACCGGCAAGCCGATTTTCTATACCTCCGCTGACTCCGTGTTCCAGATTGCCTGCCACGAAGAGACGTTTGGCCTGGATAAACTCTACGAGCTGTGCGAAATCGCACGTGAAGAGCTGACCGAAGGTGGTTACAACATCGGTCGTGTTATCGCACGTCCGTTTATCGGTGATAAAGCCGGTAACTTCCAGCGTACCGGTAACCGTCACGACCTGGCCGTTGAGCCGCCAGCACCGACCGTGCTGCAGAAACTGGTCGACGAAAAAGACGGTCACGTGGTTTCCGTCGGTAAAATCGCGGATATCTACGCTAACTGCGGCATCACCAAAAAAGTGAAAGCCACCGGTCTGGATGCGCTGTTCGACGCCACCATCAAAGAGATGAAAGAAGCAGGTGATAAGACCATCGTCTTCACCAACTTCGTTGATTTCGACTCTTCCTGGGGACATCGTCGCGATATCGCCGGTTATGCAGCGGGCCTGGAACTGTTCGACCGCCGTCTGCCTGAGCTGATGGAGCTGGTGGGTGAAGATGACATTCTGATCCTGACCGCTGACCACGGCTGCGACCCAAGCTGGACCGGCACTGACCACACCCGTGAACACATCCCGGTACTGGTTTACGGCCCGAAAGTGAAACCTGGTTCGTTAGGTCACCGTGAAACCTTCGCTGATATCGGTCAGACGCTGGCGAGCTACTTTGGTACGTCACCGATGGACTACGGTAAAAACATGCTGTAATACCCGTTATCTTTCGCGCTGTAGATGCGTTGACTTCATTCGCTCCCCCCGGTCACATAGTGAATCTATGCTCCCGGGGATTCACGAATTCGTCGCCTTCCTACAACGCGAAATCCTTAAGGTATTTCACTGTTTTGCATACGTTTTGTAGGCCTGATAAGGCGTAGCCGCCATCAGGCAATAACAACGAAATAAGGACAAAAAATGGCAACTCCACATATTAATGCAGAAATGGGTGATTTCGCTGACGTCGTATTGATGCCGGGCGACCCGCTGCGTGCAAAGCATATTGCTGAAACTTTCCTCGAAGATGTTCGTGAAGTGAACAACGTTCGCGGCATGTTAGGTTTTACCGGTACTTACAAAGGCCGTAAGATCTCCGTTATGGGTCATGGTATGGGTATCCCGTCCTGCTCCATCTACACCAAAGAGCTGATCACCGATTTCGGCGTGAAGAAAATCATTCGCGTAGGCTCCTGCGGCGCTGTGCGTATGGACGTTAAACTGCGTGACGTGGTTATCGGTATGGGCGCTTGCACCGACTCCAAAGTTAACCGTATCCGTTTTAAAGATCATGACTTCGCTGCTATCGCTGATTTCGACATGGTGCGTAACGCGGTTGATGCGGCAAAAGCACTGGGTGTAGACGCGCGCGTGGGCAACCTGTTCTCCGCTGACCTGTTCTACTCTCCGGACGGTGAAATGTTCGACGTGATGGAAAAATACGGCGTGCTGGGCGTGGAAATGGAAGCGGCGGGCATCTACGGTGTTGCTGCGGAATTTGGTGCAAAAGCGCTGACCATCTGCACCGTTTCCGACCATATCCGTACTCACGAGCAGACCACTGCCGCTGAACGTCAGACGACCTTTAACGACATGATCAAAATCGCGCTGGAATCCGTTCTGCTGGGCGATAAAGAGTAAGGGTTGTTGTGGCCCGGTGGCGTTGCGCTGGCCGGGCCTACGGGAATGCCGCTATTAATGCCTGATGGCGCTTCGCTTATCAGGCCTACAGGAGCGGTCTTGTAGGCCGGATAAGGAGCAGCCGCCATCCGGCAATTTGCCACTAATCGCTTAACGCACGGCCTTCGCCACCCACGCCGCCAGTTCACGCAGCTCGCTTTCCTGATCCGGATATTCCGTAACCAGCGCTTCGCAAGTCTGCTGTAAAACATCGGCGCGATACTGGCAGCCCTGTAGTCGCTCTGCCAGCGCTTCTAACGGCGCGGGATTGAGACTGTCGGTAAACACCTGTGTGCGCGTGATATGACCTTTTTCGACGTCGAAATGCAGCTCAACACCGCCCCAGGTGAAACGCTCGTCCAGCAGATGCGAGAAAGCAGGTGCCTGACCAAAATTCCATTCCCAACTGCTCTGGCGGGCAAAGGTTTCGGCAAAATTTGGCAGGTCCGGCGTTTTATCCGGTGAGATCACTTCCGCTTCAACGCGTTCGCCATAATGAGCAAAAAAGGCTTCCGTGATGGCCTGACAGACCTGGTCATGGGTGATGCCCGGTAACAGCTCCGTCAAATTCGCCACCCGTGAGCGGACAGAGGTAATCCCCTTTGCTGCGAGTTTCTTTTTGTCGGGATTGAGATAGTTTGCCAGGCGGCTGAGATCGGCATTTAGAAGCAGCGTGCCGTGGTGGAATCCGCGATCTTTCGTTTCCCGGTAAGCAGAGCCTGAAACTTTGCGATCGCCGTCTGGCGTTTTCACAACCAGATCGTTACGCCCGGAGGCGTCCGCCGTCACACCCAGAGAATTCAATGCGTTGAGGACAATCGTGGTGGAAATGGTTTTGTCGTACTCCGGTTTACCGGCCATAAAGGTAAAGCAGGTATTGCCTAAGTCATGGAACACCGCGCCGCCGCCGCTGCTACGGCGGGCGAGCCGCACGTTGTCTTCCTCCATACGGCGGGTATTACACTCTTTCCACGGGTTTTGCGCCCGGCCAATCACCACCGTATCGGCGTTACGCCACAAGAACAGGACGCGCTGCGTGGCGGGCATCTGGCGAAAAATGCACTCTTCGACCGCGAGATTAAACCACGGATCGTAAGAGTCTGAGATAAGCAGGCGTAGTGTAGTCATGGTTGATTTCCCTTCTGTTTTACAGTTTTTACTGCTTTTACTCTTTTTTCTCGTTGTCTTCTTCCTGCACCGGTTTGTTGGCGGTCAGCAGGAAAGGGGATTGCTGCCAGCGGGTACGCTTGCCTTGCAATAATGTACGGGTGAGCACGACGCCAATCGCCAGCGCCAGCAGCAGCATCAGGCGTAAGATATTGGTGGTGTTATCTACCTGCTTCGCCTCGGTGGCGAGGGTGTGGGTATCCAGCGTCAGGCGCAAATAGCCCAGCGGACCATTTTTCCCCTGAATGGGTTCGACAATCTGCTGGTTAAAATAACCCCCGGCTTTTTTGCCGTCGAGCGCCAGTCGGTCACGAACGTTGACGCTCTCGCCGGTACGCGTAATCAGGTCTCCCTGTTCATCGTACACGCCAGCGTCCAGAATACGGCTACTTTCCGTCAGCTGCGTGAGTACCGCTTTGATGCGTTTTTCATCCGGCGTTTCGGTACGCATTAGCGGAGCAACATTTAGCGCCACCTGGCGGGCCAGCGTACGGGCCAGCTCTTCGAGCTGCGGATTACGCTGCTGCTGGTGACTTTGACTAAACCAGGATGCGCCCTGCATCAGGGCGACGAGCAGCGCAAGACAGAACAATACAATCACTGCACGATGAAGTCGGAATTTCAGTTTTGCGCGAGCCATATTCCACCTGCTGAAAATTTGAGACTTAATGTTGCCAGAAGCGCTGGTTACAGGGTAGCCTCATGCGTTATTTTCCCCTGATGATTCCGACCCGAACGATTTTACAGGAGCTTTAATGCCTAACATAACCTGGTGCGATCTACCTGAAGATGTTTCTCTGTGGCCAGGTCTGCCTCTCTCTTTAAGTGGCGATGAAGTCATGCCGCTGGACTACCACGCGGGCCGCAGTGGCTGGCTGCTGTACGGTCGTGGTCTGGATAAACAACGTTTAACGCAATACCAGAGCAAACTGGGTGCAGCGATGGTGATTGTTGCTGCCTGGTGCGTCGAGGATTATCAGGTGATTCGCCTGGCGGGTTCGTTAACGCCGCGCGCGGCAAAACTGGCGCATGATGCCAAACTGGATGTTGCCCCGTTAGGCAAAATTCCGCATCTGCGCACGCCGGGTTTGCTGGTGATGGACATGGACTCAACGGCAATCCAGATCGAATGCATTGATGAAATTGCTAAACTGGCTGGAACCGGTGAGATGGTTGCGGAAGTCACGGAACGCGCGATGCGTGGCGAACTGGACTTTACCGCCAGCCTGCGTAGCCGCGTGGCGACGCTGAAGGGCGCTGATGCCAATATTCTGCACCAGGTGCGCGAAACGCTACCGCTGATGCCCGGCCTGACTCAACTGGTGTTAAAACTGGAAACGCTCGGCTGGAAAGTGGCTATTGCCTCTGGCGGCTTTACCTTCTTTGCCGATTACCTGCGTAATAAACTGCGTCTGACGGCGGCGGTAGCAAACGAGCTGGAGATCATGGACGGTAAATTTACCGGCAACGTGATCGGCGATATCGTCGATGCCCAGTACAAAGCCAATACCCTGACCCGCCTGGCGCAAGAATATGAGATCCCGATGGCGCAGACGGTGGCGATCGGCGACGGTGCCAACGACCTGCCGATGATCAAAACGGCTGGGCTGGGTATTGCGTATCATGCTAAACCGAAAGTGAATGAAAAGACGGAGATTACTATCCGCCACGCTGACCTGATGGGCGTGTTCTGCATTCTCTCCGGCAGCATGAACCAGAAATGATTAAATTGCCCGGTGGCAAGCTGTCCGTAGGCCGGATAAGCACCCACGCCATCCGGCAAAAGCGTTAACGAAAGAGGTAAAACGTGGCAAAAGCTCCTAAACGCGCCTTTGTTTGTAATGAATGCGGGGCCGATTACCCGCGCTGGCAGGGGCAATGCAGCGCCTGTCAGGCCTGGAATACCATTACCGAGGTGCGCCTTGCCGCATCGCCAACGGTGGCGCGTAACGAGCGGCTCAGTGGCTATGCCGGGAATGCGGGCGTGGCAAAAGTGCAGAAGCTGTCTGACATCAGCCTTGAAGAACTGCCGCGTTTTTCCACTGGATTTAAAGAGTTTGACCGCGTGCTGGGTGGCGGGGTGGTACCCGGCAGCGCTATCCTGATTGGCGGTAATCCCGGCGCGGGGAAATCAACGCTGCTGCTACAAACGCTGTGTAAACTCGCTGAGCAGATGAAAACCCTGTACGTTACTGGCGAAGAGTCGCTACAACAGGTGGCGATGCGCGCGCACCGGCTTGGCTTGCCGACGGCGAATCTGAACATGCTGTCGGAAACCAGTATTGAACAAATTTGCCTGATTGCCGAAGAAGAACAGCCGAAACTGATGGTGATCGACTCCATTCAGGTAATGCACATGGCGGATATTCAGTCTTCGCCGGGCAGCGTGGCGCAGGTGCGCGAAACGGCGGCTTACCTGACGCGCTTTGCCAAAACGCGCGGCGTGGCGATTGTCATGGTCGGCCACGTCACCAAAGATGGCTCGCTGGCCGGGCCGAAGGTGCTGGAGCACTGTATTGACTGTTCGGTACTGCTCGACGGTGACGCCGATTCCCGTTTCCGTACTCTGCGTAGCCATAAAAACCGCTTTGGTGCGGTGAATGAGCTGGGCGTCTTTGCCATGACCGAACAGGGCCTGCGTGAAGTCAGCAACCCTTCCGCTATCTTCTTAAGCCGTGGCGATGAGGTCACCTCCGGCAGTTCGGTGATGGTGGTCTGGGAAGGCACGCGCCCGCTGCTGGTAGAGATTCAGGCGCTGGTCGATCATTCGATGATGGCGAACCCGCGTCGCGTGGCGGTCGGTCTGGAACAGAACCGTCTGGCGATTCTGCTGGCGGTACTGCATCGTCACGGCGGCTTGCAGATGGCGGATCAGGACGTGTTCGTTAACGTAGTCGGCGGCGTAAAAGTCACCGAAACCAGCGCCGACCTGGCGTTGCTGCTGGCAATGGTTTCCAGTCTGCGCGACAGGCCGCTGCCGCAGGATTTAGTGGTCTTTGGCGAAGTGGGGCTGGCGGGCGAAATCCGTCCGGTACCCAGCGGCCAGGAGCGTATTTCGGAAGCGGCGAAGCACGGCTTTCGCCGGGCGATTGTCCCTGCCGCTAACGTACCGAAAAAAGTACCGGAAGGGATGCAGGTCTTTGGCGTTAAGAAGCTTGCGGATGCGTTAAGCGTGTTTGACGACCTATAATCAAATACCCGTACGTACTGATTTTGTAGGCCTGATAAGCGAAGCGCCATCAGGCAGTGTTACGCGATTTTTCCAGCAGGAGGCTCTTGTGTCATTTGAATATCTGAAAACCGCCATAAAGCAAAAGGGCTGTACCCTGCAACAGGTGGCGGATGCCAGTGGCATGACCAAGGGATACCTAAGCCAACTGCTGAATGCCAAAATCAAAAGCCCCAGCGCGCAGAAGCTGGAGGCGTTGCACCGTTTTCTCGGGCTGGAGTTTCCGCGCCAGCAGAAAAATATCGGTGTGGTATTCGGCAAGTTTTATCCGCTGCACACCGGCCATATCTATCTTATCCAGCGCGCCTGTAGCCAGGTCGATGAACTGCATATCATCATGGGCTATGACGACACGCGCGATCGCAGCCTGTTTGAAGACAGTGCCATGTCGCAACAGCCTACGGTGCCCGATCGTTTACGCTGGCTGCTGCAAACCTTTAAGTATCAGAAAAATATCCGTATTCATGCCTTCAACGAAGAAGGCATGGAGCCGTATCCGCACGGCTGGGACGTGTGGAGCAACGGGATCAAAACGTTTATGCAGGAGAAAGGGATCCAGCCAAACTGGATCTACACCTCTGAAGAATCAGATGCCCCACAATATCTGGAACATCTGGGGATTGAAACCGTGCTGGTGGATCCCAAGCGAACGTTTATGAGCATCAGCGGTGGGCAAATCCGTGAAAACCCGTTTCGCTACTGGGAGTATATTCCGACCGAAGTGAAGCCGTTTTTCGTGCGCACCGTGGCGATCCTCGGTGGGGAGTCGAGCGGCAAATCGACGCTGGTGAACAAGCTCGCCAACATCTTTAATACCACCAGTGCGTGGGAATATGGGCGTGATTACGTTTTCTCCCATTTGGGCGGTGATGAGATGGCGTTGCAGTATTCTGACTACGATAAAATCGCCCTGGGACAAGCGCAATACATTGATTTTGCTGTTAAGTACGCCAATAAAGTGGCGTTCATCGACACCGATTTCGTGACCACTCAGGCCTTCTGCAAAAAGTATGAAGGGCGCGAACATCCGTTTGTGCAGGCCCTGATTGACGAGTATCGCTTCGACCTTGTGATCCTGTTGGAAAACAATACCCCGTGGGTGGCGGATGGCTTACGCAGCCTTGGAAGCTCAGTTGACAGAAAAGCGTTTCAGACGCTGCTGGTCGAGATGCTGCAGGAAAACAATATCAATTTTGTGCACGTTCAGGAGCCTGACTACGACGGTCGCTTCCTGCGCTGCGTGGAGTTGGTGAAAGAGTTGATGGGTGAGCAGAGGTAGGTTTTAGAGGTAGGTTTTAATGCCGGATGCGCTGCGCTTATCCGGCCTACAAGTCGCACTAACCTCGTAGGCCGGATAAGGCGTAACGCCGCCATCCGGCGCTTAACGCTAATTACTTAGAAATACGCTTGTACTTAATACGCTTCGGCTCCAGCGCATCGGCGCCCAGCGTACGTTTCTTGTACTCTTCGTATTCGGTAAAGTTACCTTCGAAGAACTCAACCTTACCTTCATCCTGGTAATCCAGAATGTGGGTGGCGATACGGTCGAGGAACCAACGGTCGTGCGAGATAACCATCGCGCAGCCCGGGAATTCCAGCAGGGCGTTTTCCAGCGCGCGCAGGGTTTCGATATCCAGGTCGTTGGTTGGTTCATCGAGCAGCAGCATGTTGCCGCCAACCTGCAGCAGCTTCGCCAGGTGCAGACGACCACGCTCACCACCGGACAGTTCGCCGACGCGTTTGCCCTGATCCACACCTTTGAAGTTGAAGCGGCCCACGTAGGCACGGCTTGGCATCTCGGTGTTGCCGATACGCATGATATCCAGCCCGCCGGATACTTCTTCCCACACGGTTTTGCTGTTGTCCATGGCGTCACGGAACTGGTCAACGGAGGCCAGTTTGACGGTTTCACCCAGCGTGATGGTGCCGCTGTCAGGCTGTTCCTGACCGGACATCATACGGAACAGGGTAGATTTACCCGCGCCGTTCGGACCGATGATGCCGACAATTGCACCTTTCGGTACGGAGAAACTCAGATCGTCGATCAGAACGCGATCGCCGTAGGATTTACGCAGATTGGTGACTTCAACAACTTTATCGCCCAGACGTGCTCCAGGTGGAATAAACAGTTCGTTGGTTTCGTTACGTTTCTGGTATTCGGTGTTGTTTAGCTCTTCAAAGCGTGCCAGACGGGCTTTACCCTTAGACTGACGGCCTTTAGCGCCCTGACGTACCCACTCCAGCTCTTTCTCAATAGATTTACGGCGAGCCGCTTCCTGAGAGGCTTCCTGGGCCAGACGCTGATCTTTCTGCTCCAGCCAGGAAGAGTAGTTACCTTCCCACGGAATACCTTCACCACGGTCCAGCTCCAGGATCCAGCCCGCAACGTTGTCGAGGAAGTAACGGTCGTGGGTAATCGCCACTACGGTGCCTTCGAAGTCGTGCAGGAAGCGTTCCAGCCACGCGACGGATTCCGCATCCAGGTGGTTGGTCGGTTCGTCGAGCAGCAGCATGTCTGGTTTTTCCAGCAGCAGGCGGCACAGCGCAACGCGGCGGCGTTCACCACCGGAGAGATTCTCAATTTTAGCGTCCCAGTCCGGCAGACGCAGGGCGTCAGCGGCACGCTCAAGCTGCACGTTCAGGTTATGGCCGTCGTGCGCCTGGATAATTTCTTCAAACTTGCCCTGTTGTGCGGCCAGTTTATCGAAGTCGGCGTCCGGCTCGGCGTACTTGGCGTACACTTCATCCAGACCTTTCAGCGCACTAACCACTTCGGCAACCGCTTCTTCAACGGATTCACGAACGGTATGCTCTGGGTTTAGTTTTGGTTCCTGCGGCAGGTAACCGATTTTAATGCCTGGCTGTGGGCGAGCTTCACCTTCGATATCGGTATCAATACCGGCCATGATACGCAGCAGGGTAGATTTACCCGCACCGTTCAGACCGAGAACACCGATTTTGGCGCCAGGGAAGAAGCTCAGTGAGATGTTTTTAAGAATATGACGTTTCGGCGGAACGACCTTGCCGACACGATGCATGGTATAAACGAATTGGGCCACGTTGGACTCGCCTCTATGTTTATCGTGATGATGAATAGTTATCAAAGGCGAAGTGTAGCCTTTTTCATTGCCCAATCCCAGCCAGCAGATCCCACTCGCAACAAAAGTAAAAAAGTGTCCGTGACGTGGCGCATTCTGCAATGTCTGGTTAGCATGAATTAATTAAGCGGCAAGATGCTGCACAGACATAACATGAGAAGAGGAAGAGCTTGTGGACAAAGCCAATCAATTTACCTGGCGCCTGCTGGCAGCAAGCGTATGTCTGCTGACGGTCAGTCAGGTGGCGCGAGCCGACTCTCTGGATGAGCAGCGCAATCGTTATGCGCAAATCAAGCAAGCCTGGGACAACCGACAGATGGATGTCGTAGAGCAGATGATGCCCGGCCTGAAGAACTATCCTCTGTACCCGTATCTGGAATATCGTCAAATCACTGACGATCTGATGAATCAGCCCACCATTACCGTTACCAATTTTGTGCGTGCCAATCCGACACTGCCCCCTGCGCGTACGCTGCAATCGCGTTTCGTGAATGAACTGGCGCGCCGCGAAGACTGGCGTGGACTGCTGGCGTTCAGCCCGGAAAAACCGGGTACCACGGAAGCGCAATGTAACTATTACTTCGCGAAATGGAGTACCGGGCAAACCGAAGAAGCCTGGCAGGGCGCGAAAGAGCTGTGGTTGACCGGGAAAAGTCAGCCGAACGCCTGTGACAAATTATTTGGCGTATGGCGCGCCTCAGGCACTCAGGATCCGCTGGCGTATCTGGAGCGTATTCGTCTGGCGATGAAAGCCGGGAATACCGGTCTGGTGACGGCGCTAGCCGGACAGATGCCCGCGCAATACCAAACCATTGCCTCTGCGATCATCTCGCTGGCCAACGATCCGAATTCGGTGATGACTTTTGCACGTACCACCGGCGCCACGGATTTCACCCGACAGATGGCGGCGGTCGCCTTTGCCAGCGTGGCGCGTCAGGATGTGGAAAACGCCCGCCTGATGATCCCGTCCCTGGTGCAGGCGCAACAGCTTAATGATGAGCAAACCCAGGAGCTGCGCGATATTGTTGCCTGGCGTCTGATGGGCAATGATGTCACCGACGAGCAGGCCAAATGGCGTGATGATGCGATTATGCGCTCCAATTCCACCTCGCTTGTGGAGCGCCGGGTGCGCATGGCGCTGGGAACCGGCGATCGTCGTGGCCTGAATACCTGGCTGGCGCGTCTGCCAATGGAAGCAAAAGAAAAAGACGAGTGGCGCTACTGGCAGGCGGATCTGCTGCTGGAGCGCGGACGTGATGCGGAAGCCAAAGAGATCCTGCACCAGCTCATGCAGCAACGCGGTTTCTATCCGATGGTGGCGGCACAGCGCCTGGGCGAAGAGTACGAGCTGAAAGTGGATAAAGCGCCAGCGAACGTTGATTCTGCGCTGACTCAGGGGCCAGAAATGGCACGCGTACGCGAGCTAATGTACTGGAACATGGATAATACCGCGCGCAGTGAATGGGCAAATTTGGTCACCAGCCGTACCAAGTCCGAGCAGGCTCAGTTGGCGCGTTACGCGTTCAACAATCACTGGTGGGATCTTAGCGTTCAGGCGACGATCGCCGGTAAGCTGTGGGATCATCTGGAAGAGCGTTTCCCGTTGGCCTATAAAGATCTGTTTACCCGTTACACCAGCGGCAAGGATATTCAGCCAAGCTATGCGATGGCGATAGCGCGTCAGGAAAGCGCCTGGAACCCGAAAGTGAAATCACCGGTCGGCGCCAGCGGGCTGATGCAGATTATGCCGGGCACGGCGACGCATACGGTGAAAATGTTCTCGATTCCAGGTTACAGCAGTCCGAGCCAGCTACTGGATCCTGATACCAACATCAACATTGGTACCAGCTATTTGCAGTACGTATATCAGCAATTCGGCAATAACCGCATCTTTGCGTCGGCAGCCTATAACGCCGGTCCGGGGCGCGTTCGCACCTGGCTTGGCAATAGCGCTGGACGCATTGATGCTGTGGCGTTTGTCGAAAGTATTCCATTCTCAGAGACGCGTGGTTACGTGAAGAATGTGCTGGCTTATGATGCGTACTATCGCTATTTCCTCGGCGATAAACCGGAGTTGATGAGCGAGGCAGAATGGCAACGTCGTTACTGATCGTGTCGATTGTGTTATGCTATCGTACTCGTTAAAGAGTACAAAAGGGGGAAGCAAGCACGCTTCCCCCGCAACGATGGCGATATCTTATGACTCAGCAATCACCCTATTCAGCAGAGATGGCAGAACAACGTCACCAGGAGTGGTTACGTTTTGTCGATCTGCTTAAACACGCCTACGAACAAGATTTACACCTGCCACTGCTCAATTTGATGTTAACGCCGGATGAGCGTGAAGCGTTGGGCACGCGTGTGCGTATCATTGAAGAGCTGCTGCGCGGCGAGATGAGCCAGCGTGAGCTTAAAAACGAGCTCGGGGCGGGAATTGCCACTATTACGCGGGGGTCGAACAGCCTCAAATCCGCACCGGTGGATTTGCGTCAGTGGCTGGAACAGGTGTTGCTCGGGAAAAATTGATCCGCCGGATGCGGCTTTGCCTTATCCGGCCTACGATTGAACATCCGGCACAATGCTATAAATACACCGCGTTATGAAACGGGCTGAGCGCCAGAATCACCGCCTGGTGATAGACGCTTGAGCGCGTCAGCTTGCCCGCGGTAAAAACGCCGATTGCGCCTTCTTTACGGCCAATTTCATCAATACCCGTATAGTCCGACATCACCGGGCCGAGTGCTTCACCTTTGCGGACTCTGTCGAGAATGACAGTCGGCAATGGCAGCGTGGCTGAACGGGCTTCACCGCGCTGAATGCCGTTATCAATCACCACCCAACTGAAGGTGGCGTCATCGTCAATTCCTGCTTCAATGGCGACCCAGAAATCAGCCTGCGGGTGCAGGCGGCGAGCGTTAACAACGCGATTTCGTGCGCCAGTGCGCGTTTCCTGGTTTCCGAAAGGTTGTTCCGGCACGCCACTCTCGACGGCGACGGGTTCAATATGGCAGGATCCTTCCCCGAAAATCTCTTCAAATGCCCGCAGAATTGCCTGAATTTTGGCAGGATTGGTGGTCGCAGAGATAACCTTGTGCATAATTAAGCTCAGTTTGAAAATTCATCGCAGAGTCTACTCTAAATAATTTGAGTAACAGAAAGGCGGTAAGCAAGGGAATCCTCAGGAACATAGATAACTATGTGACTGGGGTGAGCGAGCGAAACCAACGCATCTGTTACTCAAAGTATGACGAGTATATAACGGAAAAAAAGCATGTTACAGGTATACCTTGTTCGCCATGGCGAAACGCAGTGGAACGCCGAGCGACGTATTCAAGGCCAGTCAGACAGCCCACTAACCGCTAAAGGTGAACAACAAGCCATGCAGGTGGGTGAACGCGCCCGCTCGTTTGGTATTACGCATGTCATCAGTAGCGATCTTGGTCGTACACGACGCACCGCAGAAATCATCGCCCAGGCCTGTGGCTGTGATATCACCTATGACTCCCGTCTGCGCGAGCTAAATATGGGAGTGCTGGAAAAACGTCACATCGATACGCTGACGCCAGAGGAAGAGGGCTGGCGTCGCCAGTTGGTGAATGGCACGGTGGATGGTCGTATCCCGGAAGGGGAATCGATGCAGGAATTGAGCGATCGCGTCAACGCGGCGCTGGCATCCTGTCTGGAATTGCCGCCGGGAAGTCGTCCGCTGCTGGTCAGTCACGGTATCGCGCTGGGTTGCCTGGTGAGTACAATTCTGGGATTACCGGCATGGGCTGAACGTCGCTTGCGTCTGCGCAACTGTTCTATTTCTCGAGTTGATTACCAGGAAAGCTTATGGCTGGCGCCGGGATGGGTCGTTGAAACGGCAGGGGACATCTCACATCTGGACGCCCCTGCGTTGGATGAACTGCAGCGCTAGCGGCGAATCGGAATCAGGAATTCGCAGCGCAGGTTAATCGGGCGATCTCCCGCTTTGGCATCTTCTGCCGGGTAGTATCGCTCGATATCCTGTCCTTTACGGCGCGTCAGGTTCAGCATTGGCATGCATGTGCCGTAAACCGTCAGGATAAACTCTTGCACACCGGTTCCCAGCCCTTCGTAGGTAAACATCACGTACTCGCCACCCTGTAACAGGATAGGCTGCGCCGACGGCACATAGCCATTGGCCTGTTCCGGCGTCAGTGCTGTGGTGTAAAACACTTCCTGTTCGTCATCTTTTTCAATGCTCGGACGCGTTTCGTTAAGCCCGTACAGCACTGGCGGGATCGCCGGAGCCTGAGCAAGGAAGTCGCGCCAGAACTGAATACGCATTTCATGACGGAAATCTGAAATCTGTTCCAGCGAGCAGGAATAGCTTTGCGTGGTGCCGAGCAGTTGCGTATCTTCCAGGGTGACAAACTCGTGCGCAGGCATTGTAAATTCACCCAGTCGCATTGGTGGGCGAATACCGAATGCGCTCCATTCCGGGGAGCGGCGATACAGCGCTGGTGTCTGCGAAAATTGTTTCTTGAATGCGCGAGTAAAAGTTTGTTGAGAGTCGAAGCGATATTGCAGCGCAATATCCAAAATTGGACGCGCAGTCAGGCGCAGCGCCACTGCGGATTTCGATAAACGACGGGCGCGGATATAGGCGCCAATAGCATGGCCCGTCACGTCCTTAAACATTCTCTGCAGGTGCCACTTGGAATAGCCCGCTTTTGCCGCCACATTGTCAAGCGACAAAGGCTGATCCAGATGACCTTCCAGCCAGATTAATAGGTCGCGAATAATGCCAGCCTGATCCATAAAATATCCTCATCCTTTCAACAACGAGTACCTGACGTCAGGTATGAGGATAATAGCATTTTTTGCTGTTTTAGCATTCAGTGTTTTTTTTGCTCATAAGTGCTTTTTTCGGACATACGAAAGCGTGATTATTGTAATCCTGTGATCTGTATACATTTTATCATAAAATGTTTAATAATCACGCAGAACAACTTTTAAGAATGGTAACAATATGAAATATAAGAGCTTAGTCATTTCCTCAATTCTGCTGATGTTGGCGCAGGTCGCCCATGCGGAGCAGATTGGATCTGTCGATACAGTGTTCAAAATGTTTGGGCCGGATCATAAAATTGTGGTCGAAGCGTTTGACGATCCGGATGTTACCAATGTGACCTGTTACGTGAGTCGTGCGAAGACCGGCGGCATCAAAGGTGGACTGGGGCTGGCGGAAGATACTTCCGATGCCGCCATCTCTTGCCAGCAGGTTGGGCCGGTAGAACTGAGCGACAGAATCAAGAACGGTAAAGCTCAGGGCGAAGTGGTATTTAAGAAACGTACCTCGCTGGTGTTTAAATCTTTACAGGTCGTGCGTTTTTACGATGCGAAACGTAATGCGCTGGCCTATCTGGCCTATTCAGATAAAGTTGTCGATGGATCGCCCAAAAATGCCATCAGTGCGGTACCCATCATGCCGTGGCGGCAATAACAAGGAAGCACAATGCAACAGCCGTTGATCTGGTTGGTTGAGGATGAGCAGGGAATCGCTGATACGCTTATCTACATGCTGCAACAGGAAGGGTTTAGCGTAGAGGCGTTTGAGCGCGGATTTCCCGTGCTGGAGAAATCTCGCCAGCAATGCCCTGATGCCATCATTCTGGATGTCGGGCTACCGGATATCAGCGGTTTTGAACTGTGCCGACGTTTACTGGAACGCCACCCGGCGCTGCCGATCCTTTTTCTGACCGCGCGCAGCGATGAAGTGGATCGCCTGTTGGGGCTGGAAATTGGCGCAGATGACTATGTTGCCAAGCCTTTCTCGCCGCGCGAGGTGTGCGCTCGTGTGCGTACGCTGCTGCGGCGGGTGCAAAAATTCTCCACGCCTTCATCGATGACACGCTGTGGGGATTTTGAACTTAATGAGCTGGCCGCGCAGATTACCTGGTTCAGCATGCCGTTGAACCTGACGCGTTATGAATTCCTGCTGCTGAAAACATTGCTGATGTCGCCGGGACGTATTTACTCTCGCCAGCAACTGATGGATTTAGTCTGGGCAGACGCGCAGGATACCTTTGACAGAACGGTTGATACTCACATCAAAACGCTGCGCGCCAAGCTGCGGGCTATCAATCCGGAGCTTTCCCCCATCAATACGCATCGCGGTATGGGATACAGCCTGAGGAATTGCTGATGCGCATTGGCATGCGTTTGCTGCTCGGCTATTTTCTGATTGTCGCGGTCGCCGCCTGGTTTGTTCTGTCTATCTTTGTGCAGGAAATTAAGCCAGGCGTCCGTCGGGCGACCGAAGGTACTTTAATTGATACCGCCACGCTGCTGGCTGCACTGGCGCGTGATGACGTGCTCTCTGACTCACCGGCTAACGGCAAGCTGGCGCAGGCATTTGCGCAGCTGCATAACCGCCCATTTAACGCCAACATCAGTGGCATTAACAAAGTGCGTAACGAATACCATGTCTACATGACCGACGCGCAGGGCAAGGTGTTGTTTGATTCCGCCAACCAGGCCGTCGGTCAGGACTACTCCCGCTGGAACGACGTGTGGTTAACGCTGCGTGGTGAGTATGGCGCCCGCAGTACGCCGCAAAACCCGAACGATCCGGAAAGCTCGGTGATGTACGTTGCCGCGCCGATCGTAGACGGTGGGCGTATTATCGGCGTGCTCAGTGTCGGCAAACCAAATGCGGCGATGGCACCGGTGATTAAACGCAGTGAACGGCGAATGCTGTGGGCCAGCGCCGTATTGCTGGGCATTGCCCTGGTGATTGGCTTCGGGATGGTATGGTGGATAAACCGATCTATTGCCCGGCTGGCGCGTTATGCCGACTCCGTTACCGAGAATCGCCCCGTCCCACTGCCTGATTTAGGCAGCAGCGAGTTACGCAAACTGGCGCAGGCGCTGGAAAGTATGCGTCTGAAGCTCGAAGGCAAGAACTACATTGAGCAGTATGTCTACGCGTTAACGCATGAGCTGAAAAGTCCGCTGGCGGCCATTCGTGGCGCGGCAGAGATATTGCGAGAAGGCCCGCCGCCAAACGTGGTAGCGCGTTTTACCGATAATATTCTGACGCAAAATGCGCGTATGCAGGCGCTGGTCGAAACTTTGCTGCGCCAGGCGCGACTGGAGAATCGACAGGACGTTACGTTGACGGCGGTGGAGGTAGATACGCTATTTGCTCAGCTCAAAGAGGCGCGTAGCGTGCAGCTGGCGGCAAAAAACATCACGCTGACCATTTTGCCTTCATCGCTTAGCGTCGCTGCCGATCCTGCGTTACTGGAGCAGGCGTTGGGGAATTTACTCGACAATGCTATCGACTTCACGCCACAGGACGGGACGATTACGCTGAGCGCGCATCAGCAGGAGGAGCTGGTCACATTGCAGGTTACCGACAGCGGTAGCGGCATCCCTGATTTTGCATTGCCGCGTATTTTTGAGCGCTTCTACTCGCTGCCCCGCGAGAATGGACACAAGAGCAGCGGTTTGGGGCTGGCGTTTGTCAGTGAAGTTGCACGACTGCATGAAGGTACGGTGACATTATCTAACCGACCAGAGGGCGGCGCACAGGCCTCGTTTACGCTTCACCGTCACTTCACATAACTTCAAATTCTCCGCACATAGCTGTTCTACCTTGCTGATATTGCAAAGGAGAACGCTATGTTTAAATCACCCCTGTTTTGGAAAATCGTCACCTTAGGCGGCGCCATAATACTGCTGTTAATACCACTGACGATGGTCAGGCAGATAATCGTTGAGCGATCGGATTATCGTGATGAAGTCGAAGATGCTATCCGCCAGAGCACCAGCGGGCCGCAAAAGATGGTCGGGCCGTTGATAGCCATTCCGGTGACAGAGCTTTACACCTCGCTGGAGGATGGCAAAGAGATCCAGCGTAAGCGCAGCTATATCCATTTCTGGCTGCCGGATTCGTTGGTGGTTGAGGGGAATCAGAACGTTGAAGCGCGTAAAATCGGCATTTATGAGGGCCAGGTCTGGCACAATGAACTCTCGGTGAAGGCCGAGTTTAACGCTGAACGTTTGCGTGATTTAAACCATCCCAACGTCAGCGTCGGCAAACCGTTTATCGTGGTTGGCGTGGGGGATGCGCGCGGGATCGGTGTGGTGCAAGCGCCGCAGATCAATGGGGAATCACTGGCCGTTGAGCCAGGGACGGGGCTGGATGGAGGGGCTCAAGGGATCCACATTCCGCTACCTGACGCGAGCTGGGCGGAGCAAAACCTGAGCATGGCGCTGTCGCTGAATTTGAGCGGAACCGGAGATTTCTCCGTTGTTCCGGTTGGCCGTAACAGTGAAATGATCTTAACCAGCAACTGGCCGCATCCCAACTTTCTGGGGGATTTCCTCCCGGCGAAGCGCGAAATCAGCGAATCAGGATTTAAGGCCCAGTGGCAGAGCAGCTGGTTCGCGAATAACCTCGGCGAACGCTTTGATGGCGAAAAGATTGGCTGGAAGGGAATGCCTGCATTTAGCGTTGCCGTCGCCACGCCAGCGGATCAGTATCAGTTAACGGACAGGGCTACCAAGTATGCCATCCTGCTGATTGTACTGACCTTTATGTCTTTCTTCGTGCTTGAAAGTATGACCAGCCTGCGTCTGCACCCGATGCAGTATCTGCTGGTGGGGCTATCGCTGGTGATGTTTTATCTGCTGCTACTGGCATTGTCTGAGCACATTGGTTTTACGGCGGCGTGGATTACGGCAAGCCTGGTGGGGGCATTGATGAACGGGGTGTATCTGCAGGCGATATTACAGAGTTGGCGGAACAGTATTTTGTTCACCGTGGCGCTACTGGGGCTGGATGGGGTGATGTGGGTGCTGCTACGTTCACAGGACAGCTCTTTACTGCTGGGAACTGGCGTGCTGTTGGTGGCGTTGTGTGGCGTGATGTTCCTGACGCGTCATCTTGACTGGCACTCGCTGGCACAGCCAAAACCAAAGCCGACAGAAATTCCGAAGCCTCAGCCTGCGCAGAGTGACGAGTTTCGCTTATGGAAATAGGGCTGTGGTGAAATGAAAAACGGCGCATAATGCGCCGTTTTTTTACCTGTAAGGATTGAATTAATCCTGCAGGTCGCCGCAGAAACGGTAGCCTTCACCGTGAATGGTGGCGATGATTTCTGGCGTATCCGGCGTAGATTCGAAATGTTTACGAATGCGGCGGATAGTCACGTCAACGGTACGGTCATGCGGCTTCAGTTCGCGACCGGTCATTTTTTTCAGCAGTTCTGCGCGAGACTGGATTTTGCCCGGATTCTCACAGAAGTGAAGCATTGCACGGAATTCGCTGCGTGGCAGTTTATACTGCTCGCCGTCAGGACCAATCAGAGAGCGGCTGTTGATGTCCAGCTCCCAGCCGTTGAACTTGTAGCTTTCGACGCTACGGCGTTCTTCGCTGACAGTACCCAGGTTCATGGTACGGGACAGCAGGTTACGAGCACGGATAGTCAGTTCGCGCGGGTTAAACGGCTTGGTGATGTAATCGTCTGCGCCGATTTCGAGGCCGAGAATTTTATCGACTTCGTTATCACGGCCCGTCAGGAACATCAACGCAACGTTAGCTTGTTCGCGAAGTTCGCGCGCTAACAGGAGGCCATTTTTCCCAGGCAGATTGATATCCATAATCACAAGGTTGATGTCATATTCAGAGAGAATCTGATGCATTTCCGCGCCATCTGTCGCTTCGAATACATCATAGCCTTCTGCTTCGAAAATGCTTTTCAACGTGTTGCGTGTTACTAACTCGTCTTCAACGATAAGAATGTGCGGGGTCTGCATGTTTGCTACCTAAATTGCCAACTAAATCGAAACAGGAAGTACAAAAGTCCCTGACCTGCCTGATGCATGCCGTAAATTAACATGATCGGCGTAACATGACTAAAGTACGTAATTGCGTTCTTGATGCACTTTCCATCAACGTCAACAACATCATTAGCTTGGTCGTGGGTAGTTTCCCTCTGGACCCGACAGTGTCAAAAACGGCTGTCATCCTAACCATTTTAACAGCAACATAACAGGCTAAGACATGCCGGACACCCAATAAAACTACGCTTCGTTGACATATATCAAGTTCAATTGTAGCACGTTAACAGTTTGATGAAATCAACGTATCCAAATGTTTGCTTTCATCACAAAATTGCAATATTACAACTAGTTGCACGAGCTAATTAATAAATGTAATGAATCCAACCAATGCGATCCATTTTAAAATAAATTATCATGGATAAACAGAGGGATATACAACTTCTGTTAACATAAAAAGCAATAGTACAGTTTGGAAATAGTTTAGCATTTTTTACCGGATGCGAAATCCTTTTTCAGTGACTTCTGTTAAAAAAATGTAAATTTGCGCTGCGTAATATGTTGATGTGCGTCACATTATTACTTGCAGACTGACCAAAAAGAGTATCGAAATGCGTTTAACAATTATTCTGGTTGCCCCTGCCAGAGCGGAAAATATTGGCGCGGCTGCCCGTGCGATGAAGACCATGGGATTCACTCAATTACGTATCGTTGACAGCGAGGCGCATCTGGAACCCGCCACGCGATGGGTCGCGCATGGATCGGGCGACATTATTGATAATATTAACGTTTTTCCAACGTTAGCCGATGCGCTTCACGACGTTGATTTTACCGTTGCGACCACCGCGCGTAGCCGGGCGAAGTTCCATTATTACGCCACCCCGGTCGAACTGGTTCCCCTGTTACAGGAGAAATCCACGTGGATGGAACATGCTGCGCTGGTGTTTGGTCGCGAAGATTCGGGGCTGACCAATGAAGAATTAGCGCTGGCAGATGTACTCACTGGTGTACCGATGGTCGCTGACTATCCTTCACTCAATTTGGGGCAGGCGGTGATGGTGTATTGCTATCAATTAGCAGGTTTAATACAACAACCGGCCAAAAACGTTGAGGTGACGGATGAGCTTCAGCTGCAGGCATTGCGCGCGCGCGTTTTGCGTTTATTAGCCACGCTGAACGTTTCTGACGACATCAAGCTGACGGACTGGTTGCAACAGCGAATGGGTCTGTTGGGGCAGCGAGACACGGCAATGTTGCACCGTTTTTTACATGATATTGAAAAAAACATCACAAAATAAAATGTTGAATAATTTTTGTTTTGTAGTGTTTTGATCTTGGTTCAAGTGGGCTCGACATGCTGTATTGGTTGAAAGTAAAAGGGCAAGCAGTCGCTCATGAACAAGTTTCGGAATGTGATCAATTTAAAAATTTATTGACTTAGGTCAGCAGATACTTTAACCCTAAAAGAATACAGGACAGATAATAAATAATTACAGAGCACACAACATCATGAAACGCATCAGCATCACCATTACTACAACCATCACCATTACCACAGGTAACGGTGCGGGCTGACGCGTACAGGAAACACAAGAAAAAGCCCGCACCTAAACAGTGCGGGCTTTTTTTTCGACCAAAGGCAATGAGGTAAACCATGCGAGTGTTGAAGTTCGGCGGTACATCAGTGGCAAATGCAGAGCGCTTTCTGCGGGTTGCCGATATTCTGGAAAGCAATGCCAGACAGGGGCAGGTCGCGACCGTTCTCTCTGCCCCCGCAAAAATTACCAACCATCTGGTGGCAATGATTGAGAAGACCATCGGTGGTCAGGATGCTTTAGCCAATATCAGCGATGCCGAACGCATTTTCTCCGAGCTGCTGGTGGGTCTTGCCGCCGAGCAACCAGGTTTTCCGCTGGCGCAGCTCAAAGCCTTTGTTGAACAAGAATTTGCTCAGATTAAGCACGTCCTGCACGGCATCAGCCTGCTGGGACAGTGCCCGGACAGCATCAATGCCGCGCTTATCTGCCGTGGTGAAAAAATGTCGATTGCTATCATGGCCGGCCTGCTGGAAGCACGCGGGCATAACGTAACGGTCATCGACCCGGTGGAGAAATTGCTGGCTGTCGGCCATTACCTCGAATCTACCGTTGATATCGCCGAATCTACGCGCCGCATCGCCGCCAGCCGTATTCCTGCGGACCACATGATTCTGATGGCAGGGTTTACTGCCGGAAATGAAAAAGGTGAGTTAGTGGTGTTGGGGCGTAACGGCTCTGACTACTCTGCCGCCGTACTGGCCGCCTGTTTGCGTGCCGATTGTTGTGAAATCTGGACCGATGTCGACGGCGTATATACTTGCGATCCGCGTCAGGTACCCGACGCCCGACTGCTGAAGTCGATGTCTTATCAGGAAGCGATGGAGCTTTCTTACTTCGGCGCTAAAGTGCTGCACCCGCGCACCATTACCCCTATTGCCCAGTTCCAGATCCCGTGCCTGATTAAAAATACCGGCAATCCGCAAGCGCCCGGCACGCTGATCGGTGCCAGCAGTGATGACGATGATTTGCCGGTAAAAGGTATTTCTAACCTCAATAACATGGCGATGT
Organism: Citrobacter sp. Cpo103; assembly: GCF_030332605.1. Lineage (NCBI taxonomy): Bacteria > Pseudomonadati > Pseudomonadota > Gammaproteobacteria > Enterobacterales > Enterobacteriaceae > Citrobacter > Citrobacter sp. Cpo103. The sequence goes on along the minus strand of NZ_JAOWHO010000020.1, from coordinate 234,036 downwards.
TTAGCGTTTCCGGCCCTGGAATGAAAGGTATGGTGGGCATGGCGGCGCGCGTTTTTGCCGCAATGTCGCGTGCGGGCATCTCGGTAGTGCTGATCACCCAATCCTCTTCTGAATACAGCATCAGCTTCTGCGTCCCGCAGGGCGACTGCGCGCGTGCGCAACGCGCCATGCAGGATGAATTCTATCTCGAACTGAAAGAAGGCCTGCTGGAGCCGCTGGCGGTGACTGAGCGTCTGGCCATCATCTCGGTCGTTGGCGATGGTATGCGCACCCTGCGCGGCATCTCGGCGAAGTTCTTTGCCGCGCTGGCTCGGGCGAACATCAATATTGTAGCGATCGCCCAGGGCTCGTCTGAGCGTTCTATTTCGGTGGTGGTGAATAACGATGACGCGACCACCGGCGTACGCGTTACCCATCAGATGCTGTTCAACACCGACCAGGTGATTGAAGTGTTTGTGATTGGCGTAGGCGGCGTGGGCGGTGCGCTGCTGGAGCAGCTTAAACGTCAGCAAACCTGGCTCAAAAAGAAACACATCGATCTGCGCGTGTGCGGCGTGGCGAACTCGAAGGCCCTGCTGACCAACGTCCACGGTCTGAATCTGGAAAACTGGCAGTCGGAGCTGGAGAGCGCGAAAGAGCCTTTCAATCTTGGGCGCTTAATTCGTCTGGTGAAAGAATACCATCTGCTCAATCCGGTGATTGTCGACTGTACGTCAAGCCAGGCGGTAGCAGACCAGTATGCCGACTTCCTGCGCGAAGGCTTCCATGTGGTTACGCCGAACAAAAAGGCCAATACGTCGTCGATGGATTACTACCATCAGCTGCGTTTTGCCGCCGCGAAGTCACGTCGTAAATTCCTGTACGACACCAACGTGGGCGCGGGCCTGCCGGTTATTGAAAACCTGCAAAATCTGCTCAGCGCAGGTGATGAACTGCAACGTTTTTCAGGCATCCTTTCTGGCTCACTGTCGTTTATTTTCGGCAAGCTGGATGAAGGCATGAGCTTCTCGCAGGCCACCACCCTGGCGCGTGAGATGGGCTATACCGAACCCGATCCGCGTGACGATCTTTCCGGTACGGACGTGGCGCGTAAGCTGCTGATCCTGGCCCGTGAAACCGGTCGTGAGCTGGAGCTTTCTGACATTGTCATTGAGCCGGTCCTGCCAAAAGAGTTTGATGACTCCGGTGATGTTTCCGCGTTTATGGCGAAATTGTCGCAGCTGGATGACGTCTTTGCCGCGCGCGTGGCGAAAGCCCGTGATGAGGGAAAAGTATTGCGCTATGTTGGCAATATCGAAGAGGACGGCGTTTGTCGCGTGAAAATTGATGCAGTAGACGGCAACGATCCGCTGTTTAAAGTGAAAAACGGTGAAAACGCGCTGGCGTTCTATAGCCACTATTATCAGCCGTTACCGTTGGTTCTGCGCGGATATGGCGCGGGTAACGATGTGACGGCGGCGGGCGTCTTTGCCGACCTGCTACGCACCCTTTCATGGAAGTTAGGAGTCTGACATGGTGAGAGTTTATGCCCCGGCTTCCAGTGCCAATATGAGCGTCGGGTTTGATGTCCTCGGTGCGGCGGTAACTCCGGTGGATGGTTCGCTGTTGGGTGATGTGGTGTCCGTTGAGGCGGCTGACCAGTTTAGCCTGAACAACCTTGGGCGCTTTGCCAATAAGCTGCCGTCCGAGCCACGTGAAAATATTGTCTACCAGTGTTGGGAGCGATTCTGCCAGGAGCTGGGTAAAACCGTTCCGGTGGCGATGACGCTGGAAAAAAATATGCCGATTGGCTCCGGGTTAGGCTCCAGCGCCTGTTCCGTCGTGGCGGCGTTAGTCGCTATGAACGAACATTGCGGTAAGCCGCTCAACGATACGCGCCTGTTAGCGATAATGGGCGAACTTGAAGGACGTATCTCCGGCAGTATTCATTACGATAACGTCGCCCCGTGCTTTTTGGGCGGTATGCAGTTAATGATTGAAGAAAACGGCATTATTAGCCAGCAGGTGCCAGGCTTTGATGAGTGGCTGTGGGTACTGGCGTATCCAGGGATTAAAGTGTCGACGGCTGAAGCGCGGGCGATTCTCCCAGCGCAGTATCGCCGTCAGGACTGTATCGCTCACGGGCGGCATCTGGCGGGATTCATCCATGCCTGCTATTCCCGTCAGCCTCTTCTGGCCGCGAAGCTGATGAAAGATGTCATTGCTGAGCCGTATCGTACCCGCTTGCTGCCAGGCTTTAGCCAGGCGCGTCAGGCGGTAGCCGAAATTGGCGCACTGGCCAGCGGTATATCTGGGTCTGGGCCGACGTTGTTCGCCTTGTGCGATAAGCCGGATACGGCACAGCGCGTAGCAGATTGGCTGGGTAAAAATTACCTGCAAAATCAGGAAGGCTTTGTTCATATTTGCCGGCTGGACACGGCGGGCGCACGGGTACTGGGATAATCAATGAAACTGTATAATCTGAAAGATCACAACGAACAGGTCAGCTTTGCACAGGCTGTTACGCAAGGACTGGGCAAGAATCAGGGATTGTTTTTTCCGCACGATCTACCGGAATTCAATCTGACAGAAGTGGATGAGATGCTGAAGCAGGACTTCGTTAGCCGCAGCGCGAAGATCCTGTCCGCATTTATTGGTGATGAGATCCCTCAGGAAATTCTGGAAGAGCGCGTGCGTGCGGCATTTGCCTTTCCGGCACCGGTTGCTCAGGTTGCCGCGGATGTCGGCTGTCTGGAACTGTTCCACGGCCCAACGCTTGCATTTAAAGACTTTGGCGGGCGCTTTATGGCGCAGATGCTGACGCACATTAGTGGCGACAAACCGGTAACGATTCTGACGGCGACCTCCGGAGATACCGGGGCGGCCGTTGCGCATGCCTTTTATGGCCTGAAAAATGTGCGCGTGGTGATCCTCTACCCGAACGGCAAGATCAGCCCATTACAGGAAAAACTGTTCTGTACGCTGGGCGGTAACATTGAAACTGTGGCTATTGATGGCGATTTTGATGCCTGCCAGGCGCTGGTGAAACAGGCGTTTGATGACGAAGAGCTGAAGGTGGCTCTGGGACTGAACTCGGCTAACTCAATTAACATTAGCCGTCTGCTGGCGCAAATCTGTTACTACTTTGAGGCTGTGGCTCAACTGCCGCAAGAGGCGCGTAATCAACTGGTGATTTCCGTTCCCAGCGGTAACTTTGGCGATCTGACTGCCGGGCTGCTGGCGAAATCACTGGGCTTGCCGGTGAAGCGTTTTATCGCGGCGACTAACGTTAATGATACGGTTCCGCGCTTCCTTGCAGAAGGTGAGTGGGCACCGAAAGCGACTCAGGCGACGTTGTCGAATGCGATGGATGTCAGCCAGCCGAACAACTGGCCGCGCGTGGAAGAACTGTTCCGCCGTAAAATCTGGCGTCTGAATGAGTTGGGTTATGCCGCCGTTGACGATGCCACGACTCAGGACACGATGCGTGAGTTACATGAGATGGGCTACACCTCAGAACCGCATGCGGCGGTGGCTTACCGCGCGCTGCGTGACCAGCTAAACCCTGGCGAGTATGGCCTGTTCCTCGGTACTGCGCATCCGGCGAAGTTTAAAGAAAGCGTTGAAGAGATTCTTGACCTGACGCTGGCGTTGCCAAAAGAACTGGCGGAACGCGCGGATCTGCCGCTGCTTTCTCATCACCTGCCTGCTGATTTTGCTGCGCTGCGTAAGCTGATGATGACCCGCGGATAACGGTTGTGCCCGCTGGCATTTTGCTTAGCGGGCCAACAAAACCTGTAGGCCGGATAAGGCGTTAGCCGTCATCCGGCCTTTTTACTATTGCTCGTGGCGTTTAAATACCAGTTCGCTGTTTCCTGATGCTTCTTCATCAAAGAAATAACCTTCACTGTTAAATGCGGTCAGCTGTTCCGGCTGTGTTAAGCGGTTCTCAATAATGTAGCGACTCATCAGGCCGCGCGCTTTTTTGGCATAGAAACTGATGACTTTGAACTTGCCGTTTTTCTCGTCGAGGAAGACTGGTTTGATAAGCTCAGCGTTGAGTTTTTTCGGCTTCACGGATTTAAAATACTCATCCGAGGCGAGGTTGATCACCACGCTGTCGCCTTGCGCTTCCAGCGCTTCGTTAAGTTTATCGGTGATGGTATCTCCCCAGAACTGGTAGAGATCTTTACCCTTCGCATTGGCCAGACGAATGCCCATCTCCAGACGGTAAGGCTGCATCAAATCCAACGGACGTAAAACGCCGTATAGCCCGGACAGCATCCGTAAATGCTGTTGAGCGAAGTCGAAATCCGCCTCGCTGAAGGTTTCAGCCTGCAACCCTGTATAGACGTCGCCTTTAAACGCCAGGATGGCCTGACGTGCATTGTCCGGCGTGAAGTCAGGCTGCCAGTCATGGAAACGGGTGGCGTTCAGATCCGCCAGCTTGTCGCTAATCCCCATCAGCTTGCCAATCTGAGGTGCAGAGAGCTGGCGTGCTACGTGAATAAGCTGCTGAGAGTGATCCAGCAACTCGGGCAGCGTATGACGTGTCGTTGCCAGCGGGCTTTGGTAGTCGAGCGTTTTTGCAGGTGAAATCAGAATCAGCATATCCAGTCCTTGCAGGAAATTTACTGCGACTTTAGCAAAAAAAACGACTGAATTGATCGATGGTTGCGATTGCCGCGCTATTCGCGCGGCGTTTCATCCCAGCTATCGGGCGCAAGCTGTTGTCTGATATCAGGATAACGGCGCGGATCGAATTCTGGGCGCACCCCGAGTTTACGCTGGCGCAGATAGTCGCTGGCGATGGTATGGACAACCGGAGAAAGCAGCAGAATCGCCGTCAGGTTAGTGATGGCCATACAAGCCATAATGATGTCGGCCAACTGCCAGACGAGTGGGAAGCTGACTAACGTTCCCCCAACAACGGTACTCACGGTAGCGATACGTAATAGCCAGATGACGCGGATGTTGTCCAGCTTCAGGAAAACGAGGTTGTTTTCCGCATAAATGTAGTTGGCGACGATAGAGCTAAAGGCAAACAGAATCACAATAAAAGCCACGAATCCGGCTCCCCATTCACCCGTCAGCGAGACCATGGCTCTTTGCAGCAACTGGATGCCTTCCATTGGCACATAAGTGGTGCCATTACCCGCCAGTAAAATGATCATTGCGCTGGCCGTACAAAGAATTACCGTATCGCCCAATACACCAATCATTTGCACAATGCCTTGTGCTGCAGGGTGTGGCGGCCAGGATGCTGCCGAGGCAGCTGCGTTCGGGGTTGAGCCCATTCCGGCTTCATTAGAGAACATACCGCGTTGAAAGCCGCTGGCAATAGCCTGGCTCAGCGTATACCCGGCGGCACCGGCCGCGGCCTCCTGCCAGCCAAAGGCGCTTTTTATGATGGTCATGATAATGCCGGGGAGCTGTCCGAAATGCCAAAGGCAGATGACGAGGCTACAACCGATCCACAGCAGCGCCATCATCGGAACAAACCATTGCATCAGGCGTGCGACGCCTTTAATGCCGCCGACGATGACCACTAATGACGCGATTGCCAGTGCGATACCGGAGAAGAGGGGAGGGATATCAAAAGCAAAATCCAGCGCACGAGAGACTGAGTTCGCCTGAACGCTGTTAAAAATCAGGCCATAGGCAATGAGTAAAAAGATGGCAAACAGCACGCCCATCCAGCGCATGCCCAGCCCACGGGCCATATACCATGCAGGACCGCCGCGAAACTGTCCCTTGCTGTCGCGCTCTTTATACAGTTGGGCAAGTGAGCACTCAGCGAATGAGGTTGCCATACCAATGACCGCCGAGACCCACATCCAGAAAATGGCTCCCGCGCCGCCGGCGGCGATCGCCAACGCCACACCCGCCAGATTTCCGCTACCGACGCGCGCGGCAAGACTGGTGCACAATGCCTGAAAGGAAGTTAAACCGCCCGGCTGCGGGCTGATGCTGTTTTTAAGACTTTTGCCAAACTGGCGAATATAGCGGAACTGCACGAACCCTGTACGCCAGGTGAACCAACATCCTGCGCCAAGCAGGAGGTAGACCATCACCGATCCCCAGAGTATTTCATTAATAAATGAGAAAAAATCAGGCATTAACATCCCTCTTGTTGATGCCGGTAAGCGCGAATAATCCCGTGTAAGCGCTACCAATTATCGACCAGTATATACCTTATAAGGTGATTGATTGCGGGAGTTTACCATAACAATGGGTATATCTTTAATTGCGCATCACGGGCTGTGAGATGCGTAATCAGGGCTGAGCAGCGGGTCGGACAATCCAGGCGGTTGCGCTGAGAGTGCGTCGTGCTATCATCAGGGAAGATCGGTTACATCCCCCTAACAAGCTGTTTAAAGAGAATCGCTATCATGACGGACAAATTGACCTCCCTTCGTCAGTTCACCACAGTAGTGGCCGACACCGGAGACATCGCGGCAATGAAGCTGTATCAGCCTCAGGATGCCACAACTAACCCTTCTCTCATTCTTAACGCAGCGCAGATCCCAGAATACCGCAAGCTGATTGATGATGCTGTAGCCTGGGCTAAGCAGCAGAGCAACGATCGCGCACAGCAGATCGTCGACGCGACCGACAAACTGGCAGTAAATATCGGTCTGGAGATCCTGAAACTGGTCCCGGGTCGTATTTCTACTGAAGTTGACGCTCGTCTGTCCTACGACACCGACGCGTCCATCGCGAAAGCAAAACGTCTGATCAAAATGTACAACGATGCTGGCATCAGCAACGATCGCATTCTGATCAAACTGGCTTCAACCTGGCAGGGCATCCGTGCCGCTGAGCAGCTGGAAAAAGAAGGTATCAACTGTAACCTGACTCTGCTGTTCTCCTTCGCGCAGGCGCGCGCATGTGCAGAAGCTGGCGTATACCTGATTTCTCCGTTTGTTGGTCGTATTCTGGACTGGTACAAAGCCAACACTGACAAGAAAGAGTATGCACCGGCAGAAGATCCGGGTGTGGTTTCCGTAACGGAAATCTACGAGTACTACAAACAGCACGGTTACGAAACCGTGGTGATGGGTGCGAGCTTCCGTAACGTCGGCGAAATCATTGAGCTGGCAGGCTGCGATCGTCTGACGATTGCTCCGGCACTGCTGAAAGAGCTGGCGGAAAGCGAAGGCACTATCGAACGTAAACTGTCCTTCTCCGGCGAAGTGAAAGCGCGCCCTGCACGTATCACTGAAGCTGAGTTCCTGTGGCAGCACAACCAGGATCCGATGGCTGTAGACAAACTGGCGGACGGTATCCGTAAGTTTGCTGTAGACCAGGGTAAACTGGAAAAAATGATCGGCGATCTGCTGTAATCATTAACGCGTGGCCCTGACAGGGGTCACGCTACCTCTTCTGAAACCTGTCTGTCCTTCCCTTCGCAGTGTATCATTCTGTTTAACGAGACTGTTTAAACGGAATAATCATGAATACTTTACGCATTGGCCTGGTTTCCATTTCTGACCGTGCTTCCAGCGGCGTTTACCAGGATAAAGGCATCCCGGCCCTTGAAGAGTGGCTGGCATCTGCCCTTACCACCCCTTTTGAGCTGCAAACGCGACTGATCCCGGATGAACAGGCGATCATCGAACAGACTTTATGTGAGCTGGTGGATGAAATGAGCTGTCATCTGGTGCTGACTACCGGCGGAACGGGTCCGGCCCGCCGCGATGTAACGCCTGATGCCACGCTGGCCGTAGCCGACCGCCAGATGCCGGGCTTTGGCGAGCAGATGCGCCAGATAAGCCTGCACTTTGTGCCAACGGCTATTCTCTCCCGCCAGGTTGGTGTGATTCGCAAACAGGCGTTGATCCTGAATCTGCCAGGGCAGCCGAAATCGATCAAAGAAACGCTGGAAGGCGTGAAAGATGCCGACGGTAAGGTTATCGTGCCGGGTATATTTGCAAGTGTACCGTATTGTATACAGTTGCTGGATGGGCCGTATGTGGAAACCGCACCGGCTGTTGTAGCATCTTTTCGTCCTAAAAGCGCAATTCGCGATATAAACGCCTGAAAGTAGCCCGATCGTGACATAAGTGCCAATGACAGTGGAGTATTGAATTGTTTACGATATAGTAATTTTTGCTTTACATATATCGGCTGACAGATTCAATAACTCCACTGACTCATGGTTTGCTATGTCACAACACACTCGACCGCTGAATCGCCAGGATTATAAAACTCTTACGCTTGCTGCCCTCGGCGGTGCGCTTGAGTTTTATGATTTCATTATCTTCGTCTTCTTTGCCGCTGTTGTTGGCGAACTCTTCTTCCCGGCAGACATTCCTGAATGGCTACGTCAGGTGCAAATCTTCGGCATTTTTGCCGCCGGATATCTGGCGCGTCCGCTGGGTGGCATCATCATGGCGCACTTTGGCGATCTGGTCGGGCGTAAGAAAATGTTCACCCTGAGCATTTTGCTGATGGCGATACCGACGCTGGCGATTGGTCTTTTGCCTACCTACGCCTCAATGGGGATCCTCGCGCCGCTGCTGTTACTGCTGATGCGCATTTTGCAAGGCGCAGCCATCGGCGGAGAAGTGCCGGGCGCGTGGGTGTTCGTGGCGGAACACGTACCGGAGCGCCGCATCGGCATTGCCTGTGGCACGCTGACCGCCGGGCTGACGGTGGGGATTCTGCTGGGATCGGTGGTCGCAACTCTGGTGAATACCAGCCTGACGCAGCAGGCGGTGCATGACTACGGCTGGCGTATCCCGTTCCTGCTGGGGGGCGTGTTTGGGCTGGTGGCGATGTACCTGCGTCGTTGGTTGCAGGAAACGCCCATCTTCCTCGAAATGCAGCAGCGTAAAGCGCTGGCGCAAGAGCTACCGGTGAAGTCGGTGGTGAGCAAACATAAAAAAGCGGTGGTCATTTCCATGCTGCTGACCTGGCTGTTATCGGCCGGGATAGTGGTGGTGATCCTGATGTCGCCAGTCTGGTTGCAGAAGCAGTATGGTTTTGCACCCGCGCTAACGTTACAGGCCAACAGTGTCGCCACCATTATGCTGTGCGTCGGGTGTCTGCTGGCCGGGTTTATTGTCGACCGGGTCGGCGCCAGCAAAACCTTTATTGTCGGCAGCCTGTTGCTGGCCTGTTCAAGCTGGTTTTTCTATCATCTGACCGGCAGCCATCCTCAGCACTTGTTCTTGTTATACGGGCTGGTAGGGTTGTGCGTTGGTGTGGTGGGGGCTGTGCCTTATGTGATGGTGCGGGCGTTTCCGGCGGAGGTCCGCTTTACCGGAATTTCCTTTTCTTACAACGTGTCGTACGCCATTTTTGGTGGTCTGACACCAATCGCCGTGACGATGTTAATGAGCGTGTCGCCAATGGCTCCGGCCTGGTATGTGCTGGCGTTATCGCTGGTGGGGTTAGGCCTGGGGATTTGGCTGCGACAGGATATTTATCATCGCGATACGAGCGTACAGGGAGAGTTACAGCGCTTGTAAGGAATATCCCCCCGTTCGGGGGGATAGCGTCAGTTTAGTGCGCTTCACCGATCGGCAGGATGGTACGGCCAAACTGTTCGTTCAGCACTTCACCCATCGCCAGGTAAATGGCGCTTGCGCCACACACTAAGCCAATCCAGCCAGCAACGTGAATGATCGCTTCGTTACCTGCAATGTTGCCAACCGCCAGCAGTGCGAACAGCACTGTCAGGCTCAGGAAGACAAACTGCAACGCGCGGTTAGCTTTCAGCGTGCCGAAGAACATGAACAGTGTGAACACGCCCCACAGACCCAGGTACACGCCCAGGAACTGACCATTGGTTGCATCCGCCAGGCCCATTTTCGGCATGATCAGGATTGCAACCAGCGTCAGCCAGAACGAACCGTAGGAGGTAAAGGCGGTTAAACCGAAGGTGTTGCCTTTTTTATATTCCAGCAGACCGGCAAATATTTGCGCGATACCGCCGTAGAAAATGCCCATCGCCAGAATAATAACGTCAAAGGCGAAGAAACCCGCGTTGTGCAGGTTAAGCAGAATGGTGGTCATGCCAAAGCCCATCAGGCCCAGCGGTGCCGGATTAGCCAACTTAGTGTTGCCCATAATTCCTCAAAATCATCATTGATTGAATGGTGAAATAGTTTCCCCAAATAACGATCACTGTCTTCGGGGCGCGGCATGATAATCAGGGGAGAGGGCACTGTCTATGATCTAACGAAGGGAAAATGAATTATTTTCCCTGTGATGGGCATCACGCTTACGCATGGTTGATCATTTTGCTAAGACAGACGATTTGAAGTACCACCGGGAACTGAGGAATTTGGTGGACGATCTGGTGAGAAATACCCATAGCCAGATGGCGCTGCTTCATGGGCGCGGCAGTGGTTATTCCAGTTCAAAGGCTTTCGCATCAACCGCGTATCTGCCCCGCATGTTTTCTATGGCTTCTGAATCAAAATGTGCGGAATTAGTCGTCGCCAATAACTTTCAGCGTTGCCATGTCAGAGGAGTTTACTGACTGGCCTGAGAAGGTGATTTTAGACACGCAACGTTTATTGTCGTTGTCGCTATTAATAGTGATCCAGTTGGTCGTTTGTCCCTCTTTAATGGATGACGGGACGTTCAGGCTTTGGCTGGAAGTGCGTACTGCTTTGAAGTAGACGGATGCGCCGTTAAGTTTAATATCGCCGCGATCGGCGGTGAGCTGAATGCGCTTCACAACCCGGCAAACGGGAATTCTCAGCGTGAGGTCGTTGGTTGCGTTGCGGGGCATCGCAACCATACCCAGAACTTTATGATCGTTAGCGTGCGCGGCGCTGCTCAGCAGCAGGCCCATAAGCAGGCTGGTGGAAAGGGTTAACACGGATTTCATGGAATTTCTCTTTGACGGCTGTAAAAGTGTGTGACATCAGACCATCTTACCGCCGACGGGAAACCGTTTCATGGTCGTAATCTTTTCTTTTTATTACAATTTTCACATGAATAACCGTGCTGGTGTTGATTTGTTTTGTGAATTGATTTTGATTGGAAACTATTCGTTTTTTTGCCTTTCTGCCTTTTTACCTTAATTTTATCGCCACTGTGCTAAAAAAAATTTTCATGCCCCCCTTGATGACGTGGGTTACGACCCCATCTTGTAGACAACCGCAGTGGTGAGTCTGAAAAAAAACGATTCAGGGTAGTTGAAACCGCACGTTTCGCCCTTATTACAGATTCACAACCACATGATGACCGAATTTTTAGTGGAGACGTTTAGATGGGTAAAATTATTGGTATCGACCTGGGTACTACCAACTCTTGTGTAGCGATTATGGATGGCACTACTGCACGTGTGCTGGAGAACGCCGAGGGCGATCGCACCACGCCTTCTATCATTGCTTATACCCAGGATGGTGAAACTCTGGTTGGTCAGCCGGCTAAACGTCAGGCAGTGACAAACCCGCAAAACACCCTGTTTGCGATTAAACGCCTGATTGGCCGCCGCTTCCAGGACGAAGAAGTACAGCGTGATGAAGCCATCATGCCGTACAAAATCATCGGTGCTGACAACGGTGATGCATGGATTGATGTAAAAGGTCAGAAAATGGCACCGCCGCAGATTTCTGCTGAAGTGCTGAAAAAAATGAAGAAAACGGCTGAAGATTACCTGGGCGAACCGGTAACTGAAGCGGTTATCACCGTACCTGCATACTTCAACGATGCTCAGCGTCAGGCAACCAAAGATGCTGGCCGTATCGCAGGTCTGGAAGTAAAACGTATCATCAACGAACCGACCGCAGCGGCACTGGCTTACGGTCTGGATAAAGAAGTTGGCAACCGTACTATCGCGGTTTATGACCTCGGTGGTGGTACTTTCGATATCTCTATTATCGAAATCGACGAAGTTGACGGCGAAAAAACCTTCGAAGTTCTGGCAACCAACGGTGATACCCACCTGGGTGGTGAAGACTTCGACAGCCGTATGATCAACTACCTGGTTGACGAATTTAAGAAAGATCAGGGTATCGATCTGCGTAATGACCCGCTGGCGATGCAGCGTCTGAAAGAAGCCGCTGAGAAAGCGAAGATCGAACTGTCTTCCGCTCAGCAGACCGACGTGAACCTGCCGTACATTACTGCAGACGCGACTGGTCCGAAACACATGAACATCAAAGTGACCCGTGCGAAACTGGAAAGCCTGGTTGAAGACCTGGTTAACCGTTCTATCGAGCCGCTGAAAGTTGCTCTGCAGGATGCTGGTCTGTCTGTTTCCGACGTTCAGGACGTTATCCTGGTCGGTGGTCAGACTCGTATGCCGATGGTACAGAAGAAAGTTGCTGAGTTCTTCGGTAAAGAGCCGCGTAAAGACGTTAACCCGGACGAAGCAGTGGCAATCGGTGCTGCCGTTCAGGGTGGTGTATTGACCGGTGATGTGAAAGACGTGCTGCTGCTGGACGTTACCCCGCTGTCTCTGGGTATCGAAACCATGGGTGGCGTGATGACTCCACTGATCGCGAAAAACACCACTATCCCGACCAAGCACAGCCAGGTGTTCTCTACCGCTGAAGACAACCAGTCTGCGGTAACCATCCACGTGCTGCAGGGTGAACGTAAACGCGCCGCTGATAACAAAGATCTGGGTCAGTTTAACCTGGATGGTATCAGCCCGGCTCCGCGCGGTATGCCGCAGATCGAAGTTACTTTTGACATCGATGCCGACGGTATCCTGCACGTTTCCGCGAAAGACAAAAACAGCGGTAAAGAGCAGAAGATCACCATCAAGGCTTCTTCTGGTCTGAACGAAGAAGAAATTCAGAAAATGGTTCGCGAAGCAGAAGCGAACGCAGAATCTGACCGTAAGTTTGAAGAGCTGGTTCAGACTCGTAACCAGGGTGACCATCTGCTGCACAGCACTCGTAAGCAGGTTGAAGAAGCAGGCGACAAACTGCCAGCTGATGACAAAACTGCCATCGAGTCTGCACTGACCGCGCTGGAAACTTCTCTGAAAGGCGAAGACAAAGCGGATATCGAAGCGAAAATGCAGGCGCTGGCACAGGTTTCCCAGAAACTGATGGAAATCGCTCAGCAGCAGCACGCACAGCAGCAGGCTGGCGCAGCAGGCGCTGATGCTTCTGCAAACAACGCGAAAGATGACGACGTTGTCGACGCCGAGTTTGAAGAAGTGAAAGACAAAAAATAATCGCCCTTTGAACGGGTAATTACTGGCACGGGCGAAGAGGTTTCCTCTCCGCCCGTGCACGCATGTTAGGGGCAGATAAAAAGAGATGGCTAAGCAAGACTATTACGAGATTTTAGGCGTTTCCAAATCAGCGGAAGAGCGTGAAATCAAAAAGGCCTACAAGCGCCTGGCCATGAAATTTCACCCGGACCGCAACCAGGGTGATAAAGAGGCCGAAGCCAAGTTTAAAGAGATCAAAGAAGCGTACGAAATCCTGACCGATGCGCAAAAACGTGCGGCTTACGATCAGTACGGTCATGCTGCGTTTGAGCAAGGCGGCATGGGCGGTGGCGGCGGTTTTGGCGGCGGGGCTGACTTCAGCGATATCTTTGGTGACGTGTTTGGCGATATTTTTGGCGGCGGTCGTGGTCGTCAGCGCGCCTCACGTGGTGCTGATTTACGTTACAACATGGATCTCACTCTGGAAGAAGCCGTGCGTGGCGTCACCAAAGAGATCCGTATTCCGACTCTGGAAGAGTGTGACGTCTGCCACGGTAGCGGTGCGAAGGCAGGTACTCAGCCGCAGACCTGTCCAACCTGTCATGGTTCTGGTCAGGTACAGATGCGTCAGGGCTTTTTTGCCGTACAGCAGACCTGTCCACACTGCCAGGGTCGCGGTACGCTGATCAAAGATCCGTGCAACAAATGCCACGGTCATGGTCGTGTTGAGAAAAGCAAAACGCTGTCCGTTAAGATCCCGGCAGGGGTTGATACCGGCGACCGTATTCGTTTAGCGGGCGAAGGTGAAGCCGGTGAACATGGTGCACCAGCAGGTGATTTGTACGTTCAGGTGCAGGTAAAACAGCACCCAATTTTCGAACGTGAAGGCAATAACCTGTACTGCGAAGTACCGATTAACTTTGCGATGGCAGCGCTGGGCGGCGAGATTGAAGTCCCAACGCTGGACGGTCGCGTGAAGTTAAAAATTCCGGGCGAAACGCAAACTGGCAAACTTTTCCGCATGCGTGGAAAGGGCGTCAAGTCTGTACGCGGTGGCGCTCAGGGCGACCTGCTGTGCCGCGTGGTGGTTGAAACCCCTGTGGGCCTGAACGACAAGCAGAAGCAACTGCTCAAAGATCTGCAGGACAGCTTTGGCGGCCCGACCGGCGAACAAAACAGTCCGCGCTCCAAAAGCTTCTTCGACGGTGTGAAGAAGTTCTTTGACGATCTGACGCGCTAACGACAAAGCAGAAAAGCTTTCTCGTTTGAAAAAACCGGTATTCCCCTTTAAGGGAATACCGGTTTTTTATTGTCAAGGATAAAAGTGAGTTGGATGGTCTTTAATGTGAGTTTTCTAACATGTCAGGTAAATATATCAGAGGTGGTTTAGTAAGAATGTATTGATGTGTTTATTAATAAATATGAACTTATCGTATCTACAGCAACATTATTCGACACATTATTTTAAGCAGCCTTTATCTATTCTGATGTGAGATTTACATCACTATCTTGTAATTACATTTGTTTAATATTTATCACCGCAGCGAACCTTCATTCATTGATGAATAAATTATAATTATGGGGAATAAATTCAATGCCTCGGATAAAGAAAATAATATTGGCTAGTCTTGTATTAGCCACTCCAGCCTTTTTTAGCCAAAATGTACAGGCTCTGGAATATAAAAACTCTTTTGGGTCAATTAACGCTGGTTATGCAGACTGGAATAGCGGTTTCGTGAATGTGCACCGCGGTGAAGTTTGGAAAGCAACGGCTGATTTTGGCGTCAATTTCAGAGAGGCTGAATTCTATTCTTTTATTGAAAGCAACGTATTAAACCATGCAGTGGCGGGCCGTAACCATACTGTTTCTGCTATGACCCATGTGCGTCTTTTTGATTCTGACTATACCTTCTTTGGCAAGATATACGGTCAATGGGACAACTCTTGGGGTGACGATCTGGATATGTTTTATGGACTCGGTTATCTGGGGTGGAGTGGAGATTGGGGTTTCTTTAAACCTTATGTCGGCTTGCATAATCAATCAGGTGACTATGTATCACAACGATACGGACAAACCAGCGGCTGGAATGGCTACGTTATTGGCTGGACTGCGGCTTACAATTTTACCTTATTTGGTGAGAAGTTTGTTTTATCTGACTGGAATGAAATTGAGCTTGATAGAAATGATGCTTATGCGGAACAGCAATTTGGTCGGAATGGTTTAAATGGTGGATTAACGCTGGCATGGAAGTTTTATCCACGATGGAAAGCTACGGTGACGTATCGTTATTTTGAAAACAAATTGGGTTATGACGGTTACGGGGATCAGATGATTTATATGGTCGGATATTCATTTTAATTAAAATTAAAGGAACTGAAATGAAAAGAACAGTCGTTGCCAGCATGATTGGGTTGGCACTGTGTGCCGGGAGCACATTACAAACCGCGCAGGCTGCTGCGGATAAGCGTCCTAATTTAGTCATCATTCTTGCGGATGATTTGGGTTATGGCGATCTGGCGGCTTATGGTCATCAAATCGTTAAAACACCGAATATCGATAAATTGGCTCAGGATGGTGTGAGATTTACGGATTACTATGCGCCAGCTCCGCTGTGCTCCCCTTCTCGTGCTGGGTTATTGACTGGACGTATGCCGTTCCGCACGGGGATCCGTTCCTGGATCCCGGAAGGGAAAGATGTGGCACTGGGCCGTAATGAGCTGACGATTGCTAATCTGCTGAAAGCGCAAGGCTATGACACGGCGATGATGGGTAAATTACACCTCAATGCCGGTGGTGATCGAACAGACCAACCGCAAGCTAAGGATATGGGGTTTGACTATGGTCTGGTGAATGCAGCCGGGTTTGTGACCGATTCCACTTTAGATAACGCGAAAGAGCGCCCACGCTATGGCACCGTGCATCCGACCGGATTCGTGCGTAATGGCAAACCGATTGGCAGAGCGGAAACATTTAGCGGTGAACTGGTTAGTTCAGAAGTTGTTAACTGGCTGGATAACAAGAAAGACGATAAACCGTTCTTCTTATACGTTGCATTTACTGAGGTCCATAGTCCGCTGGCCTCACCGAAAAAATACCTCGATATGTATTCGCAATACATGAGTGCCTACCAGAAACAGCATCCGGATCTGTTCTACGGTGATTGGGCTGATAAACCTTGGCGTGGCACAGGTGAGTATTACGCCAACATCAGTTATATGGATGCTCAGGTTGGTAAAGTAATGGATAAGATAAAGGCAATGGGTGAAGAAGATAACACCATTGTTATCTTTACTAGTGATAACGGACCTGTCACTCGTGAAGCGCGTAAAGTGTATGAGTTAAACCTTGCGGGTGAAACGGATGGTCTTCGCGGTCGTAAAGATAATCTGTGGGAGGGCGGGATCCGCGTTCCGGCAATTATCAAATATGGTAAGCATATTCCGCAGGGAATGGTGACAGATACGCCTGTCTATGGCCTCGACTGGTTGCCGACCCTGGCAAACATGATGAACTTCAAGCTCCCTACCGATCGCACCTATGATGGGCAGTCTTTGATTCCATTACTGGAACAGAAAACCTTAAAACGTGAAAAACCTCTGATTTTCGGTATCGATATGCCATTCCAGGATGACCCTACTGATGAATGGGCTATTCGTGATGGCGACTGGAAAATGATCATCGATCGTGAGAATAAACCCAAGTACCTCTATAACCTGAAAAAAGATCGTTTTGAGACACTGAACCAGATTGGCAAACAGCCTGATATTGAAAAACAACTCTACGGTAAGTTCCTGAAATATAAACAGGATATTGATAACGACTCGTTAATGAAAGCACGCGGTGACAAGCCTACGCCGGTCACCTGGGGCTAATCGAATAACTATAAGAAATACCATGTATGCCACTTCGGGCTCTGCCCGCCTGGCCCAGCGTTTTAGCTCTGAGCCAGGTTCTTTTATTTATAGGCTTGAATGATGATGAGCAGGAAAAGTTGTCAGGTCATGATTAAACCGACGGGTTCGGTATGCAATCTGGATTGTAAATACTGTTTTTACCTGGAGAAAGAGAAGCTCTATCCGCAGAGAAAAGCCAATTACAGAATGTCTGAAGATACGCTTGAATTGTTTATCAAACAGCATATCGCCGCGCAGGATGTGGATGAGGTGATTTTTGCCTGGCAAGGAGGGGAGCCAACTTTGATGGGGCTGCCATTTTTTCGACGGGCGGTCGAACTTCAGCAGATATATGCGGGTGAAAAGACAATAATCAATACGTTCCAGACCAACGGTATTTTGATTGATAACGAATGGGCGATGTTTTTTAAGCAGCATAACGTCCTGGTTGGGGTTTCCATTGACGGTGATGCAGCTATGCATGATGAATGGCGCGTTACGCGTTCAGGAAAGCCGACACACGAAAAGGTTGAGCAAGCCATTAAATGTCTGGTACATCACGGTGTCGAATTTAATACGCTGACGGTCGTTAACCGTACAAATATGCGTTATCCGCTGCAGGTCTATGAATATCTGAAAAGCATTGGCAGCCGTTATATGCAGTTTATTCCGCTGCTTGAGAGAGGTGGTGACACAGGATTGGCACATCCTGTTGATAAACAAACTGTAATGATGTCCTGGTCTGTCGATCCTATCGAGTTTGGCCATTTTCTTAATACAATTTTTGATGTCTGGATCCGTAACGACATTGGTGATGTAGGTGTACAGATTTTTGAGCAAACTTTAGCGGCCTGGTGCGGATTACCGCCACAGGTATGTGTATTTGCGCCAACCTGCGGTAGTTCGTTTGCGCTGGAAATGAATGGCGATGTCTATAATTGCGATCATTTTGTTTACCCACAGTACAAACTGGGAAACATCCAGGATATGACGTTGCGCGCAATGAACAACAGCCAACAGAATCGACAGTTTGGCGACGATAAGCGCCGAACAATGGCGCAGGAATGTCATGCCTGTCAGTGGCAGTTTGCCTGTTATGGTGGTTGCCCTAAACATCGTTTTTTACCTTCGGTTTCTGGTTCTTCGAATCAAAACTACCTGTGCGCGGGTTACCAGGCTTTTTTTGCCCATACCAGCCCAACGATGAATGCGATGAAAACGCTCTATGAAAATGGAATTTCACCCGCAGAGATAAAATCAATATTTGTGTGATAGCAATATTCGCAGGGAGTGAATATGTTTTCTCGAATCAATGTAGATGTGTGTAAAACACCCGATTGTAAAAACCTTGGGGTCTTTAATAGCCCCGATTACTTGGCAGAGGGGAAAAATATCCTGTGCCGCGAATGTGGCTTTTTTTTCCCTATCATTTCTGAACGCTCTCTTAACCTTTTTCGTCAGTCGGTAAACCTGTCATGGAAGGGGTTGGTTAAGGTTTGCCCAACCTGCGGTAGTTCCTCATTAAAAAAGTATGGTTTTTCCGCTCAGGGGGAACCGCGAGTTTATTGCCTGCAATGTCATAAAACGTTTATTTCTCCTGTCAGGCATAAAGACGATCCTCGTCTGGAAGATCTTGCCAGACTTATCCTGGAGGGCGCTTCACTTGTTGATATTCGTACGGCGCTGTCTGTCGATAGCACGGGCCTGAACCGTGTACTACAAAAATTATCCCGTAAGGTAAATCAGGCTGAACGTGAGTTTGTTATTCCGAAATTCGATCTGGTGATGAGTACGCGTGCTTTCCGGATAAAATTTAACGGTAGTGACAACAGTCTGTATGTTCTGGTCACCGTTGAGGAGAATAGTGGTCGGGTTATAGCTGTTTCGACTAATTATTCAACCCAGCCTGTTGAGGATGAATACCAGTATGTTTCCTACTACGAAGAACGTTTACCCCCCGGAACGTTAGCGCATCTTGTCCAGCGCAAGGAACTGATGACAATGCGACGAAATATCTTGTTTGATGTAGATTATGGTCCCGCAACGTTGTACAGAAACGATTCTGGGATGCTGGTAAAACCTGTCCTGCCGGCTTATCGGCATTTTGAGTTAGTCAAAACACTTACTGATGAACGCTCCCTCAATGTTCAGCATTACATTGACCATGAGTGCTTCATATTAGGTGGTTGTATGATGGCTAATTTACAGCACGTCCAGCAAGGACGCTGCCATATCTCGTTTGTGAAGGAAAGAGGGGACAGGCCTGCGCAACGTGATATTCCGTACCGCATGTTTCAAAGTGGGGGGATTCGTAATAATGTCTGGCGGACCTATTCTACCCAAGATTATGCGATAGCGGCATGTAGCCTAACGAGTAATAAAAAAACGGGCATGCTGCGTCATGCTACGCTTGCCGGAGCAACGGAATTTATTACGTACATCAATAGTCATCCGTTTCTGACACAACTTAACCATATGTCACCCGGTAATGTCGTCTCAACGCTGGATTATCTCCGCTATGCATTCAATGCCCGTCACATCGAACGACATGACGACTAGGCTTCAGTGCTGATTTTCAGCCGTTCCCACCTGGATTTATGCTTCGTAAAATCCGATCTATCCATAATGAATAATCTAATTTTAACGAGCTTTTTGAGGGTGTAAGATAGTATTTACGAAGTATTCACCCAATAGAGAGAATAAAAGTGAAACATCTGCATCGTTTTTTTAGTAGTGACGCCTCGGGGGGCATCATTCTGATCATCGCAGCCGTGGTCGCTATGCTGATGGCAAATATCGGGGTTACCAGCGGATGGTACCACGCCTTTTTGGAAACGCCCGTTCAACTGCGGGTTGGCGCGCTTGAGATCAACAAAAATATGCTGCTGTGGATCAACGACGCGTTGATGGCGGTGTTCTTCCTGTTGATTGGTCTGGAAGTAAAGCGCGAGTTAATGCAAGGTTCGCTGGCCAGTCTGCGTCAGGCGGCGTTCCCGATCATTGCTGCTATCGGGGGCATGATTGTCCCGGCGCTGCTGTACCTGGCATTCAACTATGCCGATCCCATCACCCGTGAAGGGTGGGCGATCCCGGCGGCAACGGATATCGCTTTTGCGTTAGGTGTGCTGGCGTTGTTGGGCAGTCGTGTACCACTGGCGTTGAAAATCTTCCTGATGGCGCTGGCGATTATTGATGACCTCGGCGCTATCGTCATCATCGCACTGTTCTATACCAGCGATCTCTCGCTGCTGTCGCTGGGCGTTGCCGCGTGCGCGATCCTCGTTCTGGCGGCATTGAATCTGTGCGGAGTGAGACGCACCGGTATTTATATTCTGGTCGGCGTAGTGCTGTGGACTGCCGTACTGAAGTCTGGCGTGCATGCAACACTGGCGGGCGTGATCGTGGGCTTCTTCATTCCATTGAAGGAAAAACACGGACGTTCACCGGCGAAGCGACTGGAGCATGTTCTGCATCCATGGGTGGCATACCTGATCCTGCCACTGTTTGCCTTCGCTAACGCAGGCGTTTCACTGCAGGGCGTCACTATTGATGGACTGACCTCGATATTACCGCTGGGGATCATTGCCGGCCTGTTGATCGGCAAACCGTTGGGTATCAGTCTGTTTTGCTGGCTGGCGTTACGCCTCAAGGTGGCGCAATTGCCGGAAGGAACGAATTTCCAGCAGATTATGGCGGTCGGTATTCTTTGCGGCATTGGCTTTACGATGTCGATTTTTATTGCCAGCCTGGCGTTTGGCAACGTCGATCCTGAGCTGATTAACTGGGCAAAACTGGGGATCCTGATCGGCTCCTTGTTGTCGGCAGTGATAGGTTACTGCTGGTTACGTGCCCGGTTGAACGCATCAGCCTGACGGGATAACCCTTTCGTGACAATTTTCAGGGAGAGAGTATGTCTCATATAAATTACAACCATCTGTACTACTTTTGGCATGTCTATAAAGAAGGGTCAGTGGTTGGTGCAGCAGAAGCGCTTTATCTGACACCGCAGACCATTACCGGGCAGATTAAAGCGCTTGAGGAACGCTTACAGGGAAAATTGTTTAAGCGGAAGGGGCGTGGGCTGGAGCCCAGTGAGTTAGGCGAATTGGTTTTTCGTTACGCGGATAAGATGTTCACCTTAAGCCAGGAAATGCTGGATATCGTGAACTACCGCAAAGAGTCTAATTTGCTGTTCGATGTCGGCGTGGCGGATGCGCTATCGAAGCAGTTGGTCAGTAGCGTACTGGATGCCGCTGTGGTTGAAGATGAACAAATCCATCTGCGTTGTTTTGAATCAACGCATGAGATGCTGTTGGATCAACTCAGCCAACATAAGCTGGATATGATCATCTCCGACTGCCCGATCGATTCTACGCAGCAGGAAGGGTTGTTCTCAGTGCGGATAGGCGAGTGCAGCGTGAGTTTTTGGTGCACCAAACCGCTGCCTGAAAAACCATTCCCGGCCTGCCTTGAGGAGCGTCGGTTGCTGATCCCAGGGCGCCGTTCGATGCTCGGACGTAAGCTGCTGAACTGGATCAACTCACAAGGATTGAATGTCGAAATCCTCGGTGAGTTTGATGACGCTGCGCTGATGAAAGCGTTTGGGGCAACGCATAATGCTATTTTTGTTGCACCTACGCTGTATTCGCACAATTTCTATGCCGATGATTCTATTGTTGAAATTGGCCGCGTAGAAAATGTGATGGAAGAGTATCACGCCATATTTGCGGAAAGGATGATCCAGCATCCGGCGGTGCAGCGTATCTGCAATGCGGACTACTCGGCGCTTTTTACGCCAACGAACAAATGACAGACATAAAAAAACCCGCTTGCGCGGGTTTTTTTACAAAGCGACAACAAGCAGGCGATTAAGCCAGTTTGTTGATCTGTGCAGTCAGGTTTGCTTTATGACGTGCAGCTTTGTTTTTGTGGATCAGACCTTTAGCAGCCTGACGGTCCACGATTGGTTGCATTTCGTTAAATGCTTTCAGTGCAGTAGCTTTGTCGCCAGCTTCGATAGCTGCGTATACTTTCTTGATGAAAGTACGCATCATAGAGCGACGGCTAGCGTTGTGCTTGCGGGCCTTTTCAGACTGAACGGCGCGCTTCTTAGCTGATTTGATATTAGCCAAGGTCCAACTCCCAAATGTGTTCTATATGGACAATTCAAAGGCCGAGGAATATGCCCTTTTAGCCTTCTTTTGTCAATGGATTTGTGCAAATAAGCGCCGTTTAAATTGCAGCACTCGTTGCGTAGTGATGGCGCAGGATTCTACCAGCTTGCGTGGCGTGAATACAGCTTTTCCACGAGAAAAATTGCATTGGCGTGCCCGTGAAGGTCTGCAATTTGTTTCATAACAATGAAAACAATCCTCTTTCTGTTTCGTAGAAACAATCGCCGGTTAACGTTGACCGCGGTACAGGGTATACTTTCACGATTTTCACTGTTTTGAGCCAGACATGAAGCTGATACGAGGCATACATAATCTCAGTCAGGCCCCGCATGGGTGTGTGCTGACTATTGGTAATTTCGACGGCGTGCACCGTGGTCACCGTGCGTTGCTGCAGGGTTTACGGGAAGAAGGGCGCAAACGCAATTTACCGGTGATGGTGATGATTTTCGAGCCGCAGCCGCTAGAGCTGTTTGCGACCGACAAGTCACCTGCGCGCCTCACTCGCCTGCGCGAAAAACTGCGTTATCTGGCGGAATGCGGCGTGGACTACGTGCTGTGCGTGCGTTTTGACAGGCGCTTTGCGGCATTAACGGCGCAGACCTTCATCAGCGATCTGCTGGTTAAGCGCCTTGGTGTACAATTTCTTGCCGTTGGTGATGATTTCCGCTTTGGCGCTAGCCGTGCGGGCGATTTCTTGTTATTACAGGAAGCGGGCGCTGAGTATGGTTTTGATATCACCAGCACCCAAACCTTCTGCGAAGGCGGTGTGCGTATTAGCAGCACCGCGGTACGTCAGGCGCTGGCAGAAGATAACCTGCAACTGGCCGAAAGCCTGCTTGGGCATCCTTTTACTATCTCAGGACGTGTCGTTCATGGTGATGAATTAGGGCGCACCATCGGTTTTCCGACGGCAAACTTACCGCTGCGTCGCCAGGTTTCTCCGGTGAAAGGGGTTTATGCAGTTGAAGTGATGGGACTGGGTGACAAACCTTTACCCGGCGTCGCCAACATCGGCACCCGCCCGACGGTAGCAGGCGTACGCCAACAGTTGGAAGTGCATCTATTGGACGTTGTAATGGACCTGTATGGTCGCCATATAGATGTAGTACTGCGTAAAAAAATACGCAGCGAACAGCGATTTGCCTCGCTGGATGAGCTAAAAGCGCAGATTGCGCGTGATGAGTTGACTGCCCGTGAATTTTTTGGGCTAACAAAACCGGCTTAATGCCTATACGAGTTTTAAATACGGAACCGAGAATCTGATGAGTGACTATAAATCAACCCTGAATTTGCCGGAAACAGGGTTCCCGATGCGCGGCGATCTCGCCAAGCGCGAACCGGGAATGCTGGCGCGTTGGACTGATGATGACCTGTACGGCATCATTCGTGCGGCCAAAAAAGGCAAAAAAACCTTCATTCTGCATGATGGCCCTCCTTATGCGAATGGCAGCATTCATATTGGTCACTCGGTTAACAAGATTCTGAAAGACATTATCGTGAAGTCCAAAGGACTCACGGGTTATGACTCGCCTTACGTTCCGGGCTGGGACTGCCACGGTCTGCCGATCGAGCTGAAAGTAGAGCAGGAATACGGCAAACCGGGCGAGAAGTTTACCGCCGCTGAGTTCCGTGCCAAGTGCCGCGAATACGCAGCGACCCAGGTTGACGGTCAGCGTAAAGACTTTATCCGTCTTGGCGTACTGGGCGACTGGTCGCATCCGTACCTGACCATGGACTTCAAAACCGAAGCCAACATCATTCGTGCGCTGGGTAAAATCATCGGTAACGGTCACCTGCACAAAGGTGCGAAGCCGGTGCACTGGTGCGTTGACTGCCGTTCCGCGCTGGCGGAAGCGGAAGTTGAGTATTATGACAAAACCTCCCCGTCCATCGACGTAGCGTTCCACGCTGCCGATCAGGATGCGGTGAAAGCGAAATTTGGCGTTTCTGACGTCAACGGCCCGATCTCTCTGGTTATCTGGACCACTACCCCGTGGACGTTACCGGCGAACCGCGCAATCTCTCTGGCACCTGATTTTGACTATGCGCTGGTGCAGATTGACGGCCAGGCTGTGATTCTGGCGAAAGATCTGGTTGAAAGCGTTATGCAGCGTATTGGCGCGGCTGAATACACCATTCTCGGCACCGTTAAAGGCGCTGAGCTGGAACTGCTGCGCTTTACCCATCCGTTTATGGGCTTCGATGTACCGGCTATACTTGGCGATCACGTTACGCTGGATGCGGGTACCGGTGCGGTTCATACCGCTGGCGGTCACGGTCCGGATGACTACGTCATCAGCCAGAAATACGGTCTGGAAATCGCTAACCCGGTTGGCCCGGACGGCGCATACCTGGCGGGTACCTATCCGGATCTGGACGGCGTGAACGTCTTTAAAGCCAACGACAAAATCGTTGCGCTGCTGAGCGAAAAAGGTGCGCTGCTGCACGTTGAGAAGATGCAGCACAGCTACCCATGCTGCTGGCGTCACAAGTCACCGATCATCTTCCGCGCGACCCCACAGTGGTTCGTCAGCATGGATCAACAAGGCCTGCGCGCACAGTCGCTGAAAGAGATCAAAGGCGTGCAGTGGATCCCGGACTGGGGCCAGGCGCGTATTGAATCGATGGTTGCTAACCGTCCTGACTGGTGTATCTCCCGTCAGCGTACGTGGGGTGTGCCGATGTCTCTGTTTGTTCACAAAGACACCGAAGAGCTGCATCCGCGCGCTATCGAACTGATGGAAGAAGTGGCTAAACGCGTTGAAGTTGACGGCATCCAGGCGTGGTGGGATCTCGATCCGAAAGATATCCTCGGCGACGAAGCTGACCAGTATGTCAAAGTCCCGGATACGCTGGACGTGTGGTTCGACTCTGGTTCAACCCACTCCTCCGTCGTGGACGTGCGTCCTGAGTTTGCGGGCCATGCGGCAGATATGTATCTGGAAGGCTCTGACCAGCACCGTGGCTGGTTCATGTCATCTCTGATGATCTCCACCGCCATGAAAGGCAAAGCACCTTATCGCCAGGTACTGACCCACGGTTTCACCGTTGATGGTCAGGGCCGTAAGATGTCCAAGTCTATCGGTAACACCGTTTCTCCGCAGGATGTGATGAACAAACTGGGCGCGGATATTCTGCGTCTGTGGGTGGCTTCAACCGACTATACCGGTGAAATGGCCGTTTCTGACGAAATTCTGAAACGTGCTGCCGACAGCTATCGTCGTATCCGTAACACCGCGCGCTTCCTGCTGGCGAACCTGAATGGGTTTGATCCGGTTAAAGACATGGTGAAACCGGAAGAGATGGTGGTTCTGGACAGGTGGGCGGTAGGTTGTGCGCAAGCGGCGCAGGACGAAATCCTGAAAGCCTATGAAGCCTATGACTTCCACGAGGTGGTACAGCGCCTGATGCGCTTCTGCTCCGTCGAAATGGGTTCGTTCTACCTCGACATCATCAAAGACCGTCAGTACACCGCGAAAGCGGACAGCGTGGCGCGTCGTAGCTGCCAGACTGCGCTGTTCCATATCGCTGAAGCGCTGGTTCGTTGGATGGCGCCGATCATGTCCTTCACCGCCGATGAAATCTGGGGCTACCTGCCGGGCGATCGTGAGAAGTATGTCTTTACCGGTGAATGGTACGAAGGTCTGTTTGGCTTAGGTGAAACCGAGGCGATGAACGATGCCTTCTGGGACGAGCTGCTGAAAGTGCGTGGCGAAGTGAACAAAGTCATCGAACAGGCACGTGCGGATAAGAAAGTCGGTGGTTCTCTGGAAGCGGCAGTGACCCTGTACGCTGAACCTGAGCTGGCGGCGAAACTGACCGCGCTGGGCGAAGAGTTGCGTTTTGTACTGCTGACCTCTGGTGCGACGGTTGCGGATTATGCAGCGGCTCCTGCTGATGCTCAGCAGAGCGAACTGCTCAAAGGTCTGAAAATCGTACTGAGCAAAGCCGAAGGTGAGAAATGCCCGCGCTGCTGGCATTACACTACCGACGTCGGCCAGGTGGCGGAACATGCAGATATCTGCGGACGCTGTGTCAGCAACATCGCCGGTGATGGCGAACAACGTAAGTTTGCCTGATGAGTAAGCCTCTTTGTTCAACAGGACTACGCTGGCTGTGGCTGGTGGTAGTCGTGCTGATTATCGATTTAGGCAGCAAATACCTGATCCTCCAGAACTTTGCTCTGGGGGATACGGTGTCGCTGTTTCCGTCGCTTAATCTGCACTACGCGCGTAACTACGGTGCGGCGTTTAGCTTCTTAGCTGACAGCGGCGGCTGGCAACGTTGGTTCTTTGCCGGCATCGCCATCGGTATTTGCGTCATCCTGATGGTGATGATGTATCGCTCGAAGGCGACGCAGAAGCTGAACAACATCGCGTATGCGTTAATCATTGGCGGTGCGCTGGGCAACTTGTTCGACCGCCTGTGGCACGGCTTCGTGGTTGATATGATTGACTTTTACGTCGGCGACTGGCATTTCGCGACCTTCAATCTGGCCGATACTGCTATCTGTATCGGCGCGGCATTGATTGTGCTCGAAGGCTTCCTGCCGTCGAAAGAGAAAAAAGCCGCATAAAAAAATGCCGGATGGCGCTATGCTAATCCGGCCTACAATTTACTGCGATGCTTGTTTGCCCGGTAAGCGTAGCGCCACCGGGCAAACAGGCGGCAGCAATTTTAAAGAGCAACCTGCATGTCTAAATCAGTACAGAGTAACAGTGCGGTGCTGGTGCACTTCACCCTTAAGCTCGACGATGGCTCAACCGCAGAGTCAACCCGCAATAACGGCAAGCCTGCGCTGTTTCGCCTGGGTGACGGTTCTCTGTCTGAAGGACTGGAACAACACCTGCTGGGGCTAAAAGAAGGTGATAAAACCACTTTTGCTCTGGAACCGGATGCCGCCTTTGGCGTGTCAAGTCCGGACTTAATTCAGTATTTCTCGCGTCGGGAATTTATGGACGCGGGCGAGCCAGAAATTGGCGCTATCATGCTCTTTACCGCAATGGACGGCAGTGAGATGCCTGGCGTGATCCGCGAAATCAACGGTGATTCGATCACGGTTGATTTCAACCATCCGCTGGCCGGGCATACCGTTCATTTTGATATTGAAGTGCTGGAAGTCGAACCGGCACTGGAGGCGTAAAATGCAGATCCTGTTGGCCAACCCGCGCGGTTTTTGCGCTGGCGTAGACCGCGCTATCAGCATTGTGGAAAACGCGCTGGCTATTTATGGCGCACCGATTTATGTCCGTCACGAGGTGGTGCATAACCGCTATGTGGTGGATAGCCTGCGCGAGCGCGGCGCTATTTTTATCGAGCAAATCAGCGAAGTGCCGGATGGCGCGATCCTGATTTTCTCCGCTCATGGCGTATCTCAGGCGGTGCGTAACGAAGCCAAAGGCCGTGACCTCACGGTTTTTGATGCGACCTGCCCGCTGGTAACGAAAGTGCATATGGAAGTTGCCCGCGCCAGTCGTCGTGGCGAAGAATCCATTCTGATTGGTCACGCCGGGCACCCGGAAGTCGAAGGCACAATGGGCCAGTACAGCAACCCGCAAGGGGGAATGTATCTGGTTGAATCACCGGATGATGTGCTGAAACTGAATGTGAAAAATGAAGGCAAATTATCCTTCATGACGCAGACAACGCTTTCCGTTGACGACACTTCTGACGTTATTGATGCGCTGCGCCAACGCTTCCCGAAAATTGTCGGGCCGCGCAAAGACGATATCTGTTATGCCACCACCAACCGTCAGGAAGCGGTTCGCGCGCTGGCGGAACAGGCTGATGTTGTGCTGGTGGTCGGCTCTAAGAACTCCTCTAACTCCAACCGTCTGGCTGAACTGGCCCAGCGAATGGGGAAAGCGGCGTATTTGATTGACGATGCGACCGACATTCAGGAAGCGTGGGTGAAAGAAGCGAAGTGTGTGGGCGTGACGGCCGGAGCCTCGGCGCCGGATATCCTGGTGCAAAACGTGATTGCTCGCCTGCAAGAGCTTGGTGGTGGGGAAGCGATCCCACTGGAAGGCCGCGAAGAGAACATCGTTTTCGAAGTGCCGAAAGAGCTGCGTGTGGATGTTCGTGAAGTAGAGTAAGTCTTTTCGGTTACGATTATGAGAAGATGCCAGACTTAACGTCTGGCATTTTTTTATGGAGAAACCATGCGCTTACCGATCATTCTTGATACCGATCCCGGCATTGATGATGCCGCCGCCATTGCTGCTGCGCTGTTTGCCCCTGAGCTGGATCTGCAACTGATGACCACGGTAGCAGGCAATGTGTCGGTGGAAAAAACCACCCGTAATGCGTTGCAACTGCTGCACTTCTGGAATGCGGATGTTCCGCTGGCGCAGGGGGCATCAATGCCGCTGGTGCGGCCGCTGCGTGATGCCGCTTCCGTGCACGGCGAGTCCGGTATGGAAGGGTATGAATTTGTCGAACACGACCGCCAGGCGATGGCAAAACCCGCTTTCCAGGCGATTCGCGATGCGTTGATGCATGCCCCGCAGCCCGTGACGCTTGTAGCGATTGGCCCGCTGACCAACATTGCGCTGCTGCTGACTCATTATCCTGAATGCGTATTCAACATTCAGCGTCTGGTGATTATGGGCGGCTCTGCCGGGCGCGGGAACTTCACACCCAACGCCGAGTTTAATATTGCTATCGATCCCGAGGCCGCAGCGAAAGTCTTCCAGAGTGGGCTGGAGATTGTGATGTGTGGGCTGGATGTCACTAATCAGGCTATGCTCGCCCCGGACTATCTGGCGACGCTCCCCCAGCTTAACCAGACGGGGAAAATGCTGCATGCGCTGTTTAGCCATTACCGTAGCGGCAGTATGAATACGGGGCTGCGAATGCACGATCTGTGCGCTATTGCCTGGCTGGTGCGCCCGGAACTGTTTACCCTGCAGTCGTGTTTCGTGGCGGTTGAAACCCAGGGCGAATATACCTCGGGTACGACGGTGGTGGATATCGAAGGGCGCCTGGGGCATCCGGCAAATGCGCAGGTTGCGCTGGGCCTGAACGTTGAAGGTTTCCAGCAGTGGGTGGCAGAGGTATTTGCCCGCGCGCTGTAATCAGGTGTTGTGCAACGGCACCTTCTCACTGAGATAATCAATCATCGCCCGCATTCTGGCGGGCATATGTTGATTGCGCGTCCATAGCAGCCACAGTTCCCCGCTGTAGTCGCTGATAAATTCCCATTCTGGCAGTACCTGGACAATCTCGCCATTGGCGAGTGCCTCGCTGGCGGTGAACAGTGGCAGGCTGCCGATTCCCAGATCCTTTTTTACCGCGTCCAGACGCACACCGGTGTGGTTGGCGGCGTAACGGCCATAAGTCTGAATGGTCTCCATGCGCTCACCGCGTCGAAACTTCCAACGTGAATCCGCAGGTGTCTCGCCAAGACTGATACAGCTATGCTCGCGCAGTGCCTGCGGGTGCTCGGGCGTACCGTGCTTGCGTAAGTATTCGGGGGTTGCGCATATCACATGGCTGACCGGCATCAGCGGTTTCCCGTACAGGCCCGGGGAGGG
Source organism: Citrobacter sp. Cpo103 (assembly GCF_030332605.1). Lineage (NCBI taxonomy): Bacteria > Pseudomonadati > Pseudomonadota > Gammaproteobacteria > Enterobacterales > Enterobacteriaceae > Citrobacter > Citrobacter sp. Cpo103. The sequence goes on along the minus strand of NZ_JAOWHO010000020.1, from coordinate 204,322 downwards.
CGACTGACTGATGCGCAGTGCAAGGTCGACGCCGTCGTCGATTAAATCCATATACCGGTCTTCCAGCCGAAGGCAGACGTCCACTTGCGGGTAGCGCGTAAAGAATTCGGCCATCAGTGGATGAATGACAAATCGCCCCACCGCTTTCGGCACGCTGAGGGTCAGTTGCCCTTGCGCGATGGTTTGTCGACTGCTGCCTGAGTCGACAGCCATTTGTGCCGCATGCAGCATTTCCTGCGCGTGTGCATACACAATTTTGCCCGTTTCGCTGAGCGCCAACTTGCGCGTCGTACGGTGCAGCAGCTTACTGCCCAACGCCTTCTCGAGACGTGAAGCGCTGCGGCTAATAGCGGAAGGCGTAGCACCCGAGGCTTTGGCGGCGGCGGAGAAGCTCCCTTGCTCGATAATCAACACAAAGGTGGCAAGGTCGGGAAGAAGGTTAGGATTCATTTGTGCGTACCAGGCAAAGATGCATTGAACCAGCGCAGGATTATCGCCGTCAGTAAAGTGAATATACTCTTCCCATCAAAAGGAGAGCAATCATGACTGAACGTCTTTATTACACCAGCGATAACACTGAAGGCCAGGCTAACTTACTGAGTTGCTCGGCTGAGCCGGATGGACGGTACGCGGTGGTACTGGATAGAACCCTTTTTCACCCGCAGGGAGGCGGGCAGCCTGCGGATGCGGGCTGGATTGATGATGAGCGGGTTGAAACAGTCCTCGCGCGCGGTGACGATGTGGTGCACATCGTGGCAAAACCGCTCCTCCCCGGCATCGTGAACCTGCGTGTGGATGCCGCGCTGCGTCAACTGCACGCCCGCCTGCACTCGGCAGGACATCTTATCGGCCTGGCGGGTACAGCGTTCGGCTGGCTCCCGGTGAAAGCACACCATTGGCCCAATGAGGGGCGCATTACTTTCGCCGCCGGTGAAAACGGCACGTTACCGGATACGCTATCGCTGCAGGAGAAAATCAACGCCTGGCAGGCAGACAATCTCTCCAGACAAGTGACATTCACCGATGGGTTGCGGCAGGTTGGATTTGGTCATCTCCTTGCTTATCCCTGCGGAGGGACGCATGTTGCGCATCTCTCTGAGATTGGGCCGGTGACGATTACTCAGGTGAAGATGAAAAAAGGGCAAATGATCGTCAACTACACGCTCGTGCCATAAAACCACACTCGCGAAAATATCTACGCAGACTGGCTGGTTTGTGCTCGTATTTCCGTCGTTTTCCCATCATTTTGCGCCATACTGAGTAAGTTTGACTTCTTTCCTGTGCTCCAGCAATGATTCATCCTGCGGGATGAATCATGTCTTTTACTGATATTCCCCTCTGTTTATCATTAAATTCTAATTATGGGTGTTTTCAGCTAGCGGCCTCCGGGCGCGCTGGTTACTCTGAAAACAGTTTACGCAATTTTTATAAAAGAGAATAGCTATGCATGAAGCACAAATCCGTGTCGCAATTGCCGGCGCCGGTGGCCGCATGGGACGGCAGTTAATCCAGGCCGCCATGGCGATGGAAGGTGTTCAATTGGGTGCCGCGTTAGAGCGCGAAGGCTCGTCCTTACTGGGAAGTGATGCCGGAGAATTAGCGGGGGCCGGAAAAACGGGCGTTACCGTGCAAAGCAGCCTTGACGCGGTGAAAGATGATTTCGATGTTTTCATCGATTTTACCCGTCCGGAAGGCACGCTGGCGCATCTGGCGTTTTGTCGTCAGCACGGTAAAGGGATGGTGATTGGCACCACCGGCTTTGACGATGCCGGTAAACAGGCTATTCGTGATGCCGCGCAGGAGATTGCGATCGTTTTCGCCGCGAACTTTAGCGTCGGCGTGAACGTTATGCTTAAGCTGCTGGAGAAGGCGGCGAAAGTGATGGGCGATTACACCGATATTGAGATTATTGAAGCTCACCACCGCCATAAAGTTGATGCGCCGTCAGGCACTGCGCTGGCGATGGGCGAGGCGATTGCCGGGGCGCTGGATAAAGATTTAAAAGAGTGTGCCGTCTATTCGCGTGAGGGTTACACCGGCGAGCGCGTACCGGGCACGATCGGTTTTGCCACGGTGCGGGCGGGGGATATCGTCGGTGAGCACACCGCGATGTTTGCTGATATTGGCGAGCGTATTGAGATCACGCATAAAGCGTCCAGCCGCATGACTTTTGCCAATGGCGCAGTGCGTTCGGCAATTTGGCTAAAATCAAAGTCAAATGGTCTTTTTGATATGAAAGATGTGCTTGATTTACGCAGTTTATAGCTTTAATTACCCTTCGTGATGTGGTTATTGTAATCATAATTATTTGATTACATAGGGCAATATTTTATTGCCCTTTTATTTTTATCTTCTTAATGTGTTTTTTCTTTTTATTGGTTATTTTTCCGTATTTTGTTGGGTGATTCTGTTATCTCAATGTAAATTTTGACCAAATGGTCCACTTTTTTCTCTCCCGCATTCTGTTTTTACACTCTTTGCCTGCCGCAAGCGTTTTCCACCCCGAGTTAGCTGATCTTTTTGCCTGTTAAATCGTGTGATTTATCCCAGTGGCGCAAAATAATAATAAAAATTGCCCTTTTGGGTAGACTTTTACGTGGGCTATCTCTAGAATGCCGCCGTTTGCCAGAAATCCATAGGTAAGCAAATTTGCATTGATTCATGAGGTGTTAATGAATTAATATGCAAATAAAGTGAGTGAATATTCTCTGGAGGGTGTTTTGATTAAGTCAGCGCTATTGGTTCTGGAAGACGGAACCCAGTTTCACGGTCGGGCCATAGGGGCAACAGGTTCGGCGGTTGGGGAAGTCGTTTTCAATACTTCAATGACCGGTTATCAAGAAATCCTCACTGATCCTTCCTATTCCCGCCAAATCGTCACTCTTACTTATCCTCATATCGGTAATGTCGGCACCAATGAAGCCGATGCAGAATCTTCTCAGGTACATGCGCAAGGCCTGGTCATCCGCGACCTGCCGCTGATTGCCAGCAACTTCCGCGATACTGAAGACCTCTCTTCTTACCTCAAGCGCCATAACATTGTGGCGATTGCTGATATCGATACCCGTAAGCTGACGCGTTTGCTGCGTGAAAAGGGTGCACAGAACGGCTGCATCATCGCGGGCGATAACCCGGATGCGGCGCTGGCACTGGAAAAAGCAAAAGCTTTCCCAGGCCTGAACGGTATGGATCTGGCGAAAGAGGTAACCACCGCGGAGCCTTATAGTTGGACGCAGGGGAGCTGGACGCTGGCCGGTGACCTGCCGGAAGCGAAATCTGCCGATGAAATGCCGTTCCACGTTGTGGCTTACGATTTCGGCGCCAAACGTAACATTCTGCGTATGTTAGCGGACCGCGGCTGCCGCCTGACGGTTGTACCGGCGAAAACCTCAGCAGAAGACGTTCTGAAGATGAATCCGGACGGTATTTTCCTGTCCAACGGCCCTGGCGACCCGGCGCCGTGCGACTACGCGATTACCGCGATTCAGAAATTCCTCGAAACCGATATTCCGGTATTTGGCATCTGCCTCGGCCATCAGCTGCTGGCGCTGGCGAGCGGCGCGAAGACCATTAAGATGAAGTTTGGCCACCACGGCGGCAACCATCCGGTAAAAGATATTGATAACAATACCGTGATGATCACCGCACAGAACCACGGTTTTGCTGTAGATGAAGCCTCCATGCCTGCCAACCTGCGCGTGACCCACAAGTCACTGTTCGACGGCACCTTGCAGGGGATTCATCGTACCGATAAACCGGCGTTTAGCTTCCAGGGGCACCCTGAAGCGAGTCCGGGTCCGCACGACGCTGCACCGTTGTTCGACCACTTTATCGAGTTAATTGAGCAATACCGTCAGTCCGCGAAATAATCAGGAGTAAAAGAGCCATGCCAAAACGTACAGACATAAAAAGTATCCTGATTCTGGGCGCGGGTCCGATTGTTATCGGTCAGGCGTGTGAGTTTGACTATTCCGGCGCGCAGGCGTGTAAAGCCCTGCGTGAAGAGGGTTACCGCGTTATTCTGGTGAACTCCAACCCGGCAACCATCATGACCGACCCGGAAATGGCCGATGCCACTTACATCGAGCCGATTCACTGGGAAGTGGTACGCAAAATTATTGAGAAAGAACGCCCGGATGCGGTGCTGCCAACCATGGGCGGTCAGACAGCGCTGAACTGTGCGCTGGAACTGGAACGCCAGGGCGTACTGGCTGAGTTCGGCGTGACCATGATTGGCGCAACGGCGGATGCCATTGATAAAGCGGAAGACCGTCGTCGCTTCGATATCGCGATGAAGAAGATTGGTCTCGACACCGCACGTTCAGGCATCGCTCACACCATGGAAGAAGCGCTGGCGGTTGCCGCTGACGTTGGCTTCCCGTGCATTATCCGCCCTAGCTTCACCATGGGCGGCACCGGTGGCGGTATCGCCTACAACCGCGAAGAGTTCGAAGAAATCTGCGAACGCGGTCTGGATCTTTCCCCAACCAACGAGCTGCTGATTGATGAATCACTGATTGGCTGGAAAGAGTACGAGATGGAAGTGGTGCGTGATAAAAACGACAACTGCATCATCGTCTGCTCCATCGAAAACTTCGATGCGATGGGCATCCATACCGGTGACTCCATCACCGTAGCACCTGCCCAGACGCTGACCGACAAAGAATATCAAATCATGCGTAACGCCTCGATGGCGGTACTGCGTGAAATCGGCGTAGAAACCGGCGGCTCTAACGTCCAGTTTGCGGTAAACCCGAAAAACGGTCGCCTGATTGTCATCGAGATGAACCCGCGCGTATCCCGCTCCTCGGCGCTGGCGTCCAAAGCTACCGGCTTCCCGATTGCGAAAGTTGCCGCCAAGCTGGCCGTAGGTTACACCCTCGACGAACTGATGAACGACATCACCGGTGGCCGTACTCCGGCCTCGTTTGAACCGTCCATCGACTACGTTGTGACGAAAATACCACGCTTCAACTTCGAGAAATTCGTTGGTGCTAACGACCGCCTGACCACGCAGATGAAATCTGTCGGTGAAGTGATGGCGATTGGCCGTACCCAGCAGGAATCGCTGCAGAAAGCGCTGCGCGGTCTGGAAGTGGGCGCGACCGGCTTCGACCCGAAAGTAAGCCTGGACGACCCGGAAGCACTGACTAAAATCCGTCGTGAGCTGAAAGACGCTGGCGCTGAGCGTATCTGGTACATCGCCGATGCCTTCCGTGCTGGCCTGTCCGTCGATGGCGTGTTCAACCTGACCAACATCGACCGCTGGTTCCTGGTGCAGATTGAAGAGCTGGTACGTCTGGAAGAAAAAGTCACCGACCTTGGCATCAACGGCCTCGACGCTGACTTCCTGCGCGTACTGAAGCGTAAAGGCTTCGCCGATGCGCGTCTGGCGAAACTGGCCGGCGTTCGCGAAGCGGAAATCCGCAAACTGCGCGACCAGTACAATCTGCACCCGGTCTACAAACGCGTGGATACCTGTGCGGCAGAATTTGCCACCGACACCGCTTACATGTACTCCACATATGAAGATGAGTGCGAAGCGAACCCGTCCGTTGACCGCGATAAAATCATGGTGCTGGGCGGTGGTCCAAACCGTATCGGTCAGGGTATTGAGTTTGACTACTGCTGCGTACACGCCTCGCTGGCGCTGCGCGAAGACGGTTACGAGACCATCATGGTCAACTGTAACCCGGAAACCGTTTCAACTGATTACGACACCTCTGACCGCCTGTACTTCGAACCGGTCACGCTGGAAGACGTACTGGAAATCGTGCGTATCGAGAAGCCGAAAGGCGTCATCGTACAGTACGGCGGACAGACCCCGCTGAAGCTGGCGCGTGCGCTGGAAGCGGCAGGTGTACCGGTTATCGGTACCAGCCCGGATGCCATCGACCGCGCGGAAGACCGCGAGCGTTTCCAGCAGGCGGTTGACCGTCTGAAGCTGAAACAACCGGCGAACGCTACCGTAACGGCTATCGAACAGGCTGTTGAGAAGGCGAAAGAGATTGGCTACCCGCTGGTAGTGCGTCCGTCGTATGTTCTCGGTGGTCGCGCGATGGAAATCGTCTACGACGAAGCCGACCTGCGTCGCTACTTCCAGACCGCAGTCAGCGTTTCTAACGATGCGCCGGTACTGCTGGACCGTTTCCTTGATGACGCGGTTGAAGTGGACGTGGACGCTATCTGCGACGGTGAAATGGTGCTGATTGGCGGCATCATGGAGCATATCGAACAGGCGGGCGTACACTCCGGTGACTCCGCATGTTCTCTGCCTGCTTACACCCTGAGCCAGGAAATTCAGGATGTGATGCGCCAACAGGTGCAGAAACTGGCCTTCGAACTGCAGGTTCGCGGTCTGATGAACGTCCAGTTTGCGGTGAAGAATAACGAAGTTTACCTGATTGAAGTGAACCCGCGTGCGGCACGTACCGTTCCGTTCGTCTCCAAGGCAACTGGTGTACCGCTGGCGAAAGTCGCGGCGCGCGTGATGGCCGGGAAAACGCTGGCACAGCAGGGCGTAACCAAAGAAGTAATCCCTCCGTACTACTCGGTAAAAGAAGTGGTGCTGCCGTTCAACAAATTCCCGGGCGTTGACCCGCTGTTAGGGCCAGAAATGCGCTCTACCGGGGAAGTGATGGGCGTGGGCCGTACCTTCGCGGAAGCGTTCGCCAAGGCACAGTTGGGCAGCAGCTCCACCATGAAAAAACAGGGTCGTGCGCTGCTCTCCGTTCGCGAAGGTGATAAAGAGCGCGTGGTGGACCTGGCAGCGAAACTGCTGAAGTTTGGCTTCGAGCTGGATGCGACGCACGGGACCGCGATTGTGCTGGGTGAAGCGGGTATCAATCCACGTCTGGTGAACAAGGTGCATGAAGGTCGTCCGCACATTCAGGACCGTATCAAGAATGGCGAGTACACCTATATCATCAACACCACCGAAGGTCGTCAGGCGATTGAAGACTCCAAGCTGATTCGCCGCAGCGCGCTGCAGTACAAAGTGCATTATGACACTACGCTGAACGGCGGTTTCGCCACAGCGATGGCGTTGAATGCCGATGCCACCGAGAAGGTAACATCGGTGCAGGAAATGCACGCGCAGATCAAAAAGTAATAAACAAAAGGTCCGGTGAATATTGCTCTAACCAGACCTGTAATATAATTTTGAAAGGGTTTCTGTAAAGAAACCCTTTTTTTGTCTTGCGTAAGGTCATTCCTGGACAAGTCCGTTTCCGTAACCACATTTTCAATGTAATAAGCACGATATTGCTCACACTAATCAACATTCAAGTCGCATACTATCCTTTATATCCACAATTTTAATATGGCTTAGTTTTTATTAATTTGGACAGGCCGTAGCCAGATTTTTAATTTGTGAAAATGGTGTGCTTATGTGTGAAAAATATGTTGAAAGACCGCTTTATTTGTTAATTGCTGACTGGATGATGGCCGAGGATCGTTGGATCACCGCAAAGGAAATTTCCCGCCATTTTGATATCGAGCACTGCAAAGCAATTAATACGCTCTCTTATATTCTGTCGGAAGTGGGAGAAATTGTTTGTGAAGTTAAGATGATCCCTAATCAGATTGCCGGTCGGGGTTGTCAGTGCCAGCGTCTGGTGAAAGTCGTGAGTATTGACTCTCATCTCTACAGCCGACTGAATCACAATTTGCAGGAGAAAAAGGTGAGCATGGCGAAAACGCCACGCCTGTCTGCCGTTCCTCCAACAGAGCTCAACCGTGAGCAGAAATGGCAGATGATGCTCTCCAAGAGTATGCGTCGCTAATAATCAGTTTGCCTGATGGCGGCATAAACGGTGATTGACGCGTAGGCCGGATAAGCGTGAGCGCATCCGGCATCAATTACTGTGCTGATTTGGGTTTTACGTCCGTTGTGCCTTTCAGGCGTGGCCGGTTTTCTTCGACCCGCGTTAAGGGCAGTGTTTCGTGTAGACCTGTGTGGCAGCGGATTGCAAGATCCTGATACTCTTTGGTGTTTAGCCGTTTCCAGTGCAGTTCCTGGTCCGTGACTTCACGCAATACGCGAGCGGGTGAGCCAACCAGCATCTGCCTTGCCTCTCCCTGAAATCCGGCTTTGACAAAGCTCATGGCGGCGACAATGCTCTCTTCGCCAATCACTGCGCCGTCCATAATGACGCTGTTCATGCCGATCAGCGCATCTCTGCCCACCACGCAACCGTGCAGGATTGCGCCATGGCCGATGTGTCCGTTCTCATGCACAATGGTATCGGTGTCACAGTAGCCGTGCATGATGCAGCCATCCTGCAAATTAGAACCAGCCTCCAGGATCAAGCGACCATAGTCACCGCGCAATGACGCGTGGGGGCCAATATAAACTCCGGCACTCACTATGACATCGCCAATCAGCACGGCGCTGGGATGGACAAAGGCATCCGGATGTACCACCGGAATCAGGCCCTCAAAGGCGTAGTAGCTCATCGTTTTATCTCGGTTTTATTGCCGGATCAGCGAATCGCTATCCGGCATCGGCTCATTAACGACCTTTCCACACCGGGTCGCGTTTTTCGGCAAACGCCTGCGGACCTTCAAGCGCATCTTCCGAATGCAGTACAGATGGATAGTGCTTCAGCACGCCGCTGCGGATGTAGCGGTAGCCTTCTTCCACCGGCATTTCGCTGGTGGTGCGGTAAATCTCTTTCAGTGCGGCGATCGCGAGCGGGGCGCTATTCACCAACTGCTGCGCCAGTTCACGCGCGCTATCCATCAGTTCGCTCTGGCTGACAACGCGGTTGACGATGCCCCAGCGCAGCGCTTCTTCGGCGCTCATTCGTCTGCCGGTCATCACCATTTCGTTGACGATTGCCGGTGGCAGCAGCTTAGGCAGACGCAGTACGCCACCGCTGTCTGGCACGATCCCGAGCTTGGCTTCCGGTAGTGCGAAGCTGGCGTTATCCGCGCAGACGATAAAATCCGCTGCCAGCGCCAATTCAAAACCACCGCCAAACGCATAGCCGTTTACCGCAGCGATGACCGGTTTATCGAGGTCGAAAATTTCGGTTAAACCGGCAAAGCCACCTGGGCCAAAATCGGCATCCGGCGCTTCACCTTCAGCCGCCGCTTTTAAGTCCCAGCCCGCAGAAAAGAATTTCTCACCGCCGCCGGTGATAATCGCTACGCGTAATTCCGGGTCGTCACGAAAATTAAGAAACGCTTCACCCATGGCAAAGCTGGTTTTGGCGTCAATGGCATTGGCTTTAGGTCGGTCGAGGGTAATTTCCAGGATCGGGCCGTTACGGGTCAGATGTAATGATTCACTCATAGTTCATCTCCAGATAAATAGATTTCCCGGCAGGAGGAGTTCCTGTCGGAAGGGTTATTTCAGATTTTTTTTGATTATTTTTCCTGAACAATTGCGCGGCAGGTCGGCTCTTATCTCCATAAAAGAGGGAACCTTGAATTTCGCCATATTGTTTTCGCAGAAGCTGAAGAACTCGGCTTCGCTTAATGTTTCACCTTCATTAAGGACGATAAACGCTTTAATGGCTTCATCACGGATTGAATCTTTAATACCGACAACCACAATGTCCTGAATTTTCGGATGCGCAGAAATAATATTTTCCAACTCGACGCAGGAGACATTTTCCCCGCCGCGTTTAATCATGTTGCAGCGTCTGTCGACGAAATAAAAATAGCCATCCTCATCCTGATAGCCCGAATCACCGGTATGTAACCAGCCCCCGGGCTCCAGCGCTTTGGCGGTAGCCTCCGGCTGCGCGTAGTACTCTTTGAAGATGGTTTTGCCCGGCACGCCTTTAATACAGATTTCGCCAATTTCTCCGGCGGGCAGGGGACGGTTGTGATCGTCACGGATTTCGGCTTCATAGCTAAATCCCACGCGGCCAATGGAGGGCCAGCGTCGTTTGTCTCCGGGACGGTCGCCGATAATACCGACGATGGTTTCAGTCATACCGTAGGAGGTCAGCAGCCTGACGCCAAAGCGTTCGGTAAAATCGTCTTTTTCCTGCTCGGATAAATTGAGATAGAACATCACTTCGCGCAGGTGATGCTGTTTGTCGGTTGGTGCAGCGGGCTGCACCATTAGCGTTCTGATCATCATCGGAATGCATTCGGTAACTGTCGCCTTATATCTATGCACCTGATTCCAGAACGCCCTGGCACTGTACTTCTCTAGCAGCACAAAGGTGCTGCCTGCGGAGAATGCGGGCATTGCGGCGGTACACTGACAGTCGATATGAAAAGCGGGCATCACCGTCATGTAGACGTCATCATTACGCAGAGCAATTTGCCAGGCAGAGTAATAGCCCGCAAAACGCAGGTTGTAGTGGGTAATTACCACCCCTTTAGGTCGAGAGGTGGTGCCTGAGGTAAACAGAATTTCCGCCGTATCGTCAGTGGATAACGCAGGTGTATAGCACAGCGTGGCGGACTGGCGGGATTGCAGTTGGGTAAAGTGACTCACGCCGTCGTCAGCCGGAAGCTGTTCGCCAATCAGACAGATATGATTAAGCGGGGTGCTATTTTCCAGCCGTATCTGGCGGTACATAGGATAAAACTGGGCGCTGGTGACCAGCAGACTTACCTGGCTGTTTTGCAGGATCCAGGCACTTTCTTCACCCAGCAAGCGGGCATTAATCGGTACCATGATGGCGCCAATTTTTGCCAGCCCAAACCAGCAAAAAATGAATTCCGGACAGTTATCCAGATGCAATGCGACCTTATCGCTCTTGCGGATCCCTAAGGAATGGAACAGGTTTGCGGTGCGGTTAATCTCTTCATTGAGCGAGGCATAGCTAAACTGCCGAACGACTCCTTCGCAGGATTCGAAAATTAACGCCGTTTTATCTCCGTACACCCCGGCCAGGTCGTCCCACATCTGACGTAAGTTTTGTCCGCCAACGATATCCATATTGCTTTATCCACTGAAATCAGGCGTGAGCGCTAACCATCGAGGGGTCAGCGCGTCGCGTTTATTCCTCAACTCTGGCCAGGCCTTTGCCGACCAGCTCATTTATGTCTGCTTCGCTATAACCAATATTTTTCAGAATGGCGGCAGTATCCATGCCATGTGACGGCATGCCGCGCCAGATTTTCCCCGGGTTGTTTTTAAATTTCGGCATGATGTTTGGCCCTTTGCAGGTGCGGCCATCCATTGTTTGCCACTGAGTAATAGATTCACGGGCAACGTACTGCGGGTTGCTTTCCAGTTCAGGAATAGTCAGCACCTTCGCGCAGGCGATGTTCAGCTCAGCAAAGCGCGCCTGGACTTCGGCGATGGTGTGCGTTGCCAGCCAGGCGTCCAGTTTCTCTTCCACGAGCGGGCCGTAAGGGCATTCCACACGATGAATAAGCTGGGTGCCCTCCGGTACTTCCGGTGTGCCAAGAATGTGGGCGAGGCCAATATCCTTGAAGCATTCGTTGATTTGCGTGATGCCGACCAGCTCCATGACGATATAGCCATCGGCGCATTTATACAGGCCGCAGCCAGCGTAATATGGGTCTTTGCCTTTGGACATGCGTGGGCAAATTTCGCCGCCGTTGAAGTAATCCATCATGAAATACTGACCCATGCGCAGCATCACTTCGTACATAGCGATATCGATGCTTTCACCTTTACCCGTTTCGCGCACTTTGTGCAGGGCTGCCAGCGCTGCTGTCGTTGCGGTCATCCCGGAGAAGTAATCGGCGGTGTACGGGAAGGCGGGCATTGGCTGATCCACGTCGCCGTTTTGGATCAGATAGCCGCTGAACGCCTGTGCGATGGTGTTATACGCCGGAAGATTGGTGTACTCCTCGGTTCCAAACTGGCCGAAGCCGGAAAGGTGGGCGATAACCAGTTTCGGGTTATGTTCCCACAGCACTTCATCGGTAATACCGCGGCGGGCAAAGGCTGGGCCTTTACTGGCTTCAATGAAAATATCGGTGGTTTCCATCAGCTTCAGAAACGCTTCCCGGCCTTCATCTTTGAAAATATTCAGCGACAGGGCGTGCAGGTTACGGCGTGAGAGCTGCGGGTAGTTAGGCTGCACGCGGATGGTATCGGCCCATGCGACGTTTTCAATCCAGATAACCTCGGCGCCCCATTCGGCGAACATCTGTCCGGCGAAAGGACCGGCAATTTCGATCCCTGAAAAGACAACGCGTACCCCGGAAAGCGGGCCGAAGGCTGGCATTGGTAAATGATTCATCATTTTTCTCCTGGCATTTATGGGTGTCCATGTAGGCCGGATAAGGCGCTCGCGCCGCCATCCGGCATTGAGTGCCTGATGGCGACGCTAAGGCGTCTTATCAGGCCTACAGGTTGCGTCGTTCTATCGGTATTGCTTGAGTACCGCACGACCCAACGTCAGGATCTGCATTTCGTCAGAACCACCAGAAACACGGTCAACGCGCAGGTCACGCCAGAAACGCGTGATGCGGTGGTTGCCCGCGATACCAACACCTCCCAATACCTGCATGGCGGTGTCTACCACCTCGAACGCGGCGTTGGCGCAGAAGTATTTACACATTGCCGCGTCACCCGAAGTAATGGTGCCGTTATCCGCTTTCCATGCGGCTTCCAGCAGCATGTTTTTCATGGAATTCAGTTTGATCGCCATGAGCGCGAACTTCTCCTGGATCAGCTGGAAACGGCCGATCGTTTCGCCAAACTGTACGCGTTGGTTGGCGTAACGCGCGGCGTCTTCAAAAGCGCACATTGCCGTACCGTAGTTGGTCAGCGCGACGAGGAAGCGTTCATGGTCAAACTCTTCTTTCACACGGTTGAAACCATTCCCTTCCCGACCGAACATGTCTTTCTCGTCCAGTTCAACGTCGTCAAAGGTGATTTCACAGCAGCTATCCATGCGCAGACCGAGTTTCTCCAGTTTGTTGACCTTGATACCCGCCTTGCTCATGTCAACAAACCACTCGGTATAAACAGGTTTATCCGGCGATGCACCATCTCTCGCCATCACCACGATGTACGGGGTATAGGCGCTACTGGTGATAAAGCACTTACTGCCATTAAGATAAACCTTACCATCTTTGCGTGTATAAGTGGTTTTCAGACTGCCAACATCCGATCCCGCTCCCGGTTCGGTGATAGCAGAGTTCCACATCTGCTTACCGGTCCCCTGGAACGCCATGATTTTATCAATTTGCTCTTGGGTACCTTCACGCAGAAAAGTGTTAAAACCGCCTGGTAATTGGTACAACACGTAAGTCGGTGCACCAAGACGTCCGAGTTCCATCCAAACAGCGGCAACGGTGACAAAACCGGCTTCAAGTCCGCCATGTTCTTCCGGGATCAACAGGCTATCGATGCCCATATCCGCCAGCGCTTTTACAAAACGCTCAGGGTAGACGCTGTCGCGATCGCACTCGGCAAAATAAGCTTCCCAGTTCTCACTGGCCATCAGTTCACGAATACCGGCGACAAACAGTTCCTGCTCGTCATTTAAGTTGAAATCCATCTTTCAGCCTCTTGATCAATTGGGTTAATAAGAATTACTTGTCTTTCCAGTGCACTTTGGCGTCTTTAATAAAGGACAGCGTCACCATGATGTTGACGAAGAACAGCGGACATCCCCCGGCGATAATTGCGGTCTGAATGGGCTTCAGCCCACCCAGCGCCAGCAGAACGATGCCGATGACGCCGACCAGAACGGACCAACCGATACGCACCAACAGCGGCGGTTCTTCACCATCACGAACTTCGCGACAGGTGGACATCGCCAGGGTGTAGGAGCAGGCGTTAATCAGCGTGACGGTGGCAATAAAGCAGAGGATAAAGAATCCCCACATGGTGGCGGTGCTGAGCGGTAAAGCAGCCCAGGTTTCGATAATGGCGCGCGCCACGCCGTGTTGTTCAATTAGCTGCGGGATGTTGAGAATGTTTTTATCCATCAGCAGCAGCGTGTTGCTGCCAAGGACGGTCCACAGGATCCAGGTGGAAGCGGTCAGGCCCAGTACCATCCCGAAACACAGTTCACGTACGGTACGACCGCGAGAAATACGTGCCAGGAAGATACTCATCTGGATAGCGTAAATAACCCACCACGCCCAGTAGAAAACAGTCCAGCCCTGCGGGAAGCCGCCTTTGCCGATGGCATCGGTATAGAACAGCATGCGCGGCAGATGCATCAGCAGCATGCCGACCGAGTCGGTGAAGTAGTTCATGATGAAGCTGGCGCCACTGACGATAAACACCCAGCCGAGCATCAGGAAGCTTAGATAACTACGTACGTCGCTGGCGATCTTGACCCCTTTTTGCAGGCCGCAGGCCACGCAAATGGCATTCAATATGATCCAGCAGGTAATGATGATGGCGTCGAGTTGCAGCGTATGCGGAATACCGAACAGCCATTGCATACACTCGGTTACCAGCGGGGTAGCGAGACCGAGGCTGGTGCCCATCGCGAAGATCAGCGCCACCAGATAGAAGTTATCGACGATGGTGCCGAACAAGCCCTTAGCATGCTTCTCGCCAACTAACGGCACCAGTGTGGAACTGGGGCGGATAACGTCCATTTTGCGTACAAAGAAGAAGTAGGCGAACGCGACTGAAAGGAAGCTGTAGGTTGCCCACGGCAGCGGTCCCCAGTGGAACAAGCTGTACGCCAGAGCTATCTCTTTTGCGCCAACGGAGTTGGGGGCGAGAGCAAAAGGCGGGGTAGAGATATAATAGTAGATCTCGATGGAACCCCAGAACAGCACCGCGGCGGATGTACAGGAAGCGAACATCATAAAAATCCAGCTGGCGGTACTAAACTCGGGTTTTTCGTCGCCTAATTTCTTTTTCGAATATGGGCCAAAGACCAACCAGAACCAACCGAAGAGCATGACGACCATATACCATTCGAATGCCCAACCCCAGACGTTGGTGACATAACTGAATACCGCATTAATAACGACGTTAGCGGCATCAAGATCTCTTACTGTTAGCCAACAAAGTATCCCAACAATTATTAATGGCGGAAAAAAAACCTTCGGTTCAATTCCCGACTTTCTCTTTTCATTTTTCATAAGTGAATTCCAGTGTGAAAACGAAATTTATTTAGCGTGCCCGTATGTGATTGTTTGTTTATTTGTTATTAATGATTTGTTGATAACTTTTTAACCTCTGGGGCGCCTCAGTGAGTAACTCATAATGGGTATTCACTTCCGGCTATTCTGTTATCTGTGTCACACTTTTTTATGCTGGTTATTTTGTCTGAAAATCCAAATAATTCTTTTATTAATCATAATGTTAATGTTGATTTTTTAACTTTTTTAAGTGACTGGCGTTCAATATTGTTGAACCAGCAAACAATATTGAAAATTTTCGTAATTGACATGTTTCTTTCAATATTGGTGAGGTGCATAACACTATTGAAAGTTACGAATATCAATGTGTGACATTTTCAATATTGGTGATTAATGTTTTATTTCCGAATTAAAGAGCGTGATATCTGTATTTAACACCGCCGATATAAATACGTTTCCTTCATGATTTCTGGAGATGCAATGAAGATAATTACTTGCTACAAATGCGTACCTGATGAGCAGGATATTGCGATTAATAATGCTGATGGAACACTCGATTTCAGCAAAGCAGATGGCAAAATCAGCCAATATGATCTGAATGCGATCGAAGCGGCTTGCCAGTTAAAACAGCAGGTGGGAGAGGCTCAGGTTGTGGCCATGAGCGTCGGCGGCAAAGCGCTGGCCAATGCAAAAGGGCGCAAAGATGTGCTCTCCCGTGGCCCTGATGAACTGATTGTTGTCATTGACGATCAATTTGAACAGGCGCTGCCGCAACAAACCGCCACTGCGCTGGCTGCCGCCGCACAAAAATCAGGTTTTGATCTGCTTATTTGCGGCGACGGTTCTTCCGATCTTTATGCTCAGCAGGTTGGTCTGCTGGTGGGCGAAATGCTGAACGTGCCGGCGATTAACGGCGTGAGTAAAATCCTCTCTCTTACCGACAGCACGCTGACGGTAGAGCGTGAACTGGAAGATGAAGTTGAAACCCTGAGTATCCCGCTTCCTGCGGTGATCGCGGTCTCTACCGACATCAACACCCCTCAAATCCCTTCCATGAAAGCCATTCTTGGCGCGGCGAAAAAACCGGTTCAGGTCTGGTCGTCTGCGGACATTGGGATGAACGGCGCGCAAGCGTATTCCGAACAACAGGTTGCCGCACCGAAGCAGCGCGAGCGTCAGCGCGTTGTGATTGAAGGTGACGGTGAAGAACAGATTGCTGCGTTTGTCGAGAATCTTCGCAAAATCATTTAATTATCAGGGGATGTTATGAACAAATTTTCCAGTGTCTGGGTATTCAGCGATACCCCTTCTCGTCTGCCGGAACTGATGAATGGTGCGCAGGCTTTAGGTGAAAACGTTAACACGTTTGTGCTCAGTGATGAGGACAGCGCGGCGGCATGCCATTTAGGGGCGGATCATGTCTGGCTGCTCAGCGGCAAACCAGAAGACCGTATGGTTGAAGACTACGCCGATGCGATGGCCGAAACCATTCGTCAGCACAGCGAGGGCGGCGCGGTGCTGCTGCCGAATACGCGTCGGGGCAAGCTGTTAGCGGCAAAGCTGGGCTTTCGCTTGTCGGCTGCGGTTTCAAACGACGCCAGCGCAGTCGAAGTACAGGACGGAAAAGCGGCGGTCAAACATATGGTCTACGGCGGCCTGGCGATGGGAGCAGAAACAATCGCTTCACCGTTTGCTGTGATCACACTCAGCAGTGGAACGTTTGACGCGCAGCAACCGGATACCGCTCGCAGCTGCGAGGTGCACACCGTCCAGTGGCAGACTCCGGCTATCGCCGTGACCCGTACGGCCACTCAGGCGCGTCAGAGCAATAGCGTTGATCTCGACAAAGCCCGTCTGGTGGTCAGCGTGGGGCGCGGTATCGGTAGCAAAGAAAATATCTCGCTGGCCGAAGCGCTGTGCCAGGCGATTGGCGCTGAGCTGGCCTGTTCCCGTCCAGTGGCGGAAAACGAGAAGTGGATGGAGCACGAACGCTACGTCGGCATTTCCAACCTGATGCTCAAACCAGAACTGTACCTGGCCGTGGGGATCTCCGGACAGATCCAACATATGGTCGGCGCCAACGGCGCGCAGACGATTTTCGCCATCAACAAAGATAAAAATGCGCCGATCTTCCAGTACGCAGATTTTGGCATCGTTGGCGATGCGCTGAAGATCCTGCCTGCGCTGACGGCGGCTCTGGCGCGTTAAACCAATCGGGCAGGGTGCGAAAGTATCCTGCCACTGACAGGAGTACGTATGTCCGAAGATATCTTTGATGCCATCATCGTGGGTGCAGGTCTGGCCGGTTCGGTTGCGGCGCTGGTGCTGGCTCGGGAAGGTGCACAGGTGCTGGTCATCGAGCGCGGCAATTCTGCTGGCGCGAAGAATGTCACCGGTGGGCGCATGTATGCGCATAGCCTGGAGCGCATCATTCCCGGTTTTGCTGAGCAGGCCCCCATTGAACGCATAATCACCCACGAAAAACTCGCCTTTATGACCGACAAAGGGGCGATGACCATCGACTATTGCAATGGTGAAGAGGCCGCATCGTCGCAGGTTTCTTATTCCGTCTTACGCAGCAAATTTGACGCCTGGCTGATGGAGCAGGCCGAGGAGGCGGGAGCCCAGCTTATCACCGGTATTCGCGTGGATAACGTTGTGCAGCGAGAAGGCAAAGTCGTGGGCGTGGAAGCCGACGGCGATATTCTGGAAGCCAAAGTGGTGATCCTCGCTGACGGGGTGAATTCTTTGTTGGCAGAAAAACTGGGCATGGCCAGGCGCGTTGAGGCATCACATGTTGCCGTTGGCGTAAAAGAGCTGATCGAATTGCCGAAATCGGTAATTGAAGATCGTTTCCAGTTACAGGGGAACGAAGGCGCAGCCTGCCTGTTTGCCGGTTCACCGACCGATGGTCTGATGGGCGGGGGCTTCCTCTATACGAATGAAACGACCCTTTCTCTGGGGCTGGTCTGCGGGCTTCATCATCTGAAAGATGCTAAAAAATCGGTCCCGCAAATGCTGGAAGATTTCAAACAGCATCCAGCGGTTGCCCCACTTATCGCCGGTGGCAAGCTGGTGGAATATGCCGCGCACGTCGTACCGGAGGCCGGTATGAATATGCAGCCTGAACTGGTGGGTGACGGAGTACTGATTGCCGGTGATGCTGCCGGAATGTGTATGAACCTCGGCTTTACTATCCGCGGTATGGATCTCGCCATATCCGCAGGCGAAGCGGCGGCGAAAACGGTGCTTTCCGCGATGAAGCGCGACGACTTCAGCAAGCAGTCGCTGGGCGAATACCGTCAGCATCTCGATGATGGTCCAATGCGCGATATGCGCATGTATCAGAAGCTTCCTGCTTTCCTTGATAACCCACGCATGTTTACCGCCTATCCCGAAATGGCGGTCGGTATCGCGCGCGACCTGTTCACCGTGGATGGTTCCGCTCCGGTGCCAATGCGCAAAAAAATCCTGCGTCATGCGAAGAAAGTGGGCTTCATCAACCTGATGAAAGATGGCCTGAAAGGAGTGACCGTATTATGACATCTCCCGTCAATGTGGACGTCAAACTGGGCGTCAATAAGTTCAATGTGGATGAAGACAGCCCGCACATCATTCTCAAAACCGATCCTGATAAACAGGCGCTGGAAGTACTGATTAAGGCTTGTCCAGCCGGACTGTATAAAAAACAGGACGACGGCAGCGTCCGTTTTGATTACGCCGGATGCCTGGAGTGCGGAACGTGCCGCATTCTCGGACTTGATACAGCGCTCGAAAAGTGGGAATACCCGCGCGGGACATTTGGCGTGGAGTTTCGCTACGGCTAATAAGTATGAGGTTGTGCACCCGTAGGTCGGATAAGACGCGGTAGCGTCGCCATCCGGCAATCATGTGGCGCCAATGCCGGATGGCGGCGTAAACGCCTTATCCGGCCTACAGATGACGCTTTGCCCGTGTTGAAACAGGAAGTCGCTATGCAGCAGCCCAGGAACTTTGATGACATCAAATTTACCTCTATTCACCGCCGGATAATGCTGTGGGGAAGCGGTGGGCCATTTCTGGATGGTTATGTGCTGGTGATGATTGGCGTGGCGCTGGAACAGCTCACGCCAGCGTTGAAACTGGACGCACAGTGGATTGGTCTGCTGGGGGCCGGCACGCTCGCCGGTCTGTTTGTGGGGACGTCGCTGTTTGGCTACATTTCCGATAAGGTCGGGCGGCGAAAAATGTTCATCATCGATATTATCGCCATTGGCGTGATATCGGCGGCAACCATGTTTGTTTCCTCACCCGTTGAACTGTTGGTGATGCGTGTGCTGATCGGCATTGTGATTGGTGCCGATTATCCAATTGCTACATCGATGATTACCGAGTTCTCCAATACCCGCCAGCGCGCTTTCTCCATCGGTTTTATCGCCGCGATGTGGTATGTCGGCGCCACCTGTGCCGATCTGGTCGGTTACTGGCTGTATGATGTTGAGGGCGGATGGCGCTGGATGCTGGGCAGCGCGGTGATCCCCTGTATTTTGATCCTGATTGGGCGCTTTGATCTTCCTGAATCGCCGCGCTGGCTGCTGCGTAAAGGTCGGGTGAAAGAGTGTGAAGCGATGATGATCAAACTGTTCGGCGAACCGGTGGTGTTCGACGAAGATGCGCCGCAGGAGACGCGCTTCCTGCAGCTGTTTAACCGCCGTCATTTCCCGTTTGTCCTGTTTGTTGCCGCTATCTGGACCTGTCAGGTGATCCCGATGTTCGCCATTTATACCTTTGGTCCGCAGATTGTTGGACTGTTGGGGCTTGGTGCCGGGAAAAGCGCGGCGTTGGGCAATGTGGTGATAAGCCTGTGCTTTATGCTGGGGTGCATTCCACCCATGTTCTGGCTCAATAGCGCGGGCCGTCGGCCATTGTTAATTGGCAGCTTTATTATGATGACGTTGGCGCTAGCCGTGCTGGGGTTAATTCCTGATATGGGAGCGTGGCTGGTGGTGCTGGCGTTTGCCGTGTACGCCTTTTTCTCGGGGGGACCGGGAAATCTTCAGTGGCTGTACCCAAATGAACTGTTCCCTACCGACATTCGCGCATCTGCCGTCGGGGTGATTATGTCCTTAAGCCGCATTGGCACCATTGTTTCAACCTGGGCGCTGCCGGTGTTCATTACCAAATACGGGATCAGCAATGTCATGCTGATGGGCGCAGGAATTTCGCTGATTGGCCTGCTGGTGTCCATCGCTTTCGCCCCGGAAACGCGAGGTCTGACGCTGGCGCAAACCAGTCAAATGACGATTCGCAGTAAGCCCGTGACCAGGGCGAGTTATTAGGAGTGTTCTGTATTTTCCCTGCAACTCAGTCAGTTAGCCTACAGTTAACTGGGTATATCACTGAAAACAACTGAAAAGCAGGGAGAACACCATGCAAAAACATATCCTGATCACCTCAATTTTTACCGCAGCAGCACTATTTACCGTAGCCGGTTGTTCCTCAAACCAGGCGGTTAAAACCACCGATGGCAAAACAATCGTCACTGACGGCAAACCGCAAGTCGATGATGATACTGGCCTGGTGTCGTATAAAAATGCGCAAACGGGTAAGACGGAACAGATTAACCGCGATCAGGTTAAGGATATGAGTGAGCTGGACAACTAATATACACTTCATCCTTCAAGTTGCCTCAGTGTTGGCTGCGCTCATTCACCCCAGTCACTTACTTTAGTAAGCTTCTGGGGATTCATTCCCTTGCCGCCTTGATGCAACATGAATGATTTTGTGTATAGGCCTCAATAATATTGGCTGTTAGCCTGTGGATTAACTGACTAAACTCACTGTTATTACAATAATGCAGTGAAACAGGCTAATCATGATCCTCATCATTTATGCGCATCCCTATCCGCAGCACTCGCATGCGAATAAGCGGATGCTTGAACAGGCAAGGACGCTGGAGGGCGTGGAGATCCGCTCGCTCTACCAGCTCTACCCCGACTTCAATATCGATATTGCCGCTGAACAGGATGCGCTGGCACGCGCTGATTTGATCATCTGGCAGCATCCGATGCAGTGGTACAGCACACCTCCATTACTCAAGCTGTGGATGGATAAAGTCCTTTCGCACGGCTGGGCGTATGGCCATGGCGGTACTGCGCTGCACGGTAAACATCTGCTGTGGGCGGTGACGACCGGCGGCGGTGAAAACCACTTCGATATTGGCTCCCATCCCGGATTTGATGTGCTTTCTCAACCCTTACAGGCGACGGCACTTTATTGTGGCCTCAAATGGCTACCGCCGTTTGCGATGCACTGTACGTTTATCTGTGATGATGAAACCCTGCAAGCGCAGGCGCGTCACTACAAACAGCGTCTGATGGAATGGCAGGAGGCACACCATGGATAGCCATACGCTGATACAGGCGCTGATTTATCTCGGATCGGCGGCACTAATTGTCCCCATCGCCGTACGGCTGGGACTCGGGTCTGTACTGGGGTATCTTATCGCCGGGTGCATTATCGGCCCATGGGGCCTGAGGCTGGTAACGGACGCCGAATCCATCCTGCATTTTGCGGAGATCGGTGTGGTGCTGATGCTGTTTGTTATCGGCCTTGAACTGGATCCGCAACGTTTGTGGAAACTGCGAGCCTCGGTGTTCGGCGGCGGCGCATTGCAAATGGTGGTTTGCGGAGGCCTGATTGGTGTGTTCTGTATGTTCCTCGGTCTGCGCTGGCAGGTAGCGGAGCTGATCGGCATGACACTGGCGCTTTCCTCTACGGCTATCGCTATGCAGGCAATGAATGAACGCAACCTGATGGTTTCGCAAATGGGTCGCAGCGCCTTTGCCGTGCTGCTGTTCCAGGATATCGCTGCTATTCCACTGGTGGCGATGATCCCATTACTGGCAGCGAGTGGCGCATCAACAACGCTTGGGGCGTTTGCATTGTCTGCCCTTAAGGTAGCGGGCGCACTGGTGCTGGTGGTGCTGTTAGGTCGTTATGTCACACGTCCTGCCTTGCGTTTTGTCGCCCGTTCGGGCCTGCGGGAAGTGTTCAGTGCCGTTGCGCTGTTCCTCGTGTTTGGCTTCGGTCTGCTGTTGGAAGAGGTTGGATTGTCGATGGCGATGGGGGCATTCCTGGCTGGGGTGCTGCTGGCAAGCTCTGAGTATCGCCACGCGTTGGAAAGCGACATTGAACCATTTAAAGGACTGCTGCTGGGGCTGTTTTTCATTGGTGTAGGGATGTCTATCGACTTTGGTACGCTGATTGATAATCCCTTGCGCATTATCATTCTACTGGTCGGTTTCCTGGTTATCAAAACCGTCATGCTGTGGTTGATAGCGAAACCGTTGCAGGTGCCGAACAAGCAGCGTCGCTGGTTTGCCGTATTATTAGGGCAGGGCAGTGAGTTTGCCTTTGTGGTGTTTGGCGCGGCGCAAATGGCAAATGTGCTCGATCCTGACTGGGCGAAATCGCTGACGCTGGCGGTGGCGTTGTCGATGGCGGCTACGCCGATTTTGCTGGTGATTTTGACGCGTCTGGAAAAATCGGCGACTGAGGAAGAGCGGGAAGCCGATGAAATCGATGAGGAACAACCTAGGGTGATCATCGCCGGGTTTGGGCGATTTGGCCAGATAACCGGTCGTTTGCTGTTGTCGAGCGGGGTCAAAATGGTGGTTCTTGATCATGACCCGGACCATATCGAAACGCTGCGTAAATTCGGGATGAAGGTTTTCTATGGCGACGCGACCCGGATGGATCTGCTGGAGTCTGCCGGGGCGGCGAAAGCTGAAGTCATTATTAATGCCATTGACGATCCGCAAACCAGTCTGCAATTAACCGAAATGGTTAAAGAGCATTTCCCGCATCTGCAAATTATTGCTCGTGCGCGCGACGTGGATCATTACATCCGCCTGCGCCAGGCGGGCGTGGATATGCCGGAACGTGAAACCTTTGAAGGTGCATTGAAGACCGGACGTCTGGCGCTGGAAGGTCTCGGGCTTGGGCGCTATGAGGCACGTGAGCGGGCTGACGTATTCCGCCGATTCAATACCATGATGGTAGAGGAGATGGTGAAAGGGGAAAATGACGCGACTTCCCGCGCGGCCGTTTATAAACGCACCAGCGCAATGCTGAGTGAAATTATTGCGGAAGATCGTCAGCACTTATCGTTAATTCAACGCCATGGCTGGCAAGGCACGGATGAAGGTAAGCATACGGGCGACGTCGCCGATGAGCCGGAAGTGAAACCGTCAGCATAGGGTAAAAAATGTGATGTTCTGCAAACTTTACTGCTAATTGACTGTTTTTGAACTACTGTAATGCTGGCGTACCACCTTAAATAGGTCGGTTCGCCAGCAGAACGGAAAATTTTCCTGTTCATCCTCTTTCCGCCAGTCGACGAAAGATTGCGCTTTCCGTATAGTGGCGACAATTTTTTTGTATCCGGGAAATATTCAATGATCAGTCTGATTGCGGCGTTAGCGGTAGATCGCGTCATCGGTATGGAGAACGCCATGCCGTGGAACCTCCCTGCCGATCTCGCCTGGTTTAAACGTAATACCTTAAACAAGCCGGTTGTCATGGGACGCCACACCTGGGAATCCATCGGGCGACCGTTACCTGGGCGTAAAAATATCGTCATCAGCAGTAAGCCAGGCACCGACGATCGCGTGCAGTGGGTGAAGTCTGTGGATGAAGCAATTGCGGCCTGCGGCGATGAACCTGAAATTATGGTAATTGGCGGTGGGCGTGTGTATGAGCAGTTCCTGCCAAAAGCGCAGAAACTGTATCTGACGCACATTGATGCGGAAGTGGAAGGGGATACGCATTTCCCGGACTACGAACCGGATGACTGGGAGTCGGTGTTCAGTGAATTCCACGATGCCGACGCGCAAAACTCTCACAGCTACTGCTTCGAGATTCTGGAACGTCGTTAATACTGTAAGTGCCGGATGGCGGCGAAACGCCTTATCCGGCCTACTTTTGTGCCAGATGTAGGCCTGATAAGCGTAGCGCCATCAGGCATAAACCTATCAGGCGTTGACCGCTTCGCCAGGATCCAGATTCAGATGGCGATTTGACGGCTGCACGAAGTACTGTTTGTCTTCCCAGCGCAGACAGGTGAGATCGCCTCCCCAGCAACACCCCGTATCCAGCGCGTAAATGCCTTCTGGCGTGCCTTTACCCTCCAGCGATGCCCAGTGCCCGAATGCAATGCTGTACGCTTCACTGACAGGTCCAGGAATGGCAAACCACGGCTTCAGCGGGGCAGGTGCGTCTTCTGGTGACTCTTTGCTGTACATATCCAACTGACCGTTAGGGAAGCAGTAACGCATGCGGGTAAAGGCGTTGGTAATAAAACGCAGGCGCGCCAGCCCGGTCAGTTCCGGGGTCCAGTTATTGGGCATGTCGCCGTACATCGCATCAAGGAAGAAGGGATACGAATCGCTCGACAGCACGGCTTCAACATCGCGAGCACAGTCTTTTGCCGTCTGCAGGTCCCACTGTGGGGTGATACCGGCATGCGCCATTACCAGCTTCTTCTCTTCGTCTACCTGCAACAGCGGTTGACGGCGGAGCCAGTTAAGTAATTCGTCGGCATCCGGTGCTTCGAGCAGCGATGTGACCCTGTCTTTAGGTTTATTACGACTGATACCGGCGAATACGGCCAGCAGGTGTAAATCGTGATTACCCAATACTAACCGCACGCTGTCGCCCAGTGATTTCACGTAGCGCAAAACGTCCAGCGAGCCCGGTCCACGAGCGACCAGATCGCCGGTGAGCCATAGGGTGTCTTTTTCGGAATTAAAGTCTACCTGATGCAGCAAGGCTACCAGTTCATCGTAACAACCGTGAACGTCGCCAATAAGGTATGTCGCCATAGTTATTGTTTTAATGAATGAGTGTTGGAACGGCGAGTCGGAATACGGGAATATCGATGGTAAAGGCGATGCCTTGTTCATCGATCATTTCGTAATGACCCTGCATGGTGCCCAGCGGTGTTTCAATCACCGCACCGCTGGTGTACTGGTACTCTTCGCCGGGTTCGATGTGGGGCTGGACGCCAACCACGCCTTCACCCTGAACTTCGGTTTCGCGGCCATGACCATTAGTGATCAACCAATAACGCCCCAACAGCTGCACAGGCGCTCGCCCCAAATTGCGGATAGTTACGGTGTAAGCAAAAACGTAACGTTCATCATCAGGTGAGGATTGCGCCTCAATGTAGACGCTTTGTACCTGAATGCACACTCGGGGCGAATTGATCATGTTTAACTCTCCTTCGATGGCGCGTTTTCTGACAGATAGTTAGCCATCCGGCAGTATTGCGCGACAGAGATATTTTCCGCTCGCATCGCCGGATCAATGCCCAGCTCTGTCAGTACTTCAACGCTAAATAGGTTGCCGAGACTGTTACGTACCGTTTTACGGCGCTGATTAAACGCTTCGGTGGTAATACGGCTCAGCACACGAACATCTTTAACCGGGTACGGCATCGTCGTATGAGGGACCAGACGCACAACGGCTGAATCAACTTTAGGCGCTGGCGTAAATGCGGAAGGCGGTACTTCAAGTACCGGGATCACATTGCAGTAATACTGCGCCATGACGCTTAATCGACCATACGCTTTACTGTTTGGCCCTGCAACCAGACGATTCACCACCTCTTTTTGCAACATGAAATGCATGTCGGCAATGGCATCAGTATAGGAAAAAAGATGGAACATGAGCGGCGTGGAGATGTTGTACGGCAGGTTGCCGAATACGCGCAGCGGCTGTCCCATCGTTTGTGCCAGTTCGCCGAAGTTCATGGTCATGGCATCTTGCTGATAAATCGTCAGCTTAGGCCCTAAAAACGGGTGTGTCTGTAGGCGTGCTGCCAGATCGCGGTCGAGTTCAATGACCGTGAGCTTGTCCAGACGTTCGCCTACTGGTTCGGTCAATGCCGCCAGGCCCGGGCCGATTTCGACCATAGCCTGACCTTTCTGCGGGTTGATAGCAGAGACAATACTTTCGATCACAAACTGATCGTTGAGGAAGTTCTGCCCGAAACGTTTACGGGCTAAATGGCCCTGATGGACTCGATTATTCATTGGTATTAACAATCATTTTGATGGCGAGATTAAGCGCCGTAATAAAACTGCCGACATCTGCTTGTCCACGGCCCGCGAGTTCAAGTGCGGTGCCGTGATCGACGGATGTGCGAATAAAGGGCAGGCCCAGCGTGATATTCACACCGCGACCAAATCCCTGGTATTTTAGCACGGGGAGACCCTGATCGTGGTACATTGCCAGCACGGCATCCGCGTGGTCGAGATATTTGGGCTGAAACAGCGTATCTGCGGGCAGCGGACCGTTTAATTTCATTCCCTGCGCACGCAGTTCATCGAGTACCGGAATGATGGTATCTATCTCTTCCGTTCCCATATGACCGCCTTCACCAGCATGCGGGTTAAGACCACACACCAGAATATGCGGATCGGCAATGCCGAACTTGGTGCGTAAATCATGATGCAAAATGCCGATCACTTCCTGAAGCAGGGCGGGCGTAATGGCGTCGGCAACGGCTCTGAGCGGCAAATGCGTGGTTGCCAGGGCAACGCGCAGCTCTTCGGTCGCCAGCATCATAACAACTTTCTTTGCCTGTGAGCGCTCTTCAAAAAACTCGGTATGTCCGGTAAACGGGACGCCAGCGTCATTGATAACGCCCTTGTGAACCGGGCCGGTGATCAGCGCCGCAAACTCACCTTGCAGACAACCATCGCAGGCGCGAGCCAGCGTATCCACCACATATTGCCCGTTTTCTACCGCCAACTGACCCGCGACAACAGGTGCCCGCAGCGCAATCGGTAACAGCGTCAATGTGCCTGCTGATTGCGGTTTGGCTGGGGTATCTGGAGAGTATGGGAGGAGTGAAAGCGGTAAACCGAGCATCGCTGCCCGGTCATTGAGGAGTGCTGCATCCGCACAGACAACAAGTTCTACAGGCCACTCGCGCTGGGCGAGTTGAACCACCAGGTCCGGGCCAATCCCGGCGGGTTCGCCGGGAGTGATAACAACGCGTTGAGCACGAGTCATTAGTTGCTCAGAACTTTAACGTAAGCGCTGGCGCGCTGTTCCTGCATCCAGGTTGCTGCTTCTTCCGAGAATTTACGGTTCATCAGCATACGGTAAGCTCTGTCTTTCTGCGCTGCGTCAGTTTTATCAACGTTACGCGTATCCAGCAGTTCGATCAGATGCCAACCGAAAGAGGAGTGCACCGGGGCGCTCATCTGGCCTTTGTTAAGTTTGGTCAGCGCATCGCGGAAAGCAGGGTCGAAAATATCCGCTGCAGCCCAGCCCAGATCGCCGCCCTGGTTGGCAGAGCCTGGATCCTGAGAAAACTCTTTAGCGGCTGCCGCGAAGGTAGTTTTACCGCTCTTAATATCTGCCGCGATTTGTTCCAGCTTCAGACGCGCCTGCTGATCGGTCATGATCGGCGACGGCTTAAGCAGAATGTGGCGAGCATGAACTTCAGTCACGGAGATGCTCTGGCTTTGGCCACGCATATCGTTGACTTTCAGGATGTGGAAGCCGACACCGGAACGAATTGGGCCAATGATATCGCCTTTTTTCGCAGTGCTTAACGCCTGGGCAAAGATACCCGGCAGCTCCTGAATACGTCCCCAACCCATCTGACCGCCTTTCAGCGCCTGCTGGTCAGCGGAATAAGTAATAGCCAGTTTTCCGAAATCACTACCGTTACGCGCTTCATCAACAACAGAGCGCGCCTGGCTTTCAGCTGCGTTAACCTGGTCGGACGTTGGGTTTTCTGGTAATGGGATCAGAATGTGGCTCAGGTTCAGCTCGGTGCTGGCATCGTTTTGGTTGCCTACCTGCTGCGCCAGGGCATCCACTTCCTGAGGCAGGATAGTGACGCGACGGCGAACTTCGTTGTTACGCACTTCAGAGATGGTCATCTCTTTGCGGATCTGGCTACGATAGGTTGAATAGCTTAAGCCATCCTGTGCCAGACGGCTGCGCATCTGATCCAGCGTCATGTTGTTCTGCTTGGCGATGTTGGCAATAGCCTGATCCAACTGCTCGTCAGAGATTTTCACCCCCATCTTCTGACCCATTTGCAGGAGGATTTGATCCATGATCAAACGTTCCAGGATCTGATGACGCAGCGTGGCGTCATCCGGTAATTGCTGACCTGCCTGACCTGCATTCAGTTTTACTGACTGCATTAAGCCATCGACGTCGCTTTCCAGAACGACGCCGTTATTGACGACGGCTGCGACTTTATCGACTACCTGTGGGGCAGCGAAACTGGTATTCGCGATCATGGCGATACCGAGAAGCAGCGTTTTCCAGTTCTTCATACTTTTTCCATTTCAATTAACCGCAATGCGGATTACGTTGTAAATCAATCAGATCATAAAGCGCTTTGATACGGCAAAATGTTCGAACGTAACATTTGAGTCGTGCCGAGACCGTAGTTTGAGCTCAGGCCGCGGAGTTCGATATTAAAGCCGATCGTGTTGTCATAAATCGCGTGCTGCATTTTGTCATCCCAACCGTTCAGCTTACGCTCGTAGCCAAAGCGAATGGCGTAACAGCAGGAGTTGTACTGTAAGCCCAACATTGAATCTGCTTCTTTGTTCACGTTGGTATCGAAGTAGTAAGCACCAACAATCGACCAACGATCGGCGATCGGGAAGCTTGCCACTGCGCCCACCTGCGAAATCCCGTTTTCATACTGGGCGTTAGTTACATCACGTGAAGGTACAGCGGCCTTAATATACTCTGGGCTGGCATAACGGTAGTTCAACTGCAGCATACGGTTTTCGTCGCGTCGGTATTCGATACTGCTATTGCTGGTTGCGATGCTATCCAGACGCGTGTCGTACTGGATCCCACTGCGTAAACCCCAACGATCGGAGATGCGCCAGTAGGTATCGCCCGCCCATACCAGTGAACCTGTTTTGTCGTCATTCTCCCATTCTGTATGGTCATCGCCAGTGCGTGACTCGGTGAAATAGTAGATTTGACCCACAGAAATATTAAAACGTTCAACGGCCGCGTCATCATAAACGCGAGATGTGACCCCGGTCGTTACCTGGTTGGCAGAAGCGATACGGTCCAGACCACTATAGGTGCGGTCACGGAACAGGCCGCTGTAGTCAGATTGCAGCAGTGAGGAGTCATAGTTATTGATATGACTTTGGTTGCGATACGGGACGTACAGGTACTGCGCGCGCGGCTCCAGCGTCTGGGTATAACCCGGCGCCAGCATTTGCATGTCACGCTCGAATACCATCTTGCCGTCGACTTTAAACTGCGGCATGACGCGGTTGGCGGAATCATCAAGCTTAGTGGCATTATTGGTGTTATACCAATCCAGGTTGGTCTGCTGGTAGTGCGTTGCCAGCAGCTTCGCTTCGGTATTGATACTGCCCCAGTTATTCGACAACGGCAGATTGATCGTCGGTTCAAGGTGAACACGCGTGGCTTCCGGCATGTAATCCTTGGTATTAACGAAATGCACCGCTTGCCCATAAATCCGGGTATCGAACGGACCGACGTCATTCTGATAGAAATTAACGTCTAGCTGTGGCTGAGCGGAGTAGCTACTGTTGTTCTGATCAGCAAAGACCTGGAACTGCTTGGTCGATACCGTGGCGTCAAAGTTCTGCACCGCGTATCCGACGCTGAATTTTTGCGTGGCGTAGCCATCGGTACTGGAACCGTACTTGTTGTCAAAGTCGTTAAAGTAGCTGGAGTCGCTGACCTTGGTGTAGTCGACGTTGAAACGCCACACCTGGTCCATCACCCCAGAGTGCTGCCAGTAGAACAGCCAGCGACGTGAATTGTCATCATTCGGATGTTCGTCCTCGTACACTTTATCGGAATTCAGATAGTCGAACTCCATCAAGCCCGCACCCGCCTGGGTGAGGTAGCGGAATTCGTTCTCCCACATGATCCCGCCGCGACGGTGCATATAGTGCGGCGTGATGGTGGCGTCCATATTGGGCGCAATGTTCCAGTAATACGGGAGGTAGAACTCAAAATAGTTATTGGTGGAATATTTTGCGTTCGGGATCAGGAAACCGGAACGGCGCTTATCGCCGACGGGTAACTGTAAATAAGGGCTATAAAAGACCGGAACCGGACCCAGTTTAAAACGGGCGTTCCAGATCTCTGCGACCTGTTCTTCACGGTCGTGGATAACTTCACTACCGACGACGCTCCAGGTATCGGAACCCGGCAGACAGGAGGTAAAGCTACCGTTTTCCAGAATGGTATAACGGTTTTCCCCACGCTGTTTCATCAGGTCAGCTTTCCCGCGCCCCTGACGGCCGACCATCTGGTAATCACCTTCCCAGATGTTGGTATCTTTGGTATTCAGATTAGACCAGCCCTTCGGTCCCTTCAGAATAACCTGATTGTCGTCATAATGGACATTGCCCAGCGCATCGACGGTACGAATTGGCTCCGGCTGGCCTTCAGCCTGCTTCTGATGAAGCTGCACTTCGTCGGCCTGCAGGCGGCTGTTACCCTGTGCGATATCCACGTTGCCGGTAAACACCGCGTCATCGGGATAATTCCCTTTTGCGTTGTCGGCATTGATGGTGACGGGTAACTCATTAGTCTCGCCCTGTACCAGAGGACGGTCATAGCTCGGCACGCCCAGCATACACTGTGAGGCGAGATCGGCTGCCAGGCCCTGATGGCTATAGAGGGCGCTGGCAATCATGGTGGCCAGAAGAGTGGGAATACGTTTTTTCATACGTTGTATTTATTGTTCCATCATCAGTAGCGTCGCGCGTGACAAACGGTCACAGCCTAACTTATCTCATCTTCACTTCGCTAGTATTAATCCTGCCCATTTTATACCTGCCACCTTTCAAGCTGCATCTTCGTTGTCTTCCTCGTTCACCCCAGTCACTTACATGGGTAAGCTCCAGGGGACTCACTACGTTGCCGCCTTGCTGCAACTCGAAATCCAACGGGTATAGCGTTTGTGGTGTTAGGCACGGCATTGAATGACAGGTATGATAATGCAAATTATAGGCGATGTCCCACAATTGACCGCAGCCGTAAATCGGTAAAAGCACCTTATATTGTGGGACATAGCCTGGCTGAGAGCGGAAAGATTTGGGGAGTCTATGCAGTATTGGGGAAAGATAATTGGTGTAGCCGTGGCCTTAATGATGGGCGGCGGCTTCTGGGGTGTGGTTCTGGGGCTGTTAGTTGGCCACATGTTCGACAAAGCCCGCATGCGCAAAATGGCGTGGTTTGCCAACCAACGTGAACGCCAGGCGCTGTTTTTTGCCACCACTTTTGAGGTGATGGGACATCTGACCAAATCCAAAGGTCGCGTCACGGAAGCCGATATTCATATCGCCAGCCAGTTGATGGATCGGATGAATTTGCACGGTGACTCGCGAACGGCAGCACAACATGCCTTCCGGGTAGGAAAATCGGATAATTACCCATTACGTGAAAAGATGCGTCAGTTTCGCAGCGTCTGTTTTGGTCGATTCGATCTGATCCGCATGTTTCTGGAGATTCAGATCCAGGCGGCATTTGCCGATGGGTCGTTGCATCCTAACGAACGTGAAGTGCTGTATGTGATTGCTGAAGAGTTGGGGATCTCACGCACCCAATTTGATCAGTTCCTGCGCATGATGCAGGGCGGCGCACAGTTTGGCGGCGGATATCAGCAGCAGTCTGGCGGCGGTGGCTGGCAGCAGGCGCAACGTGGCCCGACGCTGGAAGACGCCTGTAATGTACTGGGTGTGAAAACGACCGACGATGCGACTACCATAAAACGGGCTTACCGTAAGCTGATGAGCGAGCACCATCCGGACAAACTGGTTGCGAAAGGTCTGCCGCCAGAGATGATGGAAATGGCGAAGCAAAAAGCGCAGGAAATCCAAAAAGCTTACGAGCTGATTAAGGATCAAAAAGGATTCAAGTGATTGAATTGCCGGATGCGGCTAGCGCCTTATCCGGCCTACGTTAATGAATGTAGGCCGGGCAAGCGAAGCGCCCCCGGCATAAATTGGCTCAGAATTTAAAAATCCGCCGGGACTTTAAACGTCATACTGTTGCCGTATTCGGGATGCGTGATGGTTAACATCTCTGCATGCAGCAACAGGCGCGGCGCTAACACCAGAGCTTCCGGCGGAGCATAGAAGCGGTCGCCCAGGATCGGATGCCCTAAAGCCAGCATATGCACACGCAGCTGGTGGGAGCGTCCGGTAATGGGTTTGAGCACCACCCGGGCGGTGTTATCCGCTGCGAACTCCACGACTTCATACTCTGTCTGCGCCGATTTCCCGGTCTCATAACACACTTTTTGCTTTGGCCTGTTTGGCCAGTCGCAAATCAGCGGCAAATCAACCAGACCCTCGGCCGGAGCGGGATGCCCCCAGACGCGTGCAACATACTGCTTTTTCGGTTCGCGCTCGCGAAACTGGCGTTTTAGCTCGCGCTCTGCCGCTTTGGTTAGCGCGACTACAATCACGCCGCTGGTGGCCATATCCAGACGATGCACGGATTCAGCCTGCGGATAATCGCGCTGAATACGCGTCATCACGCTGTCTTTGTGCTCATCCAGACGACCTGGCACAGACAACAAGCCGCTCGGCTTGTTGACCACCATAATGTGTTCATCCTGATACAGGATGACCAGCCAGGGTTCCTGCGGCGGATTGTAGTTTTCCATCCCCATGTATGGCTCCGTTACTGATGCGTCACGACGATCAAGCGCAGGGCATCGAGACGCCAGCCCGCCTGATCCAGGCTTTCCATCACCTGCTGACGGTTGCTTTCGATTGCGCTAAGTTCGTCATCACGGATGTTCGGGTTAACGGCACGCAGCGCTTCGAGACGGGAAAGTTCTGCCGTCAGCTTCTCGTCAGCTTCTTTACGCGCTGCGTCGATCAGCGCGCGGGCTGATTTTTCCACCTGCGCTTCACCGAGTTGCAGAATGGCATGAACATCCTGCTGCACGGCGTTGACCAGTTTGCTGCCGGTGTGGCGGTTAACGGCGCTGAGCTGACGGTTAAAGGTTTCGAACTCCACCTGTGCAGCAAGGTTATTGCCGTTTTTATCCAGCAGCATGCGTACCGGCGTTGGTGGCAGGAAGCGGTTTAGCTGCAGTTGTTTCGGCGCTTGCGCTTCAACCACATAGACCAGCTCAACCAGCAGCGTACCAACAGGTAATGCTTTGTTTTTCAACAACGAAATAGTGCTGCTTCCGGTGTCGCCGGAGAGGATCAGATCCAGACCATTGCGGATCAGCGGATGCTCCCAGGTAATAAATTGTGCATCTTCACGCGACAGGGCGACATCGCGCTCGAACGTAATGGTGCAGCCATCTTCCGGCAGCCCAGGGAAATCCGGCACCAGCATATGATCGGACGGCGTCAGCACGATCAAATTGTCGCCACGGTCATCCTGATTAATACCGACGATATCAAACAGGTTCATGGCGAAGGCGATCAGGCTGGTATCGTCGTCCTGTTCTTCAATACTCTCAGCCAGTGCCAGCGCTTTTTCGCCGCCGTTAGAGTGGATCTCCAGCAGGCGATCGCGACCTTGCTCCAGCTGTGCTTTCAGCGCGTCATGCTGTTCGCGGCAGGTTTTGATCAGATCGTCAAAGCCCTCGGTATTTTCTGGTTCAGCCAGGTAGCCGATCAGATTGTTATAGACCGTGTCATAGATGGTACGGCCGGTCGGGCAGGTGTGTTCGAACGCATCCAGACCTTCGTGGTACCAGCGCACCAGCACAGATTGCGCGGTTTTTTCCAGGTACGGAACGTGAATCTGAATATCATGCGCCTGACCAATACGGTCCAGACGGCCAATACGCTGTTCCAGCAGATCCGGGTTGAACGGCAGGTCAAACATCACCAGATTGCTGGCGAACTGGAAGTTACGCCCTTCGGAGCCGATTTCAGAGCACAGCATTACCTGGGCGCCGCTATCTTCTTCGCTAAACCATGCTGCGGCGCGGTCACGCTCAATGATCGACATCCCTTCATGGAATACGGCGGCGCGGATACCTTCGCGCTCGCGCAGAACCTGCTCCAGCTGAAGCGCGGTAGTGGCTTTCGCGCAGATAACCAGCACTTTTTGCGAGCGGTGGCTGGTCAGGTAGCCCATCAGCCATTCCACGCGCGGGTCAAAGTTCCACCAGGTGCCGGTGTCGCCTTCGAATTCCTGATAAATCTGTTCCGGGTAGAGCATGTCGCGCGCCCGGTCTTCTGCACTTTTACGCGCGCCCATAATGCCGGAGACTTTAATCGCCGTCTGGTATTGGGTCGGCAGCGGCAGCTTGATGGTATGCAGTTCGCGTTTCGGGAAGCCTTTCACGCCGTTACGGGTGTTACGGAACAGGACGCGGCTGGTGCCGTGGCGGTCCATCAGCATCGAAACCAGCTCCTGACGCGCGCTCTGTGCGTCTTCGCTGTCGCTGTTTGCCGCCTGCAATAGCGGCTCAATGTCCTGCTCGCCAATCATGTCGCCTAACATGTTCAGCTCATTGTTACTCAGCTTGTTGCCTGCCAGTAGCATCGCGACGGCGTCGGCGACCGGACGATAATTTTTTTGCTCTTCAACAAACTGGGCGAAATCGTGGAAACGGCTCGGGTCCAGCAGGCGCAGGCGCGCGAAGTGACTTTCCATACCCAGCTGTTCCGGTGTAGCGGTTAGCAGCAGGATGCCCGGCACACGTTCTGCCAGTTGTTCAATGGCCATATATTCGCGGCTGGGCGCGTCTTCGCTCCATACCAGGTGATGGGCTTCATCGACAATCAGCAGATCCCACTCGGCGTCACACAGGTGCTCCAGACGCTGTTTATTACGACGGGCAAAGTCCAGCGAGCAGATGACCAGTTGTTCGGTTTCAAACGGGTTGTAGGCGTCGTGCTGCGCTTCTGCATAACGCTCATCATCAAACAGTGCAAAACGCAGGTTGAAGCGGCGCAGCATTTCGACCAGCCACTGGTGCTGTAATGTCTCTGGGACGATGATCAGCACGCGCTCTGCGGCGCCGGAAAGCAGTTGTTGATGCAGGATCATCCCGGCTTCAATGGTTTTACCTAAACCCACTTCATCTGCCAGTAAAACGCGAGGGGCATGACGACGGCCAACATCATGGGCAATGTTCAGCTGGTGAGGAATCAGGCTGGTACGTTGACCACGCAAACCACTCCACGGCATACGGTATTGTTCGCTCTGAAATTTACGTGCGCGATAGCGCAGAGCAAAGCGATCCATACGGTCAATCTGGCCGGCAAACAGGCGATCTTGTGGTTTACTGAATACCAGTTTGCTGTCGAGCAGTACTTCACGCAGCGTGACACCGGTTTCTTCGGTATCCAGGCGGGTTCCGATATAGGCAAGCAGGCCGTTTTCTTCTTTTACTTCATCGACATGCAGTTGCCAGCCTTCATGGCTTGTTATCGTATCGCCAGGATTGAACATCACGCGGGTCACGGGGGAATCACTGCGCGCATACAGACGGTTTTCGCCCGTCGATGAGAAAAGTAAAGTGACGGTTCGCGCATCCATGGCGACAACAGTACCAAGTCCCAATTCGCTTTCTGTATCGCTGATCCAGCGTTGACCAAGTGTAAAAGGCATATATGTTCGGCTCTATATCTTTAATTGCAGGCAATACTCGTCATTTTCCGGGCTAGTCCCCGTTATTGAGAGCATACGACCCCGCTACCAGGCTAATAAATCAGTGGTAGTGGTGTTAAATGGGTCCAAGAATGGAAAGGGCGCTATGGTACTGGATGGCGGCGGTTTCGTCACGCGTCAAAATAACCCCAGTTGTCCTGTGAGTAGTGTAGCAAAATTATCGTCAATAAAGGGAAGAATTCCCTCGGCAACGGGTTGGATCTGGCGGGTCAGATAATGCTCGTAATCGAGCGCAGATAGCTGATAATCAACAGGTTCTGGGCCATTGACCGTCCAGACATATTTTATGGTTCCGCGATTCTGATACTGTGGCGGACGCCCCAGTTTTACATTCTGCTCATCGGCTAACCGCGCAGCGCGAACGTGTGGTGGAACATT
Organism: Citrobacter sp. Cpo103; assembly: GCF_030332605.1. NCBI lineage: Bacteria > Pseudomonadati > Pseudomonadota > Gammaproteobacteria > Enterobacterales > Enterobacteriaceae > Citrobacter > Citrobacter sp. Cpo103. The sequence continues at coordinate 168,259 of NZ_JAOWHO010000020.1, read as the reverse complement.
TCGCTGGTATTCACTTAACGGGCGACGCAGGCGCTTGCGGTACACCAGTTGTTCATCCATTTCACCGGCCATCAGACGGTCAATAGTCTCGCGAACAAACTCCTGATAAGGTTCGTTACGAAAAATTCGCAGGTATAGCTCCTGCTGAAACTGTTGGGCCAGCGGCGTCCAGTCGGTTCGTACCGTTTCCAGTCCCTTAAACACCATACGTTGCTCAGCACCGTCCTGAATCATCCCCGCATAGCGTTTTTTACTGCCGGTATCTGCACCGCGAATGGTCGGCATCAGAAAGCGACAAAAATGGGTTTCAAATTCCAGTTCCAGCGCGCTGGTCAGATTTTGTTGCTTCAGCGATTGCGCCCACCAGGTGTTGACATAGCTCACCAGTTCCCGACCAATTCGGGCTGCATCGTCTTCTGAGTGCGCCTTTTTCAGCCAGACAAAGGTCGAGTCGGTATCGCCATAAATGACATCGTAACCCTGAGTCTCAATTAACGCTTTGGTCTGGCGCATGATCGCATGGCCGCGCATGGTAATGGACGAGGCCAGTCTCGGGTCGAAAAAGCGACAGGCAGTGGTGCCCAGCACGCCGTAAAATGCGTTCATGATGATTTTCAACGCCTGAGAGAGTGGCTTATTGCCACGGCGTTTTGCTTCTTCGCGCCCGTGCCAGATCTGAGTAACGATTTCAGGCAGGCAGTGCTTTTCGCGTGAAAACCAGGCGTCAAGGAAACCTTCGGTGCTGTGTTCCGGATCCGGCTGCGCCATCCCTTCGATAAGCCCCACCGGATCGATTAAAAAAGTACGAATTATTGAGGGATACAGGCTTTTGTAATCCAGCACCAGTACCGAGTCGTATAAGCCTGGGCGTGAGTCCATCACGTAGCCGCCGGGACTGGCGTGCGCGGGGACTTCACCCAGATTCGGCGCCACATAACCCGCCCGGTGCATTCGTGGCAGGTAGAGATGTCCGAAGGCGGCAACTGAACCACCGTGCCGGTCGACCGGCAGACCGTTGACCGTCGATCGTTCCAGCAGAAATGGCATGATCTCGGTTTTGTGAAAAATGCGCGTGACCAGTTCACAGTCTTTGAGATTGTAGGTGGCAAGCGCGGGCTTATCCTGGGCAAATCGACGGTCGATTTCGTCCATTCTGTCCCACGGATTATCAATCGACTTCCCTTCGCCCAGCAGCTCCTGTGACACCGTTTCCAGTGAAAATGACGAGAAATTCCAGAACGCGGATTTTAGCGCTTCAATACCGTCGATAATCAGGCGGCCCTTAGCCTGAGCGAAGAATACGCCGTTTTTGAAGCCATGCTCGCGCCACTCAAGCTCGCTGCTATCACGGCCAAAACGCAGGGGAATGCGGTAACGTTCGGCGTGCTGTTGCAGGACGCGTAAATCGAATTGCACGACGTTCCAGCCGATTATCACATCAGGATCGTGACGGGCAATCCAGTCATTGAGTTTTTCCAGCAACTGCGGGCGGCTTGCAACGTACTCAAGTTCAAAATCCAGCGTAGAGGCGTCGCCGTTTGCCGGGCCGAGCATGTAGACAATACGCTGCCCGCAGCCTTCCAGACCGATGCAATAGAGTTCGCCGTGGCGCGTGGTTTCGATATCCAGCGATACCCATTTTAGCGGTGGTCGATAGTCAGGGTTCGGCTTCAGGCGGGCATTGACCAGCATGTCATTATGTCTGTCGCCTTCGACCCAAACAGGGGAGGTGATAAAGCGCTCCATGAGATACCGCTCAGGTGGGCGTACGTCGCCCTCATAGACGGTGACTGCGTTTTCGCGCAGCAATTTTTCCAACCGCATGAGCTGGCGATGTGAGCGGCAATACAGTCCGGAAACGGGTTGGCGGTGGAAGTCTTGCAATTGCAGCGGCGTCAGGCGATAGCCGTTTTCAGTGCGTAATAATGACGTCACGCGAGGAACCTGACTGGTGGGAATAAACGCGACCGACTCCTGAGGCGCGAGCGTGACCTGCAGCGGCCCATTGTCTGTAGCCAGCCAGAATGAGACCTCAGTTCCCTGTGGGGTGTCCCGCCAGTGCCGGGTTAAAATAAAACCTGCTTGCGCCACGCTGCGTATCCATCAAAAAACCAGGCATTATTATAGCCTGGTTCTGATAGATTAGCTGTGATTTTATACAGTTGTCATGCTCAGAAGAGGTTACTGCCCGTAATACGCTTTAGCACCGTGTTTACGCAGATAATGTTTATCTAACAGGGTTTGCTGCATATTCGGCAATTGCGGCGCGAGCTGGCGACAGAAGATCCCCATATAGGCGACTTCTTCCAGCACGATGGCGTTATGCACCGCGTCTTCGGCATTTTTTCCCCAGGCAAACGGACCGTGAGAGTGCACCAGCACGCCAGGCATCTGCGCGGCGTCAATACCTTGTTTCTCAAAGGTTTCAACGATCACGTTGCCGGTTTCCCATTCATATTCGCCGTTGATTTCTTCGTCGATCATTTTCCGTGTGCAGGGAATCGAACCGTAGAAATAGTCCGCATGGGTGGTCCCCGTTGCCGGAATCGACTGACCCGCCTGCGCCCAGATGGTTGCATGACGCGAATGGGTGTGAACAATACCGCCAATGGTCGGGAATGCCTGATACAGCAAACGGTGTGTTGGGGTATCTGAGGAAGGTTTCTTCGTACCTTCTACAACTTCACCCGTGGCGATACTGACTACCACCATATCGTCGGCGGTCATTACGCTGTAATCGACTCCCGAAGGTTTAATCACAAACACGCCGCGCTCGCGATCGACGGCGCTGACATTCCCCCAGGTCAGGGTGACCAGATTGTGCTTAGGCAACGCCAGATTGGCTTCCAGTACCTGACGTTTGAGATCTTCTAACATGATGCTCTCCGATGAATCTTGCCGGATGGCGCTACGCTTATCCGGCCTACAAATCGCACATTCTTGTAGGCCGGATAAGGTGTTTACGCCGTCATCCGGCAGTTGTTAACGTTTGAAGCCGTAATACACTTCGTTCCAGCGCAGCGCGTCCTTAAAGGCCGGCAGGCGGGTATCGTTATCGATCACCGCGATCTCGATATCGTGCATTTCAGCAAACTGGCGCATATCGTTCAGATCCAGCGCGTGGCTGAACACGGTGTGGTGCGCGCCACCGGCCAGGATCCAGGCTTCAGAAGCGGTTGGCAGATCCGGTTGAGCTTTCCACAGCGCGTTAGCGACAGGCAGTTTTGGCAGGGAGTACGGCGTTTGTACCGTGTCGATGCAGTTAACCAGCAGGCGATAGCGATCGCCGAGATCGATCAGGCTGGCAACCACTGCCGGGCCGGTTTTGGTGTTGAAGATCAGACGGGCAGGATCGTCTTTACCACCAATGCCGAGGTGCTGTACGTCGAGGATCGGTTTCTCTTCCACCGCGATGGACGGGCACACTTCCAGCATGTGCGAGCCGAGCACCAGATCGTTGCCTTTCTCGAAGTGGTAGGTGTAATCCTCCATAAATGAGGTGCCGCCCTGCAGACCGGTTGACATCACCTTCATGATGCGAAGCAGAGCGGCGGTTTTCCAGTCGCCTTCGCCCGCAAAGCCGTAGCCTTGCTGCATCAGACGCTGTACGGCCAGACCCGGGAGCTGTTTCAGGCCGTGTAAATCTTCAAATGTGGTAGTGAAGGCGTGGAATCCGCCCTGTTCCAGGAAGCGCTTCATCCCCAGTTCAATACGGGCCGCTTCCAGGACGTTCTGACGTTTTTCACCGTGGACTTGCGTCGCCGCAGTCATGGTGTAGGTGCTTTCGTACTCATCGATCAGCGCGTTGATTTCGCCGTCGCTAATTGCGTTCACTACCTGCACCAGATCGCCCACGGCCCAGGTGTTTACCGAGAAGCCGAACTTGATCTGCGCAGCGACTTTATCGCCATCGGTGACCGCAACTTCACGCATGTTGTCGCCAAAACGGCAGACTTTAAGGTGGCGGGTATCCTGTTTGGACACGGCCTGGCGCATCCAGGAGCCAATGCGTTCGTGCGCTTGTTTATCCTGCCAGTGACCGGTGACCACGGCATGCTGCTGACGCATACGCGCGCCGATGAAGCCGAACTCACGACCGCCGTGCGCAGTCTGGTTCAGGTTCATAAAGTCCATATCAATGCTGTCCCACGGCAGGGCGGCGTTGAACTGGGTGTGGAACTGCATCAGCGGCTTGTTGAGAATAGTCAGGCCGTTAATCCACATTTTTGCCGGGGAGAAGGTATGCAGCCAGACCACCATCCCTGCACAGCGATCGTCGTAATTCGCGTCACGACAGATAGCGGTAATCTCATCAGGGGAAGTGCCTAGCGGTTTTAATACCAGCTTGCAGGGCAGTTTGGCTTCAGTATTCAGTGCGTTAACGACGTGCTCGGCATGTTGGGTTACCTGACGCAGGGTTTCAGGGCCATACAGATGCTGGCTACCAATCACAAACCACACTTCATAGTTATCAAAAATCGTCATTGTCGTGTCCTTAATGTGTCAGGGTTGCCAGGTCTACCGGGGCTTGTTGCGCCGGAGCGGCAGTCGGAAGGTATTGCTGTTCAGCGCTTACTGCCCACTGCTGATAGCGGCGGTAAAGCTGTTCAAAACGTTGAGCCTGCTCTGGGCGAGGTTGCAGCGTGTTTTCCACGGCGCTTGCCATCTGCTGTTGAGCGGCAGGGATATCGGCGTGTACTTTCGCGGCAACGGCGGCGAAGATAGCCGCACCGAGAGCGCAGCACTGGTCTGAAGCGACAATCTGTAGCGGGCGGTTCAGCACGTCACAGCAGGCCTGCATGATGACCGGGTTCTTGCGCGCGATACCGCCAAGCGCCATCACGTTGTTAACCGCAATGCCTTGTTCGGTGAAGCATTCCATAATGGCGCGAGCGCCAAAGGCGGTGGCGGCAATCAGACCACCGAACAGCGCTGGCGCGTCGGTTGCCAGGTTCAGATCGGTAATCACCCCTTTCAAACGCTGGTTGGCATTGGGCGTACGGCGACCGTTGAACCAGTCGAGCACGACCGGCAGATGCTCCAGTGATGGATTTTTCGCCCATGCTTCGGTGAGTGCAGGCAGCAGCTGTTTTTGACTGGCTTTAATCTGGGTCTGCAGTTCCGGATGCTGTACGGCAAGCTGTTCCAGCGGCCAGCTCAGCACGCGGCTAAACCAGGCATAGATATCACCGAATGCAGACTGACCAGCTTCGAGGCCAATAAAATTCGGCACCACGCTGCCATCAACCTGGCCGCAAATGCCTTTCACCGCACGCTCGCCAACGCTTTGCTTATCGGCAATCAGAATGTCGCAGGTTGACGTGCCGATGACTTTCACCAGCGTGTTAGGCTGTGCACCTGCGCCGACCGCGCCCATATGACAGTCAAAAGCACCGCCTGCAATCACCACACTTTCCGGTAGTCCAAGACGCTGTGCCCACTCGGCGCACAGGGTGCCAACCGGCAGATCCGCGGTGAAGGTATCGGTAAACATTGGGTATTGCAGATGGCGGTTGAGGATGGGGTCGAGTTCGTCAAAGAAACTGGCTGGCGGCAGACCACCCCAGCTTTCATGCCACAGAGATTTATGCCCGGCGCTGCAGCGACCGCGACGAATATCCTGTGGGCGTACGGTGTTGGAGAGCAGGGCCGGAACCCAGTCGCATAGCTCAATCCACGAAACCGCAGCTTCGGCAACTGCGTGGTCCTGACGAGTTACATGCAGGATTTTGGCCCAGAACCATTCGCTGGAATAAATGCCGCCGATATAGCGGGAGTAATCGATCTTGCCCGGTGTATGGCACAGGCGGGTGATTTCTTCGGCTTCTTCTACTGAGGTGTGATCTTTCCACAGGACAAACATCGCATTCGGGTTTTCCGCGAACTCCGGACGCAGCGCCAGTACATTACCGTCTGCATCGATGGGGGCCGGGGTTGAGCCGGTACTGTCAACGCCAATACCGACCACTTCCGCGCGCTGCTCAGCGCTCAGTTCGGCCAGTACGGTTTTCAGCGCCGCTTCCATGGATTCAATGTAGTCGCGCGGATGATGGCGAAACTGGTTGTTTGGGCCATCGCAATACTGCCCTTCCTGCCAACGTGGGTACCACTCAACGCTGGTGGCGATCTCTTCGCCGGTGGCACATTCCACCGCCAAAGCGCGTACTGAATCACTACCAAAATCGAGGCCAATTGCAATCGCCATCGTCTTACTCCATCCAAAAATACGGGTATGGATAAACAGTAGTGAGTAGCGATAAAAACCGTCAGGCAGGATCCGCTAATCTTATGGACTAAAATGCTGTGGCATCACAAAGTGTGACGCTGTGCAAATAATCAATGTGGACATTTCTGCCGTAGTTATAGACACTTTTGTTAGCCGATTTTGACGTTGGCGTAGTACATGTTTTTTACAAAGAGCTTTTCACAAGCGGGGTTGGTGGTCCATTGCCGCAAATACAGCGGCCCGCAGGGGCGACAGCGATGATGTCTGGCGTAATATGGACAAATTGTTTCTTGGCAGGACGTAGGGAGTATTGAAATTATGGCTGAAACGCAAAACGATCCCCTGTTGCCAGGTTATTCGTTTAACGCGCATTTGGTGGCCGGATTAACCCCCATCGAGGCGAACGGATACCTGGATTTTTTTATCGACAGGCCGCTGGGTATGAAGGGTTATATCCTCAATCTCACCATCCGTGGCGAAGGGGTTATCAATAATCAGGGCAAGCAGTTTGTCTGCCGGCCTGGCGATATTCTGTTGTTTCCACCTGGAGAAATTCACCACTACGGGCGCCATCCTGATGCCAGCGAGTGGTATCACCAGTGGGTTTACTTTCGCCCGCGCGCCTACTGGCAGGAGTGGCTGACCTGGCCGGCCATTTTTGGCCAGACCGGTTTTTTCCGCCCGGATGAAGCACATCAGCCGCATTTTAACGAGCTGTTTGGGCAAATAATTAACGCTGGGCAGGGAGAGGGTCGTTATTCCGAACTGCTGGCGATTAATTTACTGGAGCAGTTGTTGCTCCGACGTATGGAAGCCATCAATGAATCGCTACACCCGCCCATGGACAACCGCGTCCGCGATGCCTGCCAGTACATCAGCGATCACCTGGCGGACAGCAATTTTGATATCGCCAGCGTCGCGCAGCACGTCTGCCTGTCGCCTTCCCGTTTGTCGCATCTGTTCCGTCAGCAGTTGGGGATCAGCGTATTAAGCTGGCGCGAGGACCAGCGCATCAGCCAGGCGAAGCTACTGCTGAGTACCACACGTATGCCTATCGCCACCGTAGGTCGCAATGTTGGCTTTGACGATCAGCTCTATTTCTCTCGTGTTTTCAAAAAATGTACCGGTGCCAGTCCGAGCGATTTTCGTGCAGGATGTGAATAAAAAGTGAATGATGTATCCTGAAAGTTGTCATAACTCGCAATCTATTCAGACAATTGATGGCTTGACGAAGTTGAGAGGGGTTATCAAAATCCCTGCTTCGTAAATTTGACGGACACATTATGCAAGCATTGCTGGAACACTTTATTCTCCAGTCCGCCCTGTACTCTCTGATCGCCGTACTTCTGGTGGCTTTTTTGGAGTCGCTGGCGCTGGTTGGTCTGATTCTGCCCGGGACCGTGATGATGGCGGGGTTGGGCGCGCTGATTGGCAGCGGCGAACTGAACTTCTGGCATGCCTGGCTTGCGGGCATCGTCGGCTGTCTGTTGGGGGACTGGATCTCCTTCTGGTTGGGCTGGCGCTTTAAAAAGCCATTGCACCGTTGGTCGTTCATGAAAAAGAACAAGGCGTTGCTGGATAAAACCGAGCATGCCCTGCATCAGCACAGCATGTTTACTATTCTGGTGGGGCGTTTTGTCGGACCGACGCGCCCGCTGGTGCCGATGGTTGCAGGCATGCTGGATCTGCCTGTCGCTAAATTTATCGTCCCGAATATTATTGGCTGCGTGCTGTGGCCACCGTTCTACTTCCTGCCGGGGATCCTGGCGGGAGCGGCAATTGATATCCCTTCTGATATGCAGAGCGGGGATTTTAAATGGTTGCTGCTGGCGACGGCGGTGTTGCTCTGGGTGGGCGGGTGGTTTTGCTGGCGGTTGTGGCGCAGTGGCAAAGCGGCTGTTGATCGCTTAACGGCGTATTTCCCCCGCAGCCGTTTGCTGTATCTGGCGCCGTTAACGCTCGGGATCGGCGTGGTCGCGCTGGTGGCGTTACTGCGCCATCCGCTGATGCCGGTGTATATCGATATTCTGCGCAAAGTGGTGGGTTACTGACGATACCTTTGCTTGCCTTATCCGGCCTACAAAATGTGCGACCTGCAGGCCGGATAAGGCGTTCACGCCGTCATCCGGCAACGCATTATGCTTTAATGCCCAATAGCGCCGAGGCGCTGGCGTTGCCGCTTAACAGATCGTCCGTTTTGCCCTGCCACGCGATGCGCCCATCGGCGACCACAATCGAGCGGGACGCAATTCGCGCCGCATCTTCTACGCTGTGAGAAACCATCAGTAACGTCAACTGCTTCTCACGACAGACCTCGGCGACCAGCGTTAGCATCTCCTGGCGCAGCGCAGGATCGAGCGCAGAGAATGGTTCATCAAGCAGTAAAATAGGTTGTTCCCGCACCAGGCAACGCGCCAGCGCCACGCGCTGTCTCTGCCCGCCGGAAAGCTCGCCGGGGAGTCGCTCCAGCAGTGAGTCGATCCCCATTTGTTGGGCGATGTGGTGCATTTTCTCCCGCTGCGATGCGTTCAGCTTCAATCCCGGATTCAGGCCCAGGCCAATATTTTGCTGTACGCTCAGGTGGCTGAACAGGTTATTTTCCTGAAACAACATGGAAACGGGACGGCGTGAGGGTGGAGTGGTGGTGTGATCTTCACCGTCAATCATCATGGTACCGCTGGCAGGCGTGAGGAAGCCGGCAATCAGATTCAAAAGCGTACTTTTCCCGGCGCCGCTGGGGCCGAGCACTGCAATCTGCTCGCCGCGCGCGACCGACAGCGTAAAGCGCATGGGCAGATGGTGATAAAGCCATGTGATATCAATCAGTTTTAACATTTCGACCCGGCAATTTCTCAATAACGGTAAACAGCGTAAAGCACAGGATCAGCAGTAATAACGCCGTAACCGCGCCATCCTGACTGCGATAAGAGCCAATCTGCTGATATAAATAAAATGGCAGGGTACGGAAATCCTCATTACCAAATAACGCCACTACGCCAAAATCGCCAATCGACAGGACGCAGGCAAACGCCATCGCCTGCGCCAGCGGGCGCTTCAGGGCGCGCAGTTCAACCACTTTCAGGCGCGACCATCCCTCAATGCCCAACGACTGGCACAACATACTATAGCGCGCAGTGACGTCACGCATTGGGTTTTCCAGCACTTTCAGCGCGTAAGGGATCGCCATCAACGCATTGGTAAAAATAACAATACCGTCGGCAGATTCGGGAAGCCCAATGGTGTTATTGAGCAGCAGAAAGAAGCCGGTAGCTAACACGATGCCCGGCATGGCGAGGATCATCATGCCGCTCAACTCCAGCATCTGACCTGCCAGCAGTTGCTGTCGGGCACGAAGTTCACGACTGCTCCATAACAGCATCATGGTGAGTACGACGCATAACGCTCCTGCTGCTAATGCGATGCGCAGCGAGGTTCCCAGCGCCTGCCACAGCACTGGCTGCATCAGTACATCCAGAACATGGCGGTTTAAGCCATCGATAATCACCGCCAGCAACGGCGGCAGTAACAGCAACAGGGCAAGAATAATCAGGATTGCGTCAGCCAGTCGGCTGTGCAGGCGATCGTCGGGATCGCGCCAGCCTTGTACCAGGGTAGCACCGGGAGCAATTGCCCGGCTCAGACGTTGACTGAGGAGCACCAGCGCCAAACAACAAACCATCTGGATCAACGCCAGCATGGCTGCGCGGGCAGGATCGTAATCAAAATTCAGCGCCTGGTAGATAGCCAGCTCGATGGTGGTGGCCTGTGGCCCGCCGCCAAGCGACAGAACGGTGGCGAAGCTGGCGAAGCACAGCATAAAGATGAGTGCCGCGACGGGCAGGATCTGACGACGCAGCCACGGCCATTCAACAAAACGGAAAAAATGCCAGCCACGCATACCCAACTGAGCGGCTAACTGCCGCTGTTCGCCGGGAATATTCTCCAGCGACTGTAACAGCAGGCGGCTGGCCATCGGTAGATTGAAAAAGACATGCGCCAGCAGAATGCCCTGCAAACCGTATGGCGAAAACGTCCACTCCAGCCCGAATGTATGCCAGAGCGAAGCCAGCCAACCCTGGCGGCCGTAGACGCTAAGAATACCGAATACCGCGACCAGCACCGGCAGGATTAACGTCATCGCGCACAGACGCAGTAGCGCCAGACGTCCTGGAAAACGACGACGATAGAGCGCTCTGGCGAGGAAAATCGCCGGGACAACCGACAGCACAGCGGATAAAAAAGCCTGCCAGAAAGAAAAGCGCACCACGTGCCACAGGTAGTCGTCTTGCCACAGCAAGAGCCACTCTCCCTGCGGGGCGTTAAACCACAGTGCCAGAAATGCGGCCAGGGCAACGGCCACCATCAGCGTGGCGGCGGTAAGCCCTGGAACCAACCAGCCGGGGATTAACGGCTGACGGCGCGTTGCCATTCGCTAATCCATGCCTGACGTTGAGTCGCAACCTGCTGCGGCGTAAATTCCAGCGCGGTGGCCGGTTTATTCAGTTGCTCGAATCCTGGCGGCAGGGCGACTTGCGTCACGGGATACATCCAGTTGCCGGTCGGAATCGCATTCTGGAATGCCGGGGACACCATAAACTTCAGGAATTTCTCGGCCAGTTCCGGCTGCTTGCTGGCCGCAGTACGGGCGGCGACTTCCACCTGCAAATAGTGGCCTTCGCTAAAGTCGGCTGCGGCGTAGTTGTCTTTTTTATCGGCGATGATGTGATAGGCCGGAGAGGTGGTGTAGCTGAGCACCAGATCGCTTTCACCTTTCAGGAACAGGCCGTAGGCTTCGCTCCAGCCCTTGGTGACGGTGACGGTTTTGGCTGCCAGTTTCTGCCACGCCTCTGGCGCTTTATCGCCATAGACTTTCTGCATCCATAGCAGCAGACCCAATCCAGGCGTGCTGGTGCGCGGATCCTGATAAATGACGCGCCATTTTTGGTCGCTCTCTACCAGTTCTTTCAGGCTTTTGGGCGGATTCTTCAGCTTGTTCTTATCATAAACGAAGGCGAAATAGCCGTAGTCAAACGGAACGAAGGTATCGTTTTTCCAGCCGCCGGGTACGTTAACGGCGTCGTTTGCAACACCACTTTTGGCAAACAGTTTGGTTTGTGTGGCGGCTTCCAGAAGGTTGTTATCCAGACCCAGTACGACGTCGGCTTTGCTGTTTTTTCCTTCCATGCGCAAGCGGTTAAGCAGCGAGACGCCATCTTCCAGCGCGACCAGTTTTAGCTCGCAGTTGCAGTCAGCTTCAAAGGCTTTTTTGATTGTCGGGCCCGGGCCCCAGTCAGCTGCGAACGAGTCGTAGGTATAGACGGTCAGTACAGGTTTAGCGAAGGCAGGCGCTGCGCACAGCAGTAAAAGCGGAAGACATTTTTTAAACACTTTGCACCTCAAGAGTTGGGTGGCAAAGGACTTGAGATAAGCCTCAAATCCCTTCGCCGGCATTATCCGGATCAGGTTCGACGGGTATCTCTCAGCCAGCATATTGCATAGCACCCCGTTGAGAACGGCGTTAGTGTAGTGATTTTGTTGCCGGGCAGCAATTAAGAGCTGGCTCTTATGGATCCGGCGGCGCAAACCACGCCGATTTAAAATCAAACCAGCCGAGGGTATTCATGCGCAGCCCGCGCATACTGCGCTGTCCCTGAATGATCAGCCAGTGGTGGATTAATGGCACAATGGCCTTTGTGGCGAGCAACTGTTGGCACCATGCTGCCAGGCTCATTTCGCCCGTTCGCCAGCGAGCCGCATCGTTTTCCCAGTCCCGCGAGATACAGTTTTGCAGCAAAGGGACTTCGCACAAATGGGCGAACAGTGAGAAGTCCAGCGGGAGGGTAAAGTTGGCGCTGTTGAGCCAGATATCGCTGACGATTTCACCTGCATGCCATTGATCGTAGTCGATCTCCTGAATATTCAACTGTACCTGATGCTGCGCCAGCAACGTTTTCATGATCTGCGCGATAATCCGGTGTTCGATATGATCGCGATAGTAGGTGATCGTCAGCGTTTCCAGCCCGGCGGGTTTTTCACCATGGCCAGGTTTGGCGTGGTGCCAGCGGGGAAGCAAACCGTAGGCGGGAAACCACAACCGCTGGTACTGTTCATCGGCGTGGCAGATTAAATTCGTTGGCGAGAGAACGCGGCTTGCCCACTCACGGACCTCCTGATTAGCGCCACGGTGGCTACGCGCATCAAACAGCAGGTAGTAGCAGCCTTCTTCGAGGCGGCTTTCGATCGCCTTTTCATCCTCTGTGGGACCTTTTAGCGTCAACCCGCCGCCAGGCTCTTCTCCGATGTCGGGTAATACCCAAACGTTAACTTCGTCGATCAGCGCCCGGTAGCCAAAGTAATCATCAAATGCATGAATTTTCAGTTGGTTATTGGTATTGCGCATTACCGCATACGGACCGGTACCAATCGGGTGGCTGGAAAAGTTGTTTAGCGTTTCCCATTCTCGCGGCAGGATCATGGCCGGGACCTGCCCCAATAGCCAGGGAAGCCAGCGGTCTGGCTGGGCCAGATGGATATCCAGCGTCCAGGCCGTGGGAGAAACTATTTGCGTGATGTGTGAGTACAGTGGCAGGGTGTTAATGCGCCTCAGCGAGGCGATAACATCTTCCATTTCCAGCTCGCGGCCATGATGAAAATGGATCCCCGGGCGCAGGAAGAATCGCCAATGCAAAGGTGAAATTTGCTGCCAGTGATGGGCAATGTCCGCTTCCAGTTCCCCATTTTCCTCATTTACCCGAATTAAGGCACTGAAGATTTGGCGGGCGATATGGGTTTCGGAGCGGCGTAATGCCGTACCGGGGAGCAGGTTGTGCATCGGGCGATAATAGAGAACGCGCATGATATGCCGACCTTGGCGAAAGCTGCGGCCAAGGTGGGAGACCAGCATTTGCCGGACGGCCGTTTTGTCACCGACAAGCTGCACCAGTTGATCGATACGATCCTGTTCCAGTAGGTCTTCCGCGCGCTGCTGCTGGAGCGCCAGCCCGGTATAGAGGAATGTCAGTCGCGAGCGTTTACCTCGTCCAACTTCAGCTTCCCACGTCAACCAGCCACGATCCTGCATGGTATTAAGCAGCGTACGCATATGGCGACGCGAGCAGCTCAGTAGATCCGCCAGCTCGTTGAGCGTCGTGTCTTGCGTCTTACCGTCACAGCATTGCCACAGACGGATGAACTGTTGTTGCAAACGACCAGAAGACATAAAAGGGGAACTCCTGCGGAAAACTCAGCAATTTTATAATCCCTATATTAAGCCAATAATAGATTCCGATGAAGCGATGAGACAACGAAGGGGTCATCTATGCGTCAGTTCTGGTTGAAGTACTTTACCGCGACAGAAAAATCGTCCTGGTTGGCTTGCCCGAGTGCCCCGCAGCGCTTAAAGATGCTCGAAGAGCTGATGCAGTGGGAGATGACATCTGACTCCTGAATTGGAAATTGCAGACATCATGTGTGACTGAGTATTGGTGTTAATCGCCGCGCCAGCAGGTATTATCTGCTGGCTTTTTTCGTTTCAGCTGCGCTTAAAAGGAAAGATATGCTCTGGATTATGACCATGGGACGGCGCCTCAACGGCGTTTACGCGGCATTTATGCTGGTCGCTTTTATGATGGGCGTGGCGGGGGCATTGCAGGCACCCACGCTGAGTCTGTTCCTGAGCCGTGAAGTCGGGGCGCAGCCATTTTGGGTCGGGCTGTTTTACACCGTCAATGCGATTGTCGGGATCGTCGTCAGCCTTGGCCTTGCGAAACGATCTGACAGCCAGGGCGATCGACGTAAGTTGATCATGTTCTGCTGCCTGATGGCAATTGGCAATGCGTTGCTGTTTGCCTTTAATCGTCACTATCTTACGCTGATCACCTGCGGTGTGCTGCTGGCCTCGCTGGCGAATACCGCCATGCCGCAGCTGTTTGCGCTGGCGCGGGAATATGCTGATAACTCCGCGCGTGAAGTGGTGATGTTTAGCTCGGTGATGCGTGCGCAGCTTTCACTGGCCTGGGTAATTGGCCCTCCGCTGGCTTTTATGCTGGCGCTGAATTACGGCTTTACGGCGATGTTTTCCATTGCCGCAGGGATTTTTGCCATTAGCCTGGTGCTGATTGCGCTGATACTGCCGTCAGTTGCCCGGGTGGAGCAGCCTGTAGACGTGCCGCTGGAACAGACCGGCGGTTGGCAGGACAAAAATGTGCGTATGTTGTTTATTGCCTCCACGCTGATGTGGACCTGCAACACCATGTACATCATCGATATGCCGCTGTGGATAAGCCTCGAACTGGGCTTGCCGGACAAGCTGGCCGGGATTCTAATGGGGACGGCAGCTGGACTGGAAATTCCGGCGATGATTCTTGCGGGCTATTACGTGAAGCGCTTTGGCAAACGGCGAATGATGATCGCGGCCGTCGCGGCAGGCGTGCTGTTTTATCTTGGTTTGATCTTCTTTCACAGCCGTACGGCGCTGCTGGTGCTGCAACTGTTTAACGCGGTATTTATCGGTATTATCGCCGGGATAGGCATGCTGTGGTTTCAGGATCTGATGCCCGGACGTGCGGGATCAGCGACCACATTATTTACCAACAGTATTTCAACGGGAGTCATTCTGGCAGGGGTGATTCAGGGGGCTGTTGCGCAAAGCTACGGTCACTATGCCGTCTATTGGGTAATTGCGGTGATTTCGGTGGTGACGCTGTGGATGACCGGGCGGGTGAAGGATGTTTAGTCCGGTGCAATCCCGGCGTCGCTGTGCTCGACCGGACGACATTTCGTATTCGCTTTTGTCGTTTTTGTAGGCCGGATAAGGCGTTTACGCCGCCATCCGGTAACCTCTCCTTACGGCCTGATCGCGTTACGCTTATCAGGTCTATCCCTCTTTTTTTCATCTTGCACGTAAATGTAATGTTGATCACATAACGATCATTTTCCTCTTCCTGGATCTTCTTTTTTCTACTGTTACGCATATACAGTTACGCGTAACAGTTATTAAAAAAGGAGTTTTTTATGAAAAACCTATTCGACCTGACCGGTAAACGCGCGCTGATTACCGGTTCCGCCCAGGGCATTGGTAACCTGCTGGCCAACGGTCTGGCGGCGCACGGTGCTGAGATTGTGATTAACGATATTACCCAGCAGCGTGCTCAGGCGGCGGCGGACAAACTGGTGGCCGAAGGCTATCGCGCCGTTGGCTATGGATTTGATGTCACCAACGGGGAAGAGGTGGCGCGCGCCATCGCGCAAATCGAAAAGGAAGTTGGGGCCATTGATATTTTAATTAACAACGCCGGAATTCAGCGTCGTTATCCCTTCACCGAATTCCCGGAGGCTGAATGGGACAAAGTGATTGATGTAAACCAGAAATCGGTCTTTCTGGTGTCGCAGCAGGTTTCCCGCTACATGGTGCAACGCCGCCGCGGGAAGATTATTAATATCTGCTCAATGCAAAGCGAATTAGGTCGTAAAACCATTACCCCATACGCGGCGTCAAAAGGCGCGGTCAAAATGTTAACCCGTGGCATGTGCGTGGAACTGGCGGAATACAATATTCAGGTCAACGGCATTGCTCCCGGCTATTTCGCAACCGACATGACCACCGCGCTGGTCAACGATGAAGCATTCTCCGCCTGGCTGTTCCAGCGCACGCCCGCCGCTCGCTGGGGTAACCCGGAGGAGCTGATCGGCGCGGCGGTTTATCTTGCCGCGCCCGCTTCTGACTTTGTGAATGGGCATCTTCTGTTTGTGGACGGCGGCATGCTCGCCGCGGTCTGATAAATAATGGGCCGCAGTCGTGGCTTGCCAGCGAAAACAATAATCCAAGGAGTGAGTATGAATATGCTCGCAAAACTGCCAGCACGTCGCTGGTGGTATTTAATGCCGATTATTTTTATTACCTACAGCTTAGCTTATCTTGACCGCGCCAATTACGGCTTTGCCGCTGCCGCGGGTATTGAACATGACTTGGGGATTACTCAGGGAACTGCATCGTTAATTGGCGCGTTATTCTTCCTGGGCTACTTCTTTTTCCAGGTGCCGGGCGCGATGTACGCCGTTAAGCATAGCGTGCGCAAAATGATTTTTTACAGCCTTATCCTCTGGGGGCTTTGTGCCGCGGCGACCGGCTTTGTCAGCAATATCCCAACGCTGATGGCGATCCGCTTTATTCTCGGCATCGTCGAAGCGGCAGTGATGCCCGCGATGCTGATTTATATCAGCAACTGGTTTACCAAAACTGAACGCTCGCGCGCCAACACCTTTTTAATTCTCGGCAACCCGGTCACAGTGCTGTGGATGTCGATAGTCTCCGGCTACCTGATTGAAGCCTGGGGCTGGCGCGAAATGTTTATTATCGAAGGTATCCCGGCGGTGATCTGGGCGTTCTGCTGGGTGATTCTGGTACGCGACAAACCGGCGGATGCGGGCTGGTTGAGCGAGCAGGAGAAACAGGCATTACAGCAGGCGATGGATCGCGAGCAGCGCGACATCAAACCGATGCGTAACTACGGTGAAGCGATGCGTTCACGCAGCGTCATTATGCTTTGCGCGGTGCATGCGCTGTGGAGCATCGGGGTGTATGGCTTCATGATGTGGATGCCGTCAATCCTCAAAAATGCAGCTCAGATGGACATCGTGGCGGTGGGCTGGCTGGCAGCGGTGCCGTATCTGGCGGCGATTTGCCTGATGCTGACTGTCTCCTGGCTGTCCGATAAGTTCCAGAACCGTAAACTGTTTATCTGGCCGCTGCTGTTGATTGCCGCTATCGCGTTCTTTGCCTCGTGGCTGTTGGGCAACCAGTCCTTCTGGCTCTCCTACGCGCTGCTGGTTGTGGCCGCCGCCTGTATGTATGCGCCTTACGGGCCGTTCTTTGCGCTGATCCCCGAACTGCTGCCACGCAACGTCTCCGGCGTGTCGATGGGGATGATCAACAGTTTTGGCGCGTTAGGGGCATTCCTCGGCGCGTGGCTGGTGGGTTACCTCAACGGCGTGACCGGCGGGCCGGGCGTCTCCTACACCTTCATGGCGATTGCTCTGCTGGCGTCGGTGGTGCTGATGTACTGCGTTCGTGCGCAAAATGAAACCACGTCGCCGTCGGCTGAGATGGCTACGCGTTAAGGTTGAGCGAGGAGTGCAGTCGCTAACCGGCTGTGATAAGGTTCTCTGCGAGCATAATGGGCTGTTGGTCGTAGAGAACCTCATGAAAAACAATCGGATGACATTACAGGATATCGCTAATCTGGCCGGGCTGAATAAGATGACGGTCAGCCGTTATCTGCGTGACCCGAATCAGGTGTCGCAACGCAGCCGCGAATTGATTTCGAAAGTGATGGAAGAGAACAACTACATCCCCAACCGCGCCCCGGAAATTCTGCTCAACGCACGCAGCAAAACCATTGGTGTGCTGATCCCCTCGTTTCGTAATCAGATCTTTGCCGACGTGCTGGCTGGGATTGAATCCGTCACCTCGGCCTGCCAGTACCAGACGCTGATCGCCAACTACGAATATGATGCCGAGCGTGAAGAACGTGAGGTGCTGAACTTGCTCTCTTACAATATCGACGGCCTGATCCTCACGGGAAAGCTGCATACCGAGCGGATGATCCAGTACGTGCGCGCCAGCGGCGTACCGGTGGCGGAACTGATGGATATTAGCGGCCAGTATCTTGATATACAGGTTGGGTTTGATAACGAAAAAGCCGCGTTTGAAATGACGCAGGCTTTTATTGACAGCGGTAAACGCAGCATTGCTTTCTTTGGCTCGATGGATGACCCCCGAGACCTCAGCCGTTTTCGCGGCACCGAGAAAGCGCTGGCGGCGCAGGGACTGGAAGCGTACCACCTGGCGCCAAAAACTATTTCGTCGGTGGCGCTGGGACGCAAGATGTTCCAGCAGGCGATGGGGGAAAAGCCGGATATTGACGCTATTTTCTGTACCAACGATGACCTGGCGGTTGGCGCGCTGCTGGAGTGTCAGGCACAGCAGTACGATGTGCCGGGAAAAATGGCGATTGCCGGTTTCCACGGGCTGGAAATTGGCCGTGCGCGGCTGCAAAAAATCGCCAGCGTGATTACGCCACGCTTTGAGATTGGCAAAACGGCGGCGGATATTCTGATTAAGCGTTTGAACGGGAAAGCTGCGCCGGGCAGCGTCAATCTTGGCTACCAAATCTATTACGGCGATACGCTTTAGGCGAAGAGAAAGGGCTGGCCACAGTGCGGTGACCAGCGGAAGAGATTACTGCATAAACGCTGGCTGCTTGTCTTCGTACTCGGTGATGGCCGCTTCATGCTGCAGCGTCAGCCCGATGCTGTCCAGACCGTTCAGCATGCAGTGGCGGCGGAAGTCGTCAATTTTAAAGCTGTAGGACTTATCGCCTGCTTTCACCACCTGCGCTTCCAGATCCACTTCAAATTTAATGCCCGGATTGGCTTTCACCAGCGCGAACATTTCATCTACCTGCGCGTCGCTCAGGGTCACCGGCAACAGTTGGTTATTGAAACTGTTGCCGTAGAAGATGTCGGCGAAGCTTGGTGCGATAACAACTTTAAAGCCGTAATCGGTCAGTGCCCACGGCGCATGTTCGCGTGAAGAGCCGCAGCCAAAGTTTTCCCGTGCGAGCAGAATTGATGCCCCTTTATATTCCGGGAAGTTTAAAACGAACTCAGGATTCGGCTGTTGGCCCTTTTCGTCCAGGAAACGCCAGTCGTTAAACAGATGGGCGCCAAAACCGGTGCGCGTAACCTTCTGCAAAAACTGTTTAGGGATAATTGCGTCGGTATCAACGTTGGCGGCATCCAGTGGGACAACCAGGCCGGTATGCTGGGTAAATTTCTCTGCCATGGTAGTTTCCTTATTTGATGCTGCGAATGTCGGCAAAATGACCGGTTACGGCGGCAGCGGCGGCCATGGCCGGGCTGACTAAATGCGTGCGACCACCGCGGCCCTGACGACCTTCAAAATTACGGTTGCTGGTGGATGCACAGCGTTCGCCTGGGTTCAGGCGGTCATTGTTCATCGCCAGGCACATGGAACAGCCCGGTAAACGCCATTCAAAACCGGCTTCGATAAAGATCTTATCCAGACCTTCTGCTTCCGCCTGCGCTTTCACCGGACCAGAGCCCGGCACCACCAGTGCCTGCACACCCGGCGCAACTTTGCGCCCTTTGGCGATTTCTGCCGCGGCGCGTAAATCTTCGATACGCGAGTTGGTGCAGGAACCGATGAACACTTTATCGATAGTCACTTCCGTTAACGGAATACCCGGTTTCAGCCCCATATACGCCAGCGCTTTTTCAGCTGATGCACGCTCAACGGGATCGGCAAATGACGCCGGGTCGGGAATATTATCGTTCACCGAGATGACCTGACCCGGGTTTGTTCCCCAGGTGACCTGCGGAGCGATCTCTTCTGCCTGCAGGGTAACGACGGTATCAAACGTCGCGTTGTCGTCAGTTTTCAGGGTTTTCCAGTATGTAACCGCGTGGTCAAAATCCTCGCCCTTCGGTGCGTGTAAACGACCCTGAACATAGTTAAATGTCGTTTCATCCGGTGCGACCAGACCCGCTTTGGCGCCCATTTCAATGGCCATATTGCACAGGGTCATCCGGCCTTCCATGCTCAATGCACGGATGGCTTCGCCACAAAACTCAACCACGTGTCCGGTACCGCCTGCGCTACCGGTTTTACCGATAATAGCCAGCACAATATCTTTGGCGGTAATGCCAGGGGCTGCTTTACCGTTGACTTCAATCTTCATGGTTTTGGCGCGCCCCTGTTTCAGGGTCTGCGTCGCCAGAACGTGTTCAACTTCAGAGGTGCCAATGCCAAATGCCAGTGCGCCGAACGCGCCGTGTGTAGCGGTGTGGGAATCGCCGCAGACGATGGTCATACCCGGCAACGTCACGCCTTGTTCTGGCCCCATCACGTGAACGATACCCTGATACGGATGGTTCA
The DNA here is from genome assembly GCF_030332605.1 of Citrobacter sp. Cpo103. Taxonomy (NCBI): domain Bacteria; kingdom Pseudomonadati; phylum Pseudomonadota; class Gammaproteobacteria; order Enterobacterales; family Enterobacteriaceae; genus Citrobacter; species Citrobacter sp. Cpo103. The sequence goes on along the minus strand of NZ_JAOWHO010000020.1, from coordinate 148,076 downwards.
GGTCGTACAGCTCGACGCCAAATTCGTTACAGTTCTTAATCAGCTCCTGCATCTGGATGCGTGCCATCTCACCCGACGCGTTGATATCTTTGGTCTGGGTAGAGACGTTGTGATCCATGGTGGCAAAGGTTTTACCTGGCTGGCGCACCTGACGGCCATGCGCGCGCAGACCATCAAACGCCTGCGGAGAGGTCACTTCATGCACCAGATGCCTGTCGATGTACAACAGTGGGGTTTCGTTTTGCGCCTCAAAGACGACGTGCGCATCAAACAATTTTTCGTACAACGTTTTGGCCATGATTACACCCCTTCTGCGACGTAACGGGCAATGATGTCGCCCATTTCATCGGTACTGACTGCGGCAGCGCCACGGGCTAAGTCACCGGTGCGAATGCCTTCTTCTAATGCGCGGTTGATGGCGCTCTCAATTGCGGTTGCCGCATCATTGGCATCCAGGCTGTAGCGCAGCAACAGCGCCAGCGACAGGATCTGGGCGATAGGGTTGGCAATATTTTTCCCGGCGATGTCCGGAGCGGAGCCGCCAGCAGGCTCGTACAAACCGAAGCCCTGCTCATTCAGGCTGGCGGACGGTAACATGCCCATCGAACCGGTGATCATGGCGCACTCATCGGACAGAATGTCACCAAACAGGTTAGAGCACAGCAACACGTCGAATTGGGATGGATCTTTAATCAACTGCATTGTCGCGTTGTCGATGTACATATGCGCCAGTTCAACGTCTGGGTATTCATTAGCAATTTCATTGACGATTTCGCGCCACAGAATAGACGTTTGCAGTACGTTAGCTTTATCAATCGACGTAACTTTACGGCGACGTTTGCGAGCGGATTCAAACGCGATACGTGCAATACGTTCGATCTCGAAACGGTGATAAACCTCGGTATCAAAGGCTTTTTCATGTTGTCCGCTGCCTTCGCGGCCTTTTGGTTGACCGAAGTAAATCCCGCCAGTCAGTTCGCGTACGCACAGGATGTCGAAACCGTTCGCGGCAATATCTGCGCGCAGAGGGCAAAACGCTTCCAGCCCCTGGTAGAGCTTAGCTGGGCGCAGATTGCTGAATAATTTGAAGTGCTTACGCAATGGCAGCAGCGCGCCACGCTCTGGCTGCTGGTTTGGCGGCAGGTTTTCCCATTTCGGGCCGCCAACGGAGCCAAACAGAATGGCGTCAGCTTGTTCACAGCCTTCAACCGTTGCAGGTGGCAGCGGCTGACCGTGGTTATCGATCGCGGCACCACCCACGTCGTAGTGGCTGGTGGTAATGCGCATGTTAAAACGGTTGCGGATTGCGTCCAGTACCTTCAGGGCTTGCGCCATCACTTCCGGGCCAATACCGTCACCCGGCAAAACAGCAATATGATAATTCTTCGACATCACACGGTTTCCTTGTTGTTCTCGTTGTTCTGAGCTTTGCGTTGCAATTCTTTTTCGACTTCTTCGGCGCGCCAGATGTTGTTCAGCACATGCACCATCGCTTTAGCAGAAGATTCGACGATATCTGTCGCCAGACCGACGCCGTGGAAACGACGACCGTTATAGTTGGCAACGATATCCACCTGACCCAGAGCATCTTTACCGTGCCCTTTGGCGGTCAGGCTGTATTTCACCAGTTCGATGTTGTACTCAGTTACACGGTTGATAGCCTGATAAATAGCATCGACTGGACCGTTACCGTTCGCCGCTTCGGCTTTAACTTCTTCACCGCAGGCCAGCTTGACGGAGGCGGTGGCGATGTCGTTTGAGCCGGACTGCACGCTGAAGTAATCCAGACGGAAATGCTCTGGCTCTTCCTGCTGTTTATTAATGAAGGCCAGCGCTTCCAGGTCGTAATCAAATACCTGACCTTTTTTATCCGCCAGTTTCAGGAATGCGTCATACAGGTTGTCCAGGCTGTATTCATTTTCTTTATATCCCATCTCGTCCATACGGTGTTTCACCGCGGCGCGTCCGGAACGGGAGGTCAGGTTCAGCTGTACCTGGTTCAGGCCGATGGATTCTGGCGTCATGATTTCGTAGTTTTCACGATTTTTCAGTACGCCGTCCTGATGGATGCCGGAAGAGTGGGCAAAGGCGCCGCTTCCGACAATGGCTTTGTTTGCCGGAATTGGCATGTTGCAGATTTGGCTGACTAACTGACTGGTGCGCCAGATCTCCTGGTGATTGATGCGGGTCTGTACATTCAGGATATCTTTACGCACTTTGATCGCCATGATCACTTCTTCCAGTGAACAGTTACCGGCGCGTTCGCCGATACCGTTCATCGCGCCTTCCACCTGACGCGCTCCGGCGTGAACGGCTGCCAGCGCGTTGCCGACGCCCAAACCTAAATCATCATGGGTGTGTACGGAGATGATGGCTTTATCGATATTTGGTACGCGTTCATACAGGCCAGAAATGATTGCCCCAAATTCGAAAGGCATGGTGTAACCGACGGTATCGGGGATGTTAATGGTTTTGGCACCCGCGTTAATAGCAGCTTCAACAACGCGAGCCAGATCGGCGATAGGGGTACGGCCTGCATCTTCGCAGGAGAACTCCACGTCATCGGTATAATTACGCGCACGCTTAACCATGTAGACCGCGCGCTCAATGACCTCATCCAGCGTACTGCGTAATTTCGTCGCGATGTGCATCGGCGAGGTGGCGATAAAGGTATGAATACGGAAAGCTTCAGCAACTTTCAGCGATTCTGCGGCAACATCGATATCTTTTTCTACGCAGCGTGCTAAGGCGCAAACGCGGCTGTTTTTAACCTGACGAGCAATGGTCTGAACTGACTCAAAGTCGCCCGGTGAAGAAACGGGGAAACCCACTTCCATCACGTCAACGCCCATACGCTCAAGGGCCAGCGCAATCTGCAGTTTTTCTTTCACACTCAGGCTTGCCTGTAACGCTTGTTCACCATCGCGTAAGGTGGTATCGAAAATAATGACTTGCTGGCTCATGGTTTAGGTCCTTGGTTTCTTAGGGCGCCTTGCTTCGAGCATAAAAAAACCCGCGCAACGGCGCGGGTTTTTGTCTTAACTGGAGCTGACTTAATGCTGAATGTCGTCCACCAGTCTACCGCGCAATGAAGATGCGTTTAGTAGTAGTAGACCGTTGAAACGAGCAATGTAAGTCATCAATTAAGCTCCAGGCGAATGCGATATGCTTTTAGTGGTACTGGATATGAAGACTGATGTCAACCCTCACCCTAGCAAATGCCTCACTTGAGGGGGGAAGTTTCGGCAAAACTTAAGCGAATTGTGCTGAATTTTTTGGGGTACATAAAATTAATCAGTTGATGGTTGTACATGTTTTTCATGGTTTGACATATTTGAGCATAATTATTTGCATTTATTGTAACGGCGAACTGGAGAAAACTCCGCCTCTGGGATTTTTTATCCTCATGATTTATTTGTTTTTATAGTGACTATGAATGGGTTGGAACGGTGTGATACCACATAATTGATAAATTAATGTTAACTTTTAATGTATTAATAATATAAACATTTAATTAAAACTTAAATATACATTCACTGTATGTATGATTGTGTATTCGCCGCGCTTATGGTTATATTGTTTTTGAAATTTAAACATATGAATCACCGTGCAGTGACACCTGCCACACTGCGCTCGCATTGGTCTTTTGTTCATTTAGGTTTGTGCCTTTATGTTTTCCTAATTTTAATGTTTTTTCTTTTTCTCATCTTATATGTATGGTAAATCATATTAACGGAGATTATTTCTTCACTCCGTCTGGGAAAAGGGAGTTTAGAGTGACAGTGGAGTTAAATATGCCAGAAGTAAAAATAATAGATAAAACAAATATTATAGATATGGGGAAGCCACAGCTTCGCATGGTTGATCTTAATTTATTAACCGTCTTTGATGCGGTGATGCAAGAACAAAACATTACCCGTGCCGCGCATACTTTGGGGATGTCGCAACCCGCTGTCAGTAATGCGGTCGCGCGCCTGAAAGTGATGTTTAATGATGAGCTTTTTGTTCGTTATGGACGCGGTATCCAGCCGACAGCAAGAGCCTTCCAGCTATTTGGTTCTGTTCGCCAGGCATTGCAATTAGTGCAAAATGAACTGCCTGGATCGGGCTTTGAACCAGCCAGCAGCGAACGCGTATTCAATCTTTGCGTGTGCAGCCCATTGGATAATATCCTGACGTCATTGATTTATAATCGGGTTGAGCAAGTTGCACCAAACATTCATGTCGTATTTAAATCTTCACTCAATCAAAATACAGAGCATCAATTACGTTACCAGGAAACTGAATTCGTTATTAGCTATGAAGAGTTCCGACGTCCTGAATTTACTAGTATTCCGTTATTCAATGACGAAATGGTGTTAGTGGCAAGTAAAAAGCATCCGCGCATTAGCGGCCCTTTACTGGAAAGTGATGTCTATAATGAACAGCATGCGGTGGTGTCACTTGATCGCTTCGCATCATTCAGCCAACCGTGGTATGACACACCGGATAAACAATCCTGCGTGGCTTATCAGGGCATGGCATTAATTAGCGTTCTTAATATTGTGTCGCAAACGCATTTGGTTTCTATTGCGCCACGTTGGTTAGCAGAAGAATTTGCCGATTCTTTAGAACTACAGATCTTGCCTTTACCGTTAAAATTGAACAGCCGCACATGCTATCTTTCATGGCATGAAGCCGCAGGCCGGGATAAAGGGCATCAATGGATGGAAGAGCTGTTAGTCTCCGTTTGTAAGCAGTAGCATTTGGCAGAGTAAACCGGGCGGTACATCCTGTTTATTCTGCTTTTAAGTTTATAACTGAAATTTTATGCTGAACTCTATTTTTTACGTCTGTCCAAAAGTGTCAAAAAATAGAGTAATTGCTGTAAGCTCCCATTTTTAAGCGATTTTTTATCATACTGATTGCTTATGCTGGTTTAATTCTCCGTTTATTCGCGTCTTTCCTCCTTTTTATTCTTATTTACTCCAGTGCCACCCCTTCGGAGTCAATTGCCATGCGTCATCGTCAGCGGTTAATGTGTTGTTAAACCGTAATTCATTATAAGAGTGAGGCAAGCCATGGAGATGTTGTCTGGAGCCGAGATGGTCGTCCGATCGCTCATCGATCAGGGTGTGAAGCAGGTATTCGGTTATCCCGGGGGGGCCGTTCTCGATATTTATGATGCGCTGCATACGGTCGGCGGTATTGATCATGTGCTGGTTCGCCATGAACAAGCTGCGGTACATATGGCTGATGGCCTTGCGCGCGCCACGGGAGAAGTGGGTGTTGTATTAGTTACCTCCGGACCGGGGGCGACCAACGCGATTACCGGAATCGCAACGGCTTACATGGATTCCATTCCGCTGGTGATCCTCTCCGGACAGGTCGCAACGTCGCTGATTGGCTACGATGCCTTCCAGGAGTGCGACATGGTAGGTATATCCCGCCCGGTGGTAAAACACAGCTTCCTGGTCAAACAAACGGAAGATATCCCACAGGTGCTGAAAAAAGCCTTCTGGCTGGCAGCAAGCGGTCGCCCAGGACCGGTGGTGGTGGATTTGCCGAAGGATATTCTGAATCCGGCGAAGAAACTGCCTTATAGCTGGCCGGACTCGGTGAGTATGCGCTCGTATAATCCGACGACGACGGGACATAAGGGACAGATCAAACGGGCGCTACAGACGCTGGTCGCGGCGAAGAAACCGGTTGTCTATGTGGGCGGTGGAGCGGTCAATGCTGCTTGCCATGAGCAGTTAACTCAGATTGCTGAAGCGCTGAATCTGCCGGTTGTCTCCTCGCTAATGGGGTTGGGCGCGTTTCCGGCCACACATCGTCAGGCGCTGGGTATGTTAGGGATGCACGGTACCTACGAAGCGAATATGACCATGCATCATTCCGATGTGATCTTTGCTGTCGGCGTTCGCTTTGACGATCGAACGACGAATAACTTGGCAAAATATTGTCCGAATGCGACCGTGCTGCATATCGACATCGATCCGACCTCTATTTCTAAAACCGTTACTGCGGATATTCCGATTGTGGGTGATGCCCGTCTGGTGCTGGATCAAATGCTCGAACTGCTGGAGCAGGAGAAATCACAGCAGCCACTGGATGATAACCGTGACTGGTGGCAACAGATTGAGCACTGGCGCGCCCGTCAGTGTCTGAAATATGACACGCAAAGCGAAAGCATTAAGCCGCAGGCGGTGATTGAAGCCATCTGGCGTCTGACGAAAGGGGAGGCGTATGTGACCTCTGACGTTGGCCAGCATCAGATGTTTGCCGCACTTTATTATCCGTTCGATAAACCGCGTCGCTGGATTAACTCAGGCGGCCTCGGCACGATGGGATTCGGTTTACCCGCGGCGTTAGGGGTGAAAATGGCGTTGCCGGATGAAACGGTAGTGTGCGTCACCGGGGATGGCAGCATTCAGATGAATATCCAGGAGCTGTCGACGGCGCTGCAGTATGAACTGCCGGTGCTGGTGCTCAACCTTAACAACCGTTATCTCGGCATGGTCAAACAATGGCAGGACATGATCTACTCCGGGCGTCACTCCCAGTCTTACATGCAGTCGCTGCCCGATTTTGTGCGCCTTGCTGAGGCTTATGGGCATATCGGTATCCAGATTAATCATCCAGATGAACTGGAGAGCAAGCTGGGTGAAGCGCTGGAGCATGTGCGTAACCATCGCCTGGTGTTTGTCGACGTCACCGTCGACGGCAGTGAGCATGTCTACCCGATGCAGATTCGTGGGGGTGGGATGGATGAAATGTGGCTAAGCAAAACGGAGAGGACCTGATTATGCGCCGGATATTATCAGTATTGCTGGAAAACGAGTCGGGTGCATTATCGCGGGTGATTGGCCTCTTCGCCCAGCGTGGTTACAACATTGAAAGCCTGACCGTCGCGCCGACCGATGACCCGACCTTATCGCGGATGACGATTCAGACGGTAGGGGACGAGAAAGTCCTTGAGCAGATCGAAAAGCAGCTCCACAAACTGGTGGATGTTCTGCGCGTTAGCGAGCTGGGGCAGGGTGCCCACGTTGAACGAGAAATCATGCTGGTGAAAATCCAGGCCAGCGGTTATGGCCGGGAGGAGGTGAAACGCAACACGGAGATTTTCCGCGGGCAAATCATCGACGTGACGCCGTCTATCTACACAGTACAACTGGCGGGCACCAGCGACAAGCTGGATGCGTTTCTGGCAACCCTACGTGAAGTCGCCAAAATTGTGGAAGTTGCTCGTTCCGGTGTGGTGGGACTCTCCCGTGGCGATAAAATTATGCGCTAATCGTCAACCGTAGGCCTGGTAAGCACAGCGATATCAGACCTCATCGTGGAGGTCATGCCGGATAGCGGCATAAACGTCTTATCCGGCCTCCATGTAACGTACCCGTTTGCGCTGATGCTACCTGCTGCGTTTTTTTTTGCGAAATCAGCAGTAACCAGAGACAAAAGCGGTTGCCGCAGTCATTATTCTGCGCTTAGATGTTAAGAAGTTTAACCCATGCCATCTAAAAGGTTATGGTTTGTACATTTTACGCAAGGGGCAATTGTGAAACTGGATGAAATCGCTCGGTTGGCCGGCGTTTCGCGAACGACTGCAAGCTACGTTATTAATGGCAAAGCAAAGCAATATCGCGTAAGCGACAAAACGGTTGAAAAAGTCATGGCGGTGGTGCGTGAGCATAATTACCACCCGAATGCCGTGGCGGCCGGGCTGCGTGCTGGACGCACACGTTCTATCGGGCTGGTGATCCCGGATCTTGAGAACACAAGCTATACCCGGATCGCAAACTATCTGGAACGCCAGGCGCGTCAGCGTGGGTATCAGCTATTGATTGCCTGCTCTGAAGATCAGCCGGATAACGAAATGCGCTGTATTGAGCATCTTTTACAGCGCCAGGTCGATGCCATTATTGTGTCGACTTCTTTGCCGCCTGAGCATCCGTTCTACCAACGCTGGGCAAACAGTTCATTCCCGATTGTGGCGCTGGACCGTGCACTGGACCGCGAACATTTTACCAGCGTTGTGGGTGCGGATCAGGATGATGCGGAAATGCTGGCAGAGGAGTTACGCAAATTCCCTGCTGAAACCGTCCTCTATCTGGGCGCGCTTCCTGAATTATCCGTCAGTTTCCTGCGCGAGCAGGGTTTTCGTACCGCGTGGAAGGACGATCCGCGTGAAGTCCATTTCCTGTACGCCAACAGCTATGAGCGGGAAGCAGCTGCGCAGTTGTTTGATAAATGGCTGGAAACGCACCCAATGCCTCAGGCGTTGTTTACCACGTCGTTTGCCCTGTTGCAGGGCGTGATGGATGTGACCCTGCGTCGTGATGGGCAACTGCCGTCTGATTTAGCGATTGCGACTTTTGGCGATCACGAACTGCTCGACTTCCTACAGTGCCCGGTACTGGCAGTGGCACAGCGCCATCGCGATGTCGCAGAACGCGTGCTGGAGATTGTACTGGCAAGTCTGGACGAACCGCGTAAACCAAAACCAGGTTTAACGCGTATACGGCGTAATCTGTACCGTCGTGGTATTCTCAGCCGTAACTAAGTTTCCTCAATTGATGACGTCGGCGGGATAAGCCTCTGACGTCTTCAATTTTTCTATTCTCAGAAATAACCGCATTATATTTAAGAATATTCTTTAGAATTATCTGAAATTCATTCTTGAAATACCCCGAATTAAAAATGCAACTATCCATTTTTGGGTTATTGATACGTAACGACGCGTTACGCTTGTATTATTTTGTTACATGCTTGTATGGATTTGCCGAATTAACAAACACTTTGCTCTCGTATTGCGGCCATCTGGTGCTTACCTCGACTCTGCGCGGCGTACAGACCGATTAACTGGTACTGTTAACTCGCTGCATATTGTCCTAAAATGCCGCTCGCGTCGCAAACTGACACTTTATATTTTCTTTGGATGATATTCAGTTGTTTTAAACAATGATGAGTTGTTGGATTTTTTTCTTACAAATATTCATGACGTTAATTTGCTTCGTTTGCTGTACGGAATTTGTTCAACGCTGATATTAGCCGTAAACAATGGGTTTTTTGCTCCGCTAAGCGCCGTGACTTGCTTGACAAGGTTTTCCTCCGCTCCGTAAACTCCTTTAAGTGGGAATTTGTGGGATAAAGTGGTAATTGGGGGTGAGGCTGGCATGTTCCGGGGAGCAACGTTAGTTAATCTCGACAGTAAAGGGCGCTTATCCGTGCCTACCCGTTATCGGGATCAACTGCTTGAGAGCGCTACCGGTCAAATGGTTTGCACCATTGACATCCATCACCCGTGCCTGCTGCTGTACCCCCTGCCTGAATGGGAAATAATCGAGCAGAAGCTATCGCGTCTGTCGAGCATGAATCCAGTTGAGCGTCGCGTACAGCGCTTATTGTTGGGTCATGCCAGCGAATGTCAGATGGATAACGCTGGTCGATTACTGATAGCACCCATTCTGCGGCAACACGCAGGGCTAACGAAAGAAGTGATGCTGGTTGGGCAGTTCAATAAGTTTGAGCTGTGGGATGAAACGACCTGGTATCAACAGGTCAAGGAAGATATCGACGCTGAGCAGTCTGTTACTGGCGCGTTGTCGGAACGATTGCAGGATTTGTCTCTATAAAATGACGGAAAATTATAAACATACAACGGTGTTGCTGGATGAAGCCGTAAACGGCCTGAATATTCGTCCAGACGGCATCTACATTGACGGGACATTTGGTCGCGGTGGTCACTCACGTCTGATCCTCTCCCAGCTTGGCGAAGAGGGACGTTTACTGGCAATCGATCGCGATCCGCAGGCTATTGCCGTTGCAAAAACGATTACCGATCCCCGTTTCTCCATCGTACATGGACCTTTCTCTGCGCTGGCTGACTATGTCGCCGAGCGTGGACTGACCGGTAAGATCGACGGGATTCTACTCGATCTGGGCGTTTCTTCACCGCAGCTCGATGACGCAGAGCGCGGTTTCTCGTTTATGCGTGACGGTCCGTTAGACATGCGTATGGACCCAACACGCGGTCAGTCAGCGGCCGAATGGCTGCAAACCGCCGATGAAGCAGACATTGCCTGGGTGATTAAAACCTTTGGCGAAGAGCGCTTCGGCAAACGCATTGCGCGCGCCATCGTCGAGCGCAACCGCATCGAACCGATGACCCGCACCAAAGAACTGGCGGAAGTCATTGCGGCGGCAATGCCGGTGAAGGACAAATTCAAACATCCCGCGACCCGTACCTTCCAGGCGGTGCGCATTTGGGTGAACAGTGAACTGGAGGAGATAGAGCAGGCGCTAAAAAGCTCGCTCAGCGTGCTGGCTCCAGGTGGTCGCCTTTCGATCATCAGTTTCCATTCGCTTGAAGACCGCATTGTGAAACGCTTTATGCGTGAACAAAGCCGTGGCCCTCAGGTACCGGCTGGAATACCGATGACCGAAGCGCAGATCAAAAAGCTGGGCGGCCGTGAGTTAAGAGCACTAGGCAAGATGATGCCGGGTGAAGAAGAGGTAGCTGAGAATCCTCGTGCCCGTAGTTCAGTTCTGCGTATTGCAGAGAGGACGAACGCATGATCAGCAGAGTGACAGAAGCCCTAAGCAAAGTTAAAGGATCGATAGGAAGCAACGAGCGCCATGCCTTGCCTGGCGTGATCGGTGACGATCTTTTGCGGTTTGGGAAGCTGCCACTCTGCCTGTTCATTTGCATTATTTTGACGGCGGTTACCGTCGTGACAACAGCCCACCATACGCGGTTACTGACCGCGCAGCGTGAGCAGCTGGTTCTGGAGCGAGATGCGCTGGATATCGAATGGCGTAACTTGATCCTTGAGGAGAACGCGCTCGGCGACCATAGCCGTGTTGAACGGATCGCAACGGAAAAGCTGCAAATGCAGCATGTCGATCCCTCACAAGAAAATATCGTAGTACAAAAATAAGGATAAACGCGACGCATGAAAGCAGCGGCAAAAACGCACAAACCAAAACGCCAGGAAGAACAAGCCAACTTTATCAGTTGGCGTTTTGCGTTACTGTGCGGCTGTATTTTGCTGGCACTGGGTTTTCTGCTGGGTCGCGTTGCCTGGCTGCAAATCATCGCGCCAGACATGCTGGTGCGTCAGGGTGATATGCGCTCTCTACGCGTCCAGGAAGTGTCTACATCACGCGGAATGATTACCGACCGCTCTGGTCGCCCGTTGGCGGTGAGCGTTCCGGTTAAAGCTATATGGGCCGACCCGAAAGAAGTACATGATGCAGGCGGCGTGAGCGTTGGCGAACGCTGGAGAGCGCTGTCAACCGCGCTGAATCTCCCGCTCGATCAACTGGCTTCCCGCATTAACGCCAACCCGAAAGGGCGCTTTATCTATCTGGCGCGTCAGGTAAACCCTGACATGGCTGACTACATCAAAAAACTGAAGCTGCCGGGTATCCACCTGCGCGAAGAATCCCGCCGTTACTATCCTTCCGGAGAAGTGACTGCTCACCTCATAGGCTTTACTAACGTTGACAGCCAGGGGATTGAAGGTGTTGAGAAGAGCTTCGATAAGTGGCTCACCGGACAACCGGGTGAACGTATTGTACGTAAAGACCGTTATGGCCGCGTCATTGAAGATATCTCCTCTACCGACAGCCAGGCGGCGCATAACCTCGCATTGAGCATTGATGAGCGTTTACAGGCGCTGGTTTACCGCGAACTGAATAACGCCGTGGCGTTCAACAAGGCGGAGTCAGGCAGTGCGGTACTGGTGGATGTAAACACCGGTGAAGTGTTGGCCATGGCCAACAGTCCGTCCTACAACCCGAACAATCTCACCGGTACGCCAAAAGACGCGATGCGTAACCGTACCATCACCGACGTGTTTGAACCGGGTTCTACCGTTAAACCGATGGTGGTGATGACCGCGCTGCAGCGTGGCGTGGTACGCGAAAATACCGTCCTCAACACTATCCCTTACCGAATTAATGGTCACGAAATCAAAGACGTGGCGCGTTATAGCGAATTAACCCTCACCGGGGTTTTGCAGAAGTCGAGTAACGTCGGTGTTTCCAAGCTGGCGTTAGCGATGCCGTCCTCAGCGTTAGTAGATACTTACTCACGTTTTGGGCTGGGAAAAGCGACCAATTTGGGGTTGGTCGGAGAACGCAGTGGCTTATATCCTCAAAAACAACGGTGGTCTGACATAGAGAGGGCCACCTTCTCTTTCGGCTACGGGCTAATGGTAACACCGTTACAGTTAGCGCGAGTCTATGCAACGATCGGCAGCTACGGCGTTTATCGTCCACTGTCGATTACCAAAGTTGACCCTCCTGTTCCGGGCGAGCGTATCTTCCCGGAAGATACCGTGCGTACCGTCGTGCATATGATGGAAAGCGTGGCGCTGCCCGGCGGCGGCGGCGTGAAGGCGGCGATTAAAGGCTATCGTATCGCCATTAAAACCGGTACAGCGAAAAAAGTAGGGCCAGATGGCCGCTACATCAACAAATACATTGCTTATACCGCAGGTGTTGCGCCTGCGAGTCAGCCGCGCTTCGCGCTGGTTGTTGTTATCAACGATCCGCAGGCGGGTAAATACTACGGTGGCGCCGTTTCCGCGCCGGTCTTTGGTGCCATCATGGGCGGCGTACTGCGTACCATGAACATCGAGCCGGATGCGCTGACAACGGGCGATAAAAATGAATTTGTGAATAATCAAGGCGAGGCAACAGGTGGCAGATCGTAATTTGCGCGACCTTCTTGCTCCATGGGTGCCGGGTGCACCGGAGCGAGCACTGCGGGAGATGACGCTTGACAGCCGTGTGGCTGCATCGGGCGATCTCTTTGTCGCAGTATTGGGTCATCAGGCGGACGGGCGTCGGTATATCCCGCAGGCGATAGCGCAAGGTGTGGCTGCCATTATTGCAGAAGCAAAAGATGAAGCTACTGATGGTGAAATCCGTGAAATGCACGGCGTTCCGGTCATCTATCTCAGTCAGCTTAACGAACGTTTATCTGCACTGGCAGGCCGTTTTTACCACGAGCCTTCTGAGAAAATGCGTCTGGTCGGTGTGACCGGGACCAACGGTAAAACTACCACCACCCAATTGCTGGCACAGTGGAGCCAACTGCTTGGCGAAACCAGCGCGGTAATGGGAACAGTAGGCAATGGCCTGCTGGGCAAAGTGATCCCGACGGAAAATACCACCGGTTCAGCAGTTGATGTCCAGCATGTGCTGGCGGGGCTGGCAGCGCAGGGCGCAACGGTTGGCGCGATGGAAGTCTCTTCACACGGTCTGGTTCAGCATCGCGTGGCGGCGCTGAAGTTTGCCGCATCAGTATTTACTAACTTAAGCCGTGACCATCTCGACTACCACGGCGACATGGAACATTACGAAGCCGCGAAATGGCTGCTGTATTCCACGCACCATTGCGGTCAGGCCATCGTCAATGCGGATGATGACGTCGGTCGTCGCTGGCTGGTGAAACTCCCGGATGCGGTTGCCGTTTCGATGGAAGACCACATCAACCCGAACTGTCATGGTCGTTGGTTAAAAGCGGTTGACGTGAAGTATCACGACAGCGGGGCAACGATTCGTTTTACCTCCTCATGGGGCGACGGCGAAATTGAAAGCCGCCTGATGGGGGCGTTTAACGTCAGCAATCTTCTGCTGGCGCTGGCAACGCTGTTGGCACTGGGCTATCCGTTAGCTGATTTACTGAAAACGGCGACACAATTGCAGCCGGTTTGCGGACGTATGGAAGTGTTCAGCGCGCCGGGTAAAACCACCGTGGTGGTTGATTACGCCCATACGCCAGATGCGCTGGAAAAAGCGCTGCAGGCGGCACGTTTGCACTGTACAGGCAAACTGTGGTGCGTCTTTGGCTGCGGCGGCGATCGCGACAAAGGCAAACGTCCTTTGATGGGCGCAATCGCCGAGCAGTTTGCAGATGTTGTCGTGGTGACTGATGACAACCCACGTACCGAAGAGCCACGCGCCATTATTAACGACATTCTGGCGGGTATGCTGGATGCCGGACAGGCGAAGGTGATGGAAGGGCGCGCAGAAGCCGTGACAAACGCCATTATGCAGGCGAAAGAAAACGACGTGGTGCTGGTGGCCGGGAAAGGTCACGAAGATTACCAGATCGTTGGCTCGCAGCGTCTCGACTATTCTGACCGCGTGACCGCAGCGCGTCTGCTGGGGGTTATCGCATGATTAGCGTAACGCTCAGCCAACTGGCGGAGATCCTCCGTGGCGAACTGAAAGGGGCCGATCTGACCCTTGATGCCGTAACAACCGATACGCGTAAAGTGACGCCGGGCTGCCTGTTTGTGGCGCTGAAAGGCGAACGCTTTGATGCCCATGATTTTGCAGACAAAGCGCAAGAGAGCGGGGCGGGTGCGCTGCTGGTCAGCCGCCCGTTGGACACCAACCTGCCGCAGCTGATTGTTAAAGATACGCGTCTGGCGTTTGGTGAACTGGCGGCGTGGGTTCGCGCTCAGGTTCCGGCGCGCGTTGTCGCGCTGACCGGCTCATCCGGTAAAACGTCCGTCAAAGAGATGACGGCTGCCATTCTTAGCCAGTGTGGTAACACCCTATATACCGCGGGCAATCTGAATAACGACATCGGCGTACCGATGACGCTGCTGCGCTTAAACAACGATTACGACTATGCCGTGATTGAGCTCGGCGCCAACCATCAGGGCGAAATCGCCTGGACCGTCGGCCTGACGCGTCCGGAAGCGGCGCTGGTGAACAACCTGGCCGCCGCGCACCTGGAAGGCTTCGGCTCTCTGGCGGGCGTTGCGAAGGCAAAAGGTGAGATTTTTACCGGCCTGTCTGCGAACGGTATCGCCATTATGAATGCCGACAACAACGACTGGTTGAACTGGCAAAGCATCATCGGCGATCGCAAAGTCTGGCGCTTCTCCCCGAATGCGGCCAACAGCGACTTTTCTGCGACCAACGTTCATGTGACCTCGCATGGCACGGAATTTTCTCTGCAAACGCCGACCGGAAGCATTGATGTCCTGCTGCCGTTGCCGGGTCGCCACAATATCGCTAACGCCCTTGCGGCGGCGGCGCTTTCTATAGCGGTAGGCGCGACGCACGAGGCGATCAAAGCGGGTTTGAAAGATCTGCAGGCGGTACCAGGACGTCTGTTCCCGATTCAACTCGCAGAAAATCAGCTGCTGCTGGACGACTCCTATAACGCGAACGTCGGTTCGATGACCGCAGCGGTGCAGGTGCTGTCTGAAATGCCGGGCTATCGCGTACTGGTCGTTGGCGATATGGCTGAGCTTGGCGCAGAAAGTGAAGCATGCCATGTACAGGTAGGTGTTGCTGCGAAAGCAGCAGGTATCGACCGTGTACTGAGTACAGGAAAACTGAGTCAGGCAATTAGCGACGCCAGTGGCGTTGGCGAACATTTTGCGGATAAAAGCGTGCTGGCCGCGCATCTTAAAGCATTGATTGCAGAACATCAGGTCATGACGATTTTAGTGAAGGGTTCACGTAGTGCCGCCATGGAAGAGGTAGTACGCGCATTACAGGAGAATGGGACATGTTAGTTTGGCTGGCCGAACATTTGGTCAAATATTATTCCGGCTTTAACGTCTTTTCCTATCTGACGTTTCGCGCCATCGTCAGCCTGCTGACCGCGCTGTTCATCTCTTTGTGGATGGGCCCGCGCATGATTGCCCGCTTGCAAAAAATGTCCTTTGGACAGGTTGTACGTAACGACGGTCCTGAATCGCACTTTAGTAAACGTGGTACGCCAACCATGGGCGGGATCATGATCCTCACCGCGATTGTTATCTCCGTTCTGTTGTGGGCATATCCGTCGAACCCGTACGTATGGTGCGTGCTGGTGGTATTGATTGGCTACGGCATTATCGGTTTTGTCGATGACTACCGCAAAGTGGTGCGAAAAGATACCAAGGGCCTGATTGCCCGCTGGAAGTACTTCTGGATGTCGGTGATTGCGCTGGGTGTAGCCTTTGCGCTGTACCTCGCCGGTAAAGATACCCCGGCTACCGAGCTGGTGGTGCCGTTCTTTAAAGATGTCATGCCGCAGTTGGGGCTGTTCTACGTGCTGCTGGCGTACTTCGTGATTGTGGGTACTGGCAACGCGGTAAACCTCACTGATGGCCTGGATGGTCTGGCGATTATGCCGACCGTGTTCGTGGCAGCGGGTTTTGCGCTGGTGGCATGGGCGACCGGTAACATGAACTTTGCCAACTATCTGCACATTCCCTATTTACGCCATGCCGGTGAGTTGGTGATCGTCTGTACGGCGATTGTCGGCGCGGGGTTAGGCTTCCTGTGGTTTAACACCTATCCGGCGCAGGTCTTTATGGGCGACGTCGGTTCGCTGGCGCTGGGCGGCGCGCTGGGCATTATTGCCGTGCTGCTGCGTCAGGAGTTCCTGCTGGTAATCATGGGCGGCGTATTTGTTGTGGAAACGCTGTCGGTCATTTTGCAGGTTGGCTCCTTTAAGCTGCGCGGACAGCGCATCTTCCGTATGGCGCCGATTCACCATCACTATGAACTGAAAGGCTGGCCGGAACCGCGCGTAATTGTGCGCTTCTGGATTATTTCGCTGATGCTGGTGCTGATTGGCCTGGCAACGCTGAAGGTACGTTAATCATGGCTGATTACCAGGGTAAAAAAGTCGTCATTATCGGTCTGGGATTGACCGGGCTGTCATGCGTGGATTTCTTTCTGGCGCGTGGTGTGACGCCGCGTGTGATGGATACCCGCGCAACGCCACCTGGCCTGGATAAATTGCCGGAAGCGGTTGAGCGTCATGTTGGCAGCCTGAATGATGATTGGCTGCTGGCCGCCGATCTCATCGTCGCCAGCCCTGGTATTGCCCTGGCGCATCCTTCGCTGAGCGCCGCTGCTGATGCAGGGATCGAAATTGTCGGTGACATCGAGCTGTTCTGTCGTGAAGCGCAGGCGCCGATCGTCGCGATCACCGGTTCCAACGGGAAAAGCACCGTCACCACGTTGGTGGGAGAAATGGCGAAAGCGGCTGGTGTGAACGTGGGTGTTGGCGGAAATATCGGCCTGCCCGCGCTGATGCTGCTGGATGACGAACGTGAGCTGTATGTACTGGAGCTGTCGAGCTTCCAGCTGGAGACAACCTCCAGCTTACAGGCTGTAGCCGCCACCATTTTGAACGTCACCGAAGATCATATGGACAGGTATCCGTTTGGCTTGCAGCAGTACCGTGCGGCCAAACTGCGCGTCTATGAGAATGCGAAAGTGTGTGTGGTTAATGCCGATGATGCGCTGACCATGCCGATTCGCGGGGCGGATGAGCGCTGCGTGAGCTTTGGCATCAACATGGGTGACTATCATCTCAATCGTCAGCAGGGTGAAACCTGGCTGCGGGTGAAGGGCGAAAAAGTCCTGAACGTGAAAGAGATGACGCTTACCGGCCAGCATAACTATACCAACGCACTGGCTGCGCTGGCGCTGGCGGATGCTGCGGGTCTGCCGCGGGCATCCAGCCTGAAAGCGCTGACTACCTTTACCGGTCTGGCGCATCGTTTCCAGTTGGTACTGAATCATAACGGTGTGCGTTGGATTAACGATTCAAAAGCCACCAACGTTGGCAGCACAGAAGCGGCACTGAATGGTCTGCACGTTGACGGTACGTTGCACCTGCTGCTGGGCGGCGATGGGAAATCGGCCGACTTTACGCCGCTGCAACGCTACCTGACTGGCAACAACATTCGTCTGTACTGCTTTGGTCGCGATGGCGCGCAGCTTGCCGCTCTGCGTCCTGAGGTTGCGGAACACACTGAAACCATGGAGCAGGCAATGCGTCTGCTCGCACCGCGTGTGAAGTCGGGTGATATGGTGCTGCTGTCGCCAGCCTGCGCCAGCCTTGACCAGTTCAAGAACTTTGAGCAACGCGGTGACGTCTTTACCCGTTTAGCGAAGGAGTTGGGTTGATGCGATTCTCTCTCCCTCGTCTGAAAATGCCGCGCGTACCGGGACTGGGTGTCCTGGCGTGGATCTTCGCGGCACTTAAAGGCTGGGTGATGGCTTCGCGTGATAAAGACGCGGACAGCCTGATCATGTATGACCGCATGCTGCTGTGGCTGACTTTTGGTCTGGCAGCGATCGGTTTTGTGATGGTGACATCGGCATCAATGCCCGTAGGGCAACGTCTGGCAGGCGATCCCTTCCTGTTTGCTAAGCGTGACGCGCTGTATATCTTCCTCGCGTTCTGTCTGGCGATGGTGACGCTGCGTCTGCCGATGGAGTTCTGGCAGAAGTACAGCACGACGATGCTGATCGCCTCGATCATCATGTTGTTGATCGTTCTGGTGGTGGGGAGCTCCGTTAACGGGGCATCGCGCTGGATCGCGCTGGGGCCGCTGCGTATTCAGCCTGCGGAATTCACCAAGCTGTCGCTGTTCTGTTATCTCGCTAACTACCTGGTGCGTAAAGTCGATGAAGTGCGTAACAACCTGCGCGGCTTCTTAAAACCGATGGGTGTGATTCTGGTGCTGGCAGTCTTACTGCTGGCGCAGCCTGACCTTGGTACTGTAGTGGTGCTGTTTGTCACGACGCTGGCGATGCTGTTTCTCGCTGGTGCGAAACTGTGGCAGTTCATTGCCATTATCGGCATGGGGATTTCGGCGGTGGTGCTGCTGATCCTTGCCGAACCGTATCGTATTCGCCGCGTAACCTCCTTCTGGAACCCATGGGAAGATCCGTTTGGCAGCGGCTACCAGTTAACGCAATCGCTGATGGCTTTTGGTCGCGGTGAGGTTTGGGGTCAGGGGTTAGGTAATTCAGTGCAAAAACTGGAGTATTTACCGGAAGCGCACACCGACTTCATCTTCGCCATCATTGGGGAAGAACTGGGTTATATCGGTGTGGTATTGGCACTTTTAATGGTATTCTTCGTCGCTTTTCGCGCGATGTCGATCGGTCGCAAAGCACTGGAAATTGACCACCGTTTTTCAGGCTTTTTAGCCTGCTCCATCGGGATTTGGTTCAGCTTCCAGGCCCTGGTAAACGTCGGCGCGGCAGCAGGTATGCTGCCAACAAAAGGTCTGACGTTACCGCTGATCAGTTATGGTGGTTCCAGTTTGTTGATTATGTCGACGGCCATCATGTTTTTGTTACGTATTGATTATGAAACGCGTCTGGAAAAAGCCCAGGCGTTTACACGAGGTGCACGATGAGTGGTCAACCGAAGCGGTTAATGGTGATGGCAGGCGGTACCGGTGGGCATGTGTTCCCTGGGCTGGCGGTCGCGCACCATTTAATGGCCCAGGGCTGGCAGGTTCGTTGGCTGGGCACCGCCGATCGTATGGAAGCGGACTTAGTGCCGAAGCATGGCATTGAAATTGACTTTATTCGCATCTCCGGTTTGCGTGGCAAAGGTGTCAACGCGCTGCTTGCCGCCCCCGTGCGTATTTTTAATGCCTGGCGTCAGGCGCGCGCCATTATGAAGCAGTTTAAGCCTGATGTGGTGCTGGGGATGGGCGGCTATGTGTCCGGCCCTGGCGGTCTGGCTGCCTGGTCATTAGGCATCCCGGTTGTCCTGCATGAGCAGAACGGCATTGCGGGATTAACCAACAAGTGGCTGGCGAAGATTGCAACGAAGGTGATGCAGGCTTTTCCTGGCGCTTTCCCGAATGCGGAAGTGGTGGGTAACCCGGTACGCACCGACGTTCTGGCGCTGCCGTTGCCCGAAGCGCGTCTGGCGGGGCGTGAAGGCCCGGTTCGCGTGCTGGTCGTCGGGGGATCTCAGGGCGCACGCGTATTGAACCAGACGATGCCGCAGGTTGCCGCAAAGCTTGGTGACGCGGTGACTATCTGGCATCAGAGTGGCAAAGGCGCGCAGCAAACCGTTGAACAGGCGTATGCCGACGCGGGACAACCGCAGCACAAGGTCACTGAGTTTATTGATGATATGGCAGCCGCCTACGCGTGGGCGGATGTCGTAGTTTGTCGCTCCGGCGCGCTGACGGTAAGCGAAATTGCCGCTGCGGGTTTGCCTGCGCTGTTTGTGCCTTTCCAGCACAAAGACCGACAGCAGTACTGGAATGCGCTGCCGCTTGAGAAAGCGGGCGCCGCTAAAATTCTTGAGCAGCCGCAGTTTACTGTGGATGCCGTCGCGAACACCCTTTCCGGGTGGTCGCGAGAAACCTTATTAACCATGGCAGAACGTGCGCGCGCCGCATCCATACCGGATGCCACAGAGCGTGTTGCTAATGAAGTGAGCCGGGCTGCCCGGGCGTAATTGTGGTGATGCCTTTTGCATCGCATGAACTAAGAAGTTAATGGCTAAAGAATGAATACACAACAACTGGCAAAACTGCGTTCCATCGTGCCCGAAATGCGTCGCGTTCGGCACATTCACTTTGTCGGCATCGGTGGTGCTGGTATGGGCGGTATTGCCGAAGTTTTGGCCAACGAAGGTTATCAGATCAGTGGTTCTGACCTGGCGCCGAACCCGGTGACGCAGCAGTTGACGAATCTGGGCGCCACGATTTTCTTCAACCATCGCCCTGAAAATGTGCGTGATGCGAGCGTGGTGGTGGTATCCAGCGCGATTTCTGCGGATAACCCGGAAATTGTTGCGGCGCATGAAGCGCGTATTCCGGTGATCCGTCGTGCTGAAATGCTGGCGGAGTTAATGCGTTTTCGTCACGGTATCGCCATTGCCGGGACGCACGGTAAAACCACGACCACAGCGATGGTCTCCAGTATCTACGCAGAAGCGGGGCTGGATCCGACGTTTGTCAACGGCGGTCTGGTGAAGGCCGCAGGCGTCCATGCGCGTCTGGGTCATAGCCGTTATTTAATTGCGGAGGCGGATGAGAGCGATGCGTCGTTCCTGCATTTGCAGCCGATGGTAGCGATTGTTACCAATATCGAAGCCGATCATATGGATACCTACCATGGCGACTTCGAAAATTTAAAGCAGACGTTTATTAATTTCCTGCATAACTTGCCGTTTTATGGTCGTGCGGTTATGTGCGTTGACGACCCGGTGATCCGCGAGTTGTTGCCGCGAGTTGGTCGTCAAACCACAACCTATGGTTTCAGCGATGATGCTGATGTGCGCGTCGAAGATTACCAGCAGATTGGTCCACAAGGGCACTTCACGCTGCTGCGTCAGGGGATGGCCGATTTACGCGTGACGTTGAACGCACCGGGCCGTCACAATGCGCTGAACGCGGCGGCGGCGGTGGCAGTGGCAACAGAAGAAGGCATTGAAGACGACGCAATTCTGCGCGCGCTGGAAAGTTTCCAGGGCACCGGGCGCCGTTTTGACTTCCTCGGCGAATTCCCGCTGGAGCCGGTAAACGGTAAAGCCGGGACGGCGATGCTGGTGGATGATTATGGTCATCACCCAACGGAAGTGGATGCCACGATTAAAGCTGCTCGCGCGGGCTGGCCGGACAAAAATCTGGTAATGCTGTTCCAGCCGCACCGCTTTACGCGTACACGCGATTTGTATGACGACTTTGCCAACGTGCTGACTCAGGTCGATGCGCTGTTGATGCTGGATGTATACGCCGCGGGTGAAGCTGCGATTCCGGGGGCTGACAGCCGCTCGCTGTGCCGTACGATCCGTGGTCGCGGTAAGATCGACCCGATTCTGGTATCAGATCCGGCTCAGGTGGCAGACATGTTGGCGCCGGTATTAACCGGCAACGATCTGATTTTGGTGCAGGGCGCTGGAAATATCGGCAAAATCGCGCGTTCCTTAGCTGAAATCAAACTGAAGCCGCAAAACCCGGAGGAAGAACAACATGGCTGATAAAATCGCGGTCCTGTTAGGGGGAACCTCCGCAGAGCGTGACGTTTCGCTGAATTCCGGCGCGGCCGTACTGGCAGGGTTACGCGAAGGTGGTGTGGATGCTCATCCAATTGACCCAAAAGAGGTTGATGTCACGCTTTTGAAATCGATGGGTTTTCAAAAGGTGTTTATTGCGCTGCACGGTCGTGGTGGTGAAGATGGCACGTTGCAGGGCATGCTGGAGCTGATTGGTCTGCCGTATACCGGTAGTGGCGTCATGGCTTCTGCCATTTCGATGGACAAACTGCGCAGCAAACTGTTGTGGCAGGGGGCTGGTTTACCGGTCGCGCCTTGGGTCGCATTGACTCGCGCTGAATTCGAAAAAGGTCTTAGCGATGAGGTGGTTACGGAGATTTCTGCGTTAGGTTTGCCGCTGATTGTGAAGCCAAGCCGTGAAGGCTCAAGCGTAGGGATGTCAAAAGTTGAAGAAGAAAATGCTTTGCATGGTGCATTAGCATTGGCTTTTCAGCATGATGAAGAAGTACTGATCGAAAAATGGCTCAGTGGCCCGGAATTTACAGTTGCGATGCTTGGTGAAGAAATTTTACCGTCAATACGTATCCAACCCGCGGGAACCTTCTATGATTATGAGGCGAAGTATCTCTCTGATGAGACACAATATTTCTGCCCTGCCGGTCTGGAAGTCGAACAAGAGGCACGTTTACAGGAATTAGTCCTGAAAGCGTGGACCACATTGGGCTGTAAAGGTTGGGGTCGCATTGACGTCATGCTGGACAGCGATGGCCAGTTTTATCTGCTGGAAGCGAATACCTCTCCGGGTATGACCAGCCACAGTCTGGTGCCGATGGCGGCGCGTCAGGCGGGGCTGAGCTTCTCGCAGTTGGTGGTAAGAATTCTGGAGTTGGCGGACTGATATGTCGCAGGCTGCGCTGAACACGCGAAACGGTGATGAAGAAGAAGTAAACTCCTCACGCCGCAATAATGGAACGCGTCTTGCAGGAATATTATTCCTGCTGACAGTGCTGTGCACCGTGTTTGTCAGCGGCTGGGTAGTGTTGGGATGGATGGAAGATGCGCAACGTTTGCCTTTATCGAAACTGGTGTTAACCGGCGAACGGCATTACACGCGCAATGACGATATTCGTCAGTCCATTCTGGCGCTGGGCGCTCCGGGAACCTTTATGACTCAGGATGTGAACATCATTCAGAGTCAAATTGAACGCCTCCCCTGGATTAAACAGGCGAGCGTCAGAAAGCAATGGCCCGATGAATTGAAGATTCATCTGGTTGAATATGTGCCCATTGCGCGTTGGAATGACCAACATATGGTGGATGCTGAAGGAAATACGTTCAGTGTTCCAACCGGTCGGGCCAATAAGCAGGTATTACCCATGTTGTATGGACCGGAAGGCAGCGCAAGTGAAGTGTTGCAAGGGTTCCGCGATATGGGGCAGGTGCTGGCTAAGGATAGATTCACCCTGAAGGAAGCGGCGATGACCGCTCGTCGTTCCTGGCAGTTGACGCTGAATAACGATATTAAGCTGAATCTGGGCAGGGGCGATACGATAAAACGTTTGGCTCGCTTTGTGGAACTCTACCCGGTTTTACAGCAGCAGGCGCAAACCGATGGCAAACGGATTAGCTACGTTGATTTGCGTTATGACTCAGGAGCGGCAGTAGGCTGGGTTCCCTTGCCTCCTGAGGAATCTAATCAGCAACAGAATCAGGCACAGGCAGAACAACAATGATCAAGGCGACGGACAGAAAACTGGTAGTTGGACTGGAGATTGGCACCGCGAAGGTAGCCGCTTTAGTAGGGGAAGTTCTGCCCGACGGTATGGTCAATATCATTGGCGTGGGCAGTTGCCCATCGCGAGGTATGGATAAAGGCGGGGTGAATGACCTTGAGTCAGTGGTGAAGTGCGTACAGCGCGCCATTGACCAGGCTGAACTGATGGCAGATTGCCAGATTTCCTCGGTGTATCTGGCACTTTCCGGTAAACATATTAGCTGTCAAAATGAAATTGGTATGGTGCCCATTTCCGAAGAGGAAGTGACGCAGGAAGATGTGGAAAACGTAGTACATACGGCAAAATCCGTACGCGTTCGCGATGAACATCGTGTTCTGCACGTTATTCCGCAGGAATACGCCATCGACTACCAGGAAGGTATTAAAAATCCGGTCGGTCTTTCCGGCGTGCGTATGCAGGCAAAAGTCCATCTTATTACCTGCCACAACGACATGGCGAAGAACATTGTCAAAGCCGTTGAACGTTGTGGTCTGAAAGTTGACCAACTGATTTTTGCCGGGTTGGCAGCCAGTTATTCCGTGTTGACGGAAGATGAACGTGAGCTGGG
Source organism: Citrobacter sp. Cpo103 (assembly GCF_030332605.1). Classification (NCBI taxonomy): domain Bacteria; kingdom Pseudomonadati; phylum Pseudomonadota; class Gammaproteobacteria; order Enterobacterales; family Enterobacteriaceae; genus Citrobacter; species Citrobacter sp. Cpo103. The sequence continues at coordinate 123,952 of NZ_JAOWHO010000020.1, read as the reverse complement.
TGTCTGCGTGGTAGATATTGGTGGTGGTACAATGGACATCGCCGTTTATACTGGCGGGGCGTTGCGCCACACTAAAGTGATCCCTTATGCAGGGAATGTAGTGACCAGCGATATCGCGTATGCCTTTGGTACGCCGCCGAGCGATGCTGAAGCCATCAAAGTGCGTCATGGATGCGCGCTGGGCTCCATCGTGGGTAAAGACGAAAGCGTTGAAGTGCCAAGCGTAGGTGGTCGTCCACCGCGTAGCCTGCAACGTCAGACCCTGGCAGAGGTCATTGAGCCGCGTTATACCGAGCTGCTCAACCTGGTCAACGAAGAAATTTTGCAATTACAAGAACAGCTTCGCCAGCAGGGTGTGAAACATCATCTGGCGGCGGGGATTGTGTTAACCGGTGGCGCTGCGCAAATTGAAGGTCTTGCGGCCTGCGCACAGCGCGTGTTCCATACGCAAGTACGTATTGGCGCACCGCTGAATATCACTGGTCTGACGGATTATGCCCAGGAGCCTTATTATTCAACGGCAGTGGGGCTGCTTCACTACGGGAAAGAATCCCATTTGAGTGGTGAGGCTGAAGTTGAAAAACGCGTTACGGCATCAGTTGGCTCGTGGATCAAACGACTCAATAGCTGGCTGCGAAAAGAGTTTTAATTTTTAAAGAGACCAACGCACATTAACGGTCTCAGGCGACAGGCACAACGGAGAGAGAAACTATGTTTGAACCTATGGAACTAACCAATGACGCGGTGATTAAAGTCATCGGCGTCGGCGGCGGCGGCGGTAATGCCGTTGAACACATGGTGCGCGAGCGCATCGAAGGTGTTGAATTCTTCGCGGTGAATACCGACGCTCAGGCGTTGCGTAAAACGGCGGTTGGACAGACCATTCAGATTGGTAGCGGCATCACCAAAGGTCTGGGCGCGGGTGCAAACCCGGAAGTAGGCCGTAATGCGGCAGACGAAGACCGTGAAGCTCTGCGTGCAGCGCTTGACGGCGCAGACATGGTGTTTATCGCAGCAGGCATGGGCGGCGGTACCGGTACCGGTGCAGCGCCAGTGGTTGCTGAAGTAGCAAAAGATTTAGGTATTCTGACCGTAGCTGTAGTGACTAAGCCTTTCAACTTTGAAGGTAAGAAGCGTATGGCATTCGCGGAGCAGGGTATCACCGAGCTGTCCAAACATGTGGACTCTCTGATCACTATTCCGAATGACAAGCTGCTGAAAGTGCTGGGTCGCGGAATCTCCCTGCTGGATGCGTTTGGCGCAGCGAACGACGTGCTGAAAGGCGCAGTCCAGGGTATCGCTGAACTGATTACTCGTCCGGGCCTGATGAACGTCGACTTTGCAGACGTGCGCACCGTGATGTCCGAAATGGGCTACGCGATGATGGGTTCAGGCGTGGCAAGCGGTGAAGACCGTGCAGAAGAAGCGGCTGAAATGGCTATCTCTTCTCCGCTGCTGGAAGACATCGATCTGTCTGGCGCGCGCGGCGTGCTGGTCAACATTACTGCGGGCTTCGACCTGCGTCTGGATGAGTTCGAAACCGTCGGTAACACGATTCGTGCCTTTGCATCGGATAATGCGACCGTGGTTATCGGTACCTCCCTGGACCCGGATATGAACGACGAACTGCGCGTCACCGTTGTTGCGACTGGAATTGGTATGGACAAACGTCCTGAAATCACTCTGGTGACCAACAAGCAGGTACAGCAGCCGGTAATGGATCGTTACCAGCAGCACGGCATGGCGCCGTTGACGCAAGAGCAGAAACCGGTAGCGAAAGTGGTTAACGACAATACGCCGCAAACCACCAAAGAGCCGGATTATCTGGATATCCCAGCATTCCTGCGTAAGCAAGCTGATTAAGAATTAGCTGGAATTTGGGAATTGTGGCTCTTTGTGCTAAACTGGCCCACCGAATGTATAGTACACTTCGGTTGGATAGGTAATTTGGCGAGATTATACGATGATCAAACAAAGGACTCTTAAACGTATCGTTCAGGCGACTGGCGTCGGTTTGCATACCGGCAAAAAAGTCACCCTGACATTACGCCCTGCGCCGGCCAACACCGGGGTCATCTATCGTCGCACCGACTTGAATCCTCCGGTAGATTTCCCGGCCGATGCCAAATCTGTGCGTGATACCATGCTCTGTACGTGTCTGGTCAATGAGCATGATGTACGGATTTCAACCGTAGAGCACCTTAATGCTGCTCTGGCGGGTTTAGGTATCGATAACATCGTTATTGAAGTTAACGCACCGGAAATCCCGATCATGGATGGCAGTGCCGCTCCGTTCGTTTATCTGCTGCTTGATGCAGGTATTGAAGAACTGAGCAGCGCCAAAAAATTTGTTCGCATTAAAGAGACCGTTCGTGTCGAAGATGGCGATAAGTGGGCTGAGTTTAAGCCGTATAATGGTTTTACGTTGGATTTCACCATCGACTTTAACCATCCGGCGATCGACTCCAGCACGCAGCGCTACGCGATGAACTTCTCTGCGGATGCGTTCATGCGTCAGATCAGCCGTGCGCGTACTTTCGGCTTCATGCGTGATATCGAATATCTGCAGTCCCGCGGCCTGTGCCTGGGCGGCAGCTTCGATTGTGCCATCGTTGTTGACGATTATCGCGTATTGAACGAAGACGGCCTGCGTTTTGAAGATGAATTCGTTCGTCACAAAATGCTCGACGCGATCGGTGACTTGTTCATGTGTGGTCACAACATTATTGGTGCATTTACCGCATATAAATCCGGTCATGCATTGAATAACAAACTGCTGCAGGCGGTCCTGGCAAAACAGGAAGCCTGGGAATATGTGACCTTCCAGGACGATGCAGAACTGCCGTTGGCGTTCAAAGCACCATCGACCGTACTGGCATAACGACATACGCTGTCGCATAAATTCGACTGGTAAATCTGGCACTCTCTCCGGCCAGGTGAGCCAGTCGTTTTTTTATCTTCCGAGTGCAAACCACCTTATCTGAAGCGACTTTTTCCCCACAGGTAGATTAAAATACCGTTCGATCGCTGCTTTCTTAAGCATATTTACCCGCGACTTGCTGTCATTACTGCTGTGGTGCGAACGCATTAATGGTAAGATTTGTGCGCAAAAAATGGTTTTGCATTTGTAACCCCAAACGCAGGGTATATCAGGTGGCAATAACGTGAGTGGAATACTGACGCGCTGGCGACAGTTAGGCAGACGGTACTTCTGGCCGCATCTCCTGTTGGGGATGGTCGCGGCTAGTTTTGGCCTGCCCGCGCTCGGTAATGCTGCTGAACCTAATACTCCCGCGAAGGCGACCGCCAGCAATCACGATCAAGGTGCTAAAGTTAACTTTAGCCAGCTTGCTTTGCTGGAAGCGACCAATCGGCGCCCAAATTTTACCGTCGATTACTGGCATCAACATGCCATTCGTACGGTTATCCGCCATCTTTCTTTTGCCATGGCACCTCAGGCGTTGCCCGTTGCCGAAGAGCCATTGCCAATCCAGGCGCACCATCTTGCGTTACTGAATACGCTCAGCGCGATGCTGACGCAAGAAGGCACTCCGCCCGCGACAGTAAGTCGCGTGACATACGCACACTTTACCTCTCAGGCCGCGTTTAGCGTTCCGGTCTGGATTAGCCAGCAGCAGGGTATCCGCGCTGGTCCTCAACGCCTCAGCTAAAAAAGAACCTTCCAACTTATAATTTTTGACTCCGCACCGCGGGGCGTTTGAGATTTTATTATGCTAATCAAATTATTAACGAAAGTATTCGGTAGCCGTAACGAGCGTACGCTGCGTCGTATGCGTAAAGTGGTCAATGTCATCAATGCGATGGAACCGGAGATGGAAAAACTCTCCGATGATGAACTGAAAGCGAAGACCGCTGAATTCCGCGCCCGTCTGGAAAAAGGTGCCAGCGTTGAGAGCCTGATCCCGGAAGCGTTCGCAGTAGTGCGTGAAGCGAGTAAGCGCGTGTTCGGTATGCGTCACTTCGACGTTCAGCTGCTGGGCGGTATGGTGCTTAACGATCGCTGCATCGCGGAAATGCGTACTGGTGAAGGTAAAACCCTGACCGCGACGCTGCCAGCCTACCTGAACGCATTAAGCGGGAAGGGCGTACACGTGGTTACCGTGAACGACTATCTGGCTCAGCGTGATGCCGAAAATAACCGCCCGCTGTTTGAATTCCTCGGCATGACCGTTGGTATCAACATGTCTGGCCTGCCTGCGCCAGCCAAGCGTGAAGCCTATAACGCCGATATTACTTACGGTACCAATAACGAATACGGCTTTGACTACCTGCGTGACAACATGGCGTTTAGTCCGGAAGAGCGTGTTCAACGTAAACTGCACTATGCGCTGGTCGATGAAGTCGACTCCATCCTGATCGATGAAGCGCGTACGCCGCTGATCATTTCCGGCCCGGCTGAAGACAGCTCGGAAATGTACAAAAAAGTTAATAAAATCATCCCGCACCTGATCCGTCAGGAGAAGGAAGATTCCGACACGTTCCAGGGCGAAGGCCACTTCTCTGTTGATGAGAAAGCGCGCCAGGTTAACCTGACCGAGCGTGGTCTGGTACTGATTGAAGAGCTGCTGGTTAACGAAGGCATTATGGACGAGGGCGAGTCACTGTACTCTCCTGGTAACATTATGCTGATGCACCACGTGACTGCCGCACTGCGTGCGCACGTGCTGTTTACCCGCGACGTAGATTACATCGTGAAAGACGGCGAAGTTATCATCGTCGATGAACACACCGGTCGTACCATGCAGGGGCGTCGCTGGTCCGATGGTCTGCACCAGGCTGTTGAAGCTAAAGAAGGCGTAGAGATCCAGAACGAGAACCAGACGCTGGCATCTATTACCTTCCAGAACTACTTCCGTTTGTACGAAAAACTGGCCGGTATGACCGGTACAGCCGACACTGAAGCGTTTGAATTTAGCTCCATCTACAAACTGGATACCGTGGTTGTGCCGACCAACCGTCCGATGATCCGTAAGGATTTACCGGATCTGGTGTACATGACCGAAGCGGAAAAAATTCAGGCGATCATTGAAGATATTAAAGAGCGTACTGCAAATGGCCAGCCGGTACTGGTAGGTACTATCTCCATTGAAAAATCGGAAGTAGTGTCTAACGAGCTGAGCAAAGCGGGTATCAAACACAACGTTCTGAACGCCAAGTTCCACGCCAACGAAGCTGCAATCGTCGCCCAGGCGGGTTATCCGTCAGCCGTGACTATCGCGACGAACATGGCAGGTCGTGGTACCGATATCGTGCTGGGCGGTAGCTGGCAGGCGGAAGTTGCCGAGCTGGAAAACCCAACTCCGGAACAAATCGCGCAGATTAAAGCCGATTGGCAGGTTCGCCATGACGCGGTATTAGCTGCCGGTGGCTTGCATATTATCGGTACCGAGCGTCACGAATCTCGCCGTATCGATAACCAGCTGCGTGGTCGTTCGGGTCGTCAGGGTGATGCGGGCTCTTCCCGTTTCTATCTGTCGATGGAAGATGCGCTGATGCGTATTTTTGCCTCTGACCGCGTGTCAGGCATGATGCGTAAACTGGGTATGAAGCCTGGCGAAGCCATTGAACACCCATGGGTGACCAAAGCAATTGCTAACGCGCAGCGTAAAGTGGAAAGCCGCAACTTCGATATTCGTAAGCAGCTGCTGGAATATGATGACGTTGCCAACGATCAGCGTCGTGCTATCTACACCCAGCGTAACGAACTGCTGGACGTAACTGATGTTAGCGAAACCATCAACAGCATCCGTGAAGATGTCTTCAAAGCAACTATTGATGCCTATATTCCGCCGCAGTCTCTGGAGGAAATGTGGGATATCCCGGGTCTGCAGGAACGTCTGAAAAACGACTTCGATCTTGAGATGCCGATTTCAGAGTGGCTGGATAAAGAGCCTGAGCTGCACGAAGAAACGCTGCGTGAACGTATCCTGGCAAACGCCATCGAAGTTTATCAGCGTAAAGAGGAAGTTGTGGGCGCGGAGATGATGCGTCACTTCGAAAAAGGCGTGATGCTGCAAACTCTCGACTCCCTGTGGAAAGAGCACCTTGCTGCGATGGACTATCTGCGCCAGGGTATCCACCTGCGTGGTTATGCGCAAAAAGATCCGAAGCAGGAATACAAGCGTGAATCTTTCTCTATGTTTGCGTCAATGCTGGAATCACTGAAATACGAAGTGATCAGCACCCTGAGCAAAGTTCAGGTGCGTATGCCTGAAGAAGTCGAAGCCATGGAGCAGCAGCGTCGTGAAGAAGCTGAGCGCTTAGCGCAGATGCAGCAATTGAGCCATAAAGGCGACGATTCTGCCGCGGCAGAAGAGCTGGCAGCACAAACTGGCGATCGTAAAGTGGGTCGTAACGATCCGTGTCCTTGCGGCTCTGGCAAAAAATACAAACAGTGCCACGGCCGTCTGAGCTAAGAAAATAACTTACTGAAAAGGCGCAGAATTCTGCGCCTTTTTTATGGACGATAAAGATGAAAATACTGCAAATCGCCGTCGGGATTATTCGTAATCATCAACATGAAATTTTTATCACCCAGCGTGCGGCTGATGCCCACATGGCCAATAAGCTGGAGTTCCCCGGCGGGAAAATTGAAGCGGGCGAAACACCGGAGCAGGCGCTGATTCGCGAGCTACAGGAAGAAGTGGGGATCACGCCGACTCAAAGCTCATTGTTCGAAAAGCTGGAGTATCAGTTTCCGGACAGGCATATCACTCTGTGGTTCTGGCTGGTTGAAAGCTGGGAAGGCGAGCCGTGGGGAAAAGAGGGGCAACCGGCGCAGTGGATTGCGCAAGATGCTCTGAATGCGCAGGATTTCCCGCCCGCGAATGCACCGGTCATTGAAAAGCTGATAGCTGGCTAATGGTGCTGTAGGCCGGATTAGGCAACGCCGCATCCGGCAAATTATGGCGGGGGCGCTACGCTTGCCCGCCCAACGTTTTAGTTCGTAGGCCTGATAAGCGCAGCGCCATCAGGCAAAACAACATAAAATGCCGGATGCGGCGTTGCCTAATCCGACCTACCGTTTTAGCAGAATTACTTCTGCTCTTCACTCCAGTCGTCGCTTTCTGACAGATCGCCAGAGCTTGGGATGCGTTTCTCTTCTGCGGCCCACTCTCCCAGATCGATTAACTGGCAGCGCTTGCTGCAGAATGGGCGAAACGGACTGACCTCAGCCCATACTACAGGCTTGCCGCAGGTTGGGCAGTTGACGATGGTTTGTTCAGACATGTTGACTCCTTAACAGCACGCCAGTTCAAAATCGAGGCGCTCAGGCACCTGACCATTCTCGCTATCCAGCGGCATAAAACGGATGGCAAAACGGCTCTTATGACCAGAAATTTGCGGATAAAGCAGCGAATCAAGCGGCAGCTGCAAGCGTAGCAGATCTGCATCTTCGCCGTTGTCCTGATAAAAACCATTCAGGCTGGTTTGCTTACGAAACGGCGCTGAGTTGCGAATTAAATCCAGTACCAGCGACAGCGCCTGATTGAGCGGATTCAGGCTGGCAAGCCAGGTTTCAACCTGCGCGTCACGATGCGACTGTGCCAGGTGTAACCAGATATGCAGGGTCGGCAGATCGAAACTGCAGCACCCGCCAGGAATACTTAAACGCTGACGGACGAGACCAATCAGACGATCTTCGCGCAGCGTCTGTCCAATACGCGGGGCAGAAATCAGAATGCTGCCTGCACTTTTTAACTGCTGACGCAAAGAGTCGATTCTGCTTTGATCGACGCCGGGAACTTCGACCCAGGCCTGGAGTTTACGCTGCTGTCGCTCCAGTTCCTTGAGGAGTTCGGTGCGGACTTCGCCGCGTTCAAATACATCCAGTAAATCTCCGATATTGCGGAAAAAATGCAGAGCGCCGGCATGGTCAGCAATGGGCAAATTAACGGAGAGCTGTTGGATTAAAAACTCAATGCGCAGCCATGTGCGCATCTTCTCATTGAGAGGGTGTTCAAAAAGGACCTGGGTGTGCATTACGGTTTTTCCTGTGAGACAAACTGCGACGCGCATTGCAAATAGAGCGCGTGCAGGCGGGCGACATCCGAGGCGATGGCTTCCGGTGCGCCATTATTATCAATAACATCGTCTGCCACGGCCAGCCGCGCTTCACGCGTTGCCTGGGCAGCAAGAATTTGTTCAACATGCTCACGCGTGACGTCATCACGCTGCATGGTGCGTCTGAGCTGGGTTTCGGGGGTGACATCCACCACGAGTACGCGGTCGGCTTTTTTATACAGCGAATTTTCCACCAGCAAAGGGACAACCCATAGCAGATAAGGAGAGGTTGCTTGCTGAAACTGACGCTGCGTTTCCTGCTGAATAAGCGGATGGAGCAGGGCATTCAGCCAGCTTTTCTCCTCAGGATTGGAAAAAATGCGTTCGCGTAAAATGCGTCGCTGCAACGATCCGTCTGCGGCTATAACGTCGGAACCAAAATGTTCTTCGATCGCCTTAAGAGCAGGTGTGCCGGGTTCAACCACCTGGCGCGCAATAATATCTGCATCAATGACGTTTATTCCGAGGTCAGCGAACGCATTTGCAACGGTGCTTTTACCACTGCCAATGCCGCCGGTTAAGGCTACCGTATACCTCATAGATGCCGATCCTGGAGTTTAAGTTTGATTATCAAACAGTTAAAAGTTATGCGTGCGAAGGCGAGGCTGCTGCAGGATTAACCTACTATTCGCCAGGTAAATTTATGGGATTGTAGCGTAAAAAAAGAGAATTTCGCAGTCTTGCGCGGCATTGATTAGTGCGTATGATAGCGTCACTGGAGTTGTGAGTTTCGATTTTTCGCCATTAACCCCAGGAATCCGCACATGCGTATCGAAGAAGATCTGAAGTTAGGTTTCAAAGACGTTCTTATCCGCCCTAAGCGTTCTACTCTCAAAAGCCGTTCCGATGTTGAGCTGGAACGTCAATTTACCTTTAAGCATTCAGGTCAGACCTGGTCCGGCGTACCTATTATTGCCGCGAACATGGACACTGTCGGGACGTTTGCCATGGCAACGGCACTGGCATCCTTCGACATCCTGACCGCTGTGCACAAACACTATTCTGTTGAAGACTGGGCCGCCTTCATCGCAGAGAGCTCTGCCGATGTGCTCAAACACGTAATGGTTTCAACCGGTACGTCTGATGCAGATTTCGAAAAAACTAAACAGATTCTGGCGCTCAACCCCGCGCTGAACTTTATCTGCATTGATGTGGCCAATGGCTACTCAGAGCATTTTGTTCAGTTCGTGTCGAAAGCGCGTGAAGCATGGCCGACAAAAACGATCTGTGCGGGCAATGTGGTCACCGGTGAAATGTGTGAAGAGCTGGTGCTCTCCGGTGCTGATATTGTCAAAGTCGGCATTGGCCCAGGTTCAGTATGTACCACACGTGTAAAAACCGGCGTTGGCTATCCACAGCTTTCTGCAGTTATTGAATGCGCCGATGCAGCCCACGGTCTGGGTGGCATGATTGTCAGCGACGGCGGTTGCACAATGCCGGGTGACGTGGCAAAAGCGTTCGGTGGCGGCGCAGACTTCGTGATGCTCGGCGGCATGCTGGCTGGTCATGAAGAAAGTGGCGGCAAAATTGTTGAAGAGAACGGTGAGAAATTCATGCTGTTCTACGGTATGAGCTCTGAATCTGCAATGACGCGTCACGTAGGTGGTGTTGCACAGTACCGCGCTGCAGAAGGTAAGACCGTCAAGCTGCCACTGCGCGGCCCGGTTGATAATACCGCTCGCGATATCCTCGGCGGTTTGCGTTCTGCTTGTACCTATGTGGGCGCATCCCGTCTGAAAGAGCTGACCAAACGTACAACGTTTATTCGTGTACAGGAACAAGAAAACCGTGTTTTCAATAGCCTGTAAGAACAGCTAGTTCTGTGAAATGCCGGATGGCGTTACGCCGCCATCCGGCATTTGAATTTATCCCACTCCGCTCATCGCATCTCCCAAATGGAAAATCGGTAAATACATCGCGACGACTAGGGTACCGATGATAAGCCCCGTAATGATCAGCAACGCAGGCTCAAGTAATGCAGCCAAATTCTCAGCCTGAGCCAGGGTTTTATCGCCATGGTGATGCGCAAGATTGCGCAGCATTGCATCCAGCGAGCCGGAAGCTTCACCCGTTCTGACCAGCTGTATACACAATGGGCTGAATTCATCACTATTTTTAAGCGCTAACCAGATCGGTTTTCCAGCGCTGATATCCTGCTGAACCAGTGCTAAACGTTGCGACCAGAAAGGGTTAGCCAGCGTTTCGGTAACGCTCTCAAGACCCTGCAAAAAGGGAATGCCCGCATTTTGCGTTAACGCCAGAACAGTGAATATCTGCGTGAGTTTTTGCCCTCTCACCATCGGCCCTATGACCGGGAGGCTGAGCAGCAATTTCTGGCGCAGAATGAGCCAGTACGGTTTCTGCTTTATCAAATGATGTGTGGCAACTGTTACCAGGCCAAGTGCTACCGTCAGCCATCCCCATTGGCTGCTACAGTGTGCGATGGTAATAATCCAGTGAGTGAGCGCCGGTAGCGGGGTGTTGAACGTTTGGTAGATAGCGGCAAACTCAGGGAGTACAAACTGCAGCATCGCAAATACGACCATCACTGCCATTGTTATGATGATGATCGGATAGCGCAGGGCTTTTCTAACTTTATCAGCAAGTTGCTGTTGTTTCTTTTGCTGGTGGGCGAGTTCAAAACAGCAGTCGTCCAGCTTACCCGTAAGCTCTCCGGTGCGGATCATTGCCTGGTAAAGGGGCGGAAAAACGTGTTGCCATTGTGATAACGAGGTGGAGAGGGTAATGCCCTGTTCCATATCGTAAGCCAGCGTACGCAGTAGCGCCTGCCATTGACTGCTGGGATGCTGGTCAGCAAGCAGAGCTAGCCCTGTTGAGAGCGTTAACCCTGCCTTTAGTAATGTCGCCAACTGGTGTATGGTTTCGGCACTTCTTGTACGGCTCCAGTGCGAGGTTTTGACACGCATACGTTTAATGCGCAGCGGCGTAATCTGTTGTTTCTCAAGAGCCAGCATCAATGACGGTCGGGTATCGGCCCATAGTGTGCCTTCCAGCGATTTACCTTCGTTGTTAATACCTTGCCAGCGCCAAAGCTGTTTAGTGGACATGAGGCATGCCCAGTACACGAATCAGCTCTTCAAATGTCGTTAACCCTTGCTCGACGGCCTGACAGCCATTCTCGAATAGCGTTCTCATTCCTGATTGCTGAGCATCAGACTCCACTTCGTCTACGGATGTGCCACTGGCAATACTCTGACGTAATGCCGGAGTAACAGGGAGCACTTCAAACAATGCAGCACGACCATAAAATCCGTGATAACAATGTTTACAGCCAGGGGCCTGCCAATTCGGTAGTGGTGTAGGCCAGACAGCTTTCGGGAGCGTGATAGGCGTACTCTGACGTTGTCGGCAATGGGGGCACAACTTTCTGACCAACCGCTGTGCAATAACGAGCGTCAGCGCGGAGGCGATCATCCAGCGTGCGACACCCATTTGTTGCAGGCGCACCAGCGTTTCACTGGTGGAATTGGTATGCAGCGTAGAAAGAACCAGATGGCCGGTTTGCGCTGCTTTAAGGGCTATTTCGGCCGTTTCGCCATCGCGGATTTCACCCACCATGATAATGTCGGGATCCTGGCGCAGCAGAGCACGTAAGACTCCCTGAAAAGTCAGGCCGGCACGTGGGTGAATTTGCGTCTGGTTGAGACCTGCGATCGGGATCTCTACCGGATCTTCCACGCTACAAAGATTCACATCCGGGGTGTTTCGGGTTTGCAGCGCACTGTACAGCGTGACCGTTTTGCCGCTTCCGGTAGGCCCGGTAACCAGAATCAGCCCCTGAGGCTGCTGCAAGGCTTGCGAAAATGCGGTCAGCTGCGCGTCTCGCATTCCCAGCGCGGCGATCTCCAGTGACTGATCGACCTGATGAAGTAGCCGCAACACGACCTTTTCGCCGTCGCGACAGGGCAGGGTGGCGATGCGAAACGAGACCGGCTCTCCTGAAATCTCAACGGTAAATTGTCCGTCTTGTGGAAGCCGATGCTCGGCGATATCCAGGCTGCCTAATACTTTTAACCTTGCGGTGATGGCAATGCCCATCTCGGTCGTGACTTCCGGTAAAGCGTGAAGCACGCCATCTACGCGTAATCTGATTCGATAGTGATTTTCCTCGGGTTCAAAATGAATATCAGAAGCCCGTTGCGTCAGAGCGGAATGAAACGTCTGATTCAGCAAGTCTGCTGCGCTGGCGCTGCTTTTCGTGACCACTGCCGGGAGCATTGTCTGCGGTGTATGTGTGTGGCCTTCCATTTGCTGACGTGTCCAGCAGACAATGTCGATGCGCCGGGTGGTGGCAAAATGCAGCGCATCCAGCAGCTCGTGTGATGGGGCGTCTACGACGGCGATATGCACCACTTCATTGTCTGCATCCAGTAATATTGCCTGATAACGTTGGCATAGCGCCGTAAGTTGGGTGGTGTTCATCTCTGTTCCTTAGTGGGTATCAAAGCGGAAAACGTCTTCACAGGCCTGCTGCAATGCGCTGTCGTTCTGGATGACGCAGTTTCGGTTCCAACCGGTAATACCGTTGGCATTGTCCCAACCTGGCGTCATGGTGATGCTTAGCCCGTTCAGGCTTTCCTGCCCACTAAGACTGACAACTCCCTTTTCAACGCTCATGGCTGAGACGTAACGGGTAGTTGTTGGAGAGGGAATACCATTCGTTCCGGCATCGCAGGTATCTGTTCCGCCATGCTCCAGTGCACAGAGCTCAACCGCCGTGCGATAGGGGACAAAGGTTTGCAGCATGTCTGTCAGCGCGGCTTTGCGCAGATAGTTTTGATATGCCGGAATGCCGATGGCGCTAAGGATGGCAATAATGCCAATTACCACCATGAGTTCGATAAGTGTAAAGCCTCGTTGCTTGTTCATCGTTCGCTCCTTGAGTTTGCTGGCGCTACTTTGGCAAACCGACGGGAGGACGACGAGAGACAAAAAACAAAACGGGAAAGCGGGTTCAGAGGATTTTTACGAAATTACAGAGTCAGACAATGTATTTGCGAAGAGACTCGAAGAAACTGCCGGATGGTGGTGTAAATGCCGTATCCGGCTTACAGAATAAACTTGTGTAGTAGGCCCGATAAGCGAAGCGTCATCGGGCAATACAATCAGCAATTAGCGAAATCGCATGGAGAGATCGAGTGCGCGAACATGTTTGGTCAGTGCGCCAACGGAGATAAAGTCGACACCGGTTTCGGCAAATTCGCGCAGCGTTTCATGGGTGACGTTGCCCGACACTTCCAGACGCGCCTGGCCGTTGGTGCGTTTTACCGCTTCGCGCATTTGGTCAGTTTCGAAGTTATCGAGCATGATGATGTCGGCCCCGGCTTTCAGCGCGTCGTCCAGCTCATCCAGGCTTTCTACTTCGACTTCAACCGGCACATCCGGGTGCAACCAGAAGGCTTTTTCGACGGCCTGACGTACCGAGCCGGAAGCAATAATGTGGTTTTCTTTTATCAGGAAGGCGTCGGAGAGCCCCAAACGATGATTCGCGCCGCCGCCGCACAATACGGCGTATTTTAGCGCGGTACGCAGTCCCGGCAGTGTTTTACGCGTATCCAGCAGTTGGGTCTTGGTTCCCACTAACAGGTCGACGTATTTACGCACTTCGCTCGCTACACCTGAAAGCGTCTGCACAAAATTCAGCGCAGTACGTTCACCGGTCAGTAAAACGCGGGAAGGGCCGTCCAGTTCAAACAGCGGCTGATTGGCCTTTATGCTGTCGCCATCTTCGACATGCCAGGTGATGTTGACATCATCGCCAGCCAGCTGAATAAAGACCTCTTCCACCCAACGTTTTCCACAAAAAACGCCATCTTCGCGGGTGATTACGGTGGCATGGGAGCGCATGTCTTCGGGTAAAAGCTGTGCGGTGATATCGTTATTGGCATCAACTTCTCCGCCTAAATCTTCACGCAGCGCCTGAGCTACAGCGGCAGGGATATCCAGATTTATGCGTTCCAACAGCGCGTCACGTCGGTAGTCAGGGTTATAGCGGCGAGGCGGCATGATAAAACTCCAAATAGCTAACGAATCATAAGGTGGAAACATGCTACCCTGAACCAGATATGAGCACCACCAATAAGGAGATTCTGCATGTTGTTAGACGAGGGCTGGCTGGCAGAGGCGCGACGCGTTCCCTCTCCGCATTACGATTGCCGCCCGGATGACGAAAACCCTTCTCTGCTGGTGGTGCATAATATCAGCTTGCCGCCCGGCGAGTTTGGCGGCCCGTGGATAGATGCGCTGTTTACGGGCACGATTGATCCCAACGCCCATCCTTATTTTGCCGGGATCGCCCATCTGCGTGTTTCGGCCCATTGTTTGATTCGCCGTGACGGTGAAATCGTGCAATATGTGCCTTTTGATAAACGCGCCTGGCATGCGGGTGTGTCGAGCTATCAAGGGCGAGAACGCTGTAATGATTTTTCAATTGGTATTGAGTTGGAAGGGACGGATACGCTGGCCTATACCGATGCGCAGTATCAGCAACTGGCTGCCGTGACGAATACTCTGGTTACGCGTTATCCGGCCATTGCTAACAACATGACAGGACATTGCAATATTGCGCCCGAGCGTAAGACCGATCCCGGGCCGTCCTTTGACTGGGCAAGGTTCCGCGCCCTGGTCACCCCCTCGTCGCACAAGGAGATGACATGACGCTGTTTACAACATTATTGGTGTTGATTGTTGAACGCCTGTTTAAGCTGGGTGAGCACTGGCAGCTTGATCACCGGATTGAAGCTTTTTTCCGCCGGACTAAGCATTTCTCGATGATGCGTACGGTAGGCATGACTCTTATTGCGATGGGAGTGACATTTCTGCTACTGCGCGCACTTCATGGGCTGTTGTTTAATGTTCCGTTGCTGGTGGCGTGGATCTTAATTGGCTTGCTGTGCATCGGTGCTGGCAAGGCGCGCCTTCACTATCACGCTTACCTGAACGCGGCTGCTCGCGATGATGCTCACGCCCGTGATGCGATGGCCAGCGAGCTGACGCTTATCCATGGGGTTCCGCCGGACTGCGATGAGCGTGAATTCTTGCGCGAACTGCAGAACGCGCTGTTATGGAACAACTTCCGCTTTTATCTGGCACCGTTATTTTGGCTGATTGTCGGTGGTCCGTGGGGACCTGTGACGCTGGTTGGTTATGCTTTTTTACGTGCCTGGCAGTCCTGGCTGGCGCGCTATCAGACACCGCACCAGCGTCTGCATTCAGGTATTGATGCGATCCTGCATGTGCTGGATTGGATCCCGGTGCGTCTGGCGGGCGTGGTCTATGCGCTATTGGGACACGGCGAGAAAGCGCTGCCGGCCTGGTTTGCCTCGCTTGCGGATCTGCACACGTCGCAATATCAGGTGCTTACGCGTCTGGCGCAGTTCTCGCTGGCGCGTGAACCGCACACCGATAAAGTCGAAACGCCAAAAGCCGCCGTTTCGCTGGCGAAGAAAACCTCGTTTGTGGTGGTGGTGGTTATTGCGGTGCTCACCATTTATGGGGCATTAGTATAGCGTTGTGCCGGATGGCGCTAACGCTTATCCGGCTTAAAATGAAAAAACGTGTAGGCCCGGTAAGCGTTAGCGCCAGCGGGCAGTGCAACGGTTTAGTTCGTATCAGCAGGCGGCACGCCAAAATCTGGCATGCCGTTTTCGTCCCAACGCACGAGCTTCAGACGAGTGTGGCGGTTTGGGTCGTACAGCGGATCGCCCTCGATTTCGGTGTAGTTTCTCGCGTGATACACCAGCACATCTTCACCTTCCGGCGTTTGTGTAAAGCTGTTGTGTCCTGGCCCAAACTGGCGGTTTTCATAACTGGTGGTAAAGACCGGGCGCGGTGATTTGTGCCAGTTCTGTGGGTTGAGCGGATCGGCGTTGAGGTCAATCCACAATAATCCCATACAGTAGTTCTCATCGGTGGCGCTGGCGGAATAGCTGATAAACAGCTTATCGCCATGAACCATGACGGCAGGACCTTCGTTGACCCAAAAACCCCGGCATTCCCAGTCATACTCAGGGTGGCTTAGCATGATCGGCTCGCCTTTAATCGTCCATGGATTTTCCAGCTCTGCGAGATAGATATTTGAGTTTCCGGCGATATCGGGAGACTTCTGCGCCCAGAGGTACCACTGTTTTCCCTGATGGTTAAAGGTGGTGGCATCAAGCGCAAAGGTATCAAACTGCGTTTTAATCTGACCTTTCTCAGTCCACTGGCCGGTCAGCGGATCGGCGTCGGCACATTCGAGCGCAAACATGCGATGCTGGAACATCCCCAGCTTGTCGAGCGACTGTGTATGGGTGGCAGCAAAATAGATGTACCACTTGCCTGCCAGATGATGGATTTCGGGTGCCCAGATGAGTTGGCTCATGGGGCCGCTTTCTGGTTTGCGCCAGACGACAACCTGGGCGGCGGTGCGCAACCCTTCCAGTGAGTCGGCCCGGCGTATCTCCAGGCGGTCATATTCGGGTACTGAAGCAATGAAATAATAGTGGCTACCGTCACGTAAGATAAACGGATCGGCACGCTGTTCAATAAAGGGATTTGGCCACTGATTCATTAGGCTTTCCTTACGGTTTCAGTCGTTTTTATATCGTGGTATTCATTCAGTTCACGGTAGTTGGTGCGGCGCTTTTCTAAATCTGTCTGGATTTGTTGCATAAACTCGCGGTCAACTTTCAGCAGACGAACCACGCCTGCGGTAATCAGGTAGCCTACGCCCGGTATGATGGTAAACAGCAGCATAATACCGTTAATGGCAGAGTCGCTTTGCGCTTTCGCCCCAGCGTCGTAGCCGTACCAGGAGAGCAGGAAGCCGACCATCGCTCCGGCAATCGCCAGGCCCAGTTTCAGGAAGAACAGGTTACCGGAGAAGCTGATTCCGGTGATGCGTTTACCGGTTTTCCACTCGCCATAGTCATCGACATCCGCCATCAGCGACCAGTGCAGCGGAGAAGGAATTTGGTGCAGGATGTTGAGCAGGAAGTAGAGCACCATAATCATCATGGTTGCTTTCGGATCGAAGAAGTAAAACGCGGCAGAGAAAATCGCCAGGATAATATTGGTCCAGAAGAAGACTTTCAGTTTGCACCAGCGATCGGTTAATACCTTCGCCAGCATACTGCCGATCATCATGCCGACCACACCAAGACTGATAAACAGCGTTGCGAACTGCGTGCTTTGCTGCATAACCCAGGTCACGTAGTACATGGTGGCAGCCATGCGAATAAAGCCCGGACAGACGTTGCACAGTGTTAACAGCAGAATTTTTACCCACTGATCGTTCTTCCACACGTCTTTCAGATCGGCTTTTAAATCATCATTGGTCTGGACAGCAGGGCGTACGCGTTCACGGACCGTAGCGAAGCAAAACAGGAACATACACATGCCGATGAAAGCCAGAACCGCCATCGCCATCTGATATCCTTTGGCTTTGTCTTCCCCGCCGAACCAGTCGGCCATTGGCAGCAAGGTGAGAGACAGAAGCAGGGTTGCAATGCCTACCAACACAAAGCGATATGACTGGCAGGCGACGCGTTCCTTCGGATCGTTGGTGATGACGCTACCGAGCGAGCAGTAGGGAATGTTGATCGCTGTATAAGTAATAGATAGCAGGAAGTAGGTAACGAACGCATAGATAACTTTGCTGTTATAGGTCCACTCAGGGGTGGTAAACATTAGTACGCTGAATAATGCGTACGGGAAAGCCATCCATAAAAGCCATGGACGAAATCGACCATATTTACTACGGGTGCGGTCGGCCATCGCGCCCATTATTGGGTCGGTAACGGCGTCGATAACGCGTACTGAGAGCAGTAATACGCCGACCAGTGCAGGTGCCAGACCAAAAATGTCTGTGTAAAAATAGTTAACAAACAACATGATGGCGCCAAAGATGATGTTGCATCCGGCGTCGCCCATTCCATAGCCGATCTTTTCTTTCACCGTGAGCTTACTGGTTTCCATCAACTGCTCTCCATTAATGAAATATGGAGAGAATTATTGTCCGGCACTGGTGTTTTTGCGTTGCAGGATAACGCCGCTGATATGGACTAAACAGTCGTGAGTGGGAAAGTGTGAGACAGGTAACAACCCCCACCTGACGCAGGTGGGGGGAGGGGGGATTAATGCGCTTTAACCGCGCCGGCCGTTTTCTGTTTACACAGGTAGCCGATGCCAAGAATGGCAATCCATACAGGGATTAAGTATACCGAGATCGCCATGCCCGGCGTCATCAGCATAATCACCAGTACTGCAGCCATGAAAATCAGGCACACCCAGTTACCCAGCGGATAGAGCAGCGCCGGGAAGCGGGTGGTAACACCCTGCTGCTGTTTGGCTTTGCGGAACTTCATGTGCGCCAGGCTAATCATTGCCCAGTTGATCACCAGTGCGGAAACCACCAGCGCCATCAGCAGGCCAAAGGCGGATTCCGGTGCCAGGTAGTTGATCAGCACACAAAGAGCCGTCACCAGTGCGGAAACCAGAATGGTGTTCACCGGTACACCGCGTTTATCTACGTTCATCAGCGCTTTCGGCGCATTGCCCTGCTGTGCCAGACCGAACAGCATACGGCTGTTGCAGTATACGCAGCTGTTATAGACAGAAAGGGCGGCAGTCAGCACTACGATGTTCAGGGCATTAGCAACAAAGGTGTCGCCCAGCTCGTGGAAAATAAGGACAAACGGGCTGGTATCGGCCGTGACACGCGTCCACGGCATCAGGGAAAGCAGAACCGCCAGCGAACCCACATAGAAAATCAGGATACGGTAGATAACCTGGTTGGTCGCTTTGGGAATGCTTTGCTCCGGGTTATCCGCTTCTGCTGCGGTGATCCCGACCAGCTCCAGCCCACCGAAAGAGAACATAATAATAGCCATCATCATCACCAGACCGGTGAAGCCATGCGGCAGGAAGCCTCCCTGGTCCCACAGGTTGCTGACGCTGGCCTGCGGGCCGCCGTTACCGCTAAACAGTAACCAGCCGCCGAACAGGATCATCGCTACGACGGCAATGACTTTAATAATGGCGAACCAGAACTCCATCTCACCAAACACTTTCACGTTGGTCAGGTTGATGGCGTTGATCAACACAAAGAAGGCAGCCGCAGACACCCATGTTGGGATCTCCGGGTACCAGAACTGGATGTATTTACCCACGGCAGTTAGCTCAGCCATGGCAACCAGCACGTACAGCACCCAATAGTTCCAGCCGGAAGAGAACCCCGCGAAACCGCCCCAGTATTTATAAGCAAAGTGACTAAATGAGCCTGCAACGGGCTCTTCAACCACCATTTCACCTAACTGACGCATAATCAAAAAGGCGATAAAGCCGGCAATAGCGTAACCCAGAATAATACCCGGTCCTGCAGACTGGATAACGGATGCGCTACCAAGGAATAACCCGGTACCAATCGCGCCACCCAGCGCGATTAGCTGTATATGGCGGTTCTTAAGGCCGCGCTTGAGCTGATCGCCATGCTGTTGACTTTCCATCATGAAACCTCGTGTGTGGTTTTACTCTTCATATTTCGAGTGCTTATTTTTTGAACTACGCAGCAATGCGTGTGTAAGTTTGCAATTCCGTTTGTTGTATTAATTTGTTTACAGATGCTTTTGATGAAATGTTGCCTTAATACTTTTGTCTTGATCAGAATAATGATATGCGAGCGCGAATGCACCTGCTTTATGCGGGGAAGATGACGAGTTGAATAAAAAGAAACCATTTGTAAATGCGAGTTTATCTACCACAAAATTTCCATTTTGAATTTCTATTCAATAATAGTGGTTGATATATCGATAAATAAGCAGGTGAATCGGTTCAGATGAGATAATTTTTCGTTTCAATTCCGTTAAAACTACCCCGGGGTGGGTAAATTTAACATTTGTGCATAGTTACATGTTTGAAACGTTATTTCTGTAATGTTGTTAAAATATGCCTCCTTTACTGATTTCAATCAAAACCTGTATGGACAGAAGGTGAATACTTTGTTACTTTAGCGTCAAGAACATGAAATTGGTAAGACCAATTGACTCCGGGCAAATGGCTTAAGACAGGAAATCATGGCCTACAGCAAAATCCGCCAACCAAAACTCTCCGATGTGATTGAGCAGCAGCTGGAGTTTTTAATTCTTGAGGGGACACTTCGCCCCGGAGAAAAACTCCCACCGGAACGCGAGCTGGCAAAACAGTTCGACGTCTCCCGCCCCTCCTTACGCGAGGCGATCCAACGCCTTGAAGCGAAGGGCTTACTGCTTCGTCGTCAGGGCGGTGGCACTTTTGTTCAGAGCAGCCTGTGGCAGAGCTTTAGCGACCCACTGGTAGAGCTGCTCTCCGACCATCCTGAATCCCAGTTTGACCTGCTTGAGACGCGCCATGCGCTGGAAGGTATTGCAGCTTATTACGCTGCACTGCGCAGCACGGATGAAGACAAAACGCGTATCCGTGAACTCCACCATGCGATCGAGCTTGCTCAACAGTCCGGCGATCTTGACGGCGAATCTGATGCAGTACTCCAGTATCAAATTGCTGTCACCGAAGCGGCACACAATGTGGTGCTGCTCCATTTGCTAAGGTGTATGGAGCCGATGCTGGCCCAGAACGTTCGGCAAAACTTCGAATTGCTGTATGCGCGTCGTGAAATGCTGCCACTGGTTAGCAGTCACCGTACCCGTATTTTTGAAGCAATTATTGCCGGGAAGCCGGAAGAGGCGCGTGAAGCGTCCCACCGTCACCTGGCGTTTATCGAAGAGATTCTGCTGGACAGAAGCCGTGAGGAAAGCCGTCGTGAACGCGCCTTACGCCGTCTGGAGCAACGAAAGAATTAGTGATTTTTCTGGCAGAACGTTAACCAGAAGATGTTGTAAATCAAGCGCCATATAAAGTGCGCGGCAACTAAACGCAGAACCTGTCTTATTACGCTCTCTGGCGAGAACGTAATGGGACAGGTTCCAGATAACTCAACGTATTAGATAGATAAGGAATACCCCCATGTCAGAACGTTTCCCAAATGACGTGGATCCGATCGAAACTCGCGACTGGCTACAGGCGATCGAATCGGTCATCCGTGAAGAAGGTGTTGAGCGTGCTCAGTATCTGATCGACCAACTGCTTTCAGAAGCTCGCAAAGGCGGCGTGAAAGTAGCGGCAGGTGCAGGGGCCAGCAATTATGTAAACACTATTGCCGTTGAAGATGAACCGGAATACCCGGGCAATCTGGAGCTGGAACGTCGTATTCGTTCTGCTATCCGCTGGAACGCCATCATGACCGTACTGCGCGCGTCTAAAAAGGACCTCGAGCTGGGTGGCCACATGGCATCCTTCCAGTCCTCCGCAACGGTATATGATGTTTGCTTCAACCACTTCTTCCGTGCACGCAACGAGCAAGATGGCGGCGATCTGGTGTACTTCCAGGGTCACATCTCTCCGGGCATCTACGCACGCGCATTCCTGGAAGGTCGTCTGACTGAAGAGCAGATGAACAACTTCCGTCAGGAAGTACATGGCAAAGGCCTGTCTTCCTACCCGCACCCGAAACTGATGCCAGAATTCTGGCAGTTCCCGACCGTATCTATGGGGCTGGGCCCAATCGGTGCTATCTACCAGGCTAAATTCCTGAAATATCTGGAACACCGTGGCCTGAAAGATACCTCTAAACAGACCGTTTACGCCTTCCTGGGCGACGGCGAGATGGATGAGCCAGAATCTAAAGGTGCGATCACCATCGCGACCCGTGAAAAACTGGACAACCTGGTCTTTGTTATCAACTGTAACCTGCAGCGTCTTGACGGCCCGGTAACCGGTAACGGCAAGATTGTTAACGAACTGGAAGGCATCTTCGCGGGCGCTGGCTGGAACGTTATCAAAGTCATGTGGGGCGGTCGTTGGGATGAGCTGCTGCGTAAAGACACCAGCGGTAAACTGATCCAGCTGATGAACGAAACCGTTGACGGCGACTACCAGACCTTCAAATCCAAAGATGGCGCATACGTACGTGAGCACTTCTTCGGTAAATACCCGGAAACCGCAGCACTGGTTGCTGACTGGACTGACGAGCAGATTTGGGCTCTGAACCGTGGTGGTCACGATCCGAAGAAAGTCTATGCTGCACTGAAAAAAGCGCAGGAAACCAAAGGCAGAGCAACTGTAATCCTGGCCCATACCATTAAAGGTTACGGCATGGGTGACACTGCTGAAGGTAAAAACATCGCTCACCAGGTTAAGAAAATGAACATGGACGGCGTGCGTTATATCCGCGACCGTTTCAACGTTCCTGTGACCGATGAGCAGGTTGAAAACCTGTCTTACATCACCTTCCCGGAAGGTTCTGAAGAGCACACTTATCTGCACGCTCAGCGTCAGAAACTGCATGGCTACCTGCCAGCTCGTCAGCCGAACTTCACCGAGAAGCTGGAACTGCCAGCTCTGGAAGACTTCGGTGCGCTGCTGGAAGAGCAGAACAAAGAAATCTCCACCACTATCGCTTTCGTTCGTGCCCTGAACGTGATGCTGAAGAACAAGTCGATCAAAGATCGTCTGGTTCCGATCATCGCTGACGAAGCGCGTACTTTCGGTATGGAAGGTCTGTTCCGTCAGATCGGTATCTACAGCCCGAACGGTCAGCAGTACACCCCGCAGGACCGTGAGCAGGTTGCTTACTATAAAGAAGACGAGAAAGGTCAGATCCTGCAGGAAGGTATCAACGAACTGGGTGCAGGCGCATCCTGGCTGGCTGCTGCGACTTCTTACAGCACCAACGATCTGCCGATGATCCCGTTCTACATCTACTACTCCATGTTCGGGTTCCAGCGTATTGGTGACCTGTGCTGGCAGGCAGGCGACCAACAGGCTCGTGGCTTCCTGATTGGTGGTACTTCTGGTCGTACTACGCTGAACGGTGAAGGTCTGCAGCACGAAGATGGTCACAGCCATATTCAGTCTCTGACTATCCCGAACTGTATCTCTTACGATCCGTCTTACGCGTACGAAGTTGCGGTCATCATGCACGATGGTCTGGAGCGTATGTACGGTGAGAAACAAGAGAACGTTTACTACTACATCACCACGCTGAACGAAAACTACCACATGCCGGCAATGCCAGCAGGTGCCGAGGAAGGTATCCGTAAAGGTATCTACAAACTCGAAACCCTCGAAGGTAAGAAAGGTAAAGTTCAGCTGCTGGGCTCCGGTTCTATCCTGCGTCACGTGCGTGAAGCAGCACAGATCCTGGCGAACGACTACGGTGTAGGTTCTGACGTTTACAGCGTAACCTCCTTCACTGAACTGGCGCGTGATGGCCAGGATTGTGAGCGCTGGAACATGCTGCACCCGATGGAAACTCCGCGCGTTCCGTACATCGCTCAGGTGATGAACGACGCTCCGGCAGTAGCATCTACTGACTATATGAAACTGTTTGCGGAACAGGTTCGTACTTATGTACCGGCTGATGATTATCGCGTACTGGGTACTGACGGTTTCGGTCGCTCTGACAGCCGTGAAAACCTGCGTCACCACTTCGAAGTTGATGCTTCCTACGTGGTTGTAGCGGCCCTGGGCGAACTGGCTAAACGTGGCGAAATCGATAAGAAAGTGGTTGCAGATGCAATCATCAAATTCAACATCGATGCAGATAAAGTTAACCCGCGTCTGGCGTAAGAGGTAAAAGAATAATGGCTATCGAAATCAATGTACCGGACATCGGGGCTGATGAAGTTGAAATCACCGAGATCCTGGTCAAAGTAGGCGACAAAGTTGAAGCTGAACAGTCGCTGATCACCGTAGAAGGCGACAAAGCCTCTATGGAAGTTCCGTCCCCTCAGGCGGGTATCGTTAAAGAGATCAAAGTCTCTGTTGGCGACAAAACTGAGACCGGCAAACTGATCATGATTTTCGATTCCGCCGACGGTGCAGCAGCAGCTGCACCTGCTCAGGCAGAAGAGAAGAAAGAAGCAGCTCCGGCAGCAGCACCTGCTGCCTCTGCGGCGAAAGACGTACACGTACCTGACATCGGCGGTGACGAAGTAGAAGTTACCGAGATCATGGTTAAAGTGGGCGATACCGTTGCGGCTGAACAGTCTCTGATCACCGTTGAAGGTGACAAAGCCTCTATGGAAGTTCCGGCGCCGTTCGCAGGTACCGTTAAAGAGATCAAAATCAACACGGGTGACAAAGTGTCTACCGGTTCCCTGATTATGGTCTTCGAAGTGGCGGGCGCAGCGCCTGCTGCTGCACCGGCTCAGGCGGCTGCTCCAGCAGCAGCGGCGGCTCCGGCTGCTTCCGGCTCGAAAGAAGTTAACGTACCGGATATCGGTGGTGACGAAGTTGAAGTCACTGAAGTGATGGTTAAAGTGGGCGATAAAATTGCCGCTGAGCAGTCACTGATCACCGTTGAAGGCGATAAAGCGTCGATGGAAGTTCCGGCACCGTTCGCAGGTACCGTGAAAGAAATCAAAATCAGCACCGGCGACAAAGTTAAAACCGGTTCTCTGATTATGGTCTTCGAAGTCGAAGGCGCAGCACCTGCAGCCGCTCCTGCACAAGCAGCTGCTCCGGCTCCGGCCGCTGCACCAGCGCCTGCGCAAGCCGCAGCTCCGGCCGCAAAAGCGGAAGGCAAATCTGAGTTTGCTGAAAACGACGCTTATGTTCATGCAACGCCGCTGATTCGTCGCCTGGCGCGTGAATTCGGTGTGAACCTGGCGAAAGTGAAAGGTTCTGGCCGTAAAGGTCGTATCCTGCGTGAAGACGTTCAGGCTTACGTGAAAGACGCTATCAAGCGTGCTGAAGCGGCTCCGGCTGCAGCAGCAGGCGGCGGTATCCCGGGCATGCTGCCTTGGCCGAAAGTGGACTTCAGCAAGTTTGGTGAAATCGAAGAAGTGGAACTGGGCCGTATCCAGAAAATCTCTGGTGCTAACCTGAGCCGTAACTGGGTGATGATCCCGCACGTTACTCACTTCGATAAGACCGATATCACCGATCTGGAAGCGTTCCGTAAACAGCAGAACGCCGAAGCTGAAAAACGTAAACTGGACGTGAAATTCACCCCAGTAGTCTTCATCATGAAAGCCGTTGCCGCAGCTCTGGAACAGATGCCGCGCTTCAACAGCTCCCTGTCTGAAGACGGTCAGCGCCTGACCCTGAAGAAATACATCAACATCGGTGTAGCGGTTGATACTCCGAATGGTCTGGTTGTTCCGGTCTTCAAAGACGTGAACAAGAAGAGCATTACCGAGCTGTCTCGTGAACTGACCGTGATCTCCAAGAAAGCGCGTGATGGCAAGCTGACCGCTGGCGAAATGCAGGGCGGTTGCTTCACCATCTCCAGCATCGGTGGCTTGGGTACTACCCACTTCGCGCCGATTGTGAACGCGCCGGAAGTGGCTATCCTCGGTGTCTCCAAGTCCTCTATGGAGCCAGTGTGGAACGGTAAAGAGTTTATGCCGCGTCTGATGATGCCGATTTCGCTCTCCTTCGACCACCGTGTAATTGACGGTGCGGATGGTGCGCGCTTTATCACCATCATCAACAACATGCTGTCTGACATTCGCCGCCTGGTGATGTAAGCGAAAAAGCCGGCCCGACGGCCGGCTTTTTTCTGGTAATCTCATGAAGTCAGTGAGGTTATTGTGCGAAAGACAAATCGGTTGCCGTTTGTTGTTTCAAAATTGTTAACAATTTTGTAAAATACGGGCGGATAGAACGACCCGCTGGACGACGGGTATAAATTAAGAGGTCATGATGAGCACTGAAATCAAAACTCAGGTCGTGGTACTTGGGGCAGGCCCTGCAGGTTACTCTGCTGCCTTCCGTTGCGCAGATTTAGGTCTGGAGACCGTCATCGTAGAACGTTACAGCACCCTTGGCGGTGTTTGTCTGAACGTCGGCTGTATCCCTTCTAAAGCGCTGCTGCACGTAGCAAAAGTTATCGAAGAAGCCAAAGCACTGGCTGAACACGGTATCGTTTTTGGCGAGCCGAAAACCGATATCGACAAGATTCGTACCTGGAAAGAAAAAGTTATCACTCAGCTGACCGGCGGTCTGGCGGGTATGGCCAAAGGCCGTAAAGTGAAAGTGGTTAACGGTCTGGGTAAATTTACCGGGGCAAACACCCTGGAAGTTGAAGGCGAAAACGGCAAAACCGTGATCAACTTCGACAACGCGATCATCGCGGCGGGTTCCCGTCCGATCGAACTGCCGTTTATTCCGCATGAAGATCCGCGCGTGTGGGATTCCACCGATGCACTGGAACTTAAAACTGTTCCTAAGCGCCTGCTGGTAATGGGCGGCGGTATCATCGGTCTGGAAATGGGTACCGTGTACCATGCGCTGGGTTCAGAGATCGACGTGGTTGAAATGTTCGACCAGGTTATCCCGGCTGCCGACAAAGACGTGGTTAAAGTCTTCACCAAGCGCATCAGCAAGAAATTCAACCTGATGCTGGAAACCAAAGTGACCGCCGTTGAAGCGAAAGAAGACGGTATCTACGTTTCCATGGAAGGTAAAAAAGCCCCTGCCGAAGCTCAGCGTTACGATGCTGTGTTGGTTGCTATCGGTCGTGTACCGAACGGTAAAAACCTCGACGCGGGCAAAGCTGGCGTGGAAGTTGACGACCGTGGCTTCATCCGCGTTGACAAACAGCTGCGCACCAACGTGCCGCACATCTTTGCTATCGGCGATATCGTCGGTCAGCCGATGCTGGCACACAAAGGTGTTCATGAAGGTCATGTTGCCGCTGAAGTTATCGCCGGCAAGAAACACTACTTCGATCCGAAAGTTATCCCATCCATTGCATACACTGAACCAGAAGTTGCATGGGTTGGTCTGACCGAGAAAGAAGCGAAAGAAAAAGGCATTAGCTACGAAACCGCCACCTTCCCGTGGGCTGCTTCTGGCCGTGCTATCGCTTCCGACTGTGCAGACGGTATGACCAAACTGATTTTCGACAAAGAATCTCACCGTGTTATCGGTGGTGCGATTGTCGGTACCAACGGCGGCGAGCTGCTGGGCGAAATCGGTCTGGCGATCGAAATGGGTTGTGACGCTGAAGATATCGCGCTGACCATCCACGCGCACCCGACTCTGCACGAGTCAGTGGGCCTGGCGGCAGAAATCTTTGAAGGTAGCATTACCGACCTGCCAAACCCGAAAGCGAAGAAGAAGTAATCTTCTCCCTTTTGTGAAAACGCCTCTTCGGAGGCGTTTTTTTTTGCCTGAAGCTACCCGTTATTTCGGGCAACATGCCGGGTGGCGCTAGTGCTAACCCGGCCTACGGCTTAACCTCGCTTTACGGTGCTACGGGTTGCCAGTTTTTATCCGGATGGAATGTGGTTAACGCTTGTGCTTTCTGCTGTGATTCAACACCGAGATCGGCCTGGTAGACTTTGTCTTCACCGTTAATCATAAAACTCATCACGCCGGTGTGATCGTAGCTAACGGGCCAGGCCACCATGGCAAAGCCGCTGGTTTTATCGGGAAGGATTCGGAAGCTATAGCCGTGATAGCCCATGCCCGGCTCCTGTGGACTGAAGGCTGGGCCAAGCGGGCTTGGCGCTTCGCCGGGCGAAACAGGCCAGTACAGACCATCCTTTTTCCCTTCAGAACTGACAATCTTTTGCGCGTATTTCTGGTTCATCGCAAAATAGCTCTGCTGAGCATCCACATAGGCGTGCAACGCCTCGATGGCAGCAAGTTCGTTGCGTCCAATCTCACGAGTCAGGATCTCTTCGGCCGCTTCCTTGATATCAAATTGCCAGCCTGAAGCGTTTTTGACGACCGGGATTGGCAGTTGCCAGTCGCTGTCCCCAACCACAAGATGCGCCGTATTGCCGTCGATAACGGTGCTATGGCGAACCTTCCAGTCGCGCAGGAAGCGGTCAACCGCATCAGGATCGACGCCTTCTGGCGGCAGAAAATCACGCCAGTTTTCCCCGAGCAGGTTGCTCATTGCACTTTCATTTTGCTCACTGATCGCGTTTGCCAGCGCATCGGTCGCCTGGTCTGGTGTGCTGAAGGATTGTTGTGCCATCGCGGTAGCCGAAACCATGAACAACACCATTCCACTGAGTAGTTTATTTTTCATGTTGGTTCCCTTAACGATGACGGAATTCACGGTGCTCAGCACGCCCGCCAGAAGGCTGGCGCGATGGCTGATTACGGGCGACCTGCCGGCTCTGGGCACCTCGCTGTTGCTGTGCCTGCCAGTTGGCGGAGCGACTGTCGTTACCGCTCAGCGCATTAGCGCGCGGCTGACTGGTTCGCTGTTGAAGATTGCGCTGTTGCACATTGCGTTGCTGCGCCGGTTGCGTGACCCTTTTCTCCTGTCGCTGGGCGACTGCCTGACGATTCTCACGTTGCTGTGTGCTTGTCCGTTTCGCGGTTTGTGGCTTGGTATCGTAACCGCGGTAGTTATTACGCTGTGAAATTTGCTTCAGCTGTTGGCTGGACGCCTGACGCTGAGCGTCTTTCGTGCCCGAGCGCGCTGTCTGTGGGAATGTTTTCCCCGTTGATTTTTCCATTTGGCTCATCGCAGCCTGGCGCTGGCTATCACGATTGACCGGTCTTTGCTGGGTCGAACTTAAGCCCGTAGCTGTGTTAGTGGAGTGGAAGCGGTTATTGAGCTGGTTATTTGGGTATGGCACACCCTCACGATAGGCCGGGTTATGCTGCCAGGTACGGTTGGCATCTGTCAGCCGTTGCCCACTGATTTTATTGAAGTTATCAACGTTAATGTTGATGTTGTTATCACCATTACGGTTATAGCCGCCATGGTTATCCCAGTCATCATTATGATGGTGATCATCGTCGTCATCCCAGTCGATGTTGCTGAAGATGGCATAGGTTGTGGCAACACCGAGGCTGAAGCCTAAACCGTTAACGAAGCTGTTGCCAAACTGCTCGCCGGGCGTAGGCGGCAGATAAGTTGGCGGATAAGCGGTATTCGGCCAGGTACCGTAAACCGTGTTCGGGTTATAGGTAGGAACGTACACCACCTGCGGATCGGCGGATTCAATCTTGATAACCGTTGGGCTTGTTGAGGTGGTTGTGGCTGTTGTGGTCGCTGAACTGGTCGTCGACTCGCTGGTGACGGTTTTAGCTGGCGCCGCTTTGGTCACGGTAGTGACGGTCTGTTGCGGTGTTGATTGCAACGCACCGGTCTGTTGCGCCAGCGCGCGCAGACGTTGAACGGAATCCATGACGTCTTTCGGCTGTGCGAGGAAAGCATCGCCCAGACTTTGTACCCACGGCGGATTTTCACCCATCAGCGACATCAACTGAGGAAAGGCAACCAGCGATTTCACGCTGGGATCCCAGGGTTGGCTGGCAACGGCCTGAATGGCGGCATCGCCCTGCATTTTGGGATTGTCTTTTGACCACTGTGCGGCCTGGATAACGTTAGCCGGATAGGTTGAGGCCATCAAAATTTGCGACAGCAGCGAGTCTGGATAGAGCGCGATAGGCGCAACCCACTGATCGATTTGTGCTGCCGAGTAGGTTGGTGCCGCGGCGGGCGCAGTTTGCTCTACCGGGGCAGGGGCTGCTACCGGAGCTGGGGCCGGTGTTGACGGTTGCTGCGCAACGGGGGCCGGAGCAGCAGGCTCCGTTGTGCGACTTTTAACGAACATCACGCCAGAGGCGGCAAACAGCCCGGCACTGCACAAAAGGACAAGCAGATGTGGCTTAAGGGGCAACTTCATAAAATGACTCCAACGAGACAAGCGCTGTGCCGTGAGGCGTTCCTGTTGCCGCGAGTATTATTCACCCGTGTTAGACAGTTTTGACTTTTATTGGGGATTCGCCCGGTAAGTCCGGAAAAAGAGTGTGAAGATTTATTACACAATTATATCTGATGGCGGGAAAATCGCTGGAATATTCAGCCGATCGCGCTTAAAAATCAACCGTTTCAGGGAGGTTTCAGGCAGCCTAAATTGCGTTGCGCCTTGTCGCTATACCATTCTTAACGATTCAGCCAATTTTTTATGTTGCTTTTTTGTAAACGGATTAACACTTAGTGAAAATCCTGTTATTGTGCCTTATGCGGTACCGGGCATTTACCCTACTAACTACTGTCTCACAGGAGCGTGAAGAGAATCGCCCATCTACAAAAGCGCCGCATTATGACAATGAGAGCGAGGAGATATCGTCGTGCTAGAAGAATACCGTAAGCACGTAGCTGAGCGTGCTGCCCAGGGGATTGTGCCAAAACCTTTAGACGCAACCCAAATGGCTGCACTTGTCGAGCTGCTGAAGACCCCGCCTGTGGGCGAAGAAGAATTCCTGTTAGACCTGTTGATCAACCGCGTTCCTCCTGGCGTAGATGAAGCCGCTTATGTTAAAGCTGGTTTTCTCGCCGCTGTCGCGAAAGGCGACACCACCTCCCCGCTGGTTACCCCAGAAAAAGCCATTGAACTGCTGGGCACCATGCAGGGTGGCTACAACATTCATCCGCTGATCGACGCGCTGGACGACGCAAAACTGGCACCAATTGCCGCTAAAGCGCTCTCTTCAACACTGCTGATGTTCGATAACTTCTACGACGTAGAAGAAAAAGCCAAAGCGGGCAACGAATATGCGAAGCAGGTAATGCAATCCTGGGCTGATGCCGAATGGTTCCTGAACCGTCCGGCTCTGGCTGAAAAAATCACCGTTACCGTCTTCAAAGTGACGGGTGAAACCAACACCGATGACCTTTCTCCGGCACCGGATGCATGGTCTCGTCCGGATATCCCTCTGCACGCGCTGGCGATGCTGAAAAACGCCCGTGAAGGTATCGAACCGGATCAGCCGGGCGTGGTTGGCCCGATCAAACAGATCGAAGAATTGCAGAAAAAAGGTTACCCGCTGGCTTATGTGGGTGATGTTGTCGGTACCGGTTCTTCGCGTAAATCCGCAACCAACTCCGTGCTGTGGTTCATGGGTGACGACATTCCTCATGTGCCGAACAAGCGCGGCGGCGGCCTGTGCCTCGGCGGCAAAATTGCACCTATCTTCTTCAACACCATGGAAGATGCGGGCGCACTGCCGATTGAAGTGGACGTGTCGAACATGAATATGGGCGACGTGATTGACGTTTACCCGTTCAAAGGCGAAGTACGCAACCACGAAACCGGCGAACTGCTGGCAAGCTTTGAGCTGAAAACTGAAGTCCTGATCGACGAAGTTCGCGCCGGTGGCCGTATTCCGCTGATCATTGGTCGCGGCCTGACTACCAAGGCGCGCGAAGCGCTGGGTCTGCCGCACAGCGACGTATTCCGTCAGGCGAAAGACGTGGCGGAAAGCAGCCGTGGCTTCTCCCTGGCACAGAAAATGGTTGGCCGCGCCTGTGGCGTGAAAGGTATCCGTCCGGGCGCGTACTGCGAACCGAAGATGACCTCCGTCGGTTCTCAGGATACCACTGGCCCAATGACCCGTGACGAACTGAAAGACCTGGCGTGCCTGGGCTTCTCTGCTGATCTGGTGATGCAGTCCTTCTGCCACACCGCGGCCTATCCGAAGCCGGTGGACGTCAATACGCACCATACGCTGCCAGACTTCATCATGAACCGTGGTGGTGTCTCCCTGCGTCCGGGCGATGGCGTTATCCACTCCTGGCTGAACCGTATGCTGCTGCCGGATACCGTAGGTACCGGTGGTGACTCCCATACCCGTTTCCCTATCGGGATCTCCTTCCCGGCAGGTTCTGGTCTGGTGGCGTTTGCTGCGGCGACCGGCGTGATGCCGCTGGATATGCCGGAATCCGTTCTGGTGCGTTTCAAAGGCAAAATGCAGCCGGGCATCACCCTGCGCGATCTGGTTCACGCCATTCCGCTGTACGCGATCAAACAGGGTCTGCTGACCGTTGAGAAGAAAGGTAAGAAAAACATCTTCTCTGGCCGCATCCTTGAAATCGAAGGTCTGCCGGATCTCAAAGTGGAGCAGGCGTTCGAACTGACCGATGCCTCCGCTGAGCGTTCCGCTGCCGGTTGTACCATCAAGCTGAACAAAGAGCCGATCGTTGAGTATCTGAACTCTAACATCGTTCTACTGAAGTGGATGATCGCAGAAGGTTATGGCGATCGTCGTACGCTGGAACGTCGTGTGCAGGGCATGGAAAAATGGCTGGCGGATCCGCAGTTGCTGGAAGCCGACGCTGACGCAGAATACGCGGCGGTGATCGACATCGATCTGGCGGATATCAAAGAGCCAATCCTGTGTGCACCGAACGATCCGGACGATGCGCGTCTGCTGTCTGACGTACAGGGCGAGAAGATTGACGAAGTGTTCATCGGCTCCTGCATGACTAACATCGGGCACTTCCGTGCCGCTGGTAAGCTTCTGGATGCGCACAAAGGCCAGCTGCCGACGCGTCTGTGGGTGGCTCCGCCAACCCGTATGGACGCCGCTCAGCTGACTGAAGAAGGCTACTACAGCGTATTCGGTAAGAGCGGTGCGCGTATCGAAATTCCAGGCTGCTCTCTGTGCATGGGTAACCAGGCGCGTGTAGCCGACGGCGCAACGGTGGTGTCGACCTCTACCCGTAACTTCCCGAACCGTTTAGGTACCGGGGCGAACGTCTATCTGGCTTCTGCGGAGCTGGCGGCGGTTGCGGCGCTGATCGGCAAACTGCCGACGGCGGAAGAGTACCAGACCTATGTAGCGCAGGTAGATAAAACGGCCGTAGATACTTACCGTTATCTGAACTTCGACCAGCTGTCTCAGTATACCGAGAAAGCCGATGGTGTGATTTTCCAGACCGCGGTGTAATGCGCTAACGCGTTTTGTGTAAAAACACATCAATGCCCGGAGAAGTCTGCTTCTCCGGGCATTTTTATTTTTATTCCTTATACCCGCTACGCTTTTTTTCTGCCGCGCTGCTGCGATAATTACAGCAAGGCGCAATGCGGTATTGGCGCATTGCCGGGAGCAGAGGAAGACATTATGGATTACGAATTTCTGCGCGATATTACCGGAGTGGTAAAAGTGCGTATGTCCATGGGCCACGAGGTGGTGGGGCACTGGTTTAACGAAGAAGTGAAAGAAAACCTGGCCTTACTTGATGAAGTGGAACAGGCGGCGCGTGCGGTTAAGGGCAGTGAGCGCTCCTGGCAGAGAGCAGGGCATGAATACACGCTCTGGCTGGATGGCGAAGAAGTGATGGTCCGCGCTAATCAGCTGGAGTTCTCTGGCGATGAGATGGAAGAGGGGATGAGCTACTACGACGAAGAAAGTTTTTCTCTCTGTGGTGTAGAGGACTTTCTTCAGGTTGTGGCGGCATACCGCGAATTTGTGCAACAGCGTTAATTCATGCGGAGCCTGAGGGCTCCGCAAAACTATCTATTTAACGTAGGCCAGCAGGCTCAGAGAGTCACGTGCCAGCGCTTTGCATTTCTTTGCCGTCGGGATGCCGATACCGCTGAGATCGCGGTAGCTGTCTTCACCCAGCGCTTTCATATTGAAGGTGTCGTAATTACTCAGGTCCCACTGGTTTTGCTGGGCAAAAAAGACCAGTGCGCGACGAATCTGCCCATTAGGCAAATTCTGGTATCCACAGTCATTTTTCAGAAAAACAAAAACTGCCGTTAAATCGGCCATATCTTCGGCTTCGGACTCGCTGAGCGCGTAGCTATTTGCGCATACGACCATCAGGCTGCCGAACAAAACTGTTCTGAAAAACGTCTTCATTGCTTCTACCACTGCATCACGGAATTTAAACGTTAGCATACTGCGAGCGAAGCGACGACCTTTATTATTAGCCGTTCACTTGACCTTCCCGTAAGGGGAAGGCTTATGCTTAAAAGATAGCCTGCTTAAGCTGCTGAATATAAGGAAGTGATTATGCAACGTCGTGACTTTTTAAAGTACTCCGTGGCGCTGGGCGTCGCGTCAGCGTTACCTCTGTGGAGCCGGAGCGTATTTGCCGCAGACCGCCCTGCATTGCCCATTCCTGACCTGCTAACCGCGGATGCCTCAAACCGTATGCAATTGGTGGTGCAAGCCGGAAAATCGAGCTTTGCTGGTAAAACAGCGACGACGTGGGGATATAACGGCAATTTACTCGGACCTGCGGTCAAGCTGAACAAAGGGCAATCGGTGACCGTGGATATCCATAACCAGCTTGCCGAAGAGACGACGTTGCACTGGCACGGTCTGGAAATCCCCGGTGAAGTCGACGGTGGGCCGCAAGGCATTATCCCGGCGGGCGGGAAACGTTCAGTGACCTTCACGCCGGATCAGCGGGCGGCAACATGCTGGTTCCACCCGCATCAGCATGGAAAGACCGGCCGTCAGGTAGCGATGGGGCTGGCCGGACTGGTGCTGATTGAAGATGAAGAGATTCGCAAGCTGATGCTGCCTAAGCAGTGGGGCATTGATGATGTACCGGTGATTATTCAGGACAAACAGTTCTCTGCTGATGGGCAGGTTGATTATCAACTGGACATCATGACCGCCGCCGTCGGCTGGTTTGGCGATACGCTGCTGACCAATGGGGCGATTTATCCTCAGCATGCCGCACCGCGTGGCTGGTTGCGTCTACGCCTGCTGAATGGTTGTAACGCACGCTCACTGAACATTGCGGCCAGCGACAATCGTCCTTTGTACGTCATTGCCAGCGACGGTGGACTGTTGGCGGAACCGGTAAAAGTGACCGAGCTTCCTATGCTGATGGGTGAGCGCTTTGAAGTGCTGGTGGATGTCAGTGACGGCAAAGCTTTTGATCTGGTCACTCTGCCAGTCAGCCAGATGGGGATGGCGATCGCGCCATTTGATAAGCCGCACCCGGTGATGCGCGTTCAACCGTTGCTGATTACCGCTTCCGGCACGCTGCCAGATTCGCTGACATCCATGCCATCGCTGCCGTCACTGGAAGGTCTGACGGTGCGCAAGCTGCAGCTGTCGATGGATCCGATGCTCGATATGATGGGCATGCAAATGCTGATGAAGAAATACGGTGCTCAGGCCATGGCGGGTATGGATCATGGGAAGATGATGGGCCATATGAATAATGACAATATGGGCCACGGCAATATGAATCATGGCAATATGAACCACGGTGAGATGGGGAATATGCAGCATGGTGATATGGGCAACATGAAGCATGGCGGATCGTTTGATTTCCATAACGCCAACCGGATTAATGGTCAGGCGTTTGATATGAATAAACCGATGTTTGCCGCGGCGAAAGGGCAGCACGAACGCTGGGTAATTTCCGGTCAGGGCGACATGATGCTGCATCCGTTCCACATTCACGGCACGCAGTTCCGCATTTTGTCTGAGAATGGCAAAGCGCCAGCCGCACACCGCGCGGGATGGAAGGACACGGTGCGGGTAGAAGGCGGCGTGAGCGAGGTATTGGTGAAGTTTGACCACGATGCGCCAAAAGAGCATGCCTATATGGCGCACTGCCATCTGTTAGAGCATGAAGATACCGGAATGATGCTCGGCTTCACCGTCTAAATAAATCGCGCTGTGCTTATCCGGCCTGCAGAAATCTCTCGTAGGCCGGATAAAACACTGTCTCTTTACAGCGTTTCATCGCACGACTCCCTCCTCCTGCAAATTCTGCTATTGCACATAAAGTAATCGCCTTTGGAGCCGATAATCATTGGGTACCCAATGTGAGTTCAATGGATGAAATACTATGATTAAAAATGTGCGCGTTATTACCGGCATTCTTCTGGTTCTCGCCATTTTCTGTTTGCTACAGGTCGTGACAGGAAGCTTTTTTTATTCTGCGGTAAACAATGATCGCCATAATTTCCAGAACTCAGGCACCCTGAACGCCCAACAGGAAAATCTGAGTGATAGCGTCAATACGCTGATTAAAACCCGGGTAACGGTAACCCGTGTAGCAATTCGTTTCTTAAAGAACCAACGCGATCCGGCCTCATTGGCGGCAATTGATACTTTGCTAAAAACGGCGAGTGAGTCGATGAAGAAGGCTGAGGGATACTTTGCGCATTATCAGTCATTGCCGCAGGTGTCGGGGCAGAATCCGCAAATTGCATCTGAAATGGAAAAACAGTATCGGCAGATGCACGACGTGATGGCGTTATCGATAGAGTATCTGCGCGCGAATAACTATCAAGCCTATGGCGATCTTGATGCTCAGAAGGCGCAGGATGAGATGGAAGCCAGCTATGACCAGTGGCGTAACGAAAATAACGCGCTGCTTCAGCACGCGGCGGCGGAGAATCAACACAGCTTTACCCGCATGCAATGGACATTAGGGGCAATTGTCGTCGCTGTGCTCATTGTTCTGGGCATGATCTGGAGCGGGTTGCAGCATATGCTGCTTAAACCCCTGGCGCAGATTATGGAGCATATTCGCATTATTACCCGTGGTGATTTGACCCATCAACTCGACGTCCAGGGACGTAATGAAATGGGGCGTTTGGCGACGGGCTTAGATGAAATGCGACAGTCGCTGATTTCGACAGTCACGTCGGTGCGTAACAGCTCAGAAACGATTCATAGCGGTGCAGCGGAAATCTCATCAGGTAACAACGATCTGTCTTCGCGTACCGAGCAGCAGGCTGCTTCACTTGAAGAGACAGCCGCCAGCATGGAACAGCTTACCGCGACCGTGAAGCAAAATACGGACAATGCGAAACAGGCAACTCAACTGGCTAAGAATGCGTCTGATACTGCCGCACGTGGTGGACGGGTTGTTGATACTGTCGTGCATACAATGAGTGAAATTGCCGGTAGTTCACAGCAAATTGCGCAGATCACCAGCGTCATCGACAGTATTGCTTTCCAGACCAATATCCTGGCGCTCAATGCGGCGGTTGAGGCTGCCAGAGCAGGAGAGCAGGGCCGCGGATTTGCTGTTGTGGCGGGCGAAGTCCGTACCCTGGCAAGCCGTAGCGCTCAGGCAGCCAAAGAGATCAAGGCGTTGATTGATAACTCAACCCACAGCGTGGGGATGGGATCTCAGCAGGTGTCGGACGCGGGTAAAACGATGAAAGAGATTGTCGCTGCGGTTACCCGCGTGACGGACATCATGGGGGAAATCGCCTCCGCCTCGGAGGAGCAGAGTCGGGGAATTGAGCAGGTGAGTCTCGCGGTCTCGCAGATGGACAGTGTCACACAACAAAACGCCGCGCTGGTAGAGGAGTCTGCCGCCGCCGCCGCTTCGTTGGAACAACAAGCTGAACAGCTACGCCTGGCCGTGGCGGCATTTCGCATCACTCGCGATGCCTCCAACAGTGAGCATCGAAAACCACCTAAGGATACTCCACGAGCGACCTCCGCGGGGAGTTCGCCACAAGACCCACACTGGGAAACGTTTTAGCCACAGGCTGCCGTGCGCTCCTGGTGTTGATTAATAAGCGTACAAAAAACGACGCAAACGGGTTCTCCTGTGAACTATCAGAGGAACCCGCTCTCTTTACTGGTATACTTCATCAACTGAATTGTTTGTATGCTGTCGCAAGTTTTGTGGTTAGAGCGGGTCGCCGTCTGTCAGTCGGTGTATCAACGTAAGCGCTTTCTTTCGATCTGCATGATGTGTCAACTGATAAAAATCAGTGAGTTATAGGGTTTATGAAACATACTGTTGAAGTGATGATCCCGGAAGCGGAGATCAAAGCGCGTATTGCTGAACTGGGGCGCCAGATTAACGAACGTTACAAGGACAGCGGCAGCGATATGGTGCTGGTTGGTCTGTTACGTGGCTCATTTATGTTTATGGCGGATCTGTGCCGCGAAGTGCATGTCTCTCACGAAGTCGATTTCATGACGGCATCCAGCTACGGTAGCGGAATGTCTACCACGCGTGATGTTAAAATCCTGAAAGACCTGGATGAAGACATTCGTGGCAAGGACGTGCTGATTGTCGAAGACATCATCGACTCCGGCAATACGTTGTCCAAAGTGCGTGAAATTCTGAGCCTGCGCGAGCCGAAATCCCTGGCTATTTGTACGCTGCTGGACAAACCTTCTCGTCGTGAAGTGAATGTTCCGGTCGAGTTTATCGGCTTCTCAATTCCTGATGAGTTTGTGGTCGGTTACGGCATTGATTATGCGCAGCGTTATCGTCATCTGCCGTATGTTGGCAAAGTGGTGCTGCTGGACGAGTAATTGGCTGGAGCGCCTGATGGCGCTTCGCTTATCAGACCTACGGTGTAGGTTTGTAGGCCGGGTAAGGCGTCGCCGCCTCCCGGCAATGTCACATTATTTATGGTTGCTGTGTTTCTGACTCAGGTTAGATAAGCCCTGGCGATAGCGCTGCTCCAGCGTTTCGCGGCTGGTGGCGGTGACGTCCAGATCGCGCAGCAGACCGTCATGAATGCCGTATGCCCAGCCGTGAATGGTCACTTTCTGACCGCGCTTCCAGGCTGAACGCATAATGGTTGAGTGGCCCAGGTTATAGACCTGTTCCATGACATTCAGTTCGCACAGGGTGTCCATGCGACGTTCCTGCGGCATTTCGCCCAGCAGTGAGCTGTGTTTGAACCAGATATCGCGGATGTGCAGTAACCAGTTATCAATCAGCCCCTGTTCTTTATTTTCAATTGCCGCCTGGACGCCGCCGCATCCATAGTGGCCGCATATAATAATATGTTCCACTTCCAGCACATCCACCGCATACTGAACGACTGAGAGACAGTTCAGATCGGTGTGAATAACCAGATTAGCAACATTACGGTGAACAAACAGTTCACCCGGTTCAAGACCGGTTAAACGTTCAGCGGGAACGCGGCTATCGGAACATCCAATCCATAGAAAACGCGGATTCTGGGCATGCGTCAGCGTTTCAAAAAATCCGGGATCCTCTTCTACCAGCATCTTTGACCATAGTGCATTGTTGCTGATGAGTGTATCTATGTCTTTCATGGAGTTGTACGACCCGAAGCCAGATAAATTCGATGGGCTAATATAGGGTAACTCCAGCATTAATTAAACTATATATAAAATGTCAGAACGTAAGGTAAGTATAAAAACATGACCATTGCTCTGGAACTTCAACAACTTAAAAAAACCTATCCCGGTGGCGTTCAAGCGTTACGCGGCATAGATTTGCAAGTCGAAGCGGGTGATTTCTATGCGCTTTTGGGACCGAATGGCGCAGGAAAGTCCACCACCATTGGGATAATCAGCTCGTTGGTGAATAAAACCTCCGGGCGGGTGAGCGTCTTCGGGTACGATCTCGAAAAAGACACGGTTAATGCTAAACGTCAGCTTGGTCTGGTGCCGCAGGAGTTTAACTTTAACCCGTTTGAAACCGTGCAGCAGATCGTGGTCAACCAGGCGGGTTACTACGGTGTTGAGCATAAAGAAGCGGTCAAACGCAGCGAACTATATTTAAAGCAGCTCGATTTATGGGAAAAACGTAACGAGCGTGCGCGCATGCTTTCCGGCGGGATGAAACGCCGTCTGATGATTGCCCGTGCGCTGATGCACGAGCCGAAATTACTCATTCTGGATGAACCAACGGCGGGCGTCGACATTGAGTTACGTCGTTCAATGTGGGGCTTTTTAAAGGATTTAAACGACAAAGGCACCACCATTATTCTGACCACCCACTATCTCGAAGAAGCGGAAATGCTGTGTCGCAATATCGGCATTATTCAGCATGGTGAGTTGGTGGAAAATACTTCGATGAAGAGCCTGCTCTCCAAACTGAAATCCGAGACTTTTATCCTCGATCTGGCGCCGAAAAGCCCGCTGCCGAAACTGGAAGGTTATCAGTACCGGCTGGTTGACACTTCCACGCTGGAAGTGGAGGTTCTGCGTGAACAAGGGGTCAACAGCGTCTTTTCTCAGCTGAGTGCGCAGGGCATTCAGGTATTGAGTATGCGTAACAAAGCGAACCGACTGGAAGAACTGTTTGTTTCTCTGGTTCATGAAAAACAAGGAGATCGCGCATGATGCAGCTTTACTGGGTTGCGCTGAAAAGCATCTGGGCGAAAGAGATCCACCGCTTTATGCGTATC
The DNA here is from genome assembly GCF_030332605.1 of Citrobacter sp. Cpo103. Lineage (NCBI taxonomy): Bacteria > Pseudomonadati > Pseudomonadota > Gammaproteobacteria > Enterobacterales > Enterobacteriaceae > Citrobacter > Citrobacter sp. Cpo103. The sequence goes on along the minus strand of NZ_JAOWHO010000020.1, from coordinate 83,945 downwards.
TGGGTCCAGACTTTGGTGCCTCCCGTCATCACCATGACGCTCTATTTTATTATCTTTGGTAACCTGATCGGCTCGCGTATCGGCGAAATGCATGGCTTTAGCTACATGCAGTTTATTGTGCCGGGGCTGATTATGATGGCAGTGATCACCAACTCGTACGCCAACGTGGCCTCGTCGTTCTTTAGCGCCAAGTTTCAACGCAATATTGAAGAGCTGCTGGTCGCCCCGGTGCCGACGCACGTGATTATTGCCGGTTTCGTCGGCGGCGGCGTGGCGCGTGGCCTGTGCGTAGGCATTCTGGTGACGGCTATTTCACTGTTCTTCGTGCCGTTCCAGGTGCATTCCTGGGTCTTTGTGGCGCTCACGCTGGTGCTAACGGCAGTACTGTTCTCGCTGGCCGGTTTGTTGAACGCAGTCTTTGCAAAAACCTTTGATGATATCAGCCTGATCCCCACCTTCGTGTTGACGCCGCTGACCTATTTGGGTGGCGTGTTCTATTCGTTAACGCTGCTGCCGCCGTTCTGGCAGGGACTGTCGCATCTGAACCCAATTGTCTACATGATTAGCGGCTTCCGCTACGGCTTCCTGGGTATTCATGATGTTCCGCTGGTCACCACGTTTGGCGTGCTGGTGGTGTTCATTGCGGCGTTTTACTTGCTGTGCTGGTACCTGATTCAGCGCGGACGCGGCCTGCGTAGCTAATTCTTTCTTCCTCTTCCTGGCCGGGAGAGGAAGACTTTTGATGCTTATCACCATTACCGATTTATCACCCTGATAAACTACTTGCCTGCTAAGGAGGTAGGCAATGTTAGGTTGGGTAATTACCTGTCATGACGATAAGGCACAGGATATGCTGCATCGTCTGGAGAAAAAGTACGGTCCGTTGGAGCAATGTCAGGCGGTAAGTTTCTGGCGTGGGCTCAGCTCGAATATGTTAAGCCGCATGATGTGCCATGCCCTGCATGCCACCGACTCAGGCGAGGGCGTGATCTTCCTGACGGATATGGCCGGGGCCGCGCCGTACCGCGTGGCCTCGTTAATGAGCCACAAACACCCCCAGTGTGAAGTGATTTCAGGTATCAGCTACCCATTACTTGAACGAATGGTTTCGTCGCGGGAATCGCTGAGCAGTTCTGCGTTTCGCGATTGCATCGTCGCGCTTGGCGGCCCCGAAGTCTCCAGCCTCTGGCATCAACAACAAAAAAATCCCCCCTTCGTGTTGAAGCATGATTTGTATGAGTATTAATCATTGGTATTGATGGCGCTTTTGCTACAATAACCGAGGTTTCTCGCCTCGGTTATCTCATATGGTTATGCGCGTTCTGCTTGTTGTAGTGCTCCTGTTCTCTGGCAGCGTCGCCGCGGCTTTGCCTGCTCGCTATATGCAAACCACCGAAGCGGCCGCCGTATGGGCGCAGATTGGCAATAAGATGGTGACGGTCGGGAATATTCGCGCCGGGCAGATCCTTGCCGTTGAGCCGATTGCGGCAGACTATTACGAATTTACCTTTGGCTTTGGCACCGGATTTATTGATAAGGGACATCTGGAGCCGGTTCAGGGGAGGCAGAAAGTTGACGATGGTCTGGGCGATCTCAATAAACCGCTTAGCAATCAAAGCCTGGTAACCTGGAAAGATACGCCGGTGTATAACGCTCCAGATATCGGTAGCGCCCCGTTTGGCGTGCTGGCAGATAATCTGCGCTATCCCATTATCAGTAAGCTTAAAGATCGACTCAACCAGACGTGGTTCCAGATCCGCATTGGCGGCAGGCTGGCTTATATCAGTGCTCTGGATGCGCAGGAAGACAACGGCATCCCGGTGTTAACGTATCACCATATTCTGCGCGATGAAGAGAATACCCGCTTTCGCCATACCTCCACGACGACCTCCGTACGTGCCTTCAGTAACCAGATGGCCTGGCTCCAGGACCGCGGCTACACCACATTGACGATGTATCAACTGGAAGGCTATGTACGCAACAATATGAACCTCCCGGCGCGGGCGGTGGTGCTGACGTTCGACGATGGCCTGAAGTCGGTGAGTCGTTATGCTTACCCGATTCTGAAGCAGTATGGCTTTAAAGCCACGGCGTTTATCATTAGCTCACGTATCAAGCGTCACCCGCAGAAGTGGGATCCGAAATCGCTGCAGTTTATGAGCCTTTCTGAACTGAACGAGATCCGCGACGTGTTCGACTTCCAGTCGCATACTCATTTCCTGCACCGTGTGGATGCCAATCACCGGCCAATCCTGCTGAGTCGAAGCTATCACAACATTCTGTTTGATTTTGCCCGTTCTCGCCGGGCGCTGTCCCAGTTCAATCCTCACGTCCAGTATCTTTCGTATCCGTTTGGCGGCTATAACACTACGGCGGTACAGGCGGCGAGCGACGCTGGTTTTCATCTGGCGGTGACGACGGTGAAAGGGAAGGTGAAGCCGGGGGATAATCCGTTCTTACTGAAGCGTTTGTATATTTTAAGAACGGATTCTCTCGAGACGATGGCGCGGCTGATCAGCAACCAGCCGCAGGGGTAAGATGTTTATTCGTAGCTGACGGTGAACGTGGCCGCATTTTCGAAAGTGCCGGCTTTAACCGTACCCAGTTTCTTTAACTGTCCGGTGAACGGAATGGAGTAACTTTCATGATACCAATCGGCATCGCCTGAAAATTCTACACCAAATGCTTCGGTACCATCAAATTTGACTGAATGCCAGTTGCCGTTTACCTGTGCGGCAAGTGCGACACCAATGCCTTCAGCGGTGCCACTCGCTCCATTGGTCAAATAATTGCCTGAAGCATCGCTTGGGCCATTTACTGTTATGGAGAATTTGTTCATCGAGCACTGGAATAAATCGAGTGTAAAGGTTCTCTTCTCCGTAGTGTCACCGCTGCTAAAATCGGACGTGTAGAAATCACCAAAGTTAACGGTGCGATCATAAGCATCGCCATTGACGCCGTAGCTTCGGCAAGTGGGTTCGGCTAATGTGAATAACACCGAACCACTGCTGATATTCATCGTGACTTTATTTGCGTACAGCGTTCCCATCTGCATAGAGCCGATGGTGCCGCCTATGGCCCTTACCTGTGTCTGCCCTGGATGAGGGCGATACTCCGGGGTCTGGTACAGCGTGAAAAAGACATCCCAGTTTTTTTCACTCCCTTTATAACCTGCACTGGAAGCGCTACTTTTTGTTGTTTTTCCCTGAGGCGGCAGGTTTAAATACAATTGCTGACCGCCAAGGCAGTTACTCGTACATCTGACCACATAGGTATAAACAATACCTGGGACGTTGGTTTTTAGTAGCCCAACCGTCGCACCGTCAGTGTATGTTGCCGTGTAGGTGGCATCCACCATACTGGCATCGGGTGGGAATAATTCAACGACGTTATTGGTACCTTCAACAGGGCACGTTATTACGTCACTCATACCGGAAAACAGTAGAGAACTTTCTGGGTTGACATCAGTGAAGGGTTCCGGCAGCGTCAGGCCACCTATTGCCCCAATAGCCTGGTTGCTCGTCCAGACATCAGGCAGTGTAATCGTATAATTTTTACTGAACCAACAGTTATACGCCAGTGCCTGTCCTGCAAATGTAGAGAGCACACAGAAGAGTAACGGCAGTAAATAACGCAATCTCATCATAAATCCCTTTATTGATAGGTGACGTCGACCACCACATTACTGGTGATGACTCCGTTGCCTACGTCGCCGGTGTTCTGATAACGGGCGTAAAACGTGTAATCCGCAGGAAAGCGCGGTTCGGCTTTCCCGGAAAGGTCATACACCACATCGGAACTGCCATCATCGTTCAATACGTTGGTATGGAACGCTTCAGAAAAAACCACTACCCCAACGTTACTGGCCTGGCCGCTGGTGGCATTATTGGCAAACACGCGTTTATTAAGCGGGTCAATACCAAATTGCGGCGTAAACTGAAAATGAACCTGCTGGCTGTTGTTGCTTTCCGTACCGGAAATATCGCAGCTCACCACCTGGATGACAAACGGCGTACCGCCTGCGTCGGTCTCTGGTTGCAGGCGGTTGCTGTTATCTGCGTTGTAAAACCAGTCCTGAGACACTGTGGGCAACGTCACATCACTACCGTCTTTTAAATTTATCTGGCAAGTATTCGCAAGGATCCTGGCCGTAAAATTCACGTTCACTCCGCTGTCCTCCGCCGGACTGGCAGCAGACCATAGCCCCGCTGCCAGCGCAGCCAGTAAAACGAAGATGGGTCGTGTAGAAAGGAGTTTCTGTTGCATTGTTGCCCATCCATGGCTTATTCGTAACTTATTGAAAAGGTAACGGGTGCAGTAGCTGTGCCGACGCCAATATCTGATGCCGTTTTACCGTTTGCCAGTACCAGTGTGGCGTACATATCAAAGGTGACGCTAGCGCTTAATCTGCTGGCACCAAAGCTATGGTGGATCGTGTCATCGCCTCCCGTGGGGGTCATTGCACAGTTAAGCGGATGCGGTGTTTTCTGTGAGCTGTGCTCTTCCTGATGTATTTTTATGGAGGTGTTGGTATTCGTCACATCGTTAGTGGGGTAATTGGTGCTGTCGCAGGTGCCGCCGGTTGCCTGCGCGGTAATATAAATATCGGACACCCCCGCACACTCTTTGAATGCAATGTAAAACGGTTTTTTGGCCGCATCTGTCCCAACATCATTTTTATAGATATTGCCAATATCCACGGTACTTGTCGCAGCGCCTGTTCCGTCCTGCACCTCAAAATTACATGTGCCAGGAATAAGTTCAGATGAAAACGTAATGGCTAATGAGTCTGTACCTGTCGTTGCGGCATAGCTCACCGTGCTGAATAACCCACCAGCCATCACCAGGGCGAGAAAAAGAGAATTAGATTTCATTGTAGCGCTCCGTAATATCATCGCTGGAATTATTCATAGTCAAAGTTAAACGTTGCGATCGCGTTAAACTTACCCGTGGTCAGACCGACTGTGGTGGTCGTGGTTGGAACTAAATGGGCAATCAAATCCAGTTGTTTTCCATCACCCACTTCACTGGCTGTGTCCCAGAGAATCACTTCTGAACCATCCGTGCTCGCGGTCTTACTCGTGAAGATGGTGAACGGTTGATCTGGTGCGCTGGCACGAGCAATCTTCACACCGACGCCTTTTGCGTCGCCATCGCTTGTGCTGCTGGGAACTAATACCTTGTTGCCGTTTTGGGTGCCTGTAATGGTCGTTTTAATGCTTTGCAGCGATGTTGGGCAGCCACTGGCCTTGATATTAAAGGCGGCGATAGTCGGGCCCGAGGTCGCGGTACTGTTTTGCTCATTGATGAGGTCACCCAACGTGACTTTGTGATCGGCGTCGCCAATGTAAACAGTGGCTGCGCCGCCCGCGGCACCATCATTAACCGCCATGTTGCAGGTCGTTGCCAGTATTCTGGCGGTAAACGTGACATCAAATTGACTTGGTGTCGCATGGGTTGTGAGAGGAATGGCAGAACCAATGGCCAACGCCAACATGGCGATCGGCAGACCACGGCAATATTTAACGTTTTGATGTGTCATTAAGGAAGCTCCCTGTAAAATAATGACTTATTGCATATGGCAGCGCTGACCATCCAGGACGGTTGTTAAACCCGCCTTTTGTGCGCTATCCGTAATTTTATAATGGACGGTACAGTCGCTATCTGCTTCGTTACCCCAGACCACCCGCAGATTGCCTTCTTCTTCCACGCCGCGCACATAGGCTTGTCCCGCCTGACCCACAACGCCAACCCGTTCGCCTTTCTCGCTCAGAACATCGGCACCCAGCGGGATAAAGCCCTTATCATCGCGCAATAATTCAAGGATGACTGAACGGCCCTCGTCAGTTGCAAACTCGACTTTTACCACTGCGCCATCGCGCGGTACGACGTTTTCACTGGTATTTTTCACTTCCACATCACGCTCCAGCGTGCTGATATTTAATCCCACGCGGTTTTCACGGTAGGCGGAGGCGTAAGGCATAAGCGCGTAACCGGAGCTATTCAACTCACCCTGTCCGTAGCCCAGTTTCGCGCCTTCGGCACCACTGGCGTGAACGAGAATAATCGGCGAGTTGTTGTCTAATGAACCGGGTGACAGAGTTACGCCGCCTGAGTGCAGCACCATCCCGCCGTTATAGCTCGCGGAATACTGCCTGCTGCCATCGTCAGAGAACGAGGACGAAACAGAGAGCGGCCCGTATGGGCTTCGCCATGAACCATAGCCACTCACCTGATTCAGGTTACTATCATCATTGTTGATATTGTTGGCCGTGCTGATGGAGTAGTTAAACAACCCGTTCCGGGCGCTGCCGCTCGCGGAGTTATTGATATTGGCGCTGCCTTTTGTATCGCTATTTACGCTCATATTCAGCGTGTTGAAACCGGCAACACCTTTACCATCGCTGGAGAACACATCCAATGGGACGCTGATGCTAAAGTAGATACTATCGTCGCGCTCCCCTTCTTCGTCGTAGGAGCGTTGCACGGAGAGGCTATAACTGCCGTAGCGGAAGCTGTTGCTGTAGCCGATGTTATAGCTGGAGGTGTTACCACTGTTGTTCCAGTAATCTTCCCAGGAACCAGAGGCATAGAAAGAGCCGTAATTTTCCCCGTAAAAGTCCAGCGGTTGGCTAATGCTTACCTGATACTGGTTTTTTGTACGCTGATAGTTGCTGTAGAGCGCTTCGCTAGAGTCGTAGATGCTGCGATCGTCGCGACCATGTTTAATGTCGTCGTTAAGCTGCGCCGCATCGCTCAGGCTGAGATAATCTTTCGTTGAGAAGCGATATGCCGCGATGTTGAATGACGTGTCGGTCGCTTCGATCATTTTACTGTAGGTCAAACGGTAGCTCTGACCTGAGAGCGAGCCCAGATTCTCAATATCCGCCTGTGAGTGCGTGACGTCCAATGCAAAAGCACCGATACGCGTATTCATCGCGACACCCAACAATCCAGCGTAAAAATCCATATCGGTAAACTGCACGCCAGCATAACCGGTAAAGGTGTTATTGATGCCGTAATAACCGGTGGCATAGCCGACCTGGGGGGCATCATACAGTGAGTCATTGTTCAGCTCACCCGCGCCAAACTCCCAGCGTGTAGCTCCAGGACGCACCATTTGCGTCACAGAAGAGTAAGGCACCACAAAGGTATGCTTGCTGCCGTCAGACTCTTCAACGGTCACTTCGAGATCGTTACCAAAACCGGTGGTACTCAAATCATTTAATTCGAATGGCCCTGGCGGGACGGTCGTTTCATATATTTTTCGGCCGCTTTGCTCGACGCTGACTTTGGCGTTGCTGTTGGCGACGCCACGGATTACAGGCGAATAGGAGGTAGTCCCTTCCGGGCGCATGCGGTCATCGCTGTACAAACGCATCCCGCGAATACTGACGGAATCAAAGGTATCGCCATCGGTGTAGGTTTCACCCGCCACAAGTTGAGCGGATAGCACGGGAATATCGCGTTGGAGATAAATATCCTGGCTGGTGTACGATGTGCCATTGTCGCTATCCCAGTCCAGAGTGCCGCGAGAACGCAGATGCCATGCCCCCAAATTGAGGCCATATTGCAGGCCCGCATAGGCGGTATCCGTTGTATAACCATCGGTTTCCCGGTGCCAGCTGTTAATATTGTATGATAATAACGCTGCGGGAATACCCGCATCCCATAAAGACGGATCGACATAACCCGGTGGACGCTTTAACACGTAAAGTTGTGGCACGGTCAATTCCAGAACCAGTTTTGAACTGTCGAAATTCACCGATGAGCTGGGGTAGATTTTTTTAATATCGACGCAGGTCGACTCGCCCATGCTATCATCTGGCACGGCTTTGATATCAATACCGGCTTGTTTAAGCAGTTGAGCCGTAATACAAGGCGTGGCGCGGGATGTGCCGTTGTCTTTAAACTCCACCTCTTGCGTAACGGTATTTATTCCGTTTAGGCTGATTTTGACCCGGTAAATACCCGGCGGAACAGGGTTGCCCTGAGCATATCTGTTAACATCAACAGTGCTGCCCATATTCAATAAAAATTGCTCGTTAAATTCTACCTGTTCTTCAGTTTCAGGCTTAGTTGATTGCGTAGATGTATTTTCAGCCGCTTGAATCGAAAGCGGGAACGTCGCGCTGATAGCGAGGCATAATAAAGAGCGTCGAAAAAACATAGCAACCCCAGAAAATAAATGAAGATGGTTCTTATATATGATGTTGTGTATTAACTCGTTTATTTTGTTACTTTAGATACTATTTTCTCGGTGCCGCCATAATCATTAATAGCGATATATTCCACTTCACCACTGGTCGTACTGCTAAGACCTTTTACTGGCATCGTTTCACTAGAGAAGGGTTTAATTGACTGTGTATTAATTTCATATTTTTTGTCGCCAATTTTAAATACCGCGCCAGAGATGGAAACGTTGTACGGGGAGTCATTACGGCCAACAACAGACAGCTTGCCACCTTGCAGCGTTTGTGACCATTTCACTTGTTTCATCGCTTCTTTAGCGGTGCCTTTCAGCCCATCAGGACGGAAAAATACCTTAATACGGGTGCGAAAAGCGAGCTGCAATTGGTTCTGGCCTTCACCTTCTTTTTGGGCTGATTTTTTGGGGATTTCCAGAACGTTAAACCAGAATAACGACTCCCGATCCTGTGCTAACGGTTGATTCAGATAGGTCACGCGGACAGACTGGCCTTTGCCAGGATCCATTCGCGTAATAGGCGGTGTTATGACAAACGGCAATTTTAATTCTTGTGGGCTGATATTTGCGCGTCCGTCGTCCATCCAGATTTGCAACAGCAGTGGGTTTTGACCCCGGTTAGTCATATTCACAATCACATCTTTCATGGATTGTTGGTAAACAATTCGCGTGCCGGAGATCACAACATCGGCGCTACTCTGAAAAGAGGCGAAACCAATAACTGCGGCTATAAGCGTTTTTAACCCTGTTTTCGTGTGTGAGCTGAACATCATGGGATCCACTTCCTGTTGGATTAGAAAGAAACATCCCCTGGAGTCGCCAAGGGATGTAGAAAGGCAACGGCCTTATTACTTATTCATAGCTAATGGTGTAAGTGGTATAAGCGGTAACGGTACCATCAGTCACGGCAGTATCTGTCTTGGTGTAGGCAACTTTATAAGTCAGTGAAGCATGACCGTTTGCATCTAACGGTTGTTTCTGGTCATTGTTTGCCTGACCCATTTTGACCTGGCTGTTGTCAGCGTTTTTCAGCACCAGTGCAACGTTATCGGCTGCGCCTTCAATATTTTCTTGCGGGAACAACAGGCCGCTAGAGTCGGTAGTTGTGCCGTTAAACGTATTGAACTGTACGCTGATATTTTTCTGTGCGTCTGGAGTAACTGTACCAGGGCAAGTTACATCCATAGTGAAGTTAGTTTCACCGAGAACACTGGCTACGTCGTTATTAGAAGCACCAGTGAAGTCAGTAATGTCTACGGTTTTCAATGCAATTCTGAAATCTTCTTGATTCTGAGTCACTGAATCGGCCAGCATTTTAACAGTACAGGTATTCGGGTTTACCAGACCGTTAAACTGGATGTGACCAGCGTTGAGATTCTCTGCCATTGCAGAACCAGACATGATAGCCATTACTGCTACAGCCAGTGTGTATTTTTTAAATGCCATGATAATAAATATCCATATTGATTGATAGGGACTAAAGATATAATTTATATCTTTAGCTTCTTGCCGTTAAATATAACATCTAATTGAGTTATATATTAATTTTCGAGGAGTGTATTAGATGTGGGTTGTCAGCATCAAATTAGTTTATGTGTAATGATTTTTAAATTTTTCTAAAATAAATTCAATGTATGTTTTTGTTTTATTTTATTTGTTTTTTAGATAATAAGGGGAGGGGTGATATTTTTATATCATATAATTTATTTCTCTAAAGTGTATTTGATATTTTTTATTTGAATATTATTTATTTGAGCATTATTTATGATGATTAACGTCTGTTGTTATGTTGATTTTTTGGGGGAGAGACTTAAAAGGAGTCATGATTAATTGACTCCTTGTATATAAATTTTGAATACCTGTTTTAGGCAACCTGTACCGGAATCGCTTTTGCTGTGCGCTTCATTTCGTTGTCACCTTCGAAGTAAGCCACTTTCGGACGCCATGTACGGGCTTCTTCGTCAGACATGGTGACGAAGCTTGCGATAATCACAATGTCGCCAACTTCAGCGCAGTGTGCCGCTGCACCGTTCACCGAGATGATTCTGGAGCCGCGTTCAGCCGCAATGGCATAGGTTGAGAAACGTTTACCATTGGTCACGTTCCAGATATCAATAGCTTCGTTTTCCAGAATACCTGAGGCATCAAGGAAATCCTGGTCGATGGCGCAGGAGCCTTCGTAATGCAGGTCCGCCTGCGTGACTTTTACGCGGTGGAGCTTGCCTTGCAGCATGGTGCGAATCATAACTTCTATACCCTGTCGTTTACCTTGGCTTAGCAGGCGCGACTGGCCTGCTTTGAGAAATCTTCAGGCAGTATTGCCCGATTTTTAACCCCTGTCTACTGGGCTAATGTAACGCTTTGATTATCGATCAGACGTGCCTGACCCAGCCATGCAGCGGCCAGAATCACCGCGCGTTTACTGGTTTCAGTCAACTCCAGCAGCGTGTCGGCATCACGAATCTGAATATCGTCGGCGCGGAAGCCTTTTTCATTCAGTTCTTGTTCGGCAATGGTAATAATTTCTTGCAGCTCACGATTACCCGCAATCAGCTTTTCAGCGATACCGTTCATCACGTTGTGCAGGCCTGGCGCAATTTTACGCTGTTCTGCCGTCAGATAACCGTTACGTGAGCTGAGGGCCAGACCGTCTTTGGCGCGAATAATCGGTACGCCAACGATCTCAATGTCATAACCCATGTCCGCTACCATTTTGCGGATCAGCGCCAGCTGTTGGAAATCTTTTTCACCAAAGCAGGCGATATCGGGTTGGATCAGGTTAAACAACTTGCTGACGATAGTGGAAACACCACGGAAGTGGCCTGGACGGCTGGCACCTTCCAGCATGGTAGAGAGACCGGGAACATCAACGAAAGTCTGGCCTTCCAGACCATGCGGGTAGATCTCTTCAACGGCCGGAGCAAAGACATAATCGACTTTACGCTTGTTCAGCTTTTCGCAATCTTCCTGCAGGGTACGCGGATAGCGCACCAGATCGTCCGGTCGGTCAAACTGCATCGGGTTAACGAAAATGCTGACGAACACCACATCAGCCCGCGCTTTTGCTTCATCGACCAGTTTCATATGGCCGTCGTGCAGGTTGCCCATGGTGGGAACCAGAGCGACGCGTTTACCTTCCTGACGCAGACGACGAATATGCTGGCGCAGCAGCGGCAGGGTTTCAATGATTAACACAACAAGACTCCTTAATGGAAACTGTGCTCTTCGCCCGGATAAACGCCGGACTCCACTTCAGCCATATACTGCCGCACTGCGGCGCGCATGTCGCCTGCTTCATTGAGGAAATTCTTCGCAAATTTCGGGATGTGGCCGCCGGTAATGCCAAACGCATCATGCATAACGAGAATTTGTCCGTCGGTGACGTTACCGGCGCCAATACCAATCACCGGAATCGACAGCGCTTCCGTGACGCGCTTCGCCAGCTCAACCGGCACGCACTCCAGCACCAGCAGCTGAGCGCCAGCGGCTTCTAAGGCCAGCGCATCATCCAGCAGTACCTGCCCGGCGTCGCCGCGGCCCTGAATTTTATAACCGCCGAAAATATTCACCGACTGGGGCGTTAATCCCAGATGGCCGCAAACCGGCACCGCGCGTTCGGTGAGCATTTTCACCGTATCTACCAGCCAGGCGCCGCCTTCGATTTTGACCATATTAGCGCCCGCGCGCATAACCACCGCAGCGTTTTCAAACGCCTGCTCCGGAGTGGCATAAGCCATAAACGGCAGGTCGGAGAGCAGTAGACAGTTAGGCGCGCCACGACGCACGGCACGAGTGTGGTAAGCGATATCTTCAACGGTCACGGGCAGAGTGGAGTCATGCCCCTGAATCGTCATGCCCAGCGAGTCGCCAACCAGCATCACATTGATACCTTCGTCGGCAAATAACTTAGCGAAGCTGTAGTCGTAGGCGGTAATTGTCGCGAAGCGTTTTTTCTCTTGCTTGCATTTCTGCAGCAGTGAAATGGTGGTGGGTTTCATAACATTTCCTGATGATGAAAGTCATATTTATCGGCATTCTAACAGTCACATTCAGGGGGGCAATTGTTTTAAGCAATCGTTTGGCGCTAAAGCAGTAAACGCTAAAGGGGAGAAGATACTTTACCAGTGTGCAGGTTTTGCAGCACCAAGATGGGTGAGGTGCTGATGCAGGCTGATACCATCCGGAAAGATAAGCTCAGGGGCAATTTCGAATAACGGCCACAGCATAAAACCACGGTTTTTCATGTCGTAGTGCGGTACCGTCAGACGTTCGGTGTTAATCACCTCATCGCCAAACAGCATAATGTCGAGGTCCAGCGTTCGTGGCCCCCAGCGTTCGGCTTTGCGCACCCGGCCCTGCTGTAACTCAATACGTTGGGTATGATTGAGCAATTCTTCCGGCGCGAGGGTGGTTTCCAGCGCGACGGCGGCGTTCAGGTAATCGGGTTGATCCTGTGGGCCTAATGGCGGTGTACGGTAGAACGAGGAGACAGCCACGATTCGGCTGTCAGGGATTTCACCGATCGCTTTAACGGCAGCATTAACCTGCTCCAGAGGGGAGGCTAAATTACTGCCGAGGGCGATATATACCCGTCGTTTTTCAAGCTGCATCTGTGTCACCACCTTGATGCGACTCGAAATTTGTTGGGTATACGTGATGGGTCATGCGGAACCTTCACGGCGTGGCGCGCGTTTACGCGGGCGACGATGGCGCCGACGTGCGTCTGGCTCTTCATCCAGCTCGTTCAGCATACCTTTTTGTTCCGGCGGCGCAGAAACCTGGAATTCACCCCACCATTTCGCCAGTCGCTGCAATTCCGCATTGTGTTCGACTTCGGCACGCAGCGCTAACAGGTCGTAAGCTGCACGGAACTTTGGATGTTCCATCAGCTTCCAGGCGCGTTTACCCTGGCGACGGGACATCCGTAGCTGCAACTGCCAGATATCGCGGGTCAGCGAGGTCAGACGTTTCGGGATCGCCAGCGAGCGGCAGGCTTCGTCCAGCACGTCGTTCATTGCCAGCGCGAAAGCGTCGTAGTAGGCCAGACCGCTTTCTTGCGCAATTTTCTGTGCGGCTTCCAGTAGCGGATACCAGAACATTGCCGCGAACAAGAAGGCCGGGTTAACGCGCATATCATTGTGAATGCGGTTGTCGGTATTCTTCAATACCTGGGCAATGATGCGTTCCATTGGGCTGTCACCGTCTTCGGTGAAGTAGCGCGTAATGGTGGGGAACAGCGGCTGGAACAGGCTGTACTCACGCAGCTTTTTATAGGTTTCGTATCCATAGCCCGCCTGTAATAGTTTGAGTGCTTCTTCAAACAAGCGTGCGGGAGGAATATCGTTAAGCAGCGTTGCCAGACGCGGGATCGGCTCTGCGGTTTCCGGGCTGATACGCATGTCGAGCTTGGCGGCAAAGCGTACGGCGCGCAGCATGCGCACAGGATCTTCGCGATAGCGCGTTTCCGGATTACCGATCAGGCGAATGATACCCTCTTCGAGATCCTGCATTCCCCCGACGTAATCACGTACGGTGAAATCGGCCACGCTGTAATACAGGCTGTTAATCGTGAAGTCGCGACGCTGGGCATCTTCTTCAATGGAGCCGAAGATGTTGTCGCGCAGCAGCATTCCGTTTTGTCCGCGCTGGGATGTTGTGCGATCGGACTCGCTGCCTTCATGATGACCGCGGAATGTCGCCACTTCGATAATTTCAGGGCCGAACATGACATGGGCCAGACGGAAACGGCGACCGACCAGGCGACAGTTACGAAACAGTTTGCGCACCTGATCCGGCGTTGCGTTAGTGGTGACATCAAAATCTTTCGGCTTTTTGCCCAGCAAAAGATCGCGTACACCACCGCCAACCAGCCATGCCTCGTATCCGGCCTTATTGAGCCTGTACATTACCTTCAGGGCATTTTCACTGATATCTTTGCGGGAGATAGAGTGCTGCTCACGCGGAATTACCGTCATATGTGGACGGGCGACGGCGAGCTCAGCCTCGCGCTCCTCGCGGCTTAGCACCTTGCGGCAAAAATTAGCGACTCGGGTAAAAATAGTGCACCTCGGTAGTGTCAAACTTCAATCAGAACAAGTGTTGCTGTGTAAAAATAGCGGCTAATCATAGCTCAGCATGATGCATTTGAGAATGCCGGATTTAAGATCGCCGATTCAGGCACCGCTGTCAGACGCCAGTTCTCAACGGCAAACGCCAGGATCTGGTCGACACGCATCTCCTGCCACGGGATATCGGCACGTTGGCCGAGAAAGCGTAGCGCGGCAATAATCACCGGACGCGGATCGCCTTGCGGCAGCGCAGGTGCATGATTTTGTTTTGAAAGTTTAGCGCCTTGTTCGTTGAGCGCTAGCGGAAGATGAATATAGTCAGGCGCTTGCCAGCCAAACTGCTGATACAAAGAGATTTGCCGCACCGTGGGTTCGATAAGATCGGCGCCGCGTACAATCTCCGTTACGCCCTGAAAGTGGTCATCAACCACCACGGCGAGGTTATAGGCAAACAGCCCGTCGCGTCGGTGGATAATAAAATCTTCGCCTGCAAGCTGAGGGTCAGCCTGAATCACCCCGCGCAACTGGTCCGTAAACTGCATTACCGGATGGCGTTGCTTAATGCGAACTGCGGCCTGTTCAGGTCCGCAGCGCAGCTCACGGCAGTGACCATCGTAAATACCGCCGACGCTTTGAATACGCGCCCGCGTACAGGTGCAGTAATAGCTCAGATCCTGCTGGTGTAGCCAGGCAAGCGCCTCGCGGTAGGCGTCATGACGCTGAGATTGCCATAAAATATCGCCATCCCAGTGCAGTCCGTAATGTTCCAGCTGATGCAGAATCGTATTTGCAGCACCGGGAACTTCACGAGGGGGGTCAATATCTTCAATGCGTACTCGCCAGATTCCGCGCCGGGCACGAGCCTGCAGGTAACTGCCGAGGGCGGCAATCAGTGAACCGAAATGCAGTTCGCCGGAGGGGGAAGGGGCGAAGCGGCCAATATAATGTGAATCGCTCATTTTGCGGACTAACAAATAATAAGGCGGGAGATGCTCCCGCCTGTAGTAAACGTGGTAAAAATGACCGGAATTAACCTGCCATTTGTTTTTCGCGGATTTCTGCCAGCGTTTTACAGTCGATGCACAGATCGGCTGTCGGACGCGCTTCCAGACGGCGAATACCAATTTCTACGCCGCATGATTCGCAGTAGCCGAAATCTTCGTCTTCTACTTTCTTCAGCGTCTTCTCGATCTTTTTGATCAGTTTGCGCTCACGGTCACGGTTACGCAGCTCAAGGCTGAATTCTTCTTCCTGTGCGGCGCGGTCCACCGGATCAGGGAAGTTAGCCGCTTCGTCTTGCATATGAGTTACGGTGCGATCGACTTCATCCCTAAGTTGATTGCGCCATGCCTCAAGAATACGCCTGAAGTGCGACAGCTGGGCTTCGTTCATATACTCTTCGCCCGGTTTCTCCTGGTACGGCTCCACCCCAGCGATGGCGAGAATACTCAGGGACGATGTTTTACGGTTTTGCCCTTCTTGCATGTTGCTTCTCCTTAACACGCACTATCGATCCCCATGTTCGGGGGAAAAATCAGGTCGCTATAAATAGCAGATGCTTTTCCGGATAGCAATTATCTAAACGTAACACTTGACAACCCTGTGAGGAAAAGCGTATTTGCCCACGCGCCCGGAATACTAATTGACCAGATATTTACACCATTACAAGGTAATGGGCAACGGCTCTTTAAGAGTCATACCGTGGGCAGAAAGTTCCGCTTTATAAACCAGAATTTCTACCCCCTTAAGCTGTGCTTCAACTAATAATTGCGCATATTTCGCATCGATATGGCGCGCGGGTGAAAACCGTGTAATGGCTGAATGTAGCACGGCGAAAAATATCACAGCCCGCTTGCCTTCAGCCGCTACGCTCATCAATTCCCGAAGATGCTTCTGACCTCGTTCAGTGATGGCATCGGGAAAATAACCCTGTTCTTTTTCCGCCAACGTGACTGATTTCACTTCAATATAGCAGTCAGGTCGGGAATCTGCCTGTAACAAAAAGTCGATGCGGCTCCCTTCGGCACCGTATTTTACTTCACTTTTCAAAGTGCTGTAGCCTGAAACTTCCGAAATTAACGCCTGCTGAATCGCCTCTTTCGTTAATCTGTTGGCCCACAGCGTGTTAACACAAATAAATTCACCGGATTGAGTTTGCGTTAATTCCCAGGTATGTGGATATTTGCGTTTAGTATTTTCTGATGTCGAATACCAAACGGTGTCACCTGGCATTGCGCATCCGGTCATCGCACCGGTATTTGGGCAGTGTAGCGTTAACTCTGTGCCAGCTGGTGTGATCACATCCGCTAAAAAGCGCTTATAGCGCTGAATGAGCGTTGCAGGTTGTAAAGGTGGAGAAAATTGCATAAACATTCCTTTGATTATTCAGTCAGCGTCCAGCGTTGCAACTGCGTGTAACGCGTGCGTCCTCGTGCAAATGAGGAGGAATAAAGCGCAAATTCCGTGACTGGAAACGACCAGCCAAAGCCCGGTGGCGGGATTGGCACCGCGTGGCCGGCATCGCGCAGCAGCGTGATATGTGGATGAAACGGCTGCGGGCTCTGGTAGCAACCGCTGCGTGCGGCCTGTGCCCGCAGCATATTCGCCAGTTGCAGCAGTCCGCGCGGCGGCTGACGCATTCCCAGCCACACAACCCGGGATCGCAACCATTGCCCGGCATCATCGAATTTGAGCGTAAAACCCGGCTGGCGAATACGTCCCGCGAGTTGCGACAGCGCCTGCTGCTTCTCGTCGCTGACGTCGCCTAGAAAGGCCAGTGTCAGATGCAAATTATCAGACGCGACGGGACGACCCGCTTCCGGGGGGAACTGCGCGGCTCGCCAGTGGATTAGCTGCTCCCGAACCTCGCCTGGCAATTCAATCGCAAAGAACAGCCTTTTTGGTTCAGACATGATGGATACTCGGTTATGAATTAACGCGATGCTACAATGCAGCGCGAAGAATGTTAACCCTCTGGAGTCATTTGTGACGTCGTTGCCCGTTGCCGCCGTAGTGCCTGAACTGCTTACCGCTCTTGATACCTCGTCGCAGGTTTTGCTGACGGCGCCGACCGGTGCCGGGAAATCGACCTGGCTGCCGTTACGACTTCTTGAGCATCGCAGTATCAAGGGACGGATTATTTTGCTGGAGCCGCGGCGCCTGGCAGCGCGTAACGTGGCGCAGCGGTTAGCGGAATTGCTGAATGAAAAGCCTGGCGAGACCGTGGGTTATCGCATGCGCGCGCAAAGCTGCGTAGGGCCGCAGACCCGGCTGGAAGTGGTAACAGAGGGCGTCCTGACGCGGATGATCCAACGCGATCCCGAGCTGACGGGCGTCGGGCTGGTGATCCTCGACGAATTTCACGAACGGAGTTTACAGGCTGATCTGGCGCTGGCGCTATTGCTGGATGTGCAGCAAGGGCTGCGGGACGATCTGAAACTGTTGATCATGTCCGCCACTCTGGATAACGGGCGTTTGCAGCAGATGTTGCCCGATGCGCCGACGATCGTTTCTGAAGGCCGCGCATTTCCCGTTGAGCGGCGGTATCAGCCGTTGGCGGCGCATTTGCGTTTTGATGAAGCGGTGGCGATAGCGACGGCGGAGCTATTGCGCCATGAAAGCGGGTCACTGCTGCTATTTTTACCGGGTGTGGGCGAAATCCTGCGCGTACAGGAACAATTGGCTACGCGTGTGGGCAGCGATGTTGTGCTGTGTCCACTGTATGGCGCGTTAACGCTTTCCGAGCAGCGTCAGGCGATTGTGCCGGCGCCACAAGGCAAACGCAAAGTGGTGCTGGCCACCAATATTGCTGAAACCAGCTTGACGATCGAAGGCATCCGACTGGTGGTGGACTGCGCTCAGGAACGCGTGACGCGCTATGACGTGCGTACCGGTCTGACGCGACTGATTACCCAGCGCATCAGCCAGGCTTCGATGACTCAGCGCGCGGGACGTGCAGGTCGTCTGGAGCCCGGTATTTGCCTGCATCTGCTTGCCAAAGAGCAGGCAGAAAGAGCGGCAGCGCAGGGTGAAGCGGAAATATTGCAGAGCGATCTATCCGGGCTACTGATGGAGTTGCTGCAATGGGGATGTACCGACCCTGAGCAACTGAACTGGCTGGATACGCCGCCCGCCATCAACCTGCAGGCGGCAAAACGGCTGTTGCAGATGCTGGGCGCGCTTGAGGGCGACAGGCTTAGCGCCACGGGGCAGAAAATGGCGGCGTTGGGTAACGATCCTCGTTTAGCGGCGATGCTGGTCGGTGCCAAAAATAATACCGAAGCGGCTACGGCGGCAAAACTGGCTGCGATTCTGGAAGAGCCGCCGCGCGGTGGCAGTACCGATCTAACCGTGGCATTTTCGCGAAACCAGCCTGCCTGGCAGCAGCGCAGTCAACAGTTGCTGAAACGGCTTAATGTTAGCAGCGGACAGCCGGACAGCACGCTGCTCTCCCCGTTGCTGGCGCGGGCGTTTGCCGATCGGATCGCGCGTCGACGTGGGCAGGAAGGACGCTATCAACTGGCGAATGGCATGGGCGCAATGCTGGATGCCGATGATGCCTCAGGACGCCATGAATGGTTGATAGCGCCACTTTTGTTGCAGGGCAGCGCTTCGCCAGACGCGCGTATCTTGCTGGCTCTGCCGCTGGATATCGAGTCGCTGATGCAGGCATGTCCTGAGCTGCTACAACAGTCCGACACCATCGAATGGGATGAAACCCAGGGAACGTTAAAGGCATGGCGTCGGTCGCGCATTGGTCAGCTCACGGTAAAAGTACAGCCATTGGCCAAACCTTCGGAAGAGGAGTTGCACCAGGCGATGTTGAACGGCATTCGCGATAAAGGGCTAAGTGTGCTCAACTGGACGCCGGAAGCTGAGCAGTTTCGCCTGCGTCTGCAATGTGCGGCAAACTGGTTGCCAGAATACGACTGGCCCGCGGTAGATGAGGAGTCTCTGCTGGCGACGCTGGAGAGCTGGCTGCTGCCGCACATGAGCGGTGTACACTCGTTACGTGCATTAAAAGCACTCAATATGGGGCTGGCGTTGCGCGGTTTGCTGGATTGGTCAATGCTGCAACGTCTGGATAGTGAACTGCCAGCGCATTACACTGTGCCGACGGGAAGCCGGATTGCCATTCGCTATCATGAGGATAATCCTCCGGTATTGGCAGTTCGGATGCAGGAAATGTTTGGTGAAGCAAAGACCCCAACCATTGCCCAGGGGCGCGTGCCGCTGGTGCTGGAGCTGCTGTCGCCGGCCCAAAGACCGTTACAGGTGACGAGCGATCTGAGCGCGTTCTGGCAGGGATCGTACCGTGAGGTGCAAAAAGAGATGAAAGGGCGTTATCCCAAACATGTCTGGCCGGACGATCCGGCGAATACCGCGCCAACGCGGCGCACCAAAAAGTATTCGTAATGAAACGGTAGGCTGGATAAGGCGTTATGCCGCATCCGGCGAAAGAGCGGTAATAATTGAGAGATTTCTTCTTCTGTCGCAGGACGGAAGAACAGAGAATCGGGCCCTTGCGCCTGAATGTTGCGGAGAAAAAGCATGGCGGGGAATGACCGCGAGCCAATTGGACGTAAAGGGAAACCCTCGCGTCCGGTGAAACAAAAGGTGAGCCGTCGTCAACTCAGAGATGAAGAGTATGACGACGATTATGATGATGATGACTATGAGGATGAAGAACCGATGCCGCGTAAGGGTAAAGGCAAAGGGCGTAAGCCTCGTGGTAAGCGCGGCTGGTTCTGGCTGCTGGTAAAACTGTCGATTGTCTTTTTGGTGCTGATCGCCATTTATGGCGTTTATCTGGATCAAAAAATTCGTAGCCGTATTGATGGCAAAGTCTGGCAGCTTCCTGCGGCAGTATATGGCCGTATGGTTAACCTTGAGCCAGAAATGCCTATCGGCAAGAACGAGATGGTGAAGCTGCTGGAGGCCACGCAGTACCGTCAGGTGACGAAGATGACGCGTCCGGGCGAATTTACCGTGCAGGCGAAGAGCATCGAGATGATTCGTCGTCCGTTTGATTTCCCGGACAGTAAGGAAGGGCAGGTGCGCGCGCGTCTGACCTTTGACGGCGATCATCTGGAGACCATCGAGAATATGGATAACAACCGCCAGTTCGGTTTCTTCCGTCTCGATCCGCGTTTGATCACCATGCTCTCTTCACCTAACGGCGAGCAGCGCCTGTTTGTCCCGCGTAGCGGCTTCCCGGATCTGCTGGTGGATACGCTGCTGGCGACCGAAGACCGTCACTTCTATGAACATGACGGTATCAGCCTCTATTCCATCGGTCGTGCGGTGCTGGCGAACCTGACGGCGGGTCGTACGGTACAGGGTGCCAGTACGCTGACTCAGCAGCTGGTGAAAAACCTGTTCCTCTCCAGCGAACGCTCTTACTGGCGTAAAGCTAACGAAGCCTATATGGCGCTGATCATGGATGCGCGTTACAGCAAAGACCGCATTCTTGAGCTGTACATGAACGAAGTCTATCTCGGTCAAAGCGGTGATAACGAGATTCGCGGCTTCCCGCTGGCAAGCCTCTATTATTTCGGCCGTCCGGTAGAAGAGCTGAGCCTCGACCAGCAGGCGCTGCTGGTGGGGATGGTTAAAGGGGCGTCGATCTACAACCCGTGGCGTAACCCGAAACTGGCGCTCGAGCGTCGTAACCTGGTTCTGCGTTTGCTGCAACAGCAGCAGATTATCGACCAGGATCTGTATGACATGCTGAGCGCGCGTCCGTTAGGCGTACAGCCGCGTGGTGGGGTGATCTCCCCGCAGCCAGCCTTTATGCAGATGGTGCGTCAGGAGCTTCAGGCGAAGCTGGGCGATAAAGTTAAAGATCTCTCCGGCGTGAAGATTTTCACCACCTTTGATTCCGTGGCGCAGGACGCTGCAGAAAAAGCGGCGGTGGAAGGCATACCGGTGCTGAAGAAACAGCGTAAGCTGAGCGATCTGGAAACGGCGATTGTGGTGGTTGACCGCTTTAGCGGTGAAGTCCGCGCTATGGTCGGTGGAGCCGAACCGCAGTTTGCGGGCTATAACCGTGCGATGCAGGCGCGTCGTTCAATTGGTTCTCTGGCCAAGCCTGCGACCTATCTGACCGCGCTCAGCCAGCCGAAGCTGTACCGCCTGAATACCTGGATTGCCGACGCCCCGATTGCGTTGCGTCAGCCGAACGGCCAGGTGTGGTCGCCGCAGAACGATGACCGTCGCTATAGCGAAAGCGGGAAAGTGATGCTGGTGGATGCGTTAACGCGTTCAATGAACGTGCCAACGGTAAATCTGGGGATGGCGCTGGGTCTGCCTGCGGTAACCGATACCTGGTTGAAGCTGGGCGCGCCGAAAGATCAGCTTAATCCGGTTCCGGCCATGCTGCTGGGGGCGTTGAACCTGACGCCAATCGAAGTTGCTCAGGCATTCCAGACTATCGCCAGCGGCGGGAACCGTGCGCCGCTGTCGGCGCTGCGTTCGGTGATTGCCGAAGATGGTACCGTGCTGTACCAGAGCTTCCCACAGGCTGAGCGCGCTGTTCCGGCGCAGGCAGCGTATATGACGCTGTGGACTATGCAGCAGGTGGTTCAGCGTGGTACAGGTCGCCAGCTCGGCGCGAAGTATCCGGGTCTGCATCTGGCAGGGAAAACCGGGACCACCAACAACAACGTGGATACCTGGTTTGCCGGGATCGACGGCAGCCAGGTGACCATCACCTGGGTAGGCCGTGATAACAACCAGCCAACCAAGCTGTACGGTGCCAGCGGCGCGATGTCGATTTATCAGCGTTATCTGGCGAACCAGACGCCGACCCCGCTGGTGCTGACGCCGCCTGAAGATGTGGTAGATATGGGCGTGGACTACGACGGTAACTTCGTATGTAGCGGCGGGATGCGTACGCTCCCGGTGTGGACCACCGATCCGGATTCGCTGTGTCAGCAGGGTGAAATGCTGCAGCAGTCGGGTAATCCGTTCGATCAGTCAACGCCGTCGCAGCAGCCACAACAGCAGCAACAGCAACAACCGCCGCAGCAGGAGAAGAAAGATAGCGACGGTGTCGCTGGCTGGATTAAGGACATGTTCGGCAGTAACTGATTTTGGTTTTAACTGTTCTTCCCCCGCATCGGCACAGGCCGGTGTGGGGGACTTCTTCTTCGCGCTGTTATCGCCTTTCTATTCATTTCCTCTCTGGGAACTGGATGCCTTTGCTGGTCTTCACGTCAGGCTGTAATTTGTTGTGGATCACATTTTAATATGTGTTGCATGTTCCTCATCTATGATCTGTAATGGCAATTTCCGCAGGGCATTTCCCGATTAATCATAAACTCAACATATTATTTTTTTTGTATATATTTGGTTTTGACTAATTTTTTGTGGGTTTTTTTATTGATTTTCCACCTTTTTTTATTTTTTTTACAGTATTAAAAAAAGTAATTAACAATTCCCTGTGATAATTTAAAGTTAACTAAATTTAATTTTAAGTAAATCTTTCATGAATTATTTTTTTATTAAAATCAGTGTGTTGTTTTTATTTTGACCTTGCTGGTGTGAATGGGTTGGTTAGCGTTTATTTATCGTAAATCGTAGAATAACTCATGCAAAGGAATGTTTGGGATTGAACAAGTTGATAAAGATATATTATATCATCCAGGGATGCTGTTGCATCTGTATCTCCAACCAGTCTCTATTTCCTTTCGTTAAAATTGACTTCTCCTCTGTTGGTTTTTGTGAGCATATGTAAGGAATACGTTATGTGCAAAAAAATTCTCACCTCATTGTTTGTAAGCAGCGTGCTGGCGGGGGCCGCGATGCCTGCGTTGGCCGTTGATACCGGAACAGTCACCTTTAACGGCAAGATTATTCCTGATAGCTGTGCCGTGGATGTCAACGGTACGTCGACAAACGGTACAGTGACCTTTAATAATCTGTCGCAAACCGCGTTTGGCGCTGATAAAAAAGTAGGTGACTCGCAATCTTTTGCCATCATACTGACGGAATGTGATGCCGCGATTGCCAACCTCAATATCAAATTTGATGGCACGCGTGTTGCCGGTTATGGCGAGGAAGTGCTGCAACCGACGGGGACGGCGACAAATCTCGGCGTACGTATGTTGCCAGAAGGCAGCAGTGATTACGTAAAATTTGATGGCTCGGAGCCAGATGATTCGCTGAATAAGGCCAATGGCGAGAGCGTGGTTTTCAATTATAAAGCTGAAGTTATTCAGGTTGGCAGTACAGTACCGACCACCGGTGATTATACCGCGCAAGCAACCTATACCCTGATTTATCGTTAATCGTTGTACGCACTGGCCCAGGCTGGGCCAGTATTTCAATGGAATGGAAAATGAAACGACTTATTACAATATTAGCTTTGGTACTCACTACCGGCATAAATATTGCTCATGCGGGGGTGGTGATTGGCGGAACGCGAATTATTTATCCTGCCAGCCAGTCTGAAGTACAGGTAACCCTAAAAAATAAAGATAATGATAAACGTTATCTGGTGCAAAGTTGGGTGAGTAATATTGATGACAGTAAAGCGCCATTTGTTATTACACCGCCAATTTATAAGTTGGACGAAAATCGCCAGACGCTGCTGCACGTAGTTTATACCGGTAATAAAACGGCCCTGCCGCAGGATCGCGAATCGTTGTTTATGGCGAATGTTAAATCGGTTTCTGCGATCCCGGAAGAGTTACGTGATAACAACACGCTACAATTTGCAATTAAGACCAAGTTAAAGCTGTTCTATCGCCCGGCTTCGCTGAAAGAAAGTGAGGCGAAAACGGCCTGGCAGTCATTGCAGTTTAGCCGCAGCCAAAATCAACTGGTAGTGAAAAATCCCACGCCATTTTATGTCACCTTCGGCCAGCTTACGGTTGCGGGAAAAGCTATTAAATCCGCAGTGGATCAGCATTCACCCTCGGCATTAACCATGATGGTCGCCCCGTTTGCTGAGCAGCGTTTCCCGTTATCTTCCGGAGCAAAAGGCGACGTAGCCTGGACCGCGATTAATGATTTCGGATCAGAAACCGGACAGCGTAAACAGCCGCTGTAAATGAGCTATCGATTTCTTACGGGTGGCGTTTATGTCTTCTCATCGTACTGTCCGGCTTTTTGCGCTCAATACGCTGACATTCGCGATATTAACGGCGAGTGGTTCCGTTTGCGCTGACGATTATTTCAATCTCAGTGCGCTGGAAACGGGGACGCCGCTGGAGAATACCGGCGCGCTGGAAGCTTATTTACGCAATAATGGTCTATCGCCAGGGCGGTATTTAACGTCCATTGTCTGGGATCGGGATCGCATCGATAAACGAAATTTAAATTACGTCCTTTCAAAAGATAACAGCAAACTGGTTCCGCAGTTTACTAAAG
The DNA here is from genome assembly GCF_030332605.1 of Citrobacter sp. Cpo103. Lineage (NCBI taxonomy): Bacteria > Pseudomonadati > Pseudomonadota > Gammaproteobacteria > Enterobacterales > Enterobacteriaceae > Citrobacter > Citrobacter sp. Cpo103. The sequence goes on along the minus strand of NZ_JAOWHO010000020.1, from coordinate 59,297 downwards.
CAGAACTGCGTGAACTGGGCGTCAAAGTTGATTCCATCCCGGCGTTAAAGAATATTAATGATAATGCCGCATTGGGCGATATTAGTGAATATATTGCTGATGCGCGCTATGACTTCAGCCCGGAAACTCAGGTATTGCAATTACGTATTCCGCAAATCTACCGCGACAAACAAATTTCGGGCGAAAGCAATCCCGCTTCCTGGGACGATGGCATTCCGGCTCTGTGGACCAGCTACTATGTTTCGGGCTCGCATCAGCAGTCGAATAGGGACAACAATGCCTCTAACTGGGCCAGTCTCAATTCGGGTATGAACATTGGCCCATGGCGAGTGCGCAATTCCAGTAGCTGGGGGAATGACAGCGGCTGGCAATCTATAAGCACAACGCTGGAGCGTGATATCAAACGCCTGCGCAGCCAGCTTCAGCTTGGGCAAACCTACACCAACGGCGAACTGTTTGACAGCGTACAAATGACCGGGGTGAAGCTGGAGACCGATACCAGCATGCTGCCCAGCGGATTACAGGGATTCGCCCCGGTGGTGCGCGGCATCGCCAACAGCGATGCCAAAGTGGCCATCAAACAAAACGGTTACACCATCTACCAGACCAACGTCTCGCCCGGCCCGTTTGAAATCCGTGATTTAACCCAGGTCACGGCAGGAGCGGATCTGGAAGTCACCGTGACGGAGGCCGACGGTACGGAGCGCAGCTTTATTCAGGCCAGCTCCTCGGTGCCGATTATGCAGCGCGAAGGCGCGCTGAAGTACAGCCTGGCGGCAGGTAAATATCGCGATGTGGATAACGGCGAAGAACCGGAATTTGGCCAGGCGACGGCAATTTACGGCTTACCTTTCGGAATTACCGCCTACGGCGGTCTGCAGGGCGCGTCGATGTATCATGCCGGGCTGGTCGGCATCGGGGCCGATTTACGCGATTTTGGTTCAGTGTCGATGGATTTGACGGCCGCCAGAACCGCATTTGACGACGGTCGCGCAGATGCGAACGGCCAGTCGTGGCGCGCGCAGTACGCAAAAGATTTTCCGCTGACCAATACCACGATCACGCTGGCCAGCTATCGTTATTCCACCTCTGGATTTTATACCTTTCAGGAGGCTCTCGATCAGCGCAATAACGCCTATGACGACGACAGCATTTACAGCTATCGCAATGCTTTTAACCGCCGGAGCCGCTTACAGCTAAACCTTTCACAGTCGTTACATAGCTGGGGGTCGGTATATGCCAACGCCTATCAGCAGGACTACTGGGGAATGGAAGGCCATGAGCGCAGCGTCAGCTTGGGTTACAGCAGCAGCTGGCAGGGCGTTAACTGGTCGCTGAACTATAGCCTGACGAAAACGCCATCGACCGATAACGACCAGCAGGTTTCGATTTCGATTAACATTCCGCTCTCGCGCTGGCTGGCGAACTCCTGGGGCACCTATAACCTGACCAGTTCGAAAAAAGGTAACACCTCGCACCAGGCGGGCGTTAGCGGCTCGTTGCTGGAAAACAACAACTTAAATTACAACCTTCAGCAAACCTACACCGATAACAACGTGGGCTACGGCGCTTATCTCTCCTCGCGCTATCGGGCTTCGGTGGGGGAGTTCAGCGCTAATTACAGCTATCAGCAAGACAGCAAGCAGTGGGGCTATAGTGCACAGGGCTCCGTTGTCGCGCACTCGCAAGGAATAACTCTGGGACAGTCGATCCAGGATGCTTTTGCGGTGGTGCATATTGTCGATGGCGATAACGTCAAAATCCAAAATTCACAAGGGGTGTATACCGACCGTTGGGGCAATGCCATTGTGCCGACCTTAACCAACTATCGGCGTAATACCATCACCGTGAATACCATGGGGCGCGATGATTTAGATATTAAGGATGCGTCTTTGGACGTGAATCCGACCAAGGGGGCGGTAGTGGCGGCGGACTTTACCGCGCGTGCGGGTAAGCGTGCCTTGCTGACGTTGCGATATGGTCAGGGTATGGTGCCTTTTGGGGCGATGCTGAGTATGGACGGCGCAACCTCTATCGTGGGCGATGCCGGTGAAGTGTTTATCACTGGGTTAAAAGGGACGCAGCGTGTGACCGCGCAATGGGGTGATACGGCGCAGCAGCGCTGCTCGGCGGAGGTGACGGTTCCGGCACAACCTGAACCGGGAATTTTCACCGCAACGCTCAACTGCCGTTGATAAATGGAGGAGATATGCAAAAGCGGACAAGCAGCAGGTGCTGGATAGTGGTATGCGATGGCTATGTTTGCCGTACTACCACTGGTAGTGGCAACGGTGGATGTTGTTGTTTAGCTAACAGGGAAATGACCAGATGCAAAAAGGAATAAAGCCTGTTGTCAGGCTCTTCATCACGCTGATGTTAGCTATTATTAGCGTCTGTTTTCAGCAGGCCAGGGCTGAATGCTCGTTTACCAATCCGGATGCGAATCCAACGATTATGTTTACCATGCCCGCGCAGATTGTGATTGAGTCTGATGCAGCTGTAGGAACTGTAGTCTATTCCGGAGAAACAGTTGGAGAATCACACGGCTTAAGCTGTGACGGCAATGAGCGGGTGTATGACGGCTATTTGGTATTGACTGATGCTGATTATTCAGGAGTATTGCCGGGAGTTTATAAAACAACAGTACCTGGTATTGGTTTTCGCGCTGCTCGCGCAGAGAATAAGACAGCGACATTCACTGGCGATAATCTCATTACTCCCCGGCACTATATTGGTAGATTAGGGAGTTGGGCTTCTTTTGACTCAACCTATCATGTGGGGGTTGAGTTGGTCGTTATTGACACCGTTCAGTCTGGTACGCTGGATACCAGCTTATTTAATGCCGATTATCAAATGGGGAACCTGATAGCGGCAAAACTGCGTTTTGGCCCAACGGTGGTCGATGTGCTAACCAATACTTGTAATTTGGTCAGTAAAGATATTGCCGTTCTAATGGACTCGGTAACCTCAGGCAGTTTATCTCAGGGATATTCTTCCGTACTCACCGATGACAGCTTTAAAATTGAAGTCGCCGATTGTACTACCGGAACGCACATTGATTATAAGTTTACCAGCGCCGGTTCAACCGGTGTTACCGACGGCAATATTCTGAACATTGCCAGTGGGGAAGGGGCTGCCAGCGGTGTGGGGATCCAGATCCTCGACAAAGATAATCATGTGCTGAGTTTTGATCAGGAATATACGGGGATCGAAAGCGCAACCGGGCGGGGAACAGAGGAGATCCCCCTGAAAGCGCGATACGCTAAAACCGGAACGGTGAAGGGAGGTCAGGTCGATGCGGTGGCCACCTTTGAAGTGTATTACCGTTAATTTGCAGGCGTATATACGCAGCAGTACGACAGGGCTCTTTCCGAGCCCTAACATTCCAGCCTAATTTATTAACCCTTTCTTTTCATCTGGTTATTTCTTAACCCCTCAGTTTTAGTAGGGACGCGTATTGCTTGCTATCTCGCCAGAGTTTCGAATATTATGCTGCCGTTATAATAATAATTCTCGTTTACGTTATCATTCACTTTCATCAGAGAAATACCAATGGCGCGTCTTAAAACTGCTCAGCCAAGTTCATCGCTGCGTAAAATCGCAGTAGTGGTAGCCACAGCGGTTAGCGGCATGTCTGTCTATGCACAGGCGGCGGTTGACCCGAAAGAAGAAACCATCACCGTAACTGCTGCACCTGCTCCGCAGGAAAGCGCATGGGGGCCTTCGCCGACGATTGCCGCGAAACGTTCCGCCACTGCCACAAAGACTGATACGCCTATCGAAAAGACCCCACAGTCTGTTTCGGTTGTTACGCGTGAAGAGATGGATATGCATCAACCTGGGTCGGTAAAAGAGGCTTTAGCCTATACCCCTGGTGCTGCCGTTTCTACGCGTGGCGCTTCCAGTACTTATGATTTCGTTATTATTCGTGGCTTCTACACGCCAGGCCCAACACCAAACAATTACCTTGATGGCGTCAAGTTACAGGGTGATTACTACAGCTCTGCCGTTGTTGATCCTTACATGCTTGAACGCGTCGAGCTTATGCGCGGGCCAACGTCTGTACTTTACGGGAAAAGTAATCCGGGTGGCTTGATCTCCATGGTTAGCAAAAGCCCGACATCAGAGCCGTTAAAAGAAATTCAATTCAAAATGGGTTCGGATAATCTGTTCCAAACCGGTTTTGATTTCAGCGATTCCCTGGATGACGACGGCGTGTATTCATACCGCCTGACAGGGTTGGCACGTTCTAATGACGAACAACAAGATTTTGCGAAGCAGAAGCGTTATGCCATTGCTCCCGTGTTTAGCTGGAAGCCTGATGACCGAACCAACCTGACTCTGCGAGCAAACATTCAGAATGAGCCTTCAACAGGTTATTACGGCTGGCTGCCGAAAGAAGGTACGGTTGAGCCGTTACCTGATGGTTCCCGTTTGCCTGTGAGCTTTACGGATTATGCGCCGAATAATACCTATTCGCGTTATGAGCGAATGGTTGGTTACAGCTTTGAACACAGTTTTGATGACACCTTCACTGTGCGTCAAAATTTGCGTTATAGCCAAATCAAAACATCTCAACAGAGTGTGTACGGCTTCGGCGCAGTGGGGAATCAATTGACCCGTCAGATTATCGTCGCCGATGAACGCTATAATGATTTTGGCGTAGATACTCAATTGGAAAGCAAGTTCGCGACGGGAGATGTTGGACATACTCTGCTTACCGGTGTCGACTATTCGCGTCTGCGAAACGATATCGATAATGCCTACGGAAGTGCACCGCCTTTAGATATGAATAATCCGGTGTATGACGATGTTGACTTCCCTGACGCGAAACCGTTCCAGCTTAACACGCAGCACCAAACAGGTGTGTATGTACAGGACCAACTGGAATGGAATAAATGGGTTGCAACGCTGGGAGGCCGCTATGACTGGTCTCAGCAGGCAACAACTATTCGTTCCAGTAATCAGAAAGTTGAACGTAACGATGAGCAGTTCACCTGGCGCGGTGGGATAAACTATCTCTTTGACAATGGTATTACGCCATACTTTAGCTACAGCGAATCGTTCGAGCCGAATCCTTCTAAAGCATGGGCAGCAACACCTGCCGACAACGTTGCTTATGCACCGTCAAAAGGTAAGCAATATGAAGCTGGCGTAAAATATGTTCCAAAAGATCTGCCCGTTGTTGTTACTGCCGCGGTATATGAGCTGACGAAAACGAATAACCTGACTACCGACCCGCTTAATCCGTATGCGCAGGTTCCGGCGGGTGAAATTCGTTCTCGTGGCGTTGAATTAGAAGCAAAAGCCGCAGTGAATGCGAACATTAACCTGACAGCGTCTTATACGTATACCGATGCGGAATATACAGAAGACACGACGCTTAAAGGTAAAACACCTGTGCAAGTACCAAAAAACATGGCTTCTCTGTGGGGGGATTACACCTTCTACGAAGGCCCGCTGTCAGGGTTAACGTTGGGCACAGGCGGTCGTTATGTTGGCTCTAGCTATGGCGATCCGAAGAACACCTTCAAAGTGGGTAGCTCAACCGTGATGGATGCAGTCGTTAAATACGATCTCGCGCGCCTGGGTATGGCAGGTTCTAGTGTTGCCGTTAACGTTACAAACCTGTTTGACCGTGAATATGTTGCCAGCTGCTTCGATACCTATGGCTGCTTCTGGGGCGCAGAACGTCAGGTCGTTGCGACTGCAACCTTCCGTTTCTAATTTCTCTTTGGGCACGCTTTGCGTGCCCGTTTTACAAGTTGGCTGCTATGCAGGAAAACAGATCCCATCCCGACACCACTTTTGCGTTGCGTAATGTCTCCTTTCGTGTGCCTGGCCGCACGCTATTGCATCCTCTCTCATTAACTTTTCCTGTGGGAAAAGTGACTGGTCTTATCGGCCACAACGGTTCCGGTAAATCGACGTTATTGAAAATGCTGGGACGTCATCAGCCGCCGTCAGAAGGTGAAATCCTGCTCGATGAACAGCCGCTGGAGAGCTGGAGCAGCAAAGCGTTTGCCCGCAAGGTCGCCTATCTGCCGCAGCAGTTACCGCAGGCGGAAGGGATGACAGTGCGTGAACTGGTGGCGATTGGTCGTTATCCATGGCACGGGGCGCTGGGGCGTTTTGGCGTTGCCGACAGAGAGAAAGTAGAAGAAGCGATTTCGCTGGTCGGTTTAAAACCGTTGGCGCACCGTCTGGTCGATAGCCTGTCCGGTGGTGAACGCCAGCGCGCGTGGATTGCCATGCTGGTAGCGCAGGACAGCCGCTGTCTGCTGCTTGATGAACCGACTTCCGCGCTGGATATCGCCCATCAGGTTGACGTGCTGGCGCTGGTGCACCGCTTAAGCCAGCAGCGCGGGCTGACGGTGGTTGCGGTGCTGCATGATATCAATATGGCGGCCCGCTACTGCGATTACCTCGTTGCGCTGCGCGGCGGTGAGATGATTTCTCAAGGAACGCCAGCTGAACTGATGCGCAGTGAAACTCTGGAACAAATTTACGGTATCCCGATGGGCATTTTGCCGCATCCGGCCGGTGCCGCACCCGTGAGTTTTGTCTATTAATGATCGGATTACATCATATTACCCGTCGGCGATTGCTTACGGCAATGGCGCTGTCGCCTCTGCTGTGGCGGATGAATACGGCACACGCCGCGGCGGTTGATCCACAGCGCATTGTAGCGCTGGAATGGCTGCCGGTAGAGCTGCTGCTGGCGCTGGGGATTACGCCGTACGGCATCGCAGATATCCCTAACTACAAGCTGTGGGTCAGTGAACCTCCTCTGCCTGATTCGGTGATTGACGTCGGACTACGTACGGAGCCCAATCTCGAACTGCTTACCGAAATGAAACCCTCATTTCTGCTCTGGTCGGCAGGCTATGGTCCTTCCCCTGAAAAGCTGGCGCGAATTGCACCTGGCCGGGGATTTAACTTCAGCGATGGCAAAAAGCCGCTGGCCGTTGCGCGACAATCGCTGCAGGAAATGGCGCAATTGTTCAATCTGCAAGCCTCTGCTAAACGCCATTTGACTGAGTACGATCGTTTTATCGCCAGCCTGAAACCGCGCTTCATTCAACGTGGCGCGCGCCCCGTATTGCTTACGTCCTTGCTTGATTCGCGACATATGCTGGTGTTTGGCTCAAACAGCCTGTTCCAGGACGTACTGGACGAATATGGGATCCCAAATGCCTGGCAGGGAGAAACAAACTTCTGGGGTAGCACTGCCGTGAGTATTGACCGTCTGGCTGCTTATAAGGATGTCGATGTGCTGTGCTTTGATCACGGCAACGATAAAGAGATGGCTGCGCTGATGTCTACGCCATTATGGCAGGCGATGCCGTTTGTCCGTAGCGGACGTTTTCAACGTGTGCCTGCCGTTTGGTTTTATGGCGCAACGCTATCGGCCATGCATTTTGCCCGTATTCTGGATAATGCGTTGGGAGGCAAAGCGTGAGTAAACGTATTGCGTTGTTCCCAACTTTCCTGCTGGCTGTTCTGTTTGTTGCTGCCTGCTGGCTGACATGGGTTAACTTCTCCGTTGCGCTACCGCGCAGTCAGTGGCAACAGGCTATCTGGTCACCGGATATCGACATCATTGAGCAGATGGTTTTTCACTATAGCCTGCTGCCGAGGCTGGCGATTTCTCTGCTGGTCGGCGCCGGGCTGGGGCTGGTCGGCGTATTGTTTCAGCAGGTGTTGCGTAACCCTCTGGCGGAGCCAACCACACTGGGCGTTGCGACCGGGGCGCAGTTGGGCATTACGGTTACCACGCTGTGGGCTATTCCAGGTGCGCTGACCACGCAATTTGCGGCGCTGGCGGGAGCATGTGTCGTTGGGGCGCTGGTGTTTGGCGTTGCCTGGGGCAAGCGCCTTTCTCCGGTGACGTTAATCCTTGCCGGGCTGGTGGTCAGCCTGTACTGCGGGGCGATTAACCAGTTGATGGTTATCTTCCATCACGATCAACTGCAAAGCATGTTTTTATGGAGCAGCGGCACGCTAACGCAAACCGACTGGAGCGGCGTACAACGTCTGTGGCCGCAGCTGCTGGGCGGCGTGATGCTGACTCTGTTGTTATTACGCCCAATGACGCTGATGGGACTGGATGACGGCGTGGCGCGTAACCTCGGTCTGGCATTGTCGCTGGCGCGTCTGGCGGCGTTATCGCTGGCCATTGTTATCAGCGCCTTACTGGTTAACGCGGTTGGGATTATCGGCTTTATTGGCCTGTTTGCACCGCTGCTGGCGAAAATGCTCGGTGCGCGTCGTTTGCTGGCTCGTCTGGTGCTGGCCCCGCTGATTGGTGCGTTGATCCTCTGGCTCTCCGACCAAATCATTCTGTGGTTGACCCGCGTATGGATGGAAGTCTCCACCGGTTCAGTGACGGCGCTGATTGGCGCACCGTTGCTGCTGTGGTTGCTGCCGCGCTTAAGGAGTATGAGCGCCCCGGATATGAACGCCAGTAATCGCATCGCCGCTGAACGTCAGAATGTGCTGATGTTTGCGCTGGCAGGTGGCGTAATTTTACTGCTAACCCTTGTGGTGGCGCTGTCATTTGGCCGCGACGCACATGGCTGGACTTGGGCCAGCGGTGCGATGCTGGATGAGCTGATGCCCTGGCGCTGGCCTCGCATTCTGGCGGCCCTGATTGCCGGGGTGATGCTGGCGGTAGCGGGCTGTATTATTCAGCGTCTGACTGGCAATCCGATGGCCAGTCCGGAAGTGCTGGGCATTAGCTCCGGTGCGGCATTTGGCGTGGTGCTCATGCTGTTTTTGGTCCCTGGAAATGCCTTTGGCTGGCTGATGCCTGCCGGGAGTCTCGGGGCTGCGGCCACCTTGCTTATCATTATGATTGCCGCCGGGCGCGGTGGTTTTTCGCCGCACCGTATGCTGCTGGCAGGGATGGCGCTCAGCACGGCGTTTACAATGTTGCTGATGATGCTGCAGGCCAGCGGCGATCCGCGTATGGCGGGCGTACTGACCTGGATCTCCGGCTCAACCTATAACGCGACGGGTGAACAGGTACTGCGCACAGGGATTGTGATGGTTATCCTGCTGGCGATGACGCCGCTGTGCCGTCGTTGGCTGACGATTTTACCGCTCGGCGGTGATACGGCGCGGGCGGTGGGGATGGCAATCACGCCGTCGCGCGTAGGGTTACTGCTCCTGGCTGCAGGGCTGACGGCGACAGCAACCATGACCATTGGACCGTTGAGCTTTGTCGGGTTGATGGCTCCGCATATTGCCCGAATGATGGGTTTTCGTCGGGCGATGCCGCATATGCTGATTTCGGCGCTGGCGGGAGGCGTACTTCTGGTCTTTGCTGACTGGTGCGGCAGAATGGTGCTGTTTCCGTATCAGATCCCGGCGGGGTTATTGTCGACGTTTATTGGCGCGCCGTACTTTATCTATCTGCTGAGAAAGCAAAGCCGCTGAGGTTGACCCCTTTTATGTAGGCCGGATAAGACGCTTTGCGTCGACATCCGGCAATAAAAAAGCCGGGTGGCGGCTTCGCCTTACCCGGCCTACATATCTGCACGTTCTCTTTTTTACAATTTCGCAAACACCCGGCGCGCGGCGTCGATGGTGTTATTGATATCGTCTTCACTGTGCGCTACGGACATAAAGCCTGCTTCGAACGCGGACGGCGCCAGATAAATTCCTTCATCCAGCATCATGTGGAAGAAACGCTTGAAGCGTTCAACGTCACATGCCATCACATCCTGATAGCAGGTTACGGTTTCTGCATCGGTGAAGAAAATCCCGAACATCCCGCCCACATGGTTAACCACCAGCGGAATATTCGCTTCTTCGGCAGCTTCCAGCAGACCTTCCGCCAGACGCGTCGTCAGTTCGTTCAGCGTTTCATGAATACCCGGTTGGGCGACTTCGGTCAGACAGGCATAACCTGCCGCCATCGCGATTGGGTTACCGGAAAGCGTACCCGCCTGGTAAACCGGACCGGTCGGCGCCAGCGCATCCATCACATCGCGGCGGCCACCGAATGCGCCAACGGGCATCCCACCACCGATGATTTTACCGAGGCAGGTCAGATCCGGCACAACGCCGTAATAATCCTGCGCTCCGGCCAACGCCACGCGGAAACCGGTCATTACTTCATCAATGATCAACAGCGCGCCAAACTCATCGCACAGGGCACGCAGGCCCGGCAGGAATTCCGGCAGCGGCGGGATGCAGTTCATGTTGCCGGCGACCGGCTCAACGATGATGCAGGCGATCTCCTGCGGATACTGTTCAAATGCCGCACGTACCGAAGAGAGATCGTTGTAGGTGCAGGTCAGGGTGTGTTTCGCGAAATCGGCCGGAACGCCCGGAGAGTTCGGCTGACCCAGCGTTAACGCGCCGGAACCGGCTTTAACCAGCAGGCAATCGGCGTGGCCGTGGTAGCAGCCTTCAAATTTGATGATTTTATCGCGACCGGTGAAACCGCGCGCCAGACGGATGGCGCTCATCGTCGCTTCCGTACCGGAGTTCACCATACGCACCATGTCCATGGTCGGCACGAGTTCAGTGACCAGCTCCGCCATTTTGACTTCCATTTCGGTCGGTGCGCCGAAGCTTAAACCGCGCTCCGCTGCTTCAATCACCGCATTACGGATTGCCGGGTGATTATGGCCCAGCACCATCGGTCCCCAGGAACCGACGTAGTCAACATAGGCTTTACCATCGACATCGTACAGATACGCGCCGTCGGCTTTTTCGATAAACAGCGGAGTACCACCCACGCCAGTAAAGGCGCGAACGGGGGAGTTAACGCCGCCTGGGATAAGTTCGCGTGCTGCGTTGTAGAGATTTTCAGACTTACTCATGGATGGGGTCCTGGTTCGTAGAAAAAGTAAATGCCCGCTATTCTAGTTATTCAGAGAAGGTTATGAAAGTTTTACGCATTTGAAACAATACGATTTGCAGGGGATTTTCGTGAAATGTGCGAGTAGAATGCCGATTCCGTATTTGTATTACCAATTAATGATCATCTGATGAAGACAGACACTCCCTCTTTTGAAGCACAACAAATTGTGCGTTTACGCCGCAGGGATCAAATTCGTCGTCTCCTGGAACGAGACAAAACGCCGTTGGCGATCCTGTTGATGGCTGCCGTAGTGGGTACAGTGACAGGGCTTGTTGGCGTGGCATTTGAGAAAGCGGTGACCTGGGTGCAGAATCAGCGCATTGGCACGCTGGCTCAGGTTGCGGACCATGACATTCTGCTGTGGCCGCTGGCGTTTATTCTTTCCGCGTTGCTGGCGATGGTCGGCTATTTCCTGGTGCGTAAGTTTGCGCCGGAAGCCGGTGGTTCGGGGATCCCAGAGATTGAAGGCGCGCTGGAAGAGCTGCGACCGGTGCGCTGGTGGCGCGTTCTGCCGGTGAAATTTATTGGCGGCATGGGCACGCTGGGAGCCGGCATGGTGCTTGGGCGAGAAGGACCGACCGTGCAGATTGGTGGTAACCTCGGGCGCATGGTGCTGGATATTTTCCGTATGCGTAGCGCAGAAGCGCGACATACCTTATTGGCTACCGGTGCGGCAGCGGGTCTTTCGGCGGCGTTTAACGCTCCGCTGGCGGGGATCCTGTTCATTATTGAAGAGATGCGCCCGCAGTTTCGCTATAACCTCGTGTCGATCAAAGCCGTGTTTACCGGCGTTATAATGTCGAGCATTGTGTTTCGTATTTTCAACGGCGAAGCCCCGATTATTGAAGTCGGAAAGTTGTCTAATGCGCCAGTAAATACACTGTGGCTGTATCTGGTGCTCGGACTTATTTTTGGCTGTGTCGGGCCGTTGTTCAACACTATGGTGTTGCGTACCCAGGATATGTTCCAGCGCTTTCACGGCGGTGAAATTAAAAAATGGGTGCTGATGGGCGGCGCGATCGGTGGCCTGTGCGGGATCCTCGGATTAATTCAACCTGAAGCGGCAGGCGGTGGCTTTAACCTGATCCCGATTGCCGCAGCAGGCAATTTTAGCGTCGGTCTACTGCTGTTTATATTTATCACCCGGGTGATCACCACGCTGCTGTGCTTCTCATCCGGCGCGCCCGGTGGGATCTTTGCCCCGATGCTGGCGTTGGGCACGTTGCTTGGTACAGCGTTCGGTATGGCTGCGGCAGCCTCTTTTCCGCAGTATCACCTGGAGGCCGGAACCTTTGCCATTGCCGGAATGGGGGCTTTGTTGGCTGCTTCGGTGCGTGCGCCGCTAACGGGTATTGTGCTGGTGCTGGAGATGACTGATAACTATCAGCTCATTTTGCCAATGATTATTACCTGTCTTGGCGCAACACTATTAGCCCAATTTATGGGCGGAAAGCCGCTATACTCGACTATCCTGGCTCGTACGCTGGCAAAACAGGAAGCGGAGCAGGCGGCGAAAAGCCAGGGGACTGCCGCTGGCGAGAATACTTGAACGAAATACCAGGGTATTAGATAATGGCCCAAAATATTGGGTTGAAATTTACCCAATTGCCGATGTCGTTTGGAGCAAAATATGAGTGATGACGTAGCGCTGCCACTGCAATTTACTGAAGCAGCAGCCAATAAAGTAAAAAGCTTGATCGCTGACGAAGAAAACCCGAATCTGAAATTACGCGTGTATATCACTGGCGGTGGTTGCAGCGGTTTCCAGTACGGTTTCACCTTTGATGACCAGGTGAATGAAGGTGATATGACCATTGAAAAACAAGGTGTTGGTCTGGTCGTTGATCCGATGAGTCTGCAATATTTGGTGGGCGGTGCGGTTGATTATACCGAAGGTCTGGAAGGTTCCCGCTTCGTTGTGACTAACCCGAATGCGAAAAGCACCTGCGGGTGTGGTTCTTCTTTCAGCATCTGATTGCTGTCTGTAATACCGATGGTCTGATGGTGTAGGCCCGGTAAGCGTAGCGCCACCGGGCAATGTGCCGGATGGCGGCGTAAACGCCTTATCCGGCCTACATGTTCTGTATCGTCACATCAACGCCCGTTATCATCCAGCGCAAACGTCGGCAATTTCAGATGCCAGCGAATGGCGGCAAGCCGAATCAGCAGGGTGACAATCATCCCCATCATACTGGCGTTTTCCAGTGAAACATCAAAGGTATAAAACGCCGTTGCATGCACGATCCCGCCGATAATACAGGCTGTGGCGTAGATCTCGGTGCGCAAAATCATCGGGACTTCACGAGCTAACACATCGCGAATGATCCCACCACCAACGCCGGTAATCACCCCCATACAAATCGCCACCAGCGGCCCTGTTCCTGCGAGAAATGCCTTGTTGACGCCAATACCCACGAACACCGCCAGGCCAACGGCATCCAGCACCGGAAGGATCCATTTCGGTATGCGTCTTGGTTGACGTACCAACAGGATCGTCAGCATGCTGGTGATCATCGCAACCACCAGATCGGTCGGATCCTTAACCCAAAAAACTGGTCCATTATCCAGCGCCATATCGCGGATCGTACCACCACCAACGGCGGTAACCACGCCGAGTACCAGGACGCCAAACGGATCCATACGTAATTTTCCGGCCAGTAATACGCCAGAGATTGCAAATACCGCGGTGCCGACAATATCAAGCCAATAGACGAGCATTTTTAAATCCTCACAACAGACCTGGTGGGGCAGGCGCTAATTTATCTGTGAAAGCGCATTACAGAGTTGTTTTGCGGCGAGGATAATACGCGGGCTCGCGCGTTCGAACCAGTCACTATTAAGTGTAATAATGGGTATTTTTAGCTGGTTTCCCCAGTATTGCTCAATTTTCAGAGTTTCACCCGGACCGCCTGTGGCAACAATAGCCTGGGGGGCTCGTGCCAGGACCTGCTCACGGCTAACCTGCGGCCAGGGAACCCGACTACCGGCAAAGATGTTTTCTCCGCCGCATACCTCAAGAACTTCGTGCTGAATAGAACCTTTTCCACTGGTAAACAGAGGATTGGCACCAAACTGGAGAAACACGCGTTTTTTCGGTTTGTTGGCATACTGAGATTTAAGTAAAGCATAGTCATCAAGCATGGTTTGCGCCGCCTGTTTAGCTTGTTCAGGCTTGGGGCTCCATGCCGCTAATTGGCGTAGCGCATCGGCAACCTGCTCAATAGTAACGGCGTCCACCCAGATGACCTTAATACCCAGAGAGGTCAGTTGATTCACCTGCCGCTCAGCATTTCCCCCGCGCCAGGCGACAACCAAATCAGGTTTCAGCGCCACAATACGTTCAAGATTCATCCCTTGCCAGGTTGAGACTTCCTCAATATTTTTGGCTTCTGGCGGGTAGTTTGAATAGCTGCTGACGCCAACGGGGGTAATGCCAGCGGCAAAAGCGAGTTCAGTATTGGCAGGAGAAAGCGTCACAACACGCGGCGCGGCGTAAAGGAACGCCGGGAGAGTGAAAAGCAGGGCGACCAGCGCCCTGGAGAGTAATTTAGCCATGCGCCAGTTTCTGTACCAGCGTTTCAACCATCAGACTTGACTGCTTCGCGGCAACCACCAGGAATTCGTCAAAGCTGAGATGGGACTGCTGATCGGCAACGTCAGAGATAGCGCGAACCACGACAAATGGCACGTTAAAGTTGTGGCAAACGTGCGCAATTGCGGTCGCTTCCATCTCAACGGCAATCGCCTGCGGGAAGTTATGCTTAATTTTAGCTAGTCCCACGGAACCATTAATGAAGGCATCGCCACTGACGATAAGTCCGCGAACGGCGTTCAGATTGAGTTCGGCGATACAAGACTCTGCGGCAGCAATCAACGCAGGATCGGCTTTAAAACCAGCCGGGCAGCCCGGTAGCTGACCAAATTCATAGCCAAAGGCAGTGACGTCGGCGTCGTGATAGCGCGCTTCGTCAGAAACTACGATATCCCCGACTTTCAGCGTAGAGGCCAGGCCACCCGCAGAACCGGTATTAATGATGGCGTCCGGCTTGCAGCGTTCAAGCAGCAGCGTAGCGCCCAGTGCCGCAGCCACTTTACCGATACCCGATTTCAGCAGCGCAACCTCTGTACCGTTCAGTTGGCCGGTGTAAATTTCACAACCGCCGAGCGCGATGGTCTGACGGTTTTCGATTTTGTCACGCAGCAGCGTAACTTCTTCTTCCATTGCACCAATGATGCCGATTTTCATAGATTTACTCGCGATAAGCCAGATTTGAGGGCATAGTCTATCATGCGCTTAAGGGGTAGCGCATTTCTCAGGCGGGAGAGGACATGGCACAGATCGATTTCCGAAAAAAAATAAACTGGCATCGTCGTTACCGTTCGCCGCAGGGCGTGAAGACTGAGCATGAGATCCTGCGTATTTTCGAAAGCGATCGCGGACGTATTATCAATTCACCGGCCATTCGCCGACTGCAACAAAAAACGCAGGTCTTTCCGCTGGAGCGTAATGCGGCAGTACGCACGCGCTTGACGCACTCGATGGAAGTTCAGCAGGTTGGGCGCTATATCGCGAAAGAGATCCTCAGCCGACTGAAAGAACTAAAGCTGCTGGAGCAGTATGGCCTGGATGAACTGACAGGGCCATTTGAGAGTATTGTCGAAATGTCCTGCCTGATGCATGACATTGGCAATCCGCCGTTTGGCCATTTCGGGGAGGCGGCAATTAATGACTGGTTTCGCCAGCGACTGTATCCCGCAGACGCAGAAAGCCAGCCCCTAAGTGATGACCGTTGCCAGGTGACGGCATTACGATTGCGTGAAGGCGAGGAGTCGCTGAATGATATTCGCCGCAAGGTGCGCCAGGACCTGTGCCATTTTGAAGGCAATGCGCAGGGTATTCGCCTTGTGCATACGTTGATGCGTATGAACCTTACCTGGGCGCAGGTCGGCGGTATTTTAAAATATACCCGTCCGGCGTGGTGGCGCGGCAGTGCACCCGAGACGCACAACTATTTAATGAAGAAACCGGGTTATTACCTTTCTGAAGAACCGTATATTGAGCGGTTGCGTAAAGAATTATCATTAGCGCCTTACAGTCGCTTTCCATTAACCTGGATTATGGAAGCTGCCGATGATATCTCTTATTGCGTGGCGGATCTGGAAGATGCCGTTGAGAAAAGAATCTTTAGCGTCGAGCAACTTTATCACCACCTGCATGAGGCGTGGGGGCAGCATGAAAAAGGTTCTCTGTTTAGCCAGGTTGTTGAGAACGCCTGGGAGAAGTCACGTTCAAATACATTAAGCCGGAGTACCGAAGATCAGTTCTTTATGTATTTACGCGTCAATACGCTGAATAAACTGGTGCCATATGCGGCCCAGCGGTTTATTGATAATTTGCCGCAGATTTATGAAGGCAGCTTTAATCATGCGCTGCTAGAAGATGCCAGTAGCTTCAGCCAGTTACTGGGTGTTTATAAAAATGTGGCGGTAAAACATGTGTTTAGCCATCCGGATGTTGAACAACTGGAACTACAGGGCTATCGGGTGATCAGCGGGTTGCTGGAGATCTATCAGCCGTTATTAAAAATGTCTCAGTCAGATTTTTCTGAACTGGTCGACAATGAAAGAGTAAAACGTTTTCCTATCGAGTCCCGTTTATTTCAGAAATTGTCTACCCGCCATCGTCTTGCGTATGTTGAGGCAGTTAGTAAAATATCGACGGGGTGCGCCGAGTATTCGGTTCTGGAATATTATTATCGCTGCCGACTGATCCAGGATTATATCAGCGGAATGACAGATTTGTATGCCTGGGATGAATATCGTCGCTTGATGGCCGTAGAACAATAAATACTCATTTGTAAAGACGGACAATAAAATTTTACTTTTTCCTTAAACTTAATTCTGGAACTTAGCGCTATAAAACGACTCTGACGTATACAGCAATTTTGCGTTACCTGTTAATCGAGAACGAAACACATGAAAAAAACCACATTAGCAATGAGTGCACTGGCTCTGAGTTTAGGTTTGGCGTTGTCCCCCCTGTCTGCTACAGCGGCTGAGACGTCGTCTTCAGCAATGACCGCCCAACAGATGCCAAGCCTGGCCCCGATGCTCGAAAAAGTGATGCCATCGGTGGTAAGTATTAACGTCGAGGGGAGCACGACGGTAAATACGCCGCGCATGCCGCGTAATTTCCAGCAGTTCTTCGGTGATAATTCACCGTTCTGCCAGGACGGTTCTCCGTTCCAGAGTTCACCGTTCTGCCAGGGCGGCGCACCGGGCGCTGACAATGGCGGCGGCCAGCAGCAGAAATTTATGGCACTCGGTTCCGGCGTAATTATTGATGCCGCGAAAGGGTATGTCGTGACCAATAACCACGTGGTAGATAACGCCACGGTGATTAAAGTTCAGTTGAGCGATGGTCGTAAATTTGACGCGAAGATTGTGGGTAAAGATCCGCGCTCCGATATCGCGCTGATCCAAATTCAGGATCCGAAAAACCTGACGGCGATTAAGCTGGCAGATTCCGATGCGCTGCGCGTGGGTGATTACACCGTGGCAATTGGTAACCCGTTTGGCCTCGGTGAAACGGTGACTTCCGGCATTGTTTCTGCGCTGGGACGAAGTGGCCTTAACGCGGAGAACTACGAAAACTTTATTCAGACGGATGCTGCGATCAACCGGGGTAACTCCGGTGGTGCGCTGGTCAACCTGAACGGTGAGCTGATCGGTATTAACACCGCGATCCTCGCACCGGACGGCGGTAACATCGGTATCGGTTTTGCGATCCCAAGCAACATGGTGAAAAACCTGACCTCGCAGATGGTTGAGTTTGGCCAAGTTAAACGCGGTGAGCTGGGCATTATGGGTACCGAGCTGAGCTCTGAGCTGGCGAAAGCGATGAAAGTTGACGCCCAGCGTGGCGCATTCGTCAGCCAGGTGATGCCGAACTCTTCCGCAGCGAAAGCGGGGATTAAAGCTGGGGATGTGATTACCTCCCTGAATGGCAAACCGATCAGCAGCTTCGCCGCCCTGCGTGCGCAGGTCGGTACGATGCCGGTTGGCAGCAAAATCACCCTGGGTCTGCTGCGTGACGGTAAGCCGGTCACCGTGAACCTGGAATTGCAGCAGAGCAGCCAGACTCAGGTTGACTCCAGCTCTATCTTTAAAGGCATCGAAGGTGCCGATATGAGCAACAAAGGCCAGGACAAAGGTGTCGTGGTAAGCGACGTGAAACCGAATTCTCCGGCTGCACAGATTGGCCTGAAGAAAGGGGATGTGATTATCGGCGCGAACCAGCAACCGGTGAAAAACATCGCTGAACTGCGCAAAATCCTCGACAGCAAACCGGCTGTACTGGCGCTGAACATTCAGCGTGGTGACAGCTCCATCTATCTGTTGATGCAGTAATCTCCCTGAACCCCTTCCTGCACAGGAAGGGGTTTCTTTTTGTGATACTTCCCACAACTCCATACTTCTCCCTTTCGCTTTGTGCATTTGCACAATGTCGCCGCTTATTATCTTCCCTATGCTTGAGCTCTGCTCACAGGAGGGTTTTATGGCTGGTTGGCATCTTGATACCAAAATGGCGCAGGATATCGTGGCGCGTACCATGCGCATCATTGATACCAATATCAACGTAATGGATGCCCGTGGGCGGATAATCGGCAGCGGCGATCGCGAACGTATTGGTGAATTGCACGAAGGCGCGCTGCTGGTGCTTTCGCAGGGGCGGGTGGTCGATATCGACGATGCGGTGGCACGTCACTTGCACGGTGTACGACAGGGGATAAACCTGCCTCTGCGTCTGGAAGGCGAAATCGTTGGCGTTATCGGCCTTACCGGCGAGCCGGAACATCTGCGCAAATACGGCGAGTTAGTGTGTATGACCGCCGAGATGATGCTGGAACAGTCGCGCTTGATGCATCTGTTAGCGCAGGATAGCCGTCTGCGTGAAGAGCTGGTGATGAACCTGATTCAGGCGGAAGAGAATACGCCAGCGCTGATGGAATGGGCTCAGCGTTTAGGCATTGATTTGAACCAGCCGCGCGTGGTGGCGGTATTGGAGGTCGATAGTGGCCAGCTTGGCGTCGACAGTGCAATGGCGGAGCTACAGCAATTGCAGAATGCGTTGACTACGCCCGAACGTAATAATCTGATTGCGATTGTTTCTCTGACTGAGATGGTGGTGCTGAAACCGGCGCTCAATCAGTTTGGCCGCTGGGACGCTGAAGATCATCGTAAGCGCGTTGAGCAGCTTATTGCCCGTATGAAAGAAAACGGACAGCTGCGGTTTCGCGTATCGCTGGGCAACTATTTTACCGGGCCCGGTAGCATTGCCCGTTCGTATCGTACGGCGCGCACTACCATGATGGTCGGTAAACAGCGGATGCCGGAAAGCCGTAGCTATTTCTATCAGGACTTGATGCTGCCAGTGCTGTTGGACAGCCTGCGCGGTGGCTGGCAGGCCAATGAGCTGGCGCGTCCTTTGGTGAGGCTGAAGGCGATGGATAACAACGGGTTGCTGCGTCGGACATTGGCGGCATGGTTTCGTCATAACGTCCAGCCACTGGCGACATCAAAGGCACTGTTTATTCATCGCAATACGCTGGAATATCGCCTGAATCGTATTTCAGAACTGACCGGGCTGGATCTGGGGAACTTTGACGACCGACTGCTGCTGTATGTGGCGTTACAACTGGATGAACAGCATTGACTAATTGCCTGATGGCGCTAGCTTATCAGGCCTACGAGGATATACCTGTAGGCCGGATAAGGCGTAAGACGCCGCCATCCGGCAACAAACGGCTTATTTACGCGTCAGTTTTTCGAGATCGGCTTCAATTTCGCTGATCTTGTTGGTCACAACGCTTTCAAGATGACGTAAATCATCAAGGATCTTGCGTTTAAGATCGACTTCGCTGCGATCGCGCTGGCAGATCTGATCCAGTTCGTCGATCACATAGCGCAGGTTGGGACTGATCTCCTGCACTTCTTTGTAACCCTGGCCGACGCCATCGGCAACCACCGTTTTGCGCTGACGGGGATATTTGAACTTCACGCTCTTGGCAAAAAACTCGCCTTTATCCTTCTGGAAATAGATTTTCAGGATATCGTTGTTGGCTTCTTGCCGCAGGCTGTAACGATCGATCTCTTCAGGATTAGTAATGCCCAGACTTTTCAGATTGTCATACATAGCGGTACCCTTAAGCTCACTATAACCATTGAATAATTAACGAAAAGCCTTGTTTATGCCACTCGCAGATGTAAAAAAAGCGGGCTAAGCCCGCTTTTTCAAATCGCTGTTAGTCGATGGTGCGTAACAGCTCGTTGATTCCCACTTTGCCACGCGTTTTGGCATCGACTTTCTTCACAATCACCGCGCAGTACAGGCTGTATTTGCCATCTTTCGACGGCAGGTTGCCGGAGACGACCACGGAGCCTGCCGGAACGCGACCATAATGCACTTCGCCAGTTTCACGATCGTAAATACGGGTGCTCTGACCGATGTACACGCCCATAGAAATAACAGAGCCTTCTTCGACGATTACGCCTTCAACCACTTCAGAACGTGCGCCGATGAAGCAGTTGTCTTCGATGATGGTCGGGTTAGCCTGTAACGGCTCCAGTACGCCGCCGATGCCAACGCCGCCGGACAGGTGTACGTTTTTACCGATTTGCGCGCAGGAACCGACTGTCGCCCAGGTATCAACCATCGTACCTTCATCAACATAAGCGCCGATGTTTACGTAAGATGGCATCAGCACGGTGTTACGGGCGATAAACGCACCCTGACGCACGGCCGCAGGCGGAACCACACGGAAACCTTCCTTCTGGAAGCGCGCTTCGTCATAGTTGGCGAATTTCATCGGTACTTTATCGAAGTAACGGCTTTCCGCACCTTCGATGACCTGATTATCGTTAATACGGAAAGAGAGCAGGACCGCCTTTTTCAGCCACTGATGCGTGACCCACTGACCCTCAATCTTCTCTGCGACGCGCAGTGCACCGGAATCCAGTAAAGAAATAACCTGATTCACCGCTTCGCGGGTTACGGTATCTACATTTGCCGGAGTAATGTCGGCACGGCGCTCGAAAGCGGACTCAATAACGTTCTGTAACTGCTGCATTGTTAAACTCTTTCCATAATAAATAAAAACATCACCCTTTATCGTTTGGATTGAGGGCCTCTGTCAACCGTTGATGCACTTCCTGCTGCAGCTCATTATTAAGGGCGCGCCGGTCGGCGGTGGCGATTATGAATAAATCTTCTACTCGCTCGCCAATGGTTGTAATTCGGGCGCCATGCAGCGAAATTCCCAGATCGGCAAAAATCTGCCCGACCCGCGCCAGCAGGCCGGGCTGGTCGAGAGCGATAAGCTCCAGGAATGATTTTCGGTCGGTATGGGTCGGCAAAAAGGTGACCTCAGTATCGACGGTAAAGTGGCGTAATTTTGCCGGCTGGCGACGCGGTTGCGGTGGCTGCCAACTGCGCTGCGTGATGGCCTGTTCCAGTCCAAAACGGATCGCTTCATGTCGGTCTGAAGACAGCGGGCTGCCGTCCGGTTCCAGTACGATGAACGTATCCATCGCCATCCCATCGCGGGTAGTGAAAATCTGCGCATCGTGGACGCTAAGATTACGCCTGTCCAGTTCAGCGCAGACGGCGGCAAACAGGTAAGGACGGTCAGGGCTCCAGATGAAAATTTCTGTCCCGCCGCGCGTGGCCTGTGGGCTGAGCAGGATCAGCGGCTTGCTGAGATCGTGTTGCAGCAGATGGCGCGCATGCCAGGCCAGCTGATTTGGGCTGTGACGCACGAAGTAGTTGGCGCGACAGCGTGACCAGATGTGGTGCAACGCTTCTTCATCAATGTTGTCCATTCGCAGTAGCGCCAGCGCCTGAAGCTGATGATGGCGTACACGCTCACGCATATCCGGCGTATTTTGCATGCCACGACGCAGTTGTTTTTCCGTTGCGAAGTACAGCTCGCGTAGCAGGCTTTGCTTCCAGCTATTCCACAGCGTTTCGTTGGTGGCGCAAATATCCGCGACGGTCAGACACACCAAAAAGCGCAGACGGTGTTCCGTTTGTACCTCTTCGGCGAATTGCTTGATCACTTCGGGATCCTGAATATCGCGGCGCTGAGCGGTCACCGACATCAGCAAATGCTGGCGCACCAGCCACACGATCAGCTGCGTTTCGCGGGAATTCAGGCCGTGCAGTTCGGCGAACTTGAGCACGTCCTGAGCGCCGAGCACCGAGTGATCGCCGCCGCGGCCTTTGGCGATATCGTGGAACAGCGCGGCAATCAGAATCAACTCCGGCTGTCGCAGACGCGGCCATAGATCCACACACAGCGGATGGCGCTGACGGGTCTCTTCGTTGGCAAAACTTTCCAGCTTGAGCATTACGCGGATGGTGTGTTCATCCACCGTATAGGCATGAAACAGGTCAAACTGCATTTGGCCGACAATATGCGACCATTGCGGCATATAGGCCCACAACACGCTGTGGCGATGCATCGGCAGCAGACCGCGGCTCACCGCGCCCGGATGGCGTAACATACTGAGAAACAGCGATCGTGCTTCCGGGATGTAGCACAGCGGTTGGGTTAAATGACGGCGGGCATGACGCAGATGGCGCAACGTGGTGGAGTAAATCCCGCTGATCGCGCTGTTACGCACCATGATGTAAAACATCCGCAGTATCGCTTCGGGTTTGCGGATAAACAGATCGTCGTTGCGCAGATCGATCAACGTGCCGCGCAGTTGGAAGTCGTCATCAATCGGGCGAGGTTTTTCATCGGCGGGCATGGCGAGGATCGCCTCGTCGAACAGTTGCAACAGCATGTGATTCAGTTCGCTGACCCGTCGGGTGACGCGGAAATAGTCTTTCATCATCCGCTCGATAGGTTCGTTGCCTTCGCCGCCGTAGTTTAGCCGTTGCGCCACGCTGAGCTGGCGGTCAAACAGCAGGCGGTTGTCGTAACGACTAACGACCAGATGCAGGGCGAAGCGAATCCGCCACAGGATATGCAAACATTCATTGAGCTCGGCACGTTCTGCCAGCGTCAAAAAGCCGAAACCGACCATTTCGTCCAGTGAGGTGGCGCCAAAATGGCGACGGGCCACCCACTGCAGGGTATGGATATCGCGCAGGCCGCCGGGACTGCTTTTGATATCCGGCTCCAGGTTGTAGCTAGTGCCGTGATAGCGCTGGTGGCGCTGATTCTGCTCTTCCACTTTGGCGGCGTAAAACTTGTCGGAAGGCCAGAAACCTTCGCTAAAAATATGCTTTTGCAGCTCTAGAAACAGCGCCACATCGCCGATCAGCAGGCGAGTTTCAATCAGGTTGGTGGCGACGGTTAAATCTGATAATCCTTCCAGCAGACACTCTTCCAGCGTACGCACGCTATGTCCAACCTCCAGCCTCACGTCCCATAGCAGCGTTAACAGCTCACCGACTTTCTCGGCCTGCGCATCAGGCAGCTTTTTACGACTCAGGATCAGCAGGTCAATATCGGAAAGCGGGTGCAATTCGCCTCGCCCGTAGCCGCCAACGGCAACCAGCGCCAGATCGGCTATTTGCCCGAACCCAGCTTCTATCCACAAACGCTGTAGCAGTTGGTCAATAAATTCGGTGCGGGCCTCAATGAGCTGTTCTGCGGAAATTCCACTGTCAAACGCTTCGCCTAACCAGTTCTGGAAGGTGTCAATATGCGCTTTAATGCCGGAGCAGTTGAGATCTTGCTGTGGCCATGTCCCTGGGTTTTGCGGTTGGCCAGGCAGGGTGGGGAGGGCAGTATTTGCGTGCTGTTCAGGAAGAGTATTCATTATGCGCCACCCATTAAAAAGCCGGATGATGGCGTGAACGCCTTATCCGGCCTACTAAGTAGTACAATTTGTAGGCCTGATAAGATGCGAATGCATCGCCATCAGGCAAAACATTATTCGCCGTGTGTGATGATCGCCGGGATGGTGTCATCCTTGCGTAACGTCAGAATTTCACAGCCGTTTTCCGTCACTACAATAGTATGCTCGTACTGTGCAGACAAGCTCCGGTCTTTGGTTTTCACCGTCCAGCCGTCTTTCATGGTGCGGATGCGGTAATCACCGGCATTCAGCATCGGTTCTATGGTGAACGTCATGCCCGGTTGCAGTACCACACCACCGTCGTCTGCATCGTAGTGCAGAACCTGTGGCTCTTCATGGAAGCCGCGACCGATACCGTGACCGCAGTATTCACGAACGACAGAGAAACCTTCGCCTTCCGCGTATTTCTGAATAGCAGCGCCCAGCGTGCGCAGGCGAATGCCCGGTTTTACCATTCGCAGCGCCAGATACAGGCTTTCCTGTGTGACGCGGCACAGACGCTCGCCCAGAATAGTAGGTTTGCCGACGATGAACATTTTCGAGGTATCGCCGTGGTACTCGTCTTTAATCACGGTTACGTCGATGTTGACGATGTCGCCGTCTTTCAGAAGTTTGGCGTCGTCCGGGATCCCGTGGCACACCACTTCATTAATAGAGATACATACGGATTTCGGATAGCCGTGATAGCCCAGGCAGGCGGAAATGGCCTGCTGCTCATTCACGATATAGTCATTACAGAGGCGATCCAGCTCGCCGGTGCTGACGCCCGGTTTAACAAACGGCGCGATCATTTCCAGTACATCAGCGGCCAGGCGGCCAGCGACGCGCATTTTTTCGATTTCTTCAGGGGTCTTGATTGAGATAGCCATAAATTCTGTCCATCAGTGTCGATTATTTCGACAATAATTGTGTAAGTGCTGTCAATGGTATCAGTCTGGGGTGTACCCTGCCAAATTGAGAATCATTCTGAACTTCGCCTTTCGTGCCACAAATGCGTTGGCTACATTTTTTCACCCCAGTCACTTACTGGTTGTAAGCTCCCGGGGATTCAAAATTTTGCCGCCTTCCTGTAACACGAAATTCATCGTTCATTCAGCACAGACCGCCAACAATTATTGGTGTCGGTGGCGTATTTGTGGTATAAAGCGCGCCGGACTTCCGATCCATTCGAAGACTACACACGATGGACGGGAGCGACAAATCTCACTTTGTGTAACAACACACACGTATCGGCACATATTCCGGGGTGCCCTTTGGGGTCGGTAATATGGGATGCGTGGAGGCTTAACCCCAACTTTTATATATAGAGGTTTTAATCATGGCAACTGTTTCCATGCGCGACATGCTCAAGGCTGGTGTTCACTTCGGTCACCAGACCCGTTACTGGAACCCGAAAATGAAGCCGTTCATCTTCGGTGCGCGTAACAAAGTTCATATCATCAACCTTGAGAAAACTGTACCGATGTTCAACGAAGCTCTGGCTGAACTGAACAAGATCTCTGCTCGTAAAGGTAAAATCCTTTTCGTTGGTACTAAACGCGCTGCAAGCGAAGCGGTGAAAGAAGCTGCTAACAGCTGCGACCAGTTCTTCGTGAACCATCGCTGGCTGGGCGGTATGCTGACTAACTGGAAAACCGTTCGTCAGTCCATCAAACGTCTGAAAGATCTGGAAACTCAGTCTCAGGACGGTACTTTCGAAAAGCTGACCAAGAAAGAAGCGCTGATGCGTACTCGTGAGCTTGAGAAACTGGAAAACAGCCTGGGCGGTATCAAAGACATGGGCGGTCTGCCGGACGCTCTGTTCGTAATCGATGCTGACCACGAGCACATTGCTATCAAAGAAGCAAACAACCTGGGTATCCCAGTATTTGCTATCGTTGATACCAACTCTGATCCGGACGGTGTTGACTTCGTTATCCCGGGTAACGACGACGCAATCCGTGCTGTGACCCTGTACCTGGGCGCTGTAGCTACTACCGTTCGTGAAGGCCGTTCTCAGGATCTGGCTTCCCAGGCGGAAGAAAGCTTCGTAGAAGCTGAATAATAAGGCACGCTCGTTAGAGCCCTTATAGACCAGGTAGTATCACGTTTGGTTAGGGGGCCTGTATATGGCCCCCTTTTTCACTTTTAAATCTGTGCGGTTTCATGCCGGGCAGATCAAATCTTCCGAGGATTTTAGAATGGCTGAAATTACCGCATCCCTGGTAAAAGAGCTGCGTGAGCGTACTGGCGCAGGCATGATGGATTGCAAAAAAGCACTGACTGAAGCTAATGGCGACATCGAGCTGGCAATCGAAAACATGCGTAAGTCCGGTGCAATCAAAGCGGCGAAAAAAGCAGGCAACGTTGCTGCTGACGGCGTAATCAAAACCAAAATCGACGGCAACATCGCTTTCATTC
The DNA here is from genome assembly GCF_030332605.1 of Citrobacter sp. Cpo103. Taxonomy (NCBI): domain Bacteria; kingdom Pseudomonadati; phylum Pseudomonadota; class Gammaproteobacteria; order Enterobacterales; family Enterobacteriaceae; genus Citrobacter; species Citrobacter sp. Cpo103. The sequence continues at coordinate 33,148 of NZ_JAOWHO010000020.1, read as the reverse complement.
TGGAAGTTAACTGCCAGACTGACTTCGTTGCTAAAGATGCTGGTTTCCAGGCATTTGCTGACAAAGTACTGGACGCTGCCGTTGCTGGCAAAATCACTGACGTTGAAGTTCTGAAAGCACAGTTCGAAGAAGAACGTGTTGCTCTGGTTGCTAAAATCGGTGAGAACATCAACATCCGTCGCGTTGCTTCCCTGGAAGGCGAAGTTCTGGGTAACTACCAGCACGGTGCTCGTATCGGTGTTCTGGTTGCTGCAACTGGCGCTGACGAAGAACTGGTTAAACAGCTGGCAATGCACGTTGCTGCAAGCAAACCAGAATTTGTTAAGCCGGAAGACGTTTCCGCTGAAGTGGTAGAAAAAGAATACCAGGTTCAGCTGGACATCGCTATGCAGTCTGGCAAGCCGAAAGAAATCGCAGAGAAAATGGTTGAAGGCCGCATGAAGAAATTCACCGGCGAAGTTTCTCTGACCGGTCAGCCTTTCGTCATGGAACCGAGCAAATCTGTTGGTCAGCTGCTGAAAGAGCATAACGCTGACGTAACTGGTTTCATCCGCTTTGAAGTGGGTGAAGGCATCGAGAAAGTTGAGACTGACTTTGCAGCAGAAGTTGCTGCGATGTCCAAGCAGTCTTAATTTTTAAAGGAGCCGCCTGAGGGCGGCTTCTTTTTGTGTCTGGCTTGTAAATTCAGCGAACCGCTATAGTGGTCATGCTGAAAAGCGACATACAATGTCGCCGGAATTAACTCATCTCATTCGTTGACAGTCTCAGGAAAGAAACATGGCTACCAATGCAAAACCCGTCTACAAACGTATTCTGCTTAAGTTAAGTGGCGAAGCTCTGCAAGGTTCAGAAGGCTTCGGTATTGATGCAAGCATCCTCGACCGCATGGCTCAGGAAATCAAAGAGCTGGTTGAGCTGGGTATTCAGGTTGGCGTAGTGATTGGTGGTGGTAACCTGTTCCGTGGCGCTGGTCTGGCGAAAGCGGGGATGAACCGCGTTGTGGGCGACCACATGGGCATGTTAGCCACCGTAATGAACGGTCTGGCGATGCGCGATGCGCTTCACCGCGCCTATGTGAACGCTCGCTTGATGTCCGCAATTCCTCTGAACGGCGTGTGTGATAACTACAGCTGGGCTGAAGCTATCAGCCTGCTGCGTAACAACCGCGTTGTTATTTTGTCTGCGGGTACCGGCAATCCGTTCTTCACCACCGATTCTGCAGCCTGCCTGCGCGGTATTGAAATTGAAGCGGATGTGGTTCTGAAAGCCACCAAAGTCGATGGCGTATTTACTGCCGACCCGGCTAAAGATCCAACGGCGACTATGTACGAACAGTTGACCTACACTGAAGTACTGGATAAAGAGCTGAAAGTAATGGATCTTGCCGCGTTCACGCTGGCTCGTGACCACAAATTACCGATTCGTGTCTTTAACATGAACAAACCAGGTGCACTGCGCCGTGTTGTTATGGGTGAAAAAGAAGGCACGTTAATCACGGAATAATTCCCGTTGCGGCTAAATGCAGGTAATATTCCGCTTTAATGTCGCGGGATACGTCCCTCAAAATTAATCAAGACTATACTTGTCACATCTTGCGTGGCGGGTATGGTCTGACTGAAACAAGCTTTCAAGGATTCGTAACGTGATCAACGATATCAGAAAAGATGCTGAAGTACGCATGGACAAATGCGTCGAAGCGTTCAAAAACCAAATCAGCAAAATTCGCACGGGTCGTGCTTCTCCTAGCCTGCTGGATGGTATTGTCGTGGAATATTACGGCACGCCGACTCCGCTGCGCCAGCTGGCAAGCGTAACGGTTGAAGATTCCCGTACCCTGAAAATCAACGTATTTGACCGTTCTATGGGTCCAGCCGTTGAGAAAGCAATCATGGCTTCCGACCTCGGTCTGAATCCAAGCTCTGCGGGCTCTGACATCCGCGTTCCGCTGCCGCCGCTGACCGAAGAACGTCGTAAAGATCTGACCAAGATCGTACGTGGTGAAGCTGAAGGCGCGCGTGTTGCGGTACGTAACGTACGCCGTGATGCAAACGACAAAGTGAAAGCGTTGTTGAAAGAAAAAGAGATCAGCGAAGATGACGATCGCCGTTCTCAGGACGACGTACAGAAACTGACTGACGCAGCAATCAAGAAAGTTGATGCGGCGCTGGCAGAGAAAGAAGCAGAACTGATGCAGTTCTGATTCGCCTGTACGCTAAAAACGCCGCTTAGAAGGCCTGAGAAGGCTGGATGGCGGCGTTTTGCTTTTTTCTGTCTACATACTCTAAATAATTCAAGTTGCAGGAAGGCGGTGACGCCAAAGGCCGAGTAAAGCCAACGTACATGCAACTTGAAGTATGACGAGTAAAATTCTTCTGGATGTCCGATGAAGCAATTAACCATCCTGGGATCAACCGGTTCCATTGGTTGCAGTACGCTGGATGTAGTACGCCATAACCCGGAAAAATTTCGTGTTGCTGCGTTGGTGGCGGGTAAAAATGTTGCCCGTATGGTAGAGCAATGCCTGGAGTTTGCGCCTCGCTATGCGGTAATGGATGATGAAAAAAGCGCGGCACAGGTAAAAGCTGCTCTTTTGGCACAGGGTAGCCGTACCGAGGTGATGAGCGGGCAGCAGGCTGCCTGTGATATGGCTGCGCTGGATGATGTTGATCAGGTCATGGCGGCGATTGTCGGCGCAGCGGGTTTGCTGCCGACGCTGGCGGCAATTCGTGCGAGTAAAAGCATTTTGCTGGCGAATAAAGAATCGCTGGTGACCTGCGGTCGTCTGTTTATGGACGACGTGAAACGCCACAAAGCGCAGCTTTTGCCGGTAGATAGCGAGCATAACGCGATTTTTCAGAGTTTACCGCAACCTATCCAACACAATCTGGGATACGCTGACCTTGAGCAAAATGGCGTCATGTCAGTTCTGCTTACCGGGTCTGGTGGCCCATTCCGTGAAACGCCATTGCGCGATCTGGTCTCTATGACCCCCGATCAGGCATGTCGTCATCCGAATTGGTCGATGGGACGAAAAATTTCTGTCGATTCCGCCACCATGATGAACAAAGGTCTGGAATATATTGAAGCGCGTTGGTTATTTAATGCCAGTGCAAGCCAGATGGAAGTGCTGATCCACCCGCAGTCGGTTATTCATTCGATGGTCCGTTATCAGGATGGTAGTGTTCTGGCGCAGTTGGGTGAACCTGATATGCGTACACCTATTGCCCATACGATGGCATGGCCAGAACGTGTGACGTCTGGTGTTAAGCCTGTCGACTTTTGCAAACTCAGTGCGTTGACGTTTTCCGCACCTGATTACCAGCGTTATCCGTGCCTGAAACTGGCGATGGACGCGTTTGAGCAAGGTCAGGCGGCGACGACCGCACTCAATGCCGCGAATGAAATTACCGTTGCCGCATTCCTGGCGCAGCAGATCCGATTTACCGATATTGCCGATCTCAATTTATCCGTACTGGATAAGATGGATTTGCAGGAACCACAGAGCGTTGACGACGTGTTGAAGGTCGATGCCATCGCGCGGGAAGTCGCCAGAAAAGAAGTGATGCGACTCTCAAGCTGATGATAATCCCTCTACGGAGAATCGTGCTATTTGTTAGCGTTGGGCTTCAGTGATATAGTCTGCGCCACCCGATCGCGGGTATTTGCTTTTTTTCGGTCGGGTAAGCCGTGGTTTGACACGGCTTTTTTGTGGATAGGCTTCAGTATTCCTGAGTACCGTAAATCCTTTCAGGGACTAATAACGCGTTATGTTGTCTGCAACTAAACCATTAAGCGAAAATTTGCCAGCACATGGTTGTCGCCATGTCGCAATTATCATGGATGGCAATGGCCGCTGGGCGAAAAAGCAAGGGAAGATTCGCGCCTTTGGGCATAAGGCTGGAGCAAAATCCGTCCGCCGGGCTGTCTCTTTTGCTGCAAATAACGGTATTGATGCGTTAACGCTGTATGCCTTTAGCAGTGAGAACTGGAACCGACCTGCGCAGGAAGTGAGCGCGTTAATGGAACTGTTTGTGTGGGCACTTGATAGCGAAGTGAAAAACCTGCATCGCCATAACGTACGCCTGCGTATTATCGGGGATATCAGTCGATTTAACTCACGTTTGCAAGAACGGATTCGCAAATCACAAGCGATTACCGCCCAGAATACCGGGTTGACGCTGAATATTGCAGCGAATTACGGTGGACGGTGGGATATTGTCCAGGGAGTCAGGCAACTGGCACAACAGGTGCAGGACGGTGTGCTGCATCCTGAGCAAATCGATGAAGAGATGCTTGGGCAGCAAATTTGTATGCATGAGCTGGCTCCTGTGGATTTAGTGATAAGGACTGGGGGAGAGCACCGAATTAGTAATTTTCTGTTGTGGCAAATTGCCTACGCCGAACTTTACTTTACCGATGTTCTCTGGCCCGATTTCGATGAACAAGACTTTGAAGGTGCGCTGCATGCCTTTGCTAATCGTGAGCGTCGTTTCGGCGGCACCGAACCCGGTGATGAAAAAGCCTGATGGGGGTCGCTTTTGCTGAAGTATCGCCTGATTTCTGCTTTTGTTTTAATACCCGTTGTCATCGCGGCGCTGTTTTTGCTGCCGCCGGTGGGGTTCGCCATTGTTACGTTGGTCGTCTGTATGTTGGCCGCCTGGGAATGGGGACAGTTAAGCGGTTTTACCACGCGTACGCAGCGAGTCTGGCTGGCGGTTTTGTGCGGGCTATTGCTGGCACTGATGCTATTTTTGCTGCCAGAATACCATCGCGATATCCATCAACCGCTGGTTGAAGTATCGCTGTGGGCGTCGCTGGGCTGGTGGGTCGTAGCGCTATTACTGGTATTGTTTTACCCAGGGTCTGCGTCGGTCTGGCGTAATTCCAAAACATTACGCATAATTTTCGGCGTGTTAACCATTGTCCCGTTCTTTTGGGGAATGCTGGCGTTACGTGCATGGCACTATGATGAGAATCATTATAGTGGCGCGCTATGGCTGCTATATGTCATGATCCTCGTTTGGGGAGCAGACTCTGGTGCGTATATGTTTGGTAAGCTGTTTGGCAAACATAAGCTGGCACCGAAGGTTTCTCCTGGTAAAACCTGGCAGGGTTTTATTGGCGGACTCGCCACTGCGGCCGTGATCTCATGGGGTTATGGCATGTGGGCGAATCTTGAAGTTGCGCCTGTCACCTTGCTCATTTGCTCCATCGTTGCAGCCCTGGCCTCCGTGCTGGGTGACCTGACCGAGAGTATGTTTAAGCGTGAAGCAGGTATTAAGGACAGTGGTCACTTAATTCCAGGACACGGTGGTATTCTGGATCGTATTGATAGCCTGACGGCTGCGGTACCGGTCTTTGCCTGCCTGTTGTTACTGGTGTTCAGGACGCTCTAACGGATGGTCTTATGCTGAGTATTCTCTGGAATTTGGCTGCGTTCATCATCGCACTTGGTGTGCTTATCACCGTGCATGAATTTGGTCATTTCTGGGTTGCGCGGCGCTGCGGAGTCCGCGTCGAACGCTTTTCCATTGGCTTTGGAAAAGCGCTTTGGCGGCGTACCGATAAATCAGGTACGGAATACGTCATCGCCATGATTCCCCTCGGCGGTTACGTCAAAATGCTGGATGAGCGCGCTGAACCGGTCGCACCGGAATTGCGCCATTACGCCTTCAACAATAAAACGGTTGGACAACGTGCTGCTATTATCGCCGCGGGTCCGATTGCAAACTTCCTTTTTGCTATTTTTGCTTATTGGCTGGTGTTTATCATTGGTGTCCCTGGCGTTCGTCCTGTTGTTGGTGAAATAACACCCAACTCGATTGCTGCACAGGCGCAAATTCAGCCGGGTACGGAACTAAAAGCGGTTGATGGCATCGAAACCCCTGATTGGGATGCAGTGCGATTGCAACTGGTATCCAAAATCGGCGATGAGCATACAACCCTCAGCGTGGCGCAGTTTGGCAGCAACCAGCGGCAGGACAAAACGCTGGATTTACGCAATTGGGCATTTGAGCCAGACAAAGAGGATCCTGTCTCTAGTTTGGGCATGCGTCCGCGTGGTCCGCAGATTGAACCGGTACTGTCAGAAGTGCAGGTTGATTCCGCTGCAAGTAAGGCAGGTTTGCAAGCTGGCGACAGGATCGTTAAAGTCAATGGTCAGTCACTGACGCAATGGATGACGTTCGTGACGCTGGTGCGCGATAATCCGGATACGCCGTTAGCGCTAGATATTGAAAGACAAGGAAGTTCCTTGTCTTTAACGTTAACCCCAGATTCAAAACAGGTTAACGGGAAGGCAGAAGGGTTTGCGGGCGTGGTGCCTAAAGTTATTCCTCTGCCTGATGAGTATAAGACTGTACGCCAGTATGGGCCATTCAGCGCCATCCTCGAAGCCTCGGATAAAACGTGGCAGTTGATGAAGCTGACGGTCAGTATGCTGGGAAAATTGATTACCGGTGATGTAAAACTGAACAACCTCAGTGGGCCGATTTCTATCGCCCAGGGGGCTGGGATGTCAGCGGAGTTTGGGATTATTTATTACCTGATGTTCCTTGCGCTTATCAGCGTGAACTTAGGGATAATCAACCTGTTTCCGTTGCCCGTTCTTGACGGGGGGCATCTGCTGTTCCTGGCGATTGAAAAGCTGAAGGGCGGTCCGGTATCCGAGCGGGTTCAAGACTTTAGTTATCGCATTGGCTCTATCTTGCTGGTGTTGTTAATGGGGCTTGCACTTTTCAATGATTTCTCTCGGTTGTAAGAGAGTGTTAGGAAGAACGCATAATAACGATGGCGATGAAAAAGTTGCTCATAGCGTCGCTGCTGTTTAGCAGCGCCACCGTATACGGTGCTGAAGGGTTCGTAGTGAAGGACATTCATTTCGAAGGCCTACAGCGAGTCGCCGTTGGTGCGGCTCTCCTCAGTATGCCGGTGCGCACAGGCGACACGGTTAATGATGAAGACATCAGTAATACCATTCGTGCTCTGTTCGCCACCGGTAACTTTGAGGATGTCCGCGTCCTGCGCGATGGTGATACCCTTCTGGTTCAGGTAAAAGAACGTCCGACGATTGCCAGCATCACTTTCTCCGGTAACAAATCGGTGAAAGATGACATGCTGAAGCAAAACCTCGAGGCGTCTGGCGTGCGTGTTGGCGAGTCTCTGGATCGCACAACGCTTGCCGATATCGAAAAGGGCCTGGAAGATTTCTACTATAGCGTCGGTAAGTACAGCGCCAGTGTGAAAGCGGTGGTGACGCCGTTGCCGCGTAACCGTGTTGACCTCAAGCTGGTCTTCCAGGAAGGTGTTTCGGCGAAGATCCAACAGATCAATATCGTCGGCAACCATGCCTTCTCAACTGACGAACTTATCTCTCACTTCCAGTTGCGTGACGAAGTGCCGTGGTGGAACGTGGTAGGCGATCGTAAATACCAGAAACAGAAGCTGGCGGGCGATCTTGAAACCCTGCGCAGCTACTATCTGGATCGCGGTTATGCTCGCTTCAATATTGATTCCACTCAGGTCAGCCTGACGCCGGATAAAAAAGGCATCTACATCACCGTTAACATCACTGAAGGCGAGCAGTACAAGCTTTCTGGGGTTCAGGTGAGCGGTAACCTGGCCGGGCACTCCGCCGAAATTGAGACCCTGACGAAGATCGAGCCAGGTGAACTCTATAACGGCACCAAAGTGACCAAAATGGAAGATGACATCAAGAAGCTTCTGGGTCGCTATGGCTATGCCTATCCGCGCGTTCAGTCGCAGCCTGAAATCAACGACGCTGACAAAACCGTTAAATTGCGTGTAAACGTGGATGCGGGTAACCGTTTCTATGTGCGTAAGATCCGTTTTGAAGGTAACGACACTTCTAAAGACTCCGTTCTGCGTCGCGAAATGCGTCAGATGGAAGGCGCATGGTTGGGCAGCGATCTTGTCGACCAGGGTAAAGAGCGTCTGAACCGTCTGGGTTACTTTGAAACCGTTGATACTGATACTCAGCGTGTTCCGGGCCGCCCGGATCAGGTTGATGTAGTCTACAAGGTTAAAGAGCGTAACACCGGTAGCTTTAACTTCGGCGTCGGTTACGGTACCGAGAGCGGCGTGAGCTTCCAGGCTGGCGTTCAGCAGGATAACTGGTTAGGTACCGGTTATTCTGTCGGGATTAACGGCACCAAAAACGATTACCAGACCTATACTGAGTTGTCTGTCACTAACCCGTACTTCACCGTTGATGGTGTGAGCCTTGGTGGCCGCGTCTTCTATAACGACTTTGAAGCGGATGATGCAGACCTGTCCGACTATACCAACAAAAGTTATGGTACAGACGTGACGCTGGGCTTCCCGGTCAACGAATACAACACGTTGCGCGCGGGCCTGGGTTATGTACATAACAAACTGTCCAATATGCAGCCGCAGATCGCAATGGATCGTTATCTTGAGTCGATGGGACAATCCGCTGATACCAGCAGTTTTGCCGCTGATGATTTCACCTTTAACTACGGTTGGACATACAACAAGTTAGACCGTGGTTATTTCCCGACAGACGGTTCGCGTGTCAACCTGAACGGTAAAGTCACCATTCCGGGTTCTGACAACGAATACTACAAACTGTCGATGGATACCGCGACCTATATGCCGATCGATGACGACCACAAGTGGGTTGTTCTGGGTCGTACCAAGGTAGGTTATGGGGATGGCATTGGCAGCAAAGAGATGCCGTTCTACGAGAACTTCTACGCCGGTGGTTCCAGTACCGTGCGTGGCTTCCAGTCCAACACCATTGGTCCGAAAGCGGTCTATAAAAAGGGTGCTAGCACAGACTGGAATGACGGCGATAACGAAGAATGTACTCAGGATTCAGGCTGTAAATCAGATGATGCGGTAGGTGGTAACGCCATGGCTGTCGCCAGCCTGGAATTTATTACCCCGACGCCGTTTATCAGCGATAAGTATGCTAACTCGGTCCGTACTTCCTTCTTCTGGGATATGGGTACCGTTTGGGATACTAACTGGGATCCGTCATCTGCGCCGTCGGATGTGCCGGACTATAGTGATCCGAGCAATATCCGTATGTCAGCTGGTATCGCGTTACAATGGATGTCCCCATTGGGGCCGTTGGTTTTCTCCTACGCCCAGCCGTTCAAGAAGTACGATGGAGACAAAGCGGAACAGTTCCAGTTTAACATTGGTAAAACCTGGTAACTGTTCTTCGCAAAGGAATGTAGTGGTAGTGTAGCGATGACTTTAGGCGATCTTGTATGGGATCGCCTGGCCACGCAAAGAACTGCACCTTCGGGTGCAAATGGGATGGTAAGGAGTTAATTGTGAAAAAGTGGTTATTAGCTGCAGGTCTCGGTTTAGCGATGGCAACGTCCGCACAGGCTGCTGACAAAATTGCAATCGTCAATATGGGTAGCCTGTTCCAACAGGTTGCACAGAAGACGGGTGTTTCTGCTACGCTGGAAAACGAGTTCAAAGGCCGTGCCAGCGAACTGCAGCGTATGGAATCCGATCTGCAATCTAAAATGCAGCGTCTGCAATCAATGAAAGCGGGTAGCGATCGTACCAAGCTGGAAAAAGACGTTATGGCTCAGCGCCAGACTTTCTCTCAGAAAGCTCAGGCTTTCGAGCAGGATCGTGCACGTCGTTCCAACGAAGAACGTGGCAAACTGGTTACTCGTATCCAGACAGCTGTGAAATCTGTTGCCAGCAGCCAGAGCATCGATCTGGTCGTTGACGCAAACACCGTTGCATACAACAGCAGCGATGTAAAAGACATCACCGCTGACGTACTGAAACAGGTTAAATAAGTAATGCCTTCAATTCGACTGGCTGATTTAGCAGAGCAGTTGGATGCAGAATTACACGGTGATGGCGATATCGTCATCACCGGCGTAGCGTCCATGCAATCTGCGCAAACTGGCAATATCACGTTCATGGTGAATCCTAAATACCGTGAACACTTAGGCGTATGCCAGGCGTCTGCCGTTGTGATGACGCAGGACGATCTTCCTTTTGCTAAGAGTGCGGCGCTGGTAGTGAAGAATCCCTACCTGACCTATGCACGTATGGCGCAAATTTTAGATACCACGCCTCAGCCTGCACAGAACATTGCACCCAGTGCAGTGATCGATGCAACGGCGAAGCTGGGTAATAATGTCTCTGTGGGCGCAAATGCGGTCATTGAGTCTGGCGTAGAACTGGGCGATAACGTGGTTATCGGTGCAGGTTGTTTCGTCGGAAAAAATACCAAAATCGGTGCAGGTTCACGCTTGTGGGCGAATGTGACGATTTACCACGACATCCAGATCGGTGAAAATTGCCTGATCCAGTCCAGCACCGTCGTTGGATCTGATGGATTTGGTTACGCGAACGATCGTGGTAACTGGGTGAAGATCCCCCAGCTTGGTCGCGTGATTATCGGCGATCGCGTCGAGATCGGCGCTTGTACCACCATTGACCGTGGTGCTCTGGACGATACTGTGATCGGTAATGGTGTTATCATTGATAACCAGTGCCAGATTGCGCATAACGTTGTGATTGGCGACAATACGGCGGTAGCCGGTGGCGTCATTATGGCGGGTAGCCTGAAGATTGGCCGTTATTGCATGATTGGCGGTGCCAGCGTGATCAATGGGCATATGGAAATATGCGACAAAGTTACGGTAACTGGCATGGGTATGGTGATGCGTCCTATCACTGAACCTGGCGTCTATTCCTCAGGCATTCCGCTACAACCCAACAAGGTATGGCGTAAAACAGCTGCACTGGTGATGAATATTGATGATATGAGCAAGCGCCTCAAAGCGATTGAGCGCAAGGTTAATCAACAAGACTAAAGCACCGTTTTTGCATGTCTGACTTTTCGGCCTGTCCCATTCATACGATTGCGACAGGCCGTGTTATTATTGCCTTTTAGTATATTTTGACAGGAAGAGTATTTTGACTACTAACACTCATACTCTGCATATTGAAGAGATTTTAGAACTTCTGCCGCACCGTTTTCCGTTTCTGCTGGTTGACCGCGTGCTGGATTTTGAAGAAGGTCGTTTTCTGCGCGCAGTGAAAAATGTATCCGTTAACGAGCCTTTCTTTCAGGGCCACTTCCCGGGTAAACCTATTTTCCCTGGCGTATTGATTCTGGAAGCGATGGCACAGGCTACCGGTATCCTCGCGTTTAAAAGCGTAGGAAAACTGGAACCAGGCGAACTGTATTATTTCGCGGGTATTGATGAAGCACGCTTTAAGCGTCCTGTCGTGCCTGGCGATCAGATGATCATGGAAGTGACTTTCGAGAAAACGCGCCGTGGCCTGACTCGTTTTAAAGGGGTTGCGCTGGTCGACGGTAAAGTTGTGTGCGAAGCAACGATGATGTGTGCCCGTAGCCGGGAGGCCTGATACGTGATTGATAAATCCGCCTTTATTCACCCGACCGCCATTGTAGAAGAGGGCGCCAGCATTGGTGCCAATGCTCACATTGGCCCATTTTGTATTGTTGGACCCCATGTTGAAATTGGTGAGGGTACCGTACTGAAGTCTCACGTTGTCGTGAATGGCCATACAAAAATTGGTCGCGATAACGAGATCTATCAGTTTGCCTCCATCGGTGAAGTTAACCAGGATCTTAAATATGCTGGCGAACCGACCCGTGTGGAAATTGGCGATCGCAACCGCATCCGCGAAAGCGTCACCATTCATCGTGGCACAGTGCAGGGCGGTGGAGTGACGAAGGTGGGCAGCGATAACTTACTGATGATTAATGCGCACGTCGCGCATGATTGTACGGTAGGCAACCGCTGTATTCTGGCGAATAACGCCACGCTTGCCGGACATGTTTCGCTTGATGATTTTGTTATCATCGGCGGCATGACTGCGGTGCATCAGTTCTGCATCATCGGTGCGCATGTGATGGTTGGCGGCTGTTCTGGTGTAGCCCAGGACGTGCCTCCGTACGTTATCGCCCAGGGCAACCACGCGACGCCGTTTGGCGTCAATATCGAAGGTCTGAAGCGTCGTGGATTCACCCGCGAAGCGATTACCGCGATTCGTAACGCCTACAAAGCGTTGTACCGTAGCGGTAAAACGCTGGAAGAAGTGAAACCAGAAATCGCGGAACTGGCGAAACAGTACCCCGAAGTTCAGGCTTTCAGCGACTTCTTTGAGCGCTCAACGCGTGGCCTGATTCGTTAATGACTGAACAGCGTCCTTTAACGATTGCCCTCGTCGCCGGAGAAACCTCCGGCGATATTCTTGGTGCAGGGTTAATCCGTGCACTCAAGGCTCGCGTTCCCAATGCGCGCTTTGTTGGCGTTGCGGGGCCGCTGATGCAGGCCGAAGGTTGTGAAGCCTGGTACGAAATGGAAGAGTTGGCGGTCATGGGCATTGTTGAAGTGCTCGGACGCCTGCGCCGTTTACTGCATATTCGTGCCGACCTCACTCGCCGATTCACCGACTTAAAGCCGGATGTTTTCGTCGGCATTGATGCACCTGATTTCAATATTACCCTCGAAGGGAATTTGAAAAGACAGGGCATTAAAACCATTCATTATGTCAGTCCGTCCGTTTGGGCGTGGCGACAGAAACGCGTTTTCAAAATAGGCAGATCCACCAACATGGTGCTGGCCTTTCTGCCTTTCGAAAAGGCGTTTTATGACAAATTTAACGTCCCGTGCCGCTTTATCGGTCATACCATGGCAGATGCCATGCCGTTGGACCCGGATAAAAATGCGGCGCGTGATGTTCTGGGCATTCCTCATGACGCTCACTGCCTGGCGCTACTGCCAGGAAGCCGTGGTGCAGAAGTGGAAATGCTCAGCGCCGATTTTCTGAAAACGGCGCAGCTATTACGCCAGCATTATCCGGATCTCGAAGTGGTGGTGCCGTTGGTGAATGCCAAACGTCGCGAGCAGTTTGAACGCATTAAAGCGGAAGTTGCACCGGAGCTTTCTGTACATCTGCTCAATGGGATGGGACGTGAAGCAATGGTGGCCAGCGATGCCGCACTGCTGGCTTCTGGTACCGCCGCGCTGGAATGTATGCTGGCAAAATGCCCGATGGTGGTTGGCTACCGTATGAAACCCTTCACCTTTTGGCTGGCGAAGCGCCTGGTGAAAACGGATTACGTTTCGCTACCGAACCTGCTGGCGGGAAGAGAACTGGTTAAAGAGCTGTTGCAGGAAGAGTGTGAACCGCAGGCGCTGTCGCAAGCGCTGTTGCCGTTGCTGGCAAATGGTAAAACCAGCCATGCGATGCACGACACATTCCGTGAACTGCACCAGCAGATCCGTTGCAATGCTGATGAGCAGGCGGCGGATGCGGTCCTGGAGTTAGCGCAATGATTGAATTTGTGTATCCGCATACGCATTTAGTGGCGGGTGTGGATGAAGTCGGGCGCGGCCCTTTGGTCGGTGCGGTCGTCACTGCTGCCGTCATTCTGGATCCGGCTCGCCCTATTATCGGTCTTAACGACTCAAAAAAACTGTCAGAAAAACGTCGCCTGGCGCTGTTTGATGAAATTAAAGAAAAAGCGTTAAGCTGGAGCCTTGGTCGGGCGGAACCGCATGAAATCGACGAGCTGAACATTTTGCATGCCACCATGCTGGCCATGCAGCGTGCGGTTGCGGGATTGCATATTGCGCCCGAATACGTGCTGATTGACGGCAATCGTTGCCCGGCATTACCGGTACCGTCGATGGCGGTGGTCAAAGGCGATAGCCGCGTGGCGGAGATTAGCGCCGCATCGATTCTGGCAAAAGTGACCCGTGACGCTGAAATGGCGGCGCTGGATACGGTTTTTCCACAGTATGGTTTTGCACAGCACAAAGGCTATCCAACCGCATTTCATCTGGAAAAATTGGCACTGCATGGTGCGACTGAGCACCATCGCCGCAGCTTTGGCCCCGTCAAACGCGCACTGGGACTCTCGTCCTGATTCTTGTGTCGAAGGAATCTGAAGATGTCTGAACCACGTTTCGTCCACCTACGGGTGCACAGCGACTACTCCATGATCGATGGGCTGGCGAAAACCGGGCCGCTGGTAAAAAAGGCGGCCGCGTTAGGCATGCCTGCGCTGGCGATCACCGATTTTACCAACCTGTGTGGTCTGGTGAAGTTTTACGGAGCTGGTCACGGCGCGGGTATCAAGCCGATAGTTGGCGCAGATTTTCATGTCCGCAGTGAGCTGTTGGGCGATGAACTCACGCAGCTCACCGTGCTGGCCGCAAATAATACCGGCTATCAGAACCTGACGTTGTTGATTTCGAAAGCCTATCAGCGCGGCTATGGCGCAGAAGGACCGGTTATCGACCGGGACTGGTTGGTCGAGCTAAAAGAAGGTTTGATTTTGCTCTCCGGCGGTCGCATGGGCGATGTCGGACGCAGCCTGCTGCGCGGCAATAGCGCACTGGTTGACGAGTGCGTGGCGTTTTACGAAGAACATTTTCCCAATTGCTATTTCCTCGAATTGATTCGCACCGGCAGGCAAGATGAAGAAAATTATCTGCACGCAGCCGTAGCACTGGCCGAAACGCGTGGTCTACCGGTGGTGGCGACTAACGATGTCCGCTTCCTGGAAACCGGAGATTTCGACGCGCATGAAATCCGCGTAGCGATCCACGACGGGTTCACCCTTGATGACCCGAAACGCCCGCGTAACTATTCGCCGCAGCAATACATGCGCAGCGAAGATGAGATGTGCGAGCTGTTCTCCGATATTCCGGAAGCACTGCAAAACACTGTCGAGATAGCCAAACGCTGCAACGTGACGGTGCGTCTGGGCGAATATTTCCTGCCGCAGTTCCCGACCGGCGATATGACCACCGAGGATTTCCTCGTGGCGAAATCACGCGAAGGTCTGGAAGAACGTCTCGAATTTTTGTTCCCTGACCCTGAAGTTCGTGCGCAGAAGCGCCCGCCTTACGATGAACGTCTGGAAGTTGAACTTAAAGTTATCAACCAGATGGGATTCCCTGGCTACTTCCTGATCGTTATGGAGTTTATCCAGTGGTCGAAAGATAACGGCGTACCGGTAGGCCCGGGACGTGGTTCCGGCGCTGGCTCACTTGTCGCCTATGCGCTGAAAATTACCGATCTCGATCCGCTGGAATTTGACCTGCTGTTCGAACGTTTCCTTAACCCGGAACGTGTCTCAATGCCCGACTTCGACGTTGACTTCTGTATGGAGAAACGCGACCAGGTTATCGAGCACGTGGCGGAAATGTACGGTCGTGATGCGGTTTCGCAGATTATTACCTTTGGTACGATGGCTGCAAAAGCAGTTATCCGCGACGTGGGCCGCGTGCTGGGGCATCCGTACGGTTTCGTTGACCGTATTTCGAAACTGGTGCCGCCCGATCCGGGCATGACGCTGGCAAAAGCCTTTGAAGCCGAACCGCAACTGCCGGAAATCTATGAGGCAGATGAAGAGGTTAAAGCGCTGATCGATATGGCGCGTAAGCTGGAAGGCGTCACGCGTAACGCCGGTAAGCACGCCGGTGGTGTGGTTATCGCACCGACAAAGATTACTGATTTTGCGCCTCTGTACTGCGATGAGCAGGGGCTGCACCCGGTTACTCAGTTTGATAAGAACGACGTGGAATATGCCGGTCTTGTGAAGTTCGACTTCCTCGGCCTGCGTACGCTCACCATCATCAACTGGGCGCTGGAAATGATCAACGCGCGCCGTGAAAAGAACGGTGAGCCACCGCTGGATATTGCGGCTATCCCGCTGGATGACAAGAAAAGCTTCGATATGCTGCAACGCTCGGAGACCACGGCTGTCTTCCAGCTTGAATCCCGCGGTATGAAAGACCTGATCAAACGTCTGCAGCCTGACTGCTTCGAAGACATGATCGCACTGGTGGCTCTGTTCCGCCCTGGTCCGCTACAGTCGGGGATGGTAGATAACTTTATCGACCGTAAGCATGGTCGCGAAGAGATTTCCTACCCGGACGTACAATGGCAGCATGAGTGTCTGAAACCGGTACTGGAGCCGACCTACGGCATTATCCTGTATCAGGAACAGGTTATGCAGATTGCCCAGGAGTTGTCCGGGTACACCCTTGGCGGCGCGGATATGCTGCGTCGTGCGATGGGTAAGAAAAAGCCGGAAGAGATGGCTAAGCAGCGCGGCACCTTTGAAGAAGGGGCGAAAAAGCGCGGCGTAGACGGCGAACTGGCGATGAAAATCTTTGACCTGGTGGAGAAATTCGCCGGTTACGGATTTAACAAATCGCACTCCGCAGCCTATGCGCTCGTCTCTTACCAGACGCTGTGGCTGAAGGCGCATTATCCTGCTGAGTTTATGGCGGCGGTAATGACCGCCGATATGGATAACACTGAGAAAGTGGTCGGGCTGGTAGATGAATGCTGGCGTATGGGGCTCAAAATCCTGCCGCCGGACATCAACTCCGGGCTTTACCATTTTCACGTGAATGATGATGGCGAGATTGTTTATGGCATCGGCGCGATAAAAGGCGTGGGTGAAGGACCAATTGAAGCTATTATTGAGGCGCGTAACGAAGGCGGTTACTTCCGTGAGCTGTTTGATCTCTGTGCGCGCACGGATATCAAAAAACTTAACCGCCGGGTGCTGGAAAAGTTAATTATGTCCGGGGCGTTTGATCGCCTTGGCCCGCATCGCGCGGCGTTGATGAATTCGCTCAACGATGCGCTAAAAGCCGCCGATCAGCATGCAAAAGCCGAAGCCATCGGTCAGGCCGATATGTTTGGCGTGCTGGCGGAAGAACCGGAGCAAATTGAACAATCCTATGCCAGTTGCCAACCGTGGCCGGAGCAGGTGGTATTAGATGGTGAGCGTGAAACGTTGGGGCTTTACCT
The DNA here is from genome assembly GCF_030332605.1 of Citrobacter sp. Cpo103. NCBI lineage: Bacteria > Pseudomonadati > Pseudomonadota > Gammaproteobacteria > Enterobacterales > Enterobacteriaceae > Citrobacter > Citrobacter sp. Cpo103. The sequence continues at coordinate 16,312 of NZ_JAOWHO010000020.1, read as the reverse complement.
GACGGGACACCCCATCAACCAGTATTTAAAAGAAATTGAGCGCTATGTCGGAGGCTACAGGCTGAAAGACATGCATCCGACAGAACGTGGTAAAGTCACCACGGCTGCGGGGCTCGTCATTGCTGCGCGGGTAATGGTCACCAAGCGCGGCAATCGTATCGGCATCTGTACACTGGATGACCGTTCCGGACGTCTGGAAGTTATGTTGTTTACCGATGCTCTGGATAAATACCAGCAATTGCTGGAAAAAGACCGCATACTTATCGTCAGCGGACAGGTCAGCTTTGATGACTTCAGCGGCGGGCTTAAAATGATGGCCCGTGAAGTCATGGATATTGACGAAGCCCGGGAAAAATATGCTCGCGGGCTTGCTATCTCGCTGACGGACAGGCAAATTGATGACCAGCTTTTAAACCGACTCCGTCAGTCTCTGGAACCCCACCGCTCGGGGACAATTCCAGTACATCTCTACTATCAGAGGGCGGATGCACGTGCGCGGTTGCGTTTTGGCGCGACGTGGCGTGTCTCTCCGAGCGATCGTTTGCTAAACGATCTCCGTGGCCTTATTGGTTCGGAGCAGGTGGAACTGGAGTTTGACTAATACAGGAATACTATGAGTCTGAATTTCCTTGATTTTGAACAGCCGATTGCAGAGCTGGAAGCAAAAATCGATTCTTTGACTGCGGTTAGCCGTCAGGATGAGAAACTGGATATTAACATCGATGAAGAAGTGCATCGCCTGCGTGAAAAAAGCGTAGAACTGACGCGTAAAATCTTCGCCGATCTTGGCGCATGGCAGGTAGCCCAACTGGCGCGCCATCCACAGCGTCCGTACACCCTGGATTATGTCCGCCTGGCGTTTGATGAATTTGATGAGCTGGCGGGCGATCGTGCCTATGCGGATGATAAAGCTATTGTCGGCGGTATCGCGCGTCTTGATGGCCGTCCGGTGATGATCATTGGTCATCAGAAAGGCCGTGAGACCAAAGAAAAGATTCGCCGTAATTTCGGCATGCCAGCGCCGGAAGGCTATCGCAAAGCGCTGCGTCTGATGGAAATGGCCGAGCGTTTCAACATGCCGATCATTACCTTCATCGACACCCCAGGGGCTTACCCGGGCGTGGGCGCGGAAGAGCGTGGTCAGTCAGAAGCGATCGCGCGCAACCTGCGTGAAATGTCGCGTCTGAGCGTACCGGTAATCTGTACCGTTATCGGTGAAGGTGGTTCCGGTGGCGCGCTGGCGATCGGTGTAGGCGATAAAGTGAATATGCTGCAATACAGCACCTATTCCGTTATCTCCCCGGAAGGTTGTGCTTCCATTCTGTGGAAAAGCGCCGACAAAGCGCCGCTGGCCGCAGAAGCGATGGGAATTGTTGCCCCGCGTCTGAAAGAGCTGAAGCTTATCGACTCTATCATTCCGGAACCGTTAGGCGGCGCACACCGCAATCCGGAAGTGATGGCTGCGTCCCTGAAAGCACAGCTGCTGGCTGATCTCGCCGATCTCGACGTGTTAAGCAAAGACGATCTGAAAAACCGTCGTTACCAGCGCCTGATGAGCTACGGTTACGCGTAAACTGCATTAATTCCGAAAAGGGCCGCTACGTTGTGGCCCTTTTTTTTACCTGCGGTTTGACCAGGCTATGATTAACTAAGGTTTTTCCAGGAGGAACGCATGAATATCATTGCCATCATGGGACCGCATGGCGTCTTTTATAAAGATGAGCCCATCAAGGAACTTGAGCGTGCGCTGCAACAGCAGGGATTTCAGATTATCTGGCCGCAGAATAGCGTTGACCTGCTGAAGTTTATCGAACATAACCCGCGAATTTGCGGCGTCATTTTTGACTGGGATGAATATAGCCTGGAGCTGTGCAGTGACATCAACCAGCTCAACGAGTATCTCCCGCTCTACGCCTTTATTAATACCCATTCGACGATGGATGTCAGTGCGCACGACCTGCGCATGGCGCTGTGGTTTTTTGAGTATGCGCTGGGTCAGTCTGAAGATATTGCCACCCGCATCCGTCAGTACACCAGCGAATACCTCGATAACATCACGCCTCCGTTCACCAAGGCGCTGTTTACCTATGTGAAGGAAGGAAAGTATACCTTCTGTACGCCCGGGCACATGGCGGGTACGGCGTACCAGAAAAGCCCGGTCGGCTGCCTGTTCTATGATTTCTTTGGCGGCAATACGCTGAAAGCCGACGTGTCCATTTCCGTAACCGAACTGGGTTCATTGCTTGATCATACCGGACCACACCTCGAGGCGGAGGAGTACATCGCTCGCACCTTTGGTGCTGAGCAGAGCTATATGGTGACCAACGGCACCTCGACATCGAACAAGATTGTCGGCATGTATGCTGCGCCTGCAGGCAGTACGTTACTGATTGACCGCAACTGCCATAAGTCGCTGGCGCATTTGCTGATGATGAGCGATGTGGTGCCAATCTGGCTGAAGCCTACGCGTAACGCGTTGGGGATCCTCGGCGGTATACCCCGCCGGGAATTTACCCGCGCAAGTATTGAACGCAAGGTAGAAGAGACGACTCAGGCGCAATGGCCGGTACACGCGGTGATCACTAACTCCACCTATGACGGGCTGCTTTATAACACCAACTGGATCAAGCAAACCCTGGATGTGCCCTCCATCCATTTTGATTCAGCCTGGGTGCCGTATACCCATTTTCATCCGATCTATCAGGGGAAAAGCGGGATGAGCGGCGAACGGGTACCGGGAAAGCTGATTTTTGAAACCCAGTCCACCCACAAGATGCTGGCGGCGTTGTCACAGGCTTCGCTGATCCACATTAAGGGTGACTATGATGAAGACACGTTTAACGAAGCCTTTATGATGCATACCTCCACGTCTCCGAGCTATCCGATTGTGGCGTCGATAGAAACGGCGGCGGCAATGCTGCGTGGCAATTCCGGCAAGCGGTTAATCAATCGTTCGGTGGAACGGGCGTTGCATTTCCGTAAAGAAGTGCAGCGTCTGCGCGAAGAGTCGGATGGCTGGTTCTTTGATATCTGGCAGCCGGAAAAGGTCGATGAAGCAGAATGTTGGCCGGTAGCGCCAGGTGAAGACTGGCACGGATTTATTGATGCTGATGCCGACCACATGTTCCTCGACCCGGTGAAGGTCACGATTCTGACGCCGGGAATGGATGAACAGGGAAATATGAGCGAAGAGGGGATCCCTGCGGCGCTGGTGGCGAAATTCCTTGATGAACGCGGCGTCGTCGTCGAAAAAACGGGACCGTATAACCTGTTGTTCCTGTTCAGTATTGGCATTGATAAAACCCGGGCGATGGGGCTGCTACGTGGCCTGACGGAATTTAAGCGCTCGTACGATCTGAATTTACGCGTGAAAAATATGCTGCCGGATCTGTATGCTGAAGATCCCGATTTCTATCGCAATATGCGTATTCAGGATCTGGCACAGGGGATCCATAAGCTGATCCGCCAGCACGATCTCTCCGGACTGATGCTGCGGGCATTTGATACCTTGCCGGAAATGAAAATGACACCGCACCAGGCCTGGCAGCGGCAGATCAAAGGTGAGGTGGAAACCGTGGCGCTTGATCAACTGGTAGGACGCGTGTCCGCCAATATGATCCTGCCTTATCCTCCCGGCGTGCCGCTCTTGATGCCCGGGGAAATGATCACTGCTAAAAGCCGGGCTGTCCTCGATTTTCTTCTGATGCTGTGCTCAGTGGGGCAGCGCTACCCGGGATTTGAAACCGATATCCATGGCGCTAAACTGGGCGAGGATGGTGTGTATCGCGTGAGAGTCTTAAAAATGGCATAACGACTTGCCTGACCCTAAGACGTACGAGTAACGTGCTGACAGAAAAATGAAAGAGGCGATGACGCTATGCTGGGATTAAAACAGGTTCACCATATTGCCATTATTGCGACGGACTACGCGGCGAGTAAGGCATTTTACTGCGATGTGCTTGGCTTTACACTGATGAGCGAAGCCTATCGGGAAGAGAGAGACTCGTGGAAAGGCGATCTGGCATTGAACGGCCAGTATGTGATTGAGCTTTTTTCTTTCCCGTTTCCACCTTGCCGTCCGAGCCGACCGGAAGCCTGCGGTTTGCGTCATCTGGCGTTCAGTGTGGAGGATGTGGAAAAGTCGATCGCGCATCTGGAAGCACACCACGTGAAGTGTGAATCCATACGTATCGATCCATTTACCGGTAAACGCTTTACGTTTTTCAACGATCCGGACGGATTGCCCCTCGAACTGTACGAGATGTAAGGCTTGTCATTGTGGTGTTAGCCCGGTAACGTGCCGGGCAATGCCATTGTAAGTAACCATCATGACGACACTCACGCTGAACACTTCACTGCTGAATTTTCAATCGATTTTGGTCGCCTTTAGCGGCGGGCTGGACTCAACCGTACTCCTGCATCAGCTGGTGCAGTGGCGAGCGCAGCATCCTGAGGTCGCTTTACGCGCAATCCATATTCATCACGGATTAAGCCCACATGCAGACAGTTGGGTGCAGCACTGTGAGTCAGTATGTATGCAGTGGCAGGTGCCGCTGGTGGTTGAGCGGGTACACCTTGAGGATGATGGTCTGGGCATCGAAGCTCAGGCACGACGCGCGCGCTATCAGGCATTTGCGCAGACCTTACTACCGGGCGAGGTGCTGATGACCGCCCAGCATCTCGATGACCAGTGTGAAACCTTTTTGCTGGCGCTTAAGCGCGGTAGTGGTCCTGCCGGACTTTCCGCCATGGGCGAAAACTCACCGTTCGCCGGAACCCAGCTGATTCGACCGCTGCTGGCGCAAACGCGAGAGGCGCTAGAAGCATGGGCGCGGCAGCATGAATTATGCTGGATTGAAGATGAAAGCAATCAGGATGATACCTACGATCGCAATTTCCTCAGATTGCGCGTTACCCCATTGCTGCAACAGCGCTGGCCGCACTTCGCGCAAGCCGTAGCCCGCAGCGCCGCGCTGTGTGCTGAGCAGGAGAGTTTACTGGATGAACTGCTGGCCAGCGATTTAGCCGATTGCATCACAGCCCACGGCACATTGTTACTGGTACCGTTAATGATGGTGAGCGACGTGCGTCGTGCCGCGCTGCTTCGTCGCTGGCTGGCGGGGTTAAATGCGCCGATGCCTTCTCGTGATGGACTGGAACGTATCTGGCAGGAAGTGGCGCTGGCGCGGGAAGATGCCTCACCCTGTTTTCGCCTTGGGGAGTACGAGGTCCGTCGTTATCAGTCACAGCTGTGGTGGGTGAAGTCAGTCGATGGGCAAAGCGAAACCATTATCCCATGGTTAGAGTGGAAAACACCGTTGGCGCTGCCTGCCGGATTGGGTTCGGTTCAGTTAATCTCTGCGGGTGAATTGCGCATGCCGCAAGAGGATGAAACCGTCAGCATTCGTTTCAAAGCACCAGGCTTATTGCATATTGTCGGGCGTAACGGTGGACGGAAATTAAAGAAAATCTGGCAGGAGCAGGGGATCCCGCCCTGGCGACGAGATACCACACCGCTGCTGTTTTACGGCGAAACGTTGATTGCGGCTGCGGGTGTTTTCGTGACGCGTGAGGGAGCGGCGGAAGATGAAGAAGGCGTGAGTCTGGTTTGGCGTGGAAAGTAGGCCGGATAAGATGCTTTGCACCGTCATCCGGCACCAAAATAATCAGGATTCGCTGACCACCACAGTACCGATCTGCGGGTGGCTGAAGCTGGCAATTTTGTCGAGGCGAAGCTCCCGGGTTTCACCTGCGACATCTGCGACCAGATACTCCACGTTTTTGCGTGAAACCAGGTCGTTCGCTTTCGCCTGCAAAACTTCGCCATCTTTTAACGCCAGCGTCAGTAACAAATGGTGCTGGCAGGCGAGTTCAAGATTGTCGTAATCATCGCAGTTGATGGGTTGATACGTTTCATTCATTGACATAATCGCTCACCAGTAAGTTCGCGGCAGCATAGGCCGCTTTTTCCCTGACCGACTCTGGAAGGGCGCTGTCTGCCGCCACTTCATTAAGCACCTTCAATACGCAACCCTGCGCATCCGGGATATACCCTAAGTCTCCGCTGGCGATTTCCGCGTACCGCTTGCGTATTAACTCACAATATTTTTCCACATGCCCTCCTGTCAGCACTCTGACTTAACCGTGGATGCAAGTCTAAGCCTACGAAGATAAACTCTGTTTAGCAAGGTGACTATACCATACTCATTCAAGCAATATCAGCGTCTTGATAGATGAGCAGTTAGCAGCCTTTTGCCGCAGTTTTCGCTACAATGTGCGCCTGATTCGAAAGGAGTTCTCCCATGGCGCTTAAAGCGACAATTTATAAAGCCGTCGTCAACGTAGCGGATCTTGACCGCAACCAGTTTCTTGACGCGGCCTTGACGCTGGCGCGTCACCCCTCTGAAACCCAGGAGCGCATGATGCTGCGCCTGCTTGCCTGGATTAAATATGCCGATGAGCGGCTGCAGTTCACGCGTGGCCTGAGCGCGGAAGACGAGCCTGAAGCATGGCTGCGTAACGACCATCTGGGCATCGATCTTTGGATTGAGTTGGGTCTGCCGGATGAGCGCCGTATCAAGAAAGCCTGTACCCAGTCTGGTGAGGTTGCTCTGTTTGCCTACAACAGCCGTGCGGCTCAGATCTGGTGGCAGCAAAACCAGAACAAATGTGCGCAGTTTAAAAATCTCACCGTGTGGTATCTGGATGATGAACAGCTGGCGCAACTGAGTGATTTTGCTGGTCGTACAATGGCGCTTCAGGCGACTATTCAGGACGGCGCTATTTGGCTGTCCGACTCTCAGAACAATCTGGAAATTCATCTGACCGCGTGGCAGCCGCGTTCATGATTGTTATCTCCCGAAACGTCTCTATCCCTGATAATGAGCTGGAAATCACGGCGATTCGGGCACAAGGCGCGGGTGGTCAGCACGTTAACAAGACCTCGACGGCTATCCATTTGCGCTTTGACATTCGGGCCTCGAGCCTGCCAGAGTATTACAAGGAACGCCTGCTGGCTGCCAGCCATCATCTGATTAGCGGCGATGGCATTATTATCATTAAGGCGCAGGAATACCGTAGCCAGGAGCTCAATCGGGAAGCGGCAATCTCCCGACTGGTGGCGGTGATAAAAGAATTAACCGCGGTGCAAAAAAGCCGACAGGCAACTCGTCCTACGCGCGCCTCGAAAGAGCGCAGGTTGTCATCGAAGGCGCAAAAATCCACAGTGAAAGCACTGCGCGGGAGAGTTCGTCGAACGCAAGACTGACGAGCGGGAATAAAAATAAATAAGGAATTGATAGTGAAAACAGCAATATTGTCCGTGGTCGCTGCATGCACGCTTTTTTCCTTGATTGGCTGTAATAACCGTACTGAAGTTGAAGTACTACAGCCGACGCGGGCGGCAGAATTAAAACCGATGCAGCAAAGCTGGCGTGGCATCTTACCTTGTGCGGACTGCGAAGGGATTGAAACCTCTCTGTTTCTGGAAAAAGACGGCACATGGGTGATGAACGAACGCTATCAGGGCGTGCGGGATGAACCGTCTTCATTTGCCTCTTATGGCACATGGGCGCGTACAGCCGACAAACTGGTGCTGACCGACAGCAAAGGTGAGAAGTCGTACTACCGGGCTAAAGGCGAGGCGCTGGAAATGCTCGATCGTGAAGGTAACCCGATTGAGTCACAGTTTAATTACACGCTCCAGCCGGTTTCCGCCAGCTTACCGGTGACGCCAATGCCGATGCGAGGCATGTATTTCTATATGGCTGACGCGGCAATCTTTACCGACTGCGCAACGGGTAAACGGATGCCGGTGGCGAATAACGCTCAGCTTGAACGCGACTATTTAGCCGCTCGTGCGGAAAACGGACAGTCCGTACTGCTGACGCTTGAGGCGCATTTCACGTTGGAGTCAAACCCGGATACGGGTGAGAAAGTGAAAACGTTGATGGCGGATAAAGATGCGAAATTTATCCCTGGTAAAGCGTGTAATTAATCGATAGAAAAAAGGCCCTGATAATCAGGGCCTTTTTGTTGGTATTAGCCTTTAATGGCTTTGACCAGGAAGTCGACGATGTCGCCGGTTTTAATCAGCTCTTTCTCGCCGTTACGACGGTATTTGTATTCGATATCGTCGTTATCGAGGTTACGGTCGCCCAGCACGATGGTGTGTGGGATACCGATCAGTTCCATATCGGCAAACATCACGCCCGGACGCTCTTTACGATCGTCCATCAGCACTTCGATACCCTGCGCGCGCAGCTCAGCGTACAGCTTTTCAGCCAGCTCCTGCACACGGTAGGATTTGTGCATGTTCATCGGCAGAATAGCGACCTGGAACGGGGCAATGGCATCTGGCCATACGATGCCACGATCGTCAAAGTTCTGTTCAATAGCCGCGGCAACCACGCGAGTGACCCCGATACCGTAACAGCCCATAGTCAGCGTCTGGTTACGGCCATCTTCGCCCTGAACAGCGGCTTTCATCGCTTCAGAGTACTTGGTACCCAACTGGAAGATGTGGCCGACTTCGATACCGCGTTTGATCATCAGCGTACCTTTGCCGTCCGGGCTAGGGTCGCCGGCGACCACGTTACGGATGTCAGCAACTTCCGGGGTGGCCACATCGCGATCCCAGTTGATACCGAAATAGTGTTTACCGTCGATGTTGGCACCGGCAGCGAAATCGCTCATTACTGCAACGGTACGGTCGATAACCACCGGAATTGGCATATTCACCGGACCGAGCGAGCCAGGACCTGCTTTTACCAGCGCACGAATTTCTTCTTCGGTGGCAAAGGTCAGTGGGCTGGCAACCTGCGGCAGTTTTTCTGCTTTGACTTCGTTCAGCTCGTGATCGCCACGAACCAGCAGGGCGACCAGCGGGTAGCTGCTGCCTTCAACCGCTTTCACCAGCAGGGTTTTCACGGTTTTTTCGATAGGCAGGTTGAACTGCTCAACCAGTTCGGCGATGGTTTTAGCGTTCGGCGTATCTACCAGCGTCATTTCCTGGGTTGCTGCCGCGCGCGGCTCTTTCGGCGCAACGGCTTCGGCAAATTCGATGTTCGCCGCATAGTCAGAGGAATCGGAGAAGATCACATCGTCTTCGCCGCTCTGCGCCAGCACCTGGAATTCGTGAGAGGCGCTGCCGCCAATAGAACCTGTATCCGCTTGTACTGCACGGAAATCCAGCCCCATACGGCTGAAGATTTTGCTATACGCAGCGTACATCGCGTCGTAGGTTTCCTGCAGGGATTCCTGAGAGGTGTGGAAAGAGTATGCATCTTTCATCAGGAATTCGCGGGAGCGCATCACGCCGAAGCGCGGACGGACTTCGTCACGGAATTTGGTCTGGATCTGATAGAAGTTCAGCGGCAGCTGTTTGTAAGAGCTCAGCTCGTTACGGATCAGGTCGGTGATCACTTCTTCATGCGTTGGGCCGAGGACGAACGAACGATCGCCACGGTCAGCAATACGCAGCAGTTCCGGGCCGTATTGTTCCCAACGGCCGCTCTCTTCCCACAGTTCAGAAGGCTGAACGACCGGCATCAACACCTCGATCGCACCGGCGTTGTTCATCTCTTCACGCACGATGTTTTCGACTTTTTTCAGGACGCGCACGCCGGTCGGCAGCCAGGTATATAACCCGGAGGCCAGCTTGCGGATCATCCCGGCGCGCAGCATCAGCTGGTGGCTGATGACTTCGGCGTCGGCAGGTGTCTCCTTCAGAGTGGAGAGCAGATATTGGCTAGTACGCATGTTGTTACGGTTCCAGTTGAACGATCGAACAGGCTCAAAACGAGCCTGGCACAAAACAAAAGTGGTTTAGTTTACCAGCGAGAAAGGGATGTCAAAAGAGTACGCGACGCAAATTAGCGGGCTTCCAGAGCAAAGACCTCAAATCCTGACGGCGTGACGCGCCAGCGGACGTTAAAGTCCAGCAGCCAGACGGCGTAGGTTTTGCCTTCTTCCTCGTTTTTACGGTAGGCAGGACGCGGATCCTGCGCCAGCACTTCGGCAATAAACTGACGAAGATGCGGGTAACGTTGTTCGAGCTTCGGTAGCTGCTCCGCGAGATCTTCACTGAACGTCACGTCTACGCTGGCCTGGGGGGCATCCTGAGCATAGCTGGCACGAGCATCGGGTAACGATTCGGCAAACGGCAGATACGGTTTTATATCTACGACTGGCGTGCCATCAACGAGATCCAGCCCACCGAGTTCGAGGATCACGTGCTCTTTATGGCAGCGGATGCCCCGTAGCTCAACCAACGACATGCCAACAGGGTTAGGACGAAACGTTGAACGCGTGGCAAAGACACCCATTCTGGCGTTGCCGCCAAGGCGGGGAGGGCGCACGGTCGGACGCCATCCACCTTCCATTGTCTGGTGAAAAACAAAAATCACCCACAAATGACTGAAGGCTTCCAGGCCGCGAACGGCATCGGCCTGGTTATAAGGTGCGAGCAAATGCAGTTCACCGCTGGCGCTTTTCACCAGACCGGGCTGGCGTGGAACGGCGAACTTTTCTTTATAAGGTGAGCGGATAACGCCTATTTGCTCGAACTGAAAATGGCTCATTTCGCCGAAATGTTCAGTGCAGAACCGATACAAACCGCCTGGCGATAGCAACCCGGCGTTCCGCTGGTCACTTCGCAACTGTGCAGCAATACCGCATTAGCTTTCATTTTTGATGCGTTAATCTGCATGCGTTTGCGTGCGGTTGGAATGCTCGGAGGGGAATCCTGGTTTGAAGCCTGGCAGGATTCACCGCTAACTTCGCCAAGATCGCGGAACGGTTTGCCTACTAAATCTTCAGCGTTAGTAATGATTCTTACCGGCGTAGCGCGCGGTGCTTTCGGTTTTTCCGGCTCCGCTTTCGGCGGGGTTGCGGTGCTTTGAACGGGTTCAACAGGGGATCTGCTTAACATAGAACAGCCGCTCAGCAAGAGTGCTACTAAACAGATCGGTAAAGCACGCATAATATTTCCTCAATGAATGATCTAAACGTCAGATATTGAATCAGGTGCTTGCATAAATGACAAGACGGGCAAGCGCCCGTCCTGATGATATTACAGATTCTGTAAACAGCCTAAAATTACCAGCCCTTAACAGCACCGCCGTTGAAGACTTTGTTTGCTGCTTCGTACACTTCGTCAGACTGGTATGCTTCAACGAATTTCTTCACGTTCTCAGCATCTTTATTGTCTTCACGAGTCACAATCAGGTTTACGTACGGGGAATCTTTATCTTCAACAAAGATACCGTCTTTTGCCGGAGTCAGGCCGATCTGGCTGGCGTAGGTGGTGTTGATGACCGCCAGTGCGATTTGTGCATCGTCCAGGGAACGTGGCAGTTGCGGTGCTTCAAGTTCAACCAGCTTCAGGTTTTTCGGGTTTTCAATCACGTCCAGCGCGGTCGGCAGCAGGCCAACACCGTCTTTCAGTTTGATTAAGCCCACTTTTTGCAGCAGCAGCAAGGAACGACCAAGGTTAGTCGGGTCGTTTGGAATCGCGACCTGGGAACCGTCCTGCAGCTCATCCAGTGATTTGATTTTTTTGGAGTAGCCCGCAATCGGGTAAACAAAAGTATTGCCTACAGCAACCAGCTTGTAACCGCGATCTTTGATCTGCTGGTCCAGGTATGGTTTGTGCTGGAAGGCGTTAGCATCGATATCGCCTTTGCTCAGCGCTTCGTTAGGCAGAACGTAATCGTTAAACGTGACCAGCTCAACGTCCAGACCGTATTTTTCTTTTGCTACTTTCTGCGCGACTTCTGCAACCTGCTGCTCTGCGCCAACAATAACGCCCACTTTGATGTGATTAGGATCTTTTTCATCCTGACCACAACCCACAAGTGCCAGAGAACCGATCAGGGCTCCAACTGCCGCAAAGGTTTTGAATTTGAACGCCATGCTTATTTCCTTTTCTTAATGAGTTTTTAGTGTTGTGTGCAACGTTATTTGTGCGTGACAGCCCGGACGATGCGATCGCCGGATAACTGAATTAAATAAACCAGAACGACGAGCAATACCAGTACTGTATTCATTACGGTAGCGTTGTAACCAATATAGCCGTACTGATAGCCAATCTGTCCAAGACCACCGGCACCGACGGCACCGCCCATCGCGGAGTAACCAACCAGCGTGATAAGGGTGATGGTGGCCGCATTGACCAGTCCTGGCAGCGCTTCTGGCAGTAATACCTTACGTACAATTTGCAGCGGCGTGGCGCCCATCGCACGAGAGGCTTCTATCAGCCCGGTCGGGATTTCGAGCAGCGCGTTTTCCACCATACGGGCGATAAACGGCGCGGCACCGACGGTCAGCGGAACGATAGCGGCCTGCAGTCCGATAGAGGTGCCTACGATCATGCGGGTGAACGGAATCATCCACACCAGTAAGATGATGAACGGGATGGAACGGAAAATGTTCACCAGCGCAGAGAGCGTACGGTAGAGCTTCGCGTTCTCAATAATTTGTCCCGGACGCGTTACGTACAGCAACACGCCGACCGGCAGACCAATCACAAAGCCAAAAAAACCGGACACAAAGGTCATTGCCAGCGTTTCCCATACGCCGCGAACCAGCAGCCACATCATCGGCTCAGACATAACCCAGTACCTCTACTTTTACATGGTGTTCCTGCAACCAACTGATGGCTGCTTGTGTATCTTCCTGTGTGCCGTGCATTTCAGTCAGCATGATGCCGAACTTCACGCCGCCGGCGTAATCCATCTGCGCGCTAATAATATTGTTATTCACATTAAAGCGACGGGCCGTCTCAGAAAGTAGCGGTGCATCGACCGAATGGCCGGTGAATTCCATACGCAGCATCGGCACGCTGTCGGCTTCCGGCTCCGCTTTTAAACGTTCCAGATAATCTTCCGGAATATCCAGGTGCAGCGTGGACTGGATAAATTTCTGTGCCAGCGGCGTTTTCGGATGAGAGAAAACTTCGCTGACGGTGTCCTGCTCAATCAGTTCACCATTACTGATGACCGCCACGCAGTCACAAATACGTTTTACAACGTCCATTTCGTGGGTAATCAGCAGAATGGTGAGTCCCAGACGACGGTTAATATCTTTCAATAATTCCAGAATTGAGCGGGTCGTTGCCGGATCGAGTGCGCTGGTAGCTTCATCGCACAGCAACACTTTGGGATTACTTGCCAGCGCACGGGCGATCGCCACACGCTGTTTTTGTCCACCGGAAAGGTTGGCCGGGTAGCTATCGTGCTTGTCTCCAAGACCAACCAAATCCAACAGTTCTGTTACGCGGCGTTTGATCTCTTCTTTTGGCGTGTTATCCAGTTCCAGCGGTAGTGCGACGTTACCGAACACCGTACGGGAAGAGAGCAGGTTAAAGTGCTGAAAAATCATGCCGATTTGGCGGCGAGCTTTAGTCAACTCCGACTCAGAAAGCGTGGTCAGCTCCTGACCGCCAACCTGAACGCTGCCTTCGGTAGGGCGTTCGAGTAGGTTAACGCAGCGGATGAGCGTACTTTTACCAGCACCGGAGGCGCCAATAACGCCATAAATCTGCCCGGCAGGAACATGCAGGCTGACATTATTTAGCGCCTGAATGGTGCGAGTCCCCTGCTGGAACACTTTGGTGATATTCGAAAGTTTAATCATTGGTTATTTATTATCGTAATTAAGTTAGCCGTGGCATTTTCGTCTGTCAGGTACGGTCGAAGCCGTCAACAAGATGGATGTTAAGGCATCCAGACGTCTAAATCAATCGGGCTTTGCACGATGAGCACTTTCTTGCCCGCTGAAACATGCGATACTAGAGTCACATGCCTTATTCAGGAGCTATAAAAGGTGGCAAAGTCTGTACCCGCAATTTTTCTCGACCGTGACGGTACCATTAATGTGGACCACGGTTATGTACATGAGATCGACGAGTTTGAGTTTATCGACGGCGTTATTGATGCCATGCGTGAACTTAAAAAGATGGGTTACGCGCTTATTATCGTGACGAACCAGTCTGGTATCGCGCGTGGTAAATTTACTGAGGCGCAGTTTGAAACGTTGACCGAATGGATGGACTGGTCGCTGGCCGATCGCGACGTTGAGCTGGATGGCATCTACTACTGCCCGCATCACCCGCAGGGTACTGTAGAAGAGTATCGTCAGGTCTGCGACTGTCGTAAACCACATCCTGGCATGTTTATCTCCGCCCGAGACTTCTTGCACATCGATATGGCCGCTTCTTATATGGTAGGCGACAAAATTGAAGATATGCAGGCGGCGGCAGCTGCGAATGTTGGCACGAAGGTATTGGTGCGCACAGGAAAACCCGTCACGCCGGAAGCAGAAAATGCGGCAGATTTGGTCATAAATAGTCTGGCAGACCTGCCAATGGCGATAAAAAAGCAGCAAAAGTAAGCGTTGTGGATAAAAGGTGAGCGGTTGAAACAAAAATGCATTTTTCCGCTTGTCTTCCTGAGTCGACTCCCTATAATGCGCCTCCATCGACACGGCGGATGTGAATCACTTCACACAAACAGCCGGTTCGGTTGAAGAGAAAAACCTGAAAATGAGGGTTGACTCTGAAAGAGGAAAGCGTAATATACGCCACCTCGCGACAGAGCGCTAAAGCGCGTCGCAACTGCTCTTTAACAATTTATCAGACAATCTGTGTGGGCACTCGAAGATACGGATTCTTAACGTCGCAAGACGAAAAATGAATACCAAGTCTCAACGAGTGAACACGTAATTCATTACGAAGTTTAATTCATTGAGCATCAAACTTTTAAATTGAAGAGTTTGATCATGGCTCAGATTGAACGCTGGCGGCAGGCCTAACACATGCAAGTCGAACGGTAGCACAGAGGAGCTTGCTCCTTGGGTGACGAGTGGCGGACGGGTGAGTAATGTCTGGGAAACTGCCCGATGGAGGGGGATAACTACTGGAAACGGTAGCTAATACCGCATAACGTCGCAAGACCAAAGAGGGGGACCTTCGGGCCTCTTGCCATCGGATGTGCCCAGATGGGATTAGCTAGTAGGTGGGGTAACGGCTCACCTAGGCGACGATCCCTAGCTGGTCTGAGAGGATGACCAGCCACACTGGAACTGAGACACGGTCCAGACTCCTACGGGAGGCAGCAGTGGGGAATATTGCACAATGGGCGCAAGCCTGATGCAGCCATGCCGCGTGTATGAAGAAGGCCTTCGGGTTGTAAAGTACTTTCAGCGAGGAGGAAGGTGTTGTGGTTAATAACCGCAGCAATTGACGTTACTCGCAGAAGAAGCACCGGCTAACTCCGTGCCAGCAGCCGCGGTAATACGGAGGGTGCAAGCGTTAATCGGAATTACTGGGCGTAAAGCGCACGCAGGCGGTCTGTCAAGTCGGATGTGAAATCCCCGGGCTCAACCTGGGAACTGCATCCGAAACTGGCAGGCTAGAGTCTTGTAGAGGGGGGTAGAATTCCAGGTGTAGCGGTGAAATGCGTAGAGATCTGGAGGAATACCGGTGGCGAAGGCGGCCCCCTGGACAAAGACTGACGCTCAGGTGCGAAAGCGTGGGGAGCAAACAGGATTAGATACCCTGGTAGTCCACGCCGTAAACGATGTCGACTTGGAGGTTGTGCCCTTGAGGCGTGGCTTCCGGAGCTAACGCGTTAAGTCGACCGCCTGGGGAGTACGGCCGCAAGGTTAAAACTCAAATGAATTGACGGGGGCCCGCACAAGCGGTGGAGCATGTGGTTTAATTCGATGCAACGCGAAGAACCTTACCTACTCTTGACATCCAGAGAACTTAGCAGAGATGCTTTGGTGCCTTCGGGAACTCTGAGACAGGTGCTGCATGGCTGTCGTCAGCTCGTGTTGTGAAATGTTGGGTTAAGTCCCGCAACGAGCGCAACCCTTATCCTTTGTTGCCAGCGGTTCGGCCGGGAACTCAAAGGAGACTGCCAGTGATAAACTGGAGGAAGGTGGGGATGACGTCAAGTCATCATGGCCCTTACGAGTAGGGCTACACACGTGCTACAATGGCATATACAAAGAGAAGCGACCTCGCGAGAGCAAGCGGACCTCATAAAGTATGTCGTAGTCCGGATTGGAGTCTGCAACTCGACTCCATGAAGTCGGAATCGCTAGTAATCGTGGATCAGAATGCCACGGTGAATACGTTCCCGGGCCTTGTACACACCGCCCGTCACACCATGGGAGTGGGTTGCAAAAGAAGTAGGTAGCTTAACCTTCGGGAGGGCGCTTACCACTTTGTGATTCATGACTGGGGTGAAGTCGTAACAAGGTAACCGTAGGGGAACCTGCGGTTGGATCACCTCCTTACCTTAAAGAA
>NZ_JAOWHO010000019.1:0-330121 GCF_030332605.1 Citrobacter sp. Cpo103 | reverse complement strand
ATATCTTCGCCATCGCCAGGACATCATTCGTCCATCCCGTCAGCTCATGCGTTATCCCTGTTGCATCATGCAGCGCCATCAGCAACGGCGTGACAGGGGAACCGTCTGGCTTCACTCCCCGTTCCTTCATCTGCCGGATTGTGTTTCCGGCCACTCCGCTCTTCCACGGATACAATGTCTCCTGCGGCCCCGGCTCTTTGACTATTGCATAGCGTTCACCCACACACTGGCTGACGCGGATTTTAGTCTGGGTGCCATACGGTAACAGCATTGCCGGACTCAGCTGGCTTCCCTGCGGCGCGATGTAATCCAGAACCCCTGCAAGATTGCCTGTCGTGGCTTCTGTCGTTTGCTCTGAAGTCTGCGGTGACGTCCAGTTTAATGCACTCAGACGCTGCATTCTGCTCTGCCGTTGCCCGCCATCGCTTGCGTAACGTTCCAGCGTCTTTTCCGTCCAGCGACACTGTGTGAATGCTATCCAGATATCATTCTCCAGCACTTCATATGGCAGCGTCAGAAAATCCTTTCCGCCATTACTGTAGGTTCCCTGCCTACAGTCAGGCTCTGATTTCTCCAGAACATTTTTCGCCGACAGTTGCTTCCATAAACTGCCGTCATCACACACCGACCATGCTTCCCAGTCCGTCAGGTATGGATAGTAGATATAGATATAGCCCCTGCGCATCGCACGCAGCGCATAGTGATAATTTTCACTTTCTGCCGGATAAGACGACGCTCCTGGTTTTGCCCACGCCGGCAACGACCTTTTAATATATTCAGGGACCACTGCATAACGGACAGGTAGTAATGCCGGTCCCTGTGACATACAGTCACATTTATGATTTTTCATCCCTGTTCTCCTGCATATTCGAACTGTAAATCGCTTAATTAATGATCTGCGCGAATTTCATTCCATTGCTGTTCTGTGACATGGGAGATGATTTGAGTAAAATTTCTCTTCTCACTTAGGCTGCTTATTTCAAGCAATTTTTTAATAAAACTATGGTTATAAAACTCTGGAGCAATATTAATTGAACACTCTCCCCACTTAATAAGATCTTCTTCATCAGAAAAAGCGCACAACCCGGCTCTTTTAAGTGACTGCTGCAATAGTTTAAACACTGCTGATTCCGTGAAACGTTTACTGCTCAAATGCGCCAAGCGATAATTACAGATAATCCTATTTTTTATACCTATAAAATTCATATCATGCCAATTATCAGCACTCAGCGAGAGCGTATATGAAAGCCGAGGTTGATTGTCAGTCTGATTTATTTTATTAATAAACTGCCCATCGCCATCAATAAAACTCCACACTTCAACTGGTCCTAGCAAACGTTGTTGTTGCCAATCATCCAGAATAGATAAAAGAGAGATCATAATTGCAGGGTCATAATACCGAAGCAAAACATCTTTACCATCACGCTGTTGGATAGCGACTTTTCCCAGGTAGGCAGCGAGATTTATAATATCTTCTGCACAAGTAAGCCAACCACAAATCATCCTACCCTTACCCAGCAGTATCTCATTAGGTTCGATCTCTTTCAGGGCTTGCATAATACTTTCATGTAGTATTTTACAATCCTCAGGTAAAGATAAATCCAGTGATACCAAACATGGCTCAAATTCTGAGGTTAGATAACGATTAGCAACTGGCACCCTCACAACCCCTCTATCTATTATTTGGTTGTAGAATGATGAATCTTGATTCCTCAACCTTATAATTGCAGCATCAATCATTAATATGCAATTTCTATTTAGAGTTCTAAAACGATTAAATATTTCCTCACCAATATAATCCCCCTGATTTTGCATTGCCTGTAAGGAGTAATCATAAGTTATTAAAGATTCCTTCATTATTGGCCCTCCATCAACCCAGCGTGACTGTAGGGCTTTGTGTACCACCCGCAGCATCAATGGCAGTGGCGCAAGGGTCCGGTAGCTCTATGCTGGCGTTCAATATTGCAGGCGCCATTTTTTGAATTCCAATACTCTTTACGCGAACGTTACCAGGTGCCCCTACTTCTATTTCACCATCTTTAAGCCTGATATATGCTCCACCACAACTGAGCACTAACTCTGTCGCTGCGGTAATGATCACCTGCTCATCCTTGCTGGCTATACTTAGCGTTTTTTTTGCCAGCAGATCCATTGCATCTCCCTGCGCCTGAATTTCCACTTTTCCTTTGCTGGCGAAAATCTTAATCCCCATCCACTGGGCGAAAAGGCTTATTGTTTCTTTCACACCAAGGCGGAATTTTTTAGCGACACTGACATCGGTGTCCGCTCCAGAGGTCACAATGACATTATCACCCGATGAGAGTTGGATACTGGCGGGCGTTACCTGCGCTATACCAGCAGGGGCAGAGAAAAGTAAAGCCTGTTTCTTGAGGTCTGTCATAGACTCCATTAACAACGCTTTTTGCCTCTCTATATCAGCCAGTTCTGCTTTCGCTTTTTCTGCCGCAGAGCGAATACCTTTCGCATCCTGAAGCGCAGCTTGTAAGTTAGCTACTGCTTCATGCATATCTAACTGCAAACCTCCAGCCAGTTCCTGACGATCGGCACTGATAAAGATCCCCTTCCCAGCCCGAATAGCTCCCCACTGGTCTGTACGCAGTTCAAAGCCCTCTCCCCGCAGCGCACGCCCCGCATCAACGTTATGCCCCAGGTTAAGCTGCGTTTTCCCGCCATACTCGGTACTGAGTTTGACGTGCTCCTCACCCCGTTTGTCTTCCATGCGCAGCTTGTTGTTCGCGGGCGTGCGGATGACGTTGCGGGTATGGTTTGCCTGTGTCACGTGGTCCGGATGCCGGGAGTCATGCAGCGCATGGGCGATATAGGGCCGGTCCGGGTCCCCTTCATGGAACGCCACCGCCACTTCTGTGCCCTGTATCAGCGGGAAGTGAATACCGTAAGTGTCGCCGCCGTAGGGTTTGGCAAGGCGCAGCAGCATGCTCTCGTAACCCTGCTGTTTGCTGTCCTGGTCTGCATCAAACTTCACCCGGTACAGCCCCTCCGCCGTCTGATGCGCGTAGATATCCCCGCTCTTCGGGCTACTGACCCGTGCTGTCAGCGTGCCGCTGACCTTCGGCCTTGCCTTCAGTGCCGGACGCCAGCACTGCGTCTCACTGTACGGGACCGCCGCCAGCGACACTTTCAGCGCATCCTTCCTGCTGCCGCTGAACCCCGCCCGGACCACCACCACCGGCTGCTGCAGCACGTCCGGCAGCGTCGACGGCACACTGCTGTCCGTTATCGTCAGCACCTGTCCCGGACGCAACCCCACATCCGTGCTGAAACCCGTTATCAGCGTCTGCTCTGCAAGAAACCGCTCATGGTCCAGTCGCGCCCAGAAGTTCCCTGTTTCCGGCGCAGGAGAAAATGCCTCCCCGGTTTCAAGATGCCGCGGTTTGTAGTGATACACCTCGCCATAGCGTATTTCCTCGCCTTCGCCGCCGGTGATATCCGCCCTCGCCGACTGCAGCACCTTCTGCGCTTCGCGGTGGTTATAGTCTTTTGTGGTCACTCCCGCCGGTGCCACCTGGTGCAGAATGTTCAGTCCCCAGACGGAGTCCGCCCCGCTGTCGCTCATTCCTGACGGGCTGTTCAGCGCCAGCCGTTTATCAAACTCATAGGCGCTCTGCTGGTCTGCAAAATGCACCACTTCCGTCCGCGTGTCCGGCTGCAGCGTGAAGAAGTAAAATATCCCCACTTCCGCCAGCAGACGCTCAATAAACGCCAGGTCGCTCTCCTGATACTGATTTATCTGTTCACGCTTCGGATAAGTCTGCGTCAGCGTGAATTCATACTCCCAGCCATGCAGGGCGTGCTCCTGCAGGATTTCACCCACCACTTCCGGGACCGATTTATTAATAAAAAAGCGGTGCGTACGGAACTGTTTATCCAGCAGGGAGAGATAAGGCGTTAACGTAATATGATATCTTGCTTCATCGGCAGAGCCAGATAACCGTTGAAAATCAGTTATCACACCATGGACTATTTTTTGCGTCGTCATGAATCCCAGCTTGCCACCATTCATCGTCAATGTTGCCACCTGACGCAAAAATTGATTGGCTTGAATATCTTTATCCGCACTGGTAAACAAAATATCATAGTAATAATTTCGGCTCAGTCCTTCTGAACCATTGAAATCCTCAACATCCAACACAGAAGAACAAGAAGGAATAGATAGAAAATATCGATTAAGCGTAGTTGCCATTGTTTGCTGTGACTTATCCATAAGATTGACTCCGTTTAACACACTTTATTTTCCATTAAAAAATAATTTATCCATCGCAGAATAAGGCCTCGCTATTTCCAGATCGGTAAGATGGATGTTATAAATACAATCGTTAGAGACATCCACTCCACTAACAACACTTCGTGGCCTATCATTTGAATAACCCCTCCCTAACGTATACGTAACTATAAACTGGCCACCATCTGGAAAAGTATAAAAATCGGGTGTTATGCACCATTTATTATCAAGAAGAATGAGCGGTGGGTTTGGCATGAATTTTTCATTACCAAAACCAGCACCTCTACGAGTAATCGTAATGATATCTGGTTTGTATTCTTCCGAGTCCTTCACCCAGAAGCAGATATTTTTCCAATCATGCTAACCACTGTTTCTTCATCAGTAAACGATCTGTCACCATATCCTGTACACCCGGTGAGAAATACCAGACTGTAACTCAGAAAAGTTGCATTAATTAACCTCTTAGCTCTTTTTACCAAAGAAGTCCTCACTGTGCTTATTTAATGACATCTTTATAGCAAGCTCCATATAAGACCATATGGACTCATTCTCTTTAATAACCCATAGTGAAGTCATTATGATTTATACATACTTGATGTGTTTTACCTATCCATCTCAGAATATGGTCTTATGATCTCCATATCGGTAAGATGAAAATTGTGGACATTCCCATTAGAGACTTCCACACCACTAACAACGCGCTGCGGTCGGCCATCTAAACTATCATTTGGTAGGCTATAGGAAACGATAAACTGCCCCTTATCTGGGAAAATATAAAAATTTGGAGTAATGCACCATTTATCGTCAATCAATATCAATGGTGGATCTATAGTGAATTTTTCCCTTCCGAATTCAGATCCTCGTTGTGTGATAGTAATGATACTGGGTTTATGTTTCGCAGAATCATAAACCCAGAAACAGACATTTTCCCCAACCATGCTAACCACAGCTTCCTTATCCAGAAGTAACACATCCCCATATCCTGGACATCCGGTGAGAAATACCAGACTGTAACTCAACAGACTGAAACAAAAAAACAATCTACTTTTCATCACCAGGGGAATCCTCGAAGAGTATTCCTATAAGATTCTCGGATTACACTTTCATGAATATCCCCATCTAAAGTTATATTATGATTGAAGCGCATATCCAGCCACGTTCTATATCCACTCTTTTGTAGAATAAAACTATCCGCAATAATTTGAGCCTGCTGCTCCATAGGGTACTCACTTAGAAGTCGCCCATCCAGTTTATATCGATAACTGACTAGCCAACTCACCAGGCCTCTACAGATAACATTCATGCCTTTTTCTCGTTGCCAGACATGACTCATTTCATGGATAAATAAGTGTTGATAATGGGATAATGTCTGAGAAAAATCATCCCGGTACTGATTGCGAAAGTAAATCTCACCGTCAGGCGTCATCGCCGTATTCGAATCCTGTAAATTAAAAGGCAAATAACTGTCCCTGTGGATCCACACTTTATGATACTGGAGAGTGGAACCAAATACAGACTTTGCCAGTTCAACCTCTCCAGAGGTAAGTCTTCTGAGACCACCTTCCTTAATATTATTTGGCACTCTCAAACTCCATTATGATGCCCTTGAACTCATCCCAGCTAAGGATCAGAGAGTGTGGTTTTTGCTGCCGGGAAAGATACGTTAACAACTGCTGACTAAGCACAGGTAAGATTTGTTGATTGAGCAGACTATCGATATTCCTCGCCCCCGTATCCGGTAGCAGGCAAGCGGCGGTCAGGGCATCAAAAAGGCTCTCGGATATCGTCGTGGTGATGCCGTAGTGACGCAGTAATCGCTGGCTAACCTGATCCAGTTTCATTTGTACAATCGTACGTAACGCAGATTCACAGAGCGGATGGTAGATAATCGTCTGGAAGCGGGCCAGTAGCGCTGGCTGGAAGTGATCGCGCAAAAGTGGTCGCAGCAGTTCGTGCAACTCAGACTCTGTGGTTTCCGGTTGTTCTTCCAGCAGTTGCATCACTGCGTCGCCGCCAAGATTGGAGGTCATCAAAATAACAGTATTGCGAAAATCAATTTCACGGCCTTCGCCGTCACGCATGAAACCACGGTCAAATACCTGGTAAAACAGATTCATGACGTCGCGATGCGCTTTTTCTACTTCATCCAACAGTACCACGCTATAGGGGCGTTTTCGCACCGCCTCGGTCAGGATCCCTCCCTGACCATAACCCACATATCCCGGAGGTGAGCCTTTTAGCTGGCTCACAGTGTGCGGCTCCTGATATTCAGACAGATTAATCGTGATCAGCGATTTTTCACCACCAAACAGAATGTCAGCCAGGGCCAACGCCGTCTCCGTTTTTCCGGTTCCACTTGGTCCAGTAAGCAGGAACACACCCTGTGGGCCGTTTTCCGGCGTCAGTCCTGTTTTTGATGCCCGCAACCGCTGTGCGATCGCATTCAGCGCGTAATCCTGGCCGACAACCCGGTTTCCCATCTGGGTTTCAAGCGTCAGTAAGTCTGCCTGGGAGTCCTTCATTAATGAAGACAATGGTATACCGGTCCAGTCGGCGATCACCGTAGCCACGGTGCGCGCGTCTACATCCGGAAACAGCAAAGGATGGCCCTGCTGAAGCATACTTAGCTGCTGCTGCAATTCAACCGTTTCCGCCTGACGAGAAATATCACGGCGACTGGCCAGCAGTTGCTCTATGAGCGCTAATTCCTGACCATACTGAGTTTCTCGTTCATCCAGTTCGACAAGCAGAAGATTTTCACGCTGTTCAATGGTGGCCAGCCTTTCACCATGCTGACCATTTCCTACCGTGAGGTCTGCAAGCAATGCCTGCTTTTCCATTTCAAGCGCGGTGATCTCCGACTTCAAACGCGTCAGTGGTTCCGGAACGGTATCAAGGCTCATCCGCACTCTTGCACCTGCGGTGTCCAGCAGATCGACGGCTTTGTCGGGTAATTGTCGCCCGGTAAGATAGCGGCGAGAGAGCGTAACAGCAGTTTTAACCGCTTCGTCGGTGATGTGAACGCCATGGTGTTCTGCATAGCGTGATTTCAGACCACGCAGCATTAAGCAGGCAGTGTCATCATCCGGCTCATCCACTTTAACCATCTGAAAACGCCGCTCCAGCGCAGCATCACGCTCAAAATACTGTTTATATTCACTCCATGTGGTCGCCGCGATAGTTCGTAATTCACCTCTGGCCAGAGCGGGTTTTAGCAGATTGGCTGCATCAGCGCCTCCCGCCTGATTACCGGCCCCAATGATGGTGTGTGCTTCATCGATAAAGAGCAGAACAGGCGTTGGCGATTGTTGAACGGCATCAATGATATTTTTCAACCGCTGCTCAAACTCACCTTTCACCCCGGCACCTGCTTGTAACAGCCCAAGATCCAGCGTGCGTAATGTTACTGATTTCAGGCTATCCGGCACGTTACCTTCAGCAATACGCAGCGCCAGACCTTCCACCAGAGCTGTTTTGCCGACACCGGGTTCCCCGACCAGAATGGGATTATTTTTTCGCCGACGGGACAACACATCCACCATTTGCCGGATTTCATTATCGCGACCAAATACCGGGTCGATATCGCCGGCACGCGCTTTCGCGGTCACATCCAGCGTAAATTTATCGAGCACGCCTTGTAATGCTGGCGACAACGTCGACTCAGCCGGACGCGGTTCATCATCAGGGGAAACCTGCACCAGAGAGGCTTCTTGCTGCCTTTCCGGACGTTCATCCGACTGGGAATTTAATAGCGGCAGGAGGCGTTCCAGTTGAGTATGTCCGGTACTCAGAAGCGGCCACAGACCGTCACACTTCAGCAGCGAAGGCTTTCCCACCAGCGCCATCAGTAGATGCACACCACGTATCTGCGAATTTTCATCCGTTGCGGCACACAGCCACGCTTGTTGCATTAAAGAAAGGAGCGCATCAGACAACTGCGGGCGGCTTTTCACGGAACGCGGCTGAACATCCAGATGCTTCAGCAGCGATTGCCAGAGATTATCGATATCCCATTCATAACGACGAGCAATGACAGTAATATCGCCCTCCCCCTGCTCCAACAGCTTCAGCAACCAGTGTTCTGGAGTGATTTCTGCATGCGCGCGCGTCTGACATAACGATGCCGCTGCTTCAAGCGCCTGAGCACAATAGGGGTTGAGACGTCGTAATAGCACTGCTGAATGGTGTTCCATTTGCTTCCTGACTCCCTGTATTCAGGCACGCTACCGCCCGTAGCCGTAATCCAATGCCCATAAGGTAATAGTGATGTTGATACTCTCTGCTTAACCCCCGCCCCGGAAGCTCAGCAGAGGGCATAAAAAAACGGATGAGGAAATCCTCATCCGTTAGCGCATTACGCGGTGGTACGCTCGTTCCAGGCGTCAGAATGGATAATGTTGCCATCCTTATACGTCCAGACGATCTTCTCGTAGCGCAGTTCAATTTGTTCCAGGTGGTTATGCTTCTCTTTTGCGGGATCTTTGATGTCGTACATCACAGGGTTTACTTTCACCACTTTCACGTTGTGTAACGTGGTGTTGAAGTATTCCACTTCCTGACCCGCGTCATTGATGCGATACCATTTGAACTCTGCCTGGCGCAGGGTCTGACCGGTGGTTACAGCCTTGTACAGATATGGACTGGAGGCATCGATTTCCTTAGTGAAAAGGAACGGGGTATGGATGCGCGTACCGGTCAACTTACCTGTATTGTTATCGGTAGGGATGTACAGGTTATGTTCCTGTGCCACCACTTCGATACTGCCTACACGGTCTTTTACGTCAACAGAACCTTTAATATCCGCGCCGCCATCATCTTTCAGCCAAAGGTAGACTGGAATTGCCATAACTCTTTCTCCATTTTTACTTCGCTAATGCGTCACCACCTTGCGGTGACGGTTCCTTCATGCCCGGCAGCCGACAGGCATCAGCCTGCGGTACCAGACTGATCTCTACACGGCGGTTGGCAGCCCGACCCTCCGGCGTATCGTTGTTTTTGTAGGGGCGTAATTCGCCGTATCCCTGAACGGCAAAACAGCTCTCCGCGACATCACCGGTATCTCGCATCCAGTCACGAACAGATTCCGCGCGTTTGAGAGAGAGCAGCTGATTAGATTTATCGTCACCCACATCATCGGTATGTCCGGCGATGACTATCAGCCACCCGGGTTTGGCTTTGATATTGACCAAAGCCCCAATGAGTACTTTTGTTGAACCCGCTTTTAGCGCCCACTTACCCGTATCAAACAGCGACATACTGTCGAGACGTACAGTTTGCGGGGCAGTCACTTTCGGTTTTTCGGGTGACCCCCAGTCACTTATGGCAACCTGCAAAGGGGGGATCAATCTCATTCCTTGATACAATCCCATTGAAAGAGAAAGTGGTTCGCCACGCTGATACCAGCGCTCAAGAAGTTGCGCATCACGACGAAGTTGATCCTGGGCCAAGATCTTTGGCTCGGCGGGATTACCGCTAAGTTGGCGGTATAGCATCAGGTGATCGTTTGTGATCCTGATGAGATGTTGGTTATTGATAAAGCTGCATGCCATCGCCATTCCGATGAAAATGCCGCATAGCAGACCACTTACGCCCACCGTCCGTTGAAATGCTGTCAACGCCCGACGGCGGGATAAGAATGGCAATGCTAAATCTGGAAAAGGCAGCAGTGCGGGCGCTACTGACGCCGCAGGGGAAAGCGTTGTTTGAGCAATGATATGCCGTTGCCAGAGGTTATTTTCGCAGACCGCTGATGAGGTGAAACACACAACCCGTAATGCAAAGAAAACAGGCAGAGCATGGTGTTCAGTATCGCCTTGTACCTTCTTCAGCCAGCCCAGTAAATTATCTAACCACACTGCATGTGTAAGATGAAAATGGCGGGCTGGGCTCTCTTGCGAAGAGAAAGGAGCAAAGTCGTCTAATCCCGTAGCCGACTGCACTTCTGCATCCTGAGGGGTTCGAATAAACCAGCGTACAGCCTCATTACATTGAGGAGAATTCAGCCAACAACACAACCAAAACGGCGGTACACCTGATAACCAACGCCGACTCTGGGTCACCACTCGCCGCCAACTGAGCAGTATGTGCTTAAGCGCATCTTCATCAGTATGCCGTTCCGGAGTTAATGCCAGCATTACGGAGACGCGCATAAGAAGCCCAGGACGCTGAGCAGCTATCTGACGAACCAGAGCAATGTAATGCTCAGGGGACTGGACAGATAAATACCAGCCCTGCGAGCTCTCGCAAGAACCGCTGCGTCCGGCAAACAAGGGGGCATTATCGCCACACACGAGCACAACTGGCCCACTGAAACTCTCCGGAGGGAGCGGAACTTCATGCTCGGAATGCGCTGATCTCAACTGGCCATATTGACGCCAGCCGTAAACGATCCCTGGAATGGAAAACAATAAAATAAAGACGGTCAGGCCGCCCCGGACACCCGTACTTAACGGACTGAATCCCCAAACCAGCAACAAAGCCAGGACAGCTGTCAGCACATAGTTAACGATCCCTCGCAACTGAGCCATGTTTTAGCCCTGCCCAATAAGCTGAGCAACCAGCCCTTGTAAGACATGAGAAAATGTTAACCATAAAGCCCCCAACGCCACCGCGCCGACAATCCATGCCTGCCACCAGCGACGCTTACTGCCAGAGAAACCGGACGCCTGCATGATTACGGGCGCATCGTGCGTTAACTTAAAAGGCTTCGCCTGAGCCGCCAGCGCCTCAAGAACATCTTCACGACGTTCGTCACCTTGCTCACGATAGCGCCCAACAAAACCGAGCGTGATTGCGCGATAAAAGCAGGTTATTACGGCGGTATCAGGAACGGGCTCACGCAGCACAGACCGGATGCGTTCCCAGAACTCTTCCCCTGCGTTGGTGGTATTGAAATAACGGGCCTGTAAGGGTGTCGCAAGCCAGGTGATATAACCGCTATCCTGCCGGTTGCGGTTCAACACGCTTTCATCCAGTAACGCACATTGCGTGTAGAGCATATGTTCAACGCTGTGTTCGCTGTACCCCATATCACGCAATGCCTCACGTGCAGATTCAACCCATTGGCTGGCCCGACGATAAAGAACAGCTCCGTCGTCGACTTCTGCCCCGTCACGTAGCTGGCTTACAGCAAGCCATGTTGGCCAGAAAACCTGATCAATTTCCTTATTCATTTATTTCAATCCCTTAATACTGCAAACAGCTCAAGTTGAATCTCTCCCAGCGTTCCCGGCACATAGAAAGCACAATTACCGGCGTCCAACATGGCCTGGGCTACTGGATGATTAATTTCAAGAGCAAAGTATTGATTTTCCAGTCGTAACGGGATGGCTGCGGGTACATGTGTCAGCGGTTTTAATGGAATACCGCTGAGTGCCACATTGACGACATCTGACACATCCGCCCGGCTCCCTGCTTTACAGAGCTGTGGAAATTGCGCCAGGAGGACATGTGCGGGGAGACCCGAGCGAACGGACAGGTAAAAATCAGCACCTTCACGCAGTCGGGCATCCGACAGAGCGCCATACCAGAACTGTCGCTCCTGCGTCAGTTCAATAGCGACAACACGAGACGGCAGGCTGGCTTCCAGCAGTTCCACCAGCAGAGCAAACAGCGGCGGGAATACCTGCTGCGGATTTGCATGCTGATATGGAGGTACAACGCTGACATCATTTTCTAACGAGAAGGTCAGCAGGCTGCCCGCTAACCGCGCCAGCTCACGCCACAAAAGTTCGGGATGACGGCCTGGGTTTTGCAGCATTTCTTTCAGAACAGGTTCCGAACTATTAAGCGCATTCAGCAGCCAAAACAACGAAACATCTGCTACTGCAAAATCCGCCATTCGTTCGTTACTTTCTCGGCGCAAGGACATCAGGCGGCGACAACGAGCCTGGATACGATGCACCAAATCACTGAGCGAATTGATTAATAAAGGGCTGGCTGAGAGTGAAAGCGATGGGGGTAAAAAATCACGTCCCAGCTCCCATTGCCCCTGAGCATTACGAATGAGGCAAGCTACCGGACAAGTCAGGTAAGCGCTGTTATCGTCATGGGCATACCGGAGGGTGATAGCATGCCGCAGCACTGCCATATCAGTCCGTTCCTGACCGGAGAGATCCTGAACTGGCAGCCATTCCTGCTGCCAGCGACACGGACGGCTGACACCGTTGCCTGATGAAAGATTGCCGCCATTAGCTGAAAGCAGCGGCAATGCCAGCACGATATCAACGCTGTTGTAGCCAGTAAGATGCGATAAATCACACGCTGGAGGCAGGTTATCTGAAATACCTGTATCCACTAACGTACCGTCAGGAAAGCGCACAACCAGATTAACGGGATTCAAACGGGAAACCGTTAGCGCACTTTCATCAAACTCCGCGCTGATGACGCCCCACGGTGATGAAAGTGACATGTGAGCAACAACGTCAGCAACGTAAGCATCCCAACGTGTCTGTTGCTGAAACTGTTGGGGAGCCAGAAAAGCCCCCTCGCTCCATAACGGACGATAGATCTTCATCGCACCTCCTGTGCATTACGCCGTTAAGATTTCGACTTAGGCATCTGTGAAACTAACGACAAGCTGACATCCATACCTTCAACCTGGAAATGCGGGATGGCGTACAGGCGCACGCGGAAGAAACCCGGGTTATCCTCAATGTCCTCCACCACGACACGCCCATCACGAAGCGGATGTGAAGCCTGCAAATCATCGCCAGGATCGGTCATTTCGGTTACCAGACTGCGTAACCAGTTGTTTAGTTCAAGCTCAAGCAGGCGGCGATCTTTGGTCGTACCAATGTTTTCTCGCTGCAAGATTTTCAGGTAATGAGCAATACGAGAAAGCAGGAAGATATACGGCAAACGTGAGTTAATTCGACTATTAGCTGTTGCTTCCGGGGTATCAAACTGCGCAGGTTTTTGAGCCGAGTTAGCAGAGAAGAAGCAGGCGTAATCACGATTCTTATAATAAGAAAGCGGAATAAAACCGAGGTTGGCGAATTCAAATTCACGAGTTTCCGGGATCATCACTTCAGACGGGATTTTCACCTGATTACCCGTCCCCAGATCGTACAAATGGATAGGTAAATCTTTAACCGCGCCACCCGCCTGTGGTCCACGGATCTGGACGCACCAACCATTCTTGATAAAACTTTTCACCATATTCACAGCGAAAGAGAAAGATGCGCTGGTCCACAGATATTTTTCGTGATCCGGGCCCTTAACTTCCTCGACATAATTAAAGCTGCGCACAGGAATGGTATCAGGGCCGTACGGCAAACGCCCGAGTACACGCGGCATAGTTAATCCGATATAGCGTGAATCATCACTATCACGAAATGCTTTCCATTTGATGTATTCAGCACGTTCGAAATAATCATTGATATCTTTTATGGCTGCGACCTCTTCCATATTTTCTTTCAGGAAGAATTTCGGCCCAACTGAACCAATAAATGGCATATGGCAGGCTGCCGATACGCCAGAAATATTGCGCAGTAGCGCAATATCCTGCGGGCTGTTATCAAATTCGTACGCTGAAATCATTGCCGCAATAGGTTCGCCACCTGGCTGGTCATATTCTTCAATATAAACATGACGATATAATCCGCTCTGGATAAGTTCCGGCGCGTCATCAAAATCATCACGCAGCGCATCCTTACTGACATCCATCATTTCGACACGGACATTTCGGCGAAAATCAATGCCAGAGATCATTGAATGCAAACCACGCCAGAGCGATTCTTGTTTTTGAAATTCAGCATGATGCATAACTTCATTAACCTGATCGCTAATCTGCTTATCCAGACGAGCAATCTGCTCATCGAGTAGCGTTTTATCCAGGCGTTCTAAGGGTTGTGCAGCATCAGCCAGACATGAGACCAGAACCTGAATAGCAGCGGTCACACGCTCCGCCGGAGCGGCATCAGAAAGCGCTTCATCACTCTGCCACGCATCTACATTTTTTAATGACGCGACGGGAGAAAGATTAATTTTGTCAAAGAGGGACTGATAAACACTGCGTTCACTGGTCGTGGTGGTCGCGGCTGAAGAGGTATGTTCCTGAACAGACATCAACATATTCCTTTTATGTTCCTTTACTATTCCTGCCGATTTAGCGGAGGAAACCCTGTAGAGCGTTAAATCTCTTCTGGCATCATAGTTGCCAGCTCATTACGCAATTCCTGACTCAGGGCTGGATCCTTAAGGATTGTTTCCAGCTCGCGACGAAAAGCAGCGTTATCGAGTAAGTTAGATTTCAGGTCACGTAGTAAGTTACGCATAGCCAACAGAACACGTAATTGTGGGATATTTCGTGCGACCTGCTCAGGTTCAAAATCGCGGATATTCTTAAAGGTAAGGTTAATATCGTCCTTTCTGTCATCATCAGCTAACGTATTTTTAACACTTAAATTAACCACTGGTGAAA
This sequence comes from Citrobacter sp. Cpo103, assembly GCF_030332605.1. Classification (NCBI taxonomy): domain Bacteria; kingdom Pseudomonadati; phylum Pseudomonadota; class Gammaproteobacteria; order Enterobacterales; family Enterobacteriaceae; genus Citrobacter; species Citrobacter sp. Cpo103. The sequence continues at coordinate 315,437 of NZ_JAOWHO010000019.1, read as the reverse complement.
ACTTGGCCAACACATCGTTAAAATTATTTTTATTAATATCTATCTTTTCACGCTCAGATAATGGTCGCTGCTCTCTGCCATTACTGAAATCACCGACAGTTAGTAGTTTTAAAGGCAATTCAACTTTCTTTTGAACGCCTCCAGTGTGTAAATCTAACTTAATATTAACGCGTGCCGTCGGCACTTCATTCTGAAAACTGTCACCCATACGTCCCTCTCAGACCGGCGACTCCTGCCGGTATTTTGCGTTTCCTAATGGAGCACGTTCCAATCGCTCAACATGTTTCTTACAACGTCATTTCTGCAGGCAGTTAACAATGGCTGTTGATGACAATTAACTATTATAATTATCACGCTAATGCAATCCGATATATTCCATAGGTAAAAACATGATCAATGTCATTAATTAATCGAATAACACATTATGTTTTTATATTTAAAATGACAATCAAGAAGATATTTATCTAATACAAACAACAATAATTATTTAATGATTGATGCATTCATTTAACGAATGCATTAATCATTAAATATCATTTACCATGAGAATATTTACTGTCATTTATATAAATATAGATACTCATTTAAATATAAGTGCTATCAATCTAATCATAAATAAAAAAAACCGGAGATATACTCCGGCTTTTCATATCTCACTCATGAGCGAGCAGAAAGATTAGTCTTCCTTCACCACAATCAGCGGTTCGATATCGCTCTCTTTTTTAATCACCAGCGACTCGTCACCACGCAGGCAGGTACCGCCATAGTTACCACCTACGGTAAAGGTACAAACCTGGATATATTTACCGGCAACTTTTGGCAGACACCAAAGCTGCTGATAAATGTTCTTCTGCTCGGCAAACTTACCGCTGGTTTTATCCAGTAGCTCTTCCTGATGACTCACCAGATCGATGTTGCTGCCACAACGTCCTGCAATAGGTTTCACCGCATAACCGGTTTGCGCCAGCTCTTCATTAACAGTGAAATCCGTATCAAGCAGATAACGGTGGTGCGGGAACAGTTGCCAAAGGATCGGCAGAATCGCTTTGTTGCCAGGGATAACCGTCCACAGAGGTTCGAAGACCAGCACTTCCGGGCGCAGCAACACATCGATTAAGCGCACTTCCTGATTCGTATGCCCGGTACGAATTGGCACCGCGGCGTACTCCGTTTCGCTAACCTCGCGCACCTGTTCAATTGCGGTTTCCCACGCCCAGGTCTTCCAGACGCAGTTCACCAGACGACCGTCCCCGTCAATCAATTGACCGGCGTCATCCCAGCGCAGTTCATCCAGACCTCGCAGAATTTTGCTGTCAAACCCGGCCTGACGCAGCGCCTGCTGCATAAACTGCGCGTGATAGTTTTCCTCGATATCCTTATCCTGCATGATGTGGACAAACGGACGTGCGCGGCTGTGCTTCCAGGCCCCCGCCAGTTCGTTGATCAACCCTTCAGCCGGGTTGTGTCCCTGCCCTGTGTAGCCCCGTTCGGCCCATCTTTCGAGGATCAAACCGGCTTCGGTATGGCACGATGCGGAATCAGCGTTGTACTCATACACCTTCAGTCCGCGTTCATCCATACAGAAATCCATACGCCCCGTAATCATATGATGCCGACGACGCTGCCAGGAAAGGCGCAGGCGCGGCCAGAGGATTTTCGGAATATCAAACAGCGCCAGCAGGTTGTCGTCTTTCAGCACCTTGTCAGTCGCGTGCAGATACATCAGGTGCAGCTCGTTGGTGGCTTTAATCAGCTCCTGCTCGGCGCTCTCGGTAATGGTGAAGTACTGATGAGGGTCCTGATTAATCACATGCCCATTCGCCAGCACGTAGGCTTTTTGCAGCGGATCCTGTTCATCCAGCCATTTGCCGTCAAACTGCCCATTATCTTCCAGTCGCGCACCGCTGATTTTCAGCGAGTCATTGGCGATCTCCGGCTGCGGCAGGCTGTAACGGGTATCATCGGTCTGAATCATCCAACCAAGGATAGTGGTGTCGTCAAAGGTATCACACAGGGTATAACAACCGTTCTCAACCACCATCTCCAGTTCGCGGGTCCACTGCTGTCCGGGAGGCAACGGCGTATGGAGCACGTTCTGCTCGGCAATACGGATTTTGTTTTCCAGCAACTGGGTGACGACCGCCACATGCCCGGTATCTTTAAATTCGCCGCCTTTTTGCCAGATAAGCAGAGCGCCTGCTACCGGCGCGCGGGGCGAACCATTCGGAAATGCCTGTAACGGTAGGATGTTGTCATTCACTACTTCGCGCAGGAAGCGTAAGGAGAAGATCTCCCAGGCCATACCCACATCGGTGAAGACCATGCCATAGTTTAGGAAGAGAAAGCGGCGTGCGAACTCTACGCACTGCCATTTGTGGCCCATGTATTCATCGTCGATATAGCTGCGAAATGCCGCATCATCGTCGTAGTCCCGTGGGTCGAGGGAGCTGTAATCTGAAGAGTAGATTGCTACGCCACCTGGGGCGTAGCCCAATAATGTCCCGAATGGGGCATCCTGACTGGTCGTTCCTTTGCTCATGCACCTTACCTCAAAACAATACAGCCTGAGCAGGTTGGCGTGAATTTTTCGCTCTGGTTGCCTGCTCTGCGACACTAACCGGACAGAGGTCGACATCATCATACACCTCAACGCAGCGGCTGGCGCTCAGAGGCGAAAAATTCACAGCAGGAACTACGCTTTGGTCAGGGTGACCGGTACGCTTTTATACGCCGGAGTCAAACTTTGTGTATCTACTGCATCCAGCGAAAGCAGGACATTCGCTTCAGGCAGATAAGCGCCAATTGAGCCAGCCGCCATGTTGTAAATCACCACCGTTAAGCCGTACATGATGCGATCCGCGCAGGGCTGACCGTTGTCGTCCAGCGCCTGAACGTTGACCACATCACCCTGGCTCAGACCGCGGCTCGTCGCTTCTTCGGCGCTTAAAAACACCACATCCCGACGACCGGTAATGCCACGATAGCGATCGTTCATCCCATAAATCGTGGTGTTGTACTGATCGTGGCTACGCAACGTCGCCAGCACCAGCGCATCGGCAGGCTGATGTTCCCGCTCCACCGCCCGCTGATTACTGACGATAAAGTTGGCTTTGCCATTCGCCGTTTGCCATTCACGGCGCGAAGCAGGCGTATCCATACGAAATCCGCCCGGCTCGGCAATACGTGCGTTGTAATCGTGGAACGCCGGGATCACGGCTTCAATGGCGTCACGGATCAACGCGTAGTCCCCGGTAAATGCTTCCCAGTTGATCGGTGAACGCGGTAGCGTGGCACGCGCCATGCCCGCCACAATCGCGGGCTCCGATTTTAGCCAGCGGGAAGCCGGCTTCAGCGCGCCGCAGGAAGCGTGAACCATCGACATAGAATCTTCGACGGTCACCGACTGGATCCCCGTCGCCTGCATGTCGCGCTCCGTTCGGCCTAATGCAGGTAGCAGGTAGTTATGCTTTGCCAGCAGCAGATGAGATCTGTTCAGTTTGGTCGCCACATGGACCTGCAGATCCAGATTTTTCATCGCCGCAAAGGTACGCTGCGGCTGGGGCATCGCTACCGCCAGATTGCCGCCCATGCAGATGAGCGCTTTTGCATCTCCCCGCTCGATGGCCCGAATACTCTCCACGCTGGAGCGGCCATGTTTGCGCGGAACACGGATAGAAAAATGCTTCTCAAGGCGTTGCAGGAAGTCTTCGGACGCCGCTTCGTTGATCCCTACAGAACGATCGCCCTGCACGTTAGAATGACCGCGTAACGGGCAGATCCCCGCCCCCGGCTTACCCATATTGCCTTTCAGCAGCAACAGATTTACCAGCTGCTGGACGTTCTCGGTGCCGTTTTTATGCTGAGTGATGCCCAGACCATAACAAACAATCGTGGCGCTGGATTTACTGTAGCTGTGCGCCAGATCTTCCATCTGACTGCGCGTCAGGCCCGAGTCCTGTTCCAGCTCAGCCCAGTTATGCTGACGTAAGTCGTCATACAGCGCTGCGTATCCCGCGGTATGTTGGTCGATAAACGCATGATCGAGCGTCGGCTGCTGATCCAGTAGGATCCGCGCTTCGTCCATTTCGATTAGCGCCTTCATTATGCCTTTGAGCAACGAGGCGTCTCCGCCCATTTTTACCTGGTAGTAGTCGTTGCTCAGCTCCGTCGCCTGACCGGTGAACATCTCTTTCGCGCTTTGCGGGAAGCTAAAGCGCTCAAGCCCCCTTTCGTTCAGCGGGTTGATGGAGATAATTTTGGCTCCTCGTTTGGCAACGTCGCGCAAGGTGGTCAGCATGCGTGGATGGTTAGTACCAGGGTTATGCCCGATACAAATCACCAGATCGCAGTGGTCGAAATCATCAAGTTCAACGGTCCCTTTCCCAAGACCAATGGCCGGCGTTAGCCCTGCGCTGGTCGGTCCGTGGCACATGTTTGAGCAATCAGGAAAGTTGCTACTACCATATTCGCGGGCAAACAGCTGATACAGGAACGCCGCCTCATTTGACGTTCTGCCGGAGGTGTAAAATTCAACCTGTTGTGCTGAGTCATAGCTGCGCAGACGCTCGCCGATCTCCCGAAAGGCGAAATCCCAATCTACCGCCTGCCAGGTGTCTGACACTGCATCGTATTTCATTGGATGCGTCAAACGACCAATGTTTTCCAGTTCATAATCGCTGTAGTGCCAGAGTGTGGAAACCGGGTGACGGCTGAAAAATTCCGGTGACGCTTTCTTACTGGTTGTCTCCCAGGAAACCGCCTTAACGCCATTTTCGCACAGCTCCATTGGCGCACGATGCCCTGGGTCCGGCCACGCACATCCCGGACAATCGAACCCTTTCACCTGGTTCATTTTGAACATCGCGATAATGTCGCGCGCAACAGCCTTTTGCGAAAACACCGAAGCAGTGACGGATTTTACCGCGCCCCACCCACCCGCAGGGCCCTGATAACCGCTTACTCCTGGAACACCATTTTTCATTATTACTGCTTATTCGCCGCCAATTTTTGATGGTGAATACGGTAGCAATTTCCGTCCAACATTGATTTCCTCTTCATGGAGTACGGGCCAGGTACAATGAACGGGTTAGATTTATCTTCCCCTTTCAGCACAAAGCGACATAAAGTCCCAATCTGTTAAATTGAGTTCTACCTAACTGCTACACTGCATCAACACAACCACTCAGAAGGCAGGTCAATATGTCAGACAATACCTATCAGCCCGCGAAAGTCTGGACGTGGGAAAAGTCGAACGGCGGCGCATTCGCCAATATCAACCGCCCGGTTTCCGGTGCCACCCACGAGAAAACGCTGCCGGTTGGCAAGCATCCGCTACAGCTCTATTCGCTGGGTACGCCAAACGGGCAGAAAGTGACGATTATGCTGGAGGAGTTACTGGCGCAGGGCGTGAAGGGCGCGGAATACGATGCCTGGATTATCCGCATCGGCGATGGCGATCAGTTTTCCAGCGGCTTTGTTGAGGTGAATCCGAACTCGAAGATCCCGGCACTGCGTGACCACTCGCAAAACCCACCGGTTCGCGTATTCGAATCTGGCGCAATACTGCTCTATCTGGCGGAAAAATACGGTTATTTCCTGCCGCAGGATTTGGCAAAACGTACCGAAACGCTGAACTGGTTGTTCTGGTTACAGGGTGCGGCGCCGTTCCTCGGCGGTGGTTTTGGTCACTTTTACAACTATGCGCCGGTAAAAATTGAGTACGCTATTAACCGCTTCACTATGGAAGCCAAGCGCTTACTCGACGTGCTGGATAAGCAGTTAGCACAGCATAAGTTTGTGGCTGGAGATGAATACACCATTGCCGATATGGCGGTCTGGCCGTGGTTTGGCAATGTGGTGCTGGGCAACGTGTACGACGCGGCAGAATTCCTTGACGCAGGAAGTTACAAGCACGTGCAGCGCTGGGCAAAAGAGGTTGCCGCGCGTCCGGCAGTTAAGCGAGGTCGTATTGTAAACCGCACTAACGGGCCGCTGAACGAGCAGCTTCATGAACGTCATGACGCCAGCGACTTCGACACCAATACCGAAGATAAGCGCCAGGGTTAAAATGCCTGATGGCGACGCCGGGGCGTCTTATCAGGCCTACAAAGATGCCATGCCGTAGGCCGGATAAGGCGTTTGCGCCGCCATCCAGCATAAAATCACGCGCTGGTGACGTCGTACTCCATGCGGCGAAGTGCGTCTAACGTGGCTTTAGCTTCATCTTCATCAATGATGCTCATGGCGAACCCTACGTGCACCAGCACCCATTGGCCTACCAGCTCAGCGGTATCACCTTCACAAATCAGGGCAATATTGACATCACGTTTGATGCCGCACACTTCAACCTGCGCAAGCTGGTGAATATCTTCACCAACGGCCAGAACCTGACCAGGGACTCCAATACACATATCTGACTCCGCCCCATAGCAACCTATGGGTTATTCGACTTCAATACTTTTCACTTTCAGTGAATCGCCTGCATCAACCCGCAGACGATCGCCCTGACATAGTGGACACTGCGCATCATGCTGGGTGATTTCCACAACCTGACTGCAATCCCAGCACCATGCCTGGGCTGGTTTGTAATCAATATGCAGCTCACACCCTTGCGCCAGCGTGCCCTGACAGACGATGTCGAAACTGAAACGGACGGCGCTCTCTTCAACGCACGAGAGCGCTCCGATTTCCAGCCAAACGCCGGTTACACGTTTGACACCGTGCTGCTCTGCCTGCTGTTGAACAATCTCAACCGCGCTCTGACAAAGGGACAGCTCATGCATTTTCGCAGTTCCGACGACCCAGCAGTAGCGCGCGACGATTTAGCTGCGGCGCATTCGGATCGCTCACCGGCAGCGATAACAGCATGCGCGCGCAATCGTCAGTCAGACGCACACCTTCTTGCGCCGACATGCTGTGCGAAAGCGGCGACATCAGTGAACAGGAAAGGTATTGCGATACGCCATCCAGTTCACCAACGGTAAAGGTCATCTCGCCATACGGCAGACGCAGCCCGATTTTTTCGCTGACTTTACGCACCGGCCAGATCTGGTCCGGTCCGGGGAAAATCAGTGCGCTGAGCATCCAGGGTGTGATAACACACCCCGTCCACTGCCCTTCAAACAGCGTAAAATCAGAGACATACACCGGCATGTTCGGATGCAAGAAAGAGAGATCGTGCATCGAACGCCGGGCAACCTCTTCAAACGCTGCCTGAATCTGCGTCTTCGGGGCCGTCTGAAAACCGACAAACTCCTCAGACATGAGCCGCCTCCCGAGGGATCGCTTCAACGCCTGATTCGCGAAGCGCGGCAAGAACCTGCTCCAGCGCCGGTTCAATCATCGCTTCAACCGTTGGCGTTAGCCCGATATGCGGTTCCAGCGATTCCGGAATAACGCCGACTAAGGTCAGCTTTTTCGGAAACTCGCCGGTAAAACGCAGGGCCGACAATACGTCGGCCAGGCCAAGCTGGTGCGGTGAGATTTTGTTGGTAAACAGCGCCGGGATCTCTTCATCCCGCAGGATCATCATCGTTCCTGGCGTGTTTTTCTTCGACACAATGGCGTCAGCAATGATCAGATGATCTCTGTTCGCCATATCGCCGAGAAGCTCCATCCCAGCCGTACCACCGTCCAGAACATCAACAAAGTCTGGCAGGATGTACCGTTGCTCTAATGCCTCAACGATACGTACCCCGATGGCTTCGTCGGTCAGCAAAATATTGCCGACCCCTAAGACTAATATCCGCATTACAGAACCTTAACTGAGACCACTTCGTTCCCGTCAACGTCCACCACATGCACCGCACATGACATACAAGGGTCGAAGGAGTGAATGGTACGAACCACTTCCAGCGGTTTGTTTGGATCGGCAATCGGCGTACCTACCAGCGAGCGCTCATATGGTCCCACTTCATCATTAAAGTTACGTGGGCCAGAGTTCCAGGTTGACGGTACAACCGCCTGGTAGTTGCTGATAATGCCGTCTTTAATCACCATCCAGTGAGACAGCATACCGCGTGGCGCTTCGAGGAAACCAACACCTTTGAATTCACCCGTTGCCGGAATATCCGGTTTCACGAAGGTGGTGTGGTCGCCCTTACCGATGTTCACAATCAGCGCGTTGTACTGATCCTGCAGAACGTTCTGCAGTTCACAGCAGTGAACGGTACGGCCAATAATACGGCCCAGCGTAGAGTGCAACTGCGACACTTCGATAGTTTTACCAGTCAGCTTGGTGTAAATCGCGATGATTTCATTCAGCTTGGCATGGGTAGACTCGCGTTTGGCCGCCAGTTTACACAGCATGTTGGCCAGCGGACCCACTTCAACCGTTTTACCGTAGAAGGTCGGTGCTTTAACCCAGGAGTATTTGCCGTCGTCTGACCAACCGGTGTAATCAGGAACCGTTGTGCCTTCCCACGGAGCCTGCGGCGCTTCGTCTTTGTACCACGCGTGTTTCGCACTCTCCTGAATCCCTTTGATCAGGTACTCATCTGAGTGAGAGGTGATCGGACGATAGGTCGAAAGATCGGCATCGGTGATATAACCGCCCGGGAACAGGAAGCTGCCGTTTTTACCGTCTGTCGGGAATTCCGGCGCACTCAGGTAGTTAACCGCACCCTGACCACGTTCCAGCCACTCAGGATAGAACGCAGCAATAACCGCGGTATCAACCTTGTACACCTGCTCAACGAAGTCGCTCAGCTTATCGATGAAGGACTTGATGTACATCAGGCGTTCAAGGTTCAGCACGCCGAGGCCGTCAAGGTTAATTGGGTTAGCAACCCCACCTACCGCCAGGTTCTGGATGTGCGGCGTTTTACCGCCTAACAGTGCCACAACGCGGTTGGCATCACGCTGGCATTCCAGCGCTTGCAGGTAGTGTGCGACCGCAATCAGGTTCACTTCCGGCGGCAGCTGCATTGCCGGGTGACCCCAGCAACCGTTAGCAAAAATGCCTAACTGACCGCTGGCAACAAGATCTTTGATCTTGTTCTGAACCTTGGTGAACTCTTCTGCGCTGTTCAGGTGCCAGGAGGACACGCCGTTCAGCATGGCAGACGCTTTCGCTGGGTCGGCTTTCAGTGCAGAAGTGATATCCACCCAGTCCAGCGCAGACAACTGATAGAAGTGAACAATGTGGTCATGCGTGGTGTGCGCGGCCAGAATGATGTTACGGATATACTGTGCGTTCACCGGAACATCAATATTCAGCGCACTTTCTGCTGCACGAACGGAAGAGATAGCGTGAGTGGTCGTACAAACGCCACAGATACGCTGCACAATCATCCAGGCATCGCGCGGATCGCGGTTTTTCACGATCTCTTCCATGCCACGCCACATGGTACCGGAAGCCCATGCTTTAGATACTACGCCATTTTCGATTTCGCAGTCGATGCGTAAATGACCCTCAATACGGGTTACCGGATCAATAGTAATTCTCTGGCTCATGCTTTGCTCGCCTCATGACGATTTTGATCGTTTTGTTTTAAAGGAGGAAGTATCGGCAGTAGACGAATGAGTACGATGTATGCACAAATCTCAATAGCCACAAAACCAATAGAAATCAACAGCTCTTCCCAGGTCGGGAAGTAGTGGTAGCCACCACCAGGATTGAACGCCACCAGCGAATAGGACAGACGCCATGTTGCACAACCCAGCAACGCGCTCAGCGCAGACAGATACAGCATGCGCGAGTCATTACGCAGCTTAGTGACGCGCAGCACCACCAGCGGGAAGACCATCAGCACGACTTCAAGCCAGAACATCAGGGAGTAAAGATCGCCTGAGAACGCATAGGACAGCTTGTCGCGATAGATCAGTTCGCCAAAGCGCAGGACGACGAAAATCGCCAGCAGCACGCTGATGGTATTCGTCAGCTTGATGAACAAACTTTTCTCGTCCGGACCGTTACCTTTCAGACCGGCTTGTACCAACGAGCCTTCAAAGATGACGATCGAGAAGCCCATAATAAAGGCGGTTAATACCGAGAAAAGCGGCAGCATTTCATAAGCTTGCCATAGCGGATGCACCTTATAACCCGCAGAAATCATCAATGAACCCATTGAAGACTGGTGCATGGTTGGCAGCAGCGCGCCGAGGGCAATAATAAAGAACATCACTTTATTCAAACGTTTGAGGGAAACTTTCCACCCCAGACGTTCAAACAGAGCCGGAGCAAATTCCAGCGCCATGATGCCGATATAGATGGTCATACAGACCGCCGTTTCGAACAGTACCGAGTTCACGTTGAAGTGGCCCGGAATGTAGAAATACGGCAGGTTCCAGTAACGACCGACGTCAATGGTGATCGACAGACCACCCAGCGAGTAGCCAAACAGGCTCGCCAGCAGCGCCGGACGAACCAATGGATGGTATTGTCCTCTGTTGAAAACGTACACCGCCCATGCCAGCGCCCAACCGCCGCACGCGAAGCCAGTACCAATCAACAGGTCAAACGCGATCCATACACCCCATGGGAAACCGCCGTTCAGATCGGAGACTGAGCCCAGTCCGAAGACCAGACGTTTCACGATCAGGAGCATACACAGGACGATAAGCGGCCCAAAAATAATGACCGGTTTGCTGATTATTTTTCCGCCCAGCGGTTTAGGATCATGACTCATGATCGTCTCCTCCATCGTGATGGTCGTTTTTCGTGTTACGACGAACCAGCACGGTTAAGCCCGCCAGCGCAGCCAGGGGTAATATCATGCCCTTGTACAGGGAATGTTGAACATGTTCGGAACGCGCACCAGTTGAAAGATCATCCAGCTTCGGCAGATCCAAATCCTCGTAAGGAACACCCGTCAGTACCATAACCTGCGTACCACCGCCTTCTTTCTCACCGTACAGGTGCGGGTAGTACTTCGGTACCGTATGCAGATAGGTATCGCCTGCTTTCACCGTCTGACGCGGATAGTGGTATTCGCTACCAGGCTTCAGCGCGAGACGTTTTTTCGCCTCAGCCATCAGCTCTTCACGCGTACCAAAAATCACCGCACCGGCAGGGCACACTTCAACACAACCCGGTAAACCACCTTTGTCCAGACGCTCAACGCCTTTCTGGTTACACAGTTCACATTTGTGAAGCGCACCAAACGGGTTGTTGTAGTCGTACTTAGGCACGTTGTACGGGCAGGCGACCATGCAGTAACGACAGCCCGTGCAGACATCTTTGTCATAATGGACGATGCCGGTTTTCGGATCTTTCTTCAGCGCGGAGACCGGGCAAACGGAAACGCAGTTCGGATCAACACAGTGCATGCACTGTTTCTTGATGTATGCGTAGCCATTTTCTTCCTGGTCTTTGTTAACGCCTGTTCCGCTACGCCACACCTGAATGATGTTATTGGTATACGGCGACAGTTTGTCGTTGTTCGACCAGGTTTGCTCGCCTTCCGGGTTACGCGCCGGGAAGTTGATATCCTGACACTTGGTGACACAGGCCTGGCAGCCTACGCACAGCGTCGAGTCATAGAGCATCCCAAGAGAACCTGGGATCGGCGGACGGTTTTCTGCAGCCGCATGGCTGATGGACGGCGCTGCGCCCAACAGCAATGCCCCGCTGGAGGCTGCTTTTATAAAGTTACGTCTGTTCACGGTTATTCTCCCCGTGAGTCAGCGTTATCTTTCTTCTGCTGACGCCCCAGTTCACGAACCGCCATCACGCTGACACCGGCAACCAGTCCTACTACGCCACCCAGCAGTCCAATCGCCCCGGCAGAAACATTGCCGCCTTCTTTCATGTTGACGTCAGGTTTCTCGGAACGCGGCGTTTGGTTTTCCACATGAGCAAGCTGGTGAATACCTTTATGGAAGCCGACGCCTTCTTCGTTACAGCCGTAGCAAGGGTGACCGATAGCCACCGGCCACACGCCACCCACATCGCAGAATTGCAGCGTTGAGCAGTTGCCGTAGGTTTCTGGCCCTTTACAGCCCAGATGGTAGAGGCACCAACCTTCACGGTGGCCTTCATCACCAAACTCTTTAGCAAAACGACCAGCATCGAAGTGCGGGCGACGTTCGCAGTGTTCGTGAATCAAACGGCCATAGGCGAATGTCGGACGGTTTTTGGTATCCAGCTTCGGCGGCTTACCATAAGTGATGATATGCGCGACCGTTGCGAGGAAGTTATGCGGGTTCGGCGGACAGCCGGGGATGTTGATGATGGTTTTGCCTGGCAGAACTTCTTGCAGGCCGACGGCACCCGTTGGGTTAACGCCAGCGGCAGCAACACCACCCCACGCGGCGCAAGAGCCGATGGCAATGATAGCGGCTGCGCCTTCTGCGGCCCGGCGGATGTGATCCACGATCGGCTCACCGGCAACCATGCAGTAAATACCATTATCTTTCAGTGGGATAGAACCATCTACTACCAGAACATATTGCCCTTTGTACTTCTCCAGAGCGTTATGTTTGTTCTCTTCGACCTGATGGCCGAAGGCGGCAGAGAGCACCTCATGGTATTCCAGAGAGATTGTCTCCAGAACGAGGTTTTCCACTGTAGGGTGTGTCGCGCGAAGCAGCGATTCAGTACAACCCGTACACTCCTGAGCACCAATCCAGATAACCGGTGGGCGCTGAGGACGAGAAACTGATTCGGCCATTTCTGCGGCGGCTTTGCTACTGAGCCCCATGGTAGCGGCCAGTGCTGCACAAAGCTTCATGAAATCACGGCGATTAATGCCGCTCGAATTGATGAGAGAGTTATCTCCAGTCATTTTATAGTTATTCCGTTGCGAAGACCTGGCTTTTATTTTGCACCATTCGCATGTTGCATATTGCGATCGGCGCGCCATTACCACACTTTTTATATGGTTATGTGCATTATAATACTTCGGCGGAGCAACAAAACGAAGGCGTAGGTCAATAGTGTAATTAATTAAAGCAAGATAATACCCCTTTCGGATCAAGCTTCGAGTCGATAGCCGGCCATGAAAAACCGAATTGTTGTACTGGACTGGTTCTCTTTAAAGAAATCCATCACCATCTCTTTATCCAGCCCATAACGGCGCGTCAGGATCCCCGCTTCCCACGCGCTGAGCTGTCGATCGCCCGTTTTTTCAAACATTCGATGTGAAAATCCCAGCACAAAACCACGCTTATAATCCGCACAAAAATTCGCCACCGAGCGTGCACTATCCGCACTTGAGGCGTTTAATCCGGCCATCAGACCTTTACCAAAATGGTTGTCCATGCATAACCTCCAATCGCTATATAATAAATTATATAGCGATTTTTTAAGCAAAGACCAGAGGTATCACGAACTTTTTATAACGGCTTAAAAGGACACCCACTCATCCGTTTTAGCGGCCGCAGACGTTTTGCTGTCTGCTGAAGAGGAAGCGGTTTGGCTGGCTGTGTATTGCACATCATTAGCGGAAAGGCGGAACTGTTGCACCGAACGTTGCAGCTCCTCTGTTTGTCGTTCCAACGCTACTGCCGCGGCGGAAACTTGTTCTACCAGCGCAGCATTCTGTTGCGTTACGCTGTCCATCTGCGTGATCGCCACGCTCACCTGCGAGATACCCTTATTCTGTTCTTCCGAGGCAGAGGCAATTTGCTTCATGATGACAGTCACTTCGGTGGCGCCGCGCAGAATCGCCTCCATGGTTAATCCTGTTTCTTTAACCAGACGAGCACCCTGATCAACACGACGCGATGACTCGCCAATCAGTGTCTCAATCTCTTTCGCCGCCCCGGCGCTGCGACTGGCAAGGTTACGTACTTCACCGGCGACGACGGCAAAACCGCGCCCCTGCTCGCCTGCCCTGGCTGCTTCAACCGCCGCGTTCAGCGCCAGAATGTTGGTCTGGAAAGCAATGCTATTAATAACTGACGTGATTTCCGCGATCTGTTTAGAGCTGGCGGCAATGCCGTCCATCGTCTCAACCACTTCTGAAACCAGCGTGCTCCCTTTGCCTGCCGTTTCTGTGGCCGTATCGGCAAGTTGGCTGGCTTCACGTGCATTTTCTGCGTTCAGTTTTACCGTTGCGGTCAGTTGCTCCATGCTGGCAGCAGTCTCTTCCAGAGCCGCAGCCTGCTCTTCAGTACGTGAGGAGAGATCGTTATTGCCGGTCGAAATTTCCGTCGCCCCTCGCCAGATGTTGTCACTACCTGAACGGATGGTACTGACGGCTTCACGTAGGCTATCCTGCATCGCGCACAATAACGGCACCAGTTGACCCACACAGTTACGACCAAAATCTTCGATGGGATGGCTGAGATCGCCCTGCGCAATCTGCTGGAACTGTTGGCGAATACGTCCCAGCGGTTTCACCATCATGGAAACAAGGTAGCGGTCGGTAAAGAAAAGGAGGGCAATCCCAAGGATAACGGCGGTGATAATTAGCGTCCGGATGATAGAGGTTTTGCCATCGACCATCACGCGGGTGGTATCGAGTCGCTCACCTGCCGTGGCGTTAAAACGCTCGGCACTGGCGCCAAATTCACGGCTCAACGCAGGTGTAATAGTGCTGGCATGCTCAGCAAAGGCCGTAAGCGTTCCCTGCTGCGCCAGCTGCATTTGCGGGATCACGCCGTTGTCCAGCAGCGCCTGCCACTTCGTCAGTACTGCGTTAGCGACGTCAGGGTCCATAGGGCCCGGAGATAATGTTTTCATCTCCTGGAGTTTTTTGCTCATATTCTCCAGGGACTGTTGCGCTGGCGCAAAATCAGGCGTTCCGCCACTCATTTTGACATCCATGGCGCGACTTAAGCGCGTTACGAAGCGAAAGTACTGATCGTTGCCCTGACTGAGAACCGTCATCTGATGGACAAGATGACGGTCAATATCATTGCCTTCAGATATTTTTGATAACGAATGAAGACTGAATAAACCCACGCCCGACCAGAGCAGGCAAAAAAGTCCCAGTATTGCCAACATGACAATACGAATAGTGAAGTTTTTCAGCAAACGCATAATAATTTCCTTGCCGTTGATGAGGAATTCGCCATCAGGCGATACTTATCCTTGTTATCGGCAGGCAGTAGAGAAGATATAATGCGTTCTTTATTTTTTTACTTTCTTAAGTACATCCACTATCTCTCCACACTATATCAATATGAATGCTAATGAAATTCGGTAGCATTATTATTCAGGTAATTAGTTATAAGCATTAAATAATCTATTGTTTTCTATCGCAAATATTTGTTAAACCACGCAAGAGTACGTTCCCAGGCTAAATCAGCGGCAGCTTTATCATAACGGGGGGTCGAATCGTTGTGAAAGCCATGATTAACGCCGGGATAGATATAGGCTTCATAGACTTTCTTATTGGCCTTAAGCGCCGCTTCATAGGCAGGCCATCCTTCATTAATACGTGTATCTAATTGCGCATAGTGCAGTAATAAAGGCGCGTTTATTTTAGGGACATCTGACGCAGGAACCTGACGCCCATAAAAAGGCACCGCGCAGGCCAGTTCCGGGAATGCCACTGCGGCGGCATTCGATACGCCACCACCGTAGCAAAATCCGGTGATACCTACCTTTCCCGTGGTCCCCGAATAATGTTGCATAAATTCAATGGCGGCAAAAAAGTCGTTCATTAACTTTACGGGGTCAACCTGCTGCTGCAATTCCCGACCTTTATCATCATTGCCTGGATATCCCCCTACCGAACTTAATCCATCAGGCGCGAGTGCCATAAAGCCCGCCTTCGCCACCCGTCGCGCCACATCTTCAATATACGGATTCAGCCCACGATTTTCATGTACTACCACCACCGCCGGAACATTCCCCGTCACCTTCGCAGGTTTAACTAAATACCCCCGCACATCACCATGCCCTTCAGGCGAAGGATAGGTAATATATTCCCCCAGAATATCGGGATCGGTAAATTCTACCTGCGTTGCGAGGGCATAGTTGGGTTTCAATAAATTGAATAAGGCCAACGCCGTCATGCCACCCACTGCATATTTCGCTGCCAGATTGAGAAACTCGCGTTTCGTTATTTTGCCATGCGCGTAATAGTCATAGTAGTCGAGCAGTTCTTGCGAAAAATCTTTGGCAGTCAAACGCGGCATCGTCGCACTCCTGATTGATGTTTTTTTAAGCAAAGCACAGTGACCTGTTTTTGCCCAGTTTTTCATCTCAGTGTGACCTGGTGAACGGGATATTCACCGTGAACCCGCTAGAATAGAAACGTTGTTTCGAAATTCACCTGCACTAAGGAGATCTCATGGCCTGGTTTGCCAATCCTGAACGTTACGAGCAGATGCTCTATCGCTACTCTGGGCGCAGCGGTTTGCGTTTACCCGCGCTATCGCTGGGTTTATGGCACAGTTTTGGGCACGTTCAGGCGCTGGATTCACAGCGAGCCCTGTTGCGTAAAGCATTTGATTTAGGCATCACGCATTTTGATTTAGCCAATAACTATGGGCCGCCACCAGGCAGCGCAGAAGAGAATTTTGGCCGATTGCTGCGCGAGGATTTTGCACACTATCGCGATGAACTGATTATCTCCACCAAGGCAGGCTATGACATGTGGCCTGGGCCATATGGTTCTGGCGGTTCGCGCAAATACCTGCTCGCCAGCCTCGACCAGAGTCTGAAACGCATGGGTCTCGACTATGTCGATATCTTCTACTCTCACCGCGTTGACGAAAATACGCCAATGGAAGAGACCGCCTCGGCGCTGGCCCACGCCGTGCAAAGCGGTAAAGCGCTGTATGTCGGCATCTCATCCTATTCCCCGGAACGTACGCAGAAAATGGCCGAGCTGATGCGGGAATGGAAAATTCCATTGCTGATCCATCAGCCGTCTTACAACCTGCTTAACCGCTGGGTAGACAGCAGCGGCCTGCTGGATACGCTGGAATCCAACGGTATGGGCTGCATCGCATTTACGCCGCTGGCTCAGGGACTGCTGACGGGGAAATACCTTAACGGTATTCCGGAAGGTTCACGCATGCAGCGTGAAGGGAAAAAAGTTCGTGGGTTAACGGAAAACATGCTGACGGAAGAAAACCTTACCAGCCTGCGTTTGCTTAATGAGATGGCGCAACAGCGTGGACAGTCGATGGCACAAATGGCCTTAAGCTGGCTGCTAAAAGACAACAGGGTAACGTCGGTATTGATTGGCGCCAGTCGACCGGAGCAACTGGAAGAGAACGTTCAGGCGCTGGCGAATCTGACGTTCAGCGCCGAAGAACTGGCGCAGATCGATAAGCACGTCGCGGACGGTAAGCTGAACCTGTGGCAGGCCTCATCTGACAAATAACCGTAGGTAATCCCGTGCCGGGTAGCAACGTTGTTCTTCCCGGCACGTAATACGGGCCAGCCAGCTCCTCACACCTCTTCTGCTTTGATTTCTGGGCGCTGATATTCCGGCCACACCAGCGCGACAAGTGCAGGATAGGCTTCCAGGCTGAACTCCCTGAAGCACTGACGTAAGTTAAGCACGTCCAGATCGGCATGCGGGACTTTCTCGCCACTCAGGCAGCGTTTTTTAATATTGTCGTAATATTTATACACCGCAGAGTTGAGATCGCTGCAACGCCGCTGTGCATCAAATAGCCCTGGCGTCTCATTCAGCTCCACCATTGTCATCCGTTTGATCGTCGAGTGGATAAAATCGATATATTCGTGATTGACACGCCAATACCAAACCGGAGTAATCGAATTCATCAGTACCGAGAAATGATCTTCACCCTCTTCTTTACTCAGTATTTCCGGCTGGTTTTCAGCGTATCCATTTTCTGCATTACGGTTTTTATTTGCACTGTGCATCAACAAAAGTACCCCGCAAGTCAGCAATAGCAGGGTAATAACAGAATAAAATATACTGTTCATATACTGGCTCCATTTTTTTTGATTTTAAAATTACGCCATGCTATTGTCAACGCGGCATGGTTTATTTAAAACAACATATCATTGGCATCAAAGGATATTTCAACATGCTTCCCGAGCATCTTGTTCCCTCGCGTTTTCACTTATCCAGCTCACCTGACAATACCACCTCTACAGATAATAGTGAAAATTTGACTCAGGGGAAGATAACATTAAGCGATTACGAATCCGATATTTTGATTAGCTCAACCGCTACCGGTCAGTCACGGAATATGCTATTTGAAGAGTGCGACCGCCATTTAAAAGAGCGTCTATTTCGTGCAGCAAAAATTGAGTCATTCTCTCGCCTGCTCAATTCACTACAGGCAGAAGGCGACATTAATGCACAAGAATTAAGTAAAATTTTGACTCAAAAAACAGCCATCATAAATGAACAGGGCAACAAAATTTGGCTTAATTTAATTACCCGTGAAACCAGCGATCCTATTTTTTATTCTCTGGAAGAGAAATAAAATGAAAGATGTTGAGGATAATAATGTTTATTTGGCTTTAGATAACCATAAAAGCGATGAGTTTGTCTTAAAGCAAAATTTAGCCGTGTTGATTGCCAATAAAAACACGACACTGGAAAGCGTTGCTCAGGAGATAGCCTCTATTCCCGCTGCACTGGTGCGGATGAAATGGCAAAATCGCCGTGAAATTTACTCGCTACAGGCTAAAGAAGAGATCTACGGTGCCGCGATCGAAGCCATTATGGAGCAGCAACCAGAACTGCGGGACAAAATCATGGCCCGACTGGAAAGCACCTACCAGCATATACTCGCGCGGGAAACGGCCACCTTACGCCTGACGCGAAAGCTGTCTGAAGGGAACTACGAACCCACCAGAATAACCACGGTCGCGTTAGATGAGAACAGATAAGAACAAGTGTGCGAGGGAGTTGAATCAGGAGAGGCACGCCGGGTAAGGCGGCAACCATTACCCGGCATGATGAGGATTACTTCGCTTTCACAGTCTCTTCGCCAACCAGACCAATCTTCAGGAAGCCCGCCTGATGCAGCGTATCCATCACCTTCATCATGGTTTCATAATCAACGGTTTTATCTGCCCGGAAGAAAATCGTGGTGTCTTTCTTCCCTTCAGTTAGCGCATTTAGCTCGTTAATCATGGTTTCATCCGTCACCTGATTGTTGCCAATAAACATACTCTTATCGGCTTTAACTGACAGGTAAACCGGTTTTTCCGGACGCGGCTGCGGCGTGCTGGTGGAGGCAGGGAGATTCACCTTCACATCTACGGTTGCCAACGGCGCGGCAACCATAAAGATGATCAATAAAACCAACATAACGTCGATAAACGGCGTCACGTTGATTTCATGCATTTCACCGTTATCGTCCAGGTTTTCATTAAAGCTCATTGCCATGGAACATTATCCTACACGTAATTTCTGCGCTGCACGTACCGGATGCGCGGATGCGCTCGCGTTCAGGTCCAGATCGCGGCTTTGCAACAACAGCACCTGTGCCGCGACGTCGCCCAGCATCGCTTTATAGCTGCCAATCTGACGTGCGAAAATGTTGTAGATAACAACCGCTGGAATTGCTGCGACCAGACCGATTGCGGTCGCTAACAGCGCTTCTGCGATACCCGGCGCAACAACGGCCAGGTTGGTCGTTTGGGTTTGTGCAATCCCGATGAAGCTATTCATGATGCCCCATACGGTACCGAACAGACCGACGAAAGGAGAGATAGCCCCGATGGTGGCCAGGTATCCGTTACCGCGGCCCATATGGCGACCTACCGCAGCCACACGACGCTCCAGACGGAAGCCGGTACGCTCTTTAATGCCTTCGTTATCTTCGCTGCCTTCTGACAGTTCCAGCTCGTTCTGCGCTTCGTTAATCAACTGTGCGCCCAGGCTTTTGCCATCGAATCCTGCGGCAATCTCACTTGCCTGATCTAAAGAGCGGGCTTCCGCCAGCAGTTGCTGTTCACGCTTAAGGCGGCGTTTCTGAGTAAAGAACTCAAGGCTCTTACTAAAGAAGATAGCCCAGGTGACCACTGACGCCAAAATCAGCCCAATCATCACGCACTTAACCACGATATCGGCGTGCTGATACATACCCCAGACGGAAAGATCCGTCTGCATCAAATTATTACCCACTCTGTATCTCCAGGACGCAAATCACAAAATCTGAGCGTAATCATATCAAAACGACGTCGAATTGATAGTCGTTCTCATTACTATTTACATATTGCCGCACCTTTGGTTTCTTTTCCTTGCGCTCACGCAGTAAAAAAGTCACCAGAAGCATTTTGAGATTATTTTCTACTGTATGGCCGTTCTGCAGGATGCGTCATCTTTGATTCATGGTAGTTTAGACATCCAGACGTATAAAAATAGGTAAGACAACATGGCAGATAAGCAACTTGAAACCAAACTCGTTCACGCAGGACGCAGTAAAAAGTACACGCTGGGCTCGGTAAATAGCGTGATCCAGCGCGCTTCTTCGCTGGTTTTTGACACCGTAGAGGCCAAAAAACAGGCCACGCACAACCGGGCGAACGGTGCGCTTTTCTATGGGCGTCGCGGAACCCTAACGCATTTCTCTCTTCAGGAAGCGATGTGCGAACTGGAAGGTGGCGCGGGTTGCGCGCTGTTCCCCTGCGGTGCGGCGGCCGTTGCCAACACCATCCTTGCCTTTGTGGAGCAAGGGGATCATGTGCTGATGACCAATACCGCCTATGAACCCAGTCAGGATTTCTGTACCAAAATTCTCGGCAAGCTCGGCGTGTCCACCGGCTGGTTCGATCCGCTGGTTGGCGCCGATATCGTTAAGCACATACAGCCGAACACGAAAGTCGTATTTCTGGAATCTCCCGGCTCTGTCACTATGGAAGTGCATGATGTTCCCGCTATTGTTGCCGCCGTCAGAAGCGTCGCGCCGGATGCAATCATCATGATTGATAACACCTGGGCTGCCGGGGTGCTGTTCAAAGCGTTGGATTTTGGCATCGATATCTCTATTCAGGCAGGCACCAAATATCTGATTGGTCATTCTGACGGCATGGTCGGCACGGCGGTATCTAATGCCCGCTGCTGGGATCAACTGCGCGAAAATGCCTATCTGATGGGGCAAATGCTGGACGCCGATACCGCCTATATGACCAGCCGTGGACTGCGTACGCTGAGCGTTCGCCTGCGTCAGCACCATGAAAGCAGCTTAAAGGTCGCCGAGTGGCTGGCCAGCCATCCGCAGGTCGCCCGCGTGAACCACCCGGCACTGCCCGGCAGTAAAGGCCATGAATTCTGGAAGCGTGATTTTACCGGCAGCAGCGGCCTATTCTCCTTTATATTGAATAAGAAGCTCAATAATGAGGAGCTTGCTGCGTATCTGGATCACTTCAGCCTGTTCAGCATGGCCTACTCCTGGGGCGGTTTTGAGTCGCTGATTCTCGCCAACCAGCCGGAACACATTGCGGCAATCCGTCCGCAAGGCGAGGTGGATTTCAGCGGAACGCTCATCCGTTTACATATCGGTTTAGAGAATGTTGACGATCTGATTGCCGATTTGGCCGCAGGATTTGCCCGAATCGAGTAAAATTGCCACAGATGGACATATATGCAGACACTTCTGGTGGAAAAGTCTGCAATTGTTGCGTCCGGGATCAAGGCATCCCGGGCAATTCAGGAGTACAATCCACACATAAACGCTGTTCCACAGGAAAGTCCATGGTAGTCATTCAAGATATTGTCTCCGCACTCTGGCAACACGATTTTGCCGCACTGGCGGATCCGCACGTGGTGAGCGTGGTGTACTTCGTCATGTTCGCCACGCTGTTTTTAGAAAATGGCCTGCTGCCAGCCTCCTTTTTACCCGGAGACAGCCTGTTATTACTGGCAGGAGCGCTGATCGCTCAGGACGTGATGAGTTTTTTACCTACCATAGCTATTCTGACGGCCGCAGCCAGTCTGGGCTGCTGGCTGAGTTATATTCAGGGACGCTGGCTAGGCAACACGCGCACGGTGAAAGGCTGGCTGGCGCAATTACCGGAAAAATACCATCAGCGCGCAACCTGCATGTTTGACCAACACGGTCTGATGGCGCTGCTGGCAGGGCGTTTTCTGGCGTTTGTTCGCACCTTGCTGCCAACGATGGCGGGCATTTCAGGGCTTCCTAACCGTCGGTTCCAGTTTTTTAACTGGCTGAGTGGCCTGCTGTGGGTCACCGTCGTCACCAGTTTCGGCTATGCGCTGAGCATGATCCCGTTCGTTAAACGCCATGAAGATCAGGTGATGACCTTTTTAATGATCCTGCCGATTGCCCTGTTAACCGCAGGTCTGTTGGGAACATTGTTCGTGGTGATTAAAAAAAAATACTGTAGCGCCTGAGTATTATCCGTAGCCGGGGTAATCCCCGGCATTTTGCCTGATGGCGCGCAGCTTTATAGCCTACGGTGTACCTGTCAGGCCTACAAGAAATCAACTCCCCTGCATCATACGAATTCTTGCCGCATCTTCCCCCGGCGTTACGCCAAAGAAACGTTTGAACTCCCGACTGAATTGCGATGCGCTCTCATAACCGACGCGCATGGCAGCCGCACTGGCCTTCATTCCATCGTGAATCATCATCATCCGCGCTTTATGCAGGCGATAACTCTTAAGATATTGCAGCGGCGACGTGCTGGTAACCGCTTTAAAATTATGATGAAACGCCGACACGCTCATGTTCGCCTCTGCCGCCAGCTGTTCTACATTGAGGTTTTCGGTGTATTTGGTTTCAATCCGCTTCAGTACCCGGCTTATCAAACTGAAATGCGTCTGGCGACTGACCAGCGCAAGCAAGGCACCGCCACGCGGCCCGGTCAACACATGGTAGAGGATCTCGCGAATAATCTGTTTCCCCAGAATACGCGCATCCAGCGGCCGCTCCATTACATCCAGCAGGCGCTCTGCGGCACAGAGAATTTCGTCAGAGAGTGTCGCAGAGTTAATCCCACTGGCAGCCATGGCGGGCTGGAACAGTTCGTCTTCCCCAATGTCCATCAGCAGCTCCTGCAATTGCAGAATATCGACATTCAGGTAAATACCGGCCAGAGGAACCTCCGGCGTCGCATAGGTTTCACATTCAAAGGGTAAAGGTACGGTTAGCAGCAGGTATTCGTTGGCGTCATAGCGAAATATGCGCTCATTGATGTAACCAATTTTATGTCCCGAAAAGAGAAATATGATGCCTGGCTGATACATGACTGGTGTACGTGCCGCCGGCTCCGTACCGTATAGCAGGCGGACATCTGGCAGCAGTTCGTTAAGTCTATTTTCATTGCTTTTCAGCTGCTTAATTTTATCTGTCAGCAGAAGGCAGATCTCATCACGGTTCATGGAGCACCATTTCATCATCGGTTTTCGACCCTGACATAATGCGCAGATTTATCCGTTTTCTCCAGCAGTCTGTAGAAATGGGCAAGACATCGGCAGAAATGAGCATTGAGAGCAGCGCGGCGGGCGACCACAATGTTCATCATCCGGCAGACACTCTCCTGCCCTCTTTTATTACCCACCAAAGGGAACGAGCAATGAACAACTTTAATCTCCATACCCCAACACGTATTTTGTTTGGTAAAGGCGCGATTGCTGAGCTGCGCGATCAAATTCCTCAGGACGCTCGCGTACTGGTTACCTACGGCGGCGGCAGCGTGAAAAAAACCGGCGTCCTGGCACAGGTTCAGGACGCGCTAAAAGGCCTGGATGTGCTGGAGTTTGGCGGTATCGAGCCAAACCCGTCTTACGAAACGCTGATGAACGCAGTAAAAATCGTGCGTGATGAGAAAGTGACGTTTCTGCTGGCAGTAGGTGGCGGTTCAGTGCTGGACGGCACCAAATTCATCGCGGCAGCGGCACAGTACGCTGACAGCATCGATCCATGGCGCATTCTGGAAACCCACGGCAGCGACGTAACAAGCGCCATCCCGATGGGCTCCGTATTAACCCTGCCTGCAACCGGCTCTGAATCTAACTCCGGCGCGGTAATTTCGCGTAAAACCACCGGCGATAAACTGGCCTTTATGACCCCGTTTGTGCAGCCAGTATTTGCCGTACTGGATCCGGTTTACACCTACACCCTGCCGCCGCGTCAGGTTGCAAACGGCGTTGTGGATGCTTTTGTTCATACCGTGGAACAGTATGTGACTTATCCGGTAGACGGGAAAATTCAGGATCGCTTTGCCGAAGGCATTCTGCTCACGCTGGTAGAAGAAGGTCCGAAAGCCTTGCAGGAGCCGGAAAACTACAACGTGCGTGCGAACGTCATGTGGGCGGCAACCCAGGCGCTGAACGGCCTGATTGGCGCAGGCGTACCGCAGGACTGGGCAACGCATATGTTGGGCCATGAACTGACCGCAATGCATGGTCTGGATCATGCTCAAACGCTGGCCATCGTTCTGCCAGCGCTGTGGAATGAAAAACGTGATACCAAGCGTGCCAAACTGCTGCAATACGCAGAGCGTATCTGGAATATCACCGAAGGTTCCGACGACCAGCGCATCGACGCCGCCATTGCCGCTACCCGTACTTTCTTCGAACAAATGGGTGTACCCACTCGCCTGTCTGACTACGGCCTGGACGGTAGCTCTATCCCGGCATTGCTGGAAAAACTGAAAGCACACGGTGGTACGCAACTGGGCGAACATCAGGACATTACGCTTGAAGTCAGCCGTCGGATTTACGAAGCTGCCCGCTAAGGTTTTTTAACCTCCGCCTTTCGTTTTTGGGTATTTATACCAGGCTTAAGTCACACCTAACTCACCGGGGGCTGCCCCGGTGACTGTAATCCAGGGGGGGAATTATGACCGGTCCAACCATTATCAAACTACAGGATGGTAACGTCATGCCGCAACTGGGCCTGGGGGTCTGGAAGGCAAGTAACGAAGAAGTCATCACCGCCATTCATAAAGCGCTGGAAGTGGGGTATCGCTCAATTGATACCGCTGCTGCGTACAAAAACGAAGAAGGTGTCGGCAAAGCAATACGCGATGCTGGCGTACCACGGGACGAGTTATTCATCACCACCAAGCTGTGGAATGATGACCAAAAACGCCCCCGGGAAGCCTTGCTCGAAAGCATGGAAAAACTCCAGCTTGATTACCTCGATCTATACCTGATGCACTGGCCGGTTCCGGCGATCGACCACTACGTTGAAGCGTGGGAAAACATGATCGACCTGCAAAAAGAAGGTCTGATTAAGAGCATCGGCGTGTGCAACTTTCAGATCAATCATCTCCAGCGGTTGATGGATGAAACCGGCGTACCTCCAGTGATTAACCAGATCGAACTTCATCCGCTTATGCAACAGCGCCAACTGCACGCCTGGAACGCAACGCATAAAATCCAGACCGAATCCTGGAGCCCGCTGGCGCAGGGCGGCAAAGACGTCTTTGATCAAAAGATCATCCGTGACCTCGCCGAGAAATATGGCAAATCACCGGCGCAGATTGTCATCCGCTGGCACCTGGATAGCGGGCTGGTGGTGATTCCGAAATCAGTCACCCCGGCGCGTATCGCAGAAAACTTTAACGTCTGGGACTTCCGCCTGGATAAAGACGAATTAGGCGAAATCGCGAAACTCGATCAGGGCAAACGTCTGGGGCCAGACCCGGATCAGTTCGGCGGTTAACCCCTTCCCTCCAGCCCGACACTCTCGTCGGGCCTTTACTGATTTGAAATATCAGGAAACAATTCACGCACATATATTGATGTATTTCTTGCAGTCGCTGGAGCAGCATTACGCAACATAACCTGTTAATTATTAAATAAATATATTTATTTGATGAATATATTCACCATATCCATAGGTGCGTAAGCGTGACTGAGAAAAAAAGTAGCGGAGTCAAATGGCTCCCATTAATTCTTATAATATTCATTTCTGCCGGACTGTGGCAACTTACCCCTCCCTCGGGGTTAAGTGCGCCAGCCTGGCATTCGGCAATTATCTTCGTCGCGACGATTGCCTCTATCGTGGCAAAAGTTTTACCCATCGGCGCGGTCGGTATTATTGGGATTACGGTTTTTGCACTCGCCTATGCTGCCGGGGATAAAACCGCCAGCGGCGCTATCACCACGGCACTGAGTGAGCTGAACAGTTCACTTATCTGGCTTATCGTCGTGGCTTTTATGATTGCCCGCGGATTTATCAAAACTGGCCTCGGACGACGCATTGCGCTGCAGATGATCCGTCTGCTCGGCAAGCGCACGCTGGGACTCGCCTATGGTCTGGCTTTTGCCGATCTGATCCTCTCCCCGGCAATGCCGAGTAATACAGCACGCTGCGGCGGCGTCATCTATCCGATTGCTGACTCTCTGGCACGCAGTTTCCATTCGAACCCGGAAGATGAGTCCCGCAGTAAAATCGGTACCTTTCTTATCACCTGTATTGGCAACGTCAACGACGTCACCGCCGCGCTCTTTATGACCGGCTATACCGGCAATCTGTTGGCGGTGAAACTGGCGGCCAATGCAGGCGTCGCGCTGACCTGGGGCGGCTGGTTTATGGCGGCGCTGCTGCCATGCCTGGTGTCCTTACTGCTGGTTCCACTGCTGGTCTACTGGATCGTGCGCCCGGAAATTAAGCACACGCCGGATGCCCCGAATCTGGCGCGCAAAGAGCTGGCGGAAATGGGCAGTATGTCTCGCGGCGAATGGCTGATGCTGGCTACCGTCGGCGTACTGCTGGTGCTGTGGATTTTTGGCGATACGTTAGGCGTCGACGCCACCACTGCCTCGTTCGTGGGACTGTCCATTTTATTGCTAAGCGGCGTTCTGAGCTGGGAAGATGTGAAGAGCGAGAAAGGTGCATGGGACACACTGATTTGGTTTGCCGCGCTGTTGATGATGGCGAACCAGCTGAAAAAACTGGGCTTCACCACCTGGTTTGGCAATCTGATCGGCGATAGCCTGAGCAGTACTATGCACGGTACCAGTTGGGTGATCGTCCTGCTGCTGCTGAACGCCGCCTACTTCTATACCCACTACTTTTTTGCCAGCGGTAATGCACAGATTGCCGCGCTGTACGCCGTTTTCCTCGGCGTCGGTCTGCATCTGAATATTCCCGCAGCCCCCACGGCATTAATGCTGGCCTTCACCAGCAGTTTGTACTGCTCGCTCACCCAGTACACCCACGCTCGCGGTCCAATCCTGTTTGGTGCCGGGTATGTTCCAACGGGCGTCTGGTGGCGCACAGGATTTATCATCAGCTTGTTTAACCAGGCGGTGTTTATCACCGTGGGTCTGATGTGGTGGAAGGTGTTGGGTCTGTACTAAACTGACTGCGTCCAGACGAATCACCTTACCTGCGGAGAAAAGGAATGACCTGTATTTTCTGTCAAATAGTTGAAGGTAAAGCCCCCTGCCATAAGGTCTGGGAAGACGAGCATCATCTGGCTTTTCTGTCGATTTTCCCGAACACCGACGGTTTTACCGTGGTGATCCCGAAAAAGCATTATCCCAGCTATGCCTTCGATATGCCGCCGCAGGCACTGGCTGATCTGATGCTGGCAACCCAAAAAGTGGCTAAGAAACTGGATAAGGCTTTCCCGGATGTCAGTCGTACAGGGATGTTCTTCGAAGGTTTCGGCGTAGACCATGTACACAGCAAATTAAGCCCCATGCATGGCACTGGCGATCTAACCCACTGGAAACCGATTGAAGCGCGGCAGAATAAATTTTTCGAGCAATATGAAGGATATCTGTCGTCACATGACCACGAACGAGCGGATGATGCAAAACTGGCCGCATTAGCGGCCAGAATTCGTGAAGCATAAATACTGCGTCTTTCTACCGGATGGCGGTACAAGGAACTTATCCGGCCTACAAAACTGTGCTGTACGTAGGCCGGATTAGCTTTCACCATCGGGCAAGACAGATTAGCGCCCTGCCACTTTCCCGCGTTTTTTGTTTGCAGCAGGCGTCTGGCGCTGATGCGCCACCGGTGTGTGCTTGGTCAACGCCGGACGGGTATGACGGTTCTGGCGACGCGCTTCGCGCATCTCTTCCAGCGTAGGTGCCGGGACCAGACATTCGCGACGACCGCCGATCAGATGCTTTTTACCCATATCTTCCAGCGCCTGGCGGATTAACGGCCAGTTAGCTGGATCGTGGTAACGCAGCAGGGCTTTATGCAAACGACGCTGCTTATCACCTTTCGGCACCACCACATCTTCACTCTTATAACCAATTTTACCCAGCGGGTTTTTCCCGGTGTAATACATGGTTGTGGAGTTCGCCAACGGCGATGGATAGAAGTTCTGCACCTGATCCAGACGGAAACGACGTTGCTTCAGCCACAACGCCAGATTCACCATATCTTCGTCACGCGTACCTGGGTGCGCGGAAATAAAGTACGGGATCAGATACTGCTCTTTACCCGCCTGTTTAGAGTAGGTATCGAACAATTCCTTAAAGCGATCGTAGCTGCCCATCCCCGGCTTCATCATCTTCGACAGCGGGCCTTCTTCGGTATGCTCTGGCGCAATCTTGAGATAACCGCCAACGTGGTGGGTCGCCAGCTCTTTGATATAGCGTGGGTCTTCAACCGCGATGTCATAGCGCACGCCCGAAGCGATGAGGATCTTTTTAATGCCTTTCAAATCACGCGCTCGACGATAAAGGTTAATCGTCGGTTCGTGGTTGGTGTCCATATGCGGACAGATATCCGGGTAGACGCATGACAGACGACGGCAGGTCTGTTCCGCGCGCGGTGACTTACAGCGCAGCATATACATGTTTGCCGTTGGGCCGCCGAGATCGGAAATCACGCCGGTAAAGCCCGGAACGGTGTCGCGAATGGCTTCGATTTCATTGATGATCGAGTCTTCAGAGCGGCTCTGGATGATACGACCTTCGTGCTCGGTGATCGAACAGAACGAACAGCCGCCAAAGCAGCCACGCATAATGTTGATCGAGAAACGGATCATCTCATAGGCCGGAATGCGGCTGTCGCCATACGCCGGATGCGGCACGCGTTTGTACGGCAGCGCAAAGACGCTATCCATCTCTTCGGTAGAGAGCGGAATGGCTGGCGGGTTGATCCAGATGTAGCGATCGCCGTGCTTTTGCATCAGCGCACGCGCACAACCTGGGTTGGTTTCGTGGTGCAGGATACGCGACGCATGCGCATACAGCACTTTATCGCCCTTCACTTTTTCGAAGGACGGCAGCAGCACGTAGGTTTTCTCCCACGGTTTCGGGCGCGGCGGCTGTACGGTTACCGCTTTCGCTTCCTGCTTTTTCGGTGCGACCGGTTTGTTGTCAGCACACGGCAGATCTTCACCATACGGATGCGGGATCGGGTCAATCTTGCCCGGCGTGTCGAGGCGCGTGGAATCCACCCCACTCCAGCCCGGCAGCGCTTCTTTAACCATAATCGCAGTGTTACGCACGTCGCGGATCTGATCGATGGTTTCGCCCATCGCCAGACGATGCGCCACTTCCACCAGCGGACGTTCGCCGTTGCCGAACATCAGCATGTCGGCTTTGGAATCCACCAGAACAGAGCGGCGAACGGTATCAGACCAATAGTCATAGTGCGCAGTACGGCGCAGGCTGGCCTCAATACCGCCGAGAATAACCGGCACATCTTTCCATGCTTCTTTACAGCGCTGGGTATAGACCAGCGTGGCGCGGTCCGGACGTTTGCCCGCAACGTTGTCCGGTGTGTAGGCATCGTCATGGCGCAGTCGGCGATCTGCGGTGTAGCGGTTGATCATCGAGTCCATGTTGCCTGCGGTCACACCAAAGAACAGGTTCGGTTTGCCCAAACGCATAAAATCGTCTTTGTTGTTCCACTCCGGCTGGGCGATAATCCCTACGCGAAAGCCTTGTGCTTCCAGCATACGTCCGCAAATTGCCATGCCAAAGCTGGGATGATCGACGTATGCATCGCCGGTAACCAGAATGATGTCGCAGCTATCCCAGCCAAGTTGGTCCATTTCGTCGCGTGACATCGGCAAAAACGGTGCCGGGCCAAAACAGGCAGCCCAGTACTGCGGCCAGGAGAAAAGGTCTCTGTCCGGCTGGATCAGGGATATTGCGCTCATAATGCTTCCAAAAATGGTAAAAAAATAATCAAAGGCCGAGGATTATACGCTGTATATCGGCAAGAAATGAAGTGGAGTCTGAACCAGACCAGTAGAAAGTTATATAAATTGTTAAATTTTACGACAATCATTTTTATCAATCATAATTAACACCATGCCAGCCAGCTGAGATAACTCTTTTTCGGCGGGGGATTTTTCATTGCGACTCAACGATTCACTGCATATTTCCCAGTTACGGGTTGTTGTTCACCTGTGCGGATTTCTGGTTCTTCTCTACAGCTTTTCTATGCTGCCACCGATGCTCATCGCTTTGTTAAATAAAGAGCGGAGCTTGTTCGCTTTTTTCAGCACATTTATGACTTTCTTCACCCTCGGCGGCGGGGCGTGGTTGGCAACCAAACATGCGGGTATTCAACTGCGCACCCGGGATGGTTTCGTCATTATCGTCCTGTTCTGGCTGTTGTTTTCATTTATCAGCGCGATGCCGATGTGGATGGACGATGGCTTAAACCTCTCTTTTGCGGATGCCCTGTTTGAAGGAGTTTCTGGAATTACCACTACAGGCGCAACGGTGATTGATGACGTCAGCGCCTTGCCGAAGTCGTATCTGTACTATCGGGCTCAGCTCAATTTTATTGGCGGTCTGGGTGTTATTGTCCTCGCCGTAGCGGTATTGCCGCTGCTGGGTATTGGTGGCATGAAGCTGTATCAGTCTGAAATGCCGGGCCCTTTTAAAGAAGAGCGCCTCACGCCAAGACTTGCTGATACTGCACGTACGCTGTGGATGACCTATGTCATTCTGGGTCTGATCTGTACTCTGGCCTACTGGGCTGCCGGGATGTCGTTTTTCGACGCCTTATGCCACGGGCTGTCGACGGTCTCTCTCGGCGGATTTTCCACTCGCAGCGAGAGCATCGGCTTTTATAACAGCCATGCCATTGAGCTTGTCGCCGGGATATTTTCACTGCTGTCTGCATTTAACTTCACCCTCTGGTACGTTGCTATCGTGAAACGTACCTTCAAACCCTTTCGTCGTAATGCCGAATTGCGTTTCTTTTTGCTTATTGCGTTGGTGGTCACTCTGATCGCCACCTGGCAAGTTTGGCGGGCAGGCATGTACGGATTAACGGACAGCCTGGTGCATGCTTTTTTTCTGGCCAGTTCGATGCTGACAGATAATGGCCTGTCGACGGCGGATTACGCACAATGGCCTTCGCACACGATCTTCATGCTGCTCAGCGCCAGTTTCTTCGGCGGTTGTGTGGGATCGACCTGCGGGGGGATTAAGGTGCTGCGCTTTTTGATTATGTTCAAGCAGTGCCGCCAGGAGTTACACCAGCTCGCGCACCCTCGCGCCCTGCTGAATATCAAAGTGGGCAATAGCGTGGTAAGCGACCGGGTAGTGCGTTCGGTATGGAGCTTTTTCTTTCTCTACGTTTTGCTCACCAGCTTTTTTATCTGGGCGCTCAATCTGATGGGCTACGATCTATTCTCCTCTTTCGCCACCGTCGCCGCCTGCATCAACAATATGGGGCTAGGATTTGGCGTCACCGCCACGACATTTGGCACCTTAAACGAGGAAGCAAAGCTACTGATGTGCGCGGCCATGATCATGGGGCGTCTGGAGATTTACCCCATTCTGATCCTGTTCTCGCGCATGTTCTGGCGGGCGTAACGAATACCCCGGCGCATTACGGCGCCGGGTTCACCAACATCTGTCCGATTGAGCCACGATCCGCCATTTCCAGCGTCTGGCTATTAAAGTAGAACGGGAAATGGGCCCAGGAAGGCTGTCCGTAATAAACCAGTAATTCAACCTGGCCATCAACCCAGACAGTATCTTTCCAGCCTCTGTCTTCCGGGAACGGCATCGCGCCATTCACATTACGGATCAGGAACGAGACGCCTTCAATATGGAAGGACTGGGGCATATCCGCCCGCACCGTCCAGCGCTCCCAGGAGCCCTGCTGGGCAGTAATATCCATACGATTGACGTCCCACAGCTGACCGTTGATGCCAGGATCGTCGTCCAGGCTGATATCACGGCTGCGAATCGGCGAACCGCTGAGGATTTCCGTTGGCAGCAGGCGCATTGGCAGGCTGTCAGTCACCAGCGGCAGAAGACCTGTCGGGCGCAACGTCAATACCAGCGTGGAGATGAGAATACTGGAAGGCTCAAAGAACCCGCGGATCCTGTCGACAATACTGGCCGCCTCACCACAGGTGATAGAGACCTCATTACCATTAGTCATATCCACCAGGATCTCACGACGCTCGCCCGGAGCCAGCGAGAGCTGCTTCACCGAAACAGGCGCAGGTAAAAAACCCTGATCGCCGGAAATCACATGCAGAGCACGGCCATCACTCATTTGCAGCTGGTAACGACGCGAGTTTGAAGCGTTCAGCAAACGCAAGCGCACCCAGCCGCGGGAGACTTCGACATACGGGCTTTGCGCCCCATTGACCAGCAGCGTATCACCGACAAAGCCACCGCTGCCGGGCTCGCTGTATTCCGGCGTGCCAAAGTTGTCCAGCCGCTTGTCCTGGATAATGACCGGAAAATCATCCACGCCATAGTGGTTGGGAATAGATAGTGATTTACTCACTTCATCTTCAACCAGCCACATCCCGGCAAGACCGTTATAGACCTGCTGAGCAGTACGATTTGGCGTATTAGCGTGATACCACAACGTGGCGGCATTCTGGCGAATCGGTAGCACCGGCGCCCAGTCAGCATTCGGGGACATCATGCGCGCCGGGCCGCCCATCAGCGGGCCAGGTACCTGTAACCCGGCGACGGTCATCGAGACATTTTCAGTCAGACGGTTGCTGTAGATAAGCTTGACGTCATCCCCTTTCCAGACGCGGATTGTCGGTCCCAGATAGCGGCCGTTAATTCCCCAGACAGGTGCGCGCGTGCCTTGCGTAAAGGACCAGTGCGCACGTTGCAGCGTCATAAATAGCGGCTGCCCCCGGCGGGATTCCAGCAGCGGAGGCACGGGTAACGGTTGTTGCTGACCGGCAGCATTAGCCTTCAGCGGAACAGCACCTGCACACAGTGCGATCCCCGATGCCTGAATGAACTGACGCCGACTGAATGACATATAAACTCCATAAAAAACTGGCTATTAACACGCAGGAAGTCATTTCCTGTAAAAAACCCGAATTGCGCGGATTAAACCTTACCGGCGGCTTCCCGCTCAGCAACTTCTTTATCGAGTTCTGCGATTTTTTGTTCCATCAGCGTGCGGCAATGCGCTGCCAGTTCACGAACCTGATCTTTCCCAAAGTGGCTAATATCCACCGGCGGCAACATCTCGACAATCGCCAGACCATTATTGAGTCGATTGAGTTTTATCTTGTTCGAGGTTGTGGAAACGCACACCGGAATGACCGGGACACCTGCAGCAATCGCTGCATGGAACGCACCGGTTTTAAACGGCAGCAGACCGCGACCACGGCTACGCGTCCCTTCCGGGAACATCCAGATAGAAATGCGACGTTTTTTGAAATGATTCACCACGGCAGCAATGGTGCTGTGCGCTTTAGCGCGGTTGTTTCTGTCAATCAACAGGTTACCGGTTAACCAGTACAGCTGCCCGAAGAAAGGGATCCACAGCAGGCTTTTTTTACCTACTGTCACCGTCGGCGGCTGAACGATATTCGCAGCGGTAACCATGTCATAGTTGTTCTGATGGTTACAAATATAGATAGCATTACCATAGTTCTGCGCGTCTGCCGGCATGCGGCACTCGACCTTCAGGCCATAAAGGGGAGCCAGGCGGCCAAACATATGACCGAACGTTGCGACGTGTTTTGGATTTCGTGGGCTGAACAGACAGTATATGCAACCGAAAATACAGACCAGAACGCAGTAAATAACAGTAATAATTAAACGAAAAATATATAGCATAACAACCTCTAAGGCCTAAGAGCCTGGCATTTTACGTCACCTGATTCATCATGCGGTATCAGGTTAGGGCTTTGTTAAGGGCGGCTCTCTGGAAAAGCGTATTGTTAATCGCAACGCACGAATAAACAACGGTTTCACGGGAATTTTTAACGTTGGCTCTCCCTGGGCTTTAACAGGGAGAGCCGGACGGTAGCGTTATTCTTCGCTGTCGCCGTGACTGGCGCGTCGAGGCGAGTCAATCTCAATGCTGTCGATACGCTGCAGACCACGCATTAGCGTGCCGCGACGACCGCGCTCACCGGTCACTTTCTGCAACTCTTCAGGACGCAGTTTGATTTTGCGCTTACCGACGTGGATGGTCAGCGTGCTCTGCGGCGGCAGCACGTAAAGTTGCGCCAGACCATCCTCGCCTTTCGCCGCTTCCGCTGAAGGGATATTAATGATCTTGTTCCCTTTGCCTTTCGACAACTGCGGTAAATCGCTCACCGGGAACATCAACATGCGACCGGCCTGGGTAATAGCCAGTAGCATGTCGGTTTCATCTTCAATCACCACCGGCTGCATCACGCGCGCATTTTCTGGCAGCGTAATCAACGCCTTACCAGCACGGTTACGTGCGACCAGGTCATTGAAGGTGCAGACAAAACCGTAGCCCGCATCGGAGGCCATCAGCAGTTTCTGATCGTCGCCTTCCATCAGCATGTGCTCAACCGTCGCGCCTGGCGGCAGCGTGAGCTTCCCGGTCAGCGGTTCACCCTGACCACGCGCCGACGGCAGCGTAATCGGGTCGATGGCATAGCTGCGTCCGGTCGAGTCCACGAACACCACCGGCTGGTTGCTCTTACCCTTCACTGCCGACTTAAAGCTGTCGCCCGCTTTATAGCTTAATCCCGGTGCATCGATGTCGTGGCCTTTGGCGCTACGCACCCAGCCACTCTGGGACAACACAATGGTCACCGGCTCAGATGGCAGCATGTCGTGCTCGCTCATCGCCTTCGCTTCTTCGCGCTCCTGCAACGGAGAACGACGATCGTCGCCATAGGCGTCTGCATCGGCCTGCAGCTCTTTCTTCAGCAGGTTACTCATTTTACGTTCGGAAGCCAGAATGGCCTGCAACTGATCGCGCTCTTTCGCCAGCTCATCCTGCTCACCGCGGATTTTCATCTCTTCGAGTTTGGCAAGGTGGCGCAATTTCAGCTCAAGGATGGCTTCAGCCTGGGTTTCAGAAATGCCAAACCGCGACATCAGCTCAGGCTTAGGTTCATCTTCATGACGAATAATTTCGATTACTTCGTCAATGTTGAGGAACGCCACCAGCAAACCTTCAAGGATGTGCAGGCGCTTGAGCACTTTTTCCAGACGATAATTCAGGCGGCGACGCACGGTATCGCGGCGGAACGCCAGCCATTCGGTGAGGATCTCCAACAGGTTTTTCACCGCCGGACGACCATCAAGACCGATCATGTTCAGGTTGATACGGTAGCTTTTTTCGAGATCGGTAGTGGCAAACAGGTGGTTCATCACCTGCTCCATATCCACACGATTCGAGCGCGGGACAATCACCAGACGGGTCGGGTTTTCGTGATCCGATTCGTCGCGCAGGTCGTCTACCATCGGCAGCTTTTTATTGCGCATTTGAGCGGCGATCTGCTCCAGCACTTTTGCCCCGGAAACCTGATGCGGCAGCGCGGAAATCACCACCGCGCCGTCTTCTTTCGTCCATACCGCACGCATACGTACGGAGCCGCGTCCGTTTTCGTAAATTTTACGAATCTCCGCGCGAGAGGTAATGATCTCCGCTTCGGTCGGGTAATCCGGCCCTTGCACGATATCCAGCAACTGATCCAGCGTCGTTTTCGGCTGCTCAATCAGAGTAATCGCTGCTTTTGCCACTTCACGCAGGTTATGTGGCGGAATGTCCGTTGCCATACCAACGGCAATACCGGTCGTACCGTTCAGCAGAATATTTGGCAGACGCGCAGGCAGCATCTTCGGCTCCTGCATGGTGCCGTCGAAGTTTGGCACCCAGTCCGACGTTCCCTGACCGAGTTCGCCCAGCAAGACTTCCGCATATTTAGACAGGCGTGATTCGGTATAACGCATCGCCGCGAAGGATTTCGGATCGTCCGGTGCCCCCCAGTTCCCCTGCCCGTCAACCAGCGGGTAACGGTAAGAGAACGGCTGCGCCATCAGCACCATCGCTTCATAGCAGGCGCTGTCGCCATGCGGATGGTATTTACCCAGCACGTCACCGACGGTACGGGCGGATTTTTTAAATTTGGCGCTGGCATTCAGCCCCAGTTCGGACATCGCGTACACGATGCGACGCTGAACGGGTTTCAAACCATCGCCAATAAACGGCAACGCCCTGTCCATGATGACGTACATGGAATAGTTCAGATAGGCGTTTTCCGTGAATTCATGCAGCGCCAGGCGCTCTGCCATATCGCTCATTAATCGTGGTTCCTCAACTTTGTACCCCTCTATTGAAGGGCAATATTGCCGCAGATACTACCCTATCTGGCGTGTTGAGTCACAAAGAAAAGGGCCGCGAATGCGGCCCTGATGGGGATTACTTAGCAACTTTGGTAATCTGTTTCACGTCGATTTCAACGGAGTTCCAGTCTTTATCCACTTCACCCTGGATTTCAACCACATCCTGCGGTGTGACGGTTACGCCGTTCCAGCGCTTGTGGTCGATATCCACATTCACCGTGCCGGTCGCATCTTTAAACACGTACAGGTCGTCGGAAATACGCTCAACGATGTTCCCACGCAGGGTAACCCAGGTGTCATCACGCAGTGATTTGGCGCTTTCTACCGTCGTGCTGCTACCGTTCGGGCCGACAAATCCGCCGTTTTGGCTCTGCGTGGTGGTTGTCGTTGGCCCAGAGAAGCCGCCCTGCTGAGCTGCCAGAACAGGTGCGGAACACAGTGCCATTACGGCAACCATTGCAGCTAATTTTTTCATCGTCATGTCTCCCTTTCATGTTGGTTTACGACTATTAAATAAGTTAATCCTTAACAAGTTCTTAAGGCAAAAAAAGATACTTTTTTTGCTGTACAGAGACTGTAGCCACAGGTTTACTGACTGCAAATGAGTTATCGCAGGGATGAACATATGCGTATTTTACTGATCGAAGATGACACGTTGATTGGCGATGGCCTGAAAACAGGTCTGAGTAAAATGGGTTTCAGCATCGACTGGTTTACCGAAGGTCGCCAAGGGAAAGAAGCACTCTACAGCGCACCTTATGATGCGGTAATCCTCGACCTGACACTGCCGGGCATAGACGGACGGGACATTTTGCGCGAATGGCGAGCCAACGGAAAGCAGGAGCCTGTGCTGATTCTGACCGCTCGCGACGCGCTGGCAGAACGCGTTGAAGGCCTGCGCCTGGGCGCAGATGACTATCTGTGCAAACCCTTTGCGCTGATCGAAGTTGCCGCCAGACTGGAGGCACTGGTACGTCGTGCCAGCGGCCAGGCCAGCAACACATTGTGCCATGGCCAGGTAACGCTCGATCCCGGCGCGCTGGTCGCCACGGCGGCGGGTGAACCTTTGTCACTCAAACCTAAAGAGTTCGCGCTGCTGGAACTGCTGATGCGCAACAAAGGTCGCGTCCTGCCCCGCAAACTGATTGAAGAAAAACTGTATACCTGGGACGAAAATGTCTCCAGCAATGCGGTTGAGGTCCATGTCCATCACTTACGCCGTAAGCTCGGCAGCGACTTTATCCGTACCGTACATGGCATTGGCTATACCCTGGGTGACGCATGAAACTCACACAACGCCTCAGCCTGCGAGTCAGGCTAACGCTTATTTTTCTGATTCTGGCATCAGCGACCTGGGCCGTATCCAGTTTTGTGGCCTGGAGGCAGACTACCGATAATGTCGATGAACTGTTTGATACGCAGCTGATGCTGTTCGCCAAGCGGCTTAGCACGCTGGATATCAGCGATGTCACCACCTCAAGCACGATGGCCCGCACGCCAAAAAAACTGAAACATGGCCATATTGATGACGACGCACTGGCGTTTGCCATCTACTCCACCGACGGCAAAATGGTGCTACACGATGGCGACAATGGCCAGGATATTCCCTACAGCTACAGCCGGGAGGGGTTTAGCGACGGCCAACTCAGGGGCGACAACGATTCCTGGCGCTTCCTGTGGCTGAATTCCGCTGATGGAAAATATCGCATTGTGGTGGGCCAGGAGTGGGAATACCGGGAGGATATGGCGCTGTCGATCCTTACCGCACAGTTAACCCCGTGGCTGGTTGCGCTGCCGCTGATGTTGCTGATCCTGGTGGTCATGCTGAGTCGCGAACTCAGGCCGCTAAAAAAACTGGCGCAAGCTCTGCGCTGGCGCGCCCCGGAGTCAGAAGAACCGCTCGACCCGAAAGGTGTGCCAAGCGAAGTGCGCCCGCTGGTTGAATCGCTTAATCAGCTGTTTACCCGTATCCACTCTATGATGGTCCGCGAACGACGCTTTACCTCTGACGCTGCTCACGAGCTACGCAGTCCGTTGACCGCGCTGAAGGTGCAAACCGAAGTGGTGCAACTGTCAGACGACGACCCGCAAACGCGGGAAAAAGCGCTGGTGCAGCTGCATGCGGGAATTGAACGCGCCACCCGACTGGTCGATCAGCTCCTGACGCTTTCGCGCCTCGACTCCCTCGATAATCTTCAGGATGTGGCAGAAATCTCGCTGGAGGAGCTACTGCAATCCGCGGTGATGGATATCTACCACCCGGCCCTGCAGGCGCATATTGACGTACGTTTGCAGATTAACGCACACAATATCACGCGCACAGGACAGCCGCTGTTGCTGAGCCTGATGGTACGAAATCTGCTGGATAATGCCATTCGCTACAGTCCGCAGGGGAGCATTGTGGAAGTGACGCTCAACGCCCGTAACTTCAGCGTCAAAGATAATGGTCCTGGCGTTGCGCCGGAGGTACTTACACACATCGGTGAACGCTTTTATCGTCCACCGGGACAAAGCGTGACCGGCAGCGGCCTCGGCCTGTCGATTGTCCGCCGTATCGCAACACTGCATGGAATGTCAGCCTCGTTTGGCAATGCCCCGGAAGGTGGCTTTGAAGCAAAAGTCAGTTGGTAATTGCGTTATTGTTGCTCACATAGCAAAAGACTTTGCACATTTTGCTAATTTCACCGCACCGCTGGTGGGAGTAAAATCGTCCTCAAACGTATTTCCTTGAGGACACAAAATGAGCAACATTCTAATTATCAACGGGGCGAAAAAATTCGGCCATTCTAATGGTCAACTGAATGACACCCTGACCGAGGTCGCGGACGGTATCCTGCGCGACCTCGGGCATGATGTTAAAGTCGTACGCGCAGACAGCGATTATGACGTAAAAGCAGAAGTGCAGAATTTCGTCTGGGCCGATGCGGTTATCTGGCAGATGCCTGGCTGGTGGATGGGCGCACCGTGGACCGTGAAAAAATACATCGATGACGTGTTTACCGAAGGTCACGGTACGCTGTACGCCAGCGACGGCCGCACACGTTCAGATGCCTCTAAAAAATACGGCTCCGGCGGGCTGATTCAGGGCAAAAAATACATGCTGTCCCTGACCTGGAACGCACCGATGGAAGCCTTCACTGAAAAAGACCAGTTTTTCCATGGCGTTGGCGTTGATGGCGTCTATCTCCCGTTCCATAAAGCAAACCAGTTCCTGGGAATGGAAGCGCTGCCGACCTTTATCACCAATGACGTGATTAAAATGCCGGACGTCCCGCGTTATATCGCAGAATATCGCAAGCATCTGACCGAAATTTTTGGTTAACTGGTAACCTGGAATTAGAAGGAGTTAACCATGCTTACCGTTATTGCAGAAATCCGTACACGTCCAGGTCAACATCACCGCCAGGCGGTACTGGATCAGTTTGCTAAAATCGTTCCGACCGTACTGAAAGAAGAAGGCTGCCACGGCTATGCGCCGATGGTGGATCATGCCGCAGGTGTCAGTTTTCAGACCACAGCGCCAGATTCAATCGTGATGGTTGAGCAGTGGGAAAGCATTGCGCATCTTGAGGCGCATTTGCAGACCCCGCATATGAAAGCCTACAGCGAAGCCGTGAAAGGTGACGTGCTGGACATGAATATTCGTATTCTGGAGTCGGGCATTTAAGATTGTCGATTTGCCGGGTGACGCTTAGCTATCCGGCATAAATCGCTTCGTCAGATGAGAGCCGGATAAGGCATTTTACGCCCGTCTCCGGCTTTTCTACATGCAATTACCCTTCGAGATCCGCCAGGTCGCCTTTCTCTTGCAACCAGTTTCGACGATCTTCAGAACGCTTTTTGGCCAGCAGCATATCCATCATTGCGTTGGTACGCTGATCGTCTTCATCATCGATAATGAGCTGCACCAGGCGACGGGTGTTCGGATCCAGCGTAGTTTCACGAAGCTGCATCGGGTTCATTTCACCCAGACCTTTAAAGCGCTGCACGTTCGGCTTGCCTTTCTTGCGCTTTAACTGCTCCAGTACGCCCGCTTTCTCTTCTTCCGTCAGCGCGTAATACACCTCTTTACCAAGGTCGATACGGTATAACGGCGGCAGCGCCACGTAGACGTGACCGTGTTTCACCAGCGTGCGGAAGTGTTTCACAAACAGCGCGCACAGCAGCGTGGCGATGTGCAGGCCATCGGAGTCCGCATCCGCCAGGATACAGATCTTGCCGTAGCGCAATTGGCTCAGATCGTCGCTGTCCGGATCGATGCCGATCGCCACGGAAATATCGTGAACCTCCTGCGAAGCCAGCACTTCATCGGAAGAGACTTCCCATGTATTGAGGATCTTACCTTTCAGCGGCATGATCGCCTGATATTCACGATCGCGCGCCTGCTTGGCCGATCCGCCCGCCGAGTCACCTTCGACAAGGAACAGTTCGGTGCGATTAAGATCCTGTGCGGTACAGTCCGCCAGTTTACCCGGCAGCGCCGGACCGCTGGTCAGCTTTTTACGCACTACTTTTTTCGCCGCACGCAGACGACGCTGCGCGCTGGAAATCGCCATCTCAGCCAGCAGTTCGGCTGACTGCACATTCTGGTTCAGCCACAAACTGAATGCATCTTTCACCACGCCAGAGACGAATGCCGCACACTGACGCGAAGAGAGGCGCTCTTTGGTTTGTCCGGCAAACTGCGGATCCTGCATTTTTACCGACAATACATAAGCACAGCGATCCCAGATATCTTCCGCCGACAGCTTCACGCCACGCGGCAGGATGTTACGGTATTCACAGAACTCGCGCATCGCATCCAGCAGTCCCTGACGCAGACCGTTAACGTGCGTACCGCCCTGCATGGTTGGGATCAGGTTCACATAGCTTTCGGTCAGCAGCTCGCCGCCTTCCGGCAGCCAGAGCAGCGCCCAGTCCACCGTCTCCGTCTCACCGCTGAAATTACCGATAAACGGTTTTTCCGGCAGCGTCGGTAGGCCATTCACCGCTTCGCTCAGATAGTCATTTAAACCATCCTGGTAGCACCAGCGCTGCTCGCTGTTGTTGACCTCATCCTTAAAAGTGATCTC
This sequence comes from Citrobacter sp. Cpo103, assembly GCF_030332605.1. Classification (NCBI taxonomy): domain Bacteria; kingdom Pseudomonadati; phylum Pseudomonadota; class Gammaproteobacteria; order Enterobacterales; family Enterobacteriaceae; genus Citrobacter; species Citrobacter sp. Cpo103. The sequence continues at coordinate 274,072 of NZ_JAOWHO010000019.1, read as the reverse complement.
AACGCCTGGGCACAGTACCGCTTTTGCTTTCAGTACGTGCGTTAAGCGCGAAACAGAAAAACGCGGGCTGTCAAAGAAGCTTTCATCCGGCCAGAAGTGCACGCTGGTCCCAGTATTGCGTTTGCCGCAGGTACCGACTACCTGTAAATCCTGCACTTTATCGCCATTCTCAAACGCGATGTTGTATACCTGCCCGTCGCGGCGCACGTTCACTTCCACACGTTTGGACAGGGCGTTGACGACGGAGATACCCACACCGTGCAGACCGCCGGAGAACTGGTAGTTCTTGTTAGAGAACTTGCCGCCCGCGTGCAGACGACAGAGGATCAGCTCAACCGCCGGAACGCCTTCTTCAGGGTGAATATCTACCGGCATGCCGCGTCCGTCATCAATGACTTCCAGTGACTGGTCGGCATGTAAGATCACGTCCACGCGTTTTGCGTGACCCGCCAGTGCTTCATCCACACTGTTATCAATCACTTCCTGTCCAAGATGGTTCGGACGGGTCGTATCGGTGTACATCCCAGGGCGACGGCGTACCGGCTCAAGCCCAGTGAGTACCTCAATGGCATCAGCGTTATAAGTTTGCGTCATGGTTTAAATAAGCAATTCGAATTGATCGTCAGAAACTGTGCAGTCCAAGGAAATCGACAATCGGGTTGAAATAATCTTCGAAGCCCGTGAATGCGTGGTTTCCGCCCTCAATAACTGTCTGACGGCAGGAGGCGTAATACGCCACCGCCTGGCGGTAGTCCAACACTTCATCGCCCGTTTGTTGGAGCAGCCAGATCAAATCCGGCGCTTCCAGCGGGTCAATCTGCATGACTTTAAGATCGTAAATATGGCGTGACTCTAGCACATATTGCTGCCCCGTGTAGGGGTTCTCGTTTTGACCGAGATAGTCGACCAGCAGTTCATAAGGCCGTACGGCAGGGTTCACCACCACTGCCGGCAGCATAAAACATTGCGACAGCCAGGTGGCGTAATAACCGCCTAAAGAGGAACCGACAATCCCCAGCGACTCTCCGCCATGTTCAAGAATGATCGATTCCAGCATCTCTGCGGCCTGCGCTGGATACGGAGGTAGCTGCGGCACGATCATCTCAACGTGCGGGTGGTGCTCCGCCAGCCAGTTTTTCAGTAAACACGCCTTCGCCGAACGAGGAGAGCTATTAAATCCGTGAAGATAGAGAAGCGTAGACATCAGTAGCCTTCTGAAGCGGTATCAGGGTGGAACCGATTACCCTGCAGACGACGTACCTGAGTCTGCAACGTTCCGTCGGCAAAAAGCTCCAGCGTCCGCCAGCCTGGGCTGATGGTATCCAATGTGAAGTTGGAACAGTGCGGTTTAAACTGCACGCAGGTCGACGGCGTCGCCAGCAGACGGCGACCGTTCCAGTCCAGATCCAGTTCCTGATGAATATGCCCGCACAATAGATACCTGGCGCGAGGATAATTCACCAGCACGTTATCCAGCTCAGCGGCATTACGCAGACTGTGCTGATCGAGCCAGCTGCAGCCTGCAGGCAGAGGATGATGATGCAGAAGCAACAAGGTATTACGCTCTGGCGCATCAGCAAGTTTACGCTCCAGCCATTCGAGCTGGAATTCACTTAACTCACCGTGGGGAACGCCGAACACCTGGCTGTCCAGCAACAATATTTGCCACTGTTCGCCAATGAAAACACGTTTGGCCGGGGAAATGCCCGCATCCTGCAGCGCGCTGTACATTGCCGGCTGAAAATCGTGATTGCCCGGTAGCCAAACGCAAGGCGCACGAAAACTTGCGATGCCCTCAGCAAAATGCTGATAAGCCGCAGCGGATTGATCCTGCGCCAAATCACCCGTCGCGACGATCAGATCGTACTCAGGCGACTCTGCATGTATTGCATCCAGTACGGATTGATAGCTGTCCCAGGTGTTCACACCCAGCAGCGTTTCATGCTTTTCGGCAAACAGGTGAGTGTCTGTAATTTGTAAGATCCTGACTCTGGCCTCACCAGCCAAAGGAAGGGTTAACAGGCTTTCCAAATGGTGTCCTTAGGTTTCACGACGCTAATAAACCGGAATCGCCATCGCTCCATGTGCTAAACAGTACCGTAACCAGTCGGCCAGAAACTGATTAATTTGATGCTTTTCGTCGCGTTGATGCAACTTTTTATTTGGATAATCATACCGCGCTTTGAAGCGAAAGATCTGCTGACTTGAACACACTTCAGCCACCCTTGCGTCATGATACAGGCGCACAGTCAATGACGGCAGGCTCCAGTAAGTGACGGCCGGTGCCGTTTGTTCGATCGCGACAAGCGTAGTGTATCGGGTCGATTCAACGATCGTTAACCGATATTGTGCGTTTGCTACCTGATAGCTCACTGTTTCACCGGCTGCATCATTACGTGGCAGCAGGCGGCGCAATTGCGAATAGTTGGTTTCGCACAGACGCATCATTTCAGGGAAGTCAGGTGTGTAACGCTTCATTTTTTCCACTCAGTTTTTAACTCTTGATAGTGCAGCTGTAACCATTGCAAGGCGATGACAGACGCTGCGTTGTCGATTTTCCCCTCTTCTACCCATTGGTAAGCCTGTTCCCGGCTTACCACATGAACACGAATATCTTCGTTTTCATCAGCCAGACCGTGTATTCCGCTCGCGGTCGTGGCGTCCACTTCGCCGACTAAAATAGACAGACGCTCACTGGTGCCACCTGGGCTTGCCAGATAGCTCAGAACGGGTTTCGTCCGTTTAACTTCCAGCCCGGCCTCTTCCATTGCTTCACGACGGGCTACATCTTCAACGGTTTCGCCCTCTTCGATCATTCCGGCTACCATTTCCAGTAGCCACGGGCTTTCGCTGGTATCAAATGCCGCAATACGAATCTGCTCGACCAGCACAACTTCATCCCGCTCAGGGTCAAAGGGTAGCAAGACAGCCGCGTGTCCGCGCTCAAAAATTTCGCGCGTTACCTCACCGCTCATCCCCCCGTTAAACAGGCGGTGGCGAAACCGATAAAGATCCAGTGAAAAAAAACCGCGGTATAGCGTTTCTCGTGCAATAATTTCTACATCATTTTTAGTGAAAGTCATTGGCAAGTTGTCTGGTTTACGCATTGTGCTGTCCTGAAACCAATAGTGATTAAAATGTGAATTTCAAGGTCGTTTGACTGATGTTTGAACGCCCTTGTGTTAAATTGATGCAAATTAACGCCGTATGGCACGTAACGCCAACTTTTTGAAGTGGCGGATTCTGCTAGAATCAGCAAATATTTTTACAATTTGATCAGCGCTAAATACTGCTTCACAACAAGGAATGCAAATGAAGAAATTGCTCCCCATCCTTATCGGCCTGAGCCTGTCGGGGTTCAGTACTTTGAGCCAGGCAGAAAACCTGATGCAGGTTTATCAGCAAGCACGCCTGAGCAACCCGGAATTGCGTAAATCCGCCGCCGATCGCGATGCTGCATTCGAAAAAATTAACGAAGCGCGTAGTCCATTGCTGCCGCAACTGGGTTTAGGTGCCGATTACACCTACAGCAATGGCTACCGTGATGCAAATGGCGTCAACTCCAATGCAACCAGCGCATCTTTGCAGTTAACTCAGTCTATTTTTGACATGTCTAAATGGCGTGCCCTGACGCTGCAAGAAAAATCAGCGGGCATCCAGGACGTGACCTATCAGACCGATCAGCAAACGCTGATCCTGAATACCGCCACAGCCTATTTTAACGTATTGAACGCAATTGACGTGCTTTCTTATACCCAGGCACAGAAAGATGCGGTCTATCGTCAGTTAGATCAGACCACTCAGCGTTTTAACGTTGGCCTGGTTGCCATCACTGACGTACAGAACGCCCGTTCACAATACGATACTGTACTGGCGAACGAAGTTACCGCGCGTAACAATCTGGATAACGCGGTAGAACAGCTGCGCCAGGTAACCGGTAACTACTACCCGGAACTGGCTTCACTGAACGTTGATGGTTTTAAAACCAACAAACCGCAGGCGGTGAACGCGCTGCTGAAAGAAGCAGAAAACCGCAACCTGTCATTATTGCAGGCCCGTTTGAGCCAGGATCTGGCACGTGAGCAGATTCGTCTGGCGCAGGATGGTCATTTACCGACTCTGAATTTGACTGCCTCTACCGGCGTTTCTGACACCTCTTACAGCGGCTCTAAAACCAACACCTCCCAGTACGACGACAGCAACATGGGCCAGAACAAAATTGGTCTGAGCTTCTCGCTGCCGCTGTATCAGGGCGGAATGGTTAACTCGCAGGTGAAACAAGCGCAGTACAACTTTGTTGGCGCGAGCGAACAGCTGGAAAGCGCGCACCGCAGCGTGGTGCAAACCGTGCGTTCTTCGTTCAACAACATTAATGCTTCCATCAGTAGCATTAACGCGTACAAACAAGCGGTTGTCTCGGCCCAAAGCTCTTTGGATGCGATGGAAGCCGGCTATTCCGTAGGTACACGTACCATCGTGGATGTGTTGGATGCCACCACCACGCTGTACAACGCCAAGCAGCAACTGGCGAATGCGCGTTATACCTATCTTATTAACCAGTTAAACGTCAAATCTGCGCTCGGTACGCTGAACGAGCAAGATCTGGTAGCACTGAACAATACGCTGGGTAAACCCGTATCCACGACTCCGGATACGATCGCGCCGGAAAACGCGCAGCAAGATGCCGCGGCGGACGGTTATACGTCCAACAGCGCGACGCCTGCAGCTCAGCCAACGGCCGCGCGTTCAACCAGCAGCAACGGCAACAACCCGTTCCGTAACTGATGCTGATGACGGGGCTTCGGCCCCGTCTGAACGTAAGACAACGTAAAGATCCGCCTCTTCTTCCGCATTCTCGCCTCTTCCCGCTTCAATTTCGACCAGTCATCCTCTATTCTGAGCAGAGTTACCACTGGGTACTGGAAGACATAAATGAAACGGACAAAATCTATACATCACGCCTCGTTCCGCAAAAGCTGGAGCGCGCGCCATCTGACTCCTGTCGCCCTGGCAGTTACCGCTGTGTTTATGCTCGCGGGCTGTGAAAAGAGCGACGAAACGGTTTCGCTTTATCAGAACGCTGACGACTGCTCTGCAGCTAACCCGGGTAAAAGCGCCGAATGTACTACTGCGTTTAACAATGCGCTGAAAGAAGCTGAACGTACCGCGCCAAAATACGCCACTCGTGAAGACTGTATCGCTGAATTCGGCGAAGGCCAGTGCCAGCAGGCTCCTGCGCAAGCAGGTATGGCGCCGACCGGTGAAGGCCAGGCTCAGGCGCAGAATCAAAGCAGCGGCAGCTTCTGGATGCCGCTGATGGCGGGCTACATGATGGGCCGACTGATGGGCGGCGGAATGGGCGCTCAGCAACCGCTGTTCAGCTCGAAAAACCCAGCCAGCCCGGCTTACGGCAAATACACGGATGCCAGCGGTAAAAACTACGGTGCAGCAACGCCGGGTCGCACCATGACCGTACCGAAAACCGCTATGGCACCGAAACCTGCCACCACCTCTACCGTAACCCGCGGCGGATTTGGTGAGTCTGTGGCCAAACAGAGCACCATGCAGCGTAGCGCAAGCGGCACCACCACACGTTCAATGGGTGGCTGATCGTCATGGAAAGAGTCAGTATTGTTGAGCGCCCGGACTGGCGCGACAAAGCCACCGAATACGGTTTCAATTTTCACACGATGTACGGCGAGCCGTACTGGTGTGAAGACGCGTACTATAAGCTCACCCTTGCTCAGGTCGAAAAGCTGGAAGAGGTCACCGCAGAGCTGCATCAAATGTGCCTCAAGGTGGTGGAAAAGGTCATCGCCAGCGATGAGTTGATGACCAAGTTTCGCATTCCGAAGCATACCTGGGGCTTTGTCCGCCAGTCCTGGCAGACGCAGCAACCGTCGCTCTATTCACGTCTCGATCTGGCATGGGACGGCACGGGTGAACCCAAGCTTTTAGAAAACAACGCCGATACGCCAACCTCGCTGTACGAAGCCGCGTTTTTCCAGTGGATCTGGCTGGAAGATCAGCTCAATGCGGGCAACCTGCCGGAAGGCAGCGATCAGTTCAACAGTCTGCAGGAAAAACTGATCGAGCGTTTCACCGAGCTGCGTGAGCAGTATGGTTTTCAACTGCTTCATCTGACCTGCTGTCGTGATACGGTGGAAGATCGCGGTACGATCCAGTATCTACAGGATTGCGCGGCCGAAGCTGAGATCGCTACAGAATTCCTCTATGTAGAAGATATTGGTCTTGGTGAAAAAGGTCAGTTCACCGACATGCAGGATCAGGTAATCGCTAACCTGTTCAAGCTCTATCCATGGGAATTCATGCTGCGTGAAATGTTCTCCACCAAGCTGGAAGATGCTGGCGTTCGCTGGCTGGAACCGGCCTGGAAGAGCATTATCTCCAATAAAGCACTGTTGCCGCTGTTATGGGAAATGTTCCCGGACCATCCGAACCTGCTGCCAGCGTACTTCGCCGAAGACGATCATCCGCAGATGGATAAATTCGTCGTCAAACCGATCTTCTCACGCGAGGGGGCTAACGTCTCCATTGTTGAGAACGGTAAAACGATCGAAGCAGTGGAAGGGCCGTACGGTGAAGAAGGTATGATCGTGCAGCAGTTCCATCAGCTACCGAAGTTTGGCGACAGCTATATGCTGATTGGCAGCTGGCTGATCAACGATCAACCAGCCGGGATCGGCATTCGTGAAGACCGCGCGTTGATCACACAGGATCTGTCACGTTTCTATCCGCATATTTTTGTCGAATAATTGAGAGTGCCGGGTGGCGGCTCCGCCTTACCCGGCCTTCAGCATGAACTTATTGCCCGATAAGCGCAGTGCCATCGGGCATTCATCATCCAACCTGCACCGACAACATACTTAAACTTCCCATCTCAATACCATCTACCGGGATCGTGACAGACTCTTTACCGTCCCATGCCCCGAGTACATACAGCAGCGGCAGATAGTGATCCGGCGTCGGGTTTGATAACGATCCACCTTCATGATCGAGATAGTTCACCAATGGGTGCTGCTCAACCGGTCCCTGCCATGTCAGGTTTGCCTTAACATAATCATTGAATGAAGTCGCCCACGGATAAGGCGTGTTCTCACCGTGCCAGCGCGCAGTGCGCAGGTTATGCACCACGTTACCACTGGCCACCAGCATAATGCCCTCATCACGCAGCGCCGCCAGCTTACGGCCCATCTCAAAATGCCATGCCGCGGGTTTGGTGCTATCAATGCTCAGTTGCACCATCGGAATATCCGCATTCGGGTACATCTTGATCAGCACGCCCCAGGAACCGTGGTCAAAACCCCACGCTTCTTTGTCCAGGGTAACAGGCACTGGAGCAAGCAAGTTAACCAGATGCTGTGCCAGTTCAGGCGAACCAGGAGCCGGGTAATGGGTGTCATATAATGCTTGCGGAAAACCGCCAAAATCGTGGATCGTTTTGGGGGCTTCCATCGCAGTCACACCCGTTCCACGGGTGAACCAGTGCGCCGAGACCACCACAATGGCTTTCGGACGCGGCAACGTTTCCCCCAGTTGCTGCCAGGCACGGGTATAAACGTTATCTTCCAGAACATTCATCGGGCTACCGTGGCCCAAAAACAATGCTGGCATACGAGTTGAAGACATGATGATATCCTTACTGAGGGAGTCATTTTGATACCACCACAATACGCTTATTCGGTTGATGAAGAACTCAGATAACCATGATGAAGATCATCAGTTATTTTGACGATCCAACCCGGACAGCAGATTGATAAGGAGTTTTATTTGTCGATGTCAGTACCTTTACTTCTGACTTTACTGGCAGGTGCCGCCACGTTTATCGGCGCATTTCTCGGCGTGTTAGGGCAAAAACCGTCTAACCGCGTTCTCGCCTTTTCTTTAGGCTTCGCCGCCGGGATTATGCTACTGATCTCCCTTATGGAGATGCTACCTGCTGCGCTGGCCGCTGAAGGTATGTCGCCAGTGCTGGGCTACGGAATGTTTATCGTCGGCTTACTGGGCTACTTTGGTCTGGACCGTCTATTGCCGCACGCGCACCCTCAGGATCTGGTACAAAAAACAACGCAGCCTCTACCCGGCTCTATTAAACGCACCGCGATTTTATTAACGCTCGGCATCAGCCTGCACAACTTTCCTGAAGGGATTGCGACGTTTGTTACCGCCAGTAGCAACCTTGAGCTGGGCTTTGGTATTGCCCTCGCCGTTGCATTACACAATATTCCTGAAGGATTAGCGGTGGCGGGTCCCGTCTATGCCGCCACAGGCTCCAAACGTACGGCGATATTCTGGGCAGGGATTTCAGGTATGGCAGAAATACTGGGCGGCGTACTGGCGTGGTTAATTCTCGGTAGCCTTATATCACCGGTGGTAATGGCGGCAATAATGGCGGCTGTCGCAGGTATTATGGTGGCGCTGTCCGTCGATGAATTGATGCCGTTGGCAAAAGAGATCGATCCCAATAATAATCCCAGCTATGGGGTGTTATGTGGAATGTCGGTGATGGGGTTAAGCCTCGTCATCCTCCAGTCGATGGGAATCGGATAATCCAGAGGGCGGATGCCACTCTGCAAATTTACAGCATCCGCTCATCCATAGCAGAATATGAAGGACTAATCCTGTTCCTTAATCGCGCTGTTATCTTCACCAGAACGGCGAAAGAGTTTGTTTCGCGCTTCAAGTAAGGCATCTCTGTCCTGGCGGAATGCCCGACAATAACGTTTCATATGACAATAATAACCCACCGCAACGAGTGCGATTAATACAATCCAATACCAGGCAATAAACATTCTTCTACCCTTAAAATTTAACATCATTAAACATTTAACGTTAAAATTTTACACAACCTTATTCTGACATACTCATATAGTGGCATATTTCAGAAACAAATATATGATTTCGATCATATAAATCAGCGGCTAAGCTATTAGCCAAACTCGTTATAAACAATTAAAACAATGTCGACAAGATCACACTACGCAATAATAAATATTGTTCTTAAAATATCGCACTCATACTATCCAGAAAATAATAAAAATTAGCTCCTGCAGAATAATACATTTCATCAACATTAATTAATACATTGTGAAATGTAGCATTAGTAATACCATTTTATTTTATCAAAATAGTAAAAACATAATATATTCAGCAAAATTATATTTATAGGTAATATAAGGAGATATATCCATGTTTACACAATACCGAAAAACACTTCTGGCTGGGACTCTGGCACTGACATTTGGATTGGCAGCAGGAAACTCTCTTGCCGCTGGTTTTCAACCGGCCCAGCCTGCAGGAAAATTGGGCGCAATAGTAGTTGACCCTTATGGAAATGCCCCGCTTACTGCGCTGGTTGAATTAGATAGCCACGTTATTTCAGATGTTAAAGTTACCGTCCATGGTAAAGGTGAAAAAGGCGTTCCGGTGACTTATACCGTCGGCAAAGAGTCGCTCGCCACGTACGATGGCATTCCTATTTTTGGCCTTTATCAAAAGTTCGCAAATAAGGTAACCGTTGAATATAAAGAAAATGGCAAAACCATGAAAGATGATTACGTGGTTCAAACATCCGCCATCGTTAATCACTATATGGATAACCGCTCTATATCTGATTTACAGCAAACAAAAGTGATTAAAGTAGCACCGGGTTTTGAAGATCGCCTTTATCTGGTGAATACCCATACCTTTACCCCGCAGGGTGCAGAATTCCACTGGCATGGTGAAAAAGATAAAAATGCCGGCATCCTGGATGCGGGTCCGGCTGGCGGCGCACTCCCTTTTGATATCGCACCCTTTACCTTTGTCGTCGATACGGAAGGCGAATATCGGTGGTGGCTGGATCAGGACACCTTCTATGACGGCCACGACATGGATATCAACAAGCGCGGCTACCTGATGGGTATTCGTGAGACACCGCGCGGCACATTCACCGCCGTACAAGGCCAGCACTGGTATGAATTCGATATGCTGGGCCAGATTCTGGCCGACCATAAACTACCGCGCGGATTCATGGATGCATCACATGAATCGATCGAAACGGTCAATAACACTGTATTGCTGCGCGTAGGTAAACGCGACTATCGCAAAGAGGATGGTCTTCACGTGCATACCATCCGCGACCAGATTATTGAAGTCGATAAATCTGGACGTGTTGTTGACGTGTGGGATCTAACCAAAATTCTCGACCCGATGCGTGACGCGCTGCTGGGTGCGCTGGACGCAGGCGCGGTATGCGTCAACGTGGATCTCGCTCACGCAGGCCAACAGGCGAAACTGGAGCCAGATACCCCCTATGGTGACGCCCTCGGCGTTGGTGCGGGCCGTAACTGGGCTCACGTCAACTCCATTGCCTATGACGCTAAAGATGACTCCATCATTCTTTCTTCCCGCCATCAGGGTGTCGTCAAAATCGGTCGCGATAAACAGGTGAAATGGATTCTGGCACCGTCTAAAGGCTGGAATAAGTCGCTGGCAAGCAAATTGTTAAAACCGGTTGATGATAAGGGCAATGCGCTGAAGTGTGATGAAAACGGTAAGTGCGAGAATACTGATTTCGATTTTACCTACACCCAACACACCGCCTGGCTCTCCAGCAAAGGAACGCTAACCATCTTTGACAATGGCGATGGGCGTGGACTCGAACAACCGGCGCTACCAACAATGAAATATTCCCGGTTCGTCGAATATAAAATTGACGAGAAAAAAGGAACCGTTCAGCAAATTTGGGAGTACGGGAAAGAGCGCAGTTATGATTTCTACAGTCCTATCACGTCGGTAATTGAATATCAAAAAGACCGCGACACCATGTTTGGATTTGGTGGTTCTATTAATTTATTTGACGTTGGACAGCCAACCACCGGCAAAATCAACGAAATTGACTACAAAACAAAAGAAGTCAAAGTCGAAATTGATGTCCTTTCCGATAAACCAAACCAAACGCACTACCGCGCATTACTGGTTCGCCCACAACAAATGTTTAAATAGTATCGTTAGATTAAGGATTAATTATGTCATCTAAATGGATTACTTCATTATTTAAAAGCGTGGTATTAACGGCGGCGCTGGTAACACCATTTGCAGCATCGGCTTTTACTGAAGGTACTGACTATATGGTGCTGGAGAAACCGATTCCCAATGCTGATAAAACGTTGATCAAAGTATTCAGCTATGCCTGCCCATTCTGCTACAAATATGATAAAGCCGTGACCGGCCCGGTGTCAGAAAAAGTTGCCGATCTCGTCGCCTTCACACCTTTTCATCTTGGGACCAAAGGAGAATACGGTAAACAGGCCAGTGAAGTATTTGCAGTAATGATTGCGAAGGATCAGGCCGCAGGGGTCTCATTGTTTGACGCCAAATCACAGTTCAAAAAAGCCAAGTTTGCTTACTACACTGCCTACCACGACAAGAAGGAACGCTGGTCTGACGGTAAAGATCCCGCTTCATTCATCAAAACAGGGCTGGATGCTGCGGGTATGAGTCAAGCAGACTTCGAGAACGCCTTAAAAGAACCCGTAGTTCAGGAGACCTTGGAAAAATGGAAAGCGGCCTATGATGTTGCCAAAATCCAGGGGGTTCCGGCTTACGTCGTCAATGGTAAGTACCTGATCTACACCAAAAGCATCAAATCGATTGATTCCATGGCTGAGCTTGTCAGAGAGCTGGCGACAAAATAAACAGGGAACCGGCTATGGATTTTATCAAAGGATTGTGGCGAGACTTATGTACCGCACCGGTTGATACCCTGGTGAGATGGCAGGAGCGACGCTTTTTGTGGTTGCTAATGGCTTGTGCCATGGGTGGGTTAATTATTCTGGCGCACTCGTTCTTCCAAATCTATCTCTACATGGCCCCTTGCGAGCAATGTGTATACATCCGCTTTGCCATGTTTGTGATGGTTTTCGGTGGGCTGATCGCGGCAATAAACCCTAAAAACCTCATCCTAAAACTGGTCGGCTGCATTGCGGCATTTTATGGCAGCATTATGGGAATTAAGTTTTCAATCAAACTTAATGGCATCCATTATGCAGTACATAACCCGGACCCGGATTCACTCTTTGGTGTACAGGGATGTTCCACCGATCCGACATTCCCTTTCAATTTGCCGCTGGCAAACTGGGCTCCAGAATGGTTTAAGCCCACTGGAGATTGCGGCTATGACGCACCTGTCGTTCCCGATGGCGTAGCGCTCAGCAGTACGCAAAAGTGGTTTGTCGATCTGTACCAGCAGTCCGAAGGCTGGTATCTGCTCCCGCCATGGCATTTTATGAATATGGCGCAGGCCTGCCTGCTCGCCTTTGGTTTGTGTTTAGTGCTGTTGCTGGTAATGAGCGGAGCCTGGGCACTTAAACTGGCCAGAAAAAAATAGCCAGGCCGCAATAACAAAAAACCGAAGCCAGAAAACTGACTTCGGTTTTTTTATCCCCACCACGGTTGTCGCGGTAGTCAGCAATTAGCTGGCTTTGCGCTCATGCGCCTGACGGTAAGCCACCAGGTCTTCGATAGTAACCACAGCCATATTATGCTTACCGGCAAATTCGATGCATTCTGGCGCACGCGCCATGGTGCCATCGTCATTGGTCAGTTCGCACAGCACACCCGCCGGTTTAAACCCTGCCAGCGTCATCAGGTCGATGGTTGCTTCAGTATGACCACCGCGGGTCAACACGCCACCTGCCTGAGCACGCAGCGGGAAAACGTGCCCCGGACGGTTAAGATCGGAAGGTTTAGCGCCATCCTTAATTGCCGCACGTACCGTAGTAACACGGTCTGCAGCGGAAACGCCGGTGGTCACGCCTTCTGCGGCTTCAATGGTCACGGTAAAACCGGTACCGTAAGCGCTGGTGTTGTTTTCCACCATCATTGGCAGATCGAGCTGTTTGCGTCGGTCTTCAGTGATGCACAGGCATACAATACCGCTACCGTGACGGATGGTCAGCGCCATCTGTTCAACAGTCATGGTTTCTGCCGGGAAAATCATATCGCCTTCGTTTTCACGGTCTTCGTCGTCAAGCACCATTACACCGCGTCCTTCACGCAGCGCAGACAGCGCATGTTCAACACGTTCGAAAGGCGTACCAAAAGAGGAAAGTAGCGTCTGATTCATGGTAAAAAAACCTCACTAAAATTATGGTTACCAGAATCAGGGCAGTCTTAGGAGTACCGTCTAAGCGGCAAAAAAATAACGTGAGCGGGTCCATGCCCGACTGGATCGTTACTCTCTCCCATCCGGACTCTAACCGTCGGCCCCGGAATTACACCGGATCTGCTGACCTTTTTGCCGTAACAAAAAGCGCTCGCGGGCTTTCAACATCAGTTGATTTACCGCCGGTGGGGAATTTCGCCCCGCCCTGAGAATAAGCGGGTTAACTATAACGCTATTGATTACCTTCATCAACGCCTTTACTCGTCTTAGCTTCACACAATTCTGGTTTATGCCTGTGCCAGTTCGCACTACAATAGGCAGCAACACGTACCAGTTCAGGGAAACCACAATGATTGACCCGAAAAAAATTGAGCAGATTGCTCGTCAGGTTCACGAGTCGATGCCGAAAGGGATCCGCGAGTTTGGCGAAGACGTCGAGAAGAAAATTCGTCAAACGCTGCAGTCACAGCTGACCCGTCTGGATCTGGTAAGCCGCGAAGAATTCGATGTACAGACTCAGGTTTTATTGCGCACGCGCGAAAAGCTGGCGATGCTTGAGCAACGTCTGACTGAGCTTGAATCACGTGATAAAACGGCAGAAATTAAACCTGCCCCCGCGATCCCGTCAGTCGATCCGCAAGAGTAAAAACGACAACGGGCCGCAAGGCCCGTTTTTCTGTTAGTGTTCCAGTTCTAGCTTCCTGGCTTCCGTCGCCTGCTGGCAGTACAGCGCATAGCGTTTGCAAAACCAGCTACGATGTTCTTCATCCATATTCCCGGTTATCGCCTGGATATCAATGGGATGGCCCTCAGCCTGCATCCTGGCAAAACTACGGGCCAGGAAATCGAAATTGTTTAGTGAATACATATTGCTGTTCATGAGCATACCCTCCAGTTATTGAATATCTGCTAAGGCCATATGCTTTTTCTAATTTCAGTATTTCCCTGGATACGAAGTTATTCTGTACATATTGTGCGCAAAACTACTGCGCGGGTTCACAGTTTCCTATGAAATCTAAGAAGGCTTGAAGTATGGCGGGTATATCAGGGAAAGAGGCGCAGCGGCTGAAGAATAAAGCGAAAAAAAGCCGGATTGTGACGCGCAAACGTCTTATCCGGCCTGTAATCGGTACATCCTGTAAGCCTGAAGGAACTTCGCTTATCCGGCTATCAGGTCAGGGTTCACTTATCGCTGTCTTTCTGGATCTTCTTGATGATATTAGTCGTGGAGCAGCCATCTTCGAAGTTCAGCACCAGCACTTCACCGCCGTTCGCCCACACCTCTTCACTGCCCGCAATCTGCTCCGGCTTATAGTCGCCGCCTTTGACCAGCAGATCCGGCAGAATGCCAGCAATCAGACGCTGCGGCGTATCTTCTTCAAAAGAGACCACCCAGTCGACAGATTCCAGCGCGCCCAGTACGATCATACGCTGTTCCAGCGGGTTGACCGGACGCGTTTCACCTTTCAGACGTTTGGTCGAAGCATCGCTGTTGACCGCCACGATCAGGCGATCGCCCAGCTTGCGCGCATTCGCCAGATAGGAAACATGGCCCGCATGCAGGATGTCGAACACACCGTTGGTCATTACCACTTTCTCGCCGCGCTTGCGGGCGCTGGCAACGGCCTGTTTCAGCTCCGATTCGCTCATCACGCCAAAGCCAGTATCAGCCCGACCGCGCACGGCGTTTTCCAGCTCGATCGGTGAAACGGTAGAGGTCCCCAGCTTACCAACGACAACACCGGCTGCGGCGTTAGCAAAATAGCACGCCTCTTCCAGTGAGTTACCCGCCGCCAGCGTCGCCGCCAGCACGCCAATAACCGTATCGCCTGCACCGGTCACGTCATACACTTCCTGCGCCTGCGTCGGCATATGCAGCGGCGATTTGCCCGGTTGCAGTAACGTCATCCCCTGCTCGGATCGCGTGATCAGCAGTGCGGAAAGGTCGAAATCAGCAATCACTTTCATGCCGCGTTCAACCAGTTCATCTTCGCTTTTGCACTTGCCCGCCACCGCTTCAAACTCAGACAGGTTCGGCGTCAGCAGCGTTGCGCCACGGTAGCGTTCAAAATCGGTTCCTTTCGGATCGATAAGCACCGGCACCCCAGCCTTACGCGCCAGAGCAATCATCTGCTGCACGCTTGCCAACGCGCCTTTGGCGTAGTCGGAGAGCACCAGAGCACCGATAGAACCCAGCGCCTGGTTAATACGCTCGTGCAGCGGCTGCGGATCCACACCTTCAAAACCTTCTTCGAAATCCAGGCGAATCAGCTGCTGATTGCGGGAAAGCACGCGCAGTTTGGTGATCGTCGGATGGGTCGGCACGGATACGAAATCGCATTTTACGTTTACATCCGTCAGCGTTTTGCTCAGCGCACGCGCCGCGTCGTCAATACCGGTCAGGCCCACCAGGCGCGAATTCGCTCCCAGAGAGGCAATGTTCATCGCCACGTTTGCTGCGCCACCGGGACGTTCTTCGATGGTATCCACTTTTACCACCGGAACAGGCGCTTCAGGTGAAATACGGCTGGTAGGACCGTACCAGTAGCGATCCAGCATCACATCACCGACAACCATGACTCCTGCACGTTCAAACTCTGGCAGAGTTACTTTCATTCCTGTCTCCTGAGAGATTCTCTGAGTGTCTTAAAATTTGCGCGCGATAATAGCACACTTCACTCGGCACCCAGCCACTTCTGCCAGCTGTCACGCACCAGTGTACGTTCAGCGTCGAAGTGCTCCGGCGCCACATGGCCCGGAAGTTCCTGCAATGCAAGATGGTGAAGTTCATCACGCAACGTCGTATAAGCACGGGTAAGCGCCAGCGCTTCCTGCTCGTCCATAATGTCGTTTTGCGCCAGTAATTCCAGAATGCGCACGTTATCCGACCAGCGCGTCAGCTTCGGTTTTTCATGCGCATAGCGCAGCACCAGATACTGCGTAATAAACTCAATATCTGTGATGCCGCCTTCATCCGCTTTGATATCAAAACGATCGCGATGCTTATTACCCAAATGGGCACGCATTTTCTCACGCATTTCGCGCACCTCGGTCTGCAAGGTTTTCCCATCACGGACGAGGGTCATGATATCGCGACGAATCGCATCAAACTGAGAGGTCAACTGCGGGTCGCCGTACACTACGCGAGCACGCACCAGCGCCTGATGCTCCCATGTCCAGGCTTCGTTACGCTGATAATCGGCGAAAGCGTCAGCTGATGTCACCAGCATCCCCGCAGCCCCTGACGGACGCAAACGCGCATCCACTTCGTATAAAATACCGGACGAAGTACGGGTACTAAAGAGGTGCATAATGCGCTGCGCCAGACGCAGATAGAACTGTCGCCCGTCAATCTCACGCTCACCGTCCGTCATCACGTCCATCGGACAGTCATGCAGGAAGATCAAATCGAGATCCGAGCTGTACCCCAGTTCCCAGCCGCCCAGCTTGCCATAACCGACGACGGCAAAACCACGCCCCTCGCGTTCGCTAAGATGAGTGGGTTGACCGTAGCGCGCGACCATCTGCGTCCACGCCTGCTGGACTACCGCATCAATAATAGCTTCCGCCAGCCAGGTTAAATGGTCGCTCACCTTCATCACCGGCAGTGTACCGGCGATATCAGCCGCGGCAATACGCAGTAGCTGCGTTTGCTTAAACTGGCGCAGAGCCTCCAGTTGCTGCTCTTCATCATCTTCAGGCACGCGCAGCAAATACTGGCGCAGCTCATCACGGTAGGCGTCCGTCGCGGTGGGTTGATACAGGGTGTTCGGATCCAGCAGTTCATCGAGCAACAGCGGATACCGCGCCAGCTGGCTGGCGACCATCGGCGAGGCCGCACAGAGCGATATCAGATGCTTCAGCGCCCCGGGGAATTCGCTTAGTAGTTCCAGATAGGTCGTACGGGTAACAATCCCCACCAGCAGAGGGGTAATGCGCGACAGCGGGACTGAGGCGTCGTCACGCGTACAGACATCGCTCAGCAGATGCGGCATTAAATGGTCCAGCACCTGGCGTCCGCGTGGGCCAATAGTGCGTTTATCCAGCTCTTTGCGGAAATCGGCTATCAGAGACAGCACGCGCCGACGATCGTCATCCGCCAGATGCGTCAGCACCGGCGTGGTGTCATCTTCCTGTAATGCATCCTGCCACAGTTCGCGCCACTGTTCTGAGAGCGACTCTTCCTGAGTTTCGGCCTCGTCATCGCCAATCAGCTCGTTAAATACCCGGCGTACGTTGTCCATATGATTGGCCAGCACATCAGTTAATTGCTGCCAGTCATCAACGTTCATCCCCCACGCCAGCCGCGCGCGATTCAGCTCATCGCCTGGCAGCGTTTGGGTCTGTTCATCATTGATGCTTTGCAGCAGGTTTTCCAGGCGGCGTAAATAGAGATAGGCTGCTCGCAGTTGTTCCGTATCGGTATCAGACAGCAGGTGCAGCGCATTGATGGCGCTAAGCGTCGGTAACAGCGAGCGGGATTGCAGCGACGGCTCGCGCCCACCGCGAATAAGCTGGAATACCTGCACGATAAATTCAATTTCGCGAATACCGCCCGCCCCCAGCTTGATGTTGTCTTTCAGACCACGGCGGCGCACTTCACGCGCAATCATCCCTTTCATGTTACGCAACGACTGGATCACGCTGAAATCAATATAGCGACGGAAAACAAAAGGCCGCAGCATGGCACGAAGCTCGCTGACGTAAGTGCCGTCGGCATCGCCCATAATGCGGGCTTTGACCATCGCATAGCGTTCCCAGTCGCGCCCTTGCTCCTGGTAATAATCCTCCAGCGCAGAGAAGCTCAGTACCAACGGACCGCTGTCGCCAAACGGGCGTAAACGCATATCCACCCGATAGACAAACCCATCCATTGTGGGCTGATCTAATACCTTGATGAGCCGCTGGCCCATACGGGTAAAGAACTGGGCGTTATCCAGCTCGCGGCGCCCGCCCTGTGTGCTGCCATGTTCTGGCCAGGCAAAAATCAGATCGATATCGGAGGAAAAATTCAGCTCGCCGCCACCCAGTTTCCCCATGCCTAAAATCAGCAGCGGCTGCGCCACACCTTCAGGATTACAGGGCGTACCCCATTCGCGACAGCAGGCGGCGTATAACCAGTCACGCGCGGCGACGATCAACGTTTCAGCCAGATGGCTTAGCTGCTGCAAAATACTCTCTTCGGTCACCAGCGACAGCGTCTGTGCCCAGGCGATACGCACCATAATGCGACGGCGAAACAGGCGTAACTCACGCATCAGCGTGTTTTCGTCACTAACGTCAGCCAATGCTTGCTGTAACCAGTCGGCATAGTGTTGCCATTCATCCGCCAGGGGTGGGGTGCTTTCCAGCTCAACCAGCCATTCGGGATGGGCAATAATGCTGTCACGGACAAAATCACTGAATGTAAGTACTGACTTCGCCTGAACGCTAAGCAAGGACTCAGATATTGCTGCTGGCAGCCGCTCAACAACGGTCGGCCAGTACTGCTGTAACGGTGAAGAGAGCTGCTTCATTTATGGGTTATCCTTTGAATGGTGCCGGATGCGTCTTTTCGCCTTATCCGGCCTACATGACAGTTACACACATCGCGTAGGCCTGATAAGCGCAGCGCCATCAGGCATCCCGGCCTCGGCCCTGATTATCGTCTTCCGCTGTGCAGCCAGAACGGTTCCAGTGCAATTGCCTCGTTACGGAAGTGTTCAATTTCAATATATTGGTTGGCCGCAATGGCGTGGCGCAAACCCTGCCAGTTGGCGATCCATTCTGATGCGACATTTTCATCGTAGTATCCCGCCAGCATCAGCATGCTATCAATGTTGCGCGTCAAACGAGGAAGCTGATCGGCGTACTGATCGCCCAGCGGCTGCGCAAAAGCGGTCTTAAGCTCAGCGGCATGGCGTGAAAGATGGGTATCCGAGAAACGCTTAAAGGAGTCGGCAATTTTTCCCTGCGCCTTCGCATCAAGGAACGGCTGCCATCCTTTGGTCACCAGCCATTCGGTCAGCGCCAGCTTGGCCATTGCCGTTTGCGTGCTGTAAACCGCCGAAACAGCAGAAACGTCCGACGAAATGATCGCTTCCGACTGGGTCAAAAAATCACGTAAGTGAGCGCTCGCTTTTCGCGGCACATTACCGCCAAAAAGCATCAGAATGTGACGCACCAGGCCCATAGCCGCCAGCACCTCGGCTTTCGCCCCTTTAACGCCGCGCACCCACAGCTCTTCATGGTACTGCCACTGTGATAGTGCCAGCTCCAGCGCCGCTTCCAGCCCCTGCTCAATACTCGCTTTCGCCGGAACTTTCAAAATGCGTGTCGGTTTGAGTTCTCGCGGCGCATTCCCCTGAGCCAGGTGATAACCGCGCGCTGCTTTGCTCAAGCTACCCTGGCGTAAACCGGTTTGCGAAACCAGCTGGTTTGCCAGCTTCAGTACCGCACGGGTATCGCCGCTTAGCAGTTCAAGTTCAAGCTCACAGATAGGTTCTGCAAACTCGCCCGCTTTCACCTCCCCCAGATCGAGGGCCATTTCAATCCGGCTGCCATCAACATCAACCAACCATTTCTCACGGTAAAAATCGGTGCTGAACAACGGCTGCACTTGAGAAGCAAGTTCAGCAGGCAGCTCGCCATCAGGCCAGACTTCCGTTGGGAACAAGGTGAGGTCCAGCTCAGGCGCGTTTAGCGCAACGTTATATTCTGGCCGCTGGTGCAGTCCGCCCGTCACGCGTCCGGCAATTTTCATGGTCATTTCGTAATGACCATTTTCACCGCGAATACGCAGCCCCATATCGTGACCACGCAACCACGCATCCGGTGTTTCGTAGTAGATATTCAGCAACTGACTGGGCGCATGATGCTCTCCCCCCAGCGTATTCAGACGTTCACGTAGCGCATCTACAGCGTCACTATTGACGATAAATTTTAATTCGATTTCCTGGGCCATGGTCTTGTACTTATGGGTTATGTCACAGTTGAGAAAACTGACTGCGAACTAAGTTCGTTCTTTATGGTCAGTAGATAGTATTTTGCGCCAAATTGCCATGCAACGAGCAATTTGACGGGCGTAAAAGTTTCGAGTGGTGGCAAAAAGGACACAGATGATTCCGATTGATGTCGAATGCTTTGCGTAGAGACACTGATGCCACTACTATCGTTCCACTTTCTATGACAATAACGACAGCCTGATGCCAAAATTACGCCTGATTGGATTAACTTTACTCGCACTTAGCGCCACTGCAGTCTCTCATGCCGAAGAAAAGCGCTATGTCTCTGATGAACTGAACACCTGGGTCCGCAGCGGTCCGGGAGATAATTATCGCCTCGTGGGTACGGTTAACGCCGGCGAGGAAGTCACGCTATTACAGACTGATGCCAACACTAACTACGGTCAGGTGAAAGACAGCACCGGACGTACCGCCTGGATCCCGCTGAAAGAGCTGAACAGTACGCCGAGCCTGCGTACCCGCGTTCCCGACCTGGAAAACCAGGTTAAGACCTTGACCGATAAGCTCAATAATATCGATACCACGTGGAACCAGCGCACCGCCGATATGCAGCAAAAGGTAGCGCAAAGCGACAGCGTGATCGACGGGCTGAAACAAGAAAACCAGAAGCTGAAAAACGAGCTTATCGTGGCGCAAAAGAAGGTCAGCGCAGCCAACCTTCAGCTTGATGACAAACAGCGCACCATCATCATGCAGTGGTTTATGTACGGTGGCGGCGTGTTGGGTCTTGGTCTGCTGCTCGGCCTGGTTCTGCCACACATGATCCCAAGCCGTAAACGCAAAGATCGCTGGATGAACTGAATCGCCTTCTCCGCCACACTGACATATGATTAAGGGATCATAGTTTTCAAAAGGAAAGTGGCGTGAAGATTTATCTGGTCGGTGGTGCTGTTCGGGATGCGTTATTAGGGCTACCGATTAAAGATAAAGATTGGGTTGTTGTTGGCGCCACGCCGCAAGAAATGCTCGACGCGGGCTACCAGCAGGTAGGCCGCGATTTTCCCGTGTTTCTGCATCCGCAAACCCGCGAAGAGTATGCGCTGGCGCGTACCGAACGTAAGTCAGGCTCGGGGTACACCGGATTCACCTGCTATGCCGCCGCAGATGTCACGCTGGAGGCCGATCTTCAGCGTCGTGACCTGACCATCAACGCAATGGCCCGCGATGACAACGGGGAGATTATCGACCCGTATAACGGACGCGACGATCTGGAAAACCGTCTGCTGCGCCATGTTTCATCTGCCTTTAGCGAAGATCCGCTGCGCGTGCTGCGCGTGGCGCGTTTTGCTGCCCGCTATGCGCACCTCGGTTTTCGTATCGCTGAAGAAACCATGACGCTGATGCGTGACATGACCATCGCTGGTGAACTGGAGCATCTGACACCAGAGCGGGTGTGGAAAGAAACCGAAGGCGCATTAACCACCCGTAACCCACAGATATTTTTTCAGGTCCTGCGCGACTGCGACGCACTGCGCGTCCTGTTTCCGGAAGTAGATGCTTTGTTTGGCGTTCCTGCCCCCGCGAAGTGGCATCCGGAAATCGACACCGGTATTCATACGCTGATGACGCTGTCGATGGCAGCCATGTTAAGTCCGGAAGTCGACGTGCGTTTTGCTACGCTGTGCCACGATCTTGGCAAAGCATTGACGCCTAAAGCGCTGTGGCCGCGCCATCACGGCCACGGTCCGGCGGGTGTTAAGCTTGTCGAACAACTGTGCCAGCGCCTGCGCGTACCGAATGACATCCGTGATTTAGCCAAACTGGTTTCCGAGTTCCACGACCTCATTCATACCTTCCCGATCCTGCAGCCAAAAACCATCGTTAAGCTGTTTGATTCCATAGATGCCTGGCGCAAACCGCAGCGCGTGGAGCAAATCGCCCTCACCAGCGAGGCTGATGTGCGTGGGCGAACCGGTTTTGAAGCGGCAGATTATCCGCAAGGCAGGCTGTTGCGCGAAGCCTGGCAGGTTGCGCAGGCGGTGCCAACGAAAGACGTAGTTGAAGCTGGATTCAAAGGTCAGGCAATTCGTGAAGAACTGACCCGGCGTCGCATCGCGGCGGTAGCCAGTTGGAAGGAGCAGCGTTGCCCGAAAGCGTAGACACTGCGTTGCCGAATGCGCTGTGCTTATCCGGCCTACAGGTTCGACACGGATATAACCCGTAGGCCGGATAAGGCAGAACGCCGCCATCCGGCACCACGGTAAGTCATCAGAAGAACACGACGTAAACGGCAGCCGCCACAATAAAGCGGTAAATCGCAAACGGAATGAACGAGATGCGTTTAATCAGTTGCAGGAAGGTTTTGATCGCCACCAGCGCCACGATAAACGCCGTCACAAATCCGACTGCAAACATCGGGATATCTGATGCGCTGAGGAAAGACCAGCTCTTGTAGAGATCCAGCGCCGTCGCGCCCATCATCATCGGCACAGCCAGTAGGAAGGAGAATTCCGAGGCCGCGTAACGACTCACGCCCATCAGCATGCCGCCAGAAATCGTCGCCCCGGAGCGAGAAAAACCCGGCCACAGCGCCAGACACTGGAAACAGCCAATCATAAACGCCTGGCGATAGGTCATATCATCCAGCCCCGGCGCACGCGGCTCCTTCGGCTTCAGGCATTCTGCGGCAATCAGCAGTACACCACCCACCACCAGCGCATACATCACGTTGATCGGGTTAAACAGCGATTTGATAGTGTCGTGGAAGATTAGCCCCAGTACCACGGCTGGAATCATCCCCAACAGGATATGTCCCAGCGTCAGTCGACCTTTGCCAGTGCCTTCATGAGGAGCCTTGCCGAAGTGAATACCGATCAGGCCAAACAGACGTCGCCAGAACATGACCACTACGGCCAGGATAGAACCTAACTGGATAACCACTTCGAATGTTTTTGCAGTGTCACCCTCAAAACCCAACAGGTGGCCAACAATAATCATATGGCCGGTACTGGAAACGGGTAAAAATTCCGTCAATCCTTCGACCACACCCAAAATTGCCGCTACCAGCAGCGAGTGCATATCACTCATTAATAAACCCCTAGATAGAGAAACCACGGCAAAAAAGAGCCGACGAAAGGACCCTTTTATACCCGTTTGTTTTAGAAATTATTAAATTAATTATTTTCTTTCAGATTATTGCCACGCTCAATGATAACCCCGACGTTCGCCGCACGGGCTACCGCGCCAGGTTTACTGAGTTTGATCCGTACCCAGGGAGAATTAAAGCGGCTAAGCAGCAGATCCGCCACCTCTTCCGCAACCCGTTCTACCAGCGCAAAGCGCCCACCTTCCACATGATTAACAACCGTTTGAGCAATATCAGCATAGCTCAGGCAATCAGCCACATCATCGCTTTTAGCCGATTTGCGGTTATCCCATGCCATTTCGATATCGAACACCAACCGTTGTTCGATCGTTTGTTCCCAGTCGTAAACACCAATAGTGGTGATTACAGAAAGTTGCTCTATAAATACAATATCCATCACGACCTGCCTGCTTTTTGGCTAACCCGGATACCACTTCCGGCGAAATATGCGTATTATCCACAGAAGTAGCGTTTTACACGACATTTTCAAAACGGAACAGCTTATGAGTGCAATCGCGCCTGGAATGATTATCTTCGCGTACCTCTGTGGCTCAATTTCCAGTGCTATTCTGGTATGCCGCCTTGCTGGATTGCCGGACCCGCGCGACAGCGGCTCTGGGAATCCGGGCGCGACAAACGTGCTGCGCATCGGTGGCAAGGGAGCCGCCGTCGCGGTGCTGATTTTCGACGTCCTGAAAGGTATGTTACCCGTCTGGGGGGCCTATGCGCTAGGCGTCAGCCCCTTCTGGCTGGGATTGATCGCAATCGCCGCCTGTCTGGGCCACATTTGGCCGGTATTCTTCGGCTTTAAAGGTGGGAAAGGCGTTGCCACCGCTTTTGGCGCGATTGCGCCGATTGGTTGGGACTTAACCGGCGTGATGGCCGGGACCTGGCTGCTGACCGTCTTATTAAGCGGCTACTCGTCGTTAGGCGCTATCGTCAGCGCGCTAATCGCCCCTTTTTACGTCTGGTGGTTCAATCCCCAGTTCACTTTTCCGGTGTCCATGCTGTCGTGCTTAATTCTGCTTCGTCACCATGACAACATTCAGCGTCTGTGGCGTCGTCAGGAGCCGAAGATCTGGACCAAGCTGAAGAAAAAACGCGAACGAGACCCCGAGTGATTTTATTGTCGGATAGCGACGCAACGGCGTCTTATCCGGCGTGGGGGATGTGATACCCCTCCACTGGCTTGCCTAATCGGTTCTGACACCACATCGCCAGAAATTCCACGCACACGCGCAGCTTCACGCTGCGATACAGAGGCTCCTGATAAACCGCCCAGATATTAGCGCTCTGCGCATAGTCCGGCAGCACACGCACCAGTTCACCGCTGGCCAGAAAAGGCTGCACATCCCATTCGGAACGCAACATAATCCCTTTTCCCTGTAGCGCCCACTGCAACACAATCTCACCGCTGTTAGAGGAAAGATGTCCCGCCACCTTGACCGACTTTTTCTCCTGACCATTGTCCAGTTCCCACACCCCGTGAGTCATATCTCGTTCTTTAGTGACCAGACAATCATGACGACTTAATTCCTGTAACGTCGTCGGCTCACCGTATTTTTGTAAATACGGTGGGGCCGCACACAATATTCTTTTGTTTTTCGTTAACAAATGCGCAATATAATAATCCGGAATCTCATCATTAATACGAATATCCAAATCTATATTATCCTGTGCCAAATCAATTTGCCGATCGTAAAGCTCAAAATGCACCTGTAATTCAGGGTAGCTATGCATCAATTCGGTAATTGCCGGTGCAATATAACTGCGCCCAAAGCCAAAACTACAGCCAATACGAATCATCCCTGCCGGGCGCGTTTTGAGTTGCGTGACGTCATCGACCAGATGCTGATAACTCGCGAGGATCGCCTGCGCATGTTCATAGCAACGTTGACCACTCTCCGTGAGCGCTACGCCACGCGCTGAGCGGCTTAGCAGCGTCGTTCCCAGCGTGGACTCTAGGATCTGAATGCGTTTTGTCACAAACGCCGGCGTTTGTCCCAGCGTCGCGGCTGCGGCGCTGAAGCTGCCGCTATGCACAATTTCAACCAACACCTGCAGGTCTTTCGCCAGGGGATACGTGTTCAGCATGATCGGTCTATCCGTAATGTTGTTCACCGCAGTGTAATTCTCTCATGCGTCTTAAACCCTGCCTTTGCGCAATTTTTATTGCCTTATCCGGACATCATTCACGAACTGTTAATTGGATATTCACAGTGGCAAATAATATTAATCCACATTTTTAGTGGTAGTTTGTGGCGGAGAATTTATTTCCAGATAAATAAAAGAACTGGAGTTAACAAGATGAGCAATCAAAATAACCAAAATGCGATAAATACGCTGACGAACATTGTCGCTGATTTTACCGCCATGATTTCTACCCGCATGCCCGATGACGTCGTGGATAAATTAAAACAGCTGCGTGAAGGCGAAACCTCGCCGATGGGTAAAATCATCTACCACACCATGTTTGACAACATGCAGAAAGCTATCGACCTGAACCGCCCAGCCTGTCAGGACACCGGGGAGATTATGTTCTTCGTGAAGGTCGGTTCCCGTTTTCCACTCCTCGGCGAACTGCAAAGCATCCTGAAGCAGGCCGTTGAAGACGCCACGGTAAAAGCGCCGCTGCGCCATAACGCGGTCGAGATTTTTGACGAAGTGAATACCGGCAAAAATACCGGTACCGGTGTGCCGTGGGTCACCTGGGACATCATCCCTGATAACGATGACGCGGAAATCGAAGTCTACATGGCAGGCGGCGGCTGTACGCTGCCGGGACGCTCAAAAGTGTTAATGCCTTCTGAGGGCTACGAAGGCGTCGTGAAATTTGTTTTTGAAAATATCTCCACGCTGGCAGTCAACGCCTGTCCGCCAGTGCTGGTGGGCGTAGGTATTGCCACCTCCGTAGAAACCGCCGCCGTTCTTTCTCGTAAAGCGGTGCTGCGCCCTATCGGCTCACGTCATCCGAATCCGAAAGCGGCCGAACTGGAACTGCGTCTGGAAGAAGGACTTAACCGTCTGGGCATTGGTCCGCAAGGATTGACCGGTAATAGCTCGGTGATGGGCGTGCATATCGAATCCGCCGCGCGCCACCCGTCGACTATCGGCGTTGCCGTCTCTACCGGCTGCTGGGCCCACCGTCGCGGCACGCTGTTGGTTCATGCTGACCTCTCCTTCGAAAACCTGTCTCACACCCGGAGCGCGTTATGAAAAAGATCCTCACAACCCCGATCAAAGCCGAAGATCTGGCAGACATTCGCGTTGGCGATGTCATTTACCTGACCGGTACGCTGGTGACCTGCCGTGACGTTTGCCACCGCCGCCTGATCGAACTGAAGCGCCCGATTCCTTATGACCTGAACGGCAAAGCCATTTTCCACGCGGGCCCGATCGTACGTAAGAACGGTGAAAAATGGGAAATGGTTTCCGTCGGCCCAACCACCAGCATGCGTATGGAAGCGTTTGAGAAAGACTTTATCGAACAGACTGGCGTCAAACTGGTGGTCGGCAAGGGCGGCATGGGACCGCTGACAGAAGAAGGCTGCAAGCAGTTTAAAGCGCTGCACGTCATCTTCCCGGCAGGCTGCGCAGTCGTGGCGGCAACCCAGGTTGAGGAGATCGAAGAGGTGCACTGGACGGAACTCGGCATGCCGGAGTCCCTGTGGGTGTGTCGGGTAAAAGAGTTCGGCCCGCTGATCGTTTCCATCGATACCCACGGCAATAACCTGATCGCTGAAAACAAAAAGCTGTTCGCTGAACGTCGCGACCCTATCGTCGATGAAATCTGCGAGCACGTGCATTACATCAAATAACCCTCCCGGAGAGGCGCTACGCCTCTCCCCTTTCGCAGGGATACAACAATGGCACCTTTAGCTGGTTGGTGGCGATACCTGGCTCCGCTGGTGGTCATCGCCATTATTGCTGTTCTACCCGTCCCCACCGGTCTTGAGAGCCACACCTGGCTCTATTTTGCCGTCTTTACCGGTGTGATTGTCGGGCTTATTCTGGAACCTGTACCAGGTGCGGTAGTGGCGATGATTGGCATTTCGATCATCGCTGTGCTTTCGCCGTGGATCCTGTTCAGCCCGGAGCAACTCGCGCAGGACGGTTTTAAATTTACCGCCAAATCGCTGTCGTGGGCGGTATCTGGCTTTTCAAACTCGGTCATCTGGCTGATCTTCGCGGCCTTTATGTTTGGTACTGGCTATGAGAAAACCGGACTCGGTCGGCGAATCGCGCTGATGCTGGTGAAAAAGATGGGGCATAGGACGCTGTTTCTCGGCTATGCGGTGATGTTCTCCGAACTTATCCTCGCTCCCGTCACACCTTCCAACTCCGCCCGTGGGGCCGGAATAATCTACCCGATTATCCGCAACCTGCCGCCGCTGTATAACTCACAACCCAATAGCGCCAGTTCACGCTCTATTGGCTCGTACATCATGTGGATGGGGATTGTCGCCGACTGCGTTACCAGCGCTATTTTCTTAACGGCAATGGCACCGAACCTGCTGTTGATCGGTCTGATGAAAGGCGCGTCCCACACCGCGCTGAGCTGGGGGGACTGGTTCTTAGGTATGCTGCCGCTGAGCATTTTACTGGTGCTGATCGTGCCGTGGCTGGCGTACGTGTTATATCCACCGGTGCTGAAATCCGGCGATCAGGTGCCACGCTGGGCGGATGCGGAGCTAAAAGCGATGGGACCGCTCTGCGCTCGCGAGAAAAAGATGCTGGTGCTGATGGTCGGCGCACTGGTGCTGTGGATCTTCGGCGGTGACTATATTGACGCCGCGATGGTCGGATACAGCGTGGTAGCGTTGATGCTGGTATTGCGCATCATTAGCTGGGATGACATCGTCAGCAATAAAGCCGCGTGGAACGTCTTTTTCTGGCTGGCCTCACTGATCACGCTGGCCACCGGGCTCAATAACACCGGTTTTATTACCTGGTTCGGCAAGCTGCTGGCAAACGGGCTGAGTGGCTATTCGCCGATGATGGTGATGGTAGCGCTGATCGTGGTGTTCTATCTGCTGCGTTACTTCTTTGCCAGCGCCACGGCCTATACCTCCGCCCTCGCGCCGATGATGATTGCCGCCGCGCTGGCGATGCCGGAAATCCCGCTACCGGTCTTCTGCCTGATGGTCGGCGCCGCCATTGGTCTGGGCAGCATTCTGACCCCGTACGCCACCGGCCCTAGCCCTATCTACTACGGCAGCGGCTATTTGCCAACGGTGGATTACTGGCGACTCGGTGCTATTTTTGGCCTGATTTTCCTCGTGCTGCTGGTGATTACCGGTCTGGTCTGGATGCCCCTCGTTTTACTGTAAAACCCTGGTGGGGCGACGTATTGTCGCCCCTTTATCCATAAGCTTCTCGTATGATCGATTTCCCGATGCGCTGAGGCATACTTTTTTGTATGCAAACACCCTCATGCTGATAAGGGAAACGCTCTGGACACGGTTGCGCACGAGACACTCACACGGGGCTGGCAGGCCGAACTGGATCTGCATTTTACCTGCACCGGGCACAAAACGGTGCTCGCCTCGGCGCGTCATCATGGTCCACTGACGGTTCAGCGCCCATTTTACCCCGAAGAAAACGTCTGCCATCTTTATCTGCTTCATCCACCGGCGGGGATCGTCGGCGGAGATGAGCTCCATATCGCCGTAACGCTCGACGAAAACAGCCACGCGTTAATCACCCAGCCTGGTGCGGGAAAGTTTTACCGCAGCCGCGGACCGCAGGCATTGCTGCGCCAGCATTTTACCCTCGCGCCTCGTGCGACGCTGGAGTGGCTGCCGCAGGATACGATCCTCTTTCCCGGTGCCAACGCCGCTATTCAGACCGTCTTTCATCTGACATCCGCAAGCCGCCTGCTGGCCTGGGATCTGCTGTGTCTTGGCCGACCGGTTATGCAGGAGACCTTCAGTTACGGCACGCTGCAAAACCGCCTGGAAGTGTGGCGAGATGGGCAGCCACTGCTGATAGAACGCTTGCAGTTGCAGGAGTGGAATCTGAGCAGCGTCGCACATCATCCCTGGGTCGGTACGTTACTGTGTTATCCGGCCAGCGAGCACATGCTCGAGGGCACGCGGGAGCGGCTTACGGCGCTTGGCGATTACGCCGGGGCAACGCTTAACGATTCGCTGCTGACAATCCGTTTTCTTGCTAACGACAACCTGGTTGTCCAGCGCGTTATGCGCGACATCTGGCAATTTCTGCGCCCGCTGCTGACACACAAAGCGCCCGTACTCCCGCGAATCTGGCAAACCTAAGAGAACCCTAATGGAACTGACTCCCAGAGAAAAAGACAAGCTGTTGCTGTTTACCGCCGCGCTGGTGGCGGAACGTCGCCTGGCCCGCGGGCTGAAGCTGAACTACCCGGAATCGGTGGCGCTGATTAGCGCTTTCATCATGGAAGGGGCACGGGACGGGCAAACCGTGGCCGCGCTGATGGAAGACGGGCGTCACGTCCTGCGCCGCGATCAGGTGATGGAAGGCGTACCGGAGATGATCCCGGATATTCAGGTTGAAGCCACATTTCCGGACGGATCGAAGCTGGTCACTGTCCACAACCCGATCGTCTAAGGAGCAGCAATGATCCCAGGTGAATATCAGATCGCAAAAGGCAATATTGCGCTTAATCAAGGGCGAGAGATCTGCACGATCGTGGTGGAAAATCATGGCGACAGACCCATACAGGTGGGATCGCACTATCACTTTTACGAAGTGAACCCGGCGCTGCGCTTTGACAGGCTGGCCGCACGCGGCTTTCGTCTGAACATTGCTGCGGGCACGGCAGTACGTTTTGAGCCGGGACAAAAACGCGAAGTCGAACTGGTGCGCGTTGCTGGTGCACAAAGGATCGTGGGTTTTCGCAGCGAAGTGATGGGCGCACTGGAGGCAGATAATGAGTGACATTTCCCGGCAGGCGTACGCCGACATGTTTGGCCCAACCACCGGCGATAAAGTGCGCCTGGCGGATACCGACCTGTGGATCGAGGTGGAACAAGACTTCACCACCTACGGGGAAGAGGTCAAATTCGGCGGCGGAAAAGTGATCCGCGACGGCATGGGCCAGGGACAAATGCGCGCCGATACATGCGTGGATCTGGTGATCACCAACGCGCTGATCGTCGATCACTGGGGGATCGTGAAAGCGGATATCGGCATCAAAAACGGCAGGATCTTCGCCATCGGCAAAGCAGGTAATCCCGATATTCAACCCAACGTGACGATCCCGATAGGCGTAGGAACTGAAGTCATTGCCGGGGAAGGCAAGATCGTCACCGCGGGCGGCGTGGATACGCATATTCACTGGATCTGCCCACAGCAGGCGCAGGAGGCGCTGGTTTCTGGCGTGACGACGATGATCGGCGGCGGTACCGGTCCGGCGGCAGGCACTCACGCCACCACCTGTACGCCGGGTCCGTGGTACATCACGCGTATGCTGCAGGCGGCAGACACGTTGCCGGTTAACATTGGTTTGCTGGGTAAAGGCAATGGCTCAAATCCAGACGCCCTGCGCGAGCAAATCAGCGCGGGCGCAATTGGCCTGAAAATCCATGAAGACTGGGGCGCCACGCCTGCCGCTATCGACTGCGCGCTGACCGTGGCCGACGAGATGGACATCCAGGTCGCGTTGCACAGCGATACGCTCAATGAGTCCGGTTTCGTTGAAGATACGCTGGCGGCAATTGGCGATCGCACCATTCATACCTTTCACACCGAAGGCGCGGGCGGCGGCCATGCGCCGGATATCATCACCGCCTGCGCGCATCCGAATATTTTGCCCTCCTCCACAAATCCGACGCTGCCCTATACCGTCAACACTATCGACGAGCATCTCGACATGCTGATGGTTTGCCACCACCTCGATCCGGATATCGCCGAAGACGTGGCCTTTGCCGAATCCCGCATTCGCCGGGAAACAATCGCTGCCGAAGATGTGCTGCATGACATTGGCGCGTTTTCCCTGACCTCGTCCGATTCACAGGCGATGGGGCGAGTGGGCGAAGTGATCCTGCGTACCTGGCAGGTGGCGCACCGCATGAAGGTTCAGCGTGGCCCGTTGGCAGAAGAAACCGGTGACAACGACAACCTGCGCGTTAAACGCTACGTCGCCAAATACACCATCAACCCGGCATTAACCCACGGTATCGCCCATGAAGTCGGCTCCGTTGAGCCTGGCAAACTGGCCGATCTGGTGCTGTGGTCGCCCGCCTTTTTTGGCGTAAAACCGGCGACGATCGTCAAGGGCGGGATGATTGCCTGCGCGCCAATGGGCGATATCAACGCCTCGATCCCCACCCCGCAGCCGGTGCATTACCGCATGATGTTCGGCGCGCTTGGCGCGGCGCGGCACCACACCCGGCTGACCTTTATTTCGCAGGCCGCTGACGCGCAAAACATCCCGCAGCAGCTCAATCTGCAAAGCGCTATCGCCGTCGTCAAAGGCTGTCGGACGGTGAAAAAGGTCGACATGATCCACAACGGCCTGCAACCCAATATCACCGTCGATGCTCAGACTTACGAGGTGCGTATTGATGACGAACTTATCACCAGCGAACCGGCAGATGTTTTGCCGATGGCGCAACGCTATTTTCTGTTTTGAGGAGTGACGATGATCTATCTGACCCAACGCCTTGACCACTCTCACCACGTTACTGCAAGCGTCACGCTGCCCATTGATGTCCGGGTAAAAAGTCGCGCCAGGGTAGCACTGAACGACGGTCGCGAAGCCGGGCTAATGCTACCGCGTGGTTTGCTGCTGCGCGGTGGCGATCTGCTAAGTACCGAAGATGGCAGCGAAGTGATCGAAGTGATCGCCGCACCGGAGTCGGTTTCCGTGGTGCGCTGCGCCGATCCTTTCCTGCTCGCCAAAGCCTGTTATCACCTCGGCAATCGCCACGTTCCGCTGCAAATCCTGCCGGACGAACTGCGTTACCACCACGATCATGTGCTGGACGACATGCTGCGCCAGTTCAACCTTGAGGTGACCTTCGCCCAGTTGCCGTTTGAACCTGAAGCAGGCGCTTATGCCAGTGAATCACACGGGCATCACCACGGCCATGCGCACTGATGCATAACAGCCAACAGCTACGTCTGATGCAGCTCGCCAGCAGCGCGCTCCCGGTGGGGTCGTTTACCTGGTCCCAGGGTCTGGAGTGGGCGGTGGAAATCGGCTGGGTGAAAAGCGTCGATGACTTCTCTGCCTGGCAAATCCAGCAGATGGAGCAAAACTTTTTTACCGTTGACCTACCGCTGCTGGCGAGACTGTATCGCGCCTGCGAGCTGGACGATCTCGACGCAGCACGCCGCTGGAGCGCTTACCTGCTGGCCTGTCGCGAAACCCGCGAACTGCGGGATGAAGAACGCAGTCGGGGTGCAGCGTTTACGCGGCTGGTCACCGACTGGGAGTCGGATTGCTCGCGAGAATGGCGCACCCTCTTTGTCGACAGCCAACTCTGCGGCATGGCCTGGCTGGGCGTACGCTGGAAAATTCCGCTGACGGAGCTGGCGTTAAGCCTCGGCTACAGCTGGATTGAGAGCGCTGTCATGGCTGGCGTCAAGCTGGTTCCTTTTGGACAACAGGCGGCCCAGCGTTTGATTATTGCGCTCTGCGATCGCTATGCGCAGGGTTTGGCACAGGCGCTGACGTGTCCTGACACCAGCCTCGGCTCCGCAACGCCGTTGGCCGCTATCGCGTCTGCCCGGCATGAAACCCAATATTCCCGATTATTCCGCTCCTGAGGAGAAAAAATGAGTAACTACAAGCATCCCCTGCGTGTGGGCGTTGGCGGCCCGGTTGGCTCGGGCAAAACGGCGCTGCTGGAAGCGTTATGTAAAGCCATGCGCAGCAGCTATCAGTTGGCGGTGGTGACCAACGATATCTACACCAAAGAAGACCAGCGCATTCTCACCGAGGCGGGCGCACTGGAGCCAGAGAGGATCGTCGGCGTGGAAACCGGTGGCTGCCCGCATACCGCCATCCGCGAAGATGCGTCGATGAATCTGGCCGCCGTAGAAGCGCTGAGCGAGAAATTCGGTAATCTGGATCTGATTTTTGTGGAAAGCGGCGGCGATAACCTGAGCGCCACCTTCAGCCCGGAACTCGCGGATCTGACGATCTATGTGATCGATGTTGCTGAAGGCGAGAAGATCCCGCGTAAAGGTGGTCCGGGGATCACCAAATCCGATTTTCTGGTGATCAATAAAACCGATCTGGCCCCTTACGTCGGCGCATCGCTGGAGGTGATGGAGCGCGATACCTTGCGCATGCGCGGCGAGCATCCATGGACGTTTAGTAATTTAAAATCAGGAGAAG
This sequence comes from Citrobacter sp. Cpo103, assembly GCF_030332605.1. Lineage (NCBI taxonomy): Bacteria > Pseudomonadati > Pseudomonadota > Gammaproteobacteria > Enterobacterales > Enterobacteriaceae > Citrobacter > Citrobacter sp. Cpo103. Next base: position 240,485 of record NZ_JAOWHO010000019.1, on the reverse strand, counting down.
GCCTGGAAAAAATTATCGCGTTTCTGGAAGAGAAAGGAATGTTGCGGATGTAGTGAGAGCTATCGCCGGGCGGCGGATTCGCCTGACCCGGCCTACGGTTTTGTAAGCCCGGTAAACGCAGCGCCACCGGGCAAAAAAACTTATGCTGCCGGTAATTCCGCCAGCGGCCAGCGTGGACGCACGGTCACGCCAAGATCCGCCGTTGCACCCGCTTTAAAGCGCACCATGCCCGCGTAGGCGATCATCGCCCCGTTATCGGTACAAAATTCCGGACGCGCGTAAAACACTTCGCCACGACGTTTTTGCATCATCTCGGCCAGTTTTGCGCGCAGCGTACGGTTCGCACTCACGCCCCCCGCCATCACCAGACGTTTAAAACCGGTTTGATCCAGCGCGCGTTTGCACTTGATCATCAGCGTATCAACTACCGCGTCTTCAAACGCACGGGCGATATCAGCGCGGGTCTGATCGTCATTTTCGTTATTACGAATGGTATTCGCAGCGAAGGTTTTCAGACCGGAGAAGCTGAAATCCAACCCCGGACGGTCAGTCATTGGACGCGGGAAAACAAAACGTTTTTCAACGCCTTGCGAAGCCAGCTTTGACAGCATTGGGCCGCCAGGATAATCCAGCCCCAACAGCTTGGCTGTTTTGTCGAACGCTTCGCCTGCGGCATCATCAATCGATTCGCCCAGCAATTCATACTGACCGATACCGGTGACGCTGATCAACTGAGTGTGACCGCCGGAAACCAGCAGCGCGACGAACGGGAACGCAGGGGGATTATCTTCCAGCATTGGCGCCAGCAGATGCCCTTCCATGTGGTGCACAGGAATTGCCGGTACGCCCCAGGCGAACGCCAGCGAACGTCCTACGGTAGCGCCAACCAGCAGCGCACCAACCAGACCAGGACCTGCGGTATACGCCACCGCATCGATCTCTTTTGCCGTCAGTCCCGCTTCTTTCAGCGCGGCCTGGATCAACGGTACGGTTTTACGTACGTGATCGCGCGAGGCCAGTTCTGGCACTACGCCGCCGTAGTCAGCATGTAATTTCACCTGACTATACAATTGGTTGGCTAAAAGACCTTTTTCATCGTCGTAAATGGCGATGCCGGTTTCATCGCAGGATGTTTCAATACCCAGTACACGCATGACTTGTTTTACCTCGCTTTATTACCGCGCAGTGTAGGACCAATGCGGGTTGATGTAAAACTTTGTTCGCCCCAGGAGTTTCGCTCGTGTATACTCCTTGTCCTTATAAAAGTCCCTTTCAAAATCGCGTCGGTGCTTTACAAAGCAGCAGCAATTGCAGTAAAATTCCGCACCATTTTGAAATAAGCTGGCGTTGATGCCAGCGGCAAACCGAATTTATTAAAGGTGAGAGTTACATGCCGGTAATTAAAGTACGTGAAAACGAGCCGTTCGACGTAGCACTGCGTCGCTTCAAGCGTTCATGCGAAAAAGCAGGTGTTCTGGCGGAAGTTCGTCGTCGTGAGTTCTATGAAAAACCGACTACCGAACGTAAGCGCGCTAAAGCTTCTGCTGTGAAACGTCACGCGAAGAAACTGGCTCGCGAAAACGCACGCCGTACTCGTCTGTACTAATCCATTGAGAGCCAAAGCTCTCAATTCAGACTGAGTTGTAGTTGTAAGGCCGTGCTTCCGGAAGGAATGCGCGGCTTATTTTCGTTTATACACGTCATCATTCAAGCTGCCTCAGTGTTGGCTGCAGTCGCTCACCCCAGTCACGTACTGCTGTACGCTCCTGAGGATTCGCTTCCTTGCCGCCTTGATGCATCCTGAATGATTTTGTGTATATGAGTCATCAAAAAACAGGGGCTTATGGCTGGACGAATTCCTCGCGTTTTTATCAATGACCTGCTGGCAAGAACCGACATCGTCGATCTCATCGACGCGCGGGTAAAGCTGAAAAAGCAGGGCAAAAATTATCACGCGTGCTGTCCGTTCCATAACGAAAAAACCCCCTCTTTCACCGTAAACGGTGAAAAACAGTTTTATCACTGCTTTGGGTGTGGCGCGCATGGCAACGCCGTCGACTTTCTGATGAACTACGACAAGCTCGAGTTTGTGGAAACCGTCGAAGAACTGGCCGCAATGCACAACCTTGAAGTGCCCTATGAAGCAGGCAGTGGCCCCAATCAGATAGAGCGCCATCAACGGCAAAGCCTTTATCAATTGATGGACGGCCTGAACACTTTTTATCAACAGTCTTTGATGCAGCCCGCCGCTACCCCTGCGCGCCAGTACCTGGAAAAGCGAGGATTAAGTAGCGACGTTATCACCCGTTTTGCTATTGGTTTTGCGCCCCCCGGCTGGGACAACGTCCTGAAACGGTTTGGCGGCAATGCTGAGAATCGCAAATCGCTGGTCGATGCGGGGATGTTGGTCACCAACGATCAGGGACGCAGTTACGATCGCTTCCGCGAACGGGTAATGTTCCCCATTCGCGACAAACGTGGTCGGGTCATTGGTTTTGGTGGACGCGTGCTGGGCGATGCCCTGCCGAAATATCTGAACTCCCCGGAAACCGATATTTTCCATAAAGGTCGCCAGCTGTATGGCCTTTATGAAGCCCAGCAGGATAACGCCGATCCACAGCGCCTGTTAGTGGTAGAAGGCTATATGGATGTGGTGGCGCTGGCGCAATACGGCATTAACTACGCCGTGGCATCCCTTGGGACGTCAACTACCGCCGATCACATCCAACTGTTGTTCCGCGCGACGAACAACGTAATTTGCTGTTACGACGGCGACCGTGCCGGACGTGACGCAGCATGGCGCGCGCTGGAAACCGCACTGCCCTATATGACAGACGGACGCCAGCTACGCTTTATGTTTTTACCTGACGGCGAAGACCCCGATACGCTGGTGCGTAAAGAAGGGAAAGAGGCCTTTGAAGCCCGGATGGAGCAGGCGCTGCCGCTCTCCGCGTTTTTATTTAACAGCCTGCTGCCGCAGGTTGATTTGAGTACCCCGGACGGACGCGCACAGCTCAGTACGCTGGCATTACCGTTGATTACTCAGGTACCAGGCGAAACGTTGCGCATTTACCTGCGACAGGAGTTGGGGAACAAGCTCGGCATTCTGGATGACAGCCAGCTTGAACGTTTAATGCCTAAACTGGCAGAAAATGGGGCTTCCCGCCCTGTTCCACAGCTAAAACGTACGACCATGCGTATACTTATAGGGTTGCTGGTACAGAACCCGGGCCTCGCCCCGCTGGTTCCACCGTTAGGCGCACTGGATAGTAATAAGCTGCCTGGACTTGGCTTATTCAGAGAACTGGTCAACACTTGTCTGGCTCAGCCAGGTCTGACCACCGGGCAACTTTTAGAACACTACCGTGGCACAAATGATGCTGCGACCCTTGAAAAACTGTCGATGTGGGACGATATAGCAGATAAAGATATCGCGGAAAAAACCTTCACCGACTCACTCAACCATATGTTTGATTCGATGCTTGAACTGCGCCAGGAAGAGTTGATAGCTCGTGAGCGCACACACGGTTTAAGCAGCGAAGAACGCCGGGAACTCTGGACACTGAACCAGGAACTGGCCAAGAAATAAAAGAAAGACAAAACAAAGACAAAATCATTCGCGTTGTATCAAGGCAGCAAGTGAACGAACGCCTGGGAGTGTACATAAGTACATGACCAGGATGACAAATCCGCCGGGAGCGGATTTGAACGCTGCTTGCGGCGGCCCCGTAAGGGGCGAGGCTCAGGATGAGCCGAGTAACGAACGCAGCTAACGCAGAGACAACGTGAAAGATGAAGTATTTAACGGCTTAACTGCCGAATATCGATCGGGAAGCCCCCGACAGCCGCACGGAGAGGCAGCGGCAAAATATAAGTATGCCCTCGTTTTGCCGTTGGCGGTTTTACCGCCCAACACCAATCAAACGAATTAAGTGTGGATACCGTCTTATGGAGCAAAACCCGCAGTCACAGCTGAAGCTTCTTGTCCAACGTGGTAAGGAGCAAGGCTATCTGACCTATGCCGAGGTCAATGACCATCTGCCGGAAGATATCGTCGATTCAGATCAAATCGAAGACATCATCCAAATGATCAATGACATGGGTATTCAGGTGATGGAAGAAGCACCTGATGCCGATGATCTGCTGCTTGCTGAAACCTCCAACAGCACCGATGAAGACGCGGAAGAAGCGGCTGCCCAGGTTCTGTCCAGCGTTGAGTCCGAAATCGGTCGTACGACTGACCCGGTCCGCATGTACATGCGTGAAATGGGTACCGTTGAACTGTTAACCCGCGAAGGCGAAATCGACATCGCTAAACGCATCGAAGACGGGATTAACCAGGTTCAATGCTCCGTTGCCGAATACCCGGAAGCTATCACCTACCTGCTTGAGCAGTACGATCGCGTAGAAGCTGAAGAAGCACGTCTTTCCGATCTGATCACTGGCTTTGTCGATCCAAACGCGGAAGAAGACATGGCGCCAACGGCGACCCACGTCGGTTCTGAACTCTCTCAGGAAGAGATGGATGACGATGAAGACGAAGATGAAGAAGATGGCGACGACGACAGCAGCGATGATGACAACAGCATCGACCCTGAGTTAGCGCGTGAAAAATTCGGTGAACTGCGTACTCAGTACGAAATCACTCGCGACACCATCAAAGCGAAAGGCCGCAGCCATGCTGCCGCGCAGGAAGAAATTCAGAAGCTGTCCGAAGTGTTCAAACAGTTCCGCCTGGTGCCGAAGCAGTTCGACTACCTGGTAAACAGCATGCGCGTCATGATGGACCGCGTGCGTACTCAGGAACGTCTGATCATGAAGCTCTGCGTTGAGCAGTGCAAAATGCCGAAGAAAAACTTCATCACCCTGTTCACTGGCAACGAAACCAGCGAAACCTGGTTCAACGCGGCAATCGCGATGAACAAACCGTGGTCTGAAAAACTGCACGACGTTGCAGATGACGTTCACCGCGGCCTGCAGAAACTGCAGCAGATTGAAGAAGAAACCGGCCTGACCATCGAGCAGGTTAAAGATATCAACCGTCGCATGTCCATCGGTGAAGCGAAAGCCCGCCGTGCGAAAAAAGAGATGGTTGAAGCGAACTTACGTCTGGTTATCTCTATCGCTAAAAAATACACCAACCGTGGCTTGCAGTTCCTGGATCTGATTCAGGAAGGTAACATTGGTCTGATGAAAGCGGTTGATAAGTTTGAATACCGTCGTGGTTACAAGTTCTCCACCTATGCAACCTGGTGGATCCGTCAGGCGATCACCCGTTCGATCGCGGATCAGGCGCGCACCATCCGTATTCCGGTGCATATGATTGAGACTATCAACAAGCTCAACCGTATCTCCCGTCAGATGCTGCAAGAGATGGGCCGCGAGCCGACGCCAGAAGAACTGGCTGAGCGCATGCTGATGCCGGAAGACAAGATCCGTAAAGTGCTGAAAATCGCTAAAGAACCTATCTCCATGGAAACGCCGATCGGCGACGATGAAGATTCGCATCTGGGTGATTTCATCGAGGATACCACCCTCGAGCTGCCGCTGGACTCTGCGACCACCGAGAGCCTGCGTGCCGCAACGCACGACGTTCTGGCTGGCCTGACCGCCCGTGAAGCGAAAGTTCTGCGTATGCGTTTCGGTATCGATATGAACACCGACCACACGCTGGAAGAAGTGGGTAAACAGTTCGACGTTACCCGCGAACGTATCCGTCAGATCGAAGCGAAGGCGCTGCGTAAACTGCGCCACCCGAGCCGCTCTGAAGTACTGCGTAGCTTCCTGGACGATTAATCTCGCCGCATAAGCATAAACGCCACCGCAAGGTGGCGTTTTTCTTTATAGTCCCCGCCTGACCAGGGCGTCATTCACTTCCCGATACGCCTCTACCAGTTTATCCAGCGTGATCCGGCTTAACCCGCTGGGATTCGGCAATACCCATATTTGCGTCGCGCCAATGGTCAGCGTCTGTTTTCCCCACTGCGCCCCACGCTGGCTAAGCCCCTGCTCAAATGCCTGCTTCCCAAGGATAGCGAGCGCGGCTGGCTGATACTCTTCTATTTTCTCAATGAGCAGACGACCACCGTTACGCATCTCCTGTAGCTTCACTTCATTAGCCTGCACCGTCGGCCTGTCGACAAACTTGGTCACGCCACAGCGGAAATCCAGCAGGTGTTGCGCCTCTTCTGGTTTCAGTTGGCGATCGGTAAATCCCGCCTGATGGATGACCTTCCAGAAGCGATTGGCGGGATGTGCAAAGGGGAACCCTGTACCTGCGGAAGATAGTCCCGGATTGATGCCGCAAAACACCACCCGCAGCCCTGGTGCCAGTATGTCCTTAACCATAATTACTCCGAACAATACATCAGAGTAACAGTATAACGGACTGAAAATACATTGTTTATAAAATCAGCATCCGTTCGCATATGTCTGGATTGCGACGCAGAGTTACTTTATAATCCACCGCCACGGCCCCTTAGCTCAGTGGTTAGAGCAGGCGACTCATAATCGCTTGGTCGTTGGTTCAAACCCAACAGGGGCCACCAGATAAAACAAGGAGTTAGATGAGAAATCGTCTAACTCCTTTTTCTTTGGATGCAATTTGGGTCAGGTAATGGGTCAGGTAAGGAATTGCTACCCTGCCCTCTTCATCTCGCTGCCAGCATCCCCGGATAGTGATGAAAGCCAGTAGCACTGCCTGTAATATTCACCGTACCGAATTTTTACGGCTTTGCCGCAACAAGCCAGTTGCCTGCCGTGCTCGCAGAATGTCTACAGCCCGGAGATAAGGGGATTGTTCCTGCCAGTTAAATCCCTTCCTGTCGATACGCACCAGTTCGTATTTTTCCACCAGAAAATTCACGGCATCAGCCAGCGTGATTCCGGCATCGATATGTTCCTGTATAACACGTTCCTCACTGAACGGTGTGTCGTTGAGGGTGAGACCATAGTGCTGTTTCAGCAGGCGGGTCAGTAGCATTTGCCAGACAGCCACGGGTGTTAGGCAGGGCTTCGCCGCCCGCTGAGTTGTTGCAGGTAAAGTTTTCATGTTTACTCTCGTGAAGGTAATTAACTCTGAGTGGGGTAAATGGCGATGTATACGTAGCCGCAACTGCCAAGAGTATCGGCTTCGCAGGTGAAACCGTTGTGGTACAGGGTGACGCAGTGGGCGTGTTGGGGACTGAGTTCACCGGTGGTTAGCATCGACTCCATCTGGCGGATAAAGTGCGGGCATGTTTCATCCAGCTTCCGGCATTCGGTGTCACTGAACCTGCCGGTGATGCTGGCCCTGTCAGCCAGATAGTGCAGTCGGTTACCCTCCTGCACCAGACGGGCTCCCAGGCGCGGCGTGATAGCCCGCTGCAGGCCCCAGTTGATGTGGGTCATGGCGGCTCTCCTTTTATTGTCAGTTCAGGGTAATACTAATTAGGCAGGCATAAGGCCCGTTACGGTCCTGGCGGCGTTCGGCGTATACCGCGAGGACTCCTGTGATATCCGGCACATCCCTGCCGGTGTAATGGCAGACGCTACCGTGCCACTGATATTTTCCACTGCAGTAGCGAAAGATCCGGGACTCAGGATGCTGGCGGTATATCGTCATTGCCCGGCGTTTACTGATAATTTTCATGTCATACCTCACAACAGACCGTGTTCTGCGAACGAATAGATTTGCCTGCCACCGACAATCAGGTGGTCAGGGACGCGGATATCCACCAGCTGAAGCACCTGAACCAGTCGCTGCGTGAGGGTTTTGTCGGCCTGGCTAGGTGTCGTCTCGCCGGAAGGATGGTTATGCGCGAGTATCACCGCCGCCGCGTTGAAGTGCAGAGCACGTTTGACCACCTCCCGGGGATGCACCTCGGTGCGGTTAATCGTGCCGGTGAAGAGCGTTTCATGGGCAATCAACTGATTCTGGTTGTCCAGATACAACACCCGGAACTTTTCCCGCTCAAGCGCGGCCATATGCAGTCGCAGCCATTCACGTACGGCGTGGGTAGAGGTGAAGGCTACGCCGGGCTCATGCAGGTGGCGGTCCAGAGCCCTGAGCGCCCGCTGAATGAGACGCCGGTCCTGTGGCGTCATCTCGCCGGGTAAAAAGGAAAGCTGTTTCATCTGTTGCTCCTTCGGTCAGTCGATAATACGCAGAATGGCGTGAGCCTCTGGATGTTGCATGGCATACTCCCGCAGGCGGTAATAGTGTGCGGTCATCGCGTCACATTCTGTACGGCAGGCATGGTGGCTATACGCAATCAGGCAGACAGCAATACCTGCTGCTTCTGCACTCATTTGGGCATCGTTACCGTTCAGGCAGTTAAACAGACGCCATGTCTCATCGTTGTCAGGCTCGGGGGACATAAATGCGCCGCCATTGCTGAGGGTGTAGAACGACCAGATACCACCGCTGTAGCCCTCACAGAAGCGGTCCATCCAGGCGAAGATATGCGGCTCCAGGAGTAGCCACTGCGGGATAGCGCCAAAGTACTGTGGCCAGAAATCGATACGCTGTTCATCGGGGACCGGCGTGACGGTCAGTTCAAATTCGGGTTGGTTAGCGGGTGCGAGGTCGTGCTGCGTCTGTGTTGTCATGGGTATGTCTCCGTCAATAAAAACGCCAGCGGCGATGGCTGGCGTATGGGGATATAAAGTGTGTTCGGGGAGGTGAATGCGGGTAAATGCTTCGCGATCAGCGGGTGGCCGTGTCTGTACGGATGCCTGAGGTGCGGATATAGCGGTTAAGACCTTCACCGGCATCCGGCTCAAAGTTCCATGCCCGCCAGACCATCCGGCCTTCAGTATCACGAACCACCAGACGGAAGTGACTGCCCTGGTCGTCTTCGAGTGTGATATTGCTGTACGTGGTAGTGACCGCTTGCGCTTGTCTCCGGGTGAAAGGCCCCGGTGGCAGCAACACGGATTGGGTCATTTTCGGGCTCCTGATAAAAGAAAACCCCGGCAGCCTGCTAGCTGTCGGGGTGGATTTGCTGGGGAAGATACTACTATCAGTCGTTGCTGCAGTCTCCGAGAGTGGACAGAACTTTCTCAGCGTTCTTCCGGTCCGCAGTGAAGGTCCCTGCTTTGTGGTCATTGACGTAGACGTCGAACTGCCCGGCCTCAGAGATATTGCTGATGAAGTCAAACCAGGCGTTATCGCCGTTACGCCAGCCCAGGCTGGACGGAATAATGTACTGCTGGTGATCCATCACTACGGTGATAGTAGTGTCGTCATCGTGCGAACTGACCATCTTGTCATCGGCAAGGGTAAGAAAGACTGAATGCTGATAGAAACCATTCTGGTCCGGGTTCCCTGTGCAGTTGATGGTAAACGTCTTTCCGCTGGCTTCGGTCACACTGTATTCCGTATTGCCCTGACCGTAACCCTGCTGCCAGAACCCCGGGATAGCAGAGGCATTAAAGCTCGCGAGCAGTACACCCGCCAGCATAAACCGACTTAGTGAAAGTATTGTCATTCTTGTCTCCTTTGTCGTTGTTTTATTCCTAGTTCTCAGGGTTTGAGGGTATCAGCAGTCGCCCCATCAGTTTGCCGTCATGGGCGTACTCAAAGTATTTTTCTTTGGTATACGGGTCCGTCACCTCCTGGTATTCCAGTTTGATGTTATCGGCAATACACAGCGCATTCATCAGTGGCTGGACGGTTTTTTCCTGCATATCCACGAGGTAGTAGTAACTGCCATCCTCGCAGCCATCGGGCGACTGGCGGGTACGTAAAACCTGCAAGGTGGGACCGGATAAGTAGTCAACCTGTGACCATTCTTCGCTGACATCATCCTGGTGGCTGACCACATCACTGAAACGCGGTGGGGTGAGGTCCTTAAATTTACTGATGGCCTTCAGGTCATCACTTCTGTCATCGCATGCGATGAGAAACAGAGTGGTGGCAACCAGCGCCAGCAGAGGCAGTGTTTTACGTTTCATTATTTTTTTCCTGAAATCAGACGAACCACTTTGGCAAAGACATAAATGCCCACGAAAATACCCACCGGCACGCCGACGAACGGTGTCAGCGCGACACTGGCAGCACCGGCTGCGCCACCTCCCGTCAGCAGTGCGGCAACAGTGGCAAGGGTCAGGGCCGCGAGACTGTCGGACACCCCGGTTTTGTTCAGAATGATGACGATGACAACAATGGCGATAATGGCAATAACGGGCATAGGGCTCCTCCCTGTTGCCGGGTTGATAACAACGCTTGCGCTATTCTGGTGAGCTGTTGGCCGGAACAAACGTAAGCAGTGACTGCTGGATAAAGCGAAAATGGGGTAAGGACTGAATAAAGCCCGGGTCTTCAACAAGACGACACAGACTGTCGTTACGCCGGAAAGTCTCCTGCAGGGGCTGAACCAGATGGATTTCATCCAGGGAGAATACGGCGATATGTCCGTCGTGCTCTGCCACCAGATACCAGGCCTGCTGGTGGATAAGTAACCGGCAGGGAGCCAGCCGCTCACAGCGCTGCCCCTCGGCAATCAGAGTCACCCGCCTGCGCCCGGTAATGGCCTGAATCAGTCGCCAGAAAGACAATGCGCCTGATGGCGAAGGAGCCGGACTGGCGGGTGCGATTACGCAGGGAGACTCATCGCACATCAGCAGTGCGTTTACCAGACGACGGTCAAAGCCAGGGAAAAGACCGGCCATCCCGCTGCGGTGGGCAAAGATAAGCACGTCGGGCACCATCTGCGTCTCACTGCCCGCAGTGCGTAAGCGGCAATATCCGGACTGATACTCCAGGTCCAGATACATCAGCCGCTCACGAAAATCACGCCGCAGCGTGCGCACCGACACACCAAACTCAGCGGCAAGCTTACGCACACTCAGCGTTTCCCCTGCCACCAGACGGCTGATTATCAGTGACAGCCTGACAGCCAGCCGGTCATGGCGGCGTTCTGCCTGTGTCATGAGACGTTCTCCGTGAAAGTTAACTGACTGAAAATGATGTGATTACTTTAAAGAGGGGGTCGGACAGGGTATGGACACCACAGAAACTATTTTTCATTTCTGCAAAAGCCAGAGGCAGCGGGGGTTACAGGCCTTCCCTCGGTGAGTGAGGACCGTCAGCACGGTGCGATGCGGACAGGTGGTGTCCGATATTAACAAAGCAGCAACATTAAACGGTCACTGCAGTTGCGTGAGCAGGGCTTCCGCCATCACCCACAGTGCCCGGTTAAGTTTCACGTCCCCGTCGATACCGCGAACGGCACGGGTATGTGACCGTCCTCCTTTGGCATTACGGCCACTGAGCCCGCCCTTAATCAGGTTCTCCTGAATACGCTGGTACGTGGTCCACAGGTCATTGCTCTCATCCTGCCAGCGGCGAGGGGAGAGGATCTGCGATTCAGTCACCGGCTGGTGGTCTTCACCAAAGCGGTATGTGAGGGCGGCTTTTGCCAGTGCCTGCTGTGCCGGGGGTGGCAACAGCAACGACTGCATGGCATCCCGTTTCTCCTCCACCCGGTCAAAAATCCCCAGCACCTCATACGCGCCTTCAATCACCTGACTCACCACGTCCCCCTTGTGTGGCACCCGCACCTCGCCAAACGACTCACCGCAGACGAGCCCGTTCTGACAAACCGCACGAAATAGTCCCGGCAACATCTGATACGAACTAGTGCCATCGTGGGAGTTGAGCAGGATAATTTCTGGTACCTGTTTACCGGTAATCTGCCCCTCACGCCGCAGACGCAGCATATGCTTTGTATGTTCACGACGACCGGGGTCACGCACGCGGGTCTGACAGGCAAAGAATGGCTGGAAGCCTTCTCGCTGTAGGCTGTCGAGCAGGGAGATGGTAGGTATATAGGTATAACGCTCACTGCGGGATTCATGTTTGTCCTCGCTGAACACACTGGGCACCACGCGAAACAGCTCCTCACGGGTTAACGGGCGGTCGCGACGGATAAGGTTTGCTGCGCCAAAGCGCGAAGCCAGACGGGTCATAAGCAGACTCCTCATAATGGGAAAACAAATAAAAGAAATCCCCGTCGCATCGGCGACAGGGTTAGGGAAATAACAGGGATGGGTTAAATACTCAGAAGAAGAAATCCCAGACGGCACGGGCCACTGACACCACGGTGGTGCGCACGGCCTGAATGACGGCCCGCACCGGGGCGGGTATCAGGGGAAAGGCACTGATGCTATCGAGTACAGCACCGACGGTTTCACCAAAATCGCTACGCGCCTGTTCCCGGACTACCGTCGTGCGAAAGGAAGGCTGGAGTTGCGACACCACCGGGCTGGTGGCCTCACGTGGCAGGCACTTAATCATTCGCTCGGCCATCACCCGCAGTCCCCACTGAAGACGGACCGACACGGCACACACTGGATGTACGGGCTGGAACAGCTCATGCAGCAGACAGATTTTACGGCTGATATTCTGCTTCTGCTCTTTGGACAATGGCCACCCACCGCTGGTGGGCTCGACCTTATCCGACTGGCTGATAACAAACAGCACCTTATGCCGGTATGCCTCCCCAATCACTTGATGATAAAAGTGTTCATCCACTGCCAGCGCCCGGTCATCGGCCTTAATCAGCCACAGCACCAGGTCAAGCCGGGGAAGCTGTTCGCGATACAGCGCAGCATATTCGTTATCGCGAGCGCCACTTTCGCCCACACCGGGCAGGTCCACCAGCGTCATATGGCGGTCGCCAACCAGCAGACGAAAGCGTAAAGGTTCACGGGTGCAGGCCGCCACATCGCTGACCGGCGATACTTCACCGGCAAACAACGCATTACAGAGTGACGATTTCCCCGCCCCGGTTTTTCCCATAATACCGATCGCTGGTTCGTAGTTTGTGAGCTGACGTATCTGCTGCATGACCCGCTCTGAGGCCCATTCCGGCAAACCCGTAAGCGAGTCCTGCAGGGACTGTTGGCCTTCCTTATTTTTCATGACATCTCCCGAGACAAAGAAAACAAAAACGGCGAATCCTTGATGGACTCGCCGTTATACTGGTGCATTCAAGAGCATGATATATATCGAAAAATTATTTAAATTAAGGACGTACGTTCCTGGATTCCCTTGTTCATACTGGCTGTACCATTAAATCGACACAGATAAGGCCTATACACGATTAACTTGAAGACCCATTTTCAACACTCGGGAATGATCGTTAATAATTCGCTGTGATATCGCCCTGTGAAGAGTCGATAACTGGAGTAAGACCGTCTAACCACGATTCGAATCTATGATCGCGATCAGTCAATAACCAGCATGAATAAATCACATGAATGGGGTGACCATAGTCATGGCATCTACCCTGCATGCCGATTACAATCATTACTTGATTTTTTGCGAGCAGCATTCCGGATTTTTGATGACAACTACCATGATTAAAAATGATAAACGCTGGATTGGCGATCTGCTGGGCGGCGCGCTGATGGTTCGTGAGAGCAGGATTATTGCTAAGCTGCTGCTTTCTGAACCAGACGAAACGACCTGGCAACAGCAAATAATCGATGAAAATATCCTTCAGGCATCCTCCACCAGCACGGCGAATCGCTATGCCAGAACAGTAAAACTTCGGCTTATGACACTGGACCGCGAATGCTGGCAATTGATTGTCAATGGTAGTGAAAGTGAACGTCTGCAAATGCTGTTAGTCGCCTTGATGAATCAGTCTCCCATTGTCGCGGAATTTGTCGCTGATGTGGTGAACCCGGCACGCCAGCAGTTTAAAGAAAAACTCAGCGGAAATTGCTGGAATGAATTCGTGGATGAGAATCTGCGATTGCACCCGGAGCTGGCGGCTTTCTCTGATTCATCTATCCAAAAGATGGGTAACAATCTGATTAAGGCACTGGCAGAAGCTGGTTACCTGGATAGCCCACGCCGCCGCAATTTACAAAACGTTTTCCTTCTACCAGATGTTGCAACGGCCTTGCATCGTTTAAACAAAGCCGAACTGCTCCCTATTCTGGAGGGTAACGCATGAATGACCCGATCCTTGAATATCGATTAAAGCAGTTAGAAGAACGTATCGGCGACGACCGTTTTTTGAAAAACCAAGGTTCCGGCAATGAGATTGGCTTCTGGATCTTTGACTATCCGGCAAAGCAAGAGCTTCAGGTCCGCGAATACCTGCACTTTTTATTCAAAAAACTGGATAAAAAGTACACCTATAAAACGCTAAATATCTTCCAGGTCATCATCGATATGCTGGAAGAACGTAAGCTCTTTGACCGTATCTGCCAGCGAGAGCCTGAGCTTGGCCTTGAGACACTGAAAAAACATCTGGCAGCCCCGCTGAGCCAGAAAAAAATTGCGGAATATATTGCACGCACGGTCGATCTTCCTGCCCAGCAATTTGTCATTCTGACGGGCCTCGGTAACGCCTGGCCGTTGGTTCGTGGTCATGAGCTTATGAGCGCACTTCAGGACGTGATGGGGTTTACACCACTGCTGATGTTCTATCCAGGCACCTACAGCGGATATGATCTTTCACCACTCGCTGGTATTAACTCCCGTAACTATTATCGCGCCTTCAGACTGGTACCTGAAACCGGACCTGCGGCAACTTTGACTCCACGTTAAAAGACGACAGCAATGAATATTGAACAAATTTTTGAGAAACCGCTAAAACGTAATATTAACGGCGTGGTTAAAGCCGAGCAGACCGACGACGAAAGCGCCTGGATAGAACTGGATGAGTATGTCATCACTCGGGAGCTCGATGGTCACCTGCGTCAGTTCTTTGAAGTATATGCTCCAGCTACAGGTCCAGGCAGATTACAGCTTGCTGACAAAATAGGCGTCTGGGTTTCAGGCTTCTTTGGTTCCGGTAAATCACACTTCATTAAGATCTTATCCTATCTACTGGCGAACCGCGAAGTAAGCCGTAATGGTGTTACTCGTAATGCACTTTCCTTCTTTGAAGAGAAAATTGATGATGCACTGCTATTGGCTGATATTCGGAAATCGGTACAACATCCGACCGATGTCATATTATTCAATATTGACTCACGTGCGAATGTTGAAGATGGCGTTGATGCCATACTCAAAGTCTTTCTGAAAGTCTTTAACGAACTAGCTGGTTATTGTGGCGACTTCCCACATATTGCACATCTGGAACGTGAGCTCGATAAGCGTGGACAGTTTGATACCTTTAGGGCCGCCTTCGCGGACATTACCGGGTCTCGCTGGGAAGACGAACGCGATGTTTATCTGATGATAAACGATCAGATGGCTCAGGCGCTGAGCATAGCTACAGGCCAGAGTGAAGAGTCTTCTCGTCAGTGGATCGAGCAACTTGATAAGAACTTCCCACTGGATATCAAAAATTTCTGTACGTGGGTGAAAGAGTGGCTCGACAGCCAGGGTAACCGTAATATCCTGTTTATGGTCGATGAAGTTGGTCAGTTCATTGGTAAAGATGCCCAGATGATGCTGAAGCTGCAAACCATCACCGAAAACTTAGGTGTTATTTGTGGTGGGCGGGCATGGGTGATTGTTACCTCCCAGGCTGACATTAATGCCGCTATTGGCGGTATGAGCAGTCGTGATGGTCAGGACTTCTCCAAGATTCAGGGACGTTTCTCAACGCGCTTACAACTCTCCAGCTCGAATACCTCAGAAGTTATCCAGAAACGTCTGCTGGTGAAAACAGAAGCGGCAATACCGGCGCTGGAAGCTGTCTGGCAGGAAAAAGGCGATATTTTGCGTAACCAGTTGGCGTTCGACACGACAACCACGGCTACGCTGCGTGCCTATACCAACAGTCGCGAGTTCGTGGATAACTATCCGTTTGTGCCGTGGCATTACCAGATCCTGCAAAAGGTCTTTGAGTCAATCCGTACCAAAGGGGCTGCAGGTAAGCAGTTGGCAATGGGGGAGCGCTCTTTGCTGGATGCCTTCCAGTCGGCAGCAGTCCAGATTTCTGCAGATGGACTGGATAGCCTGGTCCCGTTCTGGCGTTTCTACTCTGCGATTGAAAGCTTCCTGGAACCTGCGGTTAGCCGCACTATCATTCAGGCCTGCCAGTCTCCGTCACTGACGGAATTTGACGGCAAACTGCTAAAGACGCTGTTCCTGATCCGCTACGTTGACGTGCTGAAAAGTACTCTTGATAACCTCGTCACGCTCTCCATTGAGCGTATTGATACTGACAAAGTGGAACTCCGTCGACAGATTGAAGCCAGTCTTAATCGTCTGCAGGCTGAAATGCTGATCTCGCGTATTGATGACAAATTCGTTTTCCTTACTAACGAAGAAAAAGAGATTGAAAACGAAATCCGCAATATTGATGTTGAATTCACCACCATCAATAAGCAGCTTTCAACCATCATTTTCGAAGAGATCCTGAAGAACAAAAGATATCGCTATCCAGCCAATAAGCAGGATTTTGATATCAGTCGCTTCTGTAACGGGCACCCACTGGATGGCGCAAATCTTAACGATTTGGTAGTTAAAGTGCTCACGCCGCTGGACTCGAACTACGAGAGCTACAAGGGGGCGCATTCCAATAGCCTGCTGATGACGGACAGTAAAGACTGCATTTTAATTTGCCTGCCTGATGAGGCTCGTACCTGGCAAGACCTGACCATGTACGCGCAGACCAAAGCCTTCCTTAGCAAGCAAAGCGGTCAGCGCCCGGAACAGGCAACGCTGTTGGCGGAAAAAGGCCGTGAAAATGGCATGCGCGAAAAAACGCTGAAGGCGCAGATTGAAGGCTTGCTGGCTCAGGCTGATGTCTGGGCGCTAGGCGAACGGCTGGATAAGAAATCCTCTTCGCCGTTAGCTATCGTGGATGCAGCCTGCGGTTACGTTATCGAGAACAGTTTCTCCAAACTAAAATTGCTGCGTCTCAGTACCGGAGACGTAAATCGTGAAACTCACGCGCTGTTGACAATAGAAAATGATACCCAGCTCGACCTCGGGGAAATGGAAGAGTCCAACCCAGAGGCGATGCGTGAAGTGGATAACTGGATCAGTATGAGTATTGAGACTCATAAGCCAGTTTACCTGCGGGATATCCTTACCACTTTTGGCCGTCGTCCATTTGGCTGGCCGGAAGATGAAGTCAAATTGCTGGTGGCTCGGCTGGCACGCAGCGGTAAATACAGCTTCACTCTGCAAGGCAGTGAAATCGCATTGAAGCAGGCGTGGGAGGCGTTTAATAATTCACGTCGTTACAGCGATTTGCGTCTGCATAAAGTTCGTCGCCATGACGAAGCGCAGTTGACTAAAGCTGCGCAGCTGATGGCTGAGATTGCCGGAGAACCGTTTAACGAGCGTGAAGAACAGCCTCTGGTCTCTCATATTCGCGAACTCTTTGGCCGCTGGAAGAGCGAACTGACCGTTTTTAAAACTCGTGCAGAGAATGGACAAAACCCTGGCCGTAAAGAGATAGAAGAAGGCCTGGTATTGCTGAACGGGATCCTCAACGAGAAAGAAGAATACGCGGTGATTGAAAAAATCACCGCAGCGGCTGACGATCTTAAAGATTTCTCGGAAGACTGGGACGATTTGGTCAGCTTTTACAAAAACCAATACGCCACCTGGCAGCGCTTGAGTATGGCGTTGAATGGCAGTTTTAAAGCTAACCGTAACGCACTGGATAAAGACGAAACGGCCCAAAAGGCGTTGCAGGAGCTGGAAGGTATCTACAGCAAGGCACGACCTTACAGAGAGCTGCACCGGATTATCCCGCTGATTGAAACCGTTGAAACCATCAACCAACGTCTGGTGGAAGAATACCGAAGCCATGCGCTGCTACAGATCGATGGTCATATCAATGAGCTGAAGCAAAGCATGCTGGAGATGCACGTCCCTGCTGACTTGCAGCACTCGCTTTTACACCCGATGCAGCAATCGCGTAAGAAAGTGGAGCAGAACGGTCTGATCCCACAGATTATGGAAGAGCAGGCTGAGGTTCGGGCGCTACAATTTAAAGCAAACGAACGACTGAACGGCTGGGTTGAAGAACAGCGTAAGAAAGTGCCTGAACCAAAAAACGCCCCTCAGCCAGGGATTATCGCTCCAATAGCTAAGCCTGAACCCAAGTTGAAAAAGACCATCTACGTGAACACGCGTAAAACGATGGAACGAGCTGCGGGTGTGACAACGCTGGATAACGCCGAACAGGTAGACAAAGCGCTGGAACAACTCCGTAAAACGCTAATGGAAGCTATTAACGCAGGCGAACGCGTTCAGCTTCAGTAATTTCCCCATTTTCAGGGCAGATGTTGTCTGCCCTTTTCAGGACTCCACATGAATACGTCAAACATCAAAAAATACGCCCCGGTGGCACGTAAACAGTTCCGCGATGCGGTCATGCTAAAACTGACTACGCTGGGCATTGAAGCCGATAAAAAAGGCAACCTGCAAATTGTACAAGCAACCGATCTTGGCGACCAGGTGCGTTATGGTCAGTTCTCGCTGGATAAAGCACTGGCGTCACGCCGTAAGCGTCTGGTCAAGCGTGCAGAAAAGCAGGGCTACGACGTGCTGGTGGAGCACATCGCTTATACCTGGTTTAACCGCTTTTGCGCTATTCGCTATATGGAGCTGCATGGCTATCTTGATCACGGTTTCCGTATGCTGTCTCACCCGACGCTGGCAGGGGGTTTTGAGGTTCTGGAGCATGTGCCGGAGGTGGCTGATGCTCTGGAGCTGGACAAAGCGCGCCTGGTGGAGATGAAGCTGGCGGGCGATCGTGACGAAGAGCTGTACCGCGAACTGCTGCTGGCACAGTGCCATGCATTGCACGGTGCAATGCCTTTCCTGTTCGAAGCGGTCAATGATGATATCGAACTGGTACTGCCGGATAACCTGACTCGCACCGACTCCATTCTGCGCGGGCTGGTGGACACCATTCCTGAAGAAGACTGGGAACAGGTCGAAGTGATCGGCTGGCTGTATCAGTTCTATATTTCCGAGAAAAAAGATGCCGTGATCGGCAAGGTGGTGAAGAGCGAAGATATTCCCGCCGCCACTCAGCTGTTTACCCCGAACTGGATTGTGCAGTACCTGGTGCAGAACTCGGTGGGTCGCCAGTGGCTGCAAACCTACCCGGACTCGAGCCTGAAAGGCAAAATGCCTTACTACATTGAGCCAGCAGAGCAAACGCCGGAAGTGCGGGCACAGCTGGCAGCTATCACCCCATCCAGCATTGAGCCTGAAAGCATTAAAGTGCTGGATCCGGCCTGTGGCTCCGGGCATATCCTGACAGAAGCTTATAAAGTGCTGAAGGCGATTTACGAAGAGCGCGGCTATCGTACTCGTGATATTCCGCAGCTGATTCTGGAAAATAATATCTTCGGTCTGGACATCGACGACCGCGCCGCACAGCTGTCTGGTTTTGCGATGTTGATGCTTGCCCGTCAGGACGATCGTCGTTTTCTGGGCCGTGGTGTACGTCTGAATATTGTTTCCCTGCAGGAAAGTAAGCTGGATATCGCTGAGCTTTGGAGCAAGCTGAACTACCACCAACAGGTGCAACGCGGCAGCATGGGAGATATGTTTACTCAGGGGACGGCACTGGCCAATACCGACAGCGCGGAATATAAGCTGCTGATGCGTACTTTGGCGTTGTTCACCAGCGCAAAAACGCTGGGATCACT
The DNA here is from genome assembly GCF_030332605.1 of Citrobacter sp. Cpo103. Classification (NCBI taxonomy): domain Bacteria; kingdom Pseudomonadati; phylum Pseudomonadota; class Gammaproteobacteria; order Enterobacterales; family Enterobacteriaceae; genus Citrobacter; species Citrobacter sp. Cpo103. The sequence goes on along the minus strand of NZ_JAOWHO010000019.1, from coordinate 220,910 downwards.
GATTCAGGTACCGCAGGAAGACGAAGCGGCGTTGAAAGCGTTTCTGGATGGATTGTATCGTCTGGCTGTTGAAGGTGATATTCAGCAGAAAGAGGCTGCGGCAGAGCTGATCCCATATATTCAGCAGGCGTGGATACTGGCGCAACGTTATGATGCTGTGGTCGCGAACCCGCCGTATATGGGGGGGAAAGGGATGAATGGTGATCTGAAAGAGTTTGCTAAAAAACAATTCCCGGACAGCAAGTCAGATTTGTTTGCGATGTTTATGCAACATGCATTTTCTTTGCTCAAAGAGAATGGTTTCAATGCTCAAGTGAATATGCAGTCATGGATGTTTTTATCGAGTTACGGAGCACTTCGTAACTGGCTACTAAATAATAAGACTTTTATTTCCATGGCACATTTAGGTGCGCGTGCATTTGGACAGATAGCTGGAGAAATAGTACAGACCACTGCTTGGGTTATAAGTAATCATCATAACGATGATTATCGACCGCTATTTTTTCGTTTAATCGAGGGTGGCGAAGAACAGAAAAAAAATGCATTAAATAAAAAAAAGGAAAGGTTCGATCTTTCAAAGCAATATGAATTTAAGAAAATACCTGGAACCCCTATCGCTTATTGGATAAGCGAAAAGTTAAGAGATATTTTTTTAACTGGCGAGATGCTATCATCTTATGCAGACACCAGAATTGGTCTTATTACAGGGAATAACGATCATTATATACGCCAATGGCAAGAGATATCATTCTTGAGTATTGGGTTCGATTGTACTCGGGTTTCAGCAGAAAAATCCCAAAAGAAATGGTTTCCTCAGTCTAAAGGTGGTGACTATAGGCGTTGGTATGGCAACAATACAACAGTTTTAAATTGGTTTGCAGATGGTTACGAACTACAGAATAAAATGCATGACTCAGGCAAAAGAACGCTAGCTCACAATTTTAATCTCGATCGAATTTTTATGTCTGGGATTACATGGACAAAGATTTCTTCTGATAATTTTGGAGTTCGATATCAACCAAAAGGTTTCCTTTTTAATGATGCGTCAGCTAATGCTTTCCCGTACGATGATAAATATAATTTTTATCTTCTTGGTTTTCTTTGCTCTAAACTACCTGTGGTAATGTTACAAGCAATGAACCCCACTTTAAATTTTTTGCCGGGAAATATAGCATCATTACCAATTAAAAAAGAAATGTTCATTAGCAATGAATATCACGATAAAATAAGCCAGTTAATTGAGTTAACAAAGCTCGATTGGGATGCATCTGAAACGTCGTGGGAATTTAAAACAAATGCACTAGTTAGCATGAAAAAAAACGGCTCAAATTTAGAGCATATCTATAACATACTATATGATACTATAATAGGTGTTGTGCATAAGGTTAAAGAACTAGAGGAATATAACAATGAATATTTCATTGAAATTTATGGCTTAAGTGATGAATTAATAAAAGATGTTCCAATTCAGAATGTTACACTTACTTATAATCCATATTTTAGATATGCAGAAAATAACAATGAAAAAGATTTAAAGAATATGATGTGTTGCGATACTTTTTCTGAGTTACTTTCATATGTTGTTGGTTGCCAAATGGGCCGCTACTCCCTCGATCGCAAAGGCTTGGTCTACGCCCACGAAGGCAACAAAGGCTTTGCCGAGTTAGTTGCCGAAGGTGCTTACCAAACCTTCCCTGCCGACGAAGACGGCATCCTACCATTAATGGATTCCGACTGGTTCGATGACGACGTGACTGCCCGTGTCAAAGAGTTCGTCCGTATCGTCTGGGGTGAGGAGCACCAGCAGGAAAACCTCGATTTCATAGCCGAAAGTCTCTGCTTGTACGCAATCAAGCCGAAAAAAGGCGAATCTTCGCTGGATACTATTCGTCGCTATCTTTCCACTCAGTTCTGGAAAGATCATATGAAAATGTATAAAAAGCGTCCGATTTACTGGCTATTCAGCTCTGGTAAAGAAAAAGCGTTTGAGTGCCTGGTGTATCTGCATCGTTATAATGAAGGCACACTCTCACGTATGCGTACCGAATACGTGGTTCCGCTGTTGGCACGCTACCAGGGTAATATCGATCTGCTTAATGATCAGCTTAAGAATGCTGAATCTGGTGCGGTCAACACACGCCTGAAAAAAGAGCTGGATGGGTTGACCAAAAAATTCAACGAGCTGCGTAGCTTCGACGACCGCTTGCGCCACTATGCTGATAGACGTATCACTATTGATCTGGACGACGGCGTTAAGGTTAACTACGGCAAATTTGGCGATCTGCTGGCGGATGTGAAGGCCATTACCGGTAGCGCACCTGAGGAGATTTGATGAAAATAGCGGCGATTTATACGCAGAGTGTTGGCCCATTGGGCGATGCGGAAATTAGCTTTAGAAACGACTGGACGGGAGAGGTGGAGGATAATGTCCTGCTCACCGGCCCGAACGGCTGCGGTAAATCGACGCTGCTTCGTGGCGCAGCTATGTTGTGGGATGCATTAGGGTATTGGCTTGATCATAAAAAGCCAATGCCTGCGAGCCATTCGGCAAGAAAGTGGTTAGAGCGCTGGGGCACTTTTGCCGTGGTTTTCTCCGATCTCAAATGTTCTAACCAGTCCCCTATTCGTGTTGGTTTATTCTTCGGAAATGAGGACGCTGTTGATCAACTCATCACTAAACAACCGTCTAACACAATCTGGATTGGGGAAGTTAGTGGGGGGAAAAAGAAAACCAGCCTGATGACTCAAAATGGCTTTGTCACAGATTACGTGCTTGATGAGTGGTTACAGACACTTTCAATTACTCGTGCACAAGTTGTACTTGGAAGGCTCAATTCAGGTATGACTCTGACCGTTCCAAATATCATCTATCTGGATGCAGAAGAACGCCGCTGGATTACTCCAAAGAACAATCTTTCTTCATTAGCGCCTGATGACCTAAGTAAAAATTGGTTAGCTACTTACTCTCCATCCACTGACTGGAAAGATCAGCTGGAAGCCTCGCTGTTCAACATGAAAGCGACGCTCCCTGAGCTGTATCCAGAGATGATGAAAACGCTGAATCAATTCTTCTCAGGGAAAGTCATTGAAGAAGAGATACTGCCGGGACAGCGTCAGCAGGTCAAACTTGCTAACGGCGATACTCATACGCTGGATGAACTGAGTTCTGGTGAGCATCAGGTCTTGATCATGCTCTTTATGGTTCAACGTTGGCTTCAGCCGGGTGGCGTCGTATTAATCGACGAACCGGATCTGCACCTTCACCCTTCTCTGGTTTCGCCTCTGCTTGCGACACTGGAAAACATTATCCAGAAAAAGCATGGTCAGCTTATTTTAACTTCCCATGCTACTGACGTCTGGCTGCGCTACGAAAGTTTAGGACTCCGCTATCCTCTTTCGGTTGAAAAAGGTGATGAGCAATGAAGGAGTTTGAGTGGCATATCAAGACCATCCTTGAGACAAAAATCACCGAAGGTAAAAGAGCGTTAGTCGTTGAGGGAAAAACGGACGAACTCGTTTTTACTCAGCTCCTAAAAAAAGTTGATCCCCAATGGGAAACGAGATGGGTCCTTGCAGAAGTTGGCGGTAAACGAAATGTTATTGAAATTTTGTCAAAGCAGCCCACATGGCTGGGCATTGTTGATCGTGATGAGTGGGATAATGCCCAACTGAATCATCGGCAACAACAGCTGCCTAACCTGTTAGTTTTACCCAGATTCTGTATCGAAAACTATCTTGTTGTCCCAAGTGAGCTTTTACCTGGACTGCCACCCAAGCAAAGAGCCAAACTCCCCGGTGAGAGCGCAGCGGCGATAGAGGCTATTACGTCATCGATTACCGCAAATCTTGAAAGTTGGATTCAGTTTGGTACCGCATGGGCCATTATCAACCCGCTTTGGGATGAACTGCGATCGCTCGGATTTAACCGAGACCTTCTTGATCCTCAACAGGTGATTACAGAGCCCGGTTTTTTGGCGCATTGCGAGCGTTGGCATGCACATCTGGATCCTGCAGTACTGTTACAAAGATACCAGAGCAAACTGGCCGAAATCCGCGATTTGCCAGTTGATGAACAGTTACGCACAATTGTTCACGGCAAAAAATTTTATAAAGCCGTTGTGACCCCAGCTTTCATGCGATTACTTACTATGCCGAAAGCGATTTCAGTTGATGTATGGTTCAGAGAAATGCCGGTGCCTGCTGACCTTGACTTTATTTGGCATGAAATGAATTTGCCTGTAGAAGAAAATTAATTATGCAATTTAAAGAACTGGAATCAGGGCTTCGTCAGAAGTTTACCGACAACCGTATCGTCTTCTGGCACGACCCGGAACAACGCTTCATCGATTCGCTCAATGAGCTGGATCTCGACAACGTCACGCTGCTGGATATGCGCGGTGTTTCTGTGCTCGCCACAAAAAAAAGAATCGAAATCGACGAGCCAACACAGAAATTTTTACTCTATTTTACCAGTGAAGTTCCTGCCCGTGAGCAGGACTGGCTGCTAGACATCCGCCTTTATAGCACCGAATTCCACGCTGACTATGCAGCGATCACACTGAATTCACTGGGCATCCCACAACTAGGGTTGCGCGAACATATTCAACTTCGCAAAGCCTTCTTTACCGTCAAACGTACCCAGTTACTTAAAGGCTGGGTCACCGAGCGCGAAACAGAAAAATCCCTCGATAAGAAGATGCTGGCAGTGGTTGCCGGAGCCAGCACCTTTGAAACCAAAGAAATCCTGTTTGCTCTGATCCAGCAATTTGTTGCCGCAAGTCATCAGGATGATAGTACCCTGGAGAATACTTTTGCCGTGCTGAAAAAGCTGGGGCTGGATAAGGTCCTCTGGGAAGTCCTTAGTCTAGAACTGGGTTACCAGGCAGAAGCACCAACGCTGGAAAACCTACTGCTGAAACTGTTCTGTACCGATCTTTGGGCACAAGGTGATGACACTCATCGTGAGTGGTTGAGTAAAAATGTGCTGACTACTGCCGCAGGTCGTGCGTCTGCGTTGGCCTTTATGGGAGCGTGGCGGAACGATCGTCGTTATAAAGCAGAATACGATTATTGTGCAGAAGACTTACAACAGATACTGCAGCCAAAAGAGCATTACAACTACAGCTCGCCGTATGCGCTGGCAAAATGTGACACCTTCGAAGCTATCGAGCAATTGATTATCCGTGGCCTGGTGACTCAACTACAGGAAGAAAGCACGACCTTGGACAGGGACGCGTTTAAAGCACTGGTGTCAGAACGTAGTGCGAAATACTGGAGCCAGACTCGCCCGGAATATCTCTCCATTTGGAATGCGCTACGCCAGGCTGAGCGCCTGCTGAATCTTCGTAATCATTATACTGACGGTTTTAATTTCCCCGATACCGGCGCGTTCTGGAAAGCCTACTGCGACGAAATTTATCGCTTCGATCAGACCTACCGCCTGTTCAATGAATATGCCGCGCCGGTGCACAGTAAAGGGGCGATGATCCTCCATGAGCTGGATAAATTCATTGAAGAGCTTTACAGCAATTGGTATCTGGCAGAGCTGAGCCGTGGATGGAACAAACTGCTGGAAGCGGAAAATCGCATGCAGACCTGGCAAATTAGCGGCGTGCCGTTGCAGCGTAATTTCTATAAAGAGAATGTGAAACGGCAATTTGACACTTCGCAGGTGAAACGTGTTTTTGTCGTGATTTCAGATGCGTTGCGCTACGAGGTAGCAGAAGAACTGGGTCGACACATCAATCATGAGAAGCACTTCAGTGCCGAACTGCGCTCTCAGACGGGGGTGTTGCCAAGCTACACACAGCTAGGTATGGCGGCATTGTTACCTCATGAGTCGTTGAGTTATCTGCCTGACAATTCCGGCATAGTATATGCCGATGGGATGTCTACCTCAGGGTTTGAAAAACGCGCCGCTATCCTGACAAAGGTAAATGGTGTTGCACTTAAAGCGAAGGACTTGCAGAACGCCAACAACCAGGAAGTAAACGATCAAATCCGCAACGCCTCCGTGGTGTATATCTGGCACGACACTATTGATGCCATTGGTGATAAGGCTGCAACAGAAGATAAAACGTTTGAGGCCTGCCGAAGTGCCATCACTGAGCTAAAAGATCTGGTCTCACGTTTACGTAACCGATTTAATGCCAGCCGAATTTTTGTCACTGCCGATCATGGGTTCCTGTTCCAACAACAGGCGCTGGTCGAGCAAGATAAAACCAAGCTGGAGAGTAAAGCCGTAAATGCGATTGAAGCAAATAAGCGATTCATTATTGGGCATCAGCTGCCTGAAAGTGAATTTTGCTGGCACGGCAAATTGGCAGATACCGCAGGCGCAAGCGATGAAAGTGAATTCCTGTTGCCAAAAGGCGTACAGCGTTTCCACTTTGTAGGTGGTGCACGTTTCGTTCATGGCGGGGCTATGTTGCAGGAAGTGTGTGTTCCCGTTTTGAAGATTCGTGCGCTTGAGAAAAAAGCAGCCGAGAAACAACCACAGCGCCAACCAGTGTCAGTTGTTGCACGGGACCACGTAATAAAACTGGTTAACAGTATTGATAAAATCGGCTTTATCCAGACTACAGCGGTGGACGACCTCAATGAACCGCGCACGCTGAATATCTTTATCGTTGATGAAAATAATCAGGTTGTCTCCGGCATGGAAACGGTTTGCTTCGATAGCGACAATGACGATATGGGGAAACGTACCCGCGATGTGACCATGAAACTCATGGGCACAGCATTCAATCGTAAAAACAAATATGTGCTGATCCTAGAGAATGCGGACAGCGCCACAGAGTATGGCCGCTATCCGATTACAATCGACCTGGCTTTCCAGGATGACTTCTTTTAAGTGAGGCGTTATGCAACAGCAGGATAACTCGGCGACCAACATGGAAATGGCCTCTGCTCAGGACCTGGATTCATTGTTGAATCAGCACTTTCGTGGCCGCGTGGTGCGTAAAGACCTGACTAAACAACTTAAAGAAGGGGCGAATGTTCCGGTCTATGTACTGGAATATTTGCTCGGTATGTATTGTGCATCCGATGATGATGAGGTCGTCGATCAGGGGCTTCAGTCTGTTAAACGTATTCTTTCTGATAACTACGTCCGCCCGGATGAAGCAGAAAAAATAAAATCGCTGATTCGTGAACGCGGCTCCTACAAAATCATCGATAAAGTCACGGTGAAGCTAAACCAAAAGAAAGACGTTTACGAAGCTCAGCTATCTAACCTCGGCATTAAGGATGCCCTGGTTCCATCTCAAATGGTGAAAGATAACGAGAAACTGCTGACCGGCGGCATCTGGTGCATGATTACGGTGAACTACTTTTACGAAGAAGGGCAAAAAACATCCCCTTTTTCATTGTTCACACTGAAGCCTATTCAGATGCCGAATATGGACATGGATGAAGTCTTTGAGGCACGTAAACAATTTGATCGCGACCAGTGGATTGACGTGCTGCTGCGCTCTGTAGGGATGGAACCTGCTAATATTGAGCCGCGCACCAAATGGCATCTGATTGCCCGCATGATCCCGTTTGTTGAGAATAATTATAACGTCTGCGAACTCGGGCCACGCGGTACCGGTAAAAGCCACGTCTATAAGGAATGCTCACCAAATTCATTGCTGGTTTCAGGTGGGCAGACCACCGTGGCTAATCTGTTCTACAACATGGCCAGCCGCCAGATTGGTTTAGTCGGCATGTGGGACGTGGTGGCGTTTGATGAAGTGGCGGGAATTACTTTCAAAGACAAAGACGGCGTGCAAATTATGAAGGATTACATGGCGTCAGGCTCGTTCTCTCGCGGACGTGACTCCATTGAAGGAAAAGCCTCCATGGTGTTTGTCGGCAACATTAATCAGAGCGTGGATACGCTTGTAAAAACTAGCCATTTGCTCGCGCCATTCCCGGATGCAATGATCGATACCGCATTTTTTGATCGTTTCCACGCCTATATTCCTGGCTGGGAAATTCCCAAAATGCGTCCGGAATTTTTCACCAACCGCTACGGTTTAATCACTGATTATCTCGCCGAGTACATGCGTGAAATGCGTAAACGTAGCTTCTCAGACGCGATTGATAAATTCTTCAAGCTGGGAAACAACCTCAACCAGCGTGATGTGATTGCTGTACGCCGCACTGTATCTGGCCTGTTAAAGCTAATGCATCCGGATGGGGCCTACGATAAAGAAGATGTACGCGTGTGTCTGACCTATGCATTAGAGGTTCGTCGTCGTGTGAAAGAACAGCTTAAGAAACTCGGCGGTCTCGAGTTTTTTGATGTGAACTTCAGCTATATCGATAACGACAGCCTGGAAGAATTTTTCGTCAGTGTGCCAGAACAAGGCGGGAGCGAACTGATTCCGGCAGGAATGCAAAAACCTGGTGTAGTACATTTGGTTACTCAGGCAGACTCAGGGATGACTGGCCTATACCGGTTTGAAACCCAAATGATGGCGGGAAATGGTAAACATGCCGTTTCAGGCTTGGGATCGAATACTGCAGCGAAAGAAGCTGTTCGAGTTGGTTTCGACTATTTCAAAGGCAACTTGAGCCGTATCAGTGCAGCAGCAAAATTCTCTGAACATGAATATCATCTGCATGTGGTAGAACTTCACAACACCGGGCCAAGTACAACCACCAGCCTTGCATCGTTGATTGCCTTTTGCTCTATGCTGCTGGCTAAGCCCGTACAGGAACAAATGGTCGTCCTGGGTAGCATGACACTGGGAGGCGTGATTAAACCAGTGCAGGATCTGGCAGCATGTCTACAGGTAGCATTCGATAGTGGAGCTAAGCGCGTACTGCTGCCGATGGCATCAGCTATGGATATCCCAACAGTACCGACGGAATTATTTACCAAGTTTCAGGTAAGCTTTTATGCAGACCCGGTGGACGCTGTTTATAAAGCTTTAGGCGTCAACTAAGATGGTTATGCAATAGCCAGTAATGCTTGTAACATATCCGTCATAGAATTGAGACATCATACAATAGCCATAGCCTTTCCATCCATAACAAAGGCTATGGCTGTAAAAAATAAATCAACCTCGACTACAACCGAAATTACGGTCTCCATCACCGAAGATTTTTGTTCGCACCTTAGTCATATAATCTACCCTATTCAATAAGTCGTTATAAGTTTCCTCAAAGTTCTCCCTTTTACGATTGAGAAGGTATTTGCCATTTGGCGGGTAATTAACTAACTTCCCCGAGCTATCTATAGGGATGCCAAGTGCACTGTACCAAGCTGTCGTTATCATTGTACGTAACGTGTTACGGTTTAAGTCGTAATCACCTAAATGATAATAAGCATCCTGATTGAAACACAGTATCAAATGGTAATGCCGCTTTCCATTTTTGGTATATTCTCTGACCCATGCGTAACGTAAAGTGGAATGTCGACTATCAGGCCAGTCTTTCCGTTGAGTTTTAATATGCTTATCGTGTTTAAGCTTTGCTTTTAACGCACTGGTAAAGCGAGATATAGCACCAGAGTCAACCCTGGGTTGAAAGAATGGGTTATCCATATTTTCTGTATCAATTGGGTCATGCAGATCAACACGTAGAATCATTGAGTTAAGATGTTCGTTTAGGGAGTCATCAATAACCTGTTTGATTCTATCCCGATATAGGGATACATGTGAACCAAACTCACTGTCGTATGTCATATAGTATCCTACCAAGTAATATTGAGGTATTGATTGGACTACAAATATATTACCTATCAAGATAACAAACCCTTACTGGTAATAGGCTCAGTTTGTATTTTTACTCTTGAATTAAATATCTGTTCAACCGTAGAATGTCAGAATATTGAGCCTGCTATGGCTATAAATACTGTCTTACCTTTCTTTTCTGTGAGTATTCTATTTTGAGAATATAGCGTATTAAGCACCTCATTTGCTTTGCTACGATTCCTGAATTTATTAGGGCCGTATTGGAGCACTGTATTTTTAGTAATCCAAGATGCCTTGAGTCGAATACAATAATTATTTATCCACCAATAAAGTTCATCCGCCTCCGAGATTGCCAGCGTGAATTCCTGGGGTTTAGAAAACAAGCGTACGTACTCGCCAACATACCAGGTACTTATCTCTACTGCGGCCTCAACTGTTAAAAGTGAGATATCACCCTCATCACCATTAAAATGGTGCAATAGTGCGGCTATTCTTGCCATATTTTCTGCCATTTTTGATGCGTAATCTTTAAAGTTTGACAGTCTTCCAAGAATCCCCATTTCATACTCGACATTATTAGAAAATGCGATCCAGCGTTTTTCTGCTTCTACAGTGAATCGGAGGCAAAGACGATCATTTTCATTATTTCTAGCAATACTTTCGTTAACGATCTTCATAAGTCTTTGATGAAATATTGGTAGATATTCGGTTGAAACAACCGGGCTAGTAATTTGTCTATTGCCTTGTGTTGAACCAGGCTGGCAGATTAGGCATCGTGCGAAGAAACCTATTCCCTTTGCCATATCACCTTTCCGTTTAATATAACCCTTAAAAATATTAGGCTGGACCATCAGTGACAGTGTCATTCTGGCATCTCTGATTAATTTTTCAGGCTCACTTTTCCTTTCTACAGGAAACATTGCACCATCCCACATCTTATTGATGAAAGGCAGTTCGTTCAGCGTGTAACCATTAAAAATAGTGCCAGCCTCATCAGACATAATGCCTACAGATCGCCAGTAGCCACAGAGGTAATCTTTAATGGCCGCGGGTGTGGCATCGTTAAATATCTGCTTGAATCTCACCGGTGATTTAGGATGCGATGCCAGCAGCACTTTAAGTTTTTCATTTGTTGCCAAATGATCTTTGTTACGTCTAATTTCTGACTTGAGTTTTGACATCAGAGATTTTTTTTCAATATTAAAAATCGCTTCATCATTTCGCCAGACGGTAAGATCATGGGTGTACTTTTCAAATAAATTTTCCTCCAGTTGATATAATGGCTCCATCAGCAATTTATCAACCGTACTTTTCCGTTCACCGGATTCTGCCAGTGTCAGTAAGAAAAGTGATACTGGGCCTCGCAGATTGTTCAGCCGGCAAACATCAATCCGGTTTTGACAGGCAAGAGAAATAACTCCCAGAGCAGAAGCTGCGATCAAAGCTTGCGGGGCTTGCGTATGCTGTTCCACTTCATAAATGGCATTTCTGATAATCTGAGGAAATGCATCTACAGGGAAAGGACTACCGTTAAACATATAACACCTCTAATACAATTCACGTTAAAAAGTTCCGCGCAAGTTGCTATTCCGCTATTAATTGCAGAAATAGCAGGATGAACACGGATACTCAGAAAAAAAACAAAAATAAATGCACAAAATCTCTGGATGCTAACGTTCGTTAATCCAGCAAAGTAGATCGCTTAACAGCCAGCCACAGGACTTCAACCCAATAGACTTACGCAACGGAAACTGACCGACTTGCTCCAGTTTCCAGGCCGTTGAACGAGATACCGATGTGATGTACTGACGCTCCTTTTCACGTACTAGGCGGTCATGGGGTTCGCCATAGTTACGCAGGACCTGTAAACGTTCTTGTGGTGTTGGATAGTTGAATGTTGTTTTCATGTTGCCTCCTTCGTTTCAGTGAAAGCAGCATGTCTCAGTTTACGAGGATGTGAAAGGAACAGACACCTTATTAAGGCCTTAATAAGGTATCGAGGACAACAGGAAAAGAACACTCTCATCCTTTTAACACAGCATGTAGGATGATGAGTTCGGACAAAGTGGACTGAGCTATATCAATTCAATACATTAAGTTACTTTGGAATGTTTTTTAACCAACGGCGAATAGTCTCAGGTTTGAATTCATATTCTCCACCATATTTATTTTTATTCAGACTGGTTAAAACACCTGCCATTGTTGTGAAGTTAACACTACCATCATTTTCCAAACAATACTCATTTAGCAAAATATATAAAGCCAAATGCTCTACCTTAGAATAACGATTTTCACTTTCTTTCTTTTCAATTTTCGATGAACCAGTCAATGCAAACTCTAAATTTTCAATGTCATCAACATTCATACATAGCTCACGTTTATTAACTTCAATTGCTTCTTTAAATATCAAAAAGTCCCCTTCATCATGTCCTATGACTTTCAATAAAGCTGAAACATCGTCGTCCGACAACAAAGGATTTGAATTAGATATTTTATAATCACCCTTTATGAACCGTGTAGTTGGTCCAGGCTTAATCCGCCAATATCCATATGCGTAACCATCGTAATAAAACTGATCATCGCCGATGGGAATATAGAAAATACCCGCCCCTTTTTTCATTCGAAACTGTCTTATCTTAGTTAGAGGGGATTTATCTTTTTGATATAAATCAACTTCGTTAATAATTTCAACCTTGCGGTCTTCAATAAAATATTTATGCTGTTCGATATTATCTAGTGAACTATTAGGCGAGCCAATCTCGGTGGGAATATCGTTTAACACCTCCTTTAAGTGAGACTCATCGTCTTTACGAATAGAACATGATAATTGACACGGATTTCCTTCAAGATGTATATAGAGAGGGATGTTATTATCACACCAAAGCTCTATTATATTTTCTAACTTAATACTATATTTTATACAGATAGTTTCAACAGTAAGAAATTGAGATTTGTTTTCCATTATATTTTTCCTCCTCAGAATAAAATTCTCACCGATTTTACGCTTTTGATTGTGCTTTAAAATACTAACCAATGAGATCTATTGTCCAATTCATCCAGTACAACTATAATCCAATTGAATACATCAAGGAACCGCTCCATGCGCAAACAATCAATATCACCGCAAGTTACAAAAGCCCAGATTTACCGTTCCGTTGCCAGCTCAACAGCTATCGAAACGGGCGTTTCTGTACAAAAGATTGAGCAGCAACTAAAAAAAAATCAGGCACAGGCGAAAGCCGTTGGCCTCGCCCGCTAGTCTGGCAAGATATCGCTTACCAGCTGCATCATAGGGTTATAGTTCCCTGAGCCCCCGCCTGTATTGCCTTGAAGTAAAATGCCTTGTGCTCATCACACAGGCTGTAATCCAGTAAGCCCTTCCCTGCCAGAACCGACAGCACATCGCAAAGTAGCCGCGACAGACGCCCGTTACCTTCTCTGAATGGATGGATCAAAATAAACTCAACGTGGCATTCAGCCAGATAACTAACCAGCTCCGGGCGAGCCAGGGATTTCAGTTCACCAGTTCGGGAGAGAAACTACCTCTCGAAACCATCAAGAAGCAGAGGAATCCTGTCGGCAGCGGCAAACTGGAAGCCGTCTTTTGTCAGGTTGGCATTACGCAACCTCCCCGCCAGTCGTACACATTCCCCAGCCATTGACGATGCCATCTACTGATATGCTCAAAAACCAGCGCCTCAGGCGGCTGGCTCTCAATAAATAGCTGCTCATTCAGCATCAGCAGCAAGCCAGACTCCAGCGTATCCATTTCCTGTTCATCAATGATTCCCAGCTTATTAGCCAGCACTAAATCTCCAGAGTCCGGCTGATACCGCTCTTCTGCTGAATTAAGCTCATATTTTGCCAAGCTCTTACCTCCGTCCAAACAAGTTCACAACGTTGTTTTCCTGTTGTCGCTGATAGTTGTTAACCCGGTCTTCCCAGATCTCAAGCGCCCTACGCTTTTCAGGCAAGTAATCATAACGATCATAGTGTTTCGAGCTGACGTCATTTAAAGCGTGATTCTGGATACGGTCGCGGATCTCTTTGCTGATCCCCGCCTCCCCCATCAGCGTTTTGCAGGTGCGACGTAAATCTCGTGCCGTGAAAACTTTAAACTCAGGATTAAAGGCCCGGAAGTACATGATGGAACGCGCCAAGCTATCAGTGCGTACCGGTCGCTCTCCATTGGTCGAGAGTGGGAAGATATAGGGGCTCCCACTTTCCTTAGCCAGTTCTTTCACCGAGGCTAATTCCTGTAGCGCAGAATCAGTCAGCGGGATCAGGTGTTCGCGCTTGTTTTTCGATACATCAGCTATGACCAGTAGCGTCTTTTGCTGCCAGTCAATCGCGCTCCATTGGCTGGCTATCATTTCAAACGGACGCTGCCCACCAGCATAAACACAGAAGCGAATCAGATGCTGCATCAGCGGCCCAACGTTGGTGGCCTCGGCGAACTGTTCCATGACAACACGCAACTCTTCCAGCGTTAGCCATGTATCACCCACTTTTTCCGCCGAAGACTGTTTCGGTATGGCCGAGACCGGGTTAACTTCAAGACCAAACGTGATACCCACGCTGGTATTCATCGGATCGTTATCAGCTTTCAGGCCGTAGTTAAATGCCGCCATCAGATACGAGCGAATCCGATTAGCATGCACCACCGCATCACGCTGGATAATGCCTGAGAGGATGGTTTTAATCTGGAGAGGTGTTACATCTTTCGCTTTGGTTTCTCGAGGGATAACCGTGTAGCACTCTTTTTCAAGACGCTTCAGAACATCAGCCCAGGTCCGCTTATTGTCGAGCTTCATCTTGTTAACGTAACCATGCACCAGTTCTTCAAACGATCCTTGAGAACGATGGATCTGCATGATGTGCTGTTCGGCCAGGCGCTGTTGCTCAAGCTCTTGCTGGGGCTCTTTTCCTTCAACAAGCCAGGTACCATACTTTTTCGCCAGCTCATTGGCCGTCACCAGTTTCATCTCAGGCCAGATGCCCAACTGGATGAACTTCTCTTTCTTCCCTTTCTCAACGTAGTAACGGAAATAAAAAACTTTGCTGCCTGAAGGCTGAACCTTAACGCCAAGCCTGCCAGTACCACGTTGAGCGCTGTTGCTCCACACGTAGTACGCCGTGCTTTTTGTCTTCAATCCACGTATAGCAGTCTCGGTAAGATTAGCGGCCATGAGTTTACCTTTCTAAGGATAAGCGTTACCTGACCCGATGCCCATTTCGGGTCAGGTAACGGGTCAGGTAAGGATAGTACAATGGGGAAATGAGAGAACCAATCAGAAACAAAAATAACTTCATAACTGATTGATTATAGACAATTAAAAATACGAATAGAGACAATGACGAACAATTAAAAACATGCCAATTTTATGACTCATAATCGCTTGGTCGCTGGTTCAAGTCCAGCAGGGGCCACCAAATATATCAAGGACTTGCGAGAAATCGCAGGTCCTTTTTTTATGGGTATTCCGTAGAAATTGGTATGTAGCAAAAAAGAGTTTGTCCTGGAAAAATCAATACTTTCTTGCATCAATATGTTGAATGAGTACACGGAAGAAAATGGCTGGCGGGGACTAAAGCTATTTACGCGATACACCTGTTCAGAAAACAGCATGTTAATGGCAACCCCATCTGGACGCCGCCATCCTTAGATGGAAACGTCCGTTAGAGTTTAATTCGATAGTCAGCTCACACTAGCTCTTTGAGCTGCTCCTGCATATAGGTTGAAAAATACTCTGGGTTCTTGATAAGGATGCGGTTACCGGAGGCGACTTTTTCTGCCCATCCGGCCACTTTTTTCGTGAACTCGGGATTCCATCCCTCTTGCTCACCCCGTGCCATCACAACTTCCGGACTCGCTGGCACACCTAAGTCATGCAAATACTTTAAGATTCCCTTAGCGGTACTTTCATCCATTGAATGGGGTACTGACGCCGAAGTGTTCATACCACCAATAAAATCCAATGCTTTCTCAATTGCTGTTGGCATGCTCTTATCCTTAAAATTAACCACGTGAGAGACACATTTATACTATGTACCCAACTCCGCCGGGATATCAAAGAGAACATCGCCTTTATTTGACTTACCCCGCAGCTAAACGCTTGCGCGGCTGTTTTCTGCGCTATTTTTTTGCTTCTCCGGCTAAAACCAGTCCTGTTGCCACCGCATTACGCGGCCCTTCGGTACCTCGAATATTGCCCTGCCCGGCGACAACGCCGTAATGCGCCAGCGCATCGGTGATCATCTGCGGGATTTCGAAATCCAGCGAAGAACCGCCTACCAACACCACAAACGTCATATCGCGAATAGAGCCTCCGGGTGACACCTGGCGTAACGCGCGCAGGCAGTTGGTCACAAAAACCTTCTCTTTAGCCTGTCGGCGCACCAGACGGATTTTTTCCAGCGAAGTCTGGTTATCTACCGGGATCAGCTCGCCCTCTTTCAAGTACACCACTTTGGCGAATACTGACGGACTGAGCGGTTCGCGGAAAAACTCCACCGCACCGTTCTCATGGCGAATGCTGAACAGGCTCTCCACTTTTGCCAGCGGGTATTTTTTAATTTCCTCCGCCAGAAATGCATCGCTTAAGCCCAGCTCAGTTTGAATCAACAGGCTGACCATATTCCCCGCGCCGGCCAGATGTACCGCTTTCACTACGCCGTCGCTATTGATGACGGCGGCATCGGTAGATCCTGCGCCTAAGTCGAGGATCGCCAGCGGTGCAGCGCATCCGGGCGTAGTTAACGCCCCCGCCACGGCCATGTTGGCCTCCACGCCACCCACCTCAACCAGAGTGTTTAACCGGACGCTCAGCTCACTGGCGATGGCCTGCATCTGTAAACGATCGGCTTTCACCATCGCCGCAATGCCCACGGCGTTCTCCATTGAACACTCTCCGGCGATGCCGCCCTGCACCTTGCGCGGAATAAATGTATCGACCGCCAACAGATCCTGAATATGCACCGTGTTCATGTCATGACCGGTCAGCGAGGCCATCACCTTACGCACCCGCTCCAGCATGCCGCCTGCATGCGTGCCTGCTTCACCACGAATATCACACACGGGCGCGCAGGCGCTCATCGCCTGCATAATAGCCTGCGCGCCTTGCGCTACGTCGGCTTCACCGCCACGCTTTTCACCACGGATAAAGATCTTACCCGCCGGGATCACTCTTGATCGCACATCGCCCTGCGGGGTTTTCAGCACCACGGCGGAACGGTTGCCAATCAGCGCTCTGGCGATGGGGACGATAGTTTGCGTTTCCTCAGGGGTCAGGGCAAAGAAGGTCGCGATACCGTAAGGATTCGACAGTACCCGCACCACCTGTCCCGGGGCCGCCACTTCCACCGCCGCCAGCACGCCTTCCGGTACCTTCTCCAGCAGAGTGACTTCATCAACCACCGGCATTGGCCGACGCAGGCGATTATTCACCAGCACGCCATCATCCTTTTTCAGGATGGCCGCCACCACGTTGACACCGCGATCCAGCGCTTCATTGATAAACCAAACCGCCTCAAGGAAATCCATCTCCTCACCCACCAACGGTATCCAGCCCTGGGCAAATCGATCCTCGCTCAACGCTGCCAACTTCTCCACAGCGATGGTGGTTCCCATACCCACGCCAGCGCCGCCGGGCGTTTGCGGGTTATGGCCAATCATCGTTGATTCGGTAATGATGGTTTCAGTGATGGTTTCCATCGCCACATCGCCAATCACTGGTGCAGCCTCGTTGATGCAGATTTTTGCCACGTCCTGCAGCGACCACGGCGTTTTATCCAGCGCCTGCTGCAGGGACGCGACTACCCCGGCGATATTATCCCGCGTGCCTTTCATCCCGGTCGTGGCGACAATCCCGCTGGCGATAAACCGGCCATCCTGCGCCAACGCCACTTCGGTGGTGGCGTTGCCGATATCAATCCCCGCAATTAACGGCATGCTGCCTCCGTCACTGGCTGCCTTTACGCAGCTTATTTCTCTGCTGGTATACCTCTGCCGATTCGCGGACAAACCCGGCGTTCACCCTGGCATGCCAGGTGTGTTCCAGCTCATCGGCAATGGCCTGCAACTCGGCGAACGAAGAACGAAACGGTCGCAGCGCGTTGTAGATCTCCAGAATGCGGGCATCCGGGATCGCAATCAGCTCTGCCGCACGACGAAAATTGCGCGCCACGGCATGACGTTGCATCTGTTCGGCAATCTGCGCCTGGTACTCCAGCGTTTGCTGAGAAATACGCACATCCTGTGGTCCTACGCGGCCCGCCAGCACATTCTCAAGGGTAATGTCGGTTAGCGGCTTACCGGTAGGCGTCTGGATTTTCTCCGGGCAGCGGGTGGCTAATGGGTAATCCTGCGCGGTCATGATGTTGTCGTTCATGGTCATTCCCTTACCAGTGCAATATGCAACGTGACAGGCGCAGCATCCTGCACCACGTGTTTGGTTTCTTTTATATGAAACAGCGCGGCCTTGGCCATAAATTTAGGGCGCACCATCTGGTCATTGACCACTGGCACCGGAGAAGGCGACTCTTTACGTGCATATCGCGCGGCGTTTTTACCAATCTGACGATAGGTTTCCAGCGTCAGCAGCGGAGCCTGAGAAAACAGTTCCAGGTTACTTAGCGGCAGCAGATCGCGCTGATGAATCACCGTGGTTCCTTTCGACTGGATACCAATCCCAATGCCTGAGCCGCTGAGATTTGCCGCATCCCATGCCATAAAAGAAACATCCGAGGTGCGCAGGATCCTCACTACCCGCGCATGTAACCCCTCTTCTTCGATGCCTGCAACCAGCTCTTTCAAAATCGCGTTGTGCGGCATATCAATCAAGGTTTTATGCTGATACTTAGCAAAGGCCGGGCCGACGCCAATCACCACCTCATCCACGCGTTCATCCGCGTTAGCCGCCTCGCCTTCGCTCACCTGTAAGGTGAAAACCGGCTTACGTTCAGTTGTGCATTCCACTGTGTACCGCCTTATTCGATCGAGCCGGGCTGAACCACGCCCGCAATATTTTTAATTTCCGCCCAGCGTTCGGCACTGATGCGATAGCCGGTACCTGGTCCCTGATAATCATTGATGTCGTTGACGGCGCTGACGACGTCGAACTGGCGATCCAGAATGGCCGACGTTTGCAGGTAATCACCGGTAACACGCTGTCTCAGCATGTTGAGGATATTGCTGGCGATGTCTTCGAAGCCGCTGCAACTCAACGCGCCGACGATATCCAGCCCGGTGATATTGCGCTTCATCATCTCTTCCACGGCAGCCAAATCCTCAACCACATTACGCGCAGGCATATCTTTGCTGCCGTGAGCATAAGTAGCGGCTTCGACTTCTTCATCGCTAATCAGCGGCAGGCCCAGTTCGCGGAACACCGCCTGAATGGCGCGTGCGGCCTTATTGCGAATGGCGATGGTTTCCTCTTCCGTGACCGGCCGCAGGCCGCCGTCAACCATCAGATCGCGTTGCAGAATGTTGTAATCATCGAAATCTTCAGCGTCGAAGTTCGATCCGGCAAACATGTTGTCGTAGTTGGGTACCGCGCTGTAACCGGAGAAAATAAAGTCGGTACCCGGCAGCATCTGCATCAGGGTACGGGCAGTACGGCGAATATCGGAGTGGGAAAAGGTTTGGTCATTGGCGGAGGCCACTTCAAGGTCGAGCATTGAGGCAATCAGGTTTTCCGCCAGTACCGCGCGGATCCCTGACGGCACAGCGCCGGTCATGCCGATACAGCTGACCGCGCCGTTTTGCAGCCCCTGTACGCCCGCGCCTTTAGTGATAAAAATGCAGCGTGACTCCAGATAAAGCATCGATTTACTTTCGGAATAGCCCATCAGCGCCTCCGAGCCGGTGCCGGAGGTGTAGCGCATCTTCAGGCCACGCGACGCATAAGCCGAGGCGAGAAATGCTTTGGACCACGGCGTGTCATCACCGTCGGTAAACACCGATTCTGTGCCATATACCGACACCGTTTCGGCGTAGCTGGTAAGCCCACGCATGCCCAGCTCCAGCTCCGTGGCCTCTTCAACGGAACATTGCGTCAGCACACCGGGGCGACCGCACTGGGAACCCACCAGCAGCGCCAGGGCGTTAAACGGCGCGTAGCGGGCAATCCCGACCGTCGTTTCCTGCTCGGAAAAGCCGCGGATCCCCGCTTCAGCAGCATCGGCGGCAATCTGTACCGGGTTATCTTTCAGGTTAGTCACGTGGCACTGGTTGGAGGGAGTGCGTCTGGCGCGCATTTTTTGTAGCGCCATCATCATCTCCACCACGTTCATTTGCGCCATCACTTCCACCGCTTTCGCCGGGGTGATGGCGGTGGTAATGGCAATAATTTCTTCCCGACTGACATGGATATCCACCAGCATTCTGGCGATCTCCAGCGCATCGAGCTGCATGGCGCGCTCCGCCTCGGCCACGTTAATCGCATAGTCGGCAATGAAACGGTCGATCATGTCGAACTCGGCGCGGCTCTTACCGTCCAGCTCAATAATACGACCATTTTCCACCTTCACCGACGACGCCGGATCGTAGGGGCTTTCCATGGCGATCAGCCCCTCTTCAGGCCATTCGCCAATCAGCCCATCCTGATTTACAGGCCGCTTCGCAAGCACTTCGAATCGTTTTGATCTTCTCATGATTTATTGACTCAAAAGGTAAAAAATAGGGATGCCGGGCCATATTGCCGGGGACACAACACCCGACATTCGCCTTTCATCAGCAATGGCCGAACTCTAAATGAGCCAAGCAATAAAAAAATAAAATTAATTTCGTTCCAATTTGGCACCTAATAAAAACACATCGTTCCATATTGAAACGCAATTCAGGAATATCCATCGTTAATTGTGACGAGGTTAAATGATCATTATCAATAAACGCAAAACCGGGAAGGTAAATTTGATATTCCTGAAATTTCCGTCCTATTGACTTAATAACGTACGGCGAGAAAATAAGGTAAAGCCAATGATAAAAATAGCTGTTGCGCGATATGTTTCGTGACCTCAGCCCTACAACATTTTCAGGAGAGATTGTGAATAAGAGCCAACAAATTGCCACCATTACGCTGGCGGCTGCAAAAAAAATGGCGCAGGCCGTTGAGGCTAAAGCGCTTGAGATCAACGTTCCGGTGGTCTTTTCCGTGGTGGATCACGGCGGGAATACGCTGCTAATGCAACGCATGGACGATGCGTTTGTCACCAGCTGTGATATCTCTCTTAATAAAGCGTATACCGCCTGCTGCCTGCGCCAGGGCACCCATGAAATTACCGACGCGGTACAACCGGGTGCTTCGCTATATGGTTTGCAGCTTACCAACCAACAGCGCATTGTTATTTTCGGCGGTGGCTTACCTGTCATATTAAACGGTAAATTAATTGGTGCCGTTGGCGTTAGCGGCGGCACCGTCGAACAAGACAGATTATTAGCAGAAACCGCACTGAATTGTTTCTCTGAATTATAATTTAAATCTAAGAAGGTATATTATGAGCTATCGTATGTTTGATTACCTGGTGCCAAATGTGAACTTCTTTGGCCCCAATGCTATTTCCGTTGTCGGCGAACGCTGCAAACTGTTAGGCGGTAAAAAAGCGCTGCTGGTTACTGATAAAGGTCTGCGGGCCATTAAAGACGGTGCTGTAGATAAAACCCTCGCCCATCTACGTGAAGCGGGCATTGACGTGGTGGTTTTTGACGGCGTTGAACCCAACCCAAAAGACACCAACGTGCGTGACGGCCTGGAAGTTTTTCGCAAAGAGCATTGCGATATCATCGTTACCGTTGGCGGCGGTAGCCCGCATGACTGCGGTAAAGGCATCGGTATCGCGGCGACTCACGAAGGTGATCTCTACAGCTATGCCGGGATTGAAACCCTGACCAACCCGCTGCCGCCTATCGTTGCGGTGAATACCACTGCCGGTACCGCCAGCGAAGTCACCCGCCACTGCGTGCTGACCAATACCAAAACTAAAGTGAAGTTTGTGATTGTCAGCTGGCGCAACCTGCCATCGGTCTCCATTAACGATCCGCTGCTGATGCTCGGCAAACCCGCCCCGCTGACCGCCGCAACCGGGATGGATGCCCTGACCCACGCCGTGGAAGCTTATATTTCCAAAGATGCCAACCCAGTCACTGACGCCGCCGCTATTCAGGCTATTCGCCTGATCGCACGCAACTTGCGTCAGGCCGTAGCGCTGGGCAGCAACCTGAAAGCTCGCGAGAACATGGCCTACGCTTCTCTGCTGGCGGGTATGGCTTTCAACAACGCCAACCTCGGCTACGTTCACGCAATGGCGCATCAGCTTGGCGGTCTGTACGACATGCCACACGGCGTGGCGAATGCCGTACTGCTCCCGCACGTGGCGCGCTATAACCTGATCGCTAACCCGGAGAAATTTGCCGATATCGCAGAATTTATGGGCGAAAACACTGACGGACTTTCCACCATGGATGCCGCCGAACTGGCCATTCACGCCATTGCCCGTCTCTCCGCTGACATCGGCATTCCGCAGCATTTGCGCGATCTGGGCGTCAAAGAAGCCGATTTCCCGTACATGGCGGAAATGGCGCTGAAGGACGGCAACGCCTTCTCTAACCCGCGCAAAGGGAACGAGAAAGAAATTGCCGAGATCTTCCGTCAGGCATTCTGATAACGCAGGGGGCGCAATGTCACTTTCATCACCGGGCGTACATCTGTTTTATCACTCACGCTGGCAGGATACTCGCGTGCTTGATGAGCTGTGCTGGGGACTGGAAGAGCAAGGCGTCCCTTGCCGGGCAATCTGTTGCGACGAGCATGACTGCGCGCTGGCATTGAGCAAACTTGCGGCCAAAAGCTCAACGCTACGTGTCGGTCTGGGTCTTAACGCCACGGGTGATATTGCGTTAACCCACGCCCAGTTGCCCGAAGATCGGGCGCTGATCCGTGGGCATATCCGCGCCGGAGCAGCCCAGCTCCGCGTCCTCGGTGCTAATGCCGGTCAACTGGTTAAAGTACTTCCCTTCAGCGAGATAAATTAAATGTACCGCATCTATACCCGAACCGGCGATAAAGGCACGACCGCGCTGTTTGGCGGCAGCCGTATCGACAAAGACGACATCCGCGTTGAGGCCTATGGCACAGTGGATGAACTGATTTCCCAGCTTGGCGTCTGCTATGCCAGCACGCACCAGGCTGAACTACGCCAGGATCTGCACGACATGCAGAAGATGCTGTTTGTACTGGGTGCGGAACTCGCCAGCGATGAGAAAGGACTCGCTCGCTTACAACAGCGTATTGGCGATGAGGATATTCAGGCGCTGGAGCAGCTTATTGACCGCAATATGGCGCAAAGCGGCCCGCTCAAAGAGTTTGTTATTCCGGGGAAAAATCTGCCATCGGCACAGCTGCACGTCGCGCGAACCCTGGCGCGCCGACTGGAGCGGGTCCTTATCGCGATGAGCAGAACGCTGACGTTACGCGATGAACCCAGACGCTATATCAACCGACTGTCAGACGCGCTGTTCTCGATGGCGAGAATTGAAGAAACTAGTCCAGATGCTTGCGCTTAAACTGGCTGGCATCAATGTCGTACTGCTTCATCTTGCGCCACAAGGTAGTGCGACCAATGTTCAGCAGTTGCGACATCTCCTGTACGCGTCCGCTGGTGACGCGAGCAGCATGGATAATCGCCTCTTTTTCGATAGCGGTAAAGGTCAGACTGGCTGGTAGCAGTGAAGACGCCGTCTCCAGACCAGGACGTTCGGCAAACAGATAATCCGGTAGATTGCTCAGCCGAATATGGCCGTTATCACTGCTGATGGCGATGTTTTCGATAATGCTGTTCAGCTCAAAGTCATTGCCCGGCCACGAATAGGCCACCAGCTGCGCCAGCGCATCGTCGTCGATCTTCAGACTGGATGAAAAACGTTTTTTCAGGCTATTCAGCCTCGTATAAATCAGCGAGGGAATACTGTTACGCCGCGCCCGCAGCGGGGGGATCACTATCTCAAAAGAGTGCAGAGCGTAATACAGCTGACGGCTAAAGCGGTTTTGCTCCACCAGATTGGCGAGATCAACCGTGGTGGTGGCGATCACTTTGACATCCACCGGAATCAGCCGACGGGCATCCAGGCGGGTTAATACCCCCTGCTTGATCACCTGTAACAGCGCGGATTGCAGCTCCGGCGCCAGATATTCAATTTTTTCCAGAAACAGCGTGCCGCCGTTCGCCAGTTCAAGACGGCTCAACCGGCCATTTTCATCGTCGGTGGGCGCACTGCCCATAAAATCCTGCCCCAGCACGCTGTTGGCATACAGCTGACAGTTCACGGCGATATACGGCCCGCTGGCGCGCTCGCTTTCATTGTGAATGGCCTGACTCAGCAGCTCCTTACCAACGCCCTCTTCTCCGCACAGCAGGATCGGAAAACTCCCCCTCGCGGCCTGGCGACCAAAGTGGATCAAGCGGCGGGTTTCTGGATCGTCAGTCGACATCTGCTCAAAGGTGTGGCTCACCTTGCCGAGCTGGCTGGTCATCAGCTGGCGCATTTGCTCCACCGGATGCAGCAGCAGGATAAAGCTGTTGCCCTGCTCCTCAACAATCGGTTTCAGGGTGATGACGGCATCAACAAACTGATGCTGGCTTTCAAAGGTAACTTCGACGTGATTCAGGCCGCGGGCATGTTTGATCGCCCGGCGCAGCAGCATGGGGAGATTGAGCAAGTCGTGAATATTTTTCCCCTGACTGGCCTGCGCGTCGAGATGCAAAAGCAGCGCCGCACGCGCATTGAGGAACTGCAATACGCCCTGTTCGTTCCAGGCCATCACACCATCATCCATACTTTCCAGCAGCCCGTACATCTGGTTCAGATGGCGGTTGGATTCAGCCAGCAGGCTGTCGGTCAGCAAAGAGTTGCCGACTTCTCTGGCAATCGCCAGCGTCAGGGATAAATCAGAAACGCACTCATGCTCTACCAGACAACACAGCGAGATGGAGCCGAACAGTCGACCATGGTTATCGAAGACCGGCGTCGAGCAGAACGACCACGGATGCAGCGCCTGTTTAAAATGCTGATCGCCAGAGGTTTTTGTCGGCTGTCCCGGCATCGTCGCCAGTGACAGGGCACAACTGCCAATGATGCTTTCCGCACAGTAGCTGCCGTCGCGAAACCCAAGCTCCGCCAGCTGTTCCACCGTCTGCGGATCACCGCAACGGCTGAGAATACAGGCTGATTCATCCAGAATCAGCAGCGCGCACGGTCGGCCGTCCATAAACTCCCAGGCATCTTCCAGCGCAGCCTGAGCAATCGTCAGCAGCGCCGTCTTGCGACGACAAATCGACTCAAAGGTCAGCCCCTGTGCCTGATGCGGCGCCTGCCAGGTTTCCCGCTGCATAAACTTGCTGCAACGATGCCATGACTGGGCAATGACTGAAGAGACTTCCTTCCCGATGCTATGCGTGTGCGCCGTCATATCCCTTTCCGCTGTTTAACCATAGACAACCCCTCCGGCAGAGACTGTCAGAGGGGGAGAAGATGCCGGATAAAAACCTACCGACGACTGATTAACGCGCCAGCCACTGCTGTCCCAGCAGGTCTGCCGTCAGAATAGCGGCATGTACGCTTTCAGGCGTTACCGGGAACGGCATATTGTGGATGGTTTCACCTTCTGCACAGGTCGCTTTTGCCACCGCCATGATCTTGCCGTCAACGTCTTCTTTCACGCCCATTTCCGCTAACGTTACCGGCAGGCCTACTTTCTGACAGAAATTCAGCACGGTTTCGATCTCTTCCATCGGGCTGTTTTGCAGCACCAGTTGCGCCAGCGTACCAAAGGCGACTTTTTCACCGTGGTACAAATGGTGGCACTCTTCCAGAATCGTAAAGCCGTTGTGGATCGCATGCGCCCCTGCCAGACCGCTGCTTTCAAAACCGATGCCGCTGAGGTAAGTGTTAGCTTCGACAATACGCTCCAGCGCATCGGTCACCACGCCGGCCTGCGCGGCAAAGCGTGCCTTCTCGCCTTCCGCCAGCAGGGTATCATAGCACAAGCGCGCCAGGCTCAGCGCCGCCACGGTGGACTGTCCGCCCGCCATGCTGGTCGCTCTGGCGTCATAACAGGCTTTCGCTTCAAACCAGGTCGAGAGCGCATCGCCCATCCCGGCCACCAGCAGACGTACCGGCGCTTTGGCAATGATTGCAGTGTCCATCACCACCATATCCGGGTTTTTCGGGTAGATAAGATACTCTTCAAACTCACCGGCTTCGGTATAGATAACAGACAGCGCGCTGGTTGGCGCATCGGTAGACGCGATAGTCGGGATCACCACCACCGGCAACTTCTGGTAGTAGCCAATCGCTTTGGCGGTATCCAGCGTTTTCCCACCGCCAATCCCAACCACACCGCGGCAACCGTGCTGTTTCAGAATGGCAATCAGGCGATTAATTTCAACATGGCTACATTCACCGTTAAAGCGTTCCGCATGGCAGCTAATGTCGTGGCTGTGCAGGCCGTTGAGTACTTTCTCTCCCGCCAACTTCATCACGAAGTCATCCGCAATCACGAAAAAGCTGTCCGCCAGATTTTTAGCGTATTGACCAAACAAGGTGGAAGCGTCAGGACCCTGGAGATATTTGGCTGGAGATTGAATAACTTTTAGCATTCCTTTCATCCTCAAATAAGTACATGTTTTTACATGGTGAGCCCTGGCGTTAACCTGTTTGGCCTGATGCTGACGGCGAAAACGGGAGGTACCGGAGCGATGCAATAACTGTATGGCGAGGCGTGCACAAAAAAATCTTTCGTCTTTTTGTTCTGATATGAAACAGATAAAAACGACACATGTTTCATATTGGAACGCTTAACCATAAAAAATATAAGGTTTGCGATCCCGATCCTTTCATTTGCCATCAAATCTCCGGCACAGACGAATCTCACTTTCTCTTATACCCACTCACTTGCCAAAATACCGGTAAAAAAAAGCTGACAGTACCGTGTGACCTGCATTCATCGCGAGAGGAAAAAGTCGAGCGAGCTCGCATTGTGGTCGTTCCCCGTTCTTTTCGGTTTCATTTCGGAACAAAAAACAATAACAACGTTCCGTAATGAAACTCATTTTAACGTTGTTTTTTTCCACGCTGACTTCGCCAGAATCTCTCTATCGCCTCCGCACCATGACCATACTTCCGGGGGTTTGTCTTACACTCAACCTCAAGGAGCCGTTATGTCTCAATTCTTTTTTAATCAACGCACCCATCTCGTAAGCGACGTCATCGACGGTACGATTATCGCCAGCCCGTGGAATAACCTGGCGCGTCTGGAAAGCGATCCAGCCATTCGCATCGTGGTCCGTCGTGACCTCAACAAAAATAACGTGGCGGTCATTTCCGGCGGCGGTTCAGGGCACGAACCCGCGCACGTTGGGTTTATCGGTAAAGGTATGCTAACCGCCGCAGTCTGTGGCGACGTGTTCGCTTCCCCGAGCGTAGATGCGGTACTGACCGCCATTCAGGCGGTAACCGGTGAGGCGGGCTGTTTGTTGATCGTGAAAAATTACACCGGTGACCGTCTTAATTTCGGTCTTGCCGCCGAGAAAGCCCGTCGCCTTGGTTACAACGTTGAAATGCTGATTGTCGGCGACGACATCTCCCTGCCGGATAACAAACACCCGCGCGGCATTGCGGGAACCATCCTGGTGCATAAAATCGCGGGCTATTTTGCCGAACGCGGCTACAACCTCGCCACCGTCCTGCGTGAAGCGCAATACGCGGCCAATAACACCTTCAGTCTGGGCGTTGCGCTTTCCAGCTGTCATCTGCCGCAAGAAACCGACGCCGCCCCGCGTCATCATCTGGGCCACGCGGAGCTGGGTATGGGCATTCACGGAGAACCAGGCGCCTCGGTTATCGACACCCAGAACAGTGCGCAGGTGGTGAGCCTGATGGTGGATAAACTGCAGGCTGCCCTGCCTGAAACCGGCCGTCTGGCGGTGATGATTAACAATCTTGGCGGCGTTTCTGTTGCCGAAATGGCCATCATTACCCGCGAACTGGCCAGCAGCCCGCTGCATCCGCGTATCGACTGGCTGATTGGCCCGGCCTCGCTGGTTACCGCGCTGGATATGAAAGGCTTTTCACTGACGGCCATCGTGCTGGAAGAGAGCATCGAAAAAGCGCTGCTCACCGAGGTGGAAACCAGTAACTGGCCGACGCCGGTCCCACCGCGTGAAATCAGCTGTGTACCGTCATCTCAGCGTAGCGCACGCGTGGAATTCCAGCCTTCGGCGAACGCCCTGGTGGCCGGGATTGTGGAGCTTGTCACCACAACCCTTTCCGATCTGGAGACCCATCTTAATGCGCTTGATGCCAAAGTCGGCGATGGCGATACCGGTTCAACCTTTGCCGCAGGCGCACGCGAAATTGCCAGCCAGCTGCATCGCCAGCAGTTGCCGCTGGATAACCTTGCCACGCTGTTTGCGCTGATTGGCGAACGTCTGACCGTGGTGATGGGCGGTTCCAGCGGTGTGCTGATGTCTATTTTCTTTACCGCTGCGGGGCAGAAACTGGAACAGGGAGCTAACGTTGCCGAAGCCCTGAATACGGGACTGGCGCAGATGAAGTTCTACGGCGGCGCAGACGAAGGCGATCGCACCATGATTGATGCACTGCAACCGGCCCTGACTTCGCTGCTCGCACAACCGAAAAATTTGCAGGCCGCATTCGACGCCGCTCAAGCGGGAGCCGAACGAACCTGTTTGTCGAGTAAAGCCAATGCGGGTCGCGCATCGTATCTCAGCAGCGAAAGTCTGCTCGGAAATATGGACCCCGGCGCGCACGCCGTCGCGATGGTATTTAAAGCGCTGGCAGAAAGTGAATTGGGCTAAGCCATAAGTGCCTGATGCGCTTCGCTTATCAGGCCTACGAGTGCAAACCTTTGTAGGCCGGATAAGGCAACGCCGCCATCCGGCAGAACGTTAACGATAAACGCGGATCCCGCCCTCTACGCCGCGGCTAAACAGCACCTGCCAAAGCTCAATATCTCTGGCGCGGAAAGCCCCTGCGCAGGCACATAAATAATAATTAAACATTCTTCTGAAGGTGGCGGAATAACGTGATGACAGCTCCGGCCAGGCCTGATTAAAGCGCTCATGCCAGGCCATCAGCGTTTTATCATAATCGCTGCCGAAGTTATGCCAGTCCTCCATCACAAACCGTGATTCGCTGGCCTCGGCAATATGGGAAATTGCCGGTAAGCAGCCGTTCGGGAAAATGTATTTATTGATCCACGGATCGACGCTCATCCCTTTTTTATTGCTACCAATGGTATGCAGCAGGAACAGTCCGTCCGGTTTTAAACAACGGTCGGCGATGCTGAAATAGGTGTCGTAGTTTTTCGGCCCGACGTGTTCAAACATCCCCACGGACACAATGCGATCGTAGTGTTTATCAAGATCGCGATAATCCTGCAGCAGAATGTTAACGTCCAGCCCTTCACAGCGCTGCTGCGCCATTTTCTGCTGCTCTTTGGAAATGGTAACGCCTTCTACCGCCACGCCATAATGACGCGCCGCATATTCCGCCAGCCCGCCCCAGCCACAACCGATATCGAGTAAACGCATACCCGGTTTAAGCTGCAGCTTCTCGCAGATCATTTTTAATTTGGCATTTTGCGCATCGTCTAATGTGGTCGCGTCTTTCCAGTAACCGCAGGAATATTGCATATGCGGATCAAGCATCAATGCAAAGAGATCGTTACCAATATCATAATGTTCTTTACCGACGATCCATGCACGACTACGTGACTGCAAATTAAACAGGCGCGCGCTGGCAATGCGTAAAATATCTTTCAGATTACCAGGCATCTGCTGGTCGAGTTTTGCTCTCAGGATTTTACAGAACAGAATATCGAGCCGTTCGCAGTCCCACCAGCCTTCCATATAGCTTTCGCCAAGCCCTAACGAGCCTTGTTGCAATACCCGTTTAAAGAAACCGGTATGATGAAGTTGAATGTCCCAGGCGCGCGAGCCATTAATTCTGATATCCGCTTGCGAAAGCAGCTCTTTTCCCATTCGGGTCCAGTTATCATTTGTTTCATTGACGATGACAGCATCTGAACAAAGCGAGTTCATGGTATTTACCAAAAGTGGGCTAAAAATTATTACGCAAGATTATTATGGAAAAAAGAGTGTATGTATTATGATCCGCGGACAAGATCTATCGAGTAGCGGACACACCATCGGGAGCATTGACGATTCATTTATGGAAACTCTCGCGCAAAAACAGTGGAACTCCTTCCCGGATAACTCCATGACCGAACTGCCGCAGGACGTATTCTTTCGCTCATATGTCCTGGAAGCCAACCACCATGTACCGCAGCATTCACACTCTTTTATGCAGTTTCATTTCGCCCGCAAAGGCAGCATGCGCATTGATGTTGCCGGTAAGTGCTGGATAATCCCGGCGCATTATGGCATTTGGATCCCAAATAATACGGAGCATGCGGTTTGGGCATTAGATGATGTGTATTTAGAAAATCTGGATATTAAACCGGGCTTTCTTGAAGAGAGCATCAATGAATGCAAAGTAGTGGCTATCAGTGATTTCGCCAGAGAGTTTATTCATTACGCCACGAATTCAATTTCAGGCCATTATGATAGTCAGTCAAAAGAGGGCAAGCTGGTTAGTGTGCTGGTCGATATTATTCTGCAACTCCCGGAAGTCGCTTTTGTATTACCCTGGCCGCAGGATCGCGAATTAACCAAAGTCTGCCGAACAATACAAGAATCCCCCGCACTGGAGCATTCTGTTGAATACTGGGCGCAGCATCTGGGTATGTCTGCCCGTACCTTTTCACGCCATTTCAAAAAAGAAACCGGATTGCCTTTCAGCGTCTGGAAGCAAAAAATGCGAATACTTGAATCGGTATTAATGCTGAAGAAAAATAAAAGCGTAACCGCCGTGGCACTCGACGTTGGGTATTCAAGCACCGCGGCATTTAGCTACGCATTCCGCCAGGCGTTTGGCGTTCCGCCCTCTAATTACTGATTAACGGCGTTGATGCCAGTAAGCCGCTGCGCGAACCCGTTGCTGATCGAACGCCTCGGTTTCAAAACGAGCACTCAGGTTTTTGACCACCTTGCCTTCGCCGGTGATCCAGATGAAATAATCGTCTGCGGGCACGCTTAGCCGCGATAAGTGTTCATTCACCGCCTGCTCGTCATGGCCGATAAACCACTGAAGAGTAAATCCGTCGAGATGGGCAAAATAGTCCTGGTACGCCGCATCCTGCACGCTAACCAACGCCGTAACGTGCGGACGTACCGCCAAACGGCAGAGCGACTCCAGGCGTCGGCGCAACGCGGGCATTCCCGACTCATCACACACGTAAACCTGATACGCATAGTCCTCTGGTACCACCAAAGAACCGCGCGGCCCGCCGATCGTAAGCTTGTCACCCTCACGGGCATTCATCGCCCATGTACTTGCCACGCCGCCGTCATGAATATAGAAATCCAGTGCCAGCTCATGGCGCGTTTCGTCATACAACGGCGTGTAGTCACGGGATAACGGACGTACGCCGTCAGCCCAGGCAATGCCTTCATCGGTGACAACCGGCGGTACAAAATGGCTGCCCGGTTCAGGGAAAAAGACCTTGGTATGATCGTCAAAGCCGCGTGAGCTAAAACCGTCCAGAGCGTCACCGCCCAGTACAATGCGCTGAAAGCCCGCGCTAATACGCTCTACCCGCAGGACAGTAAGTTCTCGAAAACGCAGTTCATTGCGAACGCGCTGCGGGTAGCGTGAGGTGTTTGTTGTCATTTTTTCGCCTTCGTGAAAATAATAAGATATATCTAAACTCATTTTCAAATGATAATGATTGCTAATCAAAAAGATTGCAAGCACTTTTTGATATAGTTGAGTTATGATTATCCCGCTATCACAACCACATAAAAACACTTAATAATCATCATATTAAACAAAAATTAATTTATAGACTTGCAAGCTGATAATTTTTAGATATAAATTAGATACATCTAAATAACATCAGGAGACGATGATGCAAAACCATCATGAAGGTTGCTGCAAGCACACAGAGCACCAACACGAAGGCTGCTGCAAGGGTGAAGGACATCACCACGAAGGCCGCCACAACGAACACCATGCAGGTTGCTGCAAAGGTGAAGAACATCGCCATGAAGGCTGTAACAAAGATCATCACCACGAGCACGGCTGCGGGCATCGTCGTGGCGGCGGCGGTGGTCGTCGTCAGCGGTTCTTCGGCCACGGCGAATTACGCCTGGTGATTCTGGATATCTTGACCCGCGACGCCAGCCACGGCTATGAGCTGATTAAAGCGATTGAAACCCTGACCCAGGGTAATTACACCCCAAGCCCGGGCGTTATCTATCCAACACTGGATTTCTTGCAGGATCAGGCACTGATCACCGTCAGCGACGAGGAAGGTGGGCGTAAACAGATTGCGATCACGACCCAGGGCCAGCAGTGGCTGGATGAAAACCGTGAACATCTGGAACATATCCACGAACGGATTAAAGCCCGCTGCGTGGGTTTTGAATTACGCAAAAATCCACAGATGAAACGCGCGCTGGAAAACTTCAAAGCCGTGCTGGATCTACGCGTCAATCATGGTGATACCAGCGATGCGCAGATCAAAAAAATCATCGGTATTATCGATCGCGCTGCGCTGGATATTACTCAGCTGGATTAATCTGCACAGCAGGCGGAACCCGTATGCCCGACGTTCCGCCTGTATTTTTAGTATTAATGCAGCACCGTAACCGCATCTTCCAGACGGCCCGCGCGATGTTTCACCATCGCGGAAATCTGCGCACTCTCTTCAACCAGTTCGGCGTTTTTCTGCGTAATGTTGCTCAGCTCATTCACCGCGCGGGTCAGGCTGGAAAGACCATCCGATTGTTCCAGCGTGGAGTGGCTGATTTGGGCGATCAGCTGAGTGACGTTTTGCACCTGCGCCACAATATCGTCCATCGTGCGCCCTGCGGCGTGAACCTGGTCAGATCCGGACTGCACCTTGTCAGCGCTGGCATCAATCAGCTTGCGGATATCATTGGCCGCACTGGCGCTGCGGCTAGCAAGATGACGCACTTCTCCCGCCACCACGGCGAACCCTTTCCCCTGCTCGCCCGCCCGCGCGGCTTCAACAGCGGCGTTCAAAGCCAGAATGTTAGTCTGGAAGGCAATATCGTTAATCAGCGTCGTAATAGTGCCGATCCGCTGGGTGCTGTTGGCGATATCGTCCATGGTTTTGATGACGGTATCCATTGCCTCACCGCCGTGCGTTGCCGCGCTACTGGCGGCAATAGAGAGCTTATCGGCCGCGGCGGCGGTCTCTGAGTTTTGTTTCACCGATGCCGCCATCTGATTCATGGTGGTCACCGTTTCCTGCACGTTCTCGACAGTCTGCTGCGTATGCTTGTTTAAATCGTCGCTGCCTTTCGCCAGCGTTTCGCTGTCGCTGCGCACGCAACTCACCTGGCTGGAGACGTCGTGAATGAGCCAGCGACACATTAATCCAAGTTGGCCCACTGCTCGTAGCATCAGGCCCAGTTCATCACTACGGTTAAGATGCGACACGCTGTTCCGCTCACCGGTCGCCACTTTCAGAGCCTGACGGGTGACATTCTCAATAGGACGCACAATTTGCCATTCGAAAATAGCCGTTCCCAGCACCATCACCAACGCGCTCATCAGCAGTAACGGCCATTCGGCGCCCATCTGCTGCAATGTGGCCGCTAGCAGGACAAACATGAATGCCATCACGCTGCGTACCCGCCAGCGAATCGGCATCGCCGGCAGTTTACCCAGCCAGCCTTTGCGTACCACCAGCCCTTTATGAATACGCCGGTTGCAACGCCCTTCGTTCAGCGCTTTATATAAAGGCTCTACTGCCGCAATTTCCTCGTCAGTTGCCCGGGTACGAATCGACATATACCCGGTCACGCGTCCTTCCCGCACCATCGGCACCGCATTGGCCCTCACCCAGTAGTGATCGCCATTCTTACGCCGGTTTTTCACAATCCCGCTCCATGGCTCGCCCTGCTTCAGGGTGTACCACATATCCGCAAACGCCGCTTTTGGCATGTCCGGATGACGAACCTGATTGTGCGGCTTATCGAGCAATTCATTCAGCTGATAGCCACTGACCTGGACAAATGTATCGTTCGCATGGGTGATATAGCTTTGTAAATCGGTGGTAGACATGAGGGTGATATCATCATCCAGCGGTGTATTTTGCTGACTAACGTAGGGATGAGAAGACATGATTGCGTCCTGTGCAGGTTATCTGGTTGTTAACTCTTTCGGCTTATGTTATTTCGGCGATAATTTTTTTATCTTTAGTTGTTAAATTTGATTTAGATCGCAATTTGCGATTAAACCTCAAAATCTGTACGCATTCTAATCCATTGATTTAAAATACTTTCATCTAGTAACTATTCAACGTCACTTCTACCAGCGCACCGTCACAGTGCAAATCTTGCCCATTTTTAGCGCAAATTTACGTTTATTCGATCTGTTTTCAGGCTCCTTACTTGGGCAAAATGCCAGCAAATGTTAAATCACGGCATTAAATGTTGCGCAAATGAGATGTTTCCTGGTGTTTATCCCGATTTTTGCTAAGCGCGCCGGAATGGCGCAATCCCTGCAATACTTAAATCAGTATCATGTGATACGCGAGCTCCGGGAGCATATTTTGAACAGGTTACCTTCCAGCGCATCGGCCCTGGCCTGCAGCGCACACGCACTGAATCTCATCGAAAAGCGCACGCTTGATCATGAGGAAATGAAATCATTGAACAAAGAGGTGATTGAGTACTTCAAGGAGCATGTCAATCCGGGGTTCTTAGAGTATCGAAAATCTGTAACTGCAGGCGGGGATTACGGAGCCGTAGAGTGGCAAGCGGGAAGCCTGAATACGCTTGTCGACACCCAGGGGCAAGAGTTCGTCGATTGCCTGGGTGGTTTTGGAATTTTCAACGTGGGGCACCGTAATCCAGTCGTGGTTTCCGCCGTACAGAATCAACTCGCGAAACAACCTCTGCACAGCCAGGAGTTACTTGACCCTCTGCGGGCCATGCTGGCAAAAACTCTCGCCGCACTGGCGCCCGGTAAACTGAAATACAGTTTTTTCTGTAACAGCGGGACCGAGTCGGTTGAAGCCGCCCTGAAGCTGGCGAAAGCGTATCAATCGCCGCGCGGTAAATTTACGTTTATTGCCACCAGCGGCGCATTCCACGGTAAATCACTGGGCGCGCTGTCCGCCACAGCTAAATCCACCTTCCGTAAACCCTTTATGCCGCTGCTGCCGGGCTTCCGTCATGTGCCGTTTGGCGATATTAACGCGATGCGCACCATGCTCAGCGAGTGTAAAAAGACCGGTGACGATGTCGCAGCCGTGATCCTCGAACCCATCCAGGGTGAAGGTGGGGTGATCTTGCCTCCACAAGGCTATTTGACTGCCGTTCGTAAACTTTGCGATGAGTTTGGCGCGCTGATGATCCTTGACGAAGTGCAAACCGGCATGGGGCGTACCGGCAAAATGTTCGCCTGCGAACACGAAAACGTGCAGCCCGACATTATGTGTCTGGCCAAAGCGTTGGGCGGCGGTGTGATGCCTATTGGCGCGACCATTGCCACCGAAGAGGTGTTCTCCGTCCTGTTCGACAATCCTTTCCTGCATACCACCACCTTTGGCGGCAACCCGCTCGCTTGTGCAGCTGCGCTGGCCACCATTAACGTCCTGCTGGAGCAAAATTTACCGGCTCAGGCGGAGCAGAAAGGCGATATGTTACTTGATGGTTTCCGCCAGCTTGCGCGGGAGTACCCGGACCTGGTGCATGATGTACGCGGTAAGGGCATGCTGATGGCGATTGAGTTTGTCGATAATGAAATCGGCTACAACTTTGCCAGTGAGATGTTCCGCCAGCGGGTGCTGGTTGCCGGCACGCTTAACAATGCAAAGACGATCCGCATCGAACCGCCGTTGACGTTAACGATCGAGCAATGCGATCTGGTATTGCGATCGACGCGCAAAGCCCTGGCAGCATTACGGGTGAGCGTGGAGCAAATGTAACAACCTTACCCGGCCTATAAAAGACAATCTTTTGTAGGCCGGATAAGGCGTAGCCGCCATCCGGCAATTAGCCTGACTTAAACAATCCGCACACCAGCAGGCATAAGGCGTTCTGGCGTCAACAGTACGCTTTCACTGCCATCGTCGGTTTCCGCGCACAGCAGCATGCACTCTGATGTCTCACCGCGCATTTTGGCCTTTTGCAGATTACACAGCACCACCACCGTTTTGCCCATCAGCTCCTCTTCTCTGTAGTAAGGCACCAGGCTGGTTACGGTTTGCAGCGTACGCTCTCCCACATCTACCTGTACGATATACAGCTTATCGGCATTGTCATGGCGCTTTACCTGTGCGATTTTTCCAACACGTATTTCCATTCGGGCAAAATCAGCAAATGCGACGGTATCCATTATTTTCTCCTTTGGTAAAATTTTACTAAATATTAGCAAAATATTTTCCGAGCATTGTTCTCAAAAGCGGGAAAATGACGTACTCATCACACTCTGAAAGCCCAGTTTTACCCCGAGCATGTCAATTAATCATGCTTTTTTTACTGAAAACAGATGAATAGATAAGCACTTCATTTACAATGCGCAGGTAACTCAGGGAAAAGGCAAACATGGCAACACTTAAAGACATCGCAATCGAAGCTGGCGTGTCCCTGGCGACAGTGTCCCGGGTTTTAAACGATGACCCCACGCTGAATGTAAAAGAAGAGACTAAGCATCGCATTCTGGAGATCGCGGAAAAGCTGGAGTACAAAACCAGCAGCGCCCGAAAGAACCAGACCAGCGCGCTCGGCCCCCAGCATATTCTGGCGCTCTACAGCTATCAGCAAGATTTGGAAATCAACGATCCTTACTACCTCGCGATCCGCCATGGGATTGAAACCCAGTGTGAGAAACTCGGGATCGAACTGACCAACTGCTATGAGCACAGTGGTCTGCCGGAGAGCAAACACATTACCGGCATTCTTATTGTAGGTAAGCCTTCTCCCGCTCTGCGCGAGGCGGCAACAGCACTTACCGACAATATCTGCTTTATCGATTTCCATGAATCCGGCAGCGAATATGACGCCGTCGATATCGATCTGGCCCGCATCAGCAAAGAGAGCATCGACTTCTTCATTGCCCAGGGCGTCACCCGCATTGGCTTCATCGGTGGCGAAGACCAGCCAGGCAAGGCCGATATCCGCGAAGCCGCGTTTGTCGAATACGGTCGTCTGCAGCAGGTCGTTTCTGAACAGGACATCTATCGCGGCGGTTTCTCCAGTTCATCAGGCTATGAACTGGCTAAAGAAATGCTGGCGAAACCCGACTATCCCAGCGCCCTGTTTGTGGCTTCAGACTCGATTGCCATTGGCGTTCTGCGCGCCATCCACGAGCGCGGTCTGAATATTCCGCAGGATATTTCGCTGATTAGCGTTAATGATATCCCAACGGCGCGTTTCACCTTTCCTCCGCTTTCCACCGTTCGCATCCATTCGGAAATGATGGGCAGTCAGGGCGTCAACCTGCTGTTCGAAAAAGCCCGTGACGGGCGTGCGCTCCCCCTGCTGGTTTTTGTTCCCAGCAAGCTGAAACTGCGCGGCACCACCCGCTGAAATCCCCCGTTAACCCGCCCGGTTTCTTCTGATGCCGGGCGCGCATTGTCATGCATTCTTTTCCGCGTCCGAATTATTTTCGTGATCCAGTTAAAGTAAATCACTTCACTTGCTATATTTTAGTAAAAGTTTTACTAAAATCACCATCAATTACACTTACCCACCATTACAATGAATGGTTCCGATTTTTCTCCACCGGGAGGCCTTATGAATCGCTGGGAAAACATTCAGCTCACCCACGAAAATCGACTGGCGCCACGCGCATATTTTTTCTCTTACGACTCCGTTGCGCAGGCTCGCTCGTTTGCCCGCGAAACCAGCAGCCTCTTTCAGCTGCTAAGCGGTCAGTGGAATTTTCAGTTCTTTGAGCATCCGCTGCAGGTGCCGGAAGCCTTTACGTCGCAGTTTATGAGTGACTGGGGCAGCATCACCGTCCCCGGCATGTGGCAGATGGAAGGACACGGCAAGCTGCAGTATACCGACGAAGGTTTTCCTTTCCCGATTGATGTCCCCTACGTTCCGACCAATAACCCCACCGGGGCCTATCAGCGTATTTTCACCCTCAGCGAAGGCTGGCAGGGCAAACAGACGCTGATTAAGTTTGATGGCGTAGAAACCTACTTCGAAGTTTACGTGAATGGTCAGTACGTTGGCTTCAGCAAAGGCAGTCGCCTGACGGCCGAATTTGATATCAGCGCGGTGGTGAAGACCGGTGATAACCTGCTGTGCGTTCGCGTAATGCAATGGGCTGATTCCACCTACGTTGAAGACCAGGATATGTGGTGGTCGGCGGGAATTTTCCGCGACGTCTATCTGGTCGGCAAACAGGCGACCCACATTCAGGATTTTACCGTCCGCACCGAGTTCGATGATGACTATCGCGACGCCACCCTCTCCTGCGACATTGCGCTGGAAAACCTGGCCTCCACGCCAGCGATAGCGTCGCTCGAATACACCTTGTTTGACGGTGAGAAGGCGCTGCATAGCGGTGTGATTAACACTCTGAAGGTGGATAAACAAACGCAGACCGCTTTTCATTTCAAGGTTAGCGCGCCGCAGCAGTGGTCGGCGGAATCGCCGTATCTCTACCACCTGGTGATGACGCTGAAAGATGCCAGCGGCAACATCCTTGAGGTCGTGCCACAGCGCGTTGGATTCCGCGATATTAAAGTTCGCGACGGTCTGTTTTACATCAATAACCGCTACGTGATGCTGCATGGCGTTAACCGCCACGATAACGATCATCTTAAGGGCCGCGCGGTCGGTATGGATCGCGTTGAAAAAGATCTGCTGTTAATGAAGCAGCACAATATCAACTCCGTACGCACCGCCCATTACCCGAACGATCCGCGCTTCTATGAATTGTGCGATATCTACGGTCTGTTCGTGATGGCCGAAACAGACGTTGAATCTCACGGCTTCGCCAATATCGGCGATATCAGTCGGATCACCGACGATCCACTGTGGGAAAATGTCTACGTTGAGCGCATCGTGCGCCACGTCCATGCGCAGAAAAACCACCCTTCGATCATCATCTGGTCGCTCGGTAACGAATCCGGATACGGCTGTAACATCCGCGCCATGTATCACGCTGCGAAAGCGCTGGATGACACGCGTCTGATCCATTACGAAGAAGATCGTGACGCCGAAGTGGTGGATATCATCTCCACCATGTACACCCGCGTGCCGCTGATGAATGAGTTTGGTGAATATCCGCATCCTAAGCCGCGCATCATCTGCGAGTATGCGCACGCCATGGGCAACGGTCCCGGCGGGCTAACGGAATATCAGAACGTCTTCTATCAGCATGATTGCATCCAGGGGCACTATGTATGGGAGTGGTGCGATCACGGGATTCAGGCTAAAGATGACGACGGCAACGTCTGGTACAAATATGGCGGCGACTACGGCGACTATCCGAACAACTACAACTTCTGCCTTGATGGCCTGATTTATTCCGATCAAACCCCAGGACCGGGACTGAAAGAGTACAAGCAGGTAATTGCGCCGGTGAAAGTGCGCGCACAGGATCTGGCCCGCGGCGAGCTACGGGTAGAAAACAAACTCTGGTTCACCACGCTTGACGACTACACCTTGCATATTGAGGTTCGCGCCGAAGGAGATACGCTCTTTGTTCAGCAGATAAAACTGCGCGACGTTCCTCCCAACAGCGACGCGCTGCTGCAATGCGCACTGCCGGAGCTGGATGCGCGCGAAGCGTTCCTTAACGTCACCGTGACGAAAGATTCCCGAACGTCATACAGCGAAGCCGGGCATCACATCGCGACTTATCAGTTCCCGCTGAAGGCCAGAACGGCGGCTGCCGTACCGTTTAGCCTGCAAAACGCCAACCCTCTGACGCTGGAAGACAGCCGCCAGAGCTGCACCGTTCGCGGTTATAACTTCCATCTGACCTTCTCAAAGCTGACAGGTAAACCGATCGCCTGGAACGTCAATGGCGAAGAGCTGATTACCCGCGAGCCGAAGATTAATTTCTTCAAACCGACCATTGATAACCACAAACAAGAGTTCGAAGGCCTCTGGCAGCCGAATCATTTACAGATTATGCAGGAGCATCTGCGCGAGTTTACCCTTGAGCAAACCGATGATGCGCTGCTGATAACCAGCCAGACCATTATCGCCCCGCCGGTATTCGATTTCGGTATGCGCTGCACTTATCGCTGGCGCATTGCCGCGGACGGTCAGCTGAATGTGGAACTTTCTGGCCAGCCTTACGGCGAGTACCGGGACATTATTCCGTGCATCGGTTTCACGATGGGCATCAACGGTGATTTGGGCCAGGTGGCGTATTACGGACGTGGTCCCGGTGAAAACTATGCCGATAGCCAGCAGGCCAACATCATCGACATCTGGCGCAGCAGCGTGGATGAGATGTTCGAAAATTATCCGTTCCCGCAAAACAACGGCAATCGTCAGGACGTGCGTTGGGCAATGCTAACCAACCGCCACGGCAACGGCCTGCTGGTGGTCCCGCAGCGCCCTGTCAACCTGAGCGCCTGGCGCTATACGCAGGAAAATATCTTTGCCGCACAGCACTGCAACGCGCTGCAACGTAGCGATGACATCACCCTGAATCTGGACCACCAGTTGCTGGGCTTAGGTTCCAACTCGTGGGGAAGTGAAGTACTCGATTCCTGGCGCGTCTGGTTTACGTCATTCAGCTACGGCTTCACGTTGTTGCCGGTTTCCGGCAGCGAATCTGGCGCTCAAACCACCGCCAACCGCGCCTTTGGCACCGGGTTCTTTTCCACGAATATGCACAGCGAGAATACAAAATGAGGATCATCGACAACTTAGAGCAGTTCCAGCAACGCTATGCTTCAGGTCGGAAATGGCAACGCTGCGTCGAGGCTATTGAAAATATTGACAATATTCAGCCAGGCGTCGCCCACTCTATCGGTGATTCCCTGAGCTACCGCGTGGAGACAGACTCCGCGACCGATGCGCTGTTTACCGGTCATCGTCGTTATTTTGAGATCCATTACTACCTGCAAGGGCAGCAAAAAATAGAGTATGCCGCCAAAGAGGATCTCCAGGTGGTTGAATATTATCGCGATGAAACCGATCGCGAATATCTGAAAGGTTGTGGAAAAACCGTCGAAGTGCACGAAGGACAAATGGTTATTTGTGACAATCATGAAGCCTATCGTTTTATTTGTAATAACGCAGTGAAAAAAGTCGTACTCAAAGTCACCATCGAAGATGGTTATTTTCATAATAAATAAAAACACAGGCGGCGCCGATGTTGCGCCGCCAGTACCCTATAATAATCAGGAATCGGAGATGTGCTATGTCTGATACCAAACGTAATACCATCGGCAAGTTCGGCTTACTTTCACTCACCTTTGCCGCGGTTTATAGTTTTAATAACGTAATCAACAATAATATTGAGCTTGGTCTGGCATCCGCACCGATGTTTTTCCTCGCGACGATTTTCTACTTTATTCCGTTTTGCTTAATCATCGCTGAATTTGTTTCGCTGAATAAAAACTCCGAAGCCGGTGTCTACGCATGGGTAAAAAGTTCGCTGGGTGGGCGTTGGGCATTTATTACTGCCTACACCTACTGGTTCGTTAACCTGTTCTTTTTTACCTCGCTTTTGCCCCGCGTTATTGCCTACGCCTCATATGCTTTTTTAGGCTACGAATACATTCTGACGCCGTTCGCAACCACCGTGTTAAGTATGGTGCTGTTTGCCTTCTCCACCTGGGTTTCGACCAATGGTGCAAAAATGTTAGGGCCGATTACCTCGGTCACCTCCACGTTGATGCTGCTGCTGACGCTGTCCTATATTTTACTGGCAGGTACGGCGCTGGTTGGCGGCGTACAGCCTGCTGACCCTATCACCGTAGACGCAATGATCCCGAATTTTAACTGGGCCTTCCTCGGTATCACCACCTGGATTTTTATGGCGGCAGGCGGCGCGGAGTCGGTGGCGGTGTACGTCAACGACGTCAAGGGCGGCTCCAAATCGTTCGTGAAGGTCATTATCATTGCCGGAATTTTTATCGGCGTGCTCTATTCCATCTCCTCGGTGTTGATTAACGTATTCGTCAGCAGCAAAGAGCTGAAGTTTACCGGTGGTTCGGTGCAGGTATTCCACGGCCTGGCGGCATATTTCGGCCTGCCGGAGCTGGTCGTTAACCGCTTTGTCGGCCTGGTCTCCTTTACCGCGATGTTCGGCTCCCTGCTGATGTGGACCGCAACGCCGGTGAAGATCTTCTTCTCTGAAATTCCGGCGGGTATTTTCGGTAAAAAAACCGTCGAACTGAATGAAAACGGCGTCCCGGCCCGTGCAGCATGGATCCAGTTCCTGATCGTTATCCCGCTGATGATTATCCCGACGCTCGGCTCCAATACCGTGCAGGATTTAATGAACACCATCATCAACATGACCGCCGCCGCCTCGATGCTGCCGCCGCTGTTTATTATGCTGGCTTACCTGAATCTGCGCGCAAAACTGGATCACTTACCGCGTGACTTCCGTATGGGTTCGCAAAAAACCGGCATTATTGTGGTCTCGATGCTGATTGTCCTTTTCACCATCGGATTTATCGCCTCTACCTTCCCGACCGGCGGTAACATCATAACCATTATTTTCTATAACGTTGGTGGCATTGTTATTTTCCTCGGCTTCGCCTGGTGGAAATACAGTAAATACATCAAAGAGCTGACCAAAGAAGAAAAAGCTATTGAGGCGGCCCCTGCTTCAGATATCAATTAATGACTAAAACAGAATAACAATAAACAATATTCTCCAAGGCTATAACCAAAATAATTCGAGTTGCATGAAGGCGGCAAGTGAGTGAATTCCCAGGAGCATAGATAACTATGTGACTGGGGTGAACGAACGTAGCTAACACACATGCAGCTTGAAGTATGACGGGTATATAACAATAAAAATTATCTTTTATTTGGCTTAGGATCGAAGCATGAAAAACATTAGCCTCTGTTGCAGGGCAATTCTTGCCCTGCCCTTTTTCTGCGTCTCCTCTCTGGGTGCAGAAGAAGTTCGCCCTGCAGAACACGACGACACGAAAACGCCCGAAATATCTTCCCCGTCATTTCGTTTTTATGGCGAATTGGGCATGGGTGGATATATGGATTTAGAAGGAAAAGACAAACATAAATACAGCGATGGTACCTATATAGAAGGTGGCCTGGAGATAAAACACGGCTCGTGGTTTGGTCTGATCTACGGCGAGGGCTGGACCGTACAAGCGGACCATCAGGGCAATGCCTGGGTTCCTGACCATAGCTGGGGCGGATTCGAGGGCGGGATCAACCGCTTTTACGGTGGTTACCGCACCGATGATGGCACGGAGCTGATGCTCAGCCTGCGCCAGGACTCTTCGCTGGATGACCTGCAATGGTGGGGGGATTTCACTCCAGACCTGGGCTACGTCATTCCTAATACCCGCGACATCATGACCGCCATTAAAGTGCAAAACCTGACCGGTCCTTTGCGCTACAGCGTGACCGCGACGCC
Source organism: Citrobacter sp. Cpo103 (assembly GCF_030332605.1). Lineage (NCBI taxonomy): Bacteria > Pseudomonadati > Pseudomonadota > Gammaproteobacteria > Enterobacterales > Enterobacteriaceae > Citrobacter > Citrobacter sp. Cpo103. The sequence continues at coordinate 177,509 of NZ_JAOWHO010000019.1, read as the reverse complement.
CGCCGGACACCACGACGAGAGCAAAGCCTGGCTGCACTTTGGTAAATACGATCGCTACGACGATAAATATACCTATCCGGCCATGATGAACGGCTACATCCAGTACGATCTGATCGAAGGCGTAACCTGGATGAACGGCCTGGAGATAACGGATGGTACCGGACAGTTGTTCCTGACCGGTATCCTCTCGCCCAACTTCGCCGCCCGCGCCTGGCACCACACGGGCCGCGCCGACGGGCTGGATGTGCCCGGCACCGAGACCGGCTATATGGTCAGCGCGATGTATGAAGCACTAAAAGGCGTTTACCTCTCCACCGCTTATAGTTACGCCAAACACCGACCGGATAGCTATGAGGACGAAACCACTTCCTTTATGCAGTTCGGTATCTGGTATGAATACGGCGGCGGGCGTTTCGCTACCGCCTTCGACAGCCGGTTCTATATGCAGAATGCATCTGGCGACCCGAGCGACCAAATCTTCCTGATGCAATATTTCTATTGGTAACAAGGACCGGAACACCATGAACATGAAACCTCTTCTTACGCCGCTGGCCTGCATCCTGCTGATGAACGTCTCCGCGCATGCCGCCAGTGCTGACGACTTTAAAAACATCATTAATCGCACCGGTGCGCCGGGCTACATGCATGACTACGATCACGACGACCACCAGCGCTTTAATCCCTTTTTCGATCTTGGCGCCTGGCACGGTCATTTGCTGCCGGACGGTCCCGCCACGATGGGCGGCTTTCCGGGCGTGGCATTGCTGACCGAAGAATACATCAATTTTATGGCCAATAATTTTGACCGTCTGACGGTGTACCAGCACGGTAAAAAGGTCGATTTCGCACTTGAGGCCTACAGCATTCCGGGCGCGCTGGTGCAAAAGCTGTCATCTAAGCATGTGCAAATAGAGATGACGCTGCGTTTTGCCAGTCCCCGCACCTCGCTGCTGGAAACCAAAATCACCAGCGACACGCCGCTGGATCTGGTGTGGGACGGCGAGCTGCTATCGAAGCTGGAAGCCAAAGAGGGAAAAGCGCTGTCAGATAAAACCATTGATGGCGAATTCCCTGGCTATCAGCGCAAAATCACCGCCACACACGATGGCCTGAAAGTCACCTTCGGTAAAGTGCGCTCAACCTGGGATCTGCTCACCTCCGGTGAGTCGGAGTATCAGGTGCATAAATCTGTCGCCATGAAAACGACGGTTAACGGTCATCGCTTCATGGGGAAGGCCCATATCAAAGGTTCAACCACTTTCTACACCACCTATTCTCATCTGCTTACCGCCGAGGATGTGGCGAAAGAGCAGCCGCAGATCCGCGATATTCTGGCGCGCCCGGCCTGGTATCTTGCGGCATCGCAAAAGCGCTGGGCAGATTATCTGCAAAAAGGCTTAACCAACCCGGATGCCACAACGGAACAAACCCGGGTTGCGGTTAAAGCTATTGAAACGCTGAACGGCAACTGGCGCTCGCCAGGCGGGGCGGTAAAACACAATACCGTGACGCCTTCGGTCACCGGCCGCTGGTTCTCCGGCAACCAAACCTGGCCGTGGGACACCTGGAAGCAGGCCTTCGCCATGGCGCACTTTAACCCGGATATCGCCAAAGAGAACATTCGCGCCGTCTTTTCATGGCAGGTTAAACCTGGCGATCCGGTTCGTGCGCAGGATGCCGGATTCCTTCCCGACCTGATTGCCTGGAATCTCAGCCCGGAACGCGGCGGCGACGGCGGTAACTGGAACGAGCGCAACACCAAACCCAGCCTGGCGGCCTGGTCGGTGATGGAGGTTTACAACGTCACCAAAGACAAGGCCTGGCTCGAAGAGATGTATCCAAAGCTGGTGGCGTATCACGACTGGTGGCTGCGTAACCGCGATCACAACGGCAACGGCGTGCCGGAATACGGCGCTACGCGCGATAAAGCCCACAATACCGACCGCGGCGAAATGTTGTTTACGGTGAAAAAAGGCGACAAGGAAGAAACGCTCTCCGGGCTTAACAACTACGCCACCGTGATCGATAAGGGCCAGTATGACAGCCTGGAGATCCCAGCGCAGGTTGCCGCCTCGTGGGAGTCCGGTCGTGACGATGCGGCTGTATTCGGTTTTATCGATAAAGATCAACTGGATAAATACGTCGCGGGCGGTGGAAAACGCAGCGACTGGGTGGTGAAATTTGCCGAAAATCGCAGTAAAGACGGTAATTTGCTGGGTTACTCGCTGTTGCAGGAGTCAGTCGATCAGGCCAGCTACATGTACAGCGACAACCATTATCTGGCGCAGATGGCGACCCTGCTCGGCAAACACGAAGAGGCGCAGCGCTATCGCCAACTGGCGCAAAACCTCGCAGATTACATCAACACCTGCATGTTCGACCCGGAAACAAAATTCTTTTACGACGTTCGTATTGAGGAGCAACCGCTGGCAAACGGCTGCGCGGGTAAACCGATCGTCGAACGTGGCAAAGGGCCGGAAGGCTGGTCGCCGCTGTTTAACGGTGCAGCAACGCAGCCCCATGCGGACGCGGTGGTTAAGGTGATGCTCGACCCCAAAGAGTTCAACACCTTTGTCCCGCTTGGCACGGCGGCGCTGACCAACCCGGCTTTCGGCGCGGATATCTACTGGCGCGGGCGCGTCTGGGTGGATCAGTTCTGGTTCGGGCTAAAAGGGATGGAGCGTTACGGCTATCGCGATGACGCGTTAAAACTAGCGGATACCTTCTTCAGCCACGCCAAAGGCCTCACCGCCGACGGTCCGATTCAGGAAAACTATAACCCGCTGACCGGCGCACAGCAGGGCGCACCGAATTTCTCCTGGAGCGCGGCGCATCTCTATATGCTGTATAACGATTTTCTTAAAAAACAGTAATCTGTGACATAACGCCGGATGGCGCTTCGCTTATCCGGCCTACAAAGACACATTTTCACCGGCCGGATTAGGTGCTTGCACTGCCATCCGGCATATTCGTCCTCTGGCTCCACTCCTTTTTTGAATCCCATCACAATCACGGCATTCCTCTTTTCCCTTTTACGCGGCGACGGCTAAATTATTAACTCATCCGACCACATAACAATAATTTTACATACTGGACACCTTTATGAGCTATCCGTCGCTATTCGCTCCGCTCGATTTAGGCTTCACCACGCTTAAAAACCGCGTGCTGATGGGTTCAATGCATACCGGACTGGAGGAATATCCCGATGGTGCAGAACGGCTGGCCGCGTTCTACGCCGAGCGCGCCCGTCACGGCGTAGCGTTAATTGTGAGCGGAGGTATTGCGCCTGCGCTTTCCGGCGTGGGAATGGAAGGCGGTGCGATGCTGAACGACACCAGCCAGCTTGCTCACCATCGCGTCATTACCGATGCTGTGCATGATGAAGGCGGCAAAATCGCCCTGCAAATCCTGCACACCGGGCGTTACAGCTACCAGCCGCATCTGGTGGCGCCTTCTGCCATTCAAGCACCCATTAACCGCTTTACGCCACATGAATTAACGCACGATGAAGTGCTGCAGTTGATTGAAGATTTTGCCCACTGCGCACAGCTGGCGCGGGAAGCGGGCTACGATGGCGTGGAAGTGATGGGGTCGGAAGGGTATCTGATCAACGAATTCCTGACGCTGCGTACCAACCAGCGCGATGACCAATGGGGCGGTGAGTATGCCAACCGCATGCGTTTTGCCGTTGAGGTGGTGCGAGCGGTACGCCAGCGTGCCGGGAATGACTTTATTATTATCTTCCGCCTGTCGATGCTCGATCTGGTGGAAAACGGTGGAACCTTCGACGAAACCGTCCAGCTGGCGCAGGCTATAGAAGCCGCGGGAGCCACCATTATTAACACCGGTATTGGCTGGCATGAGGCGCGTATTCCCACTATCGCTACCCCAGTACCGCGCGGTGCGTTTAGTTGGGTGACGCGTAAGCTGAAAGGGCATGTGACAATCCCACTGGTCACCACCAACCGGATTAACGATCCTCAGGTTGCCGACGACATTCTGGCCCGTGGGGATGCAGATATGGTGTCGATGGCCCGTCCGTTCCTCGCTGATGCCGAACTGCTGTCAAAAGCGCAAAACGGACGAACGGATGAGATCAACACCTGTATCGGCTGTAACCAGGCCTGTCTGGATCAGATCTTCGTCGGCAAAGTCACCTCTTGCCTGGTCAATCCGCGCGCCTGCCATGAAACCAAAATGCCGATTGTTGCGGCAGCTGTGCCAAAGAACCTGGCGGTTGTCGGTGCGGGTCCTGCGGGCCTCGCCTTCGCCATTAATGCCGCAGCGCGCGGGCATCACGTGACGCTGTTTGACGCACATGGCGAGATTGGCGGGCAGTTTAATATCGCCAAACAGATCCCCGGAAAAGAAGAATTCTATGAAACCCTGCGCTACTACCGTCGGATGATCGACGTGACTGGCGTGACCCTGAAGCTGAATCACTTTGTCAGCGCACACGATCTGCACACCTTCGACGAAGTGATCCTCGCCAGTGGGATCGAGCCTCGTATGCCGCCGATCGAGGGGATCGATCATCCAAAAGTACTGAGCTATCTCGACGTTCTGCGCGATAAAACGCCAGTGGGTAAACGCGTGGCGATCGTGGGCTGCGGCGGGATCGGTTTTGATACCGCAATGTATCTGAGTCAGCCCGGCGAACCCACCAGCCAGAACATAGCGGAGTTCTGCGTGGAATGGGGGATCGACACCAGCCTGCAACAGCCAGGCGGCTTACGCCCGGAAGGTCCGCACTTATCCCGCAGCCCGCGCCAGATAGTGATGCTGCAGCGAAAAGCCAGCAAACCGGGACAAGGTTTAGGTAAAACGACGGGCTGGATCCATCGCGCCACCCTGCTCTCACGCGGCGTAAAAATGATCCCGGCAGTCAGCTATCAGAAGATTGATGATGATGGGTTACACGTTGTGTTGAACGGTGAACAGGTGATCTTTAACGTGGATAACGTGGTGATTTGTGCCGGACAAGAGCCGCGCCGTGAGCTGGTCGATCCGCTGCACGCGGCAGGTAAAACGGTGCATCTGATCGGCGGCTGCGATGTGGCGATGGAACTGGATGCCCGACGCGCGATTGCGCAGGGCACCCGACTGGCGCTGGAAATTTAACGTCATGTCTTTCGTAGGCCGGATAAAGTGTTAGCCGCCATCCGGCACTCTGCACCGATTTGCCTGATGGCGCTCTGCTTATCAGGCCTACAGAATCAGGCAGATTTATACTGTAGGCCGGATAAGGCGTTAGCCGCATCCGGCACCCGCTATTACCGACGACGACCGGTTTTAACCGCCTTCAGCACCACGAATTTATTATTGGTGGCGATGGTTTCGCAGTTGCCGAAAATCTTCTTCAGCTTGTGGAAGTAGTCGAGGTGACGGTTAGCCACAATGTACAGCTCACCGTTGATTTTCAGGCAGCGGCGGGCGTGGTGGAACATCTCCCAGGCGATGTTATCCGTCAGCGCATGCTTCTGGTGGAACGGTGGATTGCACAGCACGGCGTTAAAGCGGAAAGGTTCGACGCCAGACAGCGCGTTGTTAATCATAAACTCGCAGCGATCCAGCGCTTCAGGCATGTTGCTTTCCACGTTCAAACGGCTTGAAGCCACCGCCATCGGCGATTCATCAACAAATACCACGCTGGCTTCCGGGTTCTTCGCCAGCAGCGTCATACCGATAACACCGTTACCGCAGCCGAGATCAACAATCTCCCCTTCGAGGTTTTCCGGCAGATGCTCGATAAAAAAGCGCGCGCCGATATCCAGTCCGGTACGGGAGAAGACGTTGGCGTGGTTATGGATAGTCCAGTCGGTACCTTCCAGCTTCCAGCTTAGCGTTTGTGAGGCAGCGGCCAGCTCAGGTTTGCTGAACGTACAGTTGATCAAACGCGCTTTTTTCCACGCCAGCGTAGTGGTGGTTGGACCCAGCACTTTTTCAAACAGTTCCAGCGTCGAGGTATGTACATCACGCGCTTTTGCCCCGGCGATGATGCGCGTTTCTGGCGTTACCACTTCGCGCAGCGCACGCAGTTGCTGCTCCAGCAGCGCCATGGTTTTTGGCAGCTTAATCAGCACCACGCCCGGCGCCTGCGGATAGTCAGCGGTACTGTCGAGGAACTTGACGCTCGACTCGGCAATATCGTTATGACGCAGGTTCTCGCGTGTGGCAAGCTCGCTGAGATAGGAATCGCCGATGCTGTACGGCGTATGTTCCGCCAGCGCACAGCCCAGCGCGCCGAAGGTATCATTCAGGATCAGCACCGGGCCGCTAATCTCGGTATCGTCCAGCTGTTGCAGCAGATATTCATCTGCAGCTTCCCACGCCAGCAGCGGGTTAACGTCATCCGTTTCCGGGAAACGTTTAAGTGACAGCGAACGGAAACCGTTGTCTATGTGGCTCATCGGCCCTCCTGAATGGTAAAATTTCGGCGTATCCCTGAAAAGGGTGCGTGAGTATACACTTTTATGATTTGCGTGGACATGAATGAACCAACTAACTTACCTCCAGGGCTACCCGGAACATTTGCTTTCTCAAGTGAGAACGCTGATTGCTGAGCAGCGCCTGGGCGCTGTGCTGGAGAAGCGCTATCCGGGTACGCATGACTTCGCGACCGACAAATCGCTCTGGCAATATACTCAGGATCTGAAAAATCAGTTTCTGCGTAACGCCCCGCCGCTAAATAAAGTCATGTATGACAGCAAGATCCACGTTCTGAATAATGCGTTGGGGCTGCATACCGCCGTCTCTCGCGTGCAGGGCGGTAAGCTCAAAGCCAAAGCGGAGATCCGCGTCGCCACCGTGTTTCGCAATGCCCCCGAACCCTTTTTGCGTATGATCGTCGTTCATGAACTGGCGCATCTGAAGGAAAAAGAGCACGACAAAGCGTTTTACCAGCTGTGCTGTCATATGGAGCCTCAGTATCACCAACTGGAGTTCGATACCCGCCTGTGGTTAACGCAACAATCGTTAAAGCAAACTGCGTAGTCGCGCACTGGCTTTGTCTTCAGGGCATGCTAAATTGACGAAAGAATCCCTTTTCGCAGCCTGAAGGCCTTTATGATACGTTTCGCAGTAATTGGCACAAACTGGATCACCCGCCAGTTTGTCGATGCCGCCCATGAAACCGGCAAATATAAGTTAACCGCAGTCTATTCTCGTAGCCTTGAGCAGGCGCAGACCTTCGCCAACGATTACCCAGTCGAACATCTGTTTACCTCGCTGGAAGCGATGGCGCAAAGCGAGGCGATCGACGCCGTCTACATCGCCAGTCCAAACTCTTTGCATTTCCCGCAGACTGAGCTGTTTTTGCGGCACAAAAAGCATGTTATTTGCGAAAAGCCGCTGGCCTCCAACCTGGCGCAAGCTGAAGCCGCTATCACCTGCGCGCGTCAAAATCAGGTCGTGCTATTTGAAGCGTTTAAAACCGCCTACCTGCCTAACTTCCTGCTGTTACAGCAATCGCTCCCAAAAGTTGGAAAAATCAGGAAAGCGTTTATCAATTACTGCCAGTACTCCTCGCGCTATCAGCGCTATCTGGACGGTGAAAACCCGAACACGTTTAATCCGGCGTTCTCCAATGGCTCGATTATGGATATCGGTTTTTACTGCCTGGCCTCAGCGGTTGCGCTGTGGGGCGAACCGCAGAGCGTTCAGGCCAGCGCCAGCCTGCTAGAAAGCGGCGTAGATGCCCACGGCGTGGTGGTGCTGAATTACGGTGATTTCAGCGTTACGCTCCAGCACTCAAAAGTAAGCGACTCGGTATTAGCCAGTGAAATTCAGGGCGAATCGGGATCGCTGGTCATCGAGCATATCTCCGAGTGTCAGAAAGTGTGCTTCGTTCCACGTGGGGGGAAAACGCAGGATCTGACGACGCCTCAGCACATCAATACTATGCTGTATGAGGCAGAGGCTTTTGCCCATTTGGTTGAATCCGGCGAAGTGGATCACCCGGCACTGGCCGTCAGCCGTATCACCGCCAAACTGCAAACGGAGATTCGCCGCCAGACCGGCGTGTTTTTCCCGGCAGACGAAGCGGAAACATCGCTGACTGCGTAAAGGTGTGTAAAACGAATGTTGCAGGCCATTGACTGAATGCATGGCCTGTAATATTTTGTAACCCGCAAAGGGGAGTAACTTCGTTGTCGGTTGATCGTCATTACGATGTGTGAAAAACCACATCCGGTCGCCGGGCGATAACAAAGGAATACGCCACCGTATTCCTTTGTTGTTGTAAGTGAGACCTTGCCGAATGGCAAGGTCTATGCATAAAAAGCAGCGGCTAATGCCATTCGGCGTTGGCCGTTTTTTTATGCATGGGGAAATACAATGAATACTGTCGGCACACCGTTGTTATGGGGTGGCTTCGCTGTCGTAGTGGTAATTATGCTGGCCATCGACCTGCTGTTGCAGGGTCGTCGTGGCGCACATACGATGTCAATGAAGCAGGCTGCGGCCTGGTCAATCGTCTGGGTAACGCTGTCGTTACTGTTTAACGCCGCCTTCTGGTGGTACCTGGCAGAAACCCAGGGGCGCGCCGTTGCCGACCCACAGGCGCTGGCGTTCCTTACCGGCTATTTGATCGAAAAATCACTGGCAGTAGATAACGTCTTTGTCTGGTTGATGCTCTTCAGCTACTTCTCCGTGCCGCCTGCGTTGCAGCGTCGGGTACTGGTGTATGGCGTGCTGGGTGCGATTGTGCTGCGTACGATCATGATCTTCGCGGGCAGCTGGCTTATCACCCAGTTTGAGTGGCTGTTGTACGTGTTCGGCGCGTTCCTGCTGTTTACCGGCGTGAAGATGGCGCTGGCGAAAGAAGATGCCTCCGGTATTGGCGACAGACCGTTAGTACGCTGGCTGCGCGGTCATTTGCGCATGACCGATACCATCGAAGATGAAAAATTCTTTGTGCGTAAAAACGGCCTGCTGTTTGTTACGCCGCTGATGCTGGTGTTGATTCTGGTTGAGCTGAGCGATGTGATTTTTGCCGTCGACAGTATTCCGGCTATCTTTGCCGTGACCACCGACCCGTTCATCGTGCTGACCTCGAACCTGTTTGCTATTTTGGGTCTGCGTGCGATGTACTTCCTGCTGGCGGGCGTGGCGGAGCGTTTCTCCATGCTGAAGTACGGCTTGTCGGTCATTCTGGTGTTTATCGGTATTAAGATGCTGATCGTCGATTTCTACCATATCCCGATCGCTATCTCGTTAGGCGTGGTATTTGGCATTCTGTTTGTGACGCTGATTGTTAACGCGTGGGTCAACCACCAGCACGATAAAAAACAGCAAATACAGTAAGTTTCATCTGCTAGCTGAAAAGCCCGACAGCACACTGCGTGCGTCGGGCTTTTTGTTTATCATGTCAAAATAATGTTAAGTTAAAGTTATAAAATATGATCTCAACGCGGAATCCAGGATATTTCGCTTCCAGAACCCCGTTCTTTCCTTATACTCAGCCAAGCAAACATTTGCCCCATCCAGAAAGATGCGTCAACAGAACGCACAAAGGTAAGGCAACAACACAATGAAAGGATCACGACATGACTACGCAACGTTCATCGGGGCTACTCTCGCGTTTGGCGCAAGGGAGCCTGGTTAAACAAATTTTGATCGGTTTGGTACTGGGGATTTTACTGGCACTGGTGTCAAAACCAGCGGCTGAAGCCGCTGGTTTGCTGGGTACGCTGTTCGTCGGCGCATTAAAAGCCGTCGCGCCAATTCTGGTTCTGATGCTGGTGATGGCTTCTATCGCCAACCACCAGCACGGGCAAAAAACCAATATCCGCCCTATTCTGTTCCTCTACCTGCTCGGAACATTTTCAGCGGCATTAACCGCCGTTGTCTTCAGCTTTGCTTTCCCATCAACATTGCATCTTTCCAGCAGCGCGGGGGATATCGTACCGCCGTCCGGGATTGTTGAAGTGATGCGCAGCCTTCTGATGAGCATGGTTTCTAACCCAGTTGATGCTCTGCTTAACGCTAACTATATCGGTATTCTGGTATGGGCCGTTGGTCTGGGCTTTGCACTGCGCCACGGTAATGAAACGACCAAAAATCTGGTCAATGATATGTCCAACGCCGTCACCTTTATGGTGAAACTGGTGATTCGTTTCGCGCCAATCGGTATCTTTGGTCTGGTCTCCTCCACGCTGGCAACCACCGGTTTCGCAACGCTTTGGGGCTACGCCCAACTGCTGACCGTACTGGTAGGCTGTATGCTGCTGGTGGCATTTGTGGTCAACCCGCTGCTGGTCTTCTGGAAAATTCGCCGTAACCCGTACCCGCTGGTGCTGGCCTGTCTGCGTGAAAGTGGCGTGTATGCCTTCTTTACCCGCAGTTCGGCGGCAAATATTCCGGTGAACATGGCACTGTGTGAGAAGCTGAATCTGGATCGTGATACCTATTCGGTGTCTATTCCGCTGGGAGCCACCATCAATATGGCGGGCGCGGCGATCACCATTACCGTACTGACGCTGGCGGCGGTGAATACGCTGGGTATTCCGGTCGATTTACCGACAGCGCTGTTACTGAGCGTGGTGGCTTCGCTGTGTGCCTGTGGTGCATCGGGCGTGGCGGGCGGTTCTCTGCTGCTGATCCCGCTGGCGTGCAACATGTTCGGTATCCCGAATGACATCGCCATGCAGGTTGTTGCCGTTGGCTTTATCATCGGCGTATTGCAGGACTCATGTGAAACGGCGTTGAACTCTTCTACAGACGTCCTGTTTACCGCTGCAGCCTGCCAGGCAGAAGACGAGCGTCTGGCAAATAACGCCCTGCGCGGCTAATCGCTGTTCCCCTCCGTCATCGGGCGGAGGGGTTCTCTTCTTGTGCGCTTTTTTCAATTTTGAACGGATCAATTCCGCGTTTTTGCATCCGCCGGAAACGAATAATGTTCAGGCCGTTCATTACCAGAAAACTCCCTTCGATCATCGTCCCACCAATCGACCCTAGCCAGAAATTATGGATAACCCAACAGGCGGTTGCGCACCACATGACGCAGCGCACGGTTAACCCTTTGCAGCGAAACAGCGCCCAGGTGCTGGCCAGCGTGCCAATTATTGGCAATAGCTCCATCGCATGCTGTAATTTCGCCAGCCCGAGAACCAGGGTGAGGACAATAAAAACGGTCATTACCCACAGTTTGCGGGTATGCATTGAGACAAGTGTGCGGATGGTGTTGAGTTCTGCGCTCATTCCCGCAGGCCAGGCACCCATCAGGAAAAAATGCACGCCGATGGTGGCGCTATAGACAGCGAGTTGCAGCCGGAACCGGCGCTCATCGCGATTGAAAAAGGTGGTAATACCGATCAGAAAGGCGATGACACCTACGCCCTGGGCCAGCCAATACGCGGTCATGCAAGCAACCCCAATTCTATCTCGTAGGCCGGATAAGGCGAGTTCGCCACCATCCGGCAACGGTTTGTGCCTGATGGCGCTGCGCTTATCAGGCCTACGGTTTGCGCAGACCTGCATGCAGGTACCATCAGGTATTTACTACAACGTTACGCCGCTTTTAAATATCGCTAACTCTCTAAAATCATTCCGCTCGTTGCAGGTTTGCTTGCCGTTGGCGAACTCGACGATGGTATCGACAAATTCTTCCAGCAACTGAGGCATCGCTTTACCATGGATCAACTGTCCAGCGTCAAAATCGATCCAGTGCTTTTTCTTCGCCGCCAGCTCGCTGTTGGTGGCAATTTTCACCGTCGGCACAAAACCACCGTAAGGTGTACCGCGACCGGTACTGAACAGCACCATATGACAGCCCGCGCCCGCCAGGGCACTGGTCGCCACCGCATCGTTACCCGGTGCGCTCAGCAGGTTCAGACCATGCGTCTTCAGGCGTTCGCCGTAGCGCAGTACGTCCACCACCTGGCTGGAGCCTGCTTTTTGCGTGCAGCCGAGAGATTTATCTTCCAGCGTGGTGATACCGCCCGCTTTGTTGCCCGGCGATGGGTTCTCGTAGATCGGCTGGTCGTGAGCAATGAAGTACTGCTTGAAGTCATTGACCATGGTGACCAGCTTGCCAAACGTTTCTTCATCGCGGCAGTGGTCCATCAGCAGCTGCTCGGCGCCGAACATTTCCGGTACTTCGGTCAGTACGGTGGTGCCGCCGTTAGCAATCACGTAGTCAGAAAAACGCCCCAGCATCGGGTTGGCGGTAATACCGGACAGGCCGTCAGAGCCGCCGCATTCCAGACCAAACTTCAGCTCGCCCAGCTTACCCGGTTCACGCTTATCGTTACGCATCACGTTGTACAACTGGTGAAGATGTTCAATCCCCGCTTCCACTTCGTCTTCCTGATGTTGGCAGACCATGAAGTGAACGCGCTCAGGATCGTACTCGCCTAAAGTTTCGCGGAAGGCATCAACCTGGTTGTTTTCACAACCAAGGCCAACCACCAGCACCGCACCCGCATTCGGGTGACGCACCATGTTTTGCAGCATGGTGCGGGTGTTAATGTGGTCGTCGCCGAGCTGTGAACAGCCGTAGGTGTGGCTGAAGAGATGCACGCCGTCGATTCCTTCGGCGTCGTTAGTCTCTTTCAGAAAACGGTTCTGCATCTGGCGCGCCATGGCGTTAACACAGCCTACCGTCGGTAGGATCCACAGTTCGTTGCGCACGCCAACATCGCCGTTGGCACGACGGTAGATCTGCACATCGCGATCCGCCGGTTGTGCAACTTCCGCCTGAAAATCAGGGTGGTAGCTATACGTGTCCAGGTCGCTCAGATTGGTGCGCGTGTTGTGAGCATGAATATGCTCACCCGCCGCAACGTCCACCAGCGTATGGCCAATTGGCAAACCGTATTTAATGACGTTTTCGCCTTTCGCAATATCACGTAAAGCGAATTTATGGCCACGAGAGACCGCCTGACGCAGGATTACCGCCTGCCCATCAACGGTGACTTCGGTTCCTTCAGCCAAATCAGCGAGCCCTACCGCGACGTTATCCAGCGCATGGATCTTGATGTATTGCATACCTTCACCCGGGCCTTAGTTCAGTTCAATGGCGAAGTAATCACGCGCATTGTTAAAGCAAATATTTCTGACCATTTCACCCAGCAACTGGATATCTGCCGGTGCTTCACCTGCAGCAACCCAACGGCCAATCATCTGGCACAGAATGCGACGGAAGTATTCATGGCGCGTGTATGACAAGAAGCTACGGCTATCGGTCAGCATGCCGACGAAACGGCTCAGCAGGCCGAGCTGGGCCAGCTGCGTCATCTGACGTTCCATCCCGTCTTTCTGATCGTTGAACCACCAGCCGGAACCGAACTGCATCTTGCCCGGCATACCTTCGCCCTGGAAGTTGCCGATCATGGTGCCCAGCACTTCGTTATCACGCGGGTTCAGGCAGTAGAGAATGGTTTTCGGCAGCAGGTTCTGTTCGTTCTGCTTGCTCAGCAGTTTGGACAGTTCTTCAGCCATCGGACGGTCATTGATGGAGTCGAAGCCAACATCCGCGCCCAACAGTTTGAACTGACGCAGGTTGTTATTACGCAGCGCACCGATGTGGTACTGCTGTACCCATTCGCGACGAGCATATTCCGCACCAAGGAACACCAGCACGGCGGTTTTAAACTGGGCAACTTCATGCTCACTCAGGGTTTCACCCGCCAGGCGACGCGCCAGAATGCTATCCAGTTCAGATTCGTTAGATTCGGCAAACAGCACCACGTCCAGCGCGTGGTCAGAAACCTTACAGCCGTGAGCCGCGAAGTGATCCAGACGTTTGGTCAGTGCAGCTTGCAGATCGCTGAAGCGGCGGATATCCGTGTCAGACACTTCACCGAGCTTCGCCATGTAGTCATTAAAGGTCGCCAGCTCAATGTTAAAGGCTTTATCCGGACGCCAGCTCGGCAGCACTTTCACATCAAAGGTACCGTCTTTAGCAACGGCCGCATGATGCTCCAGAGAGTCGATCGGGTCATCGGTAGTGCCGACCATTTTCACATTCATCTGCTGCATGATGCCGCGCGCGGAGAATTTATCCTGCGCCAGCAGCTCGTTGCATTGGTTCCAGATTTCATCAGCAGTCGCAGGAGAAAGCAGCTTACCTGTAATACCAAACGGGCGACGTAATTCGAGGTGGGTCCAGTGGTACAGCGGGTTACCGATAGTGTGCGGAACCGTAGCGGCCCATGCGTCAAACTTCTCGCGATCGGACGCATCGCCGGTACACAAGCGCTCAGCGACGCCATTGGTACGCATCGCACGCCATTTGTAGTGATCACCCTTCAGCCAGATGTCATACAGGTTACTAAAACGGTAGTTTTCAGCGATTTGTTGCGGTGGTAAATGGCAGTGGTAATCGAAGATCGGCTGGTCTTTGGCGTAATCATGGTACAGACGGCGGGCAAATTCGGTGTCCAGCAGGAAATCTTCAGTCATAAACGGGGTCATTATCGTCTTCCTCTCAACGAGTGCGTCAGATTGCTTATGTTTTGATGTTGACAAAGTTATCACACCAATTTCCATACGCTGAAGATATTTTCGTGAGTTAGATCAACAAATGGTGACAAAAAAATTACTCTCAAAGAGGTAAATCACGCGTCAAGCCGCGCCAGTGCTGGCTTTGCTGAATCGAAATAATGACCACACGAAGATTCACACTTTTGTGATGGCACTCACCTTTTAAAGCTGTATGACAAGTTATCTTTTGGCCGTCGCGATACATAAGCCGACGGAATGCAAATTACCGATGTATAACCATCGGATTGACCGGTACGGAAACCGAATTAGCACAATTATTGACATGGCAAAGTTCGGGGAGTACCGGCTTTTTTTCGGTCCCCCCTCGTAAAAGAACATCCTCCGCCCTGAACTGGAAGATGACCGCTCGTTCGCGGACATAACAAAACGATGAGGTTTTACATGCGTAAAATTAAAGGGTTACGTTGGTACATGATTGCACTGGTGACGCTTGGCACCGTGCTGGGTTACCTGACACGTAACACTGTGGCGGCAGCTGCGCCAACTCTGATGGAAGAGTTACACATCTCCACTCAACAGTATTCCTATATCATCGCAGCGTATTCTGCTGCTTACACCGTAATGCAACCCGTTGCCGGCTACGTGCTTGATGTGCTCGGCACAAAAGTTGGTTACGCGATGTTCGCCGTTCTGTGGGCCGTCTTCTGTGGCGCGACCGCACTGGCTGGCAGTTGGGGTGGACTGGCACTGGCGCGTGGCGCAGTAGGTGCCGCTGAAGCCGCAATGATCCCTGCGGGTCTGAAAGCCAGTTCTGAGTGGTTCCCGGCAAAAGAACGTTCAATTGCCGTGGGGTACTTTAACGTCGGCTCTTCAATCGGTGCGATGATTGCTCCGCCGCTGGTCGTCTGGGCAATCGTCATGCACAGCTGGCAGATGGCATTCATTATTTCCGGTGCGTTGAGCTTCATCTGGGCGATGTGCTGGCTTGTGTTCTACAAACACCCGCGCGACCAGAAAAAACTGTCTGATGAAGAACGTGATTACATTCTGAATGGTCAGGAATCACAGCATAAAAACGCGACCTCGAAAAAAATGTCGCTCGGTCAGATCCTGCGTAACCGCCAGTTCTGGGGCATCGCGCTGCCGCGTTTCCTGGCTGAGCCGGCCTGGGGTACCTTCAACGCCTGGATCCCGCTGTTCATGTTTAAAGTCTACGGCTTTAACCTGAAAGAGATTGCGATGTTTGCATGGATGCCGATGCTGTTTGCTGACCTGGGCTGTATCGTTGGGGGCTACTTACCGCCTCTGTTCCAGCGCTGGTTCGGCGTTAACCTGATCGTTTCACGTAAAATGGTCGTTACCATGGGCGCATTGCTGATGATTGGCCCAGGGATGATTGGTCTGTTCACCAGCCCGTACATTGCTATCGCCCTGCTGTGCGTCGGCGGCTTTGCTCACCAGGCGCTATCCGGTGCGCTGATTACGCTTTCTTCTGACGTATTTGGTCGTAATGAAGTGGCAACGGCAAACGGCCTGACCGGTATGTCCGCCTGGCTTGCAAGTACGCTGTTTGCACTGGTTGTTGGCGCACTGGCTGACACTATCGGCTTTAGCCCGCTGTTCGCCGTACTGGCGGTATTCGATCTGCTCGGCGCACTCGTTATCTGGACGGTCTTGCAAAACAAATCGGCCAGCGAAGTCGATTCGGGCTCACAGACAGGCGATCCCGCTCCGCAAAATTAACCCGCTGTTGTTCATCAAGGGTATATAATGCGAAGCCGCCAGTTATCTGGCGGCTTTTTTATCGCGCGAGTGGAGCAGTAATCGCAAAAGTGGTATAACAAATATAGTCTGCCGTATCATGCCTGGAGCGCATATGGAAATCACCGAACCACGACGTTTGTACCAACAACTTGCTGCTGATCTGAAAGAACGCATTGAGCAGGGCGTCTATCTGGTGGGTGACAAACTCCCCGCCGAGCGCTTTATCGCCGATGAAAAAAATGTCAGCCGTACCGTGGTTCGTGAAGCAATTATCATGCTTGAGGTTGAGGGCTACGTTGAGGTGCGCAAAGGATCGGGGATCCACGTCATTTCCAACCAACCCAGACATTATGTTGCGCCAGATGAAAACCTGGAATTTGCCAGCTACGGTCCTTTCGAGCTGCTCCAGGCGCGTCAGCTCATTGAGAGTAACATTGCCGAGTTTGCCGCCACCCAGGTGACCAAACAGGACATCATGAAGCTGATGGAGATTCAGGAGAAATCACGTAACGAAAAAAGCTTTCGTGACTCCGAGTGGGATCTCCAGTTCCATGTGCAGGTCGCCCTGGCAACGCAGAACTCGGCTCTGGCCGCTATTGTTGAAAAAATGTGGACTCAGCGTATTCACAACCCCTACTGGAAGAAATTGCACGACCACATCGACCTGCGCACGGTTGATAACTGGTGTGATGACCATGACCAGATCCTTCGGGCGCTGATTCGCAAAGATCCTCATGCCGCCAAACTGGCGATGTGGCAGCATCTTGAGAACACGAAGCAGATGCTGTTTAACGAAACCAGCGATGATTTTGAGTTCAATGCGGACCGTTATCTATTTACCGAAAATCCGGTCGTTCACCTCGATACAGCTGCTAACAGCGCAAAATAAACAATCTTATCAATGCAGGCGCGACCACGCGCCTGTTTCTGACACTTGGTAAGCGTTAGGTATAAAGTGTCAGCCTGTGTAAATCCTCTCGCCTCCCTCCATTGCGATAAGCAAAATCACAGTTCAACAACCGTAATTTCTATAACGGACTACGTTGACCTTTGTTACAATTAGATGCTGTTTGAATTTTTGTGTTTAAGAGCTTGCTAACTTCACAACTTTACAGGGAATAGTTCAGGCCGTGAGTTTGTAACAGACCACAAGTCATGTAAAAAATATTAATAAAATCGTGGTGTTACAAAATCCAGAAAACCGGCATGACGACAACCGATTCTCCAGGAATATTGAATGGAACTACTGACTCAATTACTAAATGCTTTATGGGCTCAGGATTTTGAAACGCTGGCCAATCCTTCCATGATTGGCATGCTCTATTTTGTACTCTTTACGATTTTGTTTCTGGAAAACGGACTGCTGCCAGCAGCCTTTTTACCTGGCGACAGCTTGCTGGTACTGGTCGGCGTACTTATTGCCAAAGGCGCAATGGGTTTTCCGCAAACGGTACTGCTGCTCACAACCGCAGCCAGCCTTGGTTGCTGGCTCAGCTATATACAAGGTCGATGGTTGGGTAATACCCGCACCGTGCAAAACTGGTTATCTCATCTTCCTGCACATTATCATCAGCGTGCGCATCATCTGTTCCATAAGCATGGCTTGTCTGCGCTGCTGGTCGGCCGCTTTATCGCGTTTGTCAGAACATTACTGCCGACCATCGCAGGATTGTCCGGCCTGAACAATGCGCGCTTTCAGTTCTTCAACTGGATGAGCGGACTGCTTTGGGTCCTTATTCTCACATCGCTGGGCTATCTGCTGGGCAAAACACCGGTGTTTCTCAAATATGAAGATCAGCTGATGTCTTGCCTGATGCTGCTTCCTGTGGTGTTACTGGTGTTTGGTCTGGCAGGTTCACTGGTTGTTCTTTGGAAAAAGAAATACGGGAACCGAGGGTAAATTATGCTGAAATCATGCATAACGCTCCGACGACTTGCCTGGTCCACCACTTTTATGTTGTTCATCGGCGCGTTGCTCCTGACCTGGTCGGTCATTCGCCAGCAGGAGTCAACGCTTGCCATTCGTGCCGTAAACCAGGGAGCCAGCATGCCTGATGGCTTCTCTATCTGGCATCACCTGGATGCCAACGGCATTCGCTTTAAAAGCATCACTCCGCAAAATGACGCCCTGCTGATTACCTTTGATTCCAGTGCACAGAGCGCAGCGGCAAAGGTCGTACTGGATCGAACGTTACCGCACGGTTTCGTTATCGCTCAGCAGGATGATAATAATCAGGCGGTTCAGTGGTTATCCCGCTTACGTGAGACCCCACACCGTTTTGGTTAATTTCCAGGAATCTGAATTAGATCACTCACTTTGGTGATTTCACCGTTTAGCGCCTATGATTAATAAACTGGGTTTATGACCCAACGTTTTATTATTCTGGAGCATCGACCCTAAACGACGAGGTCGAATCACAATGGAAGGTTCAAGAATGAAATACCGCATCGCTTTGGCAATTAGCCTTTTCGCTCTCAGTGCCGGCAGCTACGCCACCACCCTCTGTCAGGAAAAAGAACAAGACATTCAGCGGGAGATTAGCTATGCCGAAAAACACAACAATCAGAGCCGTATCAATGGGCTGAACAAAGCGCTGAGCGAAGTCAGAGCAAACTGTACTGACAGCAAACTGCGCGCCAACCATCAGAAAAAGATCGCCGAGCAGAAAAATGAGATTGCCGAGCGTCAACGTGACTTAGCCGAAGCTAAGCAAAAAGGCGATGCGGAGAAGGTAGCAAAGCGTGAACACAAGCTTGCTGAAGCTCAGCAAGAGCTAAAAGAACTCGAGACCCGCGATTACTAAGTACGGTAACTAGCCACTCAACTGGAGAAAACTATGTCGAAAGATAATGCTACGGAAAACCTGCGCGCTGAGCTGAAATCTCTTGCGGATACGCTTGAAGAAGTACTTAGCTCCTCTGGCGATAAGTCGAAGGAAGAGATGAGTAAAATTCGCAGCAAAGCCGAACATGCGCTGCGCGAGAGCCGCCATCGTCTGAGTGAAACCAGCGATGTAATTGCCAAACAGACCCGTGAGGCCGCGGCTAAAGCCGATAACTACGTGCGCGAAAACCCATGGACAGGCGTCGGCATTGGCGCTGCAGTCGGTGTGGTGCTTGGTGTACTGCTGTCGCGCCGTTAACAATGGCTGATTCTCAACACGCACAAGGTCCAGGCAAAGGCGTACTGGGTATTGGACAGCGGATCCTGACGATTCTCGTTGAGATCGTAGAAACACGCCTGCGGCTGGCCGTCGTTGAGCTGGAAGAGGAAAAAGCCAATCTCATCCAGATCCTGCTGATGCTTGGGCTGACTATGCTGTTCGCGGCGTTTGGCCTGATGAGCCTGATGGTGCTTATCATCTGGGCCATTGACCCTCAATACCGCCTGAACGCCATGATTGCCACCACCGTTGTGCTGTTGCTGTTAGCGCTGATTGGCGGGATATGGACGCTGCGTAAAGCACGTAAAACAACGCTGCTACGCCATACACGCCAGGAACTCGCTAATGACAGGCAAGCCCTGGAGGATGATGCATAATGAGCAGCAAAGTCGAACGTCAAAAGCGTAAGGCGCAACTGCTTGGACAGATCCAGCAGCAACGGCTGGATCTGTCTGCGACTCGCCGCGACTGGCTGGAAGCCACCGAGGTCTACGATCGTGGCTGGAAGACGCTACTGAACCTGCGTGGCTGGGTGTTGGTCGGGAGCAGTATTATGGCGGTTCGCACCATCCGCAACCCGAATCTGCTGGTACGCTGGGCTAAGCGCGGCTTTAGCGTCTGGAGTATCTGGCGTCTGGTGAAATCGACCATCAGACAGCAGCAACTGCGCGGCTAATCCTTTACTTACCCCCAACCTCAAAATTTTTGAAAAATACTGACAGTTTTCCTTGCTAACAATTCTCATTAAGCACGTTTATGATTCTCTCCATCGACAGCAACGACGTGCTCTGCAGCGTCGATGCACAAAAAAACACAATAAGCCGCCTGAGTGGTTTCCTGGAGAGTATGATGAAGAAATTAGAAGATGTTGGTGTACTGGTAGCGCGCATTCTGATGCCAATCCTGTTTATTACCGCAGGTTGGGGAAAAATCACCGGATATGCGGGTACCCAACAGTACATGGAAGCCATGGGCGTCCCAGGATTTATGCTGCCGCTGGTGATTCTGCTTGAGTTTGGCGGCGGTCTGGCAATTCTGTTCGGTTTCCTGACCCGTACAACTGCGCTGTTCACCGCAGGCTTCACATTGCTGACAGCGTTCCTCTTCCACAGCAACTTTGCGGAAGGTGTGAACTCCCTGATGTTCATGAAAAACCTGACCATCGCAGGCGGTTTCCTGTTGCTGGCTATCACCGGTCCAGGCGCATTTAGTATTGACCGCGTACTGAATAAAAAGTGGTAATCAAACTATACTGAACACATCAAAAAGCGAGGAGATATCTCCTCGCTTTTGCTATCTGAGGAGGCGATAAAATGGGACAACTGATTGACGGCGTCTGGCATGACACCTGGTACGATACCAAATCAACCGGTGGAAAATTTCAACGTTCTGCATCGGCTTTCCGTAACTGGCTCTCCGCGGATGGCGCGCCTGGCCCGACCGGTGAAGGTGGCTTTGCTGCCGAAAAAGACCGCTATCATCTGTACGTTTCTCTGGCCTGTCCGTGGGCGCATCGCACGCTGATTTTGCGCAAACTCAAAGGGCTGGAACCGTTTATTTCCGTTTCTGTTGTGCATCCGCTGATGCTGGAAAACGGCTGGACCTTTGACGACAACTTCCCGGCGGCAACCGGCGATACCCTGTATCAGCACGAATTTCTTTATCAGCTCTATTTACACGCCGATCCGCACTACAGCGGTCGGGTGACCGTTCCGGTACTGTGGGACAAAAAGAACCACACTATTGTCAGCAACGAATCTGCAGAAATCATCCGCATGTTTAACACCGCGTTTGATGCGCTGGGCGCGAAAGCCGGAGATTACTATCCCCCTGCCCTGCAAAGCAAAATCGACGAGCTGAACGGCTGGATTTATGACAACGTTAATAACGGTGTGTATAAAGCCGGATTTGCCACCAGTCAGGAAGCCTACGACGACGCCGTGGATAACGTCTTTCAATCTCTGGCACGACTGGAGCAGATCCTTGGGCAACATCGTTACCTGACCGGCGACCAGTTAACCGAGGCCGACATTCGCCTGTGGACCACGCTGGTACGCTTTGATCCCGTGTATGTCACCCACTTCAAGTGCGACAAACACCGGATTAGCGACTATCTGAACCTGTACGGTTTCCTGCGTGATATCTACCAGATGCCGGGTATTGCGGAAACCGTCAATTTCGATCATATCCGCAATCACTACTTCCGTAGCCACAAAACCATTAACCCAACCGGCATTATTTCTGTTGGGCCGTGGCAGGACCTCAACGAACCCCACGGGCGTGACGAGCGTTTCGCCTGATTTACACTGGCCCCCATCTGGGGGCTAAATAATTAATACCGCAAATATTTACCATCATTTCATTCACAGCTATTCTTAATTTGATTGCTTTAAAAACAAGTAATTGAATGCAGAACGAGGCAAAAATGGATTGGTATTTAAACGTATTAAAGAATTACTTTGGTTTTGGTGGCCGCGCGCGTCGTAAAGAATACTGGATGTTTGTGCTGGTCAACATCATCTTCACGTTCGTGCTGGGTATTCTGGACAGAATGTTTGGCTGGGAGCGCGCCGGTGGAGAAGGCATATTAACGACGATTTACGGGGTTCTGGTCTTTATTCCGTGGTGGGCGGTACAGTTCCGGCGTTTACATGACACCGATCGTTCAGCCTGGTGGCTACTGGTGCTGCTGATCCCGATCGTAGGCTGGCTGGTGATCATCATTTTCAACTGCCAAAACGGGACTCAAGGGAGCAACCGCTTCGGCGCTGACCCTAAACAACCATCCTGACGTCATACACCCTTTTGTAGGCCGGATAAGGTGCAATTGCACCGCATCCGGCGGAACAGTCAGACTATTTACCCGCAAACAGCTTGGGGATTTCCCGCAGACACCAGGATTTCGCCTCGCCCATGCTGTCACGACGCCAGGCCATAATAATATCTATCTCGCTTGTCGATTCCGGACTAACGACCCGCAGCCGACCAGCCG
The DNA here is from genome assembly GCF_030332605.1 of Citrobacter sp. Cpo103. NCBI lineage: Bacteria > Pseudomonadati > Pseudomonadota > Gammaproteobacteria > Enterobacterales > Enterobacteriaceae > Citrobacter > Citrobacter sp. Cpo103. The sequence continues at coordinate 155,144 of NZ_JAOWHO010000019.1, read as the reverse complement.
CAATATCCTCTTCCACCAGCGGGTACGGCATCGTCGCCACGCCCAATCCGGCCAACAGCGCCTGACGTTTATCTTCTATCGTACTCACCGTCAGACGCGGCTGCTTATCCAGCAGTTGAACCGTCAGCACCGGACGTTCACGGGCGGTATCCGCCACCGCGATCCCACGGTATTTAACGCGGGTGACTTCCGATAACGGTTCCGGCTCCTGATGGATGGGATGATCCGGGGCCGCTACATAGACGTTCATCAGCGAGTACAGCTTGCGCGAGTTGATTTCTGAGGATGAGCGAAAATGCATATCCGGCGCAATCACGATATCCGCCCGCCCCTGCTCAAGACGCTCCCACGCCCCGGCCAGAACTTCGGTAATAACGGAAAGCTGGGTATTGGCCTTCCCGGCAAGCCTGTCGATCAGCGGGAAAAACGCCGCCGTCGGCACCAGCGCTTCGGTTACGATGGTCAGATGCGTTTCCCAACCGCGAGCCAATGCTTCGGCATCGGTGGTCAGTTTATCCGCAGCTTCCAGCAGTACGCGCCCACGCTCCAGCAGCATACGCCCAACGTTAGTGAATTTTGTGCGGTGGCCTGAACGGTCAAACAGCACCACGTCCAGCTCTTCCTCCAGCTTCTGCATGGTATAGCTAAGTGCGGAAGGAACGCGTCCCAGTTCATCTGCCGCAGCAGCAAAACTACCGCGCCTGTCTATTGCGTCCATGACGCGTAACGCTTCAAGCGTTAAAGCCCTTTCTTTGGCCATCTCGTTCTCATTCAGGAAATTTGAACATACCGGGCAGAATATCTGGCTAACAATGCAGCGTCTAGCCATTTAACATAAAAGGAAGTAAAGAGAGGTCAAGAACTATGATTACTACCCGTACAGCCAAACAATGCGGGCAAGCAGACTACGGCTGGCTGCAGGCCCGTTATACCTTCTCCTTTGGACACTATTTTGATCCTAAACTGCTGGGTTATGCCTCGCTGCGTGTTCTGAACCAGGAAGTTCTGGCACCGGGGGCCTCTTTCCAGCCACGGACCTATCCGAAGGTGGATATCGTCAATCTGATCCTCGAAGGGGAAGCGGAGTACCGAGACAGCGAAGGCAACCATATCAAGGCCAAAGCAGGTGAAGTTTTGCTGCTCGCGACACAGCCCGGGATTAGCTATAGCGAACACAATATCAGCAAAGACAAACCGTTAACCCGGATGCAGCTCTGGCTGGACGCCTGCCCGCAGCGTGAAAACGCCTGTGTACAGAAAGCCACGCTGGGCACCGGTAAGCATCAGTTGCTGGCCTCGCCGGACGGTGAACAAGGCAGCCTGCATCTGCGCCAACAGGTATGGGTGCACCACGTTGAGCTGCAGCAAGGTGAATCGTTGAGTTTTCAGTTACATGGGCCACGTGCTTATTTACAGTCGATTCACGGCAGATTCCATGCGGTGACGTCTGGCGCCGAAAAAGAAGCACTCACCTGTGGCGATGGGGCATTTATTCGTGACGAAACTAACATAACGTTAGTCGCCGATACCCCGCTGCGCGCTTTGCTGATAGATTTGCCCGTATAGTCAGGGAAAACAATGGAGTACGACTATTGAGCAAGAAATCATCAAAAAAACGCCAGCCTCAGGTTGAGCCGAAAAAACAGGAAACAGTTACCTTCGGCTATGAAGAAATGCTGACAGAGCTGGAAGCGATTGTGGCCGATGCCGAACTACGGCTGGAAGACGAAGAAGCCGCCTGAACAGGCGGCTTAGACTTATGCCGGGTGGCGGCAACGCCTTACCCGGCCTATAGATTAATGTGCCTTACTGGCCATGATCTCAATAATCTGCTTGTCGGTTTCCTGCATTGAACGACACGCCAGCGCACACAGGTTAGCGATAGATTGTTCCACGTTATGCGCCACAATCCCTTCGTTGCCGGTTACAGCAGTATCATCCAGCGCCATCAGCACCGCTTTCCACGCCGCGGAAGCACTGGTTGAGACTTTCATCGCGCAGCTGTTTGAAGCGCCATCGCATATCATTCCGCTCACGTCGCCAATCATGCTGCTGATCGCCATCGCGATGGTGTTGTAGCGACCATCTACGATCCATGCCATCCCCGCTGCTGCCCCCATCGCCGCCGTGGTTGCTGCACACAGTGCAGACAAACGCGGAAGTTGATGATGGATGTAGATAGCGCTCAGATGAGACAACATTAGCGCACGTGCCAGTTTCTCCTCATCCGCGCCAAAGTGCTCGGCCACCACCATCACCGGAACAGTCGCGGTAATGCCCTGATTACCGGAGCCGGAGTTGCTCATGGCCGGCAGCGTCGCCCCGCCCATTCGCGCATCCGACGCCGCACTGGTACGGATCAGAATAGAGGTGGAGAGATCGTTCGCCAGCAGGCCACGCGCACACTGCTTCTCAAGCGTGGTTCCGATGTGCAAACCCCAGTTACCGCGCAGCCCTTCCTGAGACAGCGCACCGTTCAGTTTTGCCGCATCGAGGATAAAGCGGATTGACTCAAACGGTACCGCATTCACGAACTCCAGAATCTCTTCCAGCGAGGTGTGAGACAGTACCGCCAGCGGCGACTCCTGTTCCTCTTCCTGAGCATTCTGTTCTGTGGTGAACACTACGCCCTTATTGGTCTCGATGTGCACAATGTTGGTATGACCGCCCACAATCGTCACGCACGCCCATCCTTCAGCGCTGTAAACCTTCGCGCGGGAAAAGAGGATGTCCTCGCAAGGCTCCTGCAGCATCACCGCAACCTTGCCAGCGCTCAGCATCGCTTTCGCATCGGCGATCGCTTGTGGCGACGCATCTTTCAGTACCTCTAAACCGGCACGGGCATTTCCCCCCAGCACACCCAGCGCCGCCGCGACAGGTAACCCGACCATTCCGGTACCCGGCACGGTAACGCCCATGCCGTTTTTCATCAGGTTCGGTGAGACCCACGCGTCAATGCGTTCAACCGCGCCGTCCAGCTCAGAGGAGGCAACCGCCGCCGCCAGAGCCAGAGAGATAGGTTCTGTACAGCCCAACGCAGGCTTAACTTCTTCCTGCACTGCGCGGATAAAACTATCCCATAATGGATTCAATGTAGTCTCAAACATAACAACAACCTTTGCTCAAATATCTCAGGAAAATGCCAGGAACGGAGAAACGCACAACAGCAGGCCCGTGAAAATAATCAGATACAGGGAAGCGCCTTTGTATTTGTGCAGTGCAGGAACTTTGTAGACCAGCCAGGCCGGGATCAGACAACCCACCATGCCGAAGATAGGGCTACAAATAGAGGTGAAGCTCAGTACCGGCGCGTTGAGCACAATTGCGCTCCAGGCCAGCAGGATGGCAAAAATCATAATGCCGCGCTGAACAAAGGTTTCGTTGATTTTCTCAGCCGGCACATAGCGGCGCAGAATGTTCATCACGATCCCTTGAGTCGCTTCACGGAAACCTAAGTAGACGCCGAAGAAAGCGGTCATAACGGCGAAAATGTTCAGAATAACGCTGACGATTTTCACCCAGCCAGCACCCGCACCATTGATAAATTGCGCGGCAATCGCCAGAGCGGAAATGTTCTGCTCATAAGCTTTAACCGCTTCGTCGTGGCCCATCGCCAATGTGAAGGAAACAGCGTAGAAAAAGACGGTAACAAACAGAATACCGAACGCGATGTTCATGGCACGCAGAGCTTTATGGCGTGCCACTTCGATGGATTTGTTGCGTGAACGGTATGAGATAACCATCGGGCTTAAGGTCTGAATAAACAGAATCGAGGTCAGCGTAAACGGCAGAGTGATGATCGCATTTTTGATCAGCAGCGCCATCGGCGGCAGTGAACCTGCGTTATGCAGATGCCACATCCCTACCATCGACACGCCAAGCGCTGCCACAACCAGCAGCTTGGTCAGTACCATACCGGTGGAGATTTTAAACAGCATTTGTTCCCCGCGTGACGAGATAGCCACCAGGATGCAAATCAGTACCAGGCCATAGAACGGGCTGTCGGACAGTAAACCTTCCGTCACGCCAAACGTGTGCAGATAAGAGGCGCTGTCATTGGTGATGGCGGTGGAATAAACGAACATCCAGATAACCAGCATCACAAAATACAACGCACCTAACAGGATGCCCCAGTTCTTACCCAGATAGCCGCTGATCACGCTCGGGTAGTCTTTACACTCTGGGGACTCAGCCAGCGTGTTGATAAACAGGCGCTGGAACAGGTACATGGCTGGGTAACCGATGATAGAGGAGAGCAAGAACACCCACAGCCCCATCAATCCTACCTGGACAGGAAGAAAAACAATCCCCGCGCCAATTGCCATACCGATACTCATAATGACCCAGCCGGTATCCGTGCTGTCGAATTTAATAGCTTCGCGCCATTCGCTTTCGGTCATTCCCGCCCGACGTGCCGGAGCAGATGCGTCGAGTATTACGCTACTATTCGTTGCCGTTTCCATAATTTTCCGCTCAATTTGTAGGTAGAGGTTTTTATATTTTTTTCGTACTGCATCAATGCGATACGCAGTACTTAGGTGCAGGTGAGCTATTGGAGTAATGAAGAAATCATACGCGCAGGATCAGAGAAAAACTTCACAAACAAACCCCTGTAATTTCTAAAAGTTAAGAAATATTTTCTCTTTAAATACCGATAAATGTATTAAATTTCTGTTTTTGAAGCGGATCACAACAAAAAAAGGTGCGCTAAAGTGCTAATGTTTGTCAGTTAAGCATTATCGAGAACATGCGATTCTAGTTCAGGATTCCGTTCACCTCAGCGGTGTCATTTCTCTGAAACGCCGTTACCCGTGAACGTGCAAGGGAGGCTCATCGCCGCCTCCCTTGCAACCCAGGCTCCCGGCGGGAAAATCGTCGCTGCGCGATTCATTCGTCTTATGCCGTCTGCCTGTCGGGTCGGGGCCGAGCCTGCATCCCTGCAGGCCATCCCCTCTGCCCGCATCCCTGCGGGCAGCCCCGGTCAGCCGTCAACGCCTCATCGATTTTCAGCCGGACCGGGGTCATCGCTTCAATGCTCTGACTTCCAGTGAAACCCGTTTTGCTGTTTAAACAAAAAAACGCAGATGGTCAGGTGTGGGCTGGTCCGGCTGAAAATTGCCGACGTGTTTCCGTAAGGCAGGGAGAGCCAGCATGGATGCTGGCTCAGGGCGCGCTTTGCATGGATGCTACCTCGCGCCCGGCCCGGTAGCCTGAAGGAATAAGCGGAGAGTATTGCGCAGCAACAATTTTCCTGCCGGGAGCCGGGATTGTAAAGGGTGCGGCGATAGCACCCTTTACACGTTCACAGGAACCGGTACATAAGAGAAGCAATGAACATAAGGTGAACGGAACAATGCCTCAGATTCATCATCCTGGTCAGTGGATGTTGATTGATTCATTGCCGGATGGCGGCGCTTACGCCTTATCCGGCCTACAAACGCACCCTTTCATCTCAGGTACAAACCACTTTAATCGCCAGGCCACCGCGTGACGTTTCGCGGTATTTGTCGTTCATATCTTTGCCCGTTTCATACATGGTCTCGATCACTTTATCGAGCGAAACGCGTGGCTCAGATGTGCGACGTAGCGCCATACGTGCGGCGTTGACGGCTTTTACCGCGTTGATCGCATTGCGTTCAATACACGGTATTTGCACCTGTCCAGCAACCGGATCGCAGGTCAGCCCCAGGTTATGCTCCATGGCGATTTCCGCCGCAATACAAACCTGCGACGGGCTACCGCCGAGCAACTCGGTCAGCCCGGCAGCCGCCATTGAACAGGCTACGCCAATTTCACCCTGGCAGCCGACTTCAGCACCAGAAATAGAGGCGTTCATCTTATACAGCGCCCCTATCGCCCCCGCGGCCAGCAAGTAGCGGGCAATGGAGTTTGCATTCACCGGACGGCGGAACTTGTCGTAATAGGCCAGGACCGCAGGGATAATTCCACATGCGCCGTTGGTCGGTGCCGTCACAACCCGGCATCCGGCGGCGTTTTCTTCGCTCACGGCCAGCGCGAACATGTTGATCCAGTCGATAACGTTCATCGGGTCGCTGGACAGATTATCGCTGGAAACCAGCAACCGGCGTAATGCCACGGCGCGGCGCGGAACGTTCAATGGACCCGGCAGGACGCCTTCGGTGTTCATGCCGCGCTCGATTCCGGCGTGCATGACGTCCCAGATGGCGGCAAAACCAGCATCGATTTCTTCTTTGCTACGCATCGCCAGTTCGTTCTGCATCATCAGGCCGGAAACGGATAGCCCGTTGCGCTCGCACAATTTCAGCAGTTCGCTGGCGGAATGAAAATTGTAGGGCACGTGTGCTTCAACATCATGCGCCTGACCAAATTGCTCCTCTTCAACGATAAAACCACCGCCGACGGAGTAATAGGTTTTGCTTAATAGCGTCTCGGTGTCGTTCCATGCGGTGATACGCATGCCATTTTCATGGCGCGGCAGCGTTTCGGCGTGAAAGAGGATATTTTTGTCTGGGGAGAAATCGACAATATGCGTGCCCTCTGCAACCGGTAAACGTCCGGTACGGGCCACTTCCTGAGTAAAACCAGCGATAGAATCTATATTAACGTTTTGCGGACTGTTACCGGCCAGTCCCATCATGATGGCGACATCTGTCGCATGACCTTTTCCGGTCAGGGAAAGCGATCCATAAAGATCGACCACAATATGCGTAGCTTTGGGAAGTTCCCCGCTGCTGACCAACAGATCGATAAAGCTTTTACCTGCGTTCATTGGCCCCACGGTATGGGAGCTGGAAGGTCCAATGCCAATCTTAAAAATATCGAATGCGCTAATCATATCCACACCCTCGGATTGCCGTTCAGTGAAGACCAGGTTTCACACTCATTAAGGATCGGGGCGATCCTGAGATCGCCCCGCAAGGGATTACAGCGTGTCGCCACGTACGGCGATGGCTTCAATCTCCAGCTTCACATCCTTTGGTAAGCGGGCGACCTGCACGCAACTGCGCGTGGGGTAGATTGCCTTATGCTCATCAAAGAACTGCTGGTACACCTGATTAATGGTGGCGAAGTCGTTCAGGTCAGAAACGAAAACGGTCGTCTTCACGATATCGCTCACTTTCAAACCTGCAGACTCGACGATCGCTTTCACGTTCTCCAGGCTTTGACGTGCCTGATCCGCCACGTTTTCAGCCACTTCACCGGTCTGTGGACACACCGGGATTTGACCTGACGTCAACACCATGCTGCCCAGATCCACACCCTGTACGTAAGGCCCAATCGCCCCTGGCGCACATTCGGTTGCAATTACTTTTCTCATAGCCCCTCCAGCGTCAAAGCGCCTGGGTGAAAGTACGTGAAATAACATCCTGCTGCTGTTCGCGGGTCAGCGCGTTGAAGCGCACCGCATAGCCAGACACGCGGATCGTCAGGTTCGGATAGTTTTCCGGGTGCTCAATGGCATCCATCAACATTTCACGGTTCATAACGTTAACGTTCAGATGCTGACCACCTTCCACATGTGCTTCATGGTGGAAGTAACCGTCCAGCAGACCGACCAGGTTGGTTTTACGCACTCCATCCTCTTTGCCCAGCGCTGCCGGCACAATGGAGAAGGTGTACGAGATACCGTCTTTGGCATAGGTGAACGGCAGTTTGGCAACCGAGGTTAACGACGCTACCGCACCTTTGCGATCGCGGCCGTGCATCGGGTTCGCCCCTGGCGCAAACGGCGTACCTGCGCGACGTCCATCCGGCGTGTTACCGGTTTTCTGTCCGTACACCACGTTGGAGGTAATGGTCAGAATGGACTGCGTCGGCACCGCGTTACGGTAGGTTGGCAACACCTTAATTTTCTTCATAAAGCGTTCGACCAGGTCGCAGGCAATGCTGTCTACGCGCTCGTCGTTGTTACCGTATTGCGGATAGTCGCCTTCGATTTCGAAATCAACCGCCAGACCATTTTCATCGCGAATCGGTTTCACGCGAGCGTATTTGATAGCCGACAGAGAATCCGCCGCCACGGACAGACCCGCCATACCACAGGCCATCGTGCGATAGACATCACGATCGTGCAGCGCCATCAGCGAAGCTTCGTAGCTGTACTTGTCGTGCATATAGTGGATGATGTTCAGCGCGCTGATGTACTGCACCGCCAGCCAGTCCATAAAGTGGTCCAGGCTCTCCATCACGGTGTCGTAGTCCAACACGTCATCCATCAGCGGTGCCGTTTTCGGCCCGACCTGGATTTTCAGCTTCTCATCCACGCCACCGTTGATTGCATACAGCAACGTTTTGGCGAGGTTGGCACGCGCCCCGAAGAACTGCATTTGCTTGCCGATAACCATCGGGCTGACGCAGCAGGCAATGGCATAGTCATCGCTGTCAAAGTCGGCACGCATCAGATCGTCGTTTTCATACTGCAAAGACGAAGTGATGATAGACACCTGGGCGGCGTACTTTTTGAAGGCAATCGGTAGCTGCTCAGACCAAAGCACCGTCAGGTTCGGCTCAGGTGCCGGGCCCATGGTGTGCAGCGTATGCAGATAGCGGAACGAGTTTTTCGTCACCAGCGTGCGGCCATCCAACCCCATACCGCCGATAACTTCGGTCGCCCAGATAGGGTCGCCTGAGAACAAGGTGTCGAATTCCGGCGTACGCAGGAAGCGCACCATACGGATCTTCATAATGAAGTGGTCGATCAGCTCCTGCGCCTGCTGCTCATTTAACACGCCCGCTTTGAAATCGCGCTCAATATAAATATCGAGGAACGATGCGGTACGGCCCAGCGACATAGCGCCACCGTTCTGAGATTTCACCGCAGCCAGGTAAGCAAAGTACACCCACTGCACCGCTTCCTGCGCATTACGCGCCGGACGGGAGATATCGCAGCCGTATTTCGCCGCCATTTCCTGCATTTGCAGCAGGGCGCGACGGTGTTCAGACAGCTCTTCGCGCAGACGAATCGTGGCTTCAAGATTCTGGCCCCACTCCAGGTTCGACTGGAGATCGGCAAACTGCAGTTCACGCTCACGCACCAGATAGCGGATACCGTACAGCGCGACGCGGCGATAGTCACCGATGATACGACCACGACCGTAACCATCCGGCAGGCCGGTCAGCACCCCGGATTTACGGCAGCGCAGCATATCCGGAGAGTAGGCGTCGAAGACGCCCTGGTTATGGGTTTTACGCAGTTCAGTAAACTGGTATTCAAAATCAGCATCCATCTCACGACCATAAGCATCAAAAGAGCTTTTGATCATGTTGATGCCGCCAAAAGGATGCAGAGCGCGCTTGAGCGGCTTATCCGTTTGCAGACCGACGATTTTTTCCAGTTCTTGTTCAATATAACCCGCATCATGCGCGGTTATCGTGGTAGCAATATTGGTATCGAAATCAACCGGCGCGTGCGTCGAGTTTTCAATACGGATGCCCGCCATAACTTTTTCCCACAATGCAGTGGTCGCAGGCGTTGCTTCGGCGAGGAAAGATTCATCCCCTTCATAAGGCGTATAGTTGTGCTGAATAAAATCACGGACATTAATTTCTTCTTTCCAGTCCGTACCTTTAAAGCCATTCCAGGCCTCGGCATACAGCATATCGCTGGTATCGATATTTACCTTCATGAAAAATAATCTCTCTGCTGAAAATTAATTATGCAAATTCTACTGGTGTATTAATTTTGCCTAAGGCAATGGCATCACGTGCAATCATTTTCTCTTCATTTGTGGGAATTACCGCACAAATAACACGAGCATCTTTATTAGAGATAATTCTTTCGCCATGGGAATTTGGCAGGCTATTCATCTCGCTGTCGATATTCACACCTAAAACGGCAAGGTGTTCAATAACCAGACGACGAATTAATACCGAGTTCTCACCTATTCCACCGGTGAAAATAATCCCATCAAGACGATGCAGCGATGCGGCATGTCCGGCGATATGGCGTGAAATACGATGCACAAACGTTTTAATCGCCAGCTGCGCACGCTCATGTCCCTCGTGCCAGGCTTTTTCTAACGTACGTAAGTCAGAGGACAAACCGGAAATACCCAGTAAACCGGACTCTTTATTCACTACGCGCTCAAGGTCGCTCAGCGTCTGGTTGGTTTCGCTGGCAATCCACGCCATGGCGCCGAAATCGACGTCGCCGCTGCGTGTGCCCATCATCAGCCCTTCCAGCGGCGTCATGCCCATTGAGGTATCAACGCTCTGTCCATTACGTACCGCACAGATTGACGCGCCGTTGCCCAGGTGCGCCACAACCAGACCGGAGTCATCACTCTGCAGGTCGAGAAGCTCATGCGCTCGCTGAGAAACATAGCGATGCGACGTGCCGTGGAAGCCATAACGACGAACGCCCAACTCCTCAAAATATTTCCACGGTAAACCGTACAGATAGGCCTCAGGAGCCATCGTCTGGTGGAAGCTGGTATCAAATACCGCAACCTGCTGCACACCCGGGAAAAGGTGCTGAGCGGATTCGATCCCACTCAGGTTCGCATAATTATGTAGCGGTGCTAATGGTGATACCCGGCGAATATTATCGATAACTTCGTCAGTAATAATTGCTGATTCGGTAAAGATATTTCCGCCGTGGGCAATGCGGTGGCCAATTAAGGCCACGCTGTCCATTAAATTACGTTTCTCCAGTTCAACGGCAATTGCTTTTAATGCGTCTTCGTAGCTGTGGTGAGCCAGCTTAGCTGGCTCTCCTCCATTAATTGCTATGAACGCATTTTCAGAGTTAATACCGTCTGCAATTCCCGCCATTAAAACTTCACAGTTTGCTGCATCCAGCACTGAGAATTTAATGGAAGACGAACCACAGTTAATAACCAGTACTACCGGAAACTCATTCATTTCACTACTCCGCTCATCCTGAGCTTAAGGATTAAAACAGTTTGTAGACGATGTTCAGGATGGTCAGCAGACCAATCACGGTAACAAACACGTTATCCAGACGGCCACGGTATTTCGCCAGTGATGGCGCTTTACGGATGGCATACATCGGCAGCAGGCAGAGCAGAGAGGCAATAATCGGCGCGCCCATTGCTTCAATCAGGTCCAGGATGTTCGGGTTGGCGTAAGCCACAACCCAGGTGGAGCCCATGATGAAGATCATGCTGATGGTATTAAGTTTGCCGGCAGAAACTTTCGTTTTATCGCCTTTATAACCAAACTTCAGCACCAGACCGTTCAGACCTTCCAGCGTGCCCAGATAGTGGCCGAAGAAAGATTTGAAGATAGCAACCAGGGCGATGATTGAAGCACCGTACTCCAGAACGGTCGCGAAGGTGGACTTCGTACCGGACAGTGAAGCGAAGTGGTTTGCCAGGTAAGACAGTACTGGAATGTTCTGTGCTTTCGCATCCGCCATGTTTGCCGGAGACAGCGTGAACAGGCAGCTAAAGGCGAAGAACATAACCACGGCAACCATCAGCATACTGGCGCGAGAGATGATTTTAGAACACTTCTGCTCGGTGAACTCGCGACCAAAATCTTTCTCATACTCTTCACGTTTGGAGACCACGAAGGAAGAAACAATCGGTGAGAAGTTGAAAGAGAACACCATGATGGAAATACCCAGCCACACGGTAACCAGGATACCGTCATGGCCGGTCAGTGCGATATTGCTGAGATCAACCTGATCGATAACCGCAGAGTTCCAGTATGGGATCAGGGACAGAGAAATAAGCACCAGGCTGGCAATGAACGGCCATACCAGGTAGCTCATCACTTTAACCATCAGATCTTTACCAAACCAGATGACGAATGCCATCAACAGCAGCAGGAAGAGTGCCACGAAGCCACGGTTTAACGCTGGCATCTGCAGCTGGTTTTCCCAGAAGGTCATAAAGGTGTTGGTAATGGTGACGCCATAAATCCACAGCAGCGGACAAATCGCAAAGAAGTAGAGGAACGTGATAACCACGCCACCCGTTTTACCAAAATGCTCTTCAACCGTTTCTGTGATGTTGCCGGAAGGGTTAGAACCGGAAAGACACAGGCGTGCCAGCGCACGGTGGCAATAGAAGGCGATGGGGTATGCTAGCACCAGCATGATCAGAATGGGGATCAGTCCGCCAAAACCTGCGCGGATAGGGAAGAACAGCACCCCAGCGCCGATGGCTGTACCAAATAAACCCAGTGTCCAGGTGGTGTCCGATTTGCGCCAGGACGACTGTTTTGTCTGGCTGGATACAATGCTATCAGTAGTACTCATATCCTATCCTCAACGAAGTATATTAAGCGTCAACTAAACCAGTAATTTGAGATACACGAGAAAGGTCGATATTACCGCCAGAAATAATGCTGACTGTTTTTCTGTTCTGGATATAGCTATCTAATTTCCCGCTTAATAATGCTGCGCATGCCAGCGCGCCGGCACCTTCAGTCACAACTTTATTTCGCTGAATTAATGCCACCATGCTGTTGCGAATTTCGTCTTCGCTGACCAGGACAATGTCATCCACCAACTCACGAACAATTTCATACGTTAAAGTACCCGGGCGGGAAACGTCACAACCATCCGCCAGGGTGCCGGTCGTTCGGTGCGTGGTTATTTCTCCAGCGTGGAAAGAAGCCGCCATGCCGTGAACGTTTTCAGACTGCACGCCAATAATTTTAATGGTCGGGTTAATAGATTTAATTGCCACCGCAATACCAGCAATCAGTCCGCCACCGCCAATTGGCACAATCACGTTATCGACATCGTACAGATCTTCCAGAATTTCCAGACCAATAGTGCCCTGACCAGCAATAACTTTCGGGTCATCATAGGGTGGAATAAAGATACGGCCTTCAGTTTCCACAATCTCGCTAACCTTAGCGATGGTGTCGTTGAAGTTGTCGCCGTGCAGTACAACTTCTGCAGAATAATCGCAGGTTGCCGCTACTTTAGACTTCGGTGCGCCTTTCGGCATCACCACTTTGCCGTCGATTCCGAGCATAGCGCAGGAGAGAGAAACGCCTTGCGCATGGTTACCTGCAGAGCAAGCCACCACGCCCTTACATCTTTCAGCTTCGGTTAATGAACTGAGCTTGTTAAAAGCACCACGGATTTTAAATGAACCGGTACGCTGCATGTTTTCAAATTTGAGGAAAATTTCCCCTTTGCAACGTTCACTAAAATAGTTAGAGCGAGGCATTCCCGTTTTATAAATTTTCCCCGCAAGTCTTTTTTTCGCTTCGAGGATATCTTCAATTGCAACTGGGAGATCGTATGTAATGTGCATTAGAACCTCTTACCTGGGTATTAAAGTAAATAGATAGCCGTGACCATTGTCAGATATAGACAGATGGCGTTTATTTCGTGTTAAAAAAAATTCAATTTTTAATCAATTTCAATTAATTGCCTTCGTCTCCGACAATTATATGATGAATACTCTTTGGCTAATTCCACCAAAATAGATGCTGCTTTTTTAATTCGATAATTTTTCGACCACACGGCGGCATAACGCGCGACGGGTAAAGTTTCTTCTACCGGGATAGTAATAAACTGGTTTGAGCCAAACGGTGTGGTCATATCGCAGGGAATTACTGTTAAGAAATCAGCATTGAGAACAAGATTATAAATCGTAACGACAGAGTCTGTTTTAACGATGTTTTCACTGCTGATGCCATTATTCTGTAACGTGGTAAGAAGTTCGCTGTAGTACCCCATATTCGTTTGTGGCAACACCCACTGTTCGTTTTTCAACGCGCTCAGCGAGGTGATGCCGGTGCATGTTCGGGACTTGCTGGCAACCAGGATAAAGTCTGACTCAAAGAGCGGCTCAACGTGCAGATCATACAGTTTCATCTCATCACTCAGCGTACCGATGGCGAAATCCAGACGTCCGTCACGAATCGCCGGTAAGAAGGAGGAGAGCTGAGCTTCATACATAGAAACCTGCGCCTTCGGGAACACTTCTTTGAATTTCTTAATCATGCCGGACATGATGGTGAAGGCAATCAGTGAAGGAAAGCCAAACGACACATCAACGACCGCGTTGCTCGTCATGCTGTTCATCTCATCAACCATGTTTTTCATTTCACGGGTAATAGATTCAGACCATGAGAGCATCACCTGACCTGCCTGAGTCAATGTCACACCAGTATTTTTACGTACTACCAACTCAATACCAAAATAAGCCTCAACATCATTGATGATTTTACTGACAGCGGGTTGAGTTAAACCTAATTCTTTTGCAGCTGAGCCGATAGAACCGCTTCTAATGACTTCCTGAAAGACCACTAAGTGCTGTGTTTTAGGGAGTGTAATAGTATTCATATCGACCTGCGTTAATTACTTTGTTGACGGCAGGAAGTGTACCAAATTAAGCGAACAAGGATATGTGCTACCCCTCACAAATCCCCTTGACTTACATTTTGTAAGACTATCGTTAAAATTTAAATCACTTAATAATCATATAGATATGAATTATCGATCTCGCTTTATCCTGACTTTAATCAAAAAAAGATGGGGGGATAACGATTTTTTATGGCTATAACACCTCCATTTTTTCCACTATTTTTTAAAACCATGAAAGGCTATATTTCAATCAATTACAGAACAATTATCAGGCAAGATGGCGCTTAAATTTAATAAACAACTTATCAAATTTAATTATATTTTAATGATTATGGCGATTAAATAACGTTATGCATCACATTTTTTCGCCATATTTGTTTGTAAAGAAACATTACATTTATTAAAATTCAATCTAAAAAATACAAATAATTATCATACGTAACATTATATTAACACTGATTTTGTGCAATTTATTAGCAAGTAATTTTGTGATGGAGATCGATTGCGTTCGATTATTCTCGATAAAAACGTATCGCGCAGCGTTTTGTGTTGGTCGTCACAAAATTAGAAATATCCACCGACACATTCCCCTCAGATAAAATAAATTCGGTGCATAAATAATAGGGATATAAAAACTAGATAAGAAGGAAATAAGCGCCTGCATCCTCGAAAACCAATCTCAATGCTCGCTGTAAAACCTCTGCCGGATGGCGGTGTAAACACCTTATCCGGCCTACAAAACCAGTCTCTCCCCCAGTAGGCCTGATAAGCACAGCGCCATCAGGCATGGCAACCGCCAAGAAAGCAAAAACCTCACCGAAGTGAGGTTTTATAAAGAGTGAAGCTGAACGATAAGCCGCGTTCTTTTGAGCATAGCGTCGTGGACAGTCATTCATCTGGCTTACCCAGAAAGCAAAAACCCCGCCGAAGCGGGGTTTTATAAAGAGTGAAGCTGAACGATAAGCCGCGTTCTTTTGAGCATAGCGTCGTGGACAGTCATTCATCTGGTTTACCCAGAAAGCAAAAACCCCGCCGAAGCGGGGTTTTATAAAGAGTGAAGCTGACCGATAAGCCGGGTTCTGTCGTGGACAGTCATTCATCTAGGCCAGCAATCGCTCACTGGCTCAAGCAGCCTACCCGGGTTCAGTACGGGCCGTACCTTGTGAACCCCTATTTGGCCTTGCTCCGGGTGGAGTTTACCGTGCCACGGACTGTTACCAGCCGCGCGGTGCGCTCTTACCGCACCCTTTCACCCTTACCTGATCCCACTTGCGTGGGCCATCGGCGGTTTGCTCTCTGTTGCACTGGTCGTGGGTTTCCCCCCCAGGCGTTACCTGGCACCCTGCCCTATGGAGCCCGGACTTTCCTCCCCTCCGCCCGTCTCCCCCGAAGAGGACGACGACGAAGCGGCGACTGTCTGGTCAGCTTCGGCGCGCAGTATAGAGGGTTTGCGGGGCAATGTCACCCCGCACTGCGCATTCCTATCGCTAACGTGGCAGCGATGTTTCTTGAGGCGCGATAAATATTATCAAATGCCCCACGGAAGGCCTCTTCCAGCGTGCTGATGCTGGTCAATACGCTAAACACCGCATCGATACCATATTGATGCACTACCTCCACATCGCGCGTCAGGCTACCACCAATACCAATAACCGGCTTGTGGTACTTCTTCGCGACATTCGCCACGCCGACCGGCACTTTGCCGTGAATGCTCTGGCTGTCGATCCGCCCTTCTCCGGTCACCACCAGCGTACAGTCGTGAATATGCTCTTCCAGATTGAGCGCCTGGGTCACAATCTCGATACCGCTGCGCAGCTCGGCGCCTAAAAAAGCCATTAACGCCGCGCCCATTCCGCCTGCCGCACCGGAGCCTGGCACATCTTTCACATCGACCCGCAGCGATTTTTTAATGATGTCGGCATAATGAGACAGATTACGGTCCAGTTCGAGAATGCGTTCTTCCGTTGCCCCTTTCTGCGGGCCAAAAATGCGCGAAGCGCCAGAATCGCCGATGAGAGGATTAGTCACATCGCAGGCCACGCGAATGGAACAGGTTTTTAAGCGCGGATCCAGACCCGAGATATCGATGGAGTTCAGACTCATCAGGCTTCCACCACCGTAGCCAATCTCTGTCCCGTTGGCGTCGCAAAGTTTTGCCCCCAGTGCCTGCACCATACCCGCGCCACCGTCGTTGGTCGCACTGCCGCCGATGCCAATAATGATGCTCTGCGCACCGCTATCCAGCG
Organism: Citrobacter sp. Cpo103; assembly: GCF_030332605.1. NCBI lineage: Bacteria > Pseudomonadati > Pseudomonadota > Gammaproteobacteria > Enterobacterales > Enterobacteriaceae > Citrobacter > Citrobacter sp. Cpo103. The sequence goes on along the minus strand of NZ_JAOWHO010000019.1, from coordinate 138,620 downwards.
CCTGCAAAATCAACTCTCCGGTACCGCGTGACGTAGTGACTAAAGGGTTGCGCTTTTCAGGAGGCACCAACGCCAGACCGCTGGCTGCCGCCATTTCGATAAACGCGGTTTTACCATCTCCAGACATGCCCCAGCAGGCATTCACTTTTTCGCCCAGCGGCCCCGTTACTTGCGCTGAATGTTCACTCCCTTGCGTCGCGGCAATCATGGCTTCAACCGTTCCTTCGCCGCCATCGGCAACCGGAACAGAAACATATTGCGCATCGGGGAAAATTTCCCGAAATCCTTTTTCTATTGCCTGAGCTACCTCGGTGGCAGAAAGGCTTTCTTTATAAGAGTCTGGGGCAATTACGATTTTCATAGTTATGTAGCCTGACTGTGCCGCGCAAGGCAAGAAATACAGGGCGCACATCCGCGCCCTTCTTGTTAGCGAGTGACTTCCACTTTCGCCAGTTTTTCGTAGTAGCATGCGAGCGCACTGTGATCGGCAGTACCCAATCCATCTGCGCGTAGCGCCTGCATCATCTCCATGACTGCTGCAGTCAGCGGCAACTGAGCGCCAACGCCATGAGAGGTATCCAGCGCGTTCGCCAGGTCTTTGATATGCAGGTCAATACGGAAACCTGGTTTAAAGTTGCGATCCATCACCATCGGCGCTTTCGCATCCAGCACGGTGCTGCCTGCCAGCCCGCCACGGATCGCCTGATACACCAGATCCGGATTCACACCCGCTTTGGTCGCTAGCGTCAGCGCTTCAGACATCGCGGCAATGTTCAGCGCCACAATCACCTGATTCGCCAGCTTGGTGACGTTACCCGCGCCAATTTCACCGGTATGTACCACGGAGCCTGCCATCGCTTTCAGCAGATCGTAGTACTTGTCGAAAATCGCTTTATCGCCGCCGACCATCACCGACAACGTGCCGTCAATCGCTTTTGGCTCGCCGCCGCTGACCGGCGCATCCAGCATATCCACGCCTTTCGCTTTCAGCGCATCGCTAATTTCACGGCTGGCTAACGGCGCGATGGAGCTCATGTCGATAAGCACTGTGCCCGGTTTCGCCCCTTCAATAATGCCGCCTTCACCCAGTGCCACTTCCTTAACATGCGGAGAGTTCGGCAGCATGGTGATGATCACATCACACTGCTCAGCGATATCTTTCGCCGTGGCGGCGGTTTCAGCGCCTGCGGCAATTACTTCCGCAATGGATTCCGGGTTACGATCAGCAACCACCAGCGAGTAACCTGCCTTGAGGAGGTTTTTACTCATTGGTTTACCCATAATACCGAGGCCAATAAAACCAACTTTCATTGTCATGTCTTTATCTCTCTCTACTGTCGATGGTGGTTATTTCTTAAAAGAATCAGCCAGTTTCTGCGTGGCTGAACGGAACACGCCAAGGTCGCTGCCAACGGCAACAAACGTCGCGCCCCACTCCAGATAACGACGCGCATCCGCCTCTACCGGGGCCAGAATGCCGCTTGGTTTGCCGTGTGCTTTCGCGCGGGCAAAAATGTGCTGGATAGCTTTCTGCACATCAGGATGTGACGCATTGCCGAGGTGGCCTAGCGCCGCGGCCAGATCGCTTGGTCCGACGAAGACACCGTCAACGCCTTCTGTCGCCGCGATTGCGTCAACGTTATCAACGCCCTGCTGACTTTCGATCTGCACGATGATGGTGATGTTCTTATTCGACTGCGCAAAGTAGTCCGGTACGGTGCCAAACATATTGGCGCGATGGGATACGGACACGCCACGAATACCTTCCGGCGGATAGCGGGTCGACGCCACAGCGTTAACCGCTTCTTCTTCCGTCTCAACGAACGGGATCAGGAAGTTGTAAAACCCGATATCCAGCAGGCGCTTGATAATCACTGGCTCGTTGGTTGGTACACGCACTACCGCCGCGCTGTCGCAGCCTTTCAGCGCCATTAATTGCGGAATAAACGTCGAGATATCATTCGGCGCATGTTCGCCATCCAGTACCAGCCAGTCAAAACCTGCCAGGCCTAAAACTTCGGTACTGATTGGGCTGGCCAATGCAGACCAGCAGCCAATCTGAATTTGTTGCGCCGCGAGGGCCGCTTTAAACTTATTCGGGAAAATCGTGTTATTCATCGCCTATACCTTTGTTTATTTCTGCAATTCCATACGTTTAATGTCACCGACAATAAACAGGTAGCAAACCATTGCCATCAGCGCCGAGCACCCTACAAACATCAGCGCAGCATTAAATGAGTGCAGCTCGCTCACCAGATACCCAATCACCAGCGGGGTGACGATGGAAGCCACGTTGCCAAATACGTTAAATACCCCACCGCACAGACCGACAATCTCTTTCGGCGCGGTATCGGAAATCACCGGCCAACCCAGCGCGCCGAAACCTTTACCGAAGAAAGCCAGCGCCATCAGCGCCACCACAAGAGCGGTATTATCGGTGTAGTTACACAGAATAATGGTCGATGCGAGCAACATGCCGAGCACTATCGGCAGCTTTCGCGCCAGGGTAATGCTGAAACCACGTTTAATCAGATAATCAGAGAACACGCCGCCGAGCACGCCACCGAAAAACCCGCACAGTGCCGGAATCGAAGCCACCATGCCCACTTTCAGGATCGACATACCTTTTTCCTGAACCAGGTAAATCGGGAACCAGGTGAGAAAAAACCAGGTAATTGTGTTGATAAAATACTGGCCAAAGAACACACCAAGCATCATACGGTTCGTGAGCAACTGCTTGATATAATGCAGTTTAGGACCACCTGACTTCACATCGCCCGGCTTTTTATGGTCCATATCCACGACCGCGCCGTTTTCAGAGATAAACTTCAACTCTTCTTGCGACATGCGCGGGTGATCGGTTGGGTTATGAATAAACTTTACCCACAGTCCGGTAAGCACAAAACCAATCACGCCCATTACGGTAAAGACGTGCTCCCAGCCCCAGGCGAAGGTCAGCCAGCCCAGCAGCGGGGAAAACAGCGCCAGGGAGAAATACTGTGCAGAGTTAAAAATCGCAGATGCCGTACCGCGCTCTTTCGTTGGGAACCAGGCCGCCACGATACGGGCATTAGCCGGGAAGGATGGCGCTTCCGAGAAGCCCAGCATAAAGCGCATGATGAACATTGAAATACCCGCCCAGGCCAGCGGGAACATGTCCACAAAGCCCTGCAGGAAGGTAAACAGTGACCAGAAGAACAAACTGTAGGTGTAGACTTTCTTAGAGCCGAATTTATCCAGCAGCCAGCCGCCGGGGATTTGCATCAACAGGTAAGCCCAGCCGAAGGCGGAGAAAATGTAACCCATTGAGATGGCGCTGAGATGTAACTCTTTCGCCACTTCAGTTCCGGCAATAGACAGCGTCGCACGGTCCGCATAGTTAACGGCTGTAACAATAAATATTATCAGCAATATTAAATAACGGGTGTGCGTACCTTTCTTTTTCTCGACAACTGTATCCAATATCATTCTATTTACCTCGGGCACATAAAAGGTTTTTATTATTATTTTGTGGGTATTTCTCGTGATAAATTACCGATAATAGAAATAGATAATAATTTATCAGGCGTTATGAAACCGTGATTTAGTATAATCATCAACACAACGTTAATCATTGTTCAAACGCTCATTAAACTAGCGTTATTTAATTAATGTTTTGGGCATATGCACATATGCCTGGGCGCTAATGCACACATTTACGTATTGCTACCCCTGGCGACGCGGCCTTGCTGAGTTTAAGTGATCATCATCACATTCTTCACGTTAAACTCCTGACATTCTTATTTCACGATACCGAATCTTTATTACTTACAATTAGATTCAAAATATAAATATCCACACTATTATCACCACCTTGTTGGAGAATACTGGACAATGGCCGACATCGAAATCAGACAAGAATCGCCAACGGCGTTTTATATTAAAGTTCACGAAACAGATAATGTGGCGATAATTGTCAATGACAATGGTCTGAAAACCGGAACGCGTTTTCCGGACGGACTGGAACTCATTGAACATATTCCCCAGGGTCATAAAGTGGCGCTATTGGATATTCCTGTTCATGGCGAAATCGTGCGCTATGGCGAAGTGATAGGCTATGCCGTTCGCCATATCCCACGTGGCAGCTGGATTGATGAATCAATGGTTGAGCTGCCCAAAGCCCCGCCGCTGGAGACGCTGCCGCTGGCAACTAAAGTGCCAGAGCCGCTGCCGCCTCTTGAGGGTTATACCTTTGAAGGTTACCGCAATGCTGACGGTAGCGTAGGTACCAAAAATCTGCTCGGCATCTCCACCAGTGTGCACTGCGTGGCGGGTGTGGTGGATTATGTGGTGAAAATCATTGAGCGCGATCTGCTGCCTAAATACCCGAACGTTGACGGCGTGGTGGGGCTCAATCATCTGTACGGCTGCGGCGTGGCGATCAATGCTCCAGCCGCCATCGTGCCGATTCGCACCATTCACAATATTGCGCTTAACCCGAATTTTGGCGGTGAAGTGATGGTCATCGGCCTCGGTTGCGAAAAACTGCAGCCTGAGCGGCTGCTGGAAGGCACGCACGATGTGAAAAGTATTCCAGTCGACAGCGCCAGTATCGTCAGCCTGCAGGATGAAAAGCACGTCGGCTTTCAATCGATGGTCACCGATATTCTGCAAGTGGCCGAACATCATCTGGCAAAGCTCAATCAGCGCCAACGTGAAACTTGCCCGGCTTCAGAACTGGTGGTCGGCATGCAGTGCGGCGGTAGCGATGCGTTTTCCGGCGTGACGGCCAACCCGGCGGTGGGCTATGCCTCCGACCTGTTAGTACGCTGCGGCGCGACCGTAATGTTCTCTGAAGTAACAGAAGTGCGCGATGCCATCCACCTTCTGACCCCACGTGCGATTAACGAAGAAGTCGGTAAACGCCTGCTCGAAGAGATGGCCTGGTACGATAACTACCTTGATATGGGCAAAACGGATCGCAGTGCCAACCCTTCTCCGGGCAACAAGAAAGGCGGTCTGGCAAACGTGGTGGAAAAGGCGCTAGGTTCGATTGCCAAGTCTGGCAAGAGCGCGATTGTCGAAGTATTGTCGCCGGGTCAGCGTCCAACCAAACGTGGCCTGATTTACGCAGCAACCCCCGCCAGTGATTTTGTTTGCGGTACACAGCAGGTCGCTTCCGGGATCACCGTGCAGGTGTTCACCACTGGTCGCGGTACGCCGTATGGCCTGATGGCCGTGCCGGTGATTAAAATGGCGACACGCACCGAGCTGGCCAACCGTTGGTTTGACCTGATGGACATTAACGCAGGTACCATCGCCACCGGAGAAGAAACCATTGAAGATGTGGGTCTGAAACTGTTCGAATTTATTCTCGACGTCGCCAGCGGGCGTAAGAAAACCTTCTCGGACCAGTGGGGACTGCATAACCAGCTGGCGGTGTTTAACCCGGCGCCAGTGACCTGATTATCTACCGTATTTTCTTAATGAGCATGCCTTCGGGCATGCTTTTTTTTCGCCGCAACCTTTCGTAAACCTCCCATTTCTTTCGAAACTTTCATTTATCAGATCGAAATCACAAAAAAACGTTACGAAACCCTATACTTTATTTCGAAGAAAGAAATCGAAAGACTTCGGAGGAAGTATGTTTATCATCTCAAGCAAAATGATGCTGAAGAAGGCGCAGCAAGAAGGCTATGCCGTACCGGCGTTTAACATTCACAACCTGGAGACCTTACAGGTTGTCGTGGAAACAGCAGCCGAACTACGCTCTCCGTTGATCGTCGCCGGCACACCTGGCACTTTTAGTTATGCCGGGGTCGGTAACATCGTTGCAATCGCCAGTGAACTGGCAAGAAGCTGGAACCATCCTCTCGCCGTCCATCTCGATCACCATGAAAGCGCCACCGATATTGAAGCGAAAGTCACTACAGGCATTCGCTCCGTGATGATCGATGGTTCCCATCTGCCGTTTGCCGACAACATTGCATTAGTTAAACATGTAACAGACTACTGCCACCGCTATGACGTTAGCGTTGAAGCTGAGCTGGGACGGCTGGGTGGGCAAGAAGATGACCTAATCGTGGACGGAAAAGACGCGCTATATACCCACCCAGAACAGGCTCGGGAGTTCGTGGAAAAAACGGGTATCGACTCACTGGCTGTCGCGATTGGCACAGCTCATGGTCTGTATAACGCTGAACCTAAACTGGATTTCGATCGACTAGCCGAGATTCGTCAGCACGTTGATATCCCACTGGTTTTACATGGCGCATCTGGCCTGCCTACACATGATATTAAGCGCGCAATCTCCTTAGGGGTCTGCAAAGTTAACGTCGCTACCGAACTTAAAATCGCCTTTGCCGGCGCACTCAAAACCTACCTGAGCGCACATACCGATGCGAACGACCCACGGCATTACATGATGCCAGCAAAAGCGGCCATGAAAGAGGTAGTACGTAAGGTGATTGCCGACTGCGGCTGCGAAGGAAAGTTGTAATTGATTAATTAATTCGAATTGTACGGGTTCTGACAAAGGTCTGTTTTTAAAGCTGGATCACGAAAGATGCTTTTACCCTTTGCCTTCAATCCAAAAATATTATGAAGATAAACAAAAGATATCGGAGATAGAAGTGAAAGAAATAATCTCTCGTCATAAAGCAGGTGAGCATTTAGGTATTTGTTCTGTTTGTTCAGCCCATCCGCTGGTTATTGAATCTGCATTACGTTTTGATCTCAATACGAACACGAAAGTTCTAATCGAAGCGACCTCTAATCAGGTTAATCAGTTTGGTGGTTATACCGGGATGAAACCCGCTGATTTCCGTGACTTTGTCTATAGCATCGCACAAGCGGTTGGTTTTCCTCGCGAAAGGCTGATTCTGGGTGGCGATCATCTCGGCCCTAACTGCTGGCAAAACGAACCTGCGGCAGAAGCGATGGAAAAATCCGTAGCCTTAATCAAAGCTTACGTTGCCGCAGGGTTCAGCAAAATCCATCTTGATGCTTCGATGTCCTGTGCTGACGACCCAACGCCGTTAGATCCAATGGTTGTTGCCCAGCGAGCAGCCGTACTTTGCCAGGCCGCAGAAACAACGGCAACCGAAGAACAGAAACACCATCTGACTTACGTTATTGGAACAGAAGTTCCCGTACCAGGCGGAGAAGCCAGCACCATTGGCACCGTTCATGTCACACGCGAAGAAGATGCCGCCCGGACACTGGAAACCCATCAGGTTGCCTTCCGCGCATTAGGGCTTGAAGAGGCGTTAACTCGTGTAATCGCCATTGTGGTTCAACCCGGCGTCGAGTTCGATCACACCCAAATCATTCACTACCAACCACAAGCAGCAGAAGCGCTATCCGCCTGGATAAAAGAGACACCAATGGTCTACGAAGCGCATTCTACCGATTATCAAACCCGCCAGGCATACCGTGCTCTGGTACGCGATCACTATGCAATATTGAAAGTGGGTCCGGCACTCACCTTTGCCCTGCGCGAAGCTATTTTTGCTCTTGCGCAAATGGAAAATGAACTGATCTCCCCAGAACAACGGAGCCGGGTTCTGGAAGTAATTGACGAAGTAATGTTGAATGAACCGGACTACTGGAAAAAATATTATCGCCCAACCTGGAGCCAGGCGATGGTCGATATTCACTTCAGCCTCTCCGACCGTATTCGTTACTACTGGCCGCATCCCCGCATTCGTCAAAGTGTAGAGAAATTAATCACCAACCTTAATGACATCGCTTTACCACTGGGACTCATTAGCCAGTTTATGCCCGTGCAATTTGAACGCCTGACTGAAGGGACGTTAACCGCCACACCACACAATCTGATTATCGACAAAATCCAGGACGTTCTGCGCGCCTATCGCTTTGGTTGCGCACCAGTAATTGCCTGAAATCTGGAGAATATATGAGCCAACTTTTTGTTCGAACAGGAATTAACTTTAGCTCGTGTCAGCATGCGCTGACACATATTGGGGAGGAGATGCTGGCCAAAGGGGTCGTGTATGAAAGCTATCCGCAGGCCCTGATTGAGCGTGAAGCAACTTTTCCAACCGGAATAGCGCTGGAACGTCATGCCGTTGCGATTCCACATTGTGAAGCTGTGCATGCGATATCCCCTGCTATCTATCTGATTCGCCCGGATACACCGGTCAACTTTCAACAAGCAGATGATGACGAAGAGATAGCCGTCTCTTTAATTATCGCCTTAATCGTTGAGAACCCGACTGCGCAGCTGAAGCTCCTGCGTCGTCTGTTTAGTGAGCTACAAAACCCGAACACCATTGAAGCATTGCTGAATGCGCCTGATGCAGAACTGGCCATGCTCTTTCGGGAAAAAATCCTTGAGTCTGAGCCCTGCGCACAGGCTTGATAAAAAACTGATAATAAAAGGAATACCCTATGAAACGTAAAGTAATTGTGGCCTGTGGCGGTGCTGTAGCAACTTCAACAATGGCGGCAGAAGAAATTAAAGAACTCTGTGAAGCCAACAATATCCAACTCGACCTGGTTCAATGTCGGGTAACAGAAATCGAAACCTATATGGATGGAGCGGATCTTATCTGTACCACCGCCCGCGTTGACCGTACGTTTGGCGATATCCCAGTGGTCCACGGCATGCCTTTTGTTTCAGGTGTGGGTATCGAAGCATTACAGCAAAAAATACTGACTATCCTCGTGGGGTAACGCCATGTTTAGCGAAATAATGCGTTATATCCTGGACTTAGGTCCAACGGTTATGCTGCCGTTAGTGATCATCATCTTCTCAAAATTGCTGGGAATGAAGCTCGGGGATTGTTTTAAATCAGGTTTGCATATCGGGATTGGCTTCGTCGGTATCGGTCTGGTGATCGGCCTGATGCTGGACTCTATTGGCCCTGCCGCAAAAGCAATGGCAGAACAATTTCAAATCAACCTGCATGTCATCGATGTCGGTTGGCCTGGCTCATCACCAATGACCTGGGCTTCGCAAATTGCGTTAATTGCGATTCCAGTCGCCATTGGGGTGAATATCCTGATGCTGGTTACCCGCATGACCCGTGTGGTGAACGTCGACATCTGGAATATCTGGCATATGACATTTACCGGTGCCATGTTGCATCTGGCGACCGGCTCATACTGGCTGGGCATTCTCGGCGTGGTTGTTCATGCCGCCTTCGTCTATAAACTGGGTGACTGGTTTGCCAAAGACACGCGCGACTTTTTTGGCCTGGAAGGCATTGCCATTCCACACGGTTCCTCGGCATACCTGGGCCCGATAGCTGTCCTGGTTGATACGATCATTGAAAAAATCCCCGGACTGAACCGCATTCATTTCAGCGCGGATGATGTCCAAAAACGCTTCGGACCCTTCGGCGAACCTGTAACCGTCGGTTTTGTGATGGGATTAGTGATCGGCATGCTGGCTGGATATGACGTTAAAGCTGTGCTGCAACTGGCGGTGAAAACGGCTGCCGTTATGTTGCTCATGCCGCGTGTCATTAAACCGATTATGGATGGCCTGACTCCTATTGCTAAACATGCCCGTAAACGCCTGCAGGCAAAATTTGGCGGACAGGAGTTCTTAATCGGTCTGGATCCTGCACTACTGCTCGGCCATACGTCGGTGGTTTCCGCCAGTCTAATCTTTATCCCGCTGACCATTCTGATTGCTGTTCTGGTACCCGGAAACCAGGTTCTGCCATTCGGCGATCTCGCGACCATTGGTTTCTTTGTCGCCATGGCGGTAGCCGTTCATCAGGGGAACCTGTTCCGCACGCTGATCTCTGGCGTCATCATTATGGGTATCACCCTGTGGATAGCCACACAAACTATTGGTTTACATACCCAGCTTGCCGCTAATGCAGGCGCATTGAAAGCCGGTGGCATGGTGGCCTCAATGGATCAGGGCGGCTCCCCAATCACCTGGCTGCTAATCCAGCTCTTCACCTGGCAGAACGTGGTGGGCTTCATCATCATCGCTGCTATTTACCTGTTGGGTGTATTGCTGACCTGGCGTCGGGCACGTAATTTCGTGGCGGCTGAAAAAGCGGCAGCCATAACGGAAAGCCAGACCGCATCTTAATTTCTGGGGAGCATTTGCTCCCCTTCACATTTCTGGAGACACTTATGAAATCAGTGGTTATTCACGCTGAGGGCGACGTACGCGTTGAAGAACGTCCCATACCACAACTGCAAACTGATGAAGATGTATTGGTCAAAGTGGTCAGTTCAGGGCTTTGCGGCTCAGACATTCCCCGTATCTTCAATCATGGTGCGCACTATTATCCAATCACGCTCGGGCATGAGTTCAGTGGTTATGTTGAGTCCTACGGCGCAAGCGTAACCGACTTACAACCCGGTGATGCCGTGGCCTGCGTACCGCTGCTTCCCTGCTTTCATTGCCCTCAGTGCGAGCGGGGATACTTCTCGTTATGTAAACAATATCAGTTTGTCGGTTCACGAAGCGAAGGCGGGAACGCAGAATATGTGGTTGTAAAACGCGCCAACCTGTTCCACCTGCCTTCAGATATGCCGATTGATGATGGCGCATTCATTGAACCGATTACCGTCGGTCTGCATGCTTTTCATCTGGCTCAGGGATGCGAAGGGAAAAATGTGATTATCGTTGGTGCTGGTACTATCGGTTTGCTGGCAATGCAATGTGCCCGTGAACTCGGTGCAAAAAGTATCACGGCGATTGATATCAACCCGCAAAAGCTGGCATTAGCAAAAGAACTGGGGGCAACCCATGTGTTTAATAGTCGTGAGATGAGTGCGGCTGAGATCCACGCGGGCCTGGAAAATATTCAGTTTGACCAACTCGTGCTGGAAACAGCGGGAACCCCGCAAACTGTGACGCTGTCGATTGAGATTGCAGGCCCTCGTGCTCAACTAGCGTTAGTCGGCACATTGCATCACGATCTGACGCTTGCTTCAGGTGTCTTTGGGCAAATATTACGTAAAGAATTAACCATTCTTGGCAGTTGGATGAACTATTCCAGCCCATGGCCTGGAGAAGAGTGGGAAACCGCTGCCCGTTTATTGACGGAAAAACGCTTACAGCTTGAGCCGTTAATTGCTCACACTGGCGATGCCGAAAGCTTTGCCAGCGCCGTCAAGTCACTCCACGGCGCGCCGATGCAAGGAAAAATTCTACTCAAACTATCCTGAACCCATGAGCCAGCAACCTGCGCTGGCTCACATTTACTTTCGAAATTTAGCGTTCACCTTTCGCAATCCTTCGATTAAACTAGTGATAATTAAATTATCAGGCAAATCAATATGAACTCATTTGAGAGAAGGAATAAAATTGTCGACCTGATTAACACGCAAGGCAGCGTACTGGTAATGGACCTTTCGAATACCTTTGGTATTTCTGAAGTAACCATTCGCGCCGACCTACGGTTATTAGAAGAGAAGGGTCTGGTCACCCGTTTTCACGGCGGTGCGGCAAAACCAGGAAGCCATCTGGCTGAAGGTGACAATCAGGAAGTGTTATTAGAAGATCGGTATCAGCTTGCCAGTGATCCCAAAAAACGGATTGCCCAGGCCGCAACGGCAATGGTTGAGGAAGGAATGACCGTAATCCTGGATAGCGGAAGCACCACTTTATTGATTGCTGAAGCGCTAAACCGAAAAAGTAATATCACCGTTATTACCAATAGCCTGCCTGCCGCGTTCACGTTATCGGAAAACAAAGACATTACGCTGGTCGTCTGCGGCGGCACTGTGCGCCACAAAACGCATTCAATGCATGGCACTATCGCTGAACGTTCCCTACAAGGAATAAGCGCTGACCTGATGTTCGTGGGCGCTGACGGGATTGATGCTACTAACGGTATTACGACCTTCAACGAAGGTTATTCGATTAGTAGCGTGATGGCGGCGGCAGCACATAAGGTCATTGCCGTACTGGACGCGACAAAATTTAATCGACGTGGTTTTAATCAGGTGCTGCCAATGGAAAAGATTAACTGCGTAATAACCGACGACAGTATCAGCAAACAGGATAAATCAGCGCTGGCCAAAACAGGCGTTGAACTGCTGGTCGTTTAAATTACCCGCCACATCCCCCTTTTGTCGCGCCAACGCGTTGCAGTTTACCTTTTAGCTGCAACGCTTTCAGATAGCGTTCTACGGTCCGGGCTGAGATTTCACACTCATTAGCGATACCTTTGGCGGATCTGCTCGGCTGATTCGACAATATTTGTAGAATGCGTTTGTCTATATCCAGTAAATCAGCCGACATTTCTTCCGACAAGGCTGATGGTTTTCCCAATCCCTCCTGCAAAGCAGAGATAAAGAGGAGATGCCCTACCAGCCATCGCAGCCCAATGCCCCATCAACTCACCAATTTCAATGACCTGGATGAGGATCAATGGAGTGACCACGAAAGGCGGTTGGTAGGTGCTCACTTTTACTCTCCCTGCTGTTCCAGCGCGTGCTTATACAACGCATTTTTTTTCACGCCATGGATTTCAGCAGCCAGCGCGGCGGCCTTTTTCAGCGGCAGTTCTGCCTGCAATAAGGCCAACGTACGCAGCGCATCGGCAGGAAGGTCGTCTTCCTGCGCTTTATGCCCTTCGACAATCAGCACCATTTCACCTTTACGACGGTTTTCATCTTCCTTGACCCACGCCAGCAATTCACCGACCGGTGCACCGTGAATAGTTTCCCAGGTTTTGGTCAGCTCGCGCGCCAGCACCACGTAACGGGATTCGCCCCACACGGCAACCATGTCTTCCAGGCTATCCAGCAAGCGGTGGGTAGATTCATAAAAAATAAGCGTACGCGGCTCGGCCTCAATGGCTTTCATCGCATCACGACGCCCTTTCGATTTGGCAGGCAGAAATCCTTCATAGCAAAAACGGTCTGAAGGCAGGCCTGCAGCGCTCAGGGCAGCAATCGCCGCACAAGGACCAGGCAGAGGAACAACGCGGATCCCCGCTTCGCGACAGGTACGCACCAGATGGTAGCCAGGATCGTTAATCAGCGGCGTTCCGGCATCGGAAACCAGCGCAATGTTTTGTCCTTCTTTGAGCTTCGCGACCAGCGTTTCGGCCTTTTGCTGCTCGTTGTGGTCATGTAGCGCGAACAGACGCGCGTTAATCGCGAAGTGTTGTAACAATAATCCTGTATGACGAGTGTCTTCAGCGGCAATCAAATCAACGGCTTGTAAAACTTCGAGCGCTCGTTGGGTAATATCAGCCAAATTTCCTATAGGAGTAGGTACAATAAAGAGTTGGCCTTGAGAATTATCCGCCGATTCGTGTTGTTTCATTGTGTCGTCCGTATTGCCGATTTAATATTGAGCATTGAGTAAAAAAATATCACTGGATACAGTATGGTACCCTCAACATTTTCTCGTTTGAAAGCCGCACGCGCGCTACCAGTCATTCTGGCAGCACTGATTTTCGCAGGCTGTGGCACCCAGGCGCCAGACCAGAGTGCAGCCCATATGCAGGGCACTGCGCAGGCTGATTCCGGCTTTTATCTGCAACAAATGCAGCAAAGCTCAGATGATAGCAAGACCAACTGGCAATTACTCGCCATTCGTGCACTGCTGAAAGAAGGCAAGAGCCAGCAGGCAATCGAACTGTTTAACCAGCTACCGCAGAAGCTAAGCGATACCCAGCAGCGTGAGCAGTCACTGCTGGCCGTCGAGATTAAGCTCGCGCAGAAAGATGTCGCTGGCGCACAGGCCCTGCTGGATAAGTTAACTCCCGCCGATTTCGATCAAAACCAACAGGCACGCTACTGGCAGGCGCAAATCGACATCAACCAGGGTCGCCCATCTCTGACGCTGCTGCGCGCCCTGATCGCCCAGGAACCGCTGCTGGCCGCGAATGCTAAGCAGAAAAATATGGACGCCACCTGGCAGGCGCTGTCGTCCATGACCCAGGAGCAAGCGCAGGCGCTGGTCATCAATGCTGATGAAAATGTGCTGCAAGGCTGGTTGGATCTTCAGCGCGTCTGGTTCGATAACCGTAACGATCCGGACATGATGAAAGCCGGTATTGCGGACTGGCAGAAACGTTATCCGCAAAACCCAGGGGCAAAACTGTTGCCAACACAGTTGGTTAACGTGCAGAGCTTTAAGCCCGCCTCCACCAGCAAAATCGCCCTGCTGCTGCCGCTGAACGGTCAGGCCGCTGTATTTGGCCGTACTATTCAGCAAGGCTTTGAAGCTGCGAAAAACATGGGCACTCAACCTGTCGCAGCCCCTGTTGCTGTCGCACCTGCCGCAGTTCCAGCAGCTACGACTACTACGGAACAGCCGCAAACGACTGACGGCGTTGCCAGCCCGTCTCAGGCGTCAGTAAGCGATCTGACCAACGAGACGCCGGCCCAGCCAGAAACACCTGCTGTGCAGCCCGCAGCACCCGCTCAGCCAACAACCGCCAGCGCACCGGCGAATCCGTCCGCTGAGCTGAAAATCTACGACACTTCATCACAGCCGCTGAACCAGATCCTGACTCAGGTTCAGCAGGATGGCGCCAGCATCGTGGTTGGCCCGCTGTTGAAGAACAATGTTGAAGAGCTGATGAAAAGCAACACGCCATTGAACGTCCTGGCGCTTAACCAGCCGGAGTCGGTGAAAAATCTGCCGAACGTCTGCTACTTCGCCCTGTCGCCAGAAGATGAAGCGCGCGACGCCGCACGCCACATCCGCGATCAGGGAAAACAGACGCCGCTGTTGTTGATTCCACGGAGTTCATTAGGCGATCGCGTTGCCAACGCCTTTGCACAGGAATGGCAAAAACTGGGTGGCGGCGTGGTATTGCAGCAGAAGTTCGGCTCCACCGCTGAACTTAAAATGGGCGTCAACGGCGGCTCAGGGATTTCCCTGACAGGCAGCCCGGTGGCCTCCTCTGTGCCAGCCCAACCCGGCGTGACGATTGGCGGTCTGACCATCCCGGCAGCACCTACCGATGCGCAAATCACCGGCGGTAGCGGTCGTGTTGATGCCGTGTATATTCTGGCGACGCCGGAAGAAATTGCATTTATTAAGCCGATGATCGCCATGCGCAACGGCAGCCAGAGCGGAGCAACACTGTACGCCAGCTCTCGTAGTGCGCAGGGCACTGCCGGCCCGGATTTCCGTCTGGAGATGGAAGGCTTGCAGTACAGCGAAATTCCGATGCTGGCAGGCGCTAACGCGCCTCTCATGCAGCAGGCGCTTGGCGCGGTTCGTAACGACTACTCGCTGGCGCGTATGTATGCCATGGGTGTCGATGCCTGGTCGCTTGCCAACCACTTCTCGCAAATGCGTCAGGTGCAGGGTTTCGAAATTAACGGTAATACCGGGGCCTTAACCGCAACGCAGGATTGTGTGATTAACAGGAAGTTATCATGGCTCAAATACCAGCAAGGACAAGTCGTCCCCGCCAGTTAACGAGTAAACAGACCGGTGACGCGTGGGAATCCACCGCGCGTGACTGGCTGCTGAGCAAGGGACTGCATTTTATCGCCGCCAACGTGCGTGAACGTGGCGGCGAAATCGACTTGATAATGCGTGAAGGCAACACCACCGTATTTGTTGAGGTTCGCTACCGACGCTCAGCACAGTTCGGCGGTGCGGCGGCGAGTGTGACCCGGAGCAAACAACACAAATTATTACAGACCGCCCGCTTGTGGCTTGCGCGCCACAATGGGAGTTTTGATACTGTGGATTGCCGGTTCGATGTGTTAGCCTTCACCGGAAATGATGTTGAGTGGTTTAAGGACGCGTTCAACGACCGCTCATAGTTGAAGATTCAGAGCCTGGTTCTTAAGGATTAGCGTGTTAGATAGAATTAAAGTCTGCTTTACAGAAAGCATTCAAACTCAGATAGCTGCGGCTGAAGCACTTCCGGATGCAATCTCCCGTGCCGCCATGACGCTGGTTCAGTCCCTGCTCAATGGCAACAAAATTCTCTGTTGTGGTAATGGGACGTCCGCTGCCAACGCACAGCATTTTGCTGCCAGCATGATCAATCGTTTTGAAACAGAACGCCCAAGTTTACCTGCGATTGCACTAAATACTGATAATGTGGTCTTAACTGCGATTGCCAACGATCGCCTGCACGACGAAGTTTATGCAAAACAAGTCCGTGCGCTGGGACATGCAGGTGATGTTCTGCTGGCAATCTCTACGCGTGGTAATAGCCGCGATATCGTAAAAGCCGTTGAAGCCGCCGTGACACGCGACATGACAATCGTCGCGCTGACCGGGTATGACGGAGGGGAACTGGCCGGATTACTGGGGCCACAGGATGTTGAAATCCGTATTCCCTCACACCACAGCGCCCGCGTTCAGGAAATGCACATGCTGACGGTCAACTGCCTTTGCGATCTTATCGATAACACGCTTTTCCCTCACCAGGATGATTAAGGAGTACACATGAAGGCATTTTCGCCGCTTGCTGTGATTATCGCTGCACTGCTGCTGCAAGGCTGTGTCGCTGCTGCCGTTGTCGGAACTGCTGCTGTCGGCACCAAAGCCGCGACGGATCCTCGCAGCGTCGGCACTCAGGTAGATGACGGAACCCTGGAATTACGCGTCAATACGGCGTTGTCGAAAGATGCCCAAATCAAGAAAGAAGCGCGAATCAACGTGAGCGCTTATCAGGGTAAAGTGCTGCTGGTCGGCCAGTCGCCGAATAGCGAACTGTCTGCACGTGCAAAACAGATTGCGATGGGCGTAGAAGGTACGACTGAGGTCTTTAATGAGATCCGTCAGGGCCAGCCAATTGGTCTGGGCGATGCGTCCAACGATACCTGGATAACCACCAAAGTACGTTCCCAGTTACTGACCAGCGATCAGGTGAAATCCTCTAACGTGAAAGTAACGACTGAGAACGGGGAAGTGTTCCTGTTAGGTCTGGTGACCGAGCGTGAAGCGAAGGCGGCGGCGGATATCGCCAGCCGGGTAAGCGGCGTGAAACGCGTCACGACAGCCTTTACGTTTATTAAGTAACACGCCTGTAGATGGCATCTTATCCGGCCTACAGAACGTAATCGTTTGTAGGCCGGATAAGCGTCAGCGCCATCCGGCATTTTTTATTTAGCCCTTTCGCGTAGCTCGGAAGAGGTCAGGATCGAAACCCCTTCATGCCCAGGCGCCAGCGCTTCTGCCAGCATTGCCCGAGCAACATCGCGCGCTTCAATCGACTTCCAGTTACCCGGCAGCAGCCTGAACAACGGCGCTAAAAACATCTCATTCGTCCGCTGCTTGTCCCTATCACCCAGGAGCATTGAAGGCCGGACAATCGTCAGCCGTGGCCAATTCTGCGCGATCAGCGCCTGCTCCATTTCACCTTTCACCCGATTATAAAAAAACGGTGAATTCGCATTGGCACCCATCGAACTCACTACCAGCATATGCTGGGCGCCTAACCTACGTCCCGTCAGGGCCGTATCTACCACCAGCGTATAGTCAGCATGGATAAACGCCTCTTTGCTGCCCGCTTCACGCCGGGTAGTCCCCAAACAACAAAAGACAATATCGACCGGATCGGTGACCTGCGCCAGAGCATCGGTTAGCTGCGGATCATGGGGGTTATAGATACCAACCGTATCAGCCAGCGGTCGACGCGTTGGTGCCGTGATGGCATTGACCCGGGGTTCATTGAGCAGCATACGCAGCAAATGTCCGCCCACCAGCCCCGTGGCTCCCGTTATTAACACCTGACTCATCGCTTATCTTCCCCAGGGTCTTCAATCACTCTTCTAACTATAGATCACGCAGCCAGTGCATCTTTTTACCGAAGCCCAGCGTGTTGTCCGTAAATTTGACTTCATCCAGTCGAATCTCCCATACGGGCGCTGGCAGCACTCTGGCAACGGGGAAACGGCGGTTGTAGGCTTTACGCGCGTCTTCGCTCTCCTGCCCCTCAAGACGCCGGATTTCCCCTTTAAACTGTACGCCACGAATCAGAGCGACGGTTTTAGGCTGACCGTTTACTGTACCGGCAATCGGCGCGCGGGGTCCGGACATCTGCGCATGACGCGTTTTCTCTTCAGTCAGCACATAGAACACCATCTTCTGCGCATCAAACAGGTAAAACGCATTGGCGCACCACAATTCACCTTCATGGTGTACGCACCAGGTCACGACGTGCTGTTTTGCCAGCCAGCGAGACACCGCAGTCAGTGTTTCCATTTCTGTTCTCTTTTATACTGTAGGCCTGAAAATTATCACGTCGATGGTGACAATGACACCCTGGTATCTGTACCTGATCCGTACCGCTGACAACGCCTTATACACCGGAATAACCACCGATGTGCAGCGCCGCTATAAGCAGCATCAAAGTGGGAAAGGCGCGAAGGCGCTACGCGGAAAGGGGGAACTCACGTTGGCATTTGCGGCGCAGGTTGGCGACCGTTCACTGGCCCTGCGCATAGAGTATCGCGTCAAACAGCTCACCAAGCGGCAGAAAGAGCGCCTTGTCGAAGGCGAAGGGCTTGAGGCGCTACTGAGCAGCCTGCAAACCCCGGAGCTTAAAAACGATTGAAGTGGTCGTGGTATTCCACAAGGCCCGTCACGCCTTCCAGCGCATCGTCCGCCAGGCGATGAACCTGGAACGCGCTTTCGGTGCCCGGCCAGCGGCAACGCAGGTCATGATGGGCCGCCAGCTCAAAGCCAAAGCGGCTGTACAGGGCCGGATCCCCCAGCGTAACCACAGCTGCGTAGCCAAACTCGTTCAGTGAATCGAGTCCTTCATAGACCAGCTGACGCGCCAGGCCCTGCCCCCGGTAGTTTTCATCCACCGCGAGCGGCGCCATGCCGACCCATTGCAGATCTTCACCCTGAACATCGACTGGGCTGAACGCGACGTAACCCACTACCTGACCTTCGTCATCGGTAGCAACCAGACCCAGCGTTAAGAAACCATCTTCACGCAGGTCGTGCACTAATTTCGCTTCCGCATCGCTCTCAAATGAACGGCGCAGCAGCGCATCAATACCTGGGGCATCAATGGGAATTTCAACTCGAATCAGCATGGCTCACTTACCGAGGTCTGTTTGGTTTCTGGCGACGTTTTCATCCCCGCCTCAACAAAATCTGCCAACTGCATCAACATGACGCGCAACGCTTTAGGCATCTGCTCCAGTTCGATGGCATCCATCAGATTTTTTACGTATAGCCCTAATTCTGTATCACCTTCAATCACCAGACGACGCTGGAAGAAAAGCGTATCCGGATCCTGCTTGCGGGCCACGATCATCAGCAGATCGCTGGCATCGGCGCTAAAACTCACATCCGCATCTGCATTCTGGCTGACGATAAGTTTATCGTTCTCAACAGAGGTATACCATTTGAGGTCAATGTCACGCACATGAATGCTCAGCCAGCGACCTTCGAGAAACTCCAGCTCCCCATCGGCCAGCGCCTGACTAAACTGCCAGCTCAGGACCTGCTCCAGAACCTGGCGCTTCAGCGCAAAGGGCGTCAGTTTAACTGGTACACTCATCAGAGAAGGACCAAATTGTACTAAGCGTGAACGCAGTTTATCCAACACGAGCTTTACTCCCTGTTTCAATAGTCCTGCTATTTTGCCATATCAAATAAACGACATAGCGGCATAAATCAACAATTCGATGCGAAATTGTTACCTCTTTATTGGTGTCACCAATACGACTTTAACTGCCTCAAATCAAAAATTGTCTCAGCAAGGTTAACTAAAATCCCCATTCGTTAACATTTCTGCGCCCATCACGGCGCAACGTTCAGGATAAATTATGGAGCTGCTCTGCCCTGCCGGAAACCTACCGGCGCTTAAGGCGGCCATCGAGAACGGCGCTGATGCTGTCTACATCGGGCTGAAAGATGATACCAACGCCCGTCATTTCGCCGGCCTTAATTTTACCGAGAAAAAATTGCAGGAAGCGGTGAGTTTTGTCCATCAGCACCGCCGTAAGCTGCACATTGCGATTAACACCTTTGCGCACCCGGATGGTTACGCGCGCTGGCAACGTGCCGTGGATATGGCAGCACAACTCGGTGCAGATGCGCTGATCCTTGCCGACCTCGCCATGCTTGAGTATGCCGCAGAGCGCTACCCGCATATTGAGCGCCATGTCTCTGTTCAGGCATCTGCAACCAATGAAGAGGCAATTAATTTCTATCATCGCAACTTTGACGTCGCCCGTGTGGTACTGCCGCGCGTGCTGTCTATTCATCAGGTGAAACAGCTTGCTCGCGTCACGCCAGTTCCCCTGGAAGTGTTCGCCTTCGGTAGCCTGTGCATTATGGCGGAAGGCCGTTGCTATCTTTCATCCTATCTGACGGGTGAGTCTCCTAACACGGTTGGTGCCTGCTCGCCTGCCCGTTTTGTCCGCTGGCAACAGACCCAACAAGGGCTGGAATCCCGTCTTAATGAAGTGCTGATCGACCGCTACCAGGACGGAGAAAACGCCGGTTATCCGACGCTATGTAAAGGTCGCTATCTGGTTGACGGCGAGCGTTATCATGCGCTGGAAGAACCCACCAGCCTGAACACGCTGGAGCTGCTGCCGGAACTGCTGGCAGCCAATATTGCCTCGGTGAAAATCGAAGGACGTCAGCGCAGCCCGGCCTATGTCAGTCAGGTGGCGAAAGTGTGGCGTCAGGCGATCGACCGCTGTATGGCCGACCCGCAAAACTACGTCCCGCAGGCCGCGTGGATGGAAACGCTCGGTTCAATGTCCGAAGGCACACAGACCACGCTTGGCGCGTATCACCGTAAATGGCAGTGAGAGAAGCAATGAAATATTCCTTAGGGCCGGTGCTGTGGTACTGGCCGAAAGAAACGCTGGAAGATTTTTATCAGCAGGCTGCCGTAAGCCAGGCCGACGTTATCTATCTTGGTGAAGCGGTATGCAGTAAACGCCGCGCCACCAAAGTGGGCGACTGGCTCGATATGGCGAAATCGCTCGCTGGCAGCGGTAAACAAGTTGTGCTGTCAACACTGGCGCTGGTGCAGGCCTCTTCTGAACTGGGAGAGCTGAAGCGCTATGTCGAAAACGGTGACTTCCTGCTGGAAGCCAGCGATCTCGGAGTGGTAAACATGTGCGCCGAGCGTAAGCTGCCGTTTGTCGCCGGGCATGCGCTCAACTGCTACAACGCGGTTACCCTGCGTATGCTGCTCAAACAAGGCATGGTGCGCTGGTGTATGCCGGTAGAGCTTTCCCGCGACTGGCTGGCAAACCTGCTCAACCAGTGTGATGAGCTGGGTATTCGCAATCAGTTTGAAGTTGAGGTGCTGAGCTACGGGCATCTGCCGCTGGCGTACTCTGCCCGCTGCTTTACCGCACGCTCTGAAGACCGTCCAAAAGACGAGTGTGAAACCTGCTGCATAAAATACCCGAACGGGCGCAATGTGCTGTCGCAGGAGAATCAGCAGGTCTTTGTCCTCAACGGGATCCAGACCATGAGCGGCTATGTTTACAACCTCGGCAACGAACTGACATCGATGCAGGGGCTGGTTGATATTGTGCGTCTGTCCCCTTCAGGCACTGAAACATTCGCCATGCTCGACGCCTTCCGCGCCAATGAAAATGGCAGTGCCCCATTACCGCTTGCTGCCCACAGTGACTGTAACGGCTACTGGAAGCGACTGGCTGGACTGGAGCTGCAGGACTAGCCGGATACGGCATAAATGCCTTATCGGGCCTACAAATAGCGATCCCGTAGGTCCGATAAGCGCAGCGCCATCGGGCATGTTATATTCGGTACCCGCCGTATAAAGCTCACTTTGTTAACAACATTCGCTAATCTTTAATGCAGTATTAAAAGATTAACCGGTAACAAAGTGAGCCGTTATGACTGACAAAACTATTCCGTTCTCGGTGCTGGATCTGGCGCCGATCCCTGAAGGATCCTCGGCAAAAGAGGCCTTCACACACTCGCTTGATCTCGCTCAACTGGCCGAAAAACGCGGTTACCACCGCTATTGGCTGGCGGAACATCACAACATGACCGGCATCGCCAGCGCCGCTACCTCAGTGCTGATTGGTTATCTGGCTGCTAATACCACCACGCTGCATCTCGGATCTGGCGGCGTGATGCTGCCTAACCATTCGCCGCTGGTGATCGCCGAGCAGTTCGGTACCCTGAATACGCTGTATCCGGGACGAATCGATCTCGGGCTTGGTCGCGCACCGGGCAGCGATCAGCCAACCATGCGCGCACTGCGCCGCCATATGAGCGGTGATATCGATAACTTCCCACGCGATGTCGCTGAACTGGTGGACTGGTTCGACGCCCGCGATCCTAATCCCCATGTACGCCCGGTTCCCGGCTACGGCGAGCAGATCCCCGTCTGGTTATTAGGCTCTAGCCTGTACAGCGCACAACTGGCGGCCCAGCTTGGTCTGCCGTTTGCCTTCGCCTCGCACTTTGCTCCGGATATGCTGCACCAGGCATTGCATCTGTATCGCAGCCAATTCAAGCCCTCAGTGCGGCTGGAAAAACCGTATGCGATGGTGTGCATCAACATCATAGCCGCCGACAGCAATCGCGACGCCGAGTTTCTTTTCACCTCCATGCAGCAGGCATTTGTGAAGCTGCGTCGTGGCGAAACCGGCCAGCTACCGCCGCCGGTAGAGAATATGCATCAGCTGTGGTCCGCTTCTGAGCAGTACGGCGTACAACAGGCGCTGAGCATGTCGCTGGTCGGTGATAAGGCAAAAGTGCGACATGGTCTCGACGCCATTTTGCGTGAAACCCAGGCTGATGAGATTATGGTTAACGGCCAGATTTTTGATCATCAGGCACGTCTACATTCGTTTGATTTGGCGATGGATGTGAAGCAGGAATTATTGGGATAGTACTATTTGTGCCGGATGGCGGCTACGCCTTATCCGGCCTACACGGTGATGTAGGCCCGGTAAGCGTAGCGCCACCGGGCAACGGTTTTACTGATAAACCGGTAACAAATTAACGCTCGACAGAATATGGATAACCGCGTTGCCGATACCGAATACCAGGATCAGCGCAATCATCGGCTTACCGCCCCAGACACGGAATTTCGGGCTACCGAAACGCTCGCGAGATTTACGGGCCAGCAGCGCCGGAACAATGGCGGCCCAGATGGTTGCCGCGAGTCCTGCATAGCCAATGGCGTACAGGAAACCGTTCGGCCATAGCAAGCCACCGATAATTGGCGGGACAAACGTCAGCAATGCCGTTTTGAAACGTCCCATTGCCGAGTCATCAAAGCCAAACAGATCCGCCAGATAGTCAAACAGACCGAGCGTAACACCGAGGAATGAACTCGCCACCGCAAAGTTGGAGAACACCACCAGCAGCAGATCCAGACTGCGGCTATTTAACACACCGCTCAGCGCCTGTACCAGCACATCAATGTTACCGCCTTGCTGTGCAATACCAATAAATTCCGGACGCGGGATATTACCCATCGTCCCCAGTAACCACACGGTATACAGCACCAGCGCCAGCAGCGTGCCGTAAACCAGACACTTAACGATGGTCTTCGGATCTTTGCCGTAGTACTTCATCAGGCTCGGGACATTGCCGTGATAGCCGAATGAGGCCAGACAGAACGGCAGCGTCATCAGCAGGTACGGCGTATACGAAGCGTTGCTTTCCGCCACGTTAAACAACGTTGTGGGCTGAACGTGCCCTAATAAACTGCCGAAAGTCAGGAAAAAGGTAATTACCTTCGCACCCAGCACAATCGCCGTCATGCGGCTCACCGCTTTGGTGCTTAACCACACCACAAACGCCACCAGCAGCGCAAAACCAAGACCTGCCGCACGTGCAGGAACGTTCAACGACATCTCCGAGAAGGTGTGGTGCAGGATTGATCCGCTCGCCGAGATATACGCGTAGGTCAGAATATAGAGAACGAAAGCAATCGAGATGCCGTTCACCACGTTCCAGCCTTTGCCCAGCAGATCTTTCGTGATGGTGTCAAAACTGGAGCCAATGCGGTAATTGAGGTTAGCTTCAAGGATCATCAGCCCGGAGTGCAGCATGCAGAACCAGGTAAAGATCAGCGCCGCCATTGACCAGAAGAACCACGCCCCGGACATGACCACTGGCAGAGAAAACATCCCCGCGCCAATAATGGTGCCGCCGATGATCACCACGCCGCCGAGCAGCGAAGGTGACGTTTGGGTGGTGGTTAGTGTTGCCATTTAGCCATCTCTCCGGTCATTTATCTTGTGACTACATCTCAATGTGCTGCACTGTACCAGTACACGAGTACAATTGAAATAAAAAAAGCCCCGATTGTTGAGATCGGGGCCGTATATTTTACTTTACAGCTATAAAGCTAAAAAGCTTATGCATCACCGCCGAAACGACGACGACCAGCAGAGTCATCACGGCGCGGAGCAGAAGAATCGTCACGACGCGGACCACGGTTGCCTTCACGACGTTCGCCGCTGAAACGACGACCATCGCCACGACCGCCTTCACGACGTTCACCGCTAAAGTTACGACCTTCACCGCGACCGCCTTCACGACGCTCACCGCTGAAACGACCACCGCCACGACGCTCACCACCGGTGTGCGGAACTGCATCGCCAACCAGCTGCATGTTCATCGGCTTGTTCAGGATGCGAGTACGGGTAAAGTGCTGCAGCACGTCGCCCGGCATACCTTTCGGCAGTTCGATGGTGGAGTGGGAAGCAAACAGCTTGATGTTACCGATGTAACGGCTGCTGATATCACCTTCGTTAGCAATCGCACCAACGATATGACGAACTTCAACACCGTCATCACGGCCCACTTCAATGCGGTACAGCTGCATGTCACCAACGTCACGACGTTCACGACGCGGACGGTCTTCACCACCACGGTCATTACGGTCACGAGGGCCACGATCGTTGCGGTCACGCGGACCACGGTCATCACGGTCGCGGAATTCGCGTTTCGGACGCATCGGCGCATCTGGCGGCAGGATCAGAGGACGTTCGCCCTGAGCCATTTTCAGCAGTGCAGCTGCCAGCGTTTCGATATCCAGCTCTTCTTCCGGCTGCATTTTCGCCAGCAGAGCACGGTACTGATCCAGATCGCTACTTTCCAGCTGCTGCTGTACTTTAGCGGCGAATTTTTCCAGACGGCGTTTGCCCAGCAGATCTGCGTTCGGCAGTTCTACTTCCGGAATAGTCAGCTTCATGGTGCGTTCGATGTTACGCAGCAGACGACGCTCGCGGTTCTCAACGAACAGCAGCGCACGACCCGCACGACCCGCACGACCGGTACGGCCGATACGGTGAACGTAAGACTCGGAATCCATCGGGATGTCGTAGTTGACAACCAGGCTGATACGCTCAACGTCCAGGCCACGGGCCGCAACGTCGGTGGCAATCAGAATATCCAGACGACCATCTTTCAGACGCTCCAGAGTCTGCTCACGCAGGGACTGGTTCATGTCGCCGTTCAGTGCAGCGCTGCTATAACCGCTACGCTCCAGCGCTTCTGCTACTTCCAGGGTCGCATTTTTGGTACGAACGAAGATAATCGCCGCATCAAAGTCTTCTGCTTCCAGGAAACGCACCAGCGCTTCATTTTTACGCATGCCCCACACAGTCCAGTAGCTCTGGCTGATGTCAGGACGGGTAGTAACGCTGGACTGAATGCGTACTTCCTGCGGCTCTTTCATAAAGCGGCGGGTAATACGACGAATCGCTTCCGGCATAGTTGCAGAGAACAGAGCGGTCTGATGACCTTCCGGGATCTGCGCCATGATGGTTTCAACGTCTTCGATGAAGCCCATACGCAGCATTTCGTCAGCTTCGTCCAGTACCAGACCGCTCAGTTTGGAGAGGTCCAGAGTACCGCGCTTCAGGTGATCCAGCAGACGACCCGGCGTACCGACGACGATCTGTGGCCCCTGACGCAGGGCACGTAATTGCACGTCATAACGCTGGCCGCCGTACAGGGCAACCACGTTCACGCCGCGCATGTGTTTAGAGAAATCCGTCATGGCTTCTGCTACCTGAACCGCCAGTTCGCGGGTCGGTGCCAGCACCAGAATCTGAGGTGCCTTCAGCTCAGGATCAAGATTGTTGAGCAGCGGTAAAGAGAACGCTGCAGTTTTGCCGCTACCTGTCTGGGCCATACCCAGAACATCGCGGCCGCCCAGCAGATGCGGAATGCACTCTGCCTGGATTGGAGATGGTTTTTCGTAACCCAGATCGTTAAGGGCTTCAAGGATAGGAGCCTTCAGGCCCAGATCTGCAAAAGTGGTTTCGAATTCAGCCATGTAGTACGTGTGCCTCAAAATTAATGGCGGCCAGTCTACATAACTCATCATGAAATTGATCTGCAATTTTCATTGAAAAGTGTGAACCGGCTCAAAGTAGGTGTATTAACGAACAACAACGCCCTCACCCGTGAAGGTGATGGCAATCAAAAAAGATTACGGGCTGATGTGTACGTCAGCTATTGCTGGTCCGATTCTGCCAGGTCATCTTGGTCCTGGCCCAGGAGCGATAATTCCAACAATGCGTATCGGTGCTCAACAAAGTTATGAACGTTGTTAGCCACCGCCAGTTTGAACAATGCCGTAGCGTTGTCCAAATCCCCCAGACTTAGGTAGTACTTACCTAAATAGAAGTTGGTTTCACTGAGATGCTCAGCGAGCGAGGTGTTATCCGTTGCGTCCGCCTTCAGGCGTTCCATCAGCGTTGCTTCGCTAATGTTGCCCAGGTAGAACTCGACAATGTTCCATCCCCATTGCTCTTTATCCGATTTTTCAAAGCGTTGCTTCAACGCTTCTTTAGCCTGCTTCTCATCGAGCTTCTGCTCGGCAAGATAAAGCCACAGACTACGGAAAGGATCATTGGGATCGTCTTGATAAAACGCTAGCAGATCATCTTGCGCTAACTTGTCGCGACCGCCGTAATACAATGCGATACCGCGATTTAAGTGCGCGTAGTTGTAAGTTGGATCAAGCTCAAGTACAGAATCAAACGCTTCATAGGCAGCATCAAAATTGCCTGCCTGCGTTAAATATATACCTAAGTAATTGAATACTTCAGGCATATCTGGTCGGATTGCCAGCGCTTGTGAAAAATCATTTCGCGCCAGTGCCCTCAGACCGAGACTATCATACAACACTCCGCGCTCATATAAAAGCTGTGCGCGTTCGTCATCGGTTAAAGCCCGACTGGCAAGAATTTGTTCCATACGTGCCAGAATCACTTCCTGCTGCAAAGTCGGTTGCAATGGTACTGCGAGGACTTCACTCTTTCGCCAGGCGGAATTACTGCATCCAGCCAGCGTGAGTGCTGTCGCAACGAAACACCAGCGCAAAAAAGGCTTCATTTCCCACTCCCGAAGACAACGATTGAATGAACGTCCAGGTTCCCCGGTTGCTAACAAGGCATCCTGCCGGGTTAAAGGCCCTCCGCTTTCACGGAGGGCAATGGCAACCTTACTCGCCCTGACTTGCCGGAGCTTCCGGTTCGCCTGCAGGCTGAGACTGCTCAGTTGCTTCTTTAATGCTCAGACGTACACGGCCCTGGCGATCAACTTCCAGAACTTTGACCGGTACTTCCTGGCCCATCTGCAGGTAGTCGGTCACTTTCTCTACGCGCTTGTCAGCGATCTGAGAGATGTGTACCAGACCTTCTTTACCGCCACCGATGGCAACGAACGCGCCAAAGTCAACGATACGGGTCACTTTACCATTGTAGATACGGCCAACTTCGATCTCTGCGGTGATCTCTTCGATACGACGGATAGCATATTTCGCTTTCTCACCGTCGGTCGCAGCAATCTTCACGGTACCATCATCTTCGATTTCAATGGTGGTGCCGGTTTCTTCGGTCAGAGCACGGATAACAGAACCGCCTTTACCGATAACATCTTTGATCTTGTCCGGGCTGATCTTGATGGTGTGGATACGCGGAGCGAACTGAGAAATGTCGCCGCGCGGAGCGTTGATCGCTTGTTCCATCACACCCAGGATGTGCAGACGCGCACCTTTAGCCTGGTTCAGAGCAACCTGCATGATTTCTTTGGTGATACCTTCAATTTTGATATCCATCTGCAGTGCAGAGATACCGTCGCGGGAACCCGCCACTTTGAAGTCCATATCGCCCAGGTGGTCTTCGTCGCCCAGGATGTCAGACAGAACAACAAAGTTGTCGCCTTCTTTCACCAGACCCATCGCGATACCCGCAACGGCGGCTTTGATCGGCACACCTGCGTCCATCAGCGCCAGGGAAGCACCACATACGGAAGCCATGGAAGAAGAACCGTTAGATTCGGTGATTTCAGAAACCACACGCACGGTGTACGGGAATTTATCCAGTTCCGGCATTACTGCCAGTACGCCACGCTTCGCCAGACGGCCGTGACCAATCTCACGACGCTTCGGAGAACCGACCATACCGGTTTCACCTACGCAGTACGGAGGGAAGTTGTAGTGGAACAGGAAGTTGTCAGTACGCTCGCCCATCAGTTCGTCGAGGTTCTGCGCATCACGCGTGGTGCCCAGGGTCGCAGTAACCAGCGCCTGAGTTTCGCCACGGGTGAACAGTGCGGAACCGTGGGTACGCGGCAGAACGCCAGTACGCACGTCCAGGCCACGGATCATGTCTTTTTCTCGGCCATCGATGCGCGGCTCGCCTGCCAGTACGCGGCTACGAACAACGTTTTTCTCGATAGCGTGCAGGATTTCACCCAGTTCGTTAGCGTCCAGGGTTTCGTCTTCAGCCACCAGAGTCGCGATGGTTTCAGATTTGATCACGTCAACCTGAGCATAACGCTCTTGTTTGTCAGTGATACGGTAAGCATCGCTCAGACGAGCTTCTGCCAGTGCGGCAACGCGCGCGTTCAGCGCTTCGTTGACGGCTTCTGGCTGCCAGTCCCAACGCGGTTTGCCAGCTTCTTTCGCCAGCTCGTTGATCGCCTGAATCACAACCTGCTGCTGTTCGTGACCGAACACAACAGCGCCCAGCATCTGATCTTCGCTCAGCAGTTCAGCTTCGGATTCAACCATCAGTACGGCTGCTTCAGTACCTGCAACAACCAGGTCCAGCTTGCTTTCTTTCAGTTCGTCCTGAGTCGGGTTCAGTACGTACTGGTCATTGATGTAACCAACACGTGCAGCACCGATCGGGCCGTTGAATGGGATACCAGACAGCGTCAGCGCAGCAGATGCACCAATCATTGCCACGATGTCCGGGTTAACCTGCGGGTTAACGGAAACAACGGTCGCGATAACCTGAACTTCGTTAACGAAGCCTTCCGGGAACAGCGGGCGAACCGGGCGGTCAATCAGACGCGCGATCAGGGTTTCGCCTTCGCTCGGACGGCCTTCACGACGGAAGAAGCTACCCGGGATACGGCCAGCAGCGTAGGTACGCTCCTGATAGTTAACGGTCAGCGGGAAAAAGTCCTGGCCTGGTTTCGCTTTTTTCTGACCAACAACGGTAACGAATACCGCGGTGTCATCCATGCTAACCATAACAGCGGCAGTCGCCTGACGCGCCATCATGCCGGTTTCCAGCGTAACGGTATGCTGACCGTACTGGAATTTACGAACGATCGGATTAAGCAAAATAATATCCTTTCTCTATTTTTTGACGGCACATTTTTGCGCCATCGTTAATACCCGATCTTCTGCGCATCCTCGCGACTAATGACAACCCTAACCCATAAGCATGAGTAAAGCCTCTCATTAGCCGCGCGAACCTCTGCAACGGAAGATCATTCATAGCAACAATACATTAGTTTCCAGCGAATTGCTGCCATCTGCTGGAAAAAAGGGGCCATGAAGGCCCCCTCTTTCTGAAACTCGAAAGAATTAGCGACGCAGGCCCAGACGCTCGATCAGCGCGGTGTAACGTGCAACATCTTTACGTTTCAGGTAGTCGAGCAGTTTACGACGCTGAGAAACCATGCGCAGCAGACCACGACGGCTGTGGTGATCTTTTTTGTGCTCTGCAAAGTGGCCCTGCAGGTGGTTAATCTGTGCAGTCAACAGAGCAACCTGAACATCGGTAGAACCGGTGTCGTTTGCATCACGACCAAACTCAGAAACGATTTTAGCGGTAGCTTCAGTACTTAGAGACATTTTAAAACTCCAAAGTGATAAGAATGAAAGGATGCCGATCTCTAATTCAGCTATCCCAGTGTATACACATCATCCTTCAAACTGACTCTGCGTTGGCTGCGTCCGCTCACCTCAGTCACTTACCTAAGTAAGCACTTGAGGGTTATCAGATGCGCCGCCTTAATGCAGCTCGAATGATTTTGTGTATACGCCACGCAGATTGTTAAACAATTTACGCGACGTTAAGCGGCAGTATTCTACTCGCAGCGCCCTTTTATCGCAAGACAGAGAGCGCTATGCAGGATACTCAACCACCAGGCGGCGGGGGGCGACACGACCTTCATCGTCCATCTCCCCCATGCCAATAAACTTGCCGTCATCGCCTTCCGTCACGCGTACCAGCCCTTCCAGCGGGGCGCCTGTCGTCCGTACCGGATTACCATTTTTAAAGTAAACCGACGATGTTAAAGGCAAATTAACAACAGGATAGTCCGATGCCGGACTGTCCATTGGCATCAGCAAAGGATCAAGCAGCTGAGCCGCCGGAATGTTCTGCTGTTCTGCCTGTTCGACCAGCTCACGCAGGTGTTCCAGCGTGACCATACGATCCACCGGATACTTGCTGACCGTCAGACGACGCAGATACGTTACGTGCGCGCCGCAGCCCAGCTTCTCACCGAGATCGTCAACGATGGTACGAATATAGGTGCCTTTGGAGCAGTGAACTTCCAGCTCCAGTTCGTTACCTTCGTGACGGATAAACAGCAGCTCATAGACGGTAATCGGGCGCGCTTCACGCGGCACTTCAATGCCCTGACGCGCATATTCGTACAGCTTCTTACCCTGATACTTCAGCGCCGAATACATCGACGGAATCTGCTCGATATCGCCGCGGAAAGTCTCCAGCGCGCTCGCCAGTTGTTCTGCGGTGAAGGTTACCGGACGCTCCTGCACGATCTGCCCATCGGCATCGGAAGTGTCAGTACGC
Organism: Citrobacter sp. Cpo103; assembly: GCF_030332605.1. Taxonomy (NCBI): domain Bacteria; kingdom Pseudomonadati; phylum Pseudomonadota; class Gammaproteobacteria; order Enterobacterales; family Enterobacteriaceae; genus Citrobacter; species Citrobacter sp. Cpo103. The sequence continues at coordinate 107,660 of NZ_JAOWHO010000019.1, read as the reverse complement.
TGGCCCAGACGGGCAACCACGCGATAGCGTTTGTCAGAATCCAGCAAATACTGTGAAAACTTTGTCGCTTCACCGAGGCAGATAGGCAGCATACCTGTCGCCAGCGGATCCAACGCGCCGGTATGTCCCGCGCGGTTGGCATTGTAGATGCGCTTTACTTTTTGCAGCACGTCATTGCTGGACATGCCCTGCGGCTTATCCAGCAGCAGGACACCGTGAATATCGCGACCACGACGACGAGGACGACTCATCAGTCCTCCTTGCTGTCGTCCGCTGGGTTCACACGACGCTCATCGTCATGTTTCACCACGCTGGTCACCAGGTTGGACATGCGCATCCCTTCAACCAACGAGTTGTCGTAGAAGAAGGTCAGCTCAGGCACGATACGCAGACGCATTGCTTTACCCAGCAGAGAACGGATAAAACCAGAGGCTTCCTGCAGTGCCTTAATGCCGTTTTTCACAGCAGCTTCGTCCTGATCGTTGAGGAAAGTCACGAATACTTTGGCATATGCCAGATCACGGGACATCTCAACACCCGATACGGTGGTCATCATGCCAACACGCGGGTCTTTGATTTCGCGTTGCAGGATGAGTGCGATTTCTTTCTGCATCTCCTGCGCGACACGCTGTGGGCGACCAAATTCTTTCGCCATAATAAATTCTCCAGACAAAAAAGGGGCATTCAGCCCCTTTTGAAAATAATTCGGTGATTAGGCTGTAGGCCTGATAAGCGTAGAGCCATCAGGCATTACATTGCCGGATGTCGGCGTAAACGCCTTATCCGGCCTACACCCGAACAACCTTAAGCAATTGTACGTTTGATCTCGATGATCTCGAACACTTCGATCATATCGCCAACGCGAACATCGTTGTAGTTCTTAACGCCGATACCACATTCCATACCGTTACGGACTTCGTTAACGTCATCTTTGAAGCGGCGCAGGGATTCCAGCTCGCCTTCATAGATAACCACGTTGTCGCGCAGTACGCGGATTGGGTTGTGACGTTTAATCGTGCCTTCGGTAACCATACAGCCTGCGATAGCGCCGAATTTCGGTGATTTGAACACATCACGAACTTCAGCCAGACCAATGATCTGCTGTTTCAGCTCCGGAGACAGCATGCCGCTCATCGCAGCTTTCACTTCGTCGATCAGATGATAGATGACGGAGTAGTAACGCAGATCCAGGCTTTCTGATTCGATAATTTTACGTGCAGAGGCATCAGCACGTACGTTGAAGCCAACCAGAATCGCGTTGGATGCCGCAGCCAGGGTCGCGTCGGTTTCGGTGATACCACCTACGCCAGAACCGATGATCTTCACTTTTACTTCGTCGGTAGACAGTTTCAGTAAAGAGTCGGAAATCGCTTCTACAGAACCCTGTACGTCAGCCTTCAGCACGATGTTCACTTCGTGAACTTCGCCTTCGGTCATGTTGGCGAACATGTTCTCAAGTTTAGATTTCTGCTGACGAGCCAGTTTAACTTCACGGAATTTGCCCTGACGGTACAGTGCAACTTCACGCGCTTTCTTCTCGTCACGAACAACAGTAACTTCGTCACCCGCAGCCGGAACACCGGACAGACCGAGGATTTCCACCGGAATGGACGGACCTGCTTCCAGTACTTCCTGACCCAGTTCGTTACGCATCGCACGAACGCGGCCGTATTCGAAACCACACAGAACGATATCGCCCTTGTTCAGGGTACCTTCGCGAACCAGGACGGTAGCAACCGGGCCACGACCTTTATCCAGGAAGGATTCGATAACTGCACCGCTCGCCATACCTTTACGCACAGCTTTCAGTTCCAGAACTTCGGCCTGCAGCAGGATAGCATCCAGCAGTTCGTCGATACCGGTACCCGCTTTCGCAGAAACGTGAACGAACTGGCTCTCGCCGCCCCACTCTTCCGGCATGATGCCGTACTGGGACAGTTCGTTTTTAACGCGATCTGGATCCGCTTCCGGTTTATCGATTTTGTTGACTGCAACAACTACCGGCACACCTGCCGCTTTCGCGTGCTGGATAGCTTCGATAGTCTGCGGCATCACGCCGTCGTCTGCTGCAACAACCAGAACAACGATATCCGTTGCCTGAGCACCACGAGCACGCATGGAGGTAAACGCGGCGTGACCCGGGGTGTCCAGGAAGGTGATCATACCGTTGTCAGTTTCAACGTGGTACGCACCGATGTGCTGAGTAATGCCGCCCGCTTCGCCAGAGGCCACTTTCGTTGAACGAATGTAGTCCAGCAGAGACGTTTTACCGTGGTCAACGTGACCCATGATGGTCACTACCGGTGCGCGCGGTTCAGCCGCAGCGCCGGTGTCACGGTCGCTCATTACTGCTTCTTCCAGCTCGTTTTCACGACGCAGGATAACTTTGTGGCCCATCTCTTCGGCAACCAGCTGTGCGGTTTCCTGGTCGATGACCTGGTTGATGGTCGCCATTGCGCCCAGTTTCATCATCGCTTTGATGACCTGAGAGCCTTTGACCGCCATCTTGTTCGCCAGATCGCCAACGGTGATGGTTTCGCCGATCACAACGTCACGGTTAACGGCCTGAGCTGGCTTCTGGAAGCCCTGCTGCAGAGCGGAACCTTTACGCTGCTTACCGCCTTTACCGCCGCGAACCGCTGCACGTGCTTCTTCACGGTCAGCTTTAGATTCAGCGTGTTTGTTACCTTTTTTCGCCGGACGCGCTGCTTTAGTGCTGCGAGTACGACCACGACCGCCTTCAACTTCACGATCGTTCTCGTCTTCAGCCTGGCGAGCATGCTGAGAGGTGGTGACGTGATAATCACTGGTGTCTTCGACAGGTTCAGCGTTATTCACACCATTTTTCTCGTTTTCTTCCGCCATACGGCGAGCTTCTTCCGCTACGCGGCGCGCTTCTTCTTCAAGCTTGCGACGTGCTTCTTCTTCCGCTTTACGCTTCAGTTCTGCGGCTTCATTTTCACGGCGGGCTTTTTCGGCCTGGGCGGTTTTAGTCATATCGTCGGTCTGTTGATTGCTCACTTTGTCTTTTTCCGCAGCTTCACGTTTCGCTTTATCAGCGGCTTCACGCTTAGCTTGTTCTGCGGCCTCACGTTCGGCTTTTTGTTGCGCCTCGCGTTTGGCAGCTTCTTCTGCCTCACGACGGGCTTGCTCTTCCGCTTCACGCTGCGCCTGCTCTTCCGCGGCAAGGCGTTCAGCCTCTTGCGGATCGCGTTTCACAAAGGTGCGTGTCTTGCGGACTTCGATTTGTACCGATTTGCTTTTTCCACCGGTACCTGGAATATTGAGAGTACTGCGCGTTTTACGCTGCAATGTCAACTTATCCGGCGCTGAGCCGTTTTCACGGTTCAAATGCGCCAGTAAGGTTTGTTTCTCTTGTGCGGACACAGAGTCGTCAGCAGACTTCGGAATACCGGCATCAGCAAATTGCTGTACCAGGCGATCTACGGAAGTCTGTATCTCTGCAGCCAGCGTTTTTACGGTTACATCTGTCATACTGTTCCTTCCTGCTACAGTTTATTACGCTTCGTCGCCGAACCAGCAAATATTACGGGCAGCCATAATCAGCTCACCGGCTTTTTCGTCGGTCAACCCTTCGATATCAGCCAGATCATCAATGCCCTGTTCAGCGAGATCTTCCAGCGTACAAACACCACGGGCCGCCAGTTTGAAGGCCATCTCACGATCCAATCCTTCCAGATTCAGCAGATCGTCAGCCGGTTTGTTATCACCGAGGCTTTCTTCCTGGGCCAGTGCCAGAGTGGTCAGTGCGTTTTTAGCACGCTCGCGCAGCGCTTCAACGGTCTGTTCATCCAGGCCGTCAATTTCCAGCAGTTCTTTCATTGGCACGTAGGCCAGTTCTTCCAGCGTCGCAAAACCTTCTTCCACCAGAACGGTCGCGAAATCTTCATCGATATCGAGATATTTGGTGAAGGTATCGATGGCTGCATGTGCTTCAGCCTGATGCTTCGCTTGCAGGTCATCAACGGTCATCACGTTGAGTTCCCAACCGCTCAGTTGTGAAGCCAGGCGGACGTTCTGACCATTACGTCCAATCGCCTGAGCCAGGTTACCGGCTTCAACCGCGATATCCATGGTGTGTTTGTCTTCATCCACCACGATAGAAGCGACGTCTGCTGGCGCCATTGCGTTAATCACGAACTGCGCCGGGTTATCATCCCACAGGACGATATCGATACGCTCGCCGCCCAGTTCGGTAGAAACCGCCTGAACGCGCGCACCGCGCATACCAACACAGGCGCCGACCGGATCAATACGCTTGTCGTTGGTCTTAACGGCGATTTTCGCACGCGATCCCGGATCGCGAGCAGCCGCTTTAATTTCGATAACTTCTTCGCCGATTTCCGGCACTTCAATGCGGAACAGCTCAATCAGCATTTCCGGCTTGGAACGGGTTACGAACAGCTGTGCACCGCGCGCTTCCGGGCGAACTGAGTACAGAACGCCACGAATACGGTCACCAGGGCGGAAGTTTTCACGCGGCAGCATGTCTTCACGCAGGATTACAGCTTCAGCATTACTGCCCAGATCCAGAGAAATGTTGTCGCGGTTTACTTTCTTCACCACACCGGTGACGATTTCGCCTTCGTGTTCGCGGAACTGATCAACAACCATTGCGCGTTCAGCTTCACGTACTTTCTGTACGATAACCTGCTTCGCGGTCTGGGTAGTGATACGGTCAAAGGTGACAGATTCAATCTGATCTTCAACATATTCGCCCACGTTCAGACTTTCGTCTTCGAAGCGTGCCGCTTCCAGCGTAATTTCTTTGGTCGGCTGAGTAACTTCTTCTACGATTACCCAACGACGGAAGGTATCGAAATCACCGCTTTTACGATCGATTTCTACGCGAACGTCGATCTCTTGCTCATATTTTTTCTTTGTTGCTGTAGCCAGCGCACTTTCCAGCGCTTCAAAAATTTTCTCGCGTGGCAGCGCTTTTTCGTTGGATACGGCTTCAACAACAGCCAAAATTTCTTTGTTCATCGCGGGCTTTTCACCTCAATCCAGACTGTTAAAAGTGGGGAACCAGGTTCGCCTTCTGGATATTACTCAGCGCGAACACTTCATCTTTGCCTTCGACTGTGACCGTGATCATCTCACCGTCCACCGCTTTGATAACGCCCTGCCATTTACGACGGTTTTGTACCGCCATACGAAGAACCAGCGTGACTTCTTCACCCAGGAAACGCACGTAGTGTTCAGCTGTGAACAGAGGACGGTCGAGACCCGGAGAGGAGACTTCAAGGTTATAGGCAACGGTGATTGGGTCTTCGACATCCATCACGGCGCTTACCTGATGGCTCACATCAGCACAATCATCAACATTGATGCCATCTTCACTATCAATATAGATGCGCAGTGTGGATGTGCGACCACGAATAAATTCGATGCCGACCAGTTCGTAGCCCAGGGCTTCAACTGGCGCTGTAATCATCTCTGTTAATTTTTGCTCTAATGTGGACAAGCCCACCCCCAAGACATAAAAAAAGGGCCTAAAGCCCAGTTATTCTGTAGTCAGATAACAAAAAACCCCGATAAATCGGGGCTTTAGATAACTGAACCCTATAACCGCACCTGCGGTTCGGAGAACCTTCCGAAAGAATTTTTTTCAAATCCAGCTACGAAGGCCTAAGTCTTCACAGTATATTTGAAAAAGAACTCTAAGGGAAAGTGGTTGCGGGGGCCGGATTTGAACCGACGACCTTCGGGTTATGAGCCCGACGAGCTACCAGGCTGCTCCACCCCGCGCCTGAAACGTGGCAAATTTTACTCGTTTTGGGTAAAAAATGCAAATACTGCTGGGATTTGGTACCGAGGACGGGACGTAAAATCTGCGCACAGTATATTGATTCACTATGCGTTATGTCAACCTTGTTACGACTATGCAAATCAATGAATGCTGCCCAGCGCTAACCCAGCAAGATAAATATGCCGCCCACGCCGTTATTTAACGAAATTATCACTAAACTCTTCCTGTCATCCAGAAAAGATGATTAAATGAAAACTCATTTATTTTGCATAAAAATGCAATTGGTATAATAAGCCGACCTCTTCACCAGTCTATCAAGCAGGGTTTTATTTTATGACGACGATTCTCAAGCATCTCCCGGTAGGTCAACGTATTGGTATCGCTTTTTCCGGCGGCCTGGACACCAGTGCAGCACTGCTGTGGATGCGACAAAAAGGGGCTGTCCCATATGCATATACTGCGAATTTGGGTCAGCCGGATGAGGATGACTATGACGCCATTCCTCGCCGTGCAATGGAATATGGTGCTGAGAATGCTCGCCTGGTAGATTGCCGTAAGCAGCTGGTTGCCGAAGGGATCGCTGCCATTCAGTGCGGTGCATTCCACAACACCACTGGCGGACTGACCTATTTCAATACCACCCCGCTGGGCCGTGCCGTGACCGGCACCATGCTGGTTGCCGCAATGAAAGAAGATGGTGTAAACATCTGGGGCGACGGTAGCACCTATAAAGGTAACGATATTGAACGTTTCTATCGTTACGGTCTGCTGACCAACGCCGAACTGCAGATTTACAAACCATGGCTGGATACCGATTTTATCGATGAACTCGGCGGTCGCCATGAGATGTCCGAATTTATGATTGCCTGTGGTTTCGACTACAAAATGTCCGTTGAGAAAGCCTACTCCACTGACTCCAACATGCTCGGTGCGACCCACGAAGCTAAAGACCTTGAGTTCCTGAACTCCAGCGTCAAGATTGTTAACCCGATTATGGGCGTCAAATTCTGGGACGAAAACGTCAAAATTCCTGCGGAAGAAGTTACCGTTCGTTTTGAACAGGGTCATCCGGTTGCTCTGAACGGTAAAACCTTCAGCGACGACGTTGAGATGATGCTGGAAGCCAACCGTATCGGCGGCCGTCACGGTCTGGGTATGAGCGATCAGATTGAAAACCGAATCATTGAAGCGAAGAGCCGTGGCATCTACGAAGCCCCGGGGATGGCATTGCTGCATATCGCCTACGAACGTCTGCTGACCGGTATTCACAACGAGGATACCATCGAGCAGTATCACGCGCACGGTCGCCAGCTTGGTCGTCTGCTGTATCAGGGCCGCTGGTTCGACTCTCAGGCGCTGATGCTGCGTGACGGTCTGCAGCGTTGGGTTGCCAGCCAGATTACCGGCGAAGTCACGCTGGAACTGCGTCGTGGTAATGACTACTCAATCCTCAACACCGTGTCTGACAATCTGACGTACAAACCAGAACGTCTGACGATGGAAAAAGGCGACTCCGTATTCTCTCCGGACGATCGTATCGGTCAGTTGACCATGCGTAATCTGGATATCACCGATACCCGCGAGAAGCTGTTTGGTTATGCACAATCTGGCTTGCTGACCGCCTCTTCCGCAACCGGCCTGCCGCAGGTTGAGAATCTGGAAAATAAGGCGAAGTAAAGATTCACTATCTTAAGGCCGCGCAAGCGGCCTTTTTTATGCGCGGAATAGAGGGTGTCTGTAGGTCGGATAAGGCGTTTACGCCGCCATCCGACATTATTACAACGCCTGATGATGCTACGCTTATCCGACCTACAGACAGCCATAAATAACAGACGAAAAAAAAGACGCTTTGCAGCGTCTTTTTTTTGGAATTTGGTACCGAGGATGGGACTCGAACCCACAAGCCCGTTAGGGCACTACCACCTCAAGGTAGCGTGTCTACCAATTCCACCACCTCGGTACAGAATACTTAGCGTGGGATATCGCTGGTCGGCTGAGCCGGAGCAGCTGGCTGAGTTTGCTCGGTTTTCGCCGGTGCGCTCAGATTTTCCCACTCACTTCCTTTATTGGTCTTATTGCTGTTCATGTTACCCAACACCAGACTGATGATGAAGAACAAGGTTCCCAATACAGCTGTCATACGGGTCATGAAGTTACCAGAACCACTTGAACCAAACAGAGTACCAGAAGCGCCTGCGCCAAAAGAGGCTCCCATATCAGCGCCTTTGCCTTGCTGCAGCATGATCAAGCCTACCAGGCCAATTGCCACAATAAGGAAAACTACTAAAAGAGCTTCGTGCATAATCAACCTGTTCCTTGCGGAGTTGCCGCGTACAATGCTTCGACCATTAAAGCGGGAATATTTACTGTTTCCCACTGAAGCGGGTGTGAATACTAACCAAAGCGAATAACCTTCGCAAGGGCAATTTGTTAGCATTGTATCAACTGCGGAAAAAATCGCCATATCAATCAAAAACGAAGCAACTTCTCCCAGCATCTCTGCATAACGGCACGTTGATCTTCAAGATTCGCCCATACCACAACGGGGATTTCACAAATCAGGTCTGTATTTTCTGGCCAGCAGTGAATAATTTGCTGATTCACCAACTCTTCCGCCACCATCGATTCAGGTAACCAGGCCACTCCCATATGGCGCAGTACCATTTCTCGTATCGTTTCGCTTAAACCACTCTCAAATACTTTTTTTAGCCGTGGGCGGACGCGTTGTTCTGCCGACTCAATAATACGTCTGACAAAGGTGTAGTCGCTGTAGCATAGCCACGGAATCGGAGCATGCGGATCATTAAGCGCATCAGCCAACTGGGCTGAAATAACCGGTATAAATCGCTCATACCGCCATAGGGAACGTTTTAACCCTCCAGCGATCTCCAGCCCAGGCTGCGCGGACGGTAAATCGTAGGTCACCAGCAAATCAATTTGCCGGTTCATCAGGGCATTGAAGTGGTTGTCTATCCCCTGGATACTGGCGTTTACCGTAAAGTTTAACTGCGGCTCACTCTGTCGCAGGTAGTTGATCATATCCGGCAGGATATTCACCGACAGCGTATGCAGGCTGACCATCACCAGCGTGTTATCCGTTGCTGGCGTCATCGCCGACAGCTCATGACGTGCCTCTGTTAACGTGCTGAGGACATGCCGGGCATAAGGCTCAAAGCGTTCACCATAGCGCGTCAGCGTGACGGGGGTCGTTGTCCGGTCAAACAAAGGTACGCCCAACACCTCTTCCAGCGCCTTTATACGCCGACTCAACGCAGGTTGAGTAATATGCCGCTGCGCCGCGGCCTGAGAGTAGTTTCCATGCTGGCTCAAGGCCAGAAAATCTTCCAGCCACTTACAATCCACGTTGTGCTCTCCGCCATGCCATAACCGCATCCTCCAATAACAAATCGGTAATAGTCATAGTTATAGTAATGGCTTTATGGTGGGCATCATAACAACAATATTTCGTTTCACCTGCCGACTCTCACCCTCGACGTTTGACAGGACCGCTATGTTTACTTTATTGACCAATGCCCGTGTTTTTTCTCCTGAGGATTTAGGCCTCTGCTCCCTGCTCATTCATGCCGACCGAATTGTGGCGGTAGAAAAAGATATTTCATTGTTTGATGGCATCAACGAGGTCATCGATTGTCGGGGTAAATGGGTTATCCCTGGTATCATCGATCAGCATGTTCATCTTACCGGTGGCGGTGGTGAAGCCGGATTTGCCAGTCGGACGCCCGCCGTCAAGCTGCGCGATCTGATTCAGGCAGGTATTACCACGGTGGTTGGCGTGTTAGGCACCGATGCCATTTCTCGTTCACCCAAAGACCTCTACGCTAAAATGCAGTCTCTCAACCTTGAGGGATTACGCGCGTTTATGCACACGGGAGCCTACGCCGTTCCCAGCCCAACTATTACGAGATCCATCCGCGATGATATGGCCTTCATTCCGGCAATTCTTGGTGTAAAAATCGCCCTCGCCGATCACCGTGGCTCTTACCCCTCTTTCCAGGAGTTGCTGAGGATAGTGAGCGATATTCGCGTCGCTTCCCTGCTGGCAGGGAAAAAAGGCTTGCTGCATGTGCACCTGGGGAATCTGCCGGAAGGGATGTCGCAACTTATTGAGCTGTGTGATGCGGGTATTCCGATTCACCATATTTCACCGACGCATGTTGCGAGAACTGAGCCCTTGTTCGAACAGGCAATTGCTTTTGCCCATCGCGGCGGCCATATCGATGTTACGTCAGGTGGCAGTCGTTTTATGCCTCAGGAGCAAGCGATTCTCCACGCACTCGAAGCACAGGTTCCGGCGGAGCGCATCACGATCAGTTCTGACGGCAATGGCAGCGTTCCGCGCTTTAACGCTCAGGGTATCGTTGAAGGTTTAAGCGCAGCACCGGTCGCAGGCAATCTTAACCTGCTTCCTCGCCTGATTGATGTCGGGATTCCGGTGCAACAGGCCATCGCGATGCTGACGGCAAACGTTGCGCGCTCGCTGGGTATTTCCGGGGGCGTGCTCTGCGCCGGAGAACGTGCTGATATCTGTGTACTCAATGATGACCTCTCGCTGGCCCATCTGTTTGCCGCGGGTAAACCGTTGCTGCGGGATGGCGAGTGCCTGGTTACCGGCAACTTCGAGTAAGGGGGCAAGAATGTCGTTACTACTGGCGCTAATCGCCATCATTTTTGCCGGACGTCTAATCCTCAAAAAATATCACCCCCAGTCGGTACTGTTATTGACCGGGATTGTGCTGTTGCTTATCGCGCATTTTAGCGGAATGACCTCACTCAGTGGCCTGGTGAAAAAGAGCACTGGATTTGGCCCCTTTGACGCCTTTGAGTTTATTCGCGATACCCTGAGCGTGCGTCTCGGCGGCCTCGGTCTGCAAATTATGCTGATTGGTGGTTTTGCCACCTATATGTCGGCCATTGGCGCAAGCCAGGTACTGGTTCGGGTGACATCTCGTCCTTTGCAACGCCTGAACTCGCCTTATCTGCTGCTGGGGCTGGCACTGCTACTGGGTCAATTCCTGTCGCTGTTTATCAGCAGCGCCACCGGATTGGGTCTGCTGTTGATGGCGACGCTTTACCCATTGCTTACCCGTCTTGGCTGTAGCCGCGCCGCGGTTGCCGCCGTTATCGCCAGTACCTGTGCGGTTGAGTTTGGCCCCGGTTCCGGCAACTCTGTTCTCGCCGCCAAAACTGCAGGCATCGAGGTCGTGAACTATTTCGTGCAGGGTCAGTTGCCGATCGTTGTACCCGTCATTCTTTTCATCGCCCTACTGCATATTGTTGTGCAACGCTTTTTTGACCGTCGGGAAAGTGGCGACAATGCAACTCAGCAAATGCAGACATTAACGGCGACTGATGAAGCCGACGCACCTATCGCCTGGCTGTTTCTGCCCATGCTGCCGCTGGTATTGATGCTGGTGTGCAGCGATTTAGTATTCAGCTCACTCAAGATCACCCTGGATACCGCCGTACTGATAAGCCTCGCTATTACGCTGGTTTGTGAGTACTGCCGTCATCGCAAGGCGCGCGAGGTGATGGCTGGCGTACAAAAGGTTTTCGACAGCATGGGCAGCGTTTTTGCCACCGTCGTGACACTGATTATCGCCGGTGAAGTCTTTTCCGCCGGACTGAAAGCCATTGGTGCCGTTGACGCACTGTTGTCGCTTTCCGGTGAATTTGGCCTCAGCGCCGCCTCTATTATCCTGCTGATGACCCTGATCACCTTCGCAATTTCAGCGCTGATGGGCTCCGGGAATGCGGCATTTTTCTCCTTCGCACCCATGGTGCCGGACATCAGCCGTCATATCGGCAGCGATATCGCTGTCATGATGTTGCCTATCCAGATCTCTGCGGGTATTGGTCGTACGTTATCGCCCATCGCCGGCGTAATCATTGCTATCGCAGGGATTGCAGGTGTCTCGCCTGTGGATATTGTTAAGCGTACCGCGATTCCGATGCTGGGCGGTTGGCTACTGATGATTGCGCTAACCTTTGCCCGGTCCGGGCATCTGCTGGCGGTTCTGCCGTGGCTGGCAGCCCTTGTGCTACTGATGGTCGGTGGTTACTTCTGGCAGCGCCGACGTAAACAGCCGCTTGCCGTACAGTAAAAAAAAAGCCGGAGTCTCAGACTCCGGCTTTCACTTTCTTCGGAATTACGCCGCTTTCACAGCATCGGCAATACGGTGGGCGAATTCAGTCACCTGCGCTTCGTCTTCACCTTCAACCATCACACGAATTAACGGTTCGGTACCAGACTTACGCAGCAGGACGCGTCCACGGTTACCCAGCGCCGCTTCCACTTCCGCCATCACCGCTTTCACGTTTTCATGTTCCAGCGGATCGCCGCTACCTGCTGTATATCGTACGTTAACCAGCAGCTGTGGGAACATTTTCATGCCGCTGCACAGGTCGTGCAAGCTCATATGGTTGCGCACCATCGCCGCCAGCACCTGCAGGCCCGCCACGATGCCGTCACCAGTGGTGGTTTTGTCCAGCAGGATCACATGACCAGAGTTTTCGGCACCGATACGCCAGCCTTTTTCCTGCATTTTTTCCAGCACATAACGGTCGCCAACTTTTGCACGGGCAAACGGAATACCCAGCTGTTTCAGCGCCAGCTCGAGGCCCATGTTGCTCATCAGCGTACCTACCGCGCCACCGCGCAGCTGACCCTGACGCAGGGCTTCACGGGCGATGATGTACATGATCTGATCGCCATCGACCTTATTACCTTCGTGGTCAACCATAATGACGCGGTCGCCATCGCCATCCAGCGCAATACCCAGATCGGCTTTTTCCGCAATCACGCGCGCCTGCAGGGCACGGACGTCGGTGGCACCGACTTCTTCATTGATATTCACACCGTTTGGCTCACAGCCAATGGCAATCACGTTTGCACCCAGTTCACGCAGTACATTTGGCGCAATGTGGTACGTCGCACCGTTAGCGCAATCCACCACAATTTTAAGCTCATTCAGGCTCAATTCGTTCGGGAAGGTGCCTTTGCAAAACTCGATATAGCGACCGGCAGCATCAACGATACGTGTGGCTTTACCCAGTTCAGCGGAATCCACGCAGGTGATCGCTTTTTCCATCTCGGCTTCAATGGCTTCTTCCACTGCATCCGGCAGTTTAGTCCCGTCGGTAGAGAAGAATTTAATCCCGTTGTCATAGTACGGATTGTGCGAAGCGGAGATAACAATCCCGGCCTCAGCACGGAAGGCGCGCGTCAGATACGCAACGGCGGGTGTTGGCATTGGCCCTGTGAATGAGGCTGAGAGTCCGGCGGCAGCCAGACCGGCTTCCAGCGCAGACTCCAGCATATAGCCGGAAATACGCGTATCTTTACCGATAATAATTTTACGTGAACCATGACGAGCAAGCACTTTCCCTGCAGCCCAGCCCAGCTTGAGCACAAAGTCAGGAGTAATTGGGGCATCGCCTACGCGGCCGCGGATCCCATCAGTGCCAAAATATTTACGATTACTCATAGCGTTTTTTTTCCTTTGCAGACAATGTGGCTTCCACCACACGCATCGCTTCTACGGTTTCTTTGACGTCATGGACACGAACGATCTGCGCCCCCTGCATTGCGGCAATCACCGCGCACGCAAGGCTACCGCTCAGGCGTTCAGATGGCCCCACATTCAGTAACTGGCCAACCATTGATTTTCGTGACATCCCAACCAGCAATGGCAGATTAAAATGATGAAACTCAGACAAACGTGCCAGTAATGTGTAGTTGTGAGTGAGATTTTTACCGAATCCGAATCCGGGGTCGAGCAACAATTTATCTTTTGTGATTCCAGCCCGCTCGCAACGTGCTATTTGCTCAACAAAGTAACGGTTTACCTCAGCAAAAACATCCTCATACTTTGGCGCTTCCTGCATGGTTTTCGGCTGCCCCTGCATATGCATCAGGCAAACCGGCAATCCGGTCTCCGCTGCGGCTTCCAGCGCTCCAGGCTCCGAGAGCGAGCGAATATCATTGATGATATGCGCGCCAACTCTGGCGCATTCGCGAATCACTTCGGGTTTTGAGGTATCGACCGAAATCCACACTTCAAAACGCTGAGCAATCGCCTCGACCACTGGGATCACTCGCTGCAACTCTTCTTCCACACTCACATCAGCCGCGCCCGGACGCGTGGACTCACCGCCCACATCAATGATAGTCGCCCCGGCGTTAATCATCAGGTTTGCGTGTTTTACCGCCTCAACCAGAGAGTTGTGCGCTCCGCCATCGGAAAAAGAATCTGGCGTGACGTTCAAAATCCCCATGACGTGCGGATGGCTGAGATCCAGTGAAGAACCCTGAGCAAAGAGTTTCATAGTTTTATCCCTGGTAAAATCTTGAATATGCAGATAAGAAAAACCCCGGAGCAAGCCCCAGGGTTTTCAATTAAAACACGGTCATCATCGACGATAACTTATTTGTCGCCCAGTTGCTCTGACATAGTGCCAGAGTCCGGCGCACGCGGTTCATCAACCGGACGCGGTGCACTCGGCTTGCCGGTGCTGCCAGAGTTGTTATTAGAAGAACCCGGTTCTTCCCAACCCGCTGGCGGACGCACATCGCGGCGAGCCATCAGATCGTCAATCTGCGGCGCATCGATAGTCTCATATTTCATGAGCGCATCTTTCATCGAGTGCAGAATGTCCATGTTTTCGTTCAGCAAACGACGTGCACGGTCATAGTTACGCTCAATCAGCAGTTTAACTTCCTGATCGATAATGCGAGCGGTTTCATCGGACATGTGTTTCGCTTTCGCTACAGAACGTCCCAGGAACACTTCGCCTTCTTCTTCAGCGTACAGCAACGGACCGAGTTTATCGGAGAAGCCCCACTGAGTAACCATGTTACGCGCCAGGTTAGTCGCGACTTTAATGTCGTTCGACGCACCGGTAGAAACATGTTCAGCACCGTAGATGATCTCTTCCGCCAGACGGCCACCGTACAGTGTGGAGATCTGACTTTCCAGTTTCTGACGGCTGGCGCTGATTGCGTCGCCTTCAGGCAGGAAGAAGGTCACACCCAGCGCACGACCGCGCGGGATAATCGTTACTTTGTGCACCGGATCGTGTTCCGGTACCAGGCGACCGATAATCGCGTGGCCAGCTTCGTGATACGCGGTAGATTCTTTCTGCGCTTCCGTCATCACCATGGAGCGACGTTCCGCACCCATCATGATTTTGTCTTTCGCTTTTTCGAACTCAACCATCGACACTACGCGCTTGTTGCCACGAGCAGCAAACAGCGCCGCTTCGTTCACCAGGTTCGCGAGGTCCGCACCGGAGAAGCCAGGCGTGCCACGTGCAATGATTGCCGCATCGATATCCGGAGACAGCGGTACGCGACGCATATGCACTTTCAGGATCTGTTCACGACCGCGAACGTCTGGCAGACCAACCACAACCTGACGGTCGAAACGGCCTGGACGCAGCAGCGCAGGGTCAAGAACGTCTGGACGGTTAGTTGCTGCGATAACGATAATACCTTCGTTACCTTCGAAGCCGTCCATCTCAACCAGCATCTGGTTCAGCGTCTGTTCACGTTCATCGTGACCACCGCCCAGACCTGCGCCACGCTGGCGACCTACGGCGTCGATTTCATCGATGAAGATGATGCACGGTGCCGCTTTCTTGGCTTGTTCGAACATGTCACGCACACGAGATGCACCGACACCCACGAACATTTCCACGAAATCAGAACCGGAAATTGTGAAGAATGGAACCTTCGCTTCACCTGCGATAGCTTTCGCCAGCAGGGTTTTACCCGTACCCGGAGGACCAACCATCAGGACGCCTTTCGGGATTTTACCGCCCAGTTTCTGGAAACGGCTCGGTTCGCGCAGATACTCAACCAGCTCAGCGACTTCTTCTTTTGCTTCGTCACAACCCGCAACGTCAGCAAAAGTCGTTTTGATCTGATCTTCCGTCAGCATGCGCGCTTTGCTCTTGCCGAACGACATGGCACCTTTGCCACCACCGCCCTGCATCTGACGCATGAAGAAGATCCAGACACCAATCAGCAGCAGCATTGGGAACCAGGAAATGAAGATAGAAGCCAGCAGGCTCGGCTCTTCAGGTGGTTCGCCAACAACCTTGACGTTTTTGGTCAGCAGGTTATCAAGCAGCTTCGGATCGTTAACCGGGATGTAGGTCGTGTAACGGTTACTATCTTTCTTGGTAACGTTAATCTCACGTCCGTTGATCTTCGCTTCACGAACCTGGTCCTGATTGACCTCTTGCAGGAAGGTAGAGTAATCAACCTTACGGCCATTAGACTCGCTGGGCCCAAAGCTCTGGAATACTGACATCAGCACAACGGCAATGACCAGCCAGAGAATTAGGTTTTTCGCCATGTCACTCAAGGGATTAACCTCATATTACAACTGTGTTAAAAACAGCGTCAGGATACTCTATATCCAGTTTCTTTCAAACTTTCGTTTGAAATCTGCCGGTTATGGTTTACGCCCGGTCGCTACAATATACACTTCACGCGAACGGGCGCGAGAAGAGTCCGGCTTACGAACTTTGACCTTCGTAAACAGGGAGCGAATCTCTCTTAGATACTCATCGAAGCCTTCGCCCTGGAACACCTTCACTACAAAACTACCACCTGGCGCTAATACATCACGAGCCATTCCAAGCGCCAGCTCTACCAGATACATGGCCCGGGGAATATCCACCGCCGGTGTTCCACACATATTTGGCGCCATATCAGACATGACAACTTGTACTTTACTGTCACCTACGCGTTCAAGTAACGCTTTCAGGACTAATTCATCACGAAAGTCGCCCTGAAGGAAGTCCACACCAACGATTGGATCCATAGGTAAAAGATCGCAAGCGATAATGCGGCCGGTGTTGCCGATCTGCGTAACTGCATATTGCGACCAGCCACCGGGTGCAGCACCGAGATCAACTATCGTCATCCCCGGTTTAAAAATTTTGTCACTTTGCTGTATTTCATCAAGTTTAAACCAGGCACGGGAACGTAACCCCTTTTTCTGTGCCTGTTGAACATATTTATCGCTAAAGTGTTCCTGAAGCCAGCGACTCGAGCTGGCAGAACGCTTTTTACCTGTCATTTCACATTCCCAAAGGGCAGTTCATCGTAACCAATGGTGTAAATTTCTACACAGCTATTTGGTGATATATGGGAGATGGCGGTAGAATGACCCGTTTTCAATCCCAACGTAAGCAAAAATATACGATGAATCTGAGTACTAAACAAAAACAGCACCTGAAAGGTCTGGCACATCCGCTCAAGCCTGTAGTTATGCTTGGCAACAATGGTTTGACCGAAGGGGTACTGGCCGAGATTGAACAAGCGTTAGAGCACCATGAACTTATCAAGGTGAAAATCGCCTCGGAAGATCGCGATACTAAAACCTTGATCGTGGAAGCTATCGTACGCGAAACCGGCGCCTGCAATGTACAGGTCATCGGCAAAACGCTGGTACTGTATCGCCCGACTAAAGAACGTAAAATCTCGCTGCCACGCTAAGAATATCCCAAAGTTGCACACGAAGTTTGTGTAAAACGCGGGGTTTTCCGCTAGCAGGAGAGCAAAATGCCACGCTCTCTTCGTTGATAAAAGGCCGCTATGCGGCCTTTTTCCTTTCTTTACAATGTATCAACATCTTAACCAAGATGCGAATTACAGGTATTCTACCTTCGTCACTTCATATTCCACTTCGCCGCCCGGCGTTTTGATAACCACGACGTCATCCTGCTCTTTACCGATAAGGCCACGAGCGATAGGCGAGTTCACTGAAATCAGGTTCTGTTTAAAATCGGCTTCATCATCGCCGACAATACGCCATGTCTGCTCTTCATCGTTATCGAGATTCAGAACGGTAACCGTCGCACCGAAAACAACGCGGCCATTGTTCGGCATTTTAGTAACGTCGATTACCTGCGCGTTGGACAGTTTAGCTTCGATATCTTTAATGCGTCCTTCGCAGAAACCCTGCTGTTCGCGCGCCGCGTGATACTCCGCGTTCTCTTTCAGGTCACCGTGCTCACGCGCTTCAGCGATAGCGGCAATAATTTCAGGACGGCGCACAGATTTCAGAAAATCCAGCTCTTCGCGCAGTTTTTCAGCACCACGTAAGGTCATCGGGATAGCTTGCATTTGTTATACCTCTTGAACATTCCTGTAGGGGGTAGTTGCTCTCACCCCGGCTGCTAAGCCCACCCTGGCGTGTGTCATGCCAGAGTCAGAAGCAAAAAAATACCGACCCGGGGCTCAAGGTCCCAGGTCAGCTACAATTCTCTATTTGATGATCATTTTACCCTGGAGTTCCTTATGGGTCATCGTTTACTTTTTGGGGCGTTGCGCCGTAGTATGACGGCCTGTTTCCAGGTTGTTAGCGCGAGATTATGCGATTTTCCAGATTTACCATCGGATTGACTGCCAGTATAGCGTTCAGCGTTCAGGCTGCGAACGTCGACGAGTATATCAATCAGCTCCCTGCCGGGGCCAACCTCGCCCTTATGGTACAGAAGGTTGGCGCACCTGCACCCGCTATTGATTTTCATAGCCAGCAGATGGCGCTGCCCGCCAGCACCCAGAAAGTAATCACCGCGCTGGCGGCATTGATTCAGCTCGGGCCTGACTTTCGTTTTACCACCACGCTTGAGACCAAAGGCAGCGTGGAAGGCGGCGTATTGAAAGGTGACTTAGTGGCACGATTTGGTGCCGATCCGACGCTAAAACGCCAGGATATTCGCAATATGGTGGCAACCCTGAAAAAATCAGGTGTGACGCAAATTGCCGGAAATGTCCTGATCGACACCTCTATTTTTGCCAGTCATGATAAAGCGCCCGGTTGGCCCTGGAACGATATGACGCAGTGTTTTAGCGCACCGCCCGCAGCGGCTATTGTCGATAGAAACTGTTTCTCGGTTTCACTCTACAGCGCGCAAAAACCCAACGATCTCGCCTTTATTCGCGTGGCATCTTATTACCCGGTCACCATGTTCAGTCAGGTGCGTACCCTCGCCCGAGGTTCTGCGGAAGCGCAATATTGTGAACTGGATGTGGTTCCCGGCGATCTCAACCGCTATACGCTGACCGGATGCCTGCCACAACGAGCCGATCCGCTGCCGCTGGCGTTCGCCATTCAGGACGGTGCCAGCTATGCCGGGGCAATTATCAAAGATGAGCTAAAACAAGCAGGTATCACCTACAGCGGTACGCTGCTGCGCCAGACGTTGGTCAACGAACCGGGAACGGTGGTCGCCAGTAAACAGTCTGCGCCGCTACATGACCTGCTTAAGATTATGCTGAAAAAATCGGACAACATGATTGCCGATACCGTTTTCCGTATGATTGGTCATGCCCGGTTTAACGTGCCGGGCACCTGGCGGGCGGGTTCTGATGCCGTGCGCCAGATTTTACGTCAGCAGGCAGGCGTTGATATCGGCAACACCATTATTGCCGACGGTTCTGGCCTCTCCCGCCATAACCTGATTGCCCCAGCGACCATGATGCAGGTGCTGCAATATATCGCTCAACACGATAACGAGCTGAACTTTATCACTATGCTGCCGCTGGCGGGCCACGACGGCTCCTTGCAATACCGTGCGGGTCTGCATCAGGCTGGTGTGGATGGCAAAGTATCGGCGAAGACTGGCTCGCTGCAGGGGGTTTATAACCTCGCAGGTTTCATCACCACGGCAAGTGGCCAACGCATGGCATTCGTGCAGTATTTATCTGGTTATGCGGTAGAGCCAGCTGACCAGCGTAATCGCCGTATTCCGTTGGTGCGCTTCGAGAGCCGGTTGTACAAGGATATTTATCAGAACAACTAAATGGGTAATTTGATTGTCGGATGGCGGCATTAACGTGCCTTATCCGGCCTACAGAGAGGCCTGGAAACAAAAACCCCGGTAACATGGCCGGGGTTTTTAATGCGATTAACGCTTGTAGATGAACTCAACGCCTTCTTCGTCGTCTTCGTCCCAATCGTCATCCCAGTCATCTTCCGCTTCGTCTTCGACTTCAGCGAGCTGCTGGCGGTGATAATCATCCCACATGAACTCAACTTTCTCTGGCTGTTTCGCTTCTTCAGCCTGAACAATCGGGTTCTCAATGATAAAGGTCATCACATCCCAGCAGAGATCTTTCACGCCCAGCTGGCTGGCGGCAGAGATCAGGTAATATTTACCTTCCCAACTCAACGCTTCGGCGATCGCTTTCGCTTTCTCTTCCGCTTCAGCCTTGTCCATCAAATCAATTTTGTTGAACACTAACCAGCGCGGTTTAGATGCCAAATCCTGACTGTATTTTTCCAGTTCGCCAATAATGATACGGGCGTTTTCAACTGGATCAGAGCCATCAATCGGATCGATATCGATGAGGTGAAGCAGTACACGGCAACGTTCCAGGTGTTTCAGGAAGCGGATACCCAGGCCTGCGCCTTCAGCCGCGCCTTCAATCAGTCCCGGAATGTCGGCAACCACGAAGCTCTTTTCGTTGTTCATACGAACCACGCCCAGGCTCGGCACCAGGGTGGTAAACGGATAATCAGCGACTTTCGGCTTCGCCGCGGACACCGCACGGATAAACGTCGATTTCCCGGCGTTTGGCATGCCCAGCATACCCACGTCCGCCAGCAGCATCAGCTCCAGCATCAGATCGCGCTTATCACCCGGCGTACCCATTGTTTTCTGACGCGGAGTACGGTTAACCGAGGATTTGAAACGGGTGTTGCCCAGACCGTGCCAGCCACCTTTAGCGACCATCAGACGCTGACCGTGTTTGGTCATGTCGCCCATGGTTTCGCCCGTGCCCTGATCGATAACACGCGTACCAACAGGTACTTTAATGGTAACGTCTTTGCCACGCTTACCGGTGCAATCACGGCTCGCGCCATTCTGACCACGTTCCGCACGGAATGATTTTTCAAAACGGTAATCGATCAGCGTGTTCAGGTTTTCGTCGGCTTCCAGCCAAACGTCACCACCGTCACCACCATCACCACCGTCCGGACCGCCTTTTGGGATGTACTTTTCGCGGCGGAAGCTGACGCAACCATTACCGCCATCACCTGCAACGACCAGAATCGATGCTTCATCAACAAACTTCATTTTACTCTCCGTAAATCATTCGCCTGAGCGGGGTTGCGAAACCACCGTTTCATGCTTACGTAAACCGCCCCAAATTCGATGACCAATGGCGGAATACATCGCGCCCGCAACCACGATAAACGCACCGAGATAACCTAATAGGTTTAGCATCGGTCTGGCGAAGAAATCGGGCCAGGCCAGTGATAATAAATCTGAAAATAACAATGTAAACAGCGGCGTGAGCGTGATAAGAGCGCTCACCTGCGCCGCCTGCCAACGCGCCATCGCTTCCGCGAGAGCGCCATATCCTACCAGCGTATTCAGGCCGCAGAATACCAGGCATGCCAGCTGCCAGTCGCTGAGTTGCGTGATGACACCAGGTTTAGCCAGCGGCAACAACGCAATCGTACATAAAGTGTACAGTAAAAACAGGATCTGCGGTGATGCCAGGCGGCGCAATAACACCTTTTGCGCGACCCCATAGCTCACCCAGACCATCGCCGCACCGACACCAAAGATAACGCCCCAGGTGTAATCGGTGAGTCGGGTAAAAATTTCGATCAGACTGGTATTAAAAAACAGAACCAGGCCGCTCAGAAGCATAATGGCGCCAATAACCTGCGTGCCGCGCATCTTTTCTTTCAGGATAAAGACGCTGGCGATCATCATACCAACCGGTGACAGCTGGCCGATAACCTGCGAAGCCGTTGGGCTCAAATACTGCAAGGATGAACTAAACAGAATGAAGTTACCGAACAGCCCACCGGTTGCGATAGCCAGCAACACCAGCCAGCGCGCTTTGCGAAAAATACGCAGCGGAGGGAGCTTTTTTTTAACCGCAAGAATAGCGCCAAGGCCAACGCTTGCCATTAAAAAACGGTAGAATACCACGGTAGGAGGCTCCATCACCTCCAGCACTTGCTTCATTGCTATTGGCAAAGCGCCCCAACATACTGCCGTTGTGAGTGCTAACAGAATACCAATGCCTGCCTGCTGCTTCATGCCGTATTCCCTGCAAGGGCTCGTTTCCGGGTTGTCGGCGCGACGAGCGTATTTACCGGCCGTCGAATGTAAAAAGCCCCGCAACGTGTTGCGGGGCTTTTATCCGTTACCGGGACGCGAAAAACTTATTCAGCAACGATGCTGATGAATTTACGGTTTTTCGGGCCTTTCACTTCAAATTTCACTTTACCGTCTGCTTTAGCAAACAGAGTGTGGTCTTTGCCGCAACCAACGTTGGAGCCAGCGTGGAATTTAGTACCACGTTGACGAACGATGATGCTACCAGCCAGAACTGTTTCACCGCCGAAGCGTTTTACGCCCAGACGTTTAGCTTCTGAATCGCGACCGTTACGAGTCGAGCCGCCAGCCTTTTTATGTGCCATTTAATCTGCTCCCCTTAACTTAAGCGCTGATGCCAGTGATTTTCACATCAGTGAACCACTGACGATGGCCCTGCTGCTTACGGTAGTGTTTACGACGACGAAACTTAACAATTTTAACTTTCTCGCCACGACCGTGAGCAACGACTTCAGCTTTGATAACGCCGCCATCAACGAAAGGAACGCCGATTTTGACTTCTTCACCGTTTGCGATCATCAGAACTTCTGCGAATTCAACAGATTCGCCAGTTGCGATGTCCAGCTTTTCCAGGCGAACGGTCTGACCTTCGCTTACTCGGTGTTGTTTACCACCACTTTGGAAAACCGCGTACATAAAAAACTCCGCTTCCGCACACACCTTTTTGATGATTCAGAGTGCGCTATAAATATTCACAATAGGGCGCGAATATTACGCAAAACGCGAGCCTTTGACAAGTGCTACCGTCAATACATGAAGAAAAAAAACACAACACGTACGGTAACGTTTATCTACGGCGTTTTTTCAGTACAATCAGCATATATTTATAACCCTAAACCCGACGTTACCTTCCCACACAGTAAGGTAATCGGGGCGAGAAGCCCGGCTTTTGCGATGAATTTAGAAAAAATCAATGAGTTAACCGCGCAAGATATGGCGGGGGTCAATGCGACAATCCTTGAACAGCTCAATTCCGACGTTCAGCTGATCAATCAACTGGGGTACTACATCGTTAGCGGCGGCGGAAAACGCATTCGCCCAATGATCGCCGTCCTCGCCGCGCGGGCCGTTGGTTACCAGGAAAATGCGCACGTTACGATTGCGGCCCTCATCGAGTTTATCCACACAGCGACCCTGCTGCACGACGATGTTGTGGATGAGTCAGACATGCGCCGTGGGAAAGCCACAGCAAATGCGGCGTTTGGTAATGCGGCCAGCGTACTGGTTGGCGATTTTATCTATACCCGAGCATTTCAGATGATGACCAGCCTTGGCTCGTTGAAAGTGCTGGAAGTCATGTCGAAAGCAGTCAACGTCATTGCCGAAGGTGAAGTCTTGCAGTTGATGAACGTCAACGACCCGGACATCACCGAAGAAAACTATATGCGCGTCATCTACAGTAAGACCGCGCGTTTGTTTGAAGCGGCAGCCCAATGTTCAGGTATTCTGGCTGGCTGTAGCGAAGAACAAGAAAAAGGGTTGCAGGATTATGGCCGTTATCTCGGTACCGCTTTCCAGTTAATTGACGATTTGCTGGATTACAGCGCAGATGGCGAGCAGCTGGGTAAAAACGTCGGTGATGACCTCAACGAGGGTAAACCAACGCTGCCACTGCTGCATGCCATGCGCCACGGCACCCCAGAACAAGCGCTAATGATCCGCCAGGCCATTGAGCAAGGTAATGGTCGTCACCTTCTGGAGCCGGTTCTGGAAGCGATGAACGCATGTGGTTCTCTGGAATGGACCCGTCAGCGGGCAGAAGAAGAGGCTGATAAGGCTATCGCTGCGCTGCAGGTGCTGCCTGATACACCGTGGAGAGAAGCGCTGATTGGTCTGGCACATATTGCCGTACAGCGCGACCGTTAATTCCCTACTGCATCCTCTCTCATCCCGTGCCCTGCACGGGATTTTCTTATAAGTTCCAATAAGAATTTCCTCCTCTCCAGAAAATCACGCACAACCTTGGCATATTCTGAATATACACACACTTACATGAACATTTTAGAACATTCACTCTTCGGGCGTTATAGTGTCGCCACAACCGATCGTGGAACCGTAAGTCGTTAACCAAAGGAGAGATGAATTTATGGAAAGCAAGCTGATTGACTGGCATCCGGCCGACATCATCGCCGGACTGCGCAAGAAAGGGACCTCAATGGCCGCTGAATCACGTAAAAATGGATTGAGTTCATCAACGCTGGCCAATGCGTTAACGAGACCATGGCCAAAAGGTGAGTTGATTATCGCCCAGGCACTGGGAACTGACCCTTGGGTGATTTGGCCGTCACGCTATCACGATGCCAAAACGCATGAGTTCATCGACAGAACGCGGATGATGAGGAGTCGCAGAGAGAAAAAGAATCCGGAATGAACATTGAACTGTAACCCCCGGCCAACTGAACTGGGGGTTACAAGAGACGTTGACGATTACTCGCCTTTCACGCGCTCAATGTTTGCGCCCAGCGCACGCAGTTTATCCTCGATGCGCTCATAGCCGCGATCGATGTGATAAATACGGTCGACTACCGTCGTACCTTCAGCAATACACCCTGCCAGCACCAGGCTTGCAGATGCGCGCAGATCGGTCGCCATAACCTGTGCGCCAGAGAGCGTTTCCACGCCGTGGCAAATCACGGTATTGCTTTCGATTTCTGCGTGAGCACCCATACGGCTCAGCTCAGGCACGTGCATAAAGCGGTTCTCAAACACGGTCTCCGTGATGAAGCCGGTTCCTTCAGCTACCAGGTTCAGCAGCGTGAACTGGGCCTGCATATCAGTTGGGAATGCCGGATGCGGTGCAGTACGCACATTGACCGCTTTCGGACGTTTACCGTGCATATCGAGGCTTATCCAGTCGTCGCCAACTTCAATATCCGCACCCGCATCACGCAGCTTCGCCAGAACGGCATCCAGCGTGTCCGGCTGTGCATTACGGCAGATAATTTTGCCGCGAGAAATTGCCGCCGCCACCAGGAAGGTACCGGTTTCGATACGATCTGGCAGAACGCGATAAACACCACCGCCGAGACGCTCAACGCCTTCGATGGTAATACGGTCGGTGCCCTGACCCGTGATCTTCGCACCCAGCGCAATCAGGAAGTTCGCGGTATCCACAATCTCCGGCTCGCGCGCGGCGTTTTCGATGACGGTGGTGCCTTCGGCAAGCGTTGCTGCGCACATAATGGTGACCGTCGCACCGACGCTCACTTTGTCCATGACGATATGCGCGCCTTTCAGACGGCCATCAACGGACGCCTTCACATAGCCTTCTTCCAGCTTGATAGTCGCGCCTAACTGCTCCAGACCGGTAATGTGCAGGTCAACCGGACGCGCACCGATGGTGCAGCCGCCCGGCAGTGATACCTGGCCCTGACCAAAGCGGGCAACCAGCGGCCCGAGCGCCCAGATGGATGCACGCATGGTTTTCACCAGATCGTACGGCGCACAGAAGACGTTTACATCACGCGCATCAATGTGCACGGAACCATTACGCTCAACTTTCGCACCCAGCTGGCTCAGCAGCTTCATCGAGGTGTCAACGTCCTTCAGTTTCGGGACGTTTTGGATCTCTACTGGTTCTTCAGCCAGCAGCGCCGCAAACAGGATCGGCAGTGCGGCATTTTTAGCGCCTGAAATTGTGACTTCGCCCTGGAGCTTGGTTGGCCCCTGAACACGAAATTTATCCATTATTCTGTTCTCTGTTAAGAATTTATCTTCGCTACCGGCACATCACCCGTAGCTCAAAAACCGTTAAGTTTGCGATCGCGCGCCCATTCCGCTGGGGTAAACGCCTTAATCGACACGGCATGAATGCGGTTGTCCGCAATGTACTCCATCAACGGGCCATAGACCGATTGCTGCTTCTTGACCCGGCTCATGCCTTCAAACATCTCACCCACGGCAATAACCTGAAAGTGACTGCCGTCGCCAGAAACGTGGACTTCCTGGAGGGAGAGTGCATTCATCAGCACGCTCTGAATTTCATTATTTTCCATGGGCTCTTCATTCGTCAGATAGTGAAAACAGCCCAACATCTTAGAGCAAAGTGGCGCTGTCATAAATAAGCAAAAAGCCTCGCTGATAAATCAGACAAGGCTTTAGTGGCAGATCCCCCTCAGGGGTTTTGCCGGATAGCGGCACAAGACCTTATCCGGCCTGGAAAAATTAACGCGGAAGGACGTCGTCAGGCAGATTGTAAAGCTGCGCCAGCGTGTACACTTTATCGTTAACGCCAGTGAGCGAAACGCTATTTCCCTGCTGCTTGCCTTGATTAATCAGATGCAACAGTAACGCCAAACCGCCGGTATCTACCCGGGATACCTGGTTCAGGTCGATGCAGGATACCCCTTTCATCGCCTCAATTCGCGCATCCCATAAGGGATTTAACACGTCCTGATCCAGCTCTCCCACCAGCACCAGCTTGTCGCCTTCGCGCGTCCAGGTGAGTGACTGCGCCATTATTTTTTCTCTTCCAGCGTGATTTTCTGCTGAGAAATAGATTTCAGCTGCGCCGTCAGGCCATCAATACCTTTGGTACGCAGCAGGTCGCTCCACTCATTTTGTTTGGTGGTGATCATACTTACGCCTTCGGCGATCATGTCATACGCCTGCCAGTTACCGGTCTGGGAGTTTTTACGCCACTGGAAATCCAGACGTACCGGAGGACGACCGTTTGGATCGATGATGGTTACGCGGATAGGTACGATAGTCGCATCACCCAGCGGTTGTTCAGGGGCAATCTGATAGGTCTGGCCGTGGTACATCGCCAGTGCCTGGCCGTAAGCCTGCTTCAGATATTCACGGAATGCGGCAAAATAGGCTTCACGTTGGGCAGGAGTCGCATCTTTGTAGTAACGGCCCAGCACCAGCGCACCGGCATACTTAACCTGCACATAAGGCAGCAGTTCCTGATCGACGACCTGACGCAGGTAATCGGGGTTGGAACGGATTTTTGGTTGCTCGTTTTTCAGACGGTCAAAGGTCTTCTGCGCCGCCTCATCCATCAGTTTGTACGGGTTAGTCTGGTCTGCTGCGGTTGCCGCGCTAAGTGGAGCAATCACCAGCATAGCCACCATCATCAATCGTTTAAACATACGTCGATTCTCCTGAGATTATTTCGTTGCGCCCGCAGGCGTAGTGGCTTCATTATTGCCGTCAGTTGCGGCTGGCGCATCGCCAGAATTCTTATTGTCATCACCTTTACTGTTGCTGTTGTAAAGGAACTGACCAATCATATCTTCCAGCACCATCGCGGATTTCGTGTCCTGAATCGTACCGCCATCTTTGAGGATAGACGTTCCCAGCTCAGGATCTTCAAAACCCACGTTCAATGCCAGATACTGTTCGCCCAGCAGACCGGAAGTACGGATGCTCAGAGAACTGGTGTCAGGAATATGGTTAAAACGCGATTCGATTTCCAGCGTCACGCGCGGCAGGTACGTTTTCGGATCTAACGAGATGTCCGATACGCGTCCAACTACCACCCCGCCAATCCGCACCGGAGAACGCTCTCTCAGGCCGCCGATATTATCAAAGGTCGCATAAATCGTGTAAGTCGGCTCAGTACGCATTGAGGTGACGTTCGCTGCCTTCAGGCACACAAACAGCGCTGCCAACAGCGCAACCAGCAAGAATAACCCGACCCAAATTTCATTTTTTTTCGTTTGCATGAACTCAATTCCCAAACATCAGTGCGGTCAGCACAAAATCCAGCCCCAGAACGGCAAGAGAGGCGTGCACAACGGTGCGTGTCGTTGCCCGGCTAATCCCGGCAGAGGTCGGGATCGCATCATAACCATTGAACAATGCAATCCATGTGACCGTAATGGCGAACACCACGCTCTTAATCAGACAGTTGACCAGGTCCAGACGCCAGTCGACGGCATTTTGCATAGCCGACCAGAAAAAGCCCGCATCAATACCCTTCCAGCTTACGCCAACCAGTGAACCACCCCAGATCCCGACTGCGACAAAAATAATCGTCAGCAGCGGCAATGAAATAACACCGGCCCAAAAACGTGGGGAAATCACCCGGCGCAGTGGATCGACGGCCATCATTTCCAGACTGGAAAGCTGTTCGGTCGCCCGCATCAGGCCAATTTCTGCGGTTAAGGCCGACCCGGCCCGCCCGGCAAACAGCAGCGCCGCAACAACCGGTCCCAGCTCACGTAACAATGACAGTGCCACCAGCATACCGAGGCTGGTTTCCGCGCTGTAAGTCGTCAGCACCAGGTATCCCTGCAACCCCAGCACCATACCGATGAACACGCCAGAAACAATAATGATCAGCATCGATAAGACACCGACATTATAGAGCTGGCGTATCAGCAGCGGCGCATGTTTGCGAAACTCCGGCTTGCCGACAACCGCATTGAACAACATTAATCCGGCTCGCCCGAACGTCCTGAGGGTTTTTATTCCCCGATGTCCGAGTGATGCCAGCGCATTTAACAACATGGGTGGCTTAACTCCCTGTTTTGAGTAAATCGATGTGGTAGTCGCCCGCCGGGTAACGGAACGGAACCGGTCCATCGGCAATGCCGTCAAGGAACTGGCGTACGCGCGGATCGGCATTTTCTTGTAGCGCCTGAGCACTACCGTAGGCCACTATTTTTTTGTCCGCCATTATATAGGCGTAATCCGCAATACTCAGTACCTCAGGCACATCATGGGATACCACCACACAGGTGACGCCCAGCGCGCTGTTCAGTTCTGAAATCAGCTTCACCAGAACGCCCATGGTGATGGGATCCTGGCCGACGAACGGCTCATCAAACATGATGAGGTCTGGCTCCAGCGCGATAGCACGTGCTAACGCGGCGCGACGCGCCATCCCACCGGATAATTCAGAAGGCATTAATTTGGCCGCACCCCGCAGGCCGACGGCCTCGAGCTTCATCATCACCGTGCTCTTCAGCAACGGCGCTGGCAACGTCGTATGCTCGCGCAGAGGGTACGCGACGTTGTCAAAAACATTCATGTCGGTAAATAGCGCACCAGACTGAAACAGCATACTCATGCGCTTACGCACGGTAAATAAACGCGAACGGGACATGGCCGGGACGTTCTCACCGTCAAACAGGATCTCGCCCTTATCCGGGGGGATCTGTCCGCCAATCAGACGCAACAGCGTCGTTTTGCCGATGCCTGATGGCCCCATGATCGCCGTCACCTTACCGCGCGGTACCGTCAGGGAAATATTATCAAAGATGCAGCGGTCACCCCGGGAAAAGCTGACATCGCGCATATCGACTAGATTCGCCACAGACTGACCCATTGATTCATCCTTTACTATTGCCTCGTTGATCGAAGAGTTTGGCGCTCAATTTAGCCCTGAACCCAACATATTTACAGATTATTGCCTGTCCTGGTTAGCGAAAGCTGGCATTTGTTTTACTTTTTAGCCGCATAAAGTCAAAATTAAGACTTCGTTACGGCTTCCAGAAGATCCTTCAAGTGGACCGGCGAGTATACCTGAAGAAAGGACTTTAGATGCTTTTAGCGACGGCGCTGTTAATAATTGGTTTACTTCTGGTGGTCTACGGTGCCGACCGTCTGGTATTTGCCGCATCCATTTTATGTCGAAATTTCGGTATTCCTCCCATTATCATCGGAATGACCGTGGTCAGCATGGGTACGTCGTTACCCGAAATAATTGTCTCCGTTGCCGCATCGATGAATGGGCAACTCGATCTGGCTGTCGGGACCGCCATAGGTTCTAACATCACCAACATTCTGCTTATTTTAGGCCTGTCGGCGCTGATTCATCCTTTTACCGTGCATTCTGATGTTCTGCGTCGTGAATTACCGCTAATGTTGCTGGTAAGTATTTTAGCTGCATCCGTCCTGTATGACGGACAGTTAAGCCGCAGCGACGGTTTCTTTCTTCTGCTTCTGGCCGTGCTATGGCTGCTATTCATTGTTAAAATCGCCCGTCTGGCCGAGCGACAAGGCAATGACAGCCTGACACGTGAGCAGATAGCTGAGCTACCGCGTGAAGGCGGGTTACCTGTCGCGTTTTTGTGGCTGGGCATTGCGCTGATTATTATGCCAATGGCAACACGTATGGTGGTGGATAACGCTACCGTGCTGGCGAACTATTTCGCCATGAGCGAACTTACTATCGGGCTAACAGTGGTCGCCATTGGTACCAGCCTGCCGGAGCTGGCAACAGCGATTGCGGGTCTGCGTAAAGGTGAAAACGATATTGCCGTCGGTAACATTATCGGCGCAAACATTTTTAATATCGTTATCGTCCTCGGGCTACCGGCGCTGATTACGCCGGGTGAAGTCAATCCAATGGCCTTCACCCGTGACTATAGCGTCATGCTGCTGGTGAGCGTGATTTTTGCACTACTCTGCTGGCGACGTCCGCGCCAGATTGGTCGCGGCGCAGGTGCGCTGCTGACCGGCGGTTTTATCATATGGCTGGCGATGCTGTATTGGTTATCGCCACTTCTCGTTGGATAACTGGAAACGCATTATGTCGCACTTAGAGTTGCAACCGGGTTTTGACTTTCAGCAAGCAGGCAAGGAAGTCCTGGCAATTGAACGTGAAGGCCTGGCGGAGCTTGATCAGTACATCAACCAAAATTTTACTCTCGCATGCGAAAAAATATTCAGCTGCCCGGGCAAAGTCGTGGTGATGGGGATGGGGAAATCAGGACATATAGGACGGAAAATGGCGGCCACATTTGCCAGCACCGGTACCCCCTCATTTTTCGTACATCCTGGCGAAGCCGCACATGGCGATCTGGGTATGGTCTCGCCGCAGGATGTGGTCATCGCCATCTCTAACTCCGGTGAATCCAATGAGATAGCGGCGCTGATCCCGGTATTAAAACGTCTTCATGTACCGCTTATCTGCATGACCGGTCGTCCTGAAAGCAGTATGGCGCGTGCGGCAGATGTGCATCTGTGTGTTAAAGTGCCCAAGGAAGCTTGTCCGTTAGGCCTGGCGCCGACCAGCAGTACGACAGCAACATTGGTGATGGGCGATGCCCTGGCGGTGGCGTTATTAAAAGCGCGCGGCTTTACCGCGGAAGATTTTGCGTTGTCTCATCCCGGTGGCGCACTGGGCCGTAAGCTTTTACTGCGCGTTAACGATATTATGCATACGGGCGACGAGATCCCGCATGTGACCAAAAACGCCAGCCTGCGTGACGCCTTACTTGAGATCACGCGTAAAAATCTCGGCATGACCGTCATTTGCGATGATGCCATGAAGATTGACGGTATTTTCACCGATGGCGATTTACGTCGTGTCTTCGATATGGGCGTTGATGTACGCCAGTTAGGCATTGCCGATGTGATGACCCCTGGAGGCATTCGCGTGCGTCCGGGCATTCTTGCCGTCGATGCCCTGAACTTAATGCAGTCCCGTCATATCACCTCGGTAATGGTTGCTGATGGCGACCAGTTACTCGGTGTGTTACATATGCATGATCTGCTGCGTGCAGGTGTAGTGTAAGAAACTCAAGGATAACGAAAATGAGTAAAGCAGGTGCGTCGCTTGCGACCTGTTATGGACCCGTCAGCGCAGACGTTATCACCCGGGCAGAAAACATCCGTTTGCTGATCCTGGATGTGGATGGCGTACTGTCTGATGGTCTGATTTATATGGGCAACAACGGTGAAGAGCTGAAGGCTTTTAACGTCCGTGATGGTTACGGAATTCGCTGTGCGCTCACTTCCGGTATTGAGGTTGCCATTATTACCGGACGAAAGGCTAAACTTGTAGAAGATCGCTGTACCACTTTGGGGATCACCCACCTGTATCAGGGGCAGTCAGACAAACTGGTTGCCTTTGGCGATCTCCTTAGCAAACTGGCGATCGCGCCGGAGAATGTCGCCTATGTTGGCGATGACCTGATCGACTGGCCGGTGATGGCTAAAGTGGGATTAAGCGTCGCGGTGGCAGATGCCCACCCTTTGCTGATCCCGCGAGCTGATTATGTCACCCGCATTGATGGGGGACGTGGCGCTGTGCGTGAAGTCTGCGATTTATTACTCCTGGCGCAGGGCAAACTGGACGAGGCCAAAGGGCAATCGATATGAGCAAAACCAGACGTTGGGTTATCATTCTACTGTCGCTGGCTGTCCTTGTGATGATTGGTATTAATCTGGCAGACAAAGATGACACCGCTCAGGTCGTCGTCAATAACAACGAGCCAACCTATAAGAGCGAACATACTGATACCGTCGTGTATAGTCCGGAAGGCGCGCTGAGCTATCACTTGATCGCACAACACGTTGAATATTATTCGGAACAAGCGGTTTCGTGGTTTACTCAACCGGTATTAACCACGTTTGATAAGGATAAAGTACCGACCTGGACGATCAAGGCCGATAAAGCCAAATTGACCAACGATCGGATGCTGTATCTGTACGGCCATGTTGAGGTTAACGCCCTGGTGCCTGACTCTCAACTACGCAGAATTACGACCGATAACGCGCAGATTAACCTGGTGACACAAGACGTCACTTCCGATGATCTGGTGACGTTGTATGGCACAACATTTAACTCCAGCGGACTGAAGATGCGCGGCAACTTACGCAGCAAGAACGCCGAGCTGATTGAAAAGGTTAGAACCTCATATGAAATCCAAAACAAACAAACTCAGCCTTAATCTTGTACTTGCCAGCTCACTTCTGGCCGCCAGCATTCCGGCATTTGCCGTCACCGGCGATACCGAGCAGCCGATTCACATTGAATCGGACCAGCAGTCCCTGGATATGCAGGGCAACGTGGTGACGTTTACTGGCAACGTGATTGTGACTCAGGGCACCATCAAAATTAACGCCGATAAAGTCGTCGTGACCCGTCCTGGCGGTGAAGACGGCAAAGAAGTGATTGATGGCTATGGCAATCCAGCAACGTTTTACCAGATGCAGGACAACGGTAAACCGGTTAAAGGCCACGCCTCTCAGATGCACTATGAACTGGCGAAAGACTTTGTCGTTCTCACCGGCAAGGCGTATCTGGAACAGCTCGATAGCAACATCACGGGCGATAAGATCACTTATCTGGTAAAAGAGCAGAAAATGCAGGCCTTCAGCGATAAAGGCAAACGCGTCACCACCGTTCTGGTTCCGTCGCAGTTGCAGGACAAAAACAAGGCTCCGGCAGAGAAAAAAGGTAACTGATTCGTTATGGCAACATTAACTGCAAAGAACCTTGCAAAAGCCTATAAAGGCCGTCGTGTGGTTGAAGATGTCAGTCTGACCGTCAACTCCGGGGAGATCGTCGGTCTGCTCGGTCCTAACGGTGCAGGCAAGACAACAACCTTTTACATGGTAGTCGGCATTGTCCCGCGCGATGCGGGTAACATTATCATTGATGACGAAGACATCAGTCTGCTGCCTCTGCATGCGCGCGCGCGTCGCGGCATCGGCTACTTACCGCAGGAAGCATCGATTTTCCGTCGCCTGAGCGTGTTTGATAACCTGATGGCGGTGCTGCAAATTCGTGACGATCTGACCAGCGAGCAGCGGGAAGATCGCGCTAACGAGCTGATGGAAGAATTCCACATCGAGCACCTGCGCGACAGCTTAGGTCAGTCGCTCTCCGGTGGTGAACGACGCCGCGTGGAGATCGCTCGCGCACTGGCCGCCAATCCGAAATTTATCCTGCTGGATGAACCGTTTGCCGGTGTTGACCCAATTTCCGTTATTGATATCAAACGGATCATCGAACACCTGCGCGACAGCGGCCTTGGCGTGCTGATTACCGACCACAACGTCCGCGAAACGCTGGCAGTGTGTGAGCGCGCCTATATCGTAAGTCAGGGACACCTGATCGCGCACGGCACGCCAACAGAAATACTGCAGGATGAGCACGTTAAGCGCGTATACCTTGGGGAAGACTTCAGACTCTGATAGGGTAGAAGACTTCACGTCACTGCAGGAGAAAACAACTCTGAACATGAAGCAAGGTTTGCAACTCAGGCTTAGCCAACAACTGGCGATGACGCCTCAGCTACAACAGGCTATCCGTCTGTTGCAGTTGTCCACGCTGGAACTTCAGCAAGAACTTCAGCAAGCGCTGGAAAGTAACCCACTGCTCGAGCAAACCGATCTTCACGACGAAATTGATACCCAGGAAAAACAGGACAGCGAAACCCTCGACACCGCAGATGCACTCGAACAAAAAGAGATGCCTGAGGAGTTGCCGCTTGACGCCAGTTGGGATGAAATTTACACCGCCGGGACGCCTTCGGGCACCAGCGGAGATTACATCGACGACGAACTGCCTGTCTATCAGGGTGAGACCACGCAATCACTACAGGATTACCTGATGTGGCAAGTGGAACTGACCCCGTTCTCGGATACCGATCGCGCCATTGCGACATCCATTGTGGATGCGGTAGACGAAACCGGTTATCTCACCGTGACCCTGGACGATATTCTCGAAAGCATGGGCGATGACGACGTCGGTATGGACGAAATCGAAGCCGTGCTTAAACGCGTTCAGCGCTTTGATCCCGTTGGCGTGGCCGCCAAAGATCTCCGTGACTGCTTACTGATCCAACTTTCGCAGTTTGATAAAGCCACACCGTGGCTGGATGAAGCGCGCCTGATCATCAGCGATCATCTCGATCTGTTAGCCAACCATGACTTCCGCACGCTGATGCGCGTGACCCGACTGAAAGAAGACGTGCTGAAAGAAGCCGTCAACCTCATCCAGTCGCTTGATCCCCGCCCAGGGCAGTCGATCCAGACTGGCGAGCCGGAGTACGTCATTCCGGATGTGCTGGTGCGTAAGCATAACGATCGCTGGGTGGTCGAACTCAACGGCGACAGCATTCCGCGCTTACAGATTAACCAGCACTACGCCGCGATGTGCAATAGCGCGCGCAACGATGCCGACAGCCAGTTTATTCGTAGCAATCTGCAAGATGCGAAGTGGCTGATTAAAAGCCTGGAAAGCCGCAATGATACGTTGCTGCGCGTCAGCCGCTGCATCGTTGAGCAGCAGCAAGCTTTCTTTGAACAAGGCGAAGAGTATATGAAACCGATGGTACTGGCGGATATCGCCCAGGCCGTCGAGATGCACGAATCGACCATTTCCCGTGTGACCACGCAAAAGTATCTGCACAGTCCGCGCGGCATTTTTGAATTGAAGTATTTCTTTTCCAGTCACGTTAACACTGAAGGCGGAGGTGAAGCCTCATCCACAGCTATCCGTGCGCTGGTGAAGAAATTAATTGCTGCGGAAAACCCCGCGAAACCGCTGAGTGACAGCAAGTTAACCTCTATGCTGTCAGAACAGGGTATCATGGTGGCACGCCGCACCGTTGCGAAGTACCGAGAGTCTTTATCCATTCCGCCGTCTAACCAGCGCAAACAGCTGGTGTGACCCAACCGATAAGGAAGACACTATGCAGCTCAACATCACTGGAAACAACGTCGAAATCACCGAAGCCCTGCGCGATTTTGTGAATACAAAATTTGCCAAGCTCGAACAATATTTCGACCGGATTAATCAGGTCTATATTGTGTTGAAAGTGGAGAAGGTTACACATATCTCGGATGCAACACTGCATGTGAACGGTGGCGAAATTCATGCCAGCGCGGAAGGTCAGGATATGTACGCCGCCATTGACGGTTTAATTGATAAACTGGCTCGGCAGTTAACAAAACATAAAGATAAACTGAAACAGCACTAACTTGTCCGGGCAGTTAGCGGGTGCAGGACGGCCTGTTGTGTAGCACAACGGGCCATTTGTACAGTTAGCGCTTAGGTGAAATTATGACAAATAACGATACGACTCTACAACTGAGCACTGTTCTTAACCAGGAATGTACGCGCGCAGGCGTTCACTGCCAAAGCAAGAAACGCGCACTGGAAATCATCAGCGAACTTGCGGCAAAACAGCTTAGCTTGCCTTCTCAGGTGGTATTTGAAGCCATTCTGACGCGTGAAAAAATGGGCAGTACCGGCATCGGTAATGGTATTGCTATCCCGCACGGAAAGCTGGAAGAAGACACGATGCGCGCGGTTGGTGTGTTTGTTCAACTCGAAACACCCATCGCCTTCGACGCCATTGATAATCAACCTGTCGATCTGCTTTTCGCCCTGCTGGTCCCGGCAGACCAAACCAAGACGCATTTGCATACGTTGTCACTGGTCGCAAAACGTCTGGCAGATAAAACCATCTGTCGTCGTCTGCGCGCCGCGCAGAGTGACCAGGAGTTGTATCAAATCATCACGGACACCGAAGGTGGACAGGATGAAGCATAACAACCCAATGGCATCCTTTTTTGTCGTTGTGAGGAGAAACAGTACATGGTACTGATGATCGTCAGCGGCCGTTCAGGGTCAGGTAAATCTGTCGCCCTGCGTGCGCTGGAAGATATGGGTTTTTACTGCGTGGATAACCTTCCCGTAGTGCTGTTGCCCGATCTGGCTCGTACACTGGCCGATCGCCAGATTTCTGCGGCCGTCAGCATTGATGTGCGCAACATGCCTGAGTCCCCGGAAATTTTCGAGCAGGCAATGAATAATCTGCCCGAGGGTTTCTCACCACAGCTGCTGTTCCTTGATGCAGACCGTAACACGCTGATTCGTCGCTACAGCGACACGCGCCGTTTACACCCGCTCTCCAGCAAGAACTTGTCTCTGGAAAGCGCTATCGATAAGGAAAGCGATTTGCTGGAGCCTCTGCGCTCTCGCGCTGATCTGATCGTTGATACCTCCGAAATGTCCGTACACGAACTGGCGGAAATGTTACGTACCCGACTGCTGGGTAAACGTGAACGTGAATTGACGATGGTATTCGAATCCTTTGGTTTCAAACACGGTATCCCGATTGATGCGGATTACGTCTTTGACGTGCGCTTCCTGCCTAACCCACACTGGGATCCGAAGCTGCGCCCAATGACCGGTCTTGACCGCCCTGTCGCCGCATTCCTCGACAGGCACACAGAAGTACACAATTTTATCTACCAGACTCGCAGCTATCTCGAGCTATGGTTACCCATGCTGGAGACCAACAACCGTAGCTACCTTACCGTAGCCATCGGCTGTACCGGCGGGAAACACCGTTCGGTGTATATTGCAGAGCAGCTGGCAGACTACTTCCGCTCACGCGGTAAAAACGTGCAGTCACGCCATCGTACGCTGGAAAAACGTAAATCATGACCGTGAAGCAAACCGTTGAAATCACCAATAAGCTGGGCATGCATGCCCGCCCAGCGATGAAACTGTTTGAATTGATGCAGGGTTTCGAAGCAGAAGTTTTGCTGCGTAATGATGAAGGAACGGAGGCCGAGGCCAACAGCGTTATCGCCCTGCTGATGCTGGATTCAGCCAAAGGGCGTCAGATAGAAGTCGAAGCCACGGGACCACAGGAAGTAGAAGCCCTGGCCGCAGTGATTGCCCTGTTTAATTCAGGGTTTGATGAAGATTAATCGAGTACACAGAACGTAGCCAGTAGGCCGGATAAGGCGTTTACGCCGCATCCGGCAATAACTACGCTAATACAGCTTATTTTCCCGCATAAACGACTCACCACCTAACTGACGCATTTGGCGCATAATCCAAGCCTGGCGGTTACGCACATAACCAGAAGGCGCATTCGCCTTAAAACGCAAAGGATTGGGCAATACTGCCGCCAGCAAGGCCGCTTCAGACAGGCTCAACCGACTGGCCGGTTTATGAAAATACCGTTGCGCCGCCGCCTCCACGCCAAATATCCCATCGCCAAACTCGGCGATATTCAAATAGACGGTCAGAATACGTTTCTTACTCCAGACGGTTTCCATACCCAGCGTTAGCCCGGCTTCGAGACCTTTACGCACCCAGCTGCGTCCATCCCATAAAAACAGGTTTTTCGCCGTCTGTTGCGATAACGTCGACGCCCCGCGAATGCGGTTTTCATTGCGTTCATTGTGCGCCAGCGCTTTCTCTATGGCGGTGACGTCAAACCCCCAGTGGTCGGGAAACTTCTGATCCTCCGCAGCAATCACCGCCAGTCCCATCCACGGTGAGATCTCATCCATACTCACCCAGTCCGAGTGCGCC
Organism: Citrobacter sp. Cpo103; assembly: GCF_030332605.1. Classification (NCBI taxonomy): domain Bacteria; kingdom Pseudomonadati; phylum Pseudomonadota; class Gammaproteobacteria; order Enterobacterales; family Enterobacteriaceae; genus Citrobacter; species Citrobacter sp. Cpo103. Next base: position 69,687 of record NZ_JAOWHO010000019.1, on the reverse strand, counting down.
ACATAGCCGAAATCACCGGACAGCCATGCGCCCAGCTGTCGCTCGACCATCACCGCCGAGAAAGGCACAGGCATCACGCTGAAAAGTGCGATACCTCCGCCCCAGAATACGGCGAGGACAACCACCACCCGCAGAAAAATACGTCGCAGAAAGGCGGTTACTCCTTTTCTCATTCAGTCAGCACCAACACACGCGATACCAGTTTATCGATGCCACTCGCAGCCTGAGCGATGTCCTGCGCCAGCATATAGGCAGGCGTGGTGACGATTTTGTTGTCTTCATCGACGACAATGTCATCAACCGGACAAGGCACATGCTCAGCGCCCATCTCTTCCAGCACCTCTGCCGTGTCGATATCAGTGCCGATGGTCAGACGCAGCGGGAAGTCAAAAATTTTAGGTAACATGGCAGGCGCAATGCACATAAATCCCAACGGCTTACCCGCCTGATGCATGGCCACCGCCAGCGCGGCTAAATCGCTGTCAACCCGGCATTCGCTGCCCTGACTGGCAAAATTGCTCAGATTTTTGGCCGCACCAAACCCACCCGGCACGATCAACGCATCCAGTTCCGATGAGACTGCCTGCGCAAGTGGGCGAATATCGCCACGTGTGATGCGCGCGGCTTCAATCAGCACATTGCGAGTTTCCAGCATCGGCTCGCCGGTCAGATGATTAATCACATCCGCTTGTTGTTTATCTGGTGCGAAACAGACAGCCTGAGCGCCGTTGCGGGCAATGGCCAGAAGCGTGAGAACAGTTTCATGGATCTCTGCACCGTCATACACGCCGCATCCGCTGAGCACTACACCCACTTTTTTCATCGTGATACTCCTTTCTCAACTGGCTGAAACATATTAGTTATTATGATTTAAATGCTACGCTTCACACATTTAACTGATTCATGTAACAAATTATTTAAGATTTGCTATCTTAACTGCGTGCGGCCTGAAAATTAGGGCTGCGCCCTTGTAAACAATGATAATAATTTACGGCGCAGCCACGATTTCCCTGGTGTTGGCGCAGTATTCGCGCACCCCGGTCAAGCCGGGGTCATTTTTTTTCCACGCTCGCCACCCAGGCTTTTAATACTGCCACGTCGTGCTGCCACTCCTGCTTCATCTCTTCAATCCATTCAGCAACGTTATCTTCCCAGGCAGGAAGATCCGGCGACTGGATTTGCTGACCTAGCTGTTGCAGGTGACGCAGCCCCACTGAACCTGCTGCGCCTTTAATTTTATGGCCTTCCTCAACAACACCTTTTTTATCCCGTGCCGTCAGATTGGACTCCAGCACGCTCAAATATCCCGGCATCATCTTCTCAAACACCGCCAGCCCGTCGGTAATTAACTTCGGTCCCACCAGCTCGAGGTATTGTTCCAACATAGGAATATCTAACAGCGCTTGCGATTTACTGCTTTCTTCAGATGTCACAGTGCTCTCCTCTTCGTTTCGGGTATCCCAGTATTTTTTGATCATGGCGGTTAGTGCCGGAACCGACAGCGGCTTACTCAGCACGTCGTCCATGCCTGCGTCCAGATACTCTTTTTTATCTTTCAGTACGTTGGCGGTGAGTGCGACCAGCGGTGGCAGATCTTCACGGGCGTATTTTTGCGTGAGCTCCCGCGAGATATCCAGACCGGTCATATCCGGTAGCTGAATATCCAACAACACCAGGTCATATTCACCCGGCGTAAACATTTCCAGCGCGGCTTTCCCGGTCATCGCGACATCCACGCTGTTGCCTAATTTTTCCAGCACGGAGCGCGCAACAATAACGTTCAGCTCAATGTCTTCCACCAGCAGCACATTCAGGGCTGGCAGCGGCAGTTCATCGTCTTCAAACGCGTCTTCAATCTCTTCCGCTACCGCAGGGGCATGCACGGTCAGCGTAAAGATAGACCCTTTTCCTGCCTGGCTGGAAACCGTAATATCACCGCCCATGTTTTTCGCCAGACGCTTCGACACGGCCAAACCAATCCCTGTCCCCGTTGCCGGTTTACCGCCGTTACTGTCCTTCACCTGATAATACATAGCGAAGATTTTATCCTGCTCATCCTGCGGAATGCCGATGCCGGAATCTTCAACTTCGAAATGCAGCATATTCCCCTGGTCATAGCGCGCCCGCACGGTCACCTGCCCCTGCTGGGTAAACTTCACGGCGTTGCTGATCAGATTCCACAGGATCTGACGCAGACGCGTTCCGTCGGTAATGACCTTATGCGGCAGGGGTAACGTCGGCTCAAGCACAAAACGCAGACCCTTTTGCTGCGCCTGTAGGCCAGAGAGGTTTTCCAGATCCGCCATAAAACTGGTGAAATCGATCGGCTGGTTATCGAGCTGGACTTTACGTCGCTCCATCTTATCCATGTCGATAATATCGTTGAATATATTCCCCAGCGTCACAGCAGAGACGTGGATTGTTTTCAGGTATTTTTCCTGCTCCGCGGTTAGATCCGTATCCAGCAGGATCCGGCTTAAGCCTACAATGCCGTTAAGCGGGGTGCGCAGCTCGTGGCTGATGGTAGAAATAAAGGTGGTCTTATCGCGGCTGGCGCGCTCAAGCGCATCCTGATAACGCTTACGCTCGGTAATATCGCGTCCAAAGCCCATCAGACCATGTCGCTTACCTACGCGGTCATAGTAAGGCACTTTGCGAATTTCAAAGCAGGCTTTGCGCCCATCCGGGTAGTCCAGCCACTGTTCGTAGGTGAGCGAAACATTATGACGGAACACCTTCTCGTCGGTCTCAATCACCTTTTCAGCCGCTTCAGGAGAGTAAACGTCAGCCGGTTTTAAGTTCACCAGCTGCTTTTCGCTTTTGCCAGTCAGCAGCTCCATGGCACGGTTACAGCCGGAAAACTCCTTATCTTCATTGCGATAAAAAACCAGATCCGGCGAGGCATCAAGGAAAGAGCGTAAAAAGGAAGACTGTTGCTCAAGCTGGATCTGCGCCTCTTCGCGCTCTTTGATTTCAACCTTCAGTTGCTCGAATGTTTCCTGGCGCTCTGCTTCGGCTTTTTCACGCTCAACAATTTCCTGATTGAGCTGGGCAATATTATCTTTCAGCTGCACATTGAGCTTGAGATCGCGCTCGCGCATCTCTTCCAGCTTTTGTACCAGTCGTGACAGGCGCTGCCGGGACTCCTCAAGTTGCTCCACCACCACGGACAAGAAATAGACGGCCCAGGGGGTAATTAACAGACCAAAAAAGATAGAGCGGATGACATCAATGCTTTCTACCTGGCCATGCAGCACCATGGTGACAGCCATCTGCACCACAATTGCCAACACGACCAGAGCCAGCGCCAACAGCAGCGAAAAGCGCACCAGACCTAACTTCATCATCAGGTCGACGTAATATTGCGCCAGCATACGGATTTGCTTCATAGAGGGTTCCTTCACGACAACTTGGCACAATAATACTCAATTCTCAGCGTGACGTTGAAGATTGTGCAAGAAATGCGGAGGTTATCGGTGAAATGACCGCGGAGAGGCCATCGTAGGCCTGATAAGCAAAGCGCCATCAGGTAAGTAGGCGCAGATTGCCGGATGTCGGCTTTGCCTTATCCGGCCTACGGAGAGTTAGTTCTCAGGCAGCACCCATGGCGTACCGAGCGCCGAGCCTTGCACACCGTACTTGTTAAGGTACTTATCCAGTTCGACCATGCCGGTCCAGCGGTTTTCACACCATAGAGGTGCCAACAGCGTTGGGCGGCGCGCGCTGGCGGAAATTCGATGATAAATCACCTCTGGCGGCGTATGACGGATCATCTCCCCGGCGGTAACCGTATAGTCGTCCAGTTCAATTCCGTTCAGCCGCCCGGCTTCCCAGGCTTTCGCCATCGTACTGCCTTTCACAATATGCAGCGGGTGCAGCTTAATACCATCAACACCCGTCTCCACCACACGTTCCATGGTTTGCAGGCATTCTGCCTGCCCTTCTCCCGGCAGACCGACAATCAGGTGTGAGCACACTTTCAGCCCGCGCTCGCGTGCCAGTCGCGTAGTGCGTTGGTAACAGGCAAAATCATGGCCGCGGTTAATACGGTGCAAGGTTTTGTCATGCGCAGTTTGCAAACCGAGTTCCAGCCATACCTCATAGCCGAGGTCTTTATACTCGCAAAGCAGATCAAGTACCGCATCCGGCACGCAGTCGGGGCGCGTCCCAACGCATAACCCGACGATACTGGCCTGGCTGACCGCCTGCTGATACATCGAACGCAGCACCTGCACTTCAGCAAAGGTGCTGGTATAGGCCTGGAAATAGGCCAGATAGCGTTTCGCGCGATTGACCAGATGCGCCTGATGCTCAAGCTGCTCGGCAATAGAATGGTGCTGCTGTGCTTCATCGGCAAACGAGGCGACATTGCAGAAAGTACATCCACCACGTCCGATGGTGCCATCACGATTTGGACAGCTAAAGCCGCCGTGAAGCGTGAGTTTATGAACCTTTTGCCCGTAACGGCGAGAAAGATCCCCACCAAACATATTGACTAATTTCTGTAACTGCATAATCTGGTAGACCGCGCCTTGAAAAGAGGCCAAAGCCTGCCATTTTTTGCCCCAGTCGGCGATGACCTGGATCAATCGCCCTGGCGTGCCTTTATTTATTGCATAACGAATCAAAATAATCGAAATTTCATTCATTCAAAATGAAATTACTTTTCCTTATATCCGACTGTTTTTTTTATCTTCTTATACTCTCAGCATAAAAACAGTATCTTTAAGACGCCAAAACTCTAAAAACCAGCATAAAATGCCAAGCATAGCGATAAACAAAGGGAGGACGGGGGATATACAGCCTTTCTGACAGTGAGACAGATCACACTTCGCACTCCATTCCCCTTGCGTTAAATCAATGTAAAAAAGCCTTAAATTTCAATATATTCATAAAGTTAATCGCCCTATAGCACATTTTTGCATAAATAAGATTGCCATTTGACCTGTGTGTGGATTCCCGATAACGTGGAAATCCGCTGGAAGCTTTCTGGATGAGCAGTCTGCTCATCATATTTATGCAGTAATTGAGATTCCCTCTGAAGCAAGTCCTCAAACTTGTTTGACCTATGCGAAAAGGATAAAGAGGGCGAATGCGAGGTAAGCGTATGACACGCAAACCCCGTCGCCATGCTCTTGGTGTGCCCGTGCGCAACGGTCCAGATGGGAATCCCGCAGAGCCTGGGGAGGTTCACTGATATGTTGTACGATAAATCCCTTGAGAGGGATAACTGTGGTTTCGGCCTGATCGCCCACATAGAAGGCGAACCTAGCCACAAGGTAGTGCGTACCGCCATACACGCACTGGCCCGCATGCAGCACCGTGGCGCAATTCTTGCCGATGGTAAAACCGGCGATGGTTGCGGTTTGCTGTTACAAAAACCTGACCGCTTTTTCCGCATCGTGGCGCAAGAGCGCGGCTGGCGTTTAGCTAAAAACTACGCCGTCGGCATGATCTTTTTAAATAAAGACGCTGAACTGGCTGCGGCTTCTCGTCGCATTGTCGAAGAAGAATTACAGCAGGAGACCCTGTCGATTGTCGGCTGGCGCGACGTGCCGACCAACGAAGGTGTTCTCGGTGAAATCGCCCTATCCTCCCTGCCTCGTATCGAGCAAATTTTTGTCAACGCCCCTGCGGGCTGGCGTCCGCGTGATATGGAGCGTCGCCTGTTCATCGCGCGCCGTCGTATCGAAAAACGCCTCCAGGACGATAAAGACTTCTACGTCTGTAGCTTGTCGAACCTGGTCAATATCTATAAAGGTCTGTGTATGCCGGCGGATCTGCCGCGCTTTTACCTGGACCTGGCGGATCTGCGTCTGGAATCGGCCATCTGCCTGTTCCACCAGCGCTTCTCCACTAATACCGTACCGCGCTGGCCGCTGGCGCAACCGTTCCGCTACCTGGCGCATAACGGTGAAATTAACACCATCACCGGCAACCGCCAGTGGGCACGCGCACGTACCTATAAATTCCAGACACCGCTGATCCCTGACCTGCACGACGCCGCACCGTTCGTTAACGAAACCGGCTCCGACTCCAGCTCAATGGATAACATGCTGGAACTGCTGCTGGCTGGCGGGATGGACATTATCCGCGCCATGCGTTTACTGGTGCCGCCGGCCTGGCAGAACAACCCGGATATGGACCCGGAGCTGCGCGCGTTCTTTGACTTTAACTCCATGCACATGGAGCCGTGGGATGGCCCGGCGGGCATTGTTATGTCCGACGGCCGCTTTGCCGCCTGTAACCTTGACCGTAACGGCCTGCGTCCGGCGCGCTATGTCATCACCAAAGACAAGCTGATTACCTGCGCCTCTGAAGTCGGGATCTGGGATTATCAGCCGGATGAAGTCGTCGAGAAAGGTCGCGTCGGCCCAGGCGAGCTGATGGTTATCGATACCCGCAGCGGGCGCATTCTGCACTCCGCCGAAACCGATGACGATCTGAAAAGCCGCCATCCGTACAAAGAGTGGATGGAGAAGAACGTCCGCCGTCTGGTGCCGTTCGAAGACCTCGCAGACGATCAGGTCGGCAGCCGCGAACTGGACGATGACACGCTCGCCAGCTATCAGAAACAGTTTAACTACAGCGCCGAAGAGCTGGATTCCGTGATCCGCGTGCTCGGTGAAAACGGTCAGGAAGCGGTCGGCTCAATGGGTGATGATACCCCGTTTGCGGTGCTCTCAAGCCAGCCACGCATCATTTATGACTACTTCCGCCAGCAGTTCGCGCAGGTGACTAACCCGCCGATCGACCCGCTGCGTGAAGCGCACGTTATGTCGCTGGCCACCAGCATTGGTCGTGAGATGAACGTCTTCTGCGAAGCCGAAGGTCAGGCACACCGCCTGAGCTTTAAATCGCCGATCCTGCTGTACTCCGATTTCACCCAGCTCACCACCATGAAAGAGGAACATTACCGCGCCGATCGCCTGGATATCACCTTCGACGTGACCGAAACCACGCTCGAAGAGACCGTCAAAGCATTGTGCGATAAAGCCGAACAGATGGTGCGTAACGGTACGGTGCTGCTGGTGCTCTCTGACCGTAACATCGCGAAAAACCGTTTGCCGGTTCCGGCACCGATGGCCGTGGGCGCAGTGCAAACGCGTCTGGTAGAACAAAGTCTGCGTTGCGACGCCAACATCATCGTTGAAACCGCCAGCGCCCGTGACCCGCACCATTTTGCTGTCCTGCTCGGCTTTGGCGCGACGGCCATTTATCCGTATCTTGCGTATGAAACGCTGGGACGATTGATCGACACTCAGGCGATTGCCAAAGATTACCGGACCGTGATGCTGAACTACCGTAACGGCATCAACAAAGGTCTGTACAAAATCATGTCCAAAATGGGCATCTCGACCATCGCCTCTTACCGCTGCTCGAAGCTGTTTGAAGCGGTTGGTCTGCATGATGATGTCGTGGCGCTGTGCTTCCAGGGCGTAGTCAGCCGCATCAGCGGCGCAGGGTTTACCGACTTCCAGCAGGATCTGCTGAACCTCTCCAAACATGCATGGCTGGCACGTAAGCCTATCAGTCAGGGCGGTTTGCTCAAATACGTCCACGGCGGCGAATACCATGCCTACAACCCGGACGTGGTGCGCACGCTGCAACAGGCGGTACAAAGCGGTGAGTACAGCGACTATCTGGAATATGCCAAGCTGGTCAATGAGCGTCCGGCGGCCACGCTGCGCGATCTGCTGGCGATTACGCCTGGCGATGAAGCCGTAAGCATTAGCGATGTAGAACCCGCAACCGAACTGTTTAAACGCTTTGATACCGCGGCGATGTCCATCGGTGCATTAAGCCCCGAAGCACACGAAGCGCTGGCCGAAGCCATGAACAGCATCGGTGGCAACTCGAACTCCGGTGAAGGCGGCGAAGACCCGGCGCGCTACGGCACTAACAAGGTGTCGCGCATTAAGCAGGTTGCCTCCGGTCGCTTTGGCGTAACCCCGGCGTATCTGGTCAATGCCGATGTCATTCAGATTAAAGTCGCTCAGGGCGCGAAGCCTGGCGAAGGCGGTCAGTTACCGGGTGATAAAGTCACCCCGTACATCGCTAAACTGCGCTATTCGGTACCGGGCGTGACGTTGATCTCCCCGCCGCCGCACCACGATATTTACTCTATCGAAGACTTAGCACAGCTGATTTTCGACCTCAAACAGGTCAACCCGAAAGCGATGATCTCCGTGAAGCTGGTTTCCGAACCGGGTGTCGGCACTATCGCCACAGGCGTGGCAAAAGCCTATGCGGATCTGATCACCATTGCTGGCTACGATGGCGGTACCGGCGCAAGCCCGCTCTCCTCGGTGAAATATGCGGGCTGCCCGTGGGAACTCGGTCTGGTGGAAACCCAGCAGGCGCTGGTCGCTAACGGTCTGCGTCACAAGATTCGTCTGCAGGTTGATGGCGGTCTGAAAACCGGTGTCGATATCATTAAAGCGGCGATTCTGGGTGCGGAAAGCTTCGGCTTCGGTACCGGTCCAATGGTGGCGCTGGGCTGTAAATACCTGCGTATTTGCCACCTGAACAACTGCGCAACCGGCGTGGCGACTCAGGATGACAAACTGCGTAAGAACCACTATCACGGCCTGCCGTTCAAAGTGACTAACTACTTTGAATTTATCGCCCGCGAAGTCCGTGAGCTGATGGCGCAACTGGGTGTGAAGCGTCTGGTGGATCTGATTGGTCGTACCGACCTGCTCAAAGAGCTGGAAGGGTTTACCGCTAAGCAACAGAAACTGGAACTGTCTCGTCTGCTGGAAACCGCCGAACCGCATCCGGGTAAAGCGCTGCATTGCACCGAGAACAACCCGCCGTTTGATAACGGCGTGCTGAACGCTCAGTTGTTACAGCAAGCGAAACCGTTTGTCGACGAGCGCCAGAGCAAAACCTTCTGGTTCGATATCCGCAACACCGACCGTTCTGTTGGCGCGTCGCTGTCGGGCTATATCGCGCAAACACATGGCGATCAGGGGCTGGCGTCTGACCCAATCAAAGCGCACTTCAGCGGTACCGCAGGCCAGAGCTTCGGCGTGTGGAACGCGGGCGGCGTGGAGTTGTATCTGACCGGTGATGCCAACGACTATGTCGGTAAAGGTATGGCGGGCGGTCTGCTGGCAGTGCGTCCTCCGGTTGGCTCTGCTTTCCGTAGCCATGAGGCGAGCATCATTGGTAACACCTGTCTGTATGGCGCCACCGGTGGCCGCCTGTTTGCCGCGGGTCGTGCGGGTGAGCGCTTTGCAGTACGTAACTCCGGCGCAATCACCGTGGTTGAAGGTATTGGCGACAACGGCTGCGAATATATGACCGGCGGCATCGTCTGTATTCTCGGAAAAACGGGCGTCAACTTCGGAGCGGGTATGACGGGCGGATTTGCCTACGTGCTCGACGAAGACGGTGAGTTCCGCAAACGCGTGAACCCGGAACTGGTAGAAGTGCTGAGCGTGGACTCGCTGGCTATCCACGAGGAACACCTGCGCGGTTTGATTACCGAGCACGTACAGCATACCGGCTCTTCACACGGCGAAGAGATCCTGGCTAACTGGCCAGCATTCTCGGCGAAATTCGCGCTGGTAAAACCAAAATCCAGTGATGTGAAAGCACTGTTGGGTCACCGTAGTCGTAGCGCAGCAGAGCTGCGTGTGCAGGCGCAGTAAGGGGTAGCAGCAATGAGTCAGAACGTATACCAATTTATCGACCTGCAGCGCGTTGATCCGCCTAAGAAGCCGCTGAAGATCCGTAAGATCGAGTTTATCGAGATCTACGAGCCGTTTTCCGAAGGCCAGGCCAAAGCACAGGCAGACCGCTGCCTGTCCTGCGGTAACCCGTACTGCGAGTGGAAGTGCCCGGTGCATAACTACATCCCGAACTGGCTGAAACTGGCGAACGAGGGGCGTATTTTTGAAGCAGCAGAACTGTCGCACCAGACCAACACTCTGCCGGAAGTCTGTGGCCGCGTGTGCCCGCAGGATCGTCTGTGTGAAGGATCCTGTACACTGAACGATGAGTTTGGCGCGGTAACTATCGGCAACATCGAGCGCTATATCAACGATAAAGCATTCGAAATGGGCTGGCGCCCGGATATGACCGGCGTGCGTCAAACCGACAAGCGCGTGGCGATCATCGGTGCCGGTCCGGCAGGCCTGGCCTGTGCTGATGTGCTGACCCGCAACGGCGTGAAGGCGGTGGTATTTGACCGCCACCCGGAAATCGGCGGTCTGCTGACCTTCGGTATTCCAGCCTTCAAACTGGAAAAAGAGGTGATGACCCGCCGTCGTGAAATCTTCACCGGTATGGGCATTGAGTTCAAATTGAACGTGGAAGTGGGCCGCGATGTACAGCTTGACGATCTGCTGAAAGATTATGACACCGTGTTCCTTGGCGTAGGTACCTATCAGTCTATGCGCGGTGGGCTGGAAAACGAAGACGCTTCCGGCGTATTTGATGCCCTGCCGTTCCTGATCGCCAATACCAAACAGTTGATGGGCTTTGGCGAAAACAGCGACGAGCCGTACATCAGCATGGAAGGCAAACGCGTCGTCGTTCTCGGCGGCGGCGATACCGCGATGGACTGCGTGCGGACCTCGGTTCGCCAGAACGCAGCACACGTTATCTGTGCTTATCGTCGTGACGAAGAGAACATGCCGGGTTCCAAACGCGAAGTGAAAAATGCGCGTGAAGAAGGCGTCGAATTCCAGTTCAACGTCCAGCCTTTAGGCGTGGAAGTGAACGCCAACGGTAAGGTATGCGGTGTGAAAATGGCGCGTACTGAAATGGGTGAACCGGATGCGAAGGGCCGTCGCCGTGCGGAGATCGTCGCCGGTTCCGAACACGTTGTTCCGGCAGATGCGGTGGTACTGGCGTTTGGCTTCCGTCCGCACAGTATGGAGTGGCTGGCAAAACACAGCGTCGAACTGGATTCTCAGGGCCGCATTATTGCTCCAGAGCGCAGCGACAACGCCTTCCAGACTAGCAACCCGAAAATCTTCGCCGGTGGTGACATCGTGCGCGGTTCGGATCTGGTAGTCACCGCGATTGCCGAAGGTCGTAAAGCGGCGGACGGCATCCTGAACTACCTGGAAGTGTAATACAGCCTCTTAAGGCATCTCATCTGCCCTGGTGGGTGAGATGCCAAATTCCTGCCGCAATACCGCCAAACCTGCCGATTAAGCCAGTCTGACAACACCTTTAGTAAACAGGGCAAATAACCTTAACACCCCAAACACATCAACATCATGAATAATAACCATGTAAAAATCAGACGAAAACGTTTGCTTTACGTTGAGAACTGTATATTATGCGGCGGATTTTTTGGGCAAAATTCATGGAGGCGTTGTGTCGCAAGACAACAATTATAGCCAGGGCCCCGTCCCTCTGGCGGCGCGAAAAGGCGTAGTTCCACTAACATTTGTGATGTTGGGGCTCACATTTTTTTCCGCCAGTATGTGGACCGGTGGCACACTCGGTACCGGTCTTTCTTATAATGATTTCTTCCTGGCAGTTCTCTTCGGTAATCTTCTCCTCGGTATTTACACTGCATTTCTCGGTTTTATCGGCGCAAAAACAGGGCTCTCAACCCACCTTCTGGCGCGTTACTCATTTGGTGTGAAAGGTTCATGGCTTCCCTCTCTGCTGTTAGGCGGCACACAGGTAGGCTGGTTTGGCGTTGGTGTGGCCATGTTTGCTATCCCGGTTGGCAAAGCGACGGGAATTGACGTCAATATCCTGATTGCGGTTTCCGGTCTGCTGATGACCCTGACCATCTTTTTTGGCATCTCAGCGCTGACCATTTTATCTATCATCGCCGTACCTGCCATCGTCATTCTTGGCAGCTACTCTGTCTGGCTGGCAGTGAGCGATGTCGGCGGTTTGGAGCATTTAAAAGCGATAGTGCCGCAAACGCCGCTGGATTTCTCCACCGCACTGGCGCTGGTAGTCGGCTCGTTTGTCAGCGCAGGGACGTTAACCGCTGACTTCGTCCGTTTTGGTCGCAACGCCAAAGGTGCGGTGCTGATCGCCATGGTGGCATTTTTCCTCGGCAATTCGCTTATGTTTATCTTCGGCGCTGCGGGCGCGGCTGCGGTTGGGCAGGCGGATATCTCTGACGTGATGATTGCCCAGGGACTGCTGCTGCCCGCAATCATCGTTCTCGGCCTGAATATCTGGACCACCAACGATAATGCGTTGTATGCATCGGGCCTGGGATTTGCCAATATTACCGGCCTTTCCAGCCGTACGCTGTCAGTGGCTAACGGTATTATCGGCACACTGTGCGCGCTATGGCTTTACAATAACTTTGTCGGCTGGCTGACATTTCTGTCGGCAGCGATTCCCCCGATTGGCGGGGTGATCATCGCCGACTATCTGCTGAACCATCGCCGATATGCCGACTTCAGCAAAGCGCAATTTATTTCCGTAAACTGGATAGCGCTCCTGTCCGTTGCACTGGGCATTGCCGCAGGTCACTATATTCCAGGCATCGTGCCCGTCAATGCCGTACTCGGCGGCGTATTCAGCTATATCCTGCTGAATCCACTTTTCAATCGCAGCCTTGCTAAATCCCCGGAGGTCAGCCATGCAGAATAATAACATCACCATTCATCAGGCGCGTTTACAGGGACGTGAAGGGTTATGGCAAATCACGATTGAAAACGGGCGCTTTAGCCGTATTGAGCCTCAAGACGCAGCGACGATACCACAGGGTGAAGTGCTTGATGCTGAAGGCGGTCTGGCAATCCCACCGTTCGTTGAGCCACATATCCATCTGGACACTACGCAAACCGCGGGCGAGCCGAGCTGGAATCAGTCTGGTACGCTGTTTGAGGGCATTGAGCGCTGGGCTGAACGTAAGGCAATGCTCACTCACGAAGACGTCAAAGCGCGCGCCATGCAGACCCTGAAGTGGCAGATGGCCAACGGCATCCAGTATGTCCGTACTCACGTTGACGTTTCCGACCCTACGTTGACGGCGCTAAAAGCCATGCTGGAGGTGAAGCAAGAAGTCGCTCCATGGGTAGAGCTACAGATTGTCGCGTTCCCGCAAGAAGGCATTCTTTCTTATCCCAACGGTGAAGCGCTCCTGGAGGAAGCCGTGCGTCTGGGCGCCGACGTCATTGGCGCGATCCCGCACTTTGAATTCACGCGTGAATATGGCGTAGAGTCGCTGCATAAGATTTTCGCTCTGGCGCAAAAATACGACAGACTTATCGACGTGCACTGTGACGAAATCGATGATGAGCAATCCCGCTTTGTTGAAACCGTTGCGGCCCTGGCGCATCGCTACAATATGGGCGAACGCGTGACCGCCAGCCATACCACGGCAATGCATTCCTATAACGGCGCGTATGCTTCCCGTCTTTTCCGTCTGTTGAAAATGTCCGGTATTAACTTTGTCGCAAATCCACTGGTGAATATTCACCTGCAAGGGCGCTTCGACACGTATCCTAAGCGTCGTGGTGTTACGCGCGTCAAAGAGATGCTGGAGGCGGAGATCAACGTCTGCTTCGGTCATGATGACGTCTTCGATCCGTGGTACCCGCTGGGCACTGCGAATATGCTGCAGGTGCTGCATATGGGATTACACGTGTGCCAGTTGATGGGATACGGACAAATTAACGATGGGTTGAACCTGGTCACCACCCACAGCGCGAAAACCCTGTACCTGCAGGACTACGGTCTGAACGTGGGGAATTCTGCGAATCTGGTGATTTTGCCTGCAGAAAATGGGTTTGACGCGGTTCGTCGCCAGACGCCTGCCCGTTATTCCATTCGTCATGGTCGAGTCATTGCCGAGACGGTCCCAAGCCAAACCACACTGCATCTGACGCAGCCAGAAACGGTGACGTTTAAGCGCTAGGTCGTTACATTCCATGTCGGATGGCGTAAGCCTTGCCATCCGACACAGTCTCTCATTCTCAAGCTTGTAATAAACTGGCGCGGACTTTGATCACCACCTTTTTGATGTCCATCGGGGCCTGCACCACACAACCCGGTTTATGCGGCTCGCCCGGCATAAAAATCACAAATTTTCCCGGCTTCAGTACCATAGCCTGCTCATCGGCAATCTGACTGCACAGCTGATAATCATCCTCAACGTGCATCTCTTCGCAGTGACGAGCAGAATCGGTCATCCCAAACAGAATACGTTCTTCGCCGGACAACAGCATCTGAATATCAATGTACTGCTGATGCAGCTCCGCTTTCTTTTGCTCTGGGCTCTGCGTTGTAAATTGCATGACATTCATAAAAATATTCTCGCCCTGCAACGTGTAGCGCCCAGGCATCTTCTCCTGCGGATTCGCCGCAATGGCAAGCGTTAACGCCTGCTGCAAGACCGGATGTAATCCGGCAGAAGGCAGTGAATTCAACGCATCTGATATCATCATCATTCTCCCTGGGCCAACAGCGCGGCCCCCAGTAATCCAGCGTCATGACGGTAATGCGCCGCCAGCAATTCCACGTGATAGGCCAAAGGCTCTTGTGCCAGATAATGTTCCACCAGCGCCAGATACCCTTCAGCCAGCCCAACGCTGCCGCCAATCACCACAATCTGGCAATCGGTCGTGGCCTTCACATCGGCAACAAGCCTTGCCAATGTTCGCGCTGAGCGATGGATCAACCGACTTGCCTGCTCATCCCCCTGCCCGGCACAGCTAAAAATAGTTTTGGCGTCGCATCCGGCAAGCGCGCCTTCGGCTGCCGCCGCTACTCCACGACCGGATGCGATCGCCTCAACGCAGCCCACACGCCCGCAGCCGCACATGGGCCCATGCGGGTCAGCCAGCGTATGTCCCAGATGCCCTGCCAGACCGCCGATTCCAGTCAGCAGTTTCCCACCGCTGACGACTCCCCCGCCCACGCCTGTGGAGACGGTAATAAACACCAGATCGCGGTACTCACCACCAAGCGCATGGTACTCAGCCCACGCCGCTGCCAGTGCGTCATTGACGGCCAGCGTCGGCAGGTCGGTGATTTGTTCCAGCGTTTGTGTCAGCGGAAAATGCATCAACCCGCCGAGGTTATGCGAATTCAGCGCCAGTAAAGCCCCCTCACGGATAATCCCCGTCGAGGCGATCGCCACCCGATTAGCACGCCCCTGTAGCGGTGCAACCAGTGTTTGTAACGCAGCGCGCAGCGCTTGCGGCGTTTTACTGGCAGGCGTCGGCAGTTCATGCCGCTCGCGGACTTGCAGATTGTTCTCTACCAGCGCGGCAGCCAATTTGGTGCCGCCAATATCAATCGCCAGTGTGGTCATGGCGCAGCCTCATGCATCGTGGTGGCGCTCTGTAGCTCGAAGAACGACATATTTCTTCCCTTACGGCTATTGCCCGGTTCAGCACCGGGCAATTGGATTAACTTTTGGATTTCACCATGGTGCTTTTGTCACCGCCGAACGGCACGGCACCGCTAAACGGTCGACCATCAATGGCATCATGCGTACGCAACGCTTCAGGACGCAGCCAGCGCTGTACACGGGACGGCATATCAAGACCAATCAGCAGGATCACTACAAATGTCAGGCCGAAAGAGAGCGATCCCAGCGCGGTACCCAGATCAAGACGTTGGGCAATCAGCGCGCCGATGATCGGTGCCAAAGCCCCGCCCAGTGCGCCCACGTTATAGGTGAAGCCCAATCCCGCCGCACGCTGATCGGTATCGAAATAGCCGCCAATCAGTTTTGGTAAGATCCCGGAGATCCCCTGGCCGAGCATTTGTTGGAAAAACAGCAGCAAACCCAGTACCCAAACGTTTGAACCGCCTATCGCAAATACCGGAATAATCAGCAACTGCGAGGCCAGCAGACTGCAGACATAGGCTTTACGCGTGCCCAGCCAGTCACCAAGAAAACCGCCGACGCAACAACCAACCGCCGCACCAAAGCCGCTAAAGAAGAGCACTCTGGCCACCGTGGAAGGATCGTACAGCAGTTCCGTTTTCAGATAGGTTGGCAACAGCGCCTGAATCGGCCACGAGTACAGGAAGGCAAATAGCACGACCACCATCAGCATCACGCCCGTCGGCCAGCGTTTCCCGCTGCTTTGCACCATAAAGCTAATGAAGATAAAGGCGCATATCAGTCCCAGGACCGCCACGATAGCCGCATTTTGCAGGTTGCCAGCAAAGCAGAACCACAGCGCGGTTGCAGCGGCGAGCGTCATCAGAATATTAATTACCCGATGCTCGCCCCGGTAGAGAATGTCCACCATCGTGCGTACCGGCGCTTTGCCTTCGTGTTTCTCTTTCCAGTCTTCCGCTTCCGGAATATTTTTACGCAGCCAGAGGGCGAAGATAATTGGCAGGATGCCGATGAAAAACAGCGCACGCCATCCCCAGACCGGGACCACCAGGCTGTAAACCTGGGCGGCGATCACGGCACCAACGGAAAAGCCGGAAATCAGGAAACCACTGGCTTTGTTTCGCAGGTGTTTAGGCCAACTTTCAATAACATAGGTTGCGCTGGAGCCATACTCACCGGCCATTCCCATACCGATAACCAGGCGGGCGATAAACATGGTGGTGTAGCCCGGCGCGAAACCGCAGGCCAGCGTTCCCACAGAGAACAGAATGATGCTGGTGACCATTGCCAGACGGCGTCCGTAGCGGTCGCCCATTGCCCCCAGCATTAACCCGCCAAACCAACGGGAGATAAAGGCGGCCGAGATCAGGCTGGCGGCCTGCACCGTCGTCAGTCCGAATTCGCCCTGCACTTCTGTCAGCACCAGGGCGATTAACACAAAATCGAAACCATCAAGCAAATATCCCAGCCAGGCGGCGGAAAATGCCCGCCATTGAGCCCGATTGAGATGGCGATACCACGGGATGTTCTGGGTAGAAGTACTCATTTTACTCTCCCGACGATTTTTGTTGTTGTACCGGGTGGTGACTTTGCCTTACCCGGCCTACGGTCGAAAATCCAGGCCGGGCAAGCGAAGCGCCCCCGGCGACCCGCGATTACGCCTTTTCCGCCAGCAGTTGGTTTGCCAGCGCTTTCAGCTCCGGCAGATAGTGTTCATCTACCGGGGCAAAGGGTTTACGGCACAGTGGGACAGAAACCACATCCATATAGTGCAGTACTGTTTTCAGGCCGCGGAACACGCCAACCTTAATAAGCAGATCGATAACCTTATTGCACTCGGTTTGCAGCTTTTGCGCCGTGCGAATGTCACCTTCTTTGAGCGCTTTCACAATTCCCTGATAGCGCCACCCCATGATGTTGTAAGTGCTACCGATACCGCCATCTGCGCCCGCGAGCAGTCCGGAAGCGAAGATTTCGTCATAGCCGTTATAAAGCACCAGATCGGGATGAGCGCGGCGGATCTGTTCCATCTGATAGAGATCGCCTGAAGTTTGCTTCAGAGCACCAACGCCCGGCAGCGTCACCAGCGTGTTGATCTGATCCAGCGTCAGTTTTACGCCGCTCAGCGCCGGAATGTTATAGACCACCATCGGTAAACCATCAGCGGAATCAATAATTGCGCGGTAGTGATCGCAATGTTCTTCAAAGCTGAACGGATAGTAAAACGGTGTAACGGCCGAAACGGCATCAAAGCCGTAACGATGTGCCGCGCTCGCCAGATGTTGGCTCTCTTCAGTACTCACCGTGCCAACGTGGGCGATCAGCGTCACCTTACCTTTCGCCTCTTCGGCAACAATTTCCAGTACCTGCTCTCTTTCAACGCGGTTTTGGACAAAGGCCTCACCCGTTGAGCCACCGACATAGAGCCCGTCTACACCCTGACCAATGTTGAAACGCACCAGGCGGCGCAAACTCTCGATGTCCAGTCTCTGTTGGTTATCGAATGGGGTTAACAACGCTGGCATTACGCCTTTTAAATCTCTTGCCATAACGACCTCTGACGATGATTAGTGTTATCTGACTGCATACCTTTATACCTGTTATACCAGATCAAATAAGCAGCAATACAATAGAGAACGCTTATAGTGCGATCTACTTCACTAAACACGTCATCCTTCGAGCCGCCTCTGCGTTAGCTGCGTTCGCTCACCCCTGTCACATAGTTATCTATGCTCCAGGGAACTCGCTCTCCTGCCGCCTTGATGCAACTTGAATGATTTTGTGTTTAAACGATCGTCAGGATCGCGATCACTTACGCAATTTTTTACTTTTGCTGAAGGCGTGCCAGGTCGCGGAAACGCTGTTGAGGTGTTCTTGCAGTGCGCGGTCAGCTTCCTCAGGATCGCGCTGACGAATAGCTTCTACAATCGCGATATGCTGCTGATAACTCACGTTGTTGTGCTCATACAACTCTTGATCGGCAACGGTCGGACGGGCGGCAATCAGCCAGTCTAACAGCGCAACATGGATAGCCATAAAGATAGGATTACCCGGGATCTCAGCCAGTACACGGTGAAAATCAACGTCCGAGCGGATGAACAACGTATTGTCATCGAGCGACTGGCTGTTGATCTCCAGTGCTTTAGCCAGTCTGTCGATTTGCTCATCTGTCGCATGTTCGGCGGCGTATCGTACCAGGCTGGATTCAAAGAACAGTCGCAACTGCTCGAAGTGGGCAATGCCGCCGGGATGTGCGAGGAAATCTTTCGCCATACCAGATAGCTCGCTAATGATGGTATCAGCTGAAGGACGCGAAACGCGGGCGCGCTCGCCGTTGTTGATTTGTACCAGACCTTTGCGTTTTAACGCGGCCAGCGCTTCTCGTACAGAAGGACGGCCCACGTTAAAGAAGGCCATCAGCTCCCGCTCAGACGGCAACTGTTCGCCCTCGCCAAATTCCCGACGACGAATCATCTGCTCCAGTTCTTCTTCAACCATTTCAGACAGTTTTTTACGCGCCAACGGGCGATTGCGTAAGCTACGGCCAATGGTGGATGGAGAGTCTTCAGCTTGCGAATCAAATGCGTTCATAGGGTCCATTCAGCTAAGTCGTGGTGACAAACAACAGCGGGTTTATCCTAACACAGGATCGAAAGCAGGGTGAAATGATGGACGATCTGATCCGGCTGGCTTATTGATAATATACGTAACAGCAATATTATTTTAAGCGAGTATCTTCTGCCTCATTTTAATTGAATGGAGTTAAATAGCTTCATGAAAATTATGAACATGAACGTGATAATTTATCATAACATTCTATTTTATAACGATAAATAATTACATCATTGAATTAAAAATAAGATATTCACTCCATAAAAAATGCCCAGAAAAATATAACATCCGTTTTGACAACAGCGTTATTACCGGATTTATCTTCTTCTCTGGCATGGAGTGAAACAATGTTCGGCATCATTATCTCTGTCATCGTTTTATTAACGATGGGTTACCTGATCCTCAAAAACTACAAACCGCAGGTCGTGCTGGCCGCCGCCGGGATCTTTCTGATGATCTGCGGCGTCTGGCTGGGCTACGGCGCGTTGGTCGCTGACGACAAAAGCAGTGGCTATCTACTGGTCGATATTTACAACGAAATTTTGCGTATGCTCTCCAACCGTGCGGCCGGACTGGGGTTATCAATCATGGCGGTGGGCGGTTATGCCCGTTATATGGACAGAATGGGGGCCAGCAGAGCGATGGTTAGCCTGTTAAGTCGCCCGCTCAAGCTAATCCGTTCCCCCTATGTAGTTCTTGCCGCCACCTATGTGATTGGTCAGATCATGGCGCAGTTCATTACCAGCGCATCCGGGTTAGGTATGTTGCTGATGGTGACGCTGTTCCCAACACTGGTTAGTCTTGGCGTGAGCCGTTTATCCGCTGTTGCGGTCATTGCCACTTCGATGTCGATTGAATGGGGCATTCTGGAAACCAACTCTATTTTTGCCGCGCAGGTCGCGGGCATGAAAATCGCCACCTATTTCTTTCAATACCAGTTGCCCGTCGCGTCGTGTGTCATTGTCGCCGTCGCCATTGCGCATTTTTTCGTTCAGCGTCAATTTGATAAAAAAGCCGCACCGGAAAGTAACGGATTTGCGGAACAAAAGACGCTGGAAAACGTACCTCCGCTCTATTACGCCATTCTACCTGTCATGCCGCTGATCCTGATGCTGGGCTCGCTTGCCCTTGCACAAATGGGACTAATGAAAGCAGAGTTGAATCTGGTGGTGGTGATGTTGATGAGCATGACGCTGACTATGTTTGTTGAATTCCTGCATAAACATAATCTGCGCGAAACGATGGATGATGTGCAGGCTTTTTTTGACGGCATGGGGACGCAGTTTGCCAACGTTGTCACGCTGGTGGTCGCCGGTGAAATCTTTGCGAAAGGGTTGACGACTATCGGGACTGTCGACGCCGTCATAAAAGGCGCAGAGCATTCCGGTCTTGGCGGCATCGGCGTGATGATCATCATGGCTGTAGTCATTGCCGCCTGTGCGATCGTCATGGGGTCAGGCAACGCGCCGTTTATGTCTTTTGCCAGCCTCATTCCGGATATTGCCGCCGGGCTGCATATTCCTGCCGTAGTAATGATTATGCCGATGCATTTTGCCACTACGCTGGCCCGGGCGGTGTCACCCATTACCGCGGTCATTGTCGTGACATCGGGTATTGCCGGCGTATCGCCCTTTGAAGTGGTAAAACGAACAGCAATCCCGATGGCAGTAGGATTTGTGGTGAATATGGTAGCCACCATCGCGCTGTTTTATTGATACCAAAGCCAGAAAACAGAACAGGCCCCAAAGGGCCTGTTTTTTATTTCACTATTTATTTCACTACGCGCAGCGCTGGACGCCCACCGCGAGGCGGTGGCGGAGTATCATCCGGATCGTTGTCGTCGCCATTATCAGGCTTATCGCCATCAATGACCGACATGACCGTTTCACTCTCAAAACCAGACGCGTCGTTGTCGTCATCATTTAAGCTGGCAACATCTTCGTCGTAGGCGGCTTCCGGTTCGAACATCGTACCGGCGCCATTTTCACGTGCATAAATTGCCAGAACGGCAGCCAACGGCACAGACACCTGACGCGGCACACCACCGAAGCGCGCGTTAAAGCGCACTTCATCGTTAGCCAGTTCCAGGTTGCCCACCGCACGCGGTGCAATATTCAGAACAATTTGCCCGTCACGCGCATATTCCATTGGAACCTGCACGTCCTGGAGCGTCACATCCACCACCAGATGCGGCGTGAGCTGGTTGTCCAGCAACCACTCATAGAACGCGCGCAGCAGATACGGACGGCGTGGTGTTAGCTGTGGCAAATCCATACAGATTAACCCCGGCCCAGACGCATTTCACGTTCAGGCTCAGTCAGAGAAGCCAGGAAAGAGTCACGTTCGAAGACGCGAGTCATGTACCCTTTCAGTTCTTTCGAACCTGCACCGTTGAATTCAATACCCAGCTGCGGTAAACGCCACAGCAGCGGCGCCAGGTAGCAGTCTACCAGGCTGAACTCATCGCTCAGGAAGTAAGGTTTCTGGCCAAATACTGGCGCGATTGCCAGCAGTTCTTCGCGCAGACGCTTACGCGCGACTTCGGCTTCAGATGCAGAACCGTTCACGATGACATTCATCAGCGTGTACCAGTCTTTTTCAATACGCTGCATGTACAGGCGGCTTTCACCACGCGCAACCGGGTAAACCGGCATCAGCGGCGGATGCGGGAAGCGCTCATCCAGGTATTCCATAATGATGCGAGATTCCCACAGGGTCAGCTCACGATCCACCAGTGTCGGTACGCTCTGATTCGGGTTGAGGTCGATCAGATCCTGAGGTGGATTGTCCTTCTCCACATGCTCAATCTCGAAACTAACACCTTTCTCAGCCAGCACAATGCGGACCTGATGGCTATAGATGTCAGTAGGACCAGAAAACAGCGTCATTACCGAACGTTTGTTGGCAGCGACAGCCATGAAAACCTCCAGGTATATTCAGAATTTTTACTGCTACCAGCCACTCAGTGGCCAGCCAGAAGTGATGTCACCCAGGCTCGGGAAAGTCATTGCTGTTCAAAATACAAACAAAAAATGAACGATACCGGACATTTGGGCAGAAAATTGGATGATAGTTTACCAGATTTTGTGACCTTTGTGGTGAGTCGATTCTTGAAATGGGGAAAAAGAGGTGG
Source organism: Citrobacter sp. Cpo103 (assembly GCF_030332605.1). Taxonomy (NCBI): domain Bacteria; kingdom Pseudomonadati; phylum Pseudomonadota; class Gammaproteobacteria; order Enterobacterales; family Enterobacteriaceae; genus Citrobacter; species Citrobacter sp. Cpo103. The sequence continues at coordinate 47,644 of NZ_JAOWHO010000019.1, read as the reverse complement.
CAATCAGCGGATTAGCGTGGATCTGAGGCGAGAAATAACGATAAAAAAACCCGCCGAAGCGGGTTTTTTCGCAAATTGTCGTCTGCCGAAGCAGAGTACAATTAACGTTTGGAGAACTGAGGACGACGACGTGCTTTACGCAGACCGACTTTCTTACGTTCAACCTGACGAGCATCACGAGTAACGAAGCCAGCTTTACGCAGTTCGCCACGCAGGGATTCGTCGTACTCCATCAGAGCGCGGGTGATACCGTGACGGATCGCACCAGCCTGACCAGAGATACCACCACCTTTAACAGTGATGTACAGATCCAGTTTCTCAACCATGTCGACCAGTTCCAGCGGCTGACGAACTACCATGCGGGCAGTTTCACGACCGAAGTACTGTTCCAGAGAACGTTGGTTGATTACGATTTTACCACTGCCCGGTTTGATGAAAACGCGAGCTGCGGAACTTTTGCGGCGACCAGTGCCGTAGTATTGATTTTCAGCCATTGCCTATAATCCCGATTAGATGTCAAGAACTTGCGGTTGCTGTGCCGCGTGGTTGTGCTCGTTGCCAGCGTAAACTTTCAGTTTACGGAACATAGCACGACCCAGCGGGCCTTTTGGCAGCATGCCTTTAACCGCGATTTCAAGCACACGCTCAGGACGGCGAGCAATCATCTCTTCAAAGGTCGCTTGTTTGATACCACCGATGTGGCCGGTGTGGTGATAGTACACTTTGTCAGTACGCTTGTTGCCGGTTACAGCAACTTTGTCAGCGTTCAGAACGATGATGTAATCACCGGTATCTACGTGCGGAGTATATTCCGCTTTGTGCTTACCGCGCAGGCGCAGAGCCAGTTCGGAAGCCAGACGGCCCAGAGTTTTACCGGTCGCGTCAACAACATACCAGTCGCGTTTTACGGTTTCTGGTTTAGCTGTAAAAGTTTTCATTAAAAGCTTACCCAAATAAATAAGTTACACGTTGGTGAACACCCAAACGTTTTGTCAGTTGAGGTTCACACGACATTGTCCAGCAAACCTACCCCTTCGAATAGCCTATGCCGGCGCATAGAAAGTTTTGGGAAAAAAACTCTCTCGTAACGTGGGGTCGCAAGATTATAGAGAAGTCAGGGTCAAAGATCGACCCCTTTATGTGATTTGCGGCAGGTTTAACCGGCTAAATGTTCCCGCTTCAGATACTCTTCGCTTTGCATCTCCTGCAAACGCGACAAACAACGCTGAAATTCAAACTTCAGACGCTCGCCCTGATAAATTTCATAGAGGGGTGATGCCGCACTGACCACCAGCTTGACGTGGCGTTCATAGAACTCATCCACCAATGCGATAAAGCGTCGCGCTTCACTCTCCATCAGCGGGGTCATGACCGGCACATCAGACAACAGCACCGTGTGAAACAGACGCGACAACGCAATGTAGTCATGCTGACTCCGGGCATCGACACAGAGCGTGGTAAACGACACCGCCAGCGTCTGATTTTCTACAGCCAGGGTTTGCATAGGACGATGGTTAATCTCCAGCGTTGGCGCATGTTCACCTTTGGTTCCCGCTAATGCCAGCCAGAGCTTATCCATCTGCTGGCGGGTTTCCTCATTCAATGGCGACAACCACAAATGCGCCTGCGTTAAGGTACGCAGACGATAATCGACGCCGGCATCGACATTCATGATGTCACAATGCTGTTTGATGGCATCAATGGCAGGAAGAAAACGCGTGCGTTGCAAACCGTTGCGATATAGCTCATCTGGCGGAATATTGGAGGTCGCCACCAGCGTAATGCCACGGGCAAACAGCGCCTTCATCAGGCCGCCAAGCAGCATGGCGTCGGTGATATCAGAAACAAAAAATTCGTCGAAGCACAGCACGTCCGTTTCGGCCTTAAAGCGGTCGGCGATGATTTCCAGCGGATCGCTCTGCCCTTGTAAGGCAGTAAGCTCTTCATGCACGCGCAGCATAAAACGGTGAAAGTGCAAACGCTGTTTACGTTCGCCCGGCAGGCTATGGTAAAACAGATCCATCAGCCAGGTTTTTCCACGCCCAACTCCGCCCCACATATACAAGCCACGCACCGATGCGTTGATCGGCGACTCACGCTTGCCCAGCAATTTACCAAAACGCGCCATCAGTCCGCTCTCCTGCGGTGCAGGACGTGCTGGCGTCGTAAGCGCCTGGAAAATTGTTTCCAGTCGATTCACGGCTTCGAGTTGTACGTTGTCGGGCTGATGACTGCCGTCGCTGAGGGCTTGCTGGTAACGCGATGTCGGGGAAAGGCTTTGCATGATGTTATTGTTATTCCTTGAGAATCGATGTGCCGTCGCTCACGGTTGACGAAAAAAAGGCCGTTCTACATTACGTGATATAAACACGGGATTCCACTTCTACGGGATTAGCGGTTATAGTGGCATAATCAGGCGCAGGCATGGAGCCTAAAGCCAACACCCTACGGAAACACAAGACAACGGGAGATGTTCATGACCTGGGAATATGCGCTAATTGGGTTAGTCGTCGGTATCATTATTGGTGCTGTAGCCATGCGTTTTGGTAATCGTAAATTACGCCAACAGCAGGCATTGCAGTACGAACTGGAAAAAAATAAAGCTGAGCTGGAAGAGTACCGCGAAGAGCTGGTGAGCCACTTTGCCCGCAGCGCTGAATTGCTGGATAACATGGCGGACGATTATCGTCAGATTTACCAACACATGGCGAAAAGCTCCAGCAACCTGCTGCCGGGTATGTCGCCGGAAAACAACCCGTTCCGTAACCGTCTGGCAGAGTCTGAAGCAGGCAACGATCAGGCGCCGGTTCAGATGCCACGTGACTATTCTGAAGGGGCATCCGGCCTGCTGCGTAGCGGCGCAAAGCGCGACTAACCGCACATCGTTAAGAAATTTATTGGGCGCAGCAATTGCGCCCTCCGCTTCTCTTCCTGTCCCAGCTATTATTTAGTCGTTAGCCGCATTGTGACCTAACCGAAAATTCAATAACATCAACCTGTTTTGAATCATCTTCCGTTTACTCAAGGTACGAGAGCAGGATCCATGAAAAAACAAACCCAGCTGTTGAGTGCATTAGCGTTAAGTGTCGGGTTAACTCTCTCGGCGCCATTCCCGGCCATTGCGTCGATTCCCGGCCAGGTTCCCGGTCAGGCAGCGCTTCCCAGCCTCGCTCCGATGCTGGAGAAAGTGTTACCAGCAGTGGTGAGCGTAAGGGTCGAAGGCACCGCCACTCAGGGGCAGAAAGTCCCGGAAGAGTTCAAAAAGTTTTTTGGTGATGAACTTCCCGATCAACCTTCACAACCTTTTGAAGGGCTGGGTTCAGGGGTCATTATTGATGCAGCCAAAGGCTACGTCCTGACCAATAACCACGTCATTAACCAGGCGCAAAAAATCAGCGTTCAGCTTAATGATGGCCGTGAGTTCGACGCTAAGCTTATCGGCAGCGACGATCAGAGCGATATCGCACTGCTACAAATTCAGCACCCCAGCAACCTGACACAAATTGCTATTGCCGACTCAGACAAACTCCGCGTAGGTGATTTCGCGGTGGCTGTGGGTAACCCGTTCGGTTTGGGTCAAACGGCCACCTCCGGCATTGTATCGGCTTTAGGTCGCAGTGGGTTGAACCTGGAAGGTCTGGAAAACTTTATTCAGACTGACGCCTCTATCAACCGCGGTAACTCAGGCGGCGCATTGCTCAACCTGAACGGTGAGCTGATCGGTATTAACACCGCGATTCTGGCCCCCGGCGGCGGCAGCATCGGGATTGGTTTTGCAATCCCGAGCAACATGGCGCGCACGCTGGCACAGCAGCTGATGCAGTTTGGTGAAATCAAACGCGGTCTGTTGGGTATCAAAGGCACCGAAATGACCTCGGATATCGCCAAAGCGTTCAAACTGGACGTACAGCGTGGCGCGTTTGTCAGTGAGGTTCTGCCTAACTCCGGCTCCGCAAAAGCGGGAGTGAAATCTGGTGACGTCATTACCAGCCTCAACGGTAAACCGCTCAACAGCTTCGCCGAACTGCGTTCACGCATTGCGACAACCGAACCTGGGACCAAGGTCAAACTGGGCCTGCTGCGTAACGGTAAACCGCTGGAGGTTGAAGTCACCCTCGATACCAGCACATCTTCGTCCGCCAGCGCAGAGATGATTGCGCCTGCGTTGCAAGGTGCCACGCTCAGCGACGGTCAGTTAAAAGACGGCACCAAAGGCATCAGAATTGATAACGTAGAAAAAAGCAGCCCTGCCGCACAGGCCGGTCTGCATAAAGATGACGTTATCATTGGTGTTAACCGCGATCGCGTAAACTCAATCGCCGAAATGCGCAAAGTGCTGGAAGCGAAACCGTCGATCATTGCTCTGCAGGTGGTGCGCGGTAACGAGAGTATTTACCTGCTCCTGCGTTAACGCATGCAACCGGACATCAGCCCCTCGTGTGATGTCCGGTAAACTCGTGATATGCTGCTGCCGTTCCCTTTATTAATGACGCCGCCATCATGTTTGTGAAGCTTTTACGTTCGGTCGCGATTGGTTTAATCGTCGGCGCCATCCTGCTGGCCGCGATGCCCTCTCTGCGAAAAATTAATACGCTTACCGCACCGCAGTTCGACAGTGCAGATGAAACGCCCGCTAGCTATAACCCGGCGGTTCGCCGCGCAGCGCCTGCCGTCGTGAACGTTTATAACCGCAGTATGAACAGTACCGCGCACAACCAGCTTGAGATCCGCACGCTCGGCTCAGGCGTTATCATGGATCAGCGCGGCTATATCATTACCAATAAGCACGTCATTAACGATGCCGACCAAATCATCGTCGCATTGCAGGACGGTCGCGTATTTGAAGCGCTGCTTGTGGGGTCTGATACGTTAACCGACCTTGCGGTGCTGAAAATCAACGCCACTGGCGGGCTGCCAACAATCCCAATTAATAACAAACGCGTGCCGCACATTGGTGACGTGGTACTCGCCATCGGTAACCCGTACAACCTTGGGCAAACCATCACTCAGGGGATCATCAGCGCCACCGGTCGAATTGGCCTGAACCCAACAGGACGGCAAAACTTCCTGCAAACAGATGCTTCCATCAACCACGGAAACTCCGGCGGTGCGCTGGTCAACTCACTGGGTGAATTGATGGGGATTAACACGCTGTCATTTGATAAGAGCAACGATGGCGAAACCCCGGAAGGGATCGGCTTTGCCATTCCGTTTCAGTTGGCGACTAAAATCATGGATAAGCTGATTCGTGACGGGCGCGTGATTCGTGGCTACATCGGCATCAGCGGTCGCGAAATTGCACCACTGCACGCTCAGGGCGGCGGGATGGATCAAATTCAGGGGATTGTGGTTAACGAAGTAGCCCCGGACGGTCCGGCTGCGCAGGCAGGCATTCAGGTTAACGATCTGATTATCTCGGTCAATAACAAACCGGCAGTGTCTGCACTGGAAACGATGGACCAGGTGGCAGAGATTCGACCAGGTTCAGTTATCTCCGTTGTCGTGATGCGTGATGACAAACAGTTGACGCTGCAGGTAACGATCCAGGAATACCCAGCCACCAATTAACGTCACGTCTGGCGGCCTACTGACCATAAAAAAACCGGAGCATGTTGGCTCCGGTTTTTATTAGGCGATATAGTAGAGAGTTAGTACGTAATGCCTGATGGCGCTACGCTTATCAGGCCTACAAATACACGCAGGCCTTTCTTCGCGTTACTTAACGAACTCTTCGCCCAGAGTAATATCTTTTTTCAGCGTATCCAACATGCCTTCCAGCGAGCTTTGTTCAAACGCGCTCAGCTTGCCGATAGACTGACGCTCTTCTACGCCGTTTTTACCCAGCAGCAGCGGCTGAGAGAAGAAACGAGCATACTGGCCGTCGCCTTCAACGTAAGCACATTCAACCACACCTTTTTCGCCGCTCAATGCGCGAACCAGGGACAGGCCGAAACGTGCAGCAGCCTGACCCATAGACAGGGTTGCAGAACCGCCACCAGCTTTGGCTTCCACAACTTCAGTACCCGCATTCTGGATACGTTTAGTCAGGTCAGCGGCTTCTTGTTCGGTGAAGCTTACGCCAGGAATTTGTGACAGCAGTGGCAGGATGGTTACGCCAGAGTGGCCGCCAATAACCGGAACTTCAACGTCGCCAGGTTGTTTGCCTTTCAGTTCCGCAACAAAGGTGTTGGAGCGGATGATGTCCAGCGTGGTCACGCCAAACAGTTTGTTCTTATCGTATACGCCTGCTTTTTTCAGCACTTCTGCAGCGATAGCAACGGTAGTATTCACCGGGTTGGTGATGATACCGATACACGCTTTCGGGCAGGTTTTAGCAACTTGCTGGACCAGGTTCTTCACGATACCGGCGTTGACGTTGAACAGGTCGGAACGATCCATACCCGGTTTACGTGCGACGCCCGCAGAGATCAGTACCACATCAGCACCTTCCAGTGCAGGGGTAGCGTCTTCGCCGCTGAAGCCTTTGATTTTCACAGCAGTAGGGATATGGCTCAAATCAACGGCCACACCAGGTGTTACTGGAGCGATGTCGTACAGGGAGAGTTCTGAACCTGAAGGCAGTTGGGTTTTTAACAGTAATGCTAGCGCCTGACCGATACCACCAGCAGCGCCGAGGACTGCAACTTTCATCCTAAACTCCTTATTATATTGATAAGCAAAATGTCTATTGCTCCGCGGCGGCGACCTTAATTCACAAATCCAATGAATACAACAACCACGCGTCAAGAATGCGTAGTCACGCAAATTTGGCTTTTATGCATTTAACTTACGTAAAATAAAACCTAAGTTACGTAATTCAAAACCACCCACACAGTAGAGCAACTTTCCAACAGGTGCTGACAATATACCCTACCCACCTCTCAAAACAACATCAATTTGATAACATTTAATTTACTTTTAACCTTATTTGCGAGCCGTGACACAGGCATGTTTCTTGATAACGAAATTTGATAAAATTCCGCTCTTTCATAACATTATTTCAGCCTTGAACAAGGCAGACTGTTTGCATAAAAATTCATCTGTATGCACAATAATGTTGTTTCTACCGCCATATTACGGGTGACTTATGCGAAGCTCGGCAAAACAAGAAGAATTAGTAAAGGCGTTTAAAGCGCTGCTTAAAGAAGAAAAGTTCAGCTCTCAAGGCGAAATCGTCCTCGCGTTGCAGGATCAGGGCTTTGATAATATCAATCAGTCCAAGGTTTCACGCATGCTGACCAAATTTGGCGCCGTGCGTACCCGCAATGCGAAAATGGAAATGGTGTACTGCCTTCCGGCTGAGCTGGGCGTACCCACGACCTCCAGTCCGCTGAAAAATCTGGTGCTGGATATCGACTATAACGATGCGGTTGTGGTTATTCATACCAGCCCCGGCGCTGCTCAATTGATTGCACGTCTGCTGGACTCATTGGGGAAAGCGGAAGGTATCCTGGGTACGATTGCCGGTGACGATACCATCTTCACCACCCCAGCTAAGGGTTTTACGGTAAAAGATCTGTACGAAGCCATTCTGGAACTGTTCGAACAAGAACTGTAATACCGCCTCCCCGCCGCCTCGCGGCGGGGGAAAACACTCTCTTTTCATCCCCCTCCTTCTCTTTTCCACTGCTATTGATTTAACAAATGGTGCGTTTAACCATCAAAATACATTCACATGGTGAATATGCAGCCTTAAAAACGCACATTTTGCAAAATTTTGTATCCATATGATTTTATTGAATTTATCCAACAACTGGTGTTTTTAACTCCATTTTTAATTCCGTTTAGTTATAAAAAATATTCTTCTTAACACTTAATACCCGGTGAAACAATTAGCGTGATATTAATTTATCGGGTGATTAGTGTATACTTGATTTTGTGATGAGGGTCACGAAACATAGACCCCAATAAAAGAATTCGACGAGGTAAATATCATGAAAATCAAAACTACTATTGCAACCTTAAGCCTTCTTTCTGTTCTCTCCTTCGGTGCAAGCGCCGCGGTTACTCAGGTGAACTCACAAGAAGCACAGAATCTGCAATCCATCGGTAGCGTCTCCGTCTCTCAGATCGGTAGTTCACCAATGGACATGCGCCAGGCCATCGCCGCTAAAGCTGAAAAAGCAGGCGCCAGCAGCTATCGCGTCACCGAACTCCGTGAAGGTGCTCACTGGCACGCTACTGCAGAACTCTACAAATAAACCCTCGTCGTCTAAGCCCGACGACTTGCCCCCGCCTGCCGGGGGCTTTTTTATGTCTTACATTGAGTGACGCACGTTAAAACGCAACTGCCCTTCCAGCTCTTCTTCCGCTTCATCGAACAGTAAAATCAATGCGCCGTATCGCCTGCGTAGTTTGTCAGGCAAATGGACAAATTCAATTTCCAGCGGCAGCGGCAAGACTTCCCCGATCACCACCTCCCACAGAGAATCCAAATCAACCACCTTTTCCCGCGCCAGACCGAACGTGCGCGTGAACTCGCGATAGAAATCGCCCTGATCTTCTATCTCGTCAAAATCAAATGTATAGATGTTCATCTATAGCCACCATCCCGACGCCAGCTACTCTACAGACCGCCAATATTCAGGGGTCTCTCGCATTTTCAGGTAAGTATAGCCATAAAAAAACCGACGCTTTTAGCGTCGGTTTTCAACTCTTAATTACTGACCAGCGCATGCTGGTATTTGTGCAGCATCCCGCTGAGTCGTTTTACTGGCTCGGTAACCTGCGGTGGTGCTTGCCAGATAATTAATTTTTCCTGGTAGATATCAAGCTCCTCCAGTAACTGGCTAAAGTAGCGTCGGCGCTTGTCGTCATTTCCTGCTGAAATTACGTGATCGGCAGTTCGACGAAGCTGGCGATGGAATGCGGATAGATCCTCGTTTACCGGTACCGGCGCATCACGCAGGCGCTGGTGCGCGATGATCATCGTCAGCGCCAGGCGAAACTTCGCCAGATCGCCGGGAAACTTGTTCATCAGCAAAAAAAGCTGCTGATAAAGTGCTGGAAGATGATTTTCTTTACGACGGACTACGTTGGTGGTCATCGCTGAAACCGCCGCCGAGACAAACTGGTTGAGCAACACGCGGCCCGTTCTGTCACGAGAGTTATCACGCACCAGCAGAATGACGATAAACGCCAACACGCAGCCAACAATTTGCCCCAACGCACTGTCAAGGAACTGGCTAAAGTGAAAGGTCATCGGGTTATCCAGCACAATGATATTAATAGTGCTGGCCAGCGCCCCCATCGATCCCAGCCGTCGTTTCTGTACCTCAATCCCCAGAAAGAATCCCAGCACCGCCAGGCTCAGGCACAGTAGGAACATACTTTGTTGCGTATTGGGGATAATCACCAGGAAATAGAGCGCTCCGAGCGGTAACGCTGCCAACGTCCCATAGATAAAGTCTATCGCCACCATGCGAGGATTTGGCAAACGCATTGCCAGCGAGGTGACGACCGCAATCATCACCATTGCGCCGCTGCCGGAGGTCCATCCGGTCCACAACCAGAATAAGGTTCCCAGCACACAAGAAAGCGTGGTACGCCAGAAGTTAACCATCGCATGATGACGCTCGGCAGACTCCACTTTCACCACCGGCTCACCTTGCAGGATCTCTTCTTCCGTAGCGCTAATCTTGGTATTACTCACCACACCACGTTTGAGCAGCAGGTAGCGCGTCGCAGCCCCTGCCCAGCTGTATATGGTGACCGGCGTTTCGCGCTCGCCAGTCCAGGCAATCACCCGACGCATCCGCTTCAGCTGTTTATGGACATCCTGCGCCGTTTCAACCGACGTATCGAACAACTCGCGGAAAGTATCAGTAATCAGTTCCGGTCGGGTGTTCTGAATAAGATAGGTTTCACAGGACTGCGTGATGAGCGTGAGCGACAGCGTGTTCAATGCTTTAAGCCTGCGGTTAGCACGCCCCCAGCGTGAAGACTCCATATTCAGGTTACTGCGCATACCTTCCAGCGCTGCCGTACGACGGACTAAATCGCCCCAGGCTTTATCCACAACCTCGCTGTCGCCGTGCTTAATGCACAACTGCATCAGTTGATATTGCGCCACCAGCAGGCTGTCCAGCTCAACATCAATCTCTTGTTTTATCGAACGGGGAGAGAAAAGCAGATCGGCCACAATGGCACAGACAATCCCCATCACAATTTCACTGCAACGTTCGAGCGCAAATTGTGGCGTCAGCAGCGGTTCAGCCTGAATGGTAATGACGATGATCAGCGCTGTATAGCCCGAAAGCCCCCAGGCATAGGAGTTCTCGATCTTCACCAGTGACGAGATCCAGGTACAAAAACCGGCCCAGATACAGCACACCAGTATCATCAATAACGGAGCGCGGATCATACTGATGATAATGATCAGTCCGGCAATACAACCGATAAATGTCCCGACAATACGCAGCATGCCGCGATAGCGAATAGCCCCTGAATAGGGTTCCCCACCCGCAGCAAAGGCCGGGCCTGCCGCCACAATAGCTGCAGTCAGCACCGCCCAACGCGGAGTCTCAAGTTGGAAGTGAAAACCAACGAACAGCGCCAGTACAATCGCGCATGCCAGTTTTACCGCAAAGCGGATATGCTGGTTGGCAATGGAGAAAATACCCATCGCGATTAACCAAACTCACGCAGGCGGTGCGCCATTTTACGGAAGAAGGACTCCTGGCTTGCATCACGGTCCTGCTTACCGGTAATGACAACGGTAGCCGTCGTCCCGGCAGGCCACAGAGTTCCCTGCTGCTCATCAAGGCGGATTCGCACCGGTACACGCTGCGCCAGGCGCACCCATTCCAGATTTGAATCAATGGTCGCCATACCTTTTGCATCCTGCGTACTGCTGGCATTTGTTACCCCCGCCGCCACGCTATCAACGGTGCCTTTTAAGACATTATTACTGCCAAGCGGGGTGATCTCAGCACGATATCCAGGGCGAACGCCTTCTAGTTTGGTTTCTTCCATATAAGCCAGCACATAGAAAGAATGCTGTTTGACCAGTGCCACCGCTGTGGAACCACGCGTAATAAATTCGCCGCTATAAACGTTCAGGTTAGTGACCCAACCGTCTGCTGGTGCGCGAATGACGGTACGTTCCAGATCTAATTTTGCCAGGTCGCGGGTCGCTTGTGCTTTCGCAAGCTGGTGTAATACGGTTTGCAGGACGTTGTTTGACTGGTCAATCTCTTCACGAGACATGGCCTGCACGCCCAGGCGGTTACGACGGCCAGCCTCCTGGCGTTTTTCCTGGGCCAGAACCTGATAATAAGAAACATCAGCTTCGGCCTGCTCAAGGGCTTTCTTGTAGCGTGGCTGATCGATGGTGAACAGAATCTGATCCTTTTTCACCAGTTGGTTATCATGGACGTTAACGTTGGAAATAAGACCCGCAACATCCGGCGCAATAGCGACAACTTCCGCGCTGAAACGCGCATCACGTGTCCATGGCGACTCGGTGTAATACACCCATGCGCGAAAAATAGCGATGAAGGCCAGAATGACCAGTACGAGAGTCGTGGCCGTACGGGAGAGTTTTTTTGTTAGTGTTTTCACTTCAACCTCAAACGAACAGGCGCGTTATTAAATAGAACAGGCAGCAATACAGCGCGGTGTTAAACAAAGCCGGATGCCAGACAAAATCATAGATGCCGGTTGGAACCAGCATCCGGCGCACCAGCCAGAAAATCGCCAGTGACAAAAGTAATTCGAAAAAAATCGGTGGGAAGGACAAACCAAACACCACGATAACGGGAAACAGACTCATGTTGACCTTGGTAACTTAAGAGAGTGCAGGTGATAGATTTTCTAGCGTATGTCACCGCAGAGAAGGGCAAGGATGAGCCAGGCGAGAGCGACATAGCTGTTATTTGAATAATAATATATTAACGTAACTGTTATGCTGTTATCTATATTATGTGATCTAAATCACTTTTAAGCCAGAGTGAACAATGGAACGATTAAAACGTATGTCGGTGTTCGCCAAAGTCGTCGAACTGGGTTCCTTCACCGCCGCCGCAAGACAGCTACAAATGAGCGTTTCATCGATAAGCCAGACGGTCTCCAAACTGGAAGATGAGCTACAGGTTAAGCTGCTAAACCGCAGTACACGCAGCATTGGGCTGACCGAAGCCGGTAAAATCTACTACCAGGGCTGCCGGAGAATGCTGCACGAAGCGCAGGATGTTCACGAGCAGCTTTATGCCTTTAACAACACGCCCATCGGCACGCTGCGCATTGGTTGTTCTTCAACCATGGCACAAAATGTCCTCGCCGGATTGACCGCGACAATGCTGAAGGAATACCCCGGTCTGACGGTAAATCTGGTAACAGGCATCCCGGCACCGGATTTAATCGCCGATGGTCTGGACGTGGTTATCCGCGTCGGTGCGTTGCAGGACTCCAGTCTGTTCTCGCGTCGCCTGGGCGCCATGCCGATGGTAGTCTGCGCGGCTAAAAGCTATCTCGCACAGTTTGGTGCCCCGGAGAAACCCGCCGATCTCAGCAACCACTCGTGGCTGGAATACAGCGTGCGCCCGGATAATGAATTCGAGCTTATCGCTCCGGAAGGAATTTCCACCCGTCTGATACCAGAGGGGCGTTTTGTGACTAACGATCCGATGACATTGGTGCGCTGGCTGGCTGCGGGTGCGGGCATTGCCTATGTGCCGCTGATGTGGGTGATCAATGAGATCAATCGTGGCGAAGTGGAGATCCTCCTTCCCCGCTACCAGTCGGATCCGCGTCCGGTCTATGCGCTGTATACCGAAAAAGACAAATTGCCGCTCAAGGTCCAGGTAGTGATTAACTATCTGACGGATTATTTTGTCGATGTGGCGCAGCTTTTTCAGGGGATGTACGGCCGGGGAAAAGAGAAATAAAAAGAGTATTGGCCGGATAAGGCGTTGACACCGCGTCCGGAAAGATGCCCGATAGCACTGGTGCTTATCGGGCATACATCATGATGTTATGCAGTACCACCTACCGTCAGGTTATCCACCTTCAGCGTCGGCTGGCCCACGCCCACCGGCAGGCTCTGCCCTTCTTTACCGCACACACCAACCCCGTTATCCAGCTTCAGGTCGTTACCTACCATTGAAATCTGCTGCATCGCTTCGATACCAGACCCAATCAGCGTCGCGCCTTTCACCGGTTTGGTTACTTTACCGTTTTCAATCAGATACGCTTCAGACGTCGAGAACACGAATTTCCCGGAGGTGATATCCACCTGGCCGCCGCCGAAGTTAGGCGCATAAATACCGTATTCAACGGATTCGATGATTTCCTGCGGCGTGGATTTCCCAGGCAGCATGTAGGTGTTGGTCATACGTGGCATCGGCAGGTGCGCGTAAGATTCACGGCGACCGTTACCCGTTGGCGCAACGCCCATCAGGCGCGCGTTCAGTTTGTCCTGCATGTAGCCTTTCAGAATACCGTTTTCGATCAGCACGTTGTACTGACCCGGAGTGCCTTCATCATCAATAGCCACAGAGCCACGACGGTCCGCCATTGTGCCATCATCCACAACGGTACACAGTTCCGACGCCACCAGCTCACCCATGTGACCGCTGAATACCGAGGTACCACGGCGGTTAAAGTCACCTTCCAGACCATGACCGACCGCTTCATGCAGCAGAACGCCAGGCCAGCCAGCGCCGAGTACTACCGGCAGCGTACCAGCAGGCGCTGCTACCGCGGACAAATTAACTAACGCCATGCGTACGGCTTCTTTCGCCCACGCGTCAGCACGAACTTCACCATCGAGGTCGCCAAGGAAATAGTCGTAGCCAAAACGACCGCCACCACCGCTGGCACCGCGCTCGCGCTTACCATCTTCTTCCACCTGTACGCTTACGGACAGGCGTACCAGCGGACGAACGTCAGCGGCCAACGTACCGTCGGTCGCGGCTACCAGGATCAGTTCATAAACACCGGTCAGGCTGGCGGTTACTTCCTGGACGCGTTTGTCGGCTGCACGGGCCACGCTATCAACGCGACGCAGAATATCCAGTTTCTCTTCGCGGCTCATGCTCTGTAACGGATCAACCGAGGTGTAAAGCGCCTGATGCTCAACCGCTCCCAGCGTTTTTACTTTACCGTCACCGTTGTCACGCACGATAGTACGGGCAGCATGAGCACTTTGCTCCAGCGCCAGCAGGCTAATCTGGTCTGCATAGGCAAACCCTGTTTTTTCGCCGCTGATGGCGCGCACGCCAACACCCTGATCGATATTGTAAGAACCGTCTTTAATGATGCGGTCTTCTAAAACCCAGGATTCGTGATAGCTCGACTGAAAATAGAGATCGCCGTAGTCAAGACGGCGTTCGGCCAGTTGGCCCAGAATGGCAAACAGATCCTGATGTTTCAGGCCATTCGCCGCTAGCAATTGTTCACTTACCAGGTTCAGACTCATCGTTTTGGTACTCATTAGTTTCTGTTGTAGGCCTGATAAGACGCGCCAGCGTCGCCATCAGGCACTTCAATGCCGGATGGCGGCGTGAACGCCTTTTCCGGCCTACGGACTGCGGTAGAAGATCACTGTACTGAGATTGGGGCAATTACTCGCCCCCGTCAAATCATTGCTGGCTTTCTTTGCGCGGCTGGCGCAGAACTTCGTTAATCTGCGGCTTATCGACCGGACCGGTGATGCGATAGCGCAGAATCGAAACTTTGCTCCACAATGGTCCCAGAACCTTACTGGCAGCAAACACCGCCGCGCCGACAATCGGATTGACAGCAAACGCAGCGGCAACCCCTACGGTGGCAGAAATTTCAGGCGCGACAATGGCTTCCATATCCAGCTCCCGACGGACCAGGTTCACTGAGCCTTTCATCGCAATGTCTGCCTCCAGACCGTCCACCAGCGTGTCGTCGGTATGCATCACGCCATCTTTGATCCACGCCGTACTGCGAATCGAGTCGAAATAGAAACCTTCACTGAAGGTATCGCTAAAATCAAAACGCAGTTTACGTAGCAACGCATCAAAGCTCAGCAGTCGCAATAGTTGCCCCGCATGTCCGGTGCTGAGTTCAGTAAGCTCACCTTTGCCCAACCGGGTACGCAAAATCCCATTCAGCGAAGCTTCATCCGGATCCCATGGCGGGTTACGCCAGTGCAGGTCATACTCCACGTTGAACGAAGAGTTACGAATCGGGGTCGATACGCCAAAGAAACTGGCAGCGGAGTCAATTTTATTACCGCTCAGTTTACCCTTCAGTGACGTTCGTTCTTTGCCCGGCGCATTCACCCACACGCCATCGGTGGTCAGTCTGGCAAATCCCGTATCCAACAGACCGTTGCTCAGCGTTAGCGTGTCGCCTTTAATTGCTACATCGGCGTCAATACGCCCATATTTCTGTCCCCACATCCAGCACTCGGCACAGCGTAACTGAAGGTCCGGCCAGCCGCGGAAGCTGAAGTTGTCCACGGCGGAAAACGGCGAGGCTGGTGTGTTGCCCGGTGACGCTTTCGCCGCGCTGGGGTTGTAATAAAGATACTTAATATTGGCCAACCATGGCGCATTATTGCGCATCGCCAGCGTGGCGTTAATTTCACGACCCTGCGCCTGTACGATAGAGCCATTGCTCGCAGGCTCAGACACAATACTCAAATTATTCCACTGCTGACCGCCCAGGGATAACGATGGCGTACGCACGGTGATGCGTTGTGGGAAGTTGGCATTAGTGCCAACGTTATCCGCTGCGCCTTTTTGGAACAATGCCAGCCATTGCGCGCCATCCATAGGGGGAAGATTAAGCTCAATGCCTTGCTGATCGGGTAACGCGGGCACAGTGCGGCTTTCCGACGTCCAGATAGCGCGGTCAAGCGTCAGTTTCTGATTCAGCAACCAGCGGCTGTTAAAGTGGTTCTTACTGCCAGCATTACCGGTCAGTTCAAAGCTGCGCAGATTGCCGTTAGCCTTAACGTTTACCGGCAACGCCTCACCGGCCGCTTTATTCAGCGGAGCAGGTAAGTGACTACTTACATTCTTCAGGTCACCCTTTAGCTCAATGTCGTAGGTCGGCCCGGCATGATACGGAAGATCGATACCCACCTTGCCATTCCACGCCATGCTGCCACGTAACGCATCGTTGACCTGCGCCGGTAAAATCCCCATGCGGGTTGGTTGCCAGTCGCCTTGCAGGTTCACGGCTACCTGATAGGCTTTCGCCCCTTCGGTGGTGGAGAAGTCGACGTTCAGCGGCTGATTAAACCAGTTCGCCGTCATCGGCTCGCTCTTCAGATCGCCGTTGATAAAGCTGAATTTACCATTCAAATTCTTCATCGTACTGTCGAGCGGTTTAATAAACAGACTGTTATTACGCAGGTTGACGTCGCCTTTGGCGGTAACCAGCGAGCCGTCTAGCGGAATATCAAGATGTAAGCGAGCATTCACATCACCGTCAATTTGCAACTGTTCCAGCGTGGCGCCGAGAGAATCCTTCAATGGTGTCTCATCAAAATAAGGTCCAACCGCCTTGCCTGGCCCGTTGATATCGGCATCAATCAGCAGCTTTTCTTTTGCATAGTCGGGAATATTAGCCGTCAGGTTACTGGCCTTCACGCCGCCCAGATTGACGCTATCCGTCTTCATCCACAGGCCATCGTTAATGAAGTTTAGTTCGATATTAAGATCGGTTAGCGCAGGCCAGTCGGGCTGGAAAGCAAATTTCGCATTGCGTAGCGGCACCAGGACCTGAAACTGCCCTTCGTTGTGCAGATACGGGAACAGATTCGGGTTACCGCCATACACCAGCGTGGCGTTATCCGCCTCGCCGCCCTGAATAGCGCCGCTGAGGTAGTCAACCAGCTCTTTACCCATCAGGTTTTCCGGGAAGTAGCGCCAGGCCTGAGAGCCATCGTCGGTACTGATACCGGCCAGGATGCCCAACCATGGCTCATCATCAGCCGGTTGCAGATAGCGAAAACCACCGCGCGCATGTACCGCTTTCGCTTTAACATCAATGTTGCGCCCGTCTAACTGGAAGCCTTTATCATTCTTCAGCCAGCTTAGCGTCGCCACGCCGTTCTCTATTTCCAGCGGCGCGCGGAAGACGGTTTCATACGGCATTTTTGCTTGTTTCATGGAGGCGGTGAGCGCCCCATTTTCAACGCTTCCCGCAAGCGTACCGGAGAAATGTTCTGCCCCCGGCAGCAGCTTCCACTGTTTCCAGGCCAAATCGGTCCACGAGGACAGGAAGCGGGTTTTTTCTGTCGCCTGTAACGGGATATCCAGCGCAAGCACATCTATTTTGCCGCTGGGTTGCGTGGCCCGCCAGATATCACCCAGCGCAGGCGATAACCTGGACGCCATCGGACGCAGTCCTTCTAACCCGGCCAGTTCCAGATTACTGGCGCGAATGCGTAGCTCATCACTGCGTTTGTTATTCTCGCCACCGACTTCCTGCTCAGGGATCCAGGCCAGCGTTAATGCCCCGCTCGGCCAGGGTTTATCATCCATGGTGATACGGGTATCGGGAATAGAGAATTGCCAGCCCGCTTCTTCACGGCTGATGTGCGCCGTCAGATTATCGACGGAGAGCGTGTGCGTACGATTTTCACCCAGCCAACTTGCCCCGCCTTTTTTTAGCCAGACATCGCCACCAGAAACGACGCCTTTGCTGATCGTCATCCATGCTTCCAGGCTAAAACGCGCGGTTTGCAGCGCGACATTATCCTGCATCCATTTGCCCAACCACGGTTTGACGTCGATGTCGTCTGCCTGCAGCCAGACCCGACCGTTATTCAACAGCCCTTCGTCATCACGCAGATCCATACGCACCTGCATAACGCCGTGCTGTCCGGTCAGGCTGGAGAGGCTGACCTGACCCTCGGCGCGATGCCGATTTTTACCGTTCAGCCAGGTAAGCTGGGGGATCGCCAGTTCAGCACGTTGACCTGAGAGGGTTATAAAGCTGATATGGCTGTCGCGTAGATCGAAATGATCAAACTGACGCAGGAAGAGATCGCTGAGATGGCCGGTTTCAATCCCATCTCCGCCTTCGCTGCGCTGGATAGGAGTATTGGTGCGCAACTGAAGTTGCCAGAAGGTGAGATCGCGAAACTGCCAGCGCATGTGCAGCAAACTTTGCCAGACATCCAGCGCCAGCGTGACGCGTTTTACCGAAAATTCTCCCCCATCTTTCAGCTGCGCATGGATATTACGCGCTTCAAGCGTAGGACCGAAATTTTGCCAGCTGGCAGAAAGCTGGCTGGCGGAAACAGGCAGACCTGTGGCGGATTCAATCTTGCCAAGAATAGCCGGACGCCAGCTATCAAGATGAGGTAACGCAAGGCGCAGTCCACTGACCAACAGCGCTGCGATGACAACGAATGCGGCTCCAGTGAGCAGTAAAATCCCCGGCAATCGCCTCACGCGCCTCTCCTTGTCTACCAAAAAATATGACTCACACCCCTTGAGTGAATATTGCCGGATAATGGCGCTTGCGCCTTATCCGGCTTACATACGCGGGTGCCACTACACGATTTACATCATGACGACGTCGAACTGCTCCTGGTTATACAGCGGTTCGACTTGTACTTTGACCTGTTTGCCGACAAAGATCTCAACTTCCGCCAACGCGTGTGACTCTTCACCTTTCAGGGTTTCAGCCACTGCCGGAGAGGCATAAACCAGGAAACGGTCAGAGTCATATGCATGGTGTACGCGCACGATTTCGCGCATGATTTCATAGCATACGGTTTCCACCGTTTTCACCGTACCACGCCCATGGCAGGTCGGACACTCGTTGCACAGTACATGCTCCACGCTTTCACGTGTGCGCTTGCGTGTCATCTCCACCAGGCCCAGCTGTGAAAAACCGTTAATGCTGGTTTTTACGCGATCCTTGCTCAGAGCCTGCTCCAGGGAGTGCAGCACCCGGCGACGGTGATCTTCATTATTCATGTCGATAAAATCGATAATGATAATACCGCCGAGGTTACGCAGACGCAGCTGACGAGCAATGGCCTGCGTTGCTTCAATATTAGTATTAAAGATAGTGTCGTCGAGATTACGATGCCCAACAAACGCGCCGGTATTGATATCGACCGTGGTCATCGCTTCGGTTTGATCGATGATCAGATAACCGCCGGACTTCAGCTCAACTTTGCGTTCCAGCGCGCGCTGGATTTCATTCTCTACGTCAAAGAGATCAAAAATAGGCTGGCGCCCGCTGTAATGTTCCAGCTTGCTGGTCATCTCGGGGATATATTCCGCCGTAAATTCCAGTAATGCCTCATAGGTCAGACGGGAGTCGACGCGGATGCGGTCAAGCTGTGCATCGGCAAAGTCACGCAACACGCGCTGTGCCAGTGCCAGTTCACCGTACATCTGGTAGCGCGTTTGCGGGCGCTTTTTACGCTCCATGACTTTCGTCCAGACGCGCTTCAGGTAGGCAGCATCCGAGGCAAGATCCTCTTCACATACGCCTTCCGCCGCCGTGCGAATGATGAATCCACCCTGCTCATCGCAGTAATCCGCCACCACTTTTTTCAGGCGTTCGCGTTCGGTTTCGCTTTCAATACGTTGGGATACGCCAACGTGCGACGCCCCCGGCATAAAGACGAGATAACGGGAAGGCAGCGTGATGTCCGTCGTCAGGCGTGCGCCTTTAGTTCCCAACGGATCTTTTACCACCTGCACCATCAGATCCTGACCCTGGCGCACCAGTTCAGAAAT
Source organism: Citrobacter sp. Cpo103 (assembly GCF_030332605.1). Taxonomy (NCBI): domain Bacteria; kingdom Pseudomonadati; phylum Pseudomonadota; class Gammaproteobacteria; order Enterobacterales; family Enterobacteriaceae; genus Citrobacter; species Citrobacter sp. Cpo103. The sequence goes on along the minus strand of NZ_JAOWHO010000019.1, from coordinate 27,956 downwards.
GTCGCGTACGGTGAACTGTTTTTGTTCTTCACCCGCCACGCATTCGGTGTGCGGCATGATGTCAGAAGCGTGAAGAAATGCGGCTTTATCCAGTCCAATATCTACAAAAGCCGCCTGCATACCCGGAAGTACACGACTTACACGACCTTTGTAGATATTGCCTACGATTCCGCGTCGCGCCTCACGTTCAATATGAATTTCCTGCAGAATACCGCCATCAATGTAAGCCACCCGAGTTTCCGATGGCGTTACGTTTACCAACAATTCAGCCGTCATGTTTATCCCTTTTCTCACGCAGTGCGTTAAAATTGGTCAGCAACTCATACGTTTCTACCAGCGGTAAGCCGACTACGGCGTGATAGCTGCCATTTATCTTCCTGACAAAACAGCCACCCAACCCTTGAATACCGTATGCACCTGCTTTATCCATTGGTTCACCGCTGGCAACATAGCCCGCGATGTCCTCATCGGTTAGTGCTCTGAATGTCACTTCCGTCACTACCAGGCAGTCCAGACTGTGCTGGCGATCGGCCAGTGCCACGGCCGTCATAACTTGATGCGTTTTGCCCGACAGTTTGCGCAGCATTGCTGCGGCATGGTCGGCGTCGTGCGGTTTTTCCAACACTTCGCCATTAAGGATAACGATGGTATCCGCACCCAATACCGGCAAATCGCGCTGTGCCAGTACTACGCCAGCCTGCGCTTTTTCGCGCGCCAGACGGGAAACGTACTGCTGCGCGCTTTCCTGCGGGTGCCGCTGTTCTTCAATCCCAGGGACCAGTCGTTCAAACGTAACACCAAGCTGAGCGAGCAACTCCTGACGACGTGGAGAACCTGAAGCAAGATACAGAGTATTCATATCAACCTTATTGCACCGCAAACTGCTGACGGACTTTACGCATCAGTAAGAATAGCCATGGCCAAAGCACACCATTCACTACACTACTCCAGAACACTTCAGGTCTGAAAGAGACGTTGATCACTAAAAACTCGGCCCAGAAAACAATAATATCCACGACCAGTGATAACAACATGACCACCAGCGCCTGTTGCCAGAGCGCGAGGTTGCGGAATAGCTGGAATTTCAGCGCGACCAGATAAGCAATGATACTCATCGACAATGCGCGCACGCCAAGCGTGGAGCCGCTGATGAGATCCAGTATGGCACCCACCACAAATCCCGTGCCCACATTTACGCGATGCGGCAGCGCCAGGATCCAATACAACAAGATGAGCAGCACCCAGTTTGGCCGGAAAACCAGAATGTCATCCGGCCAGGGCATGACTTGCAGCAACAGTGCAATAAGGAACGAGAGCCAAATCACCCAACGTCCCTGGCTACGATAGCTTGCCACTTACTGTCCTCCCGGCTTACGCGGAGCAGGTTGTGGCGGCGTGGTATCTGCGGGCGCTGGAGCCACGCCTGTTGCAGGTGCTGGCATCGGCGCAGGCGGTCCCATGGTATCTGGTGCAGGCAGAACTTGCGGCATCATTTGCATCAGACGTTCATTAGCAACGCGGTGTACTTCTTCCGGCGTCATCGGGTTTGCGCCATTACGATCGGCACCCCACAACAGCAGCAGATAGCGCAGACGCTGCAGACCCGCAGTCGGGCGAGCCTGAATCACAGTATAAGCGCGCTGAGTGTCCAGCTTAACGGAAGAAACAACAGCAACCGGATAACCTTCAGGGAAACGTCCACCCAGACCCGAGGTGACCAGCACATCGCCAACGCGAATGTCGGTGTTGGCCGGCAGGTGTTCGAGCTGAAGATCGTCGGTGCAGCCGTTACCCGCAGCGATTACGCGGATATCATTACGCAGTACCTGAATAGGCAGCGCATGCGTCGCATCGCAAATCAGCAGCACGCGGCTGGTTAATTTAGCCACTGCCACGACCTGACCTACTACGCCTTTGTCGCTAATAACCGGCTGGCCTTCGTAGACGCCGTTAACGCTCCCTTTGTCGATCACGACCTGATCGCTGTAAGGGTCATTAACCGTTGAGATGACCTGCGTCACCATCTTTTGTTCGTCCTGACGCAATGGCGATCCCAGCAGCTCACGCAAACGCGCGTTCTCCTGTTTGTATTGCCCCAACATCAGTAGTTCGCTGTTTTTCAGCAGCAGTTCCTGACGCAACGCACGGTTTTCAAGTTCGAGTTGGTCACGCGAAGCCAGCGTTTGCGACACGCCGTCGAGTAATTCACGAGGACCATTTGAGATAAAGTAGAAAGGACTGACGGCGGTATCCATGTACGTTCGGATTTGACTAAACGTACCCAGGCGGCTGTCGGCAATAATAACGCCGAGCGCCACCAGCACCGCCAGAATAAGGCGAATCTGTAGCGACGGGCCACGGCTAAAAATTGGCTTCATAGTCTATGCGTATTCTCGTATCAGAGCGGAAGGGCAACCCGCGGGGGCTACCCAACCTGCATCCGATTACTCTTCGCTGAACAGGTCGCCGCCGTGCATGTCGATCATTTCCAGCGCCTTGCCGCCGCCGCGCGCCACGCAGGTCAGCGGATCTTCAGCAACAACAACTGGAATACCGGTTTCTTCCATTAACAGACGGTCAAGGTTACGCAGCAGCGCACCACCACCGGTCAGCACCATACCGCGTTCGGAGATGTCAGACGCCAGTTCCGGCGGGCACTGTTCCAGTGCAACCATTACTGCGCTCACGATACCGGTCAGCGGTTCCTGCAGGGCTTCCAGAATCTCGTTGGAGTTCAGGGTAAAGCCGCGCGGAACGCCTTCAGCCAGGTTACGACCGCGAACTTCGATTTCGCGCACTTCGTCACCCGGATAAGCGGAACCGATCTCGTGTTTAATACGTTCTGCGGTCGCTTCACCGATCAGGGAACCGTAGTTACGACGAACATAATTAATGATGGCTTCATCGAAGCGGTCGCCGCCAATACGGACAGAAGAGGAGTAAACCACGCCATTCAGGGAGATAACGGCAACTTCAGTGGTACCGCCACCGATATCCACAACCATTGAACCGGTTGCTTCAGAAACTGGCAGACCCGCACCGATCGCGGCCGCCATCGGCTCTTCGATCAGGAAGACTTCACGAGCACCTGCGCCCTGAGCTGATTCACGGATCGCACGGCGTTCAACCTGAGTTGCTCCAACCGGTACACACACCAGTACGCGCGGGCTTGGGCGCATGAAGCTATTGCTGTGCACTTGCTTGATAAAGTGCTGGAGCATTTTTTCAGTCACGAAGAAGTCAGCGATAACGCCGTCTTTCATTGGGCGAATTGCAGCGATATTGCCCGGCGTACGACCCAGCATCTGCTTCGCATCATGACCTACTGCAGCCACGCTTTTCGGCGAACCGGCACGATCCTGACGAATGGCCACAACAGAAGGCTCATTCAATACGATGCCTTGTCCTTTTACATAAATAAGGGTATTCGCGGTACCCAGGTCAATGGACAGGTCATTGGAAAACATGCCACGAAATTTTTTCAACATACTAAGGGATAATCCTGAAAGCTGGGGCGGAAAACAAAATCCGCTTACTTTACCAACCACACGCAGCAGCGACAAGGCGCAAAAATCATCTGCTACGGTGAAAATTAGTGCAGTTCGTTTCCTTTGTTACAAAACCGGCCTGAGTCCATCAGGGCTGAATAAATCAGCAGCACTCCTCGCTTTTGTTTGCAACCTGTCAAAGGTCATTCACCTGCATGTTTGCTGTTACAACCTGGCGAGCAGGCAAGCACACCCCCAGAAGGCACAGCGCGCGTTATTCTACGTGAAAACAAATTAAACGGCAGGTTAAACCGAGTATCTTTGCGAATATTTTTTCACGTTAGTGTCAAGTGGTTGTGATGCGGCAAAAAAATCCCCTTGCCCACCTGCAACTCCGCGTTCTGTCAGCGTATGCCACTCACTACGCGAACGTACGCCCGTGGCGTAAACCTGCGTGGGTGTTCCCGAACAGGCCTCCACCAGGCTTTGAACCAGAAGCTGATTTTCCGTTCGCTTATCAATGTTCCTCACCAGACTTGGATGCAGCTTCAATAACTCAACGTTAAGCTCTTTGATCCAACTGGTGCTCACCAGCGTTAACCCCGCCTGCGTAACGGCAATACGCACGCCCAGCGCATTCATCAATCTGATGACGGGCTGTAACCGGCTGATATGTTGACAGACATCTGCCTCAGCAAGTTCAATAATTATGCGTTTGCGTAATGATTTTTCGCACTGCATCAGCGTATCACGCAGCCAGCGCTGAAAACGTGGACGAATAAGCGATTCAACCGTTGTCTGCATCGCCAGATTTTCCTGCGGCCAGTAGCCCAAAAGCAGGATCAGACGGCTTATCTGCAAACGGTCATATTCTTCTGCCAGACCAAATTGCAGGACCATCGGCATATATTCCGCCGAAATGACCTCTTCGTTGCCATCAAAAATACGGCACATCAACTCCCGATGGTGCACCCGGCCTTCACGCGTTACGGCAGGCTTTTGATAAATTCTCGGCCCGCCCCGGCTAAGCATCTGTTCGATAAGCGTACGCCAGCGTACGTTGCCCCGACCTTTTTCCGGCAGCGAGTCATCATAGACCGACCAGCTATTTCCGCCCTGCAATACCGAATTCCGGGTGGCGGCTTCAGCATGATCCATCACTTGCTCCGGCGACTGACCGCTGCGGCAAACGCAAATGCCAATATGAACCATATCGGCACGATCGATCATTTTATTAGCCGGAAGTGCATCTACCGCTTTTAATAATTGCCCGGCAATGCTTTCCGCCTCTTTCAACGTGCGGTGTGGCAGCAGGATAGCAAAATCGCTACGGTGGTAGCGCGCCAGCAACGCGCCCGGATATCGCGTCATAAAAGTCGACAACAAATTGATCAGCGTCGAGATTTGTTCTTCTGCGAGGGTGATTCCCCAGCTATCGCGCAGCAGCGTAAAATCCGGCAGGCGCACCATCATCACGACGCCATGCGAGCCTACTTTTTCCTGATCTTCCAGCAGCGTGGCCAGTTGGTTATCAAAGAACAAGCGGTTGCTTAGCCCGGTTTTTGTATCCTGCGCGACATAGGAACGAATCAGCGTATCCAGGCGGCTGCGTTGCTCGCGGGCATTTTGAATTTCAGTCAGCAGCATATCGAGCGCACTGCTGGTACGCGCAGGCCATTCATAGACCGTTCCCCGCACGTTCGGCCCACGCTCGCCGTTCAGAATACGCGTGGAACGAATCTCCAGCAGTTCCTGACCTGAAAGCTGGCGCTGAAGCCAGCGCACAGACAAAAAGAGCATCAGAATAATGAAAGCAATGGCTATCGTGAGCGGTGCGGTGGTCAGTAGCGAATGGAAATAGTTACCCATTGGATCCTGATAAACCAGACGCAATGACATACCCGGATGCTTGACCAACGGTACGGTAATCTCGCGGTAGAGATTGTTCGTCCCTGCCGGTCGGTAGCTGCTGGTGCGTGAGTGGTCATACACCACATTTCCGCCCTGCAACAGTTCGATGCGCACGATATCAACAGAAACCATCAGCTCATCGATTTGCGGGGTTAACGTAACGACATCTCTGGAGACCAGATGCGTATCAATCGCCGTCGCGACCGCATGAACGCGCGTGGTGAACTTATATTGAATAGCGTTGTAGAAACTCAGCGAACAGCCGATCAGAGTCACGAAGATCGTTAACCCAGTAAGCAGCGTGACAAAAGCTGAAAATTTCGTCGTTAATCGCATCCTTGTGTTAACTCCGACAGTTATGAAACAGGCCTGAAAGTAATAAATCGACTCTAAAATGCAAAACTGAAGGCAAAATCCGTCAATTTATACAAACTGTGAGGGCATACTACCAAATCAGGTATATCTGGCAATTTATTGCGCAGAATCGGCATCATGTTTTGATTAGCGAGTATAGTCTTCATTATTAATTTTCCAATCCACTATACGAATTGAGGACAGGTTATGCAGGCTTTGATCTTAGAACAGCAGGACGGAAAAACCCTCGCATCCGTTCAACCCCTCGACGAAAATCAGCTACCGGAAGGCGATGTGACGGTGGATGTCCACTGGTCAAGCCTGAACTATAAAGACGCCCTGGCTATCACCGGCAAGGGAAAAATCATTCGTAATTTTCCGATGATTCCTGGTATCGATTTCGCCGGTACCGTGCGCGCAAGCGAAGATCCCCGTTTTCATGCGGATCAGGAGGTTTTACTGACCGGTTGGGGCGTGGGTGAAAATCATTGGGGTGGACTGGCAGAACGCGCACGCGTGAAAGGCGACTGGCTGGTTGCGCTGCCAGAAGGGCTGGATGGACGTAAAGCCATGGTCATCGGTACCGCTGGCTTTACCGCCATGCTTTGCGTCATGGCGCTTGAAGATGCAGGAATTCGTCCGCAAGACGGTGAGATTGTCGTCACAGGCGCCAGCGGAGGCGTGGGCAGCACGGCCGTTGCGTTACTGCATAAGCTGGGTTATCAGGTTGCGGCGGTTTCGGGCCGTGAAAGCACCCACGACTACCTGAAAAGCCTGGGCGCAAACCGTATTCTTGGTCGCGATGAGTTTGCCGAGTCTCGTCCGCTGGAAAAACAGCTGTGGGCTGGCGCGGTGGATACCGTTGGCGACAAAGTTCTGGCGAAAGTCCTCGCGCAGATGAACTACGGCGGCTGTGTTGCTGCCTGCGGTCTGGCGGGCGGTTTCGCTCTGCCAACCACGGTGATGCCATTCATTCTGCGTAACGTTCGTTTGCAAGGAGTGGACTCGGTGATGACCCCGCCGGCACGCCGTGCAGAAGCCTGGGCGCGTCTGGTTAAGGATCTGCCGGAATCTTTCTATGCTCAGGCGGCAACGGAAATTACGCTGGCGGATGCGCCGAAGTTCGCCGATGCCATCATCAATAACCAGGTGCAAGGCCGTACGCTGGTGAAGGTGAAGTAACAGACCCTGGCGCAGAAATTTACACTTAATTAACGAAATTTCGCGGCACATCTACAGACTCCCTGCCATATTAACTACGCGTCCCCTGTCAGTTATGACGCGTAAGCCGGGAGTCTGTTATGAAGAAATTACGTCCATTTACAGAAGCCGACGTCACTGACGAGTCGGCTTTTTTTATGCAGCGTCGCCAGGTGCTGAAAGCATTAGGGATCAGCGCAGCCGCGTTGTCTTTACCCCACTCTGCGCAGGCTGACCTTCTGAGTTGGTTTAAGGGTAATGACCGCCCGCCCGCGCCCGCGGGAAAGCCGCTTAATTTCAGCAAGCCCGCCGCCTGGCAAAATTCGCTTCCTTTAACCCCAACGGATAAAGTTTCTGGCTACAACAACTTCTATGAATTCGGTCTCGACAAAGCGGATCCGGCAGCCAACGCGGGTAGCCTGAAAACCGATCCATGGACATTAAAAATCAGTGGTGAGGTCGCCAAACCACTCACTCTCGATCACGACACCTTGACCACCCGTTTCCCGCTGGAGCAACGGATTTACCGGATGCGCTGTGTGGAAGCCTGGTCAATGGTCGTACCATGGATTGGCTTTCCGTTACATAAACTGTTGGCGCAGGTGGAACCCACCAGCAATGCGAAGTATGTCGCGTTCGAAACGCTGTACGCACCAGAGGAAATGCCGGGACAAAAAGATCGCTTTATTGGCGGCGGGTTGAAGTATCCCTATGTTGAAGGACTGCGTCTGGATGAAGCGATGCACCCACTCACGTTGCTTACAGTGGGGGTTTATGGAAAAGCCCTTCCGCCACAAAATGGCGCGCCCATTCGCTTAATTGTGCCGTGGAAATATGGATTTAAAGGCATTAAGTCGATCGTGAGTATCAAACTCACGCGCGAACGCCCTCCGACAACCTGGAATCTGGCCGCGCCCAATGAATACGGGTTTTATGCCAACGTGAATCCGCATGTCGATCATCCCCGCTGGTCCCAGGCCACCGAGCGTTTTATTGGCGCTGGCGGTATTCTGGACGTACAGCGTCAGCCCACGCTGATGTTTAACGGCTATGCCGAAGAGGTTGCGTCACTGTATCGCGGACTCAATTTGCAGGAGAATTTTTAAGTGCGTCTGACTGCAAAGCACATTACCGGGCTGAAAGTTTGCCTGCATCTTGCCGGTTTTTTGCCGTTTATCTGGCTATTTTGGGCGGTAAATCACGGCAGCCTGAGCGCCGATCCGGTCAAAGATATCCAGCACTTTACCGGTAGGACAGCTCTGAAATTCTTGCTGGCGACCTTGCTGGTATCTCCACTCGCGCGCTACGCTAAACAGCCATTATTGATACGCACACGTCGCCTGTTAGGGCTATGGTGTTTTGCCTGGGCAACGCTGCATTTAACCAGCTACGCATTACTGGAACTGGGCATTAATAATCTGGCGTTGTTAGGGCGGGAATTAATTACGCGGCCTTATTTAACCTTGGGCATTGCCAGTTGGGTCATATTATTCGCCCTCACCTTAACGTCCACGCAGGCTGCACAGCGAAAGCTGGGTAAAAAATGGCAGTATTTGCATAACTTCGTCTATCTTGTGGCGATCCTGACACCCATACATTATCTGTGGTCGGTTAAAATTATCTCCCCTCAACCGATTATTTATGCAGCGATCGCTGCGGTGCTGTTAGCGTGCCGTTACAAGAAGTTTCGCCAGTGGTGGCGGTAGTTTCACGATATGTGCAGTGCGTTGCAAAACACTGACGATCCGATTTTCTTTACATGTTAACGGTTGATTATCTTCCCTGATAAGACCAGTATTTAGCTGCCAATTGCTACGAAATAGTTATAATGTGCGACTTTGCTATCCCCGGTAGCGTTTTTAAGGCGCTGAAAGGGTGACAATCGCATATTGAAGGTATATTTTGTCTTTTACCCGAAAATGGCAGAAGATAGCCGCACAATGACTAACAAGTCTGGCAATCTCACTTAATGGCAGCAGCGCCCAGTGCAGCGCCTGAGATGCGTGGCATCTTGTCACTCACTGTTATAAAAATGCTATACAGACGGCGGTAAAACGCCTGTCACAATCTCACTAAACAAAGAGTACGGAACCCACTCATGGATATTCGTAAGATTAAAAAACTGATCGAGCTGGTTGAAGAATCAGGCATCTCCGAACTGGAAATTTCTGAAGGCGAAGAATCTGTACGCATCAGCCGTGCAGCGCCAGCTGCAAGTTTTCCGATGATGCAACAGGCTTATGCTGCACCAGTGATGCAGCAACCAGCTCTGTCTAACGCTGTCGCACAAACTGCCTCTCCAAGTATGGAAGCTCCGGCAGCAGCGGAAATCAGTGGTCACATCGTACGCTCCCCAATGGTTGGTACGTTCTACCGCACCCCGAGCCCGGATGCTAAAGCGTTCATCGAAATCGGACAGAAAGTGAATGCGGGCGATACCCTGTGCATCGTTGAAGCCATGAAAATGATGAACCAGATCGAAGCCGACAAATCCGGCGTAGTTAAAGCGATTCTGGTAGAAAGTGGTCAACCGGTAGAATTTGACGAGCCGCTGGTCGTCATCGAATAACGAGGCGAACATGTTGGATAAAATTGTTATCGCCAACCGCGGCGAGATTGCCCTGCGTATTCTTCGTGCCTGTAAAGAACTGGGCATCAAGACTGTCGCTGTGCATTCAAGTGCGGATCGCGATTTAAAACACGTATTGCTGGCGGATGAGACGGTCTGTATCGGCCCGGCTCCGTCCGTAAAAAGCTATCTGAACATCCCGGCTATCATCAGCGCCGCTGAAATCACCGGCGCGGTGGCAATTCACCCGGGCTATGGCTTCCTCTCTGAGAACGCCAACTTTGCTGAGCAGGTAGAGCGTTCTGGCTTTATCTTCATCGGCCCGAAAGCCGACACCATCCGCCTGATGGGCGACAAAGTGTCTGCAATCACCGCGATGAAGAAAGCGGGCGTACCGACAGTCCCAGGCTCTGACGGCCCGCTGGGCGATGACATGGACGCTAACCGCGCTCATGCTAAACGCATCGGCTACCCGGTTATCATCAAAGCCTCCGGCGGCGGCGGCGGTCGCGGTATGCGCGTCGTGCGCAGCGATGCCGAACTGGCACAATCCATCTCCATGACCAAAGCGGAAGCGAAAGCCGCTTTCAATAACGATATGGTCTACATGGAGAAATACCTGGAAAACCCACGCCACATTGAAATTCAGGTGCTGGCTGACGGTCAGGGTAACGCGATTTATCTGGCAGAACGTGACTGCTCCATGCAGCGTCGTCACCAGAAAGTTGTCGAAGAAGCACCAGCGCCGGGCATTACCCCGGAACTGCGTCGCTACATCGGCGAGCGTTGCGCCAAAGCCTGTGTTGATATCGGCTATCGCGGGGCGGGTACTTTCGAATTCCTGTTCGAAAACGGCGAGTTCTACTTCATTGAGATGAACACCCGTATTCAGGTTGAACACCCGGTAACCGAAATGATCACCGGCGTTGACCTGATCAAAGAGCAGCTGCGCATCGCAGCGGGCCAACCGCTGTCCATCAAGCAGGACGAAGTTGTGGTTAAAGGCCATGCGGTTGAATGCCGTATCAACGCCGAAGACCCGAACACCTTCCTGCCAAGCCCGGGTAAAATCACGCGTTTCCACGCGCCGGGTGGCTTTGGTGTGCGTTGGGAGTCTCATATTTACGCAGGCTACACCGTACCTCCGTACTATGACTCAATGATCGGTAAGCTGATCTGCTATGGCGAAAACCGCGACGTCGCTATCGCCCGTATGAAAAACGCATTGCAGGAACTGATCATCGACGGTATCAAAACCAACGTTGACCTGCAGATCCGTATCATGAATGACGAGCACTTCCAGCACGGTGGAACCAATATCCACTACCTGGAGAAAAAACTCGGACTTCAGGAAAAGTAAGCGTGCGTTAACCGAAAAGGCCGGAAATTCCGGCCTTTTGTTTTTCTCCCCTCCCGCACGTGCCATAAGGTACAATCCCCGCTTTCTTTATCCACAAGGGACAAAAAATGGACGCTCGTTTTGTTCAGGCCCATAAAGAGGCGCGCTGGGCGCTGTGGCTAACCCTTTTATATCTGGTCACATGGTTAGTGGCCGCTTACTTACCTGATTCAACGCTGGGTTTTACCGGCTTACCGCACTGGTTCGAAATGGCCTGCCTGTTAACGCCGCTGGTTTTTATCGTGCTGTGCTGGGCGATGGTAAAGTTTATCTATCGCGACATTCCGTTGGAGGATGACGATGCAGCTTGAAGTTATTTTACCGCTGGTCGCCTATCTTCTGGTGGTATTCGGTCTCTCAGTTTATGCCATGCGTAAGAGAGTTACCGGTACCTTCCTGAATGAATATTTCCTTGGCAGCCGCTCCATGGGCGGGGTCGTGTTAGCGATGACGCTAACGGCAACCTACATTAGCGCCAGCTCGTTTATTGGCGGTCCTGGTGCCGCTTACAAATACGGACTGGGATGGGTGCTGCTGGCGATGATCCAGTTGCCTGCCGTCTGGCTGTCGCTGGGTATTCTCGGCAAGAAGTTCGCGATTCTGGCACGCCGTTATAATGCTGTTACCCTCAACGATATGCTATTTGCGCGCTACCAGAGCCGCCTGCTGGTATGGCTGGCAAGCCTCAGCCTGTTGGTCGCGTTTATCGGGGCAATGACCGTACAGTTTATTGGCGGCGCACGTTTGCTGGAAACCGCAGCGGGTATCCCCTACGAAACCGGCCTGCTGGTTTTTGGCGTCAGCATCGCGTTATACACGGCGTTCGGCGGCTTTCGCGCCAGCGTACTGAACGACACCATGCAGGGCATGGTGATGCTGATTGGTACTATCGTTTTGCTGGTCGGCGTCGTTCATGCTGCCGGTGGCCTTAGCAATGCGGTGGTAACCCTGCAGACTATCGACCCTAAACTGGTCTCGCCGCAGGGCGCTGATGACATTTTGTCACCCACGTTTATGACCTCATTCTGGGTGTTAGTATGCTTTGGCGTGATTGGCCTACCGCATACCGCGGTACGCTGCATCTCTTATAAAGACAGTAAAGCGGTACACCGCGGCATTATCATCGGCACCATCGTAGTGGCGATCCTGATGTTTGGTATGCATCTGGCGGGTGCCCTGGGACGGGCGGTCATCCCTGACCTGACGGTACCGGATCTGGTTATCCCTACGCTGATGGTCAAAGTCCTGCCGCCGGTCGCTGCCGGGATTTTCCTCGCCGCACCTATGGCTGCGATTATGTCGACGATCAATGCCCAATTGCTGCAAAGTTCCGCTACGATCATTAAGGATCTGTACCTGAACCTTCGCCCGGAACAGCTGGAAAACGAAACCCGGCTGAAACGCATGTCGGCAGTGATTACCCTGCTGTTGGGCGCGTTACTGTTGCTGGCCGCCTGGAAACCGCCAGAGATGATTATCTGGCTGAATCTGCTGGCGTTTGGCGGGCTGGAAGCCGTCTTCCTGTGGCCTCTGGTGCTGGGCCTCTATTGGGAGCGGGCAAACGCGTCAGGCGCATTGAGCGCGATGATTGTCGGCGGCGTGCTTTATGCTCTACTCGCCACCTTTAACGTTCAGTTCCTGGGCTTCCACCCAATCGTGCCCTCGTTACTGATAAGCTTGCTGGCTTTCCTGATAGGCAACCGTTTCGGTTCCGCCGTCCCGCAAGCCGCCATATTGACTACTGATAAATAAAGAGTTTTGCCATGCCATGGATCCAACTGAAACTGAACACGACCGGTGCCAACGCTGAAGAGTTGAGCGATGCGCTGATGGAAGCGGGCTCCGTTTCCATTACTTTCCAGGATACGCATGATACGCCGGTGTTTGAACCTCTGCCGGGCGAGACTCGCCTGTGGGGTGATACCGACGTTATCGGCTTGTTCGATGCAGAAACCGACATGAAAGAAGTGGTTGCCATCCTGGAACAGCATCCGCTGCTGGGTGAAGGCTTCGCGCATAAAATCGAACAGCTCGAAGACAAAGACTGGGAACGCGAATGGATGGATAACTTCCACCCGATGCGCTTTGGTGAACGTCTGTGGATTTGCCCAAGCTGGCGCGATGTCCCGGATGAGAATGCTGTCAACGTGATGCTGGACCCGGGTCTGGCATTTGGCACAGGCACGCACCCCACTACCTCTCTGTGCCTGCAATGGCTGGACGGTCTTGATCTTAACGGTAAAACGGTTATCGACTTTGGCTGCGGCTCCGGCATTCTTGCCATTGCGGCACTGAAGCTGGGTGCGGCGAAAGCCATTGGCGTGGATATCGACCCGCAGGCGATTCAGGCCAGCCGTGATAACGCCCAGCGTAATGGTGTTTCTGAGCGTCTGGAGCTTTATCTGCCGAAAGACCAGCCAGAGGCGATGAAAGCCGACGTGGTGGTCGCCAACATCCTTGCTGGCCCATTACGTGAACTGGCTCCGTTAATCAGCGTACTGCCCGTTGAGGGCGGTTTGCTTGGGCTTTCTGGTATTCTTGCCAGCCAGGCGGAAAGCGTCTGTGAAGCCTATGCCGATCTCTTTACGCTCGATCCGGTTATCGAGAAAGAAGAGTGGTGTCGTATTACCGGCCAGAAAAAATAATCCCTTCCGGCGTGGTTATCTGACCACGCCATTTTCAGACAATTGACCAGCATACCGACACTTTCCTCAGCGATATAATAATCAATTGATTTTGTTATTTTTTATATTGAGTTTCGTTGAGTAAACGTATGCGTTTCAACTGTTTTACAACAACTTTGCTGGCAGCATGCATGATGCCACTGACCACGCTGGCCGTACCATGGGGATATACCGAAGAAAACGGCCCCGCACGATGGGGAGAAATCAGCAAAGCGTATGCAACGTGCCAGACAGGCATAAACCAATCCCCCATAGACATCCAGACCACCACAACCAGTAAACTAGGTCTCCCCGCGCTAAACATGCAGTACGTCGATGGCCCAACTAGATTTCGGAGCATTAACCATACGTTGCAAGCAACGATGAGTAGTTACGCATCTAATTCTATTGAAATTGATGAAACGCTTTATTATTTAAAACAATTTGATTTTCACGCCCCGAGTGAACATACCCTCAACGGTAAAACCTATCCGCTGGAGATGCAGTTGCTCCACAAAAATCAATCCGGAGACATTGCTATTGTGGCGGTTATGTTTGACGTGGGTGAACAGAACCAGGCGATTCAAAATTTGTGGGAGTCCTTTCCAACCATGGAGGACAGCAGCATGGACATCTTCTCGCCGGTCGATATCCACCAGCTTTTACCCGACAATAAAACCTACTGGCGCTACCGTGGTTCGTTAACAACACCTCCCTGCACCGAAGGCGTCACCTGGTCTGTCCTGAAAACGCCTGTTGCTCTTTCTGCCGAACAGTTGGATAAATTTCACTACATTGTTGGGCCAGCAAACAATCGCCCGCTGCAGCCGTTGAATGAACGCAAGATTACGGACAGCTATTCTGGGGATACCGAGATCCTGTACTAAAATGAGGTAGCGATCACACAATGACGAGGTAATTTGCTGATTAATTCAGCAGAATATCTTGTCAGTACCGTCTGCTGCTGAAGAAAAAATGAGAAGTTACGCAAAATTATATGTGTATATAAAATCGACACATTTTTATAATGCGATGATTTATATGATTAAATATTTTCATGCGTTCACATTTACGGCAATTCATTGATCCACCTCAGTGGATTGGTCAAAGTTTGGCCTTTCATCTCGTGCGAAAAATGCGTAATATACGCCGCCTTGCAGTCACAGTATGGTCATTTCTTAACTCATGCGCATCGGACAATACCAGCTCAGAAATCGCCTGATCGCAGCACCTATGGCTGGCATCACTGACAGACCATTCAGGACGCTGTGCTATGAGATGGGAGCCGGATTGACAGTATCCGAGATGATGTCTTCTAACCCGCAGGTTTGGGAAAGTGACAAGTCTCGTTTACGGATGGTGCACGTTGATGAGCCAGGAATTCGCACGGTGCAAATTGCCGGTAGCGACCCTGTTGAGATGGCCGATGCCGCACGTATTAACGTGGAAAGCGGCGCCCAGATTATTGATATCAATATGGGGTGTCCGGCTAAAAAAGTGAATCGCAAGCTCGCAGGTTCAGCCCTCTTGCAGTACCCGGATTTAGTGAAATCGATACTAACCGAGGTCGTCAATGCAGTGGACGTTCCTGTCACACTCAAGATTCGCACCGGCTGGGCTCCGGAACACCGTAACTGCGTAGAGATTGCCCAACTGGCTGAAGACTGTGGCATTCAGGCTCTGACCATTCATGGACGCACCCGCGCCTGTTTGTTCAATGGAGATGCTGAGTACGACAGTATTCGGGCAGTTAAGCAGAAAGTTTCCATTCCGATTATCGCGAATGGCGACATTACTGACCCGCATAAAGCCAGAGCT
Source organism: Citrobacter sp. Cpo103 (assembly GCF_030332605.1). Taxonomy (NCBI): domain Bacteria; kingdom Pseudomonadati; phylum Pseudomonadota; class Gammaproteobacteria; order Enterobacterales; family Enterobacteriaceae; genus Citrobacter; species Citrobacter sp. Cpo103. The sequence goes on along the minus strand of NZ_JAOWHO010000019.1, from coordinate 12,554 downwards.
GTACTCGACTATACGGGGGCGGATGCCCTGATGATAGGACGTGCAGCTCAGGGAAGACCCTGGATCTTTCGGGAAATCCAGCATTATCTGGACACTGGGGAGCTGCTGCCCCCGCTGCCTCTGGCAGAGGTGAAGCGCTTGCTTTGTGCGCACGTTCGGGAACTGCACGACTTTTATGGTCAGGCAAAAGGGTACCGAATTGCGCGTAAACACGTATCCTGGTATCTCCAGGAACACGCTCCGGATGACCAGTTTCGGCGCACATTCAACGCCATTGAAGATTCCAGCGAACAGCTGGCGGCGTTGGAGGCATACTTCGAAAATTTTGCGTAAACAGAAATAAAGAGCTGACAGAACTATGTTCGAACAACGCGTAAATTCTGACGTACTGACCGTTTCTACCGTTAACTCTCAGGACCAGGTAACTCAAAAGCCCCTGCGTGACTCGGTTAAACAGGCACTGAAGAACTATTTTGCTCAATTGAATGGTCAGGATGTTAACGATCTCTATGAGCTGGTACTGGCTGAAGTAGAACAGCCCCTGTTGGACATGGTGATGCAATACACCCGCGGTAACCAGACCCGTGCTGCCCTGATGATGGGCATCAACCGTGGTACGCTGCGTAAAAAACTGAAAAAATACGGCATGAACTGATACTAATCAGTTAAATGTTTGTTTTAAAAGGCGCTACTCGGCATGGGGAAGCGCCTTTTTTATTGACGTCACACGGGAGGCTTTGGCGATGAACGCGAGATGTGAACCTGTCTATTTTGGCGATGAATCTAAAAAGATAATCCTGGGTGACGCGCTAACTGAACTGAAAAAACTGCCGTCTGAAAGTGTCGAACTCATTTTTGCTGACCCTCCTTATAACATCGGGAAAGACTTTGACGGGATGGTGGAATCCTGGGACGAAGAGGCCTTTCTGGCGTGGTTGTTTGAGTGCATTGACGAGTGCCATCGCATCCTCAAACCACACGGCACCATGTACATCATGAACAGTACGGAGAACATGCCGTACATCGACCTCAAATGCCGCCCGCTTTTTACCATCAAGAGTCGTATCGTGTGGTCATACGATAGCTCAGGGGTACAAGCCAAAAATTACTTTGGTTCGATGTATGAACCGATCCTGATGATGGTAAAAGATCAGAAAAACTACACATTTAATCGTGACGATATTCTGGTTGAAGCCAAAACTGGCGCTAAACGCGCGCTAATAGACTACAGAAAAAACCCGCCGCAGCCATACAATCAGAAAAAAGTGCCGGGCAATGTCTGGGAGTTCCCACGCGTACGCTATCTGATGGACGAATACGAAAACCACCCCACCCAGAAACCCAAAGCCCTCCTGGAGCGTATAATTCTGGCGTCCTCGAACCCAGATGACAAGGTACTCGATCCGTTCGCCGGCAGCTTCACCACCGGTGCTACCGCCGTGGAATTGGGTCGCAAGTTTGTCGGGATTGAGATCAATACTGAATACGTAAAAATGGGGCTCAGAAGACTGAGTATCGGTTCTCATTTTTCAGAAATTGAGCTTGCCAAGGTGAAAAAACGTAAGACAAAAAACCTGTCTAAAAAGAGTCGATTGACGGCAAAGAGTGGCGATCTTTCAACAAAGTAAAGGCATTGTAAGTCTGCTTTTCAGCTTAAAAATTTCGTGTATATTCCCTGCACGCTTGGGCATGAATACACAGGGTTTAGGAATGATTCGCAAGTATTGGTGGCTGGTTGTTTTTGCGGTCTTCGTTTTTCTTTTTGATGCGCTGCTCATCCAATGGATAGAGCTGATGACAACAGAGCACGACAAGTGCCGGAATATGAACTCAGTGAATCCCCTTAAGCTGGTCAACTGCGTCGACCTCGAATAGCACCTCAGGTAATGCTTCGACAGCCGTCAGCCTCTGGCGGTAAAAACTATCCGACCTGGTTTTCACTCTGCATTAATTGCATGACGCTACCGTCTGGGCTTAACATTTTTAGTACATTATCAACTAATACTGGAGCTTGCCCATATAGATCATAACTCACTGGATTCATTAACCAGTTTTTTATAATTCCGCTAAAACTACCGTGCAGAATAATGATGATGACATCTAAATCAAGAGTGGTGGCAATCAGATTGTCATCTACACACTTTTGCAGGGAATCACGAATGCTTTGATGACTGATACCTATTTTATCGCGAATAGCCTGCTCAGATATCATATCGTTATGAAATTCACACTTATGATATAAAATCTGCATTAATGCCTGCTGACGAGGGTTCTCTGCAATATATTGTAACCCCACCACAAACTTTTCTCGCAATCGCTGTAAAGGGTTATCCCCCCAACGACCAATTAGCTTGTCCTGAATCAGATCGCGTAAAGGTGGTTGTTGTAACCATAGCTCATTAAACAGTTGAGTTTTATTTTCGAAATGCCAATAGAGCGCGCCACGCGTCACGCTGGCGGCATCCGCAATGTCGTTTAGCGTCGTATTGCTTACGCCACGTGCGGCAAACTGTACAATCGCCGTTTCTATCAGGTGCTGCCGCGTTTTGAGGGCATCAGCTTTCGTTTTTCTGGCCATGGTTCCGACTGTCTGAGGTAGAGTAGAGAATGATTAACTTTTTTATCTAATATTTGCGACACGGAACAAATGTATCACTTAGCATTTATTTAAACGAGTTCTAAAAAATATTATTACGGACTTTGCACACGAATAAACAAAACGAATACCAACAAACAATATATTCACAAACCAAATGTTTATTTCAACTTGTGTTTATGCGAATCATAGTATTGCTATTAACACCACAATGAAACAGCTGTCGATTAATCTTTTTTTGCTTTTACGTGCCGTGTATCGTGCCTATAAATAAGTATTGCTTACATCGCAAGCTAATAATTTGTAGGATAGCCAACTATTATTTTTCTTGTGCGCGTTATCGCCCCCTGCGTTATCCGGTTAATAACGAGCGTTCGGTTTTTTAAGGAATAGAAATGACGAAAAATGCCAGGTTTTCACTCCTGCCCTCATTCATCATCGTCTCCGCAGCATTACTCGCCGGTTGTAACGATCAGGGAGAAACACAAGCTCATCCCACAGAACCGCAGGTGACTGTCCATGTCGTCGAAAAGGCTCCTTTAGCCGTAACGACCGAATTACCCGGGCGCACAACGGCATTCCGAATTGCAGAAGTTCGTCCCCAGGTCAGCGGGATAGTGCTTAAACGGAATTTCACTGAGGGAAGCGATATTGAATCCGGACAGTCACTTTATCAGATCGATCCCGCGACTTATCAGGCTGACTATGACAGCGCCAAAGGTGAACTGGCGAAGAGTGAAGCGGCTGCTGCAATCGCGCATTTAACGGTAAAACGCTATGTGCCGTTGGTTGGCACCAAGTACATCAGCCAGCAAGAGTACGATCAGGCAATTGCTGATGCCCGTCAGGCCGATGCCTCCGTGATCGCGGCAAAAGCGGCGGTCGAAAGCGCGCGTATCAATCTGGCCTACACCAAAGTGACATCGCCAATTAGCGGACGCATCGGTAAATCTAACGTCACCGAAGGTGCATTAGTCACGAATGGCCAGGCTACAGAGCTTGCTACCGTTCAACAGCTCGATCCCATTTACGTCGACGTGACACAGTCCAGTAACGACTTTATGCGCCTCAAACAGTCCGTTGAACAAGGGAGCCTGCATAAAGACAGCGCCAGCAGTACTGTCGAACTGGTAATGGAAAATGGTCAGTCATACCCGCTAAAAGGCTCTTTGCAGTTTTCCGATGTGACGGTTGATGAAAGCACCGGCTCAATCACCCTCAGAGCCGTGTTCCCTAACCCACAGCACACGCTGTTGCCGGGCATGTTTGTGCGCGCACGCATTGATGAAGGCGTCCAGCCGAATGCCATTCTCGTTCCGCAGCAGGGGGTAACGCGTACGCCTCGCGGCGATGCCACCGTAATGGTCGTTAACGACAAGAGTCAGGTTGAGTCTCGCGCAGTCGTTGCCGCACAAGCTATTGGTGACAAGTGGCTCATTAGCGAAGGCCTGCAACCGGGTGACAAAGTTATCGTGAGCGGCTTACAGAAAGCACGTCCAGGCGTTCAGGTTAAAGCAACCGCCGATACCGAAACCCCTGCCACGAAAGCCCAATAAGGTAACCGGACATGGCTAACTTTTTTATCAGGCGTCCTATCTTTGCCTGGGTATTGGCTATCATTCTGATGATGGCGGGTGCTCTGGCAATCATGCAACTGCCCGTGGCACAGTACCCGACCATTGCGCCTCCTGCGGTCGCTATTTCTGCCACCTACCCTGGTGCGGATGCACAGACGGTTCAGGATACAGTCACACAGGTTATCGAACAGAATATGAATGGTATCGATAACCTGATGTATATGTCCTCCACCAGCGACTCGGCCGGGAGTGTGACTATTACGCTGACTTTCCAGTCCGGTACCGATCCCGATATCGCGCAAGTGCAGGTGCAAAATAAACTGCAGCTCGCCACTCCGCTACTGCCGCAAGAAGTTCAGCAGCAAGGGATCAGCGTCGAGAAATCCAGCAGCAGCTTTTTGATGGTCGCGGGTTTTGTTTCTGACAACCCACAAACCACACAGGATGACATTTCCGATTACGTCGCCTCGAACGTTAAAGACTCAATCAGCCGTCTGAATGGCGTGGGTGACGTGCAGCTGTTTGGTGCACAGTACGCCATGCGCATCTGGCTGGATGCAAACTTATTGAATAAATATCAGCTCACGCCGGTTGATGTGATCAATCAGTTGAAGGTACAGAACGATCAGATTGCCGCAGGTCAGTTAGGGGGGACGCCTGCATTACCTAACCAGCAGCTGAACGCCTCTATCATTGCGCAAACGCGACTGAAAGACCCTGAAGAGTTCGGCAAAGTGACTTTACGCGTGAACAGCGATGGTTCGGTTGTTCACCTGAAAGACGTCGCGCGTATCGAGTTGGGCGGGGAAAACTACAACGTCGTGGCGCGTATTAACGGTAAGCCTGCATCCGGCCTTGGGATCAAGCTGGCAACCGGGGCAAACGCGCTGGATACCGCGAACGCTATTAAAGCCAAGCTGGTTGAACTGCAACCATTCTTCCCGCAGGGAATGAAGGTGGTCTACCCGTACGACACGACGCCATTTGTGACCATCTCCATTCATGAAGTGGTAAAAACGCTGTTTGAAGCGATCGTGCTGGTGTTCCTGGTCATGTATTTGTTCCTGCAAAACATCCGGGCAACGCTCATTCCGACCATCGCCGTACCTGTCGTATTGTTGGGCACATTTGCCGTGCTTGCTGCGTTTGGCTACTCAATAAACACCCTGACGATGTTCGGCATGGTGCTCGCCATCGGTCTATTGGTCGATGATGCGATAGTGGTGGTAGAAAACGTGGAACGCGTGATGATGGAGGATCATCTGCCGCCCAAAGAGGCGACGGAAAAATCCATGTCACAAATACAGGGAGCACTGGTTGGTATTGCTATGGTGCTGTCTGCGGTATTTATCCCGATGGCCTTCTTTGGCGGTTCAACCGGGGCTATCTATCGGCAGTTTTCCATCACCATCGTTTCCGCCATGGCGCTTTCAGTACTGGTCGCGCTGATCCTGACTCCCGCACTTTGTGCAACGCTGCTGAAGCCCGTATCAGCTGAACATCACGAGAAAAGAAGCGGTTTCTTTGGCTGGTTCAATGCCAAATTCGATCACAGCGTCAATCACTACACCAATAGCGTCAGCGGTATTGTGCGTAAAACTGGGCGTTACCTGGTCGTCTACCTGATAATCGTCATCGGGATGGCGGTGCTGTTTATGCGCCTGCCAACATCCTTCCTGCCAGAGGAAGATCAGGGCGTCTTCCTGACGATGATTCAACTTCCTGCAGGCGCCACGCAAGAACGCACCCAGAAGGTGCTGGATCAGGTCACCCACTACTACCTGAACAATGAAAAAGCCAACGTTGAAAGCGTCTTTACGGTTAACGGCTTTAGCTTCAGCGGCCAGGGGCAAAACTCAGGGATGGCGTTCGTCAGCCTCAAGCCCTGGGAAGAACGTAGCGGTAACGAAAATAACGTTGAATCAATTATCGCCCGCGCTACCCGAGCGTTTAGTCAGATTCGTGATGGTCTGGTGTTCCCTTTCAACATGCCAGCCATCGTTGAACTGGGTACCGCAACGGGCTTCGACTTCGAGCTGATTGACCAGGGCGGGTTGGGACATGCTGCGCTAACCCAGGCACGTAACCAACTGCTGGGCATGGTTGCCAAACACCCTGACCTGCTGGTTCGTGTGCGTCCAAACGGGCTCGAGGATACCGCACAGTTCAAGCTGGATGTCGATCAGGAGAAAGCGCAAGCGCTTGGTGTCTCACTGTCTGATATCAACGAAACCATCTCAGCTGCGCTGGGCGGCTATTACGTCAATGACTTCATTGACCGTGGCCGCGTGAAAAAAGTGTACGTACAAGCCGATGCCAAGTTCCGTATGTTACCGGAGGACATCAATAATCTGTATGTTCGTAGCGCCAATGGCGAAATGGTTCCATTCTCCACGTTCAGTTCCGCACACTGGATCTACGGCTCACCGCGCCTGGAGCGCTATAACGGTATGCCTTCTATGGAACTGCTGGGAGAAGCAGCGCCTGGCAGAAGTACCGGTGAAGCAATGGCGCTAATGGAAAGCCTGGCGGAAAAACTGCCAAACGGTATTGGTCATGACTGGACGGGGATGTCCTATCAGGAACGACTGTCGGGTAACCAGGCTCCTGCGCTGTATGCCATCTCGCTAATCGTTGTTTTCCTTTGCCTTGCCGCATTGTATGAAAGCTGGTCTATTCCTTTCTCGGTGATGCTGGTTGTACCGCTCGGTGTTGTGGGCGCATTGTTAGCAGCATCACTACGTGGGATGAATAACGATGTGTATTTCCAGGTTGGCTTACTAACTACAATCGGCCTCTCGGCTAAGAACGCCATCCTGATCGTCGAGTTTGCCAAAGACCTGATGGATAAAGAAGGCAAGGGGTTGATTGAAGCGACGCTGGAGGCATCGCGCATGCGTCTTCGTCCTATCCTGATGACATCCCTGGCCTTTATTCTGGGGGTTATGCCTCTGGTTATCAGTCACGGTGCAGGTAGTGGTGCACAGAATGCGGTCGGTACAGGTGTTATGGGAGGAATGCTGACCGCAACATTGTTGGCTATCTTCTTCGTCCCCGTCTTCTTTGTTGTCGTAAGACGGCGTTTTAGTCGGCACAACGATTAATTTGTAAAATAAAGGCGTCTACGGACGCCTTTTTCACCTACGATGCTCCTCTTTATTTATTAGTAAGATAGCCATTTATTTCATTTAAACTATCCCTCTAAATTCGCCTGCAACCTTTCTTTTTATCCATTATTTTTACAATCCACATGAATTGAGATTATTCCTCATGTCAGTCCTTTTTTAAGAAGTGGTAAAATAATCACCGAGTTCGCAGATGGCTTAGCGTTTGTCTTTGCTTAATTAGCGAAACGCTTATTTTGAGGTAACACCATGAAAAGATTAATATCCGTTGCATTGCTTACCGCATTCCTGGCTGGCTGTGCACACGATTCTCCTTGCGTACCTGTATACGACGATCAGGGGCGCCTGGTTCATACCAATACCTGTATGAAAGGCACCACCCAGGATAACTGGGAAACAGCCGGAGCCATCGCCGGTGGTGCTGCAGCCGTTGCCGGACTGACGCTTGGGATTGTCGCCCTGACCAAATAAATCATCTTAAAAGCGCGGTTATTACCGCGCTTTTAGCAACAAGCATAAAATCTACATATAAGACAAAACGTTGCTTAATAGAACCTGACATGTAATAAAATTATTATAGATTTCACTCACACATCCGCGATTTGAAATTAGCATTTTTTCTGTTTTTCGTAACACCACATTTTCTTTTCATTATTCTCACGACATTAATATTAACGCCAGAAATCGTTATCACGCGTCCTGTCTGATTTTTAAATTTTTTGCGCCGAAATGTGGCTTACGTTTCAATTTTGCACCACTTCAGGGCGCTGCATTTATTTTTTCCTGTCTACACTCTGCATATTGCGTCGAATAATCAGGCGCAAAAAACTGGCACTACCTTTGCTTAAAAGAGTATGGCCAAAGCCACTGACAGGTAAAAGACGTTTTCAGAACGTTTCCATAACAATAATTCCTCCACACAGGATGCTCTATGAAAAAGATGATAATCGCCAGCCTGGCTGCGGCCGGTGTGCTGCTTGCTGTTGCAAATCAGGCACATGCCGGCGCAACACTTGATGCCGTAAAGAAAAAAGGGTTTGTGCAATGTGGGATCAGCGACGGCTTGCCTGGCTTTTCTTACGCCGATGCAAGCGGCAAGTTCTCGGGTATTGATGTTGATGTATGTCGTGGCGTTGCCTCCGCCGTATTTGGCGATGATAGCAAAGTAAAATATACCCCGCTCACCGCCAAGGAACGCTTTACCGCATTACAGTCTGGTGAAGTCGACTTGCTCTCTCGTAATACCACGTGGACCTCTTCTCGTGATGCCGGTATGGGCATGTCCTTCACTGGTGTAACGTATTACGACGGCATTGGTTTTCTTACCCACAATAAAGCAGGCCTGAAGAGCGCTAAAGAGCTGGATGGTGCAACGGTCTGTATTCAGGCGGGAACCGATACCGAACTAAACGTGGCCGACTACTTTAAAGCCAACAAGATGAAGTACACCCCCGTCACCTTTGACCGTTCGGATGAATCAGCCAAAGCTCTGGAATCTGGACGTTGCGATACGCTGGCTTCCGACCAGTCTCAGCTGTATGCCCTACGCATCAAGCTGAGCAATCCTGCGGAATGGATCGTCCTGCCAGAAGTTATTTCTAAAGAACCTCTGGGACCTGTCGTACGTCGTGGGGACGATGAGTGGTTCTCCATTGTTCGCTGGACGCTGTTCGCCATGCTAAATGCGGAAGAAATGGGTGTTAACTCGAAAAACGTCGATGAAAAAGCGGCTAATCCAGCAACACCGGATATGGCACACCTGTTGGGTAAAGAAGGGGATTATGGCAAGGATCTGAAGCTTGATAACAAATGGGCCTACAACATTATCAAGCAAGTTGGTAACTATTCGGAGATCTTTGAACGTAACGTTGGATCGGAAAGTCCGCTGAAGATCAAACGTGGACAGAACAACCTCTGGAATAACGGTGGCATTCAATATGCGCCACCGGTGCGCTAATGCGTAGTGATGTAACGGGCGCCGCAACTGCGGCGCTCAGCCCAGAGTCATAGTTACTGAGGTTTTCTTATGTTCCATCGCCGCTCAACCGTAAAAGGATCATTATCCTTTTCTAACCCTGCGGTCCGCGCCTGGTTATTTCAAATACTCGCCGTCATTGCGGTTATCAGCATTGCGGTCTATCTCATTCATAACACGATAAATAACCTGAACAATAGCGGTATTACCTCGGGGTTTTCTTTTCTCGATCGCAGCGCCGGATTTGGCATTGTCCAACATCTGATCGATTACGAGCAAGGCGATACGTATGGTCGTGTCTTTGTGGTCGGCCTGCTCAATACGCTGTTAGTTTCAGCACTGTGCATTGTTTTCGCATCAATTCTCGGTTTCTTTCTCGGGCTGGCACGCCTGTCAGATAACTGGTTATTGCGAAAGCTCTCGACGATCTACATCGAAACGTTCCGCAATATACCGCCGCTGCTGCAGATCTTCTTCTGGTATTTCGCCGTATTACGTAACCTGCCCGGCCCACGCCAGGCCGTTAACGCGCTGGATTTGATGTTCCTGAGTAACCGGGGGCTCTATATTCCGTCCCCGCAAATGGGAGAAGGTTTTTTTGCCTTTTGCACCGCTGTTGTTATCGCTATCGTCGTCACCATCGGATTATTTCGCTTCAACAGAATGCATCAGACCAAAACCGGTCAGCTACGTCGGACCTGGCCCACAGCTCTTGCGTTGATCGTACTTTTACCGGTGATTTCACAGTGGATGTTTGGCGCTGCGCTTCACTGGGATATTCCCGCGCTCCGTGGTTTTAACTTCAGTGGCGGTATGGTGCTTATTCCTGAACTGGCGGCACTAACTCTGGCGCTTTCGGTATATACCTCGGCATTTATTGCAGAAATTATTAGGGCAGGCATTCAGGCCGTTCCTTACGGCCAACATGAAGCCGCACGCTCGCTGGGTCTACCAAATCCGGTGACGCTACGCCAGGTAATCATCCCACAGGCGCTACGCGTCATCATTCCCCCACTGACCAGCCAGTACCTGAATATCGTCAAGAACTCTTCTCTTGCAGCCGCCATTGGCTACCCGGACATGGTTTCACTGTTTGCCGGCACGGTACTCAATCAAACAGGGCAAGCCATTGAAACGATCGCCATCACCATGTCGGTATACCTGATCATCAGTCTGAGTATTTCTTTGCTGATGAATATTTATAACCGCCGTATTGCACTGATTGAGCGCTAAGGAGCCATGATGACAAAAGCACTGCTGTCTCACCCCTCGCGCCAGCGCAGCAATCCGGCAAGCCGCAGTCTACTCTGGGTGCGTAAAAACCTGTTCTCCAGTTGGTCAAATAGCCTGCTCACCCTGCTATGCGTATGGCTGATTTGGTCATTTCTTCCACCACTGTTGAACTGGGTATTTTTTCAGGCCAACTGGGTCGGCTCTACCCGGGCAGACTGCACCAAAGCGGGAGCCTGCTGGGTGTTCATTCATGAACGCTTCGGGCAATTCATGTATGGGCTTTATCCCCACGATCAGCGTTGGCGAGTAAATCTGGCCCTGATGATTGGTCTGGTTTCTATTGTTCCGATGTTCTGGAAAACCATTCCTCACCGTGGCCGCTATATCGCCATCTGGGCAGTCATTTATCCGATTGTCGTCTGGTGGCTGATGTACGGTGGTTTTTTCGGGCTTGAACGCGTAGAAACGCGGCAGTGGGGCGGATTAACACTGACGCTTATTATTGCATCCGTGGGGATTGCAGGCGCGCTTCCATGGGGCATTTTACTGGCGTTGGGACGTCGTTCCCATATGCCAGTCGTGCGGGTTTTATCCGTCATTTTCATTGAGTTCTGGCGCGGTGTACCGCTGATTACCGTTCTGTTTATGTCCTCGGTCATGCTTCCTCTGTTTATGTCCGAAGGAACCAGTATCGACAAGCTTATCCGGGCGCTGGTCGGCGTTATTCTTTTCCAGTCGGCCTATGTCGCAGAAGTGGTTCGCGGAGGGTTACAGGCCCTACCAAAAGGTCAGTATGAAGCCGCGGAATCACTGGCGCTAGGTTACTGGAAAACTCAGGGGCTGGTCATTCTTCCGCAAGCCCTCAAGCTGGTTATCCCTGGCCTGGTTAACACGATTATCGCTCTGTTCAAGGATACCAGCCTGGTCATCATCATCGGTCTGTTTGATCTCTTCAGTAGCGTACAGCAGGCAACTGTGGACCCTGCGTGGCTGGGTATGTCGACGGAAGGATATGTTTTTGCCGCACTGATCTACTGGATCTTCTGTTTCAGCATGTCGCGTTACAGCCAGCATCTGGAAAAACGTTTTAACACCGGGCGTACACCGCACTGAGGAATTTATGAGCCAATTATTAATGCCGTCTACCGACTCGATGATTACACTGGAAAACGTCAACAAATGGTATGGACAGTTTCATGTCCTGAAAAACATCAACCTAAAGGTAAAACAGGGAGAGCGCATCGTATTATGCGGGCCTTCCGGTTCGGGTAAATCGACAACTATCCGCTGTATTAACCATCTTGAAGAACATCAGCAAGGACGCATTGTGGTGGATGGGATTGAACTCAATGAAGACATCCGCAATATTGAGCGCGTCCGACAAGAAGTCGGCATGGTCTTTCAGCACTTTAATCTCTTTCCTCATTTAACTGTCTTGCAAAACTGCACACTGGCGCCTATCTGGGTGCAAAAGATGCCGAAAAAAGAGGCTGAAGTACTGGCAATGCACTACCTTGAGCGGGTCCGCATTGCCGAACATGCGCATAAATATCCCGGGCAAATCTCTGGTGGACAACAACAGCGCGTGGCCATTGCACGCTCGCTGTGTATGAAACCCAAAATCATGTTATTTGATGAACCCACATCAGCGTTGGATCCTGAAATGGTAAAAGAAGTGCTGGATACCATGATAGGTCTGGCGCAATCGGGTATGACCATGCTATGTGTAACCCATGAAATGGGCTTTGCCCGCACAGTAGCTGACCGGGTGATCTTTATGGATCTTGGCGAGATTGTGGAACAGGCACCACCGGATGAGTTTTTTGCTCACCCCAAATCGGAACGCACTCGCGCGTTTTTATCGCAGGTTATTCATTAAATATATATGCCGGATACAGTTCCGGCTGATTTTCGCGTATAAATGCAAAAAGGCCATCCGAAAGGATGGCCTTTTCACTTATTTGATGTCTGGCAGTTCCCTACTCTCGCATGGGGAGACCCCACACTACCATCGGCGCTACGGCGTTTCACTTCTGAGTTCGGCATGG
>NZ_JAOWHO010000018.1:0-32946 GCF_030332605.1 Citrobacter sp. Cpo103 | reverse complement strand
GCATTCGACCAGATCGATAACGCGCCGGAAGAAAAAGCTCGTGGTATCACCATCAACACTTCTCACGTTGAATATGACACCCCGACTCGCCACTACGCACACGTAGACTGCCCGGGCCACGCCGACTATGTTAAAAACATGATCACCGGTGCTGCGCAGATGGACGGCGCGATCCTGGTTGTTGCTGCGACTGACGGCCCGATGCCGCAGACTCGTGAGCACATCCTGCTGGGTCGTCAGGTAGGTGTTCCGTACATCATCGTGTTCCTGAACAAATGCGACATGGTTGATGACGAAGAGCTGCTGGAACTGGTAGAAATGGAAGTTCGTGAACTTCTGTCTCAGTACGATTTCCCGGGCGACGACACTCCGATCGTTCGTGGTTCTGCTCTGAAAGCGCTGGAAGGCGAAGCAGAGTGGGAAGCGAAAATCATCGAACTGGCTGGCTTCCTGGATTCTTACATCCCAGAACCAGAGCGTGCGATTGACAAGCCGTTCCTGCTGCCTATCGAAGACGTATTCTCCATCTCCGGTCGTGGTACCGTTGTTACCGGTCGTGTAGAGCGCGGTATCATCAAAGTTGGTGAAGAAGTTGAAATCGTTGGTATCAAAGAGACTGCTAAGTCTACCTGTACTGGCGTTGAAATGTTCCGCAAACTGCTGGACGAAGGCCGTGCTGGTGAGAACGTTGGTGTTCTGCTGCGTGGTATCAAACGTGAAGAAATCGAACGTGGTCAGGTACTGGCTAAGCCGGGCTCTATCAAGCCGCACACCAAGTTCGAATCTGAAGTGTACATTCTGTCCAAAGACGAAGGCGGCCGTCATACTCCGTTCTTCAAAGGCTACCGTCCGCAGTTCTACTTCCGTACTACTGACGTGACTGGTACCATCGAACTGCCGGAAGGCGTAGAGATGGTAATGCCGGGCGACAACATCAAAATGGTTGTTACCCTGATCCACCCAATCGCGATGGACGACGGTCTGCGTTTCGCAATCCGTGAAGGCGGCCGTACTGTTGGTGCGGGCGTTGTTGCCAAAGTAATGAGCTAATTGCCGAATAACATTTGACGCAATGCGCAATAAAAGGGCATCATTTGATGCCCTTTTTGCACGCTTTCACACCAGAACCTGGCTCATCAGTGATTTTTTTTGTCATAATCATTGCTGAGACAGGCTCTGAAGAGGGCGTTTAGTCCGAAACGCACCAGAGCATTTCGGTTTGGATCGCCTCGCTTACGCGGGGTGAAAATGTTTGTAGAATACTTCTGACAGGTTGGTTTATGAGTGCGAATACCGAAGCTCAAGGAAGCGGGCGCGGCCTGGAAGCGATGAAGTGGGTTGTTGTCGCTGTATTGCTGCTTGTAGCTATCGTTGGCAACTACCTCTATCGTGACATGATGCTGCCGCTGCGTGCGCTGGCCGTAGTGATTCTGATTGCCGCAGCGGGTGGTGTCGCGCTGTTGACAACAAAAGGTAAAGCGACCGTTGCTTTTGCCCGTGAAGCGAGAACCGAAGTCCGTAAGGTCATTTGGCCAACTCGCCAGGAAACATTGCACACCACATTAATTGTGGCTGCGGTTACCGCAGTAATGTCACTGATCCTGTGGGGACTGGATGGTATTCTGGTTCGCCTGGTATCCTTTATCACTGGCCTGAGGTTCTAAGATGTCTGAAGCCCCTAAAAAGCGCTGGTACGTCGTTCAGGCGTTTTCCGGTTTTGAAGGCCGCGTAGCCACGTCGCTGCGCGAATATATCAAGTTACAAAATATGGAAGAGCTGTTTGGCGAAGTCATGGTGCCGACCGAAGAAGTGGTCGAAATCCGTGGTGGCCAGCGTCGCAAGAGCGAACGTAAATTCTTCCCGGGCTATGTACTGGTCCAGATGGTGATGAATGACGCAAGCTGGCACCTGGTGCGCAGCGTGCCGCGTGTGATGGGCTTTATCGGCGGTACATCTGACCGTCCGGCGCCGATCAGCGACAAAGAAGTTGATGCGATCATGAACCGTCTGCAGCAGGTTGGCGATAAACCACGTCCGAAAACGATGTTTGAGCCAGGTGAAATGGTTCGCGTTAGTGACGGTCCGTTTGCTGACTTTAACGGTGTGGTTGAAGAAGTGGACTACGAGAAGTCCCGCCTGAAAGTCTCTGTTTCTATCTTCGGTCGCGCGACCCCAGTAGAACTGGACTTTGCCCAGGTAGAAAAAGCCTAAACAGCGATCAAAAAAGCGGCGATTTAATCGTTGCACAAGGCGCGAGATTGGAATACAATTTCGCGCCTTTTGTTTTTATGGGCCCTGTCCGTAAAACGAATTTAATCACGGGGAGCCTCCTTGAGGCGCTATAACCCAACTAGAGGAATTTAGAATGGCTAAGAAAGTCCAGGCCTACGTCAAGCTGCAGGTTGCAGCTGGTATGGCTAACCCGAGTCCGCCGGTAGGTCCAGCACTGGGTCAACAAGGCGTGAACATCATGGAATTCTGCAAAGCGTTCAACGCAAAAACTGATTCCATGGAAAAAGGTCTGCCGATCCCGGTTGTTATCACCGTTTACGCTGACCGTTCTTTCACTTTCGTTACCAAAACGCCTCCGGCAGCAGTTCTGCTGAAGAAAGCGGCTGGTATCAAGTCTGGTTCCGGCAAGCCGAACAAAGACAAAGTGGGTAAAATTTCCCGCGCTCAGCTGCAGGAAATCGCGCAGACCAAAGCTGCCGACATGACTGGTTCCGACATTGAAGCGATGACTCGCTCCATTGAAGGTACTGCACGTTCCATGGGCCTGGTAGTGGAGGACTAAGAAATGGCTAAACTGACCAAGCGTATGCGCGTGATCCGTGACAAAGTTGATGCAACTAAACAGTACGACATCAACGAAGCTATTGCTCTGCTGAAAGAGCTGGCCACTGCTAAATTCGTAGAAAGCGTAGACGTTGCCGTTAACCTCGGCATCGACGCTCGTAAATCTGACCAGAACGTACGTGGTGCAACTGTACTGCCGCACGGTACTGGCCGTTCCGTTCGCGTAGCCGTATTTGCCCAGGGCGCAAACGCTGAAGCTGCTAAAGCTGCAGGCGCTGAGCTGGTAGGTATGGAAGATCTGGCTGACCAGATCAAGAAAGGCGAAATGAACTTTGACGTTGTTATTGCTTCCCCGGATGCAATGCGCGTTGTTGGCCAGCTGGGTCAGGTTCTGGGCCCGCGCGGCCTGATGCCAAACCCGAAAGTTGGTACTGTAACCCCTAACGTTGCTGAAGCAGTTAAGAACGCTAAAGCAGGTCAGGTTCGTTACCGTAACGACAAAAACGGCATTATCCACACCACCATCGGTAAAGTGGATTTTGACGCTGACAAACTGAAAGAAAACCTGGAATCTCTGCTGGTTGCGCTGAAAAAAGCGAAACCGACTCAGGCTAAAGGCGTGTACATCAAGAAAGTTAGCATCTCCACCACCATGGGTGCTGGTGTTGCCGTTGATCAGTCCGGTCTGACTGCGACTGTGGCGAACTAATATTCGCCTTTACGTGGGCGGTGATTTTGTCTACAATCTTACCCCCACGTTTCTGCTAATTGCAGACGTATATCCGAGATATTCAGGCTGTGGCAAGGCGACAACTGAGTGAATCGCCAGGAGCATAGTTAACTATGTGACTGGTGTGAACTAAGGCAGTCAACGCCGTCACAGATTGAATAGCGACAGATAGACAAGATTTGTTCGTTGGAGCCTGGCCTATCCAGGCCTCCGTCGAAGACCGCAGGTGTTTCGTAAGAAACTTAATGCCCTGCGTAGACGGTGACAGAACGCTAAGATTATTTCTGATACTCTGGCTTGTTTCTGCTCACCGTATTTAGACGCTCTCTCAGTTGGGGAGAGTGAAGTGAGTTCCGGAACATGAGTTCCGGCAAACATCCAGGAGCAAAGCTAATGGCTTTAAATCTTCAAGACAAACAAGCGATTGTTGCTGAAGTCAGCGAAGTAGCCAAAGGCGCGCTGTCTGCAGTAGTTGCGGATTCCCGTGGCGTAACTGTAGATAAAATGACTGAACTGCGTAAAGCAGGTCGTGAAGCTGGCGTATACATGCGTGTTGTTCGTAACACCCTGCTGCGCCGCGTCGTTGAAGGTACTCAGTTCGAGTGCCTGAAAGACACGTTTGTTGGTCCGACCCTGATTGCATACTCTATGGAACACCCGGGCGCTGCTGCTCGTCTGTTCAAAGAGTTCGCGAAAGCGAATGCAAAATTTGAGGTCAAAGCCGCAGCCTTTGAAGGTGAATTGATCCCGGCATCGCAAATCGATCGCCTGGCAACTCTGCCGACCTACGAAGAAGCAATTGCACGCCTGATGGCAACCATGAAAGAAGCTTCGGCTGGCAAACTGGTTCGTACTCTGGCTGCTGTACGCGATGCGAAAGAAGCTGCTTAATCGCAGTTATCTTTCTCAAGCATCTGCTTACGTATAAACTTATTCTGATTTTCAGGAACAATTTAAATGTCTATCACTAAAGATCAAATCATTGAAGCAGTATCCGCTATGTCCGTAATGGACGTTGTAGAACTGATCTCTGCAATGGAAGAAAAATTCGGTGTTTCCGCTGCTGCTGCTGTAGCTGTAGCTGCTGGCCCGGCTGAAGCTGCTGAAGAAAAAACTGAATTCGACGTAATTCTGAAAGCTGCTGGCGCTAACAAAGTTGCTGTAATCAAAGCAGTACGTGGCGCAACTGGCCTGGGTCTGAAAGAAGCTAAAGACCTGGTAGAATCTGCTCCGGCTGCCCTGAAAGAAGGCATCAGCAAAGACGACGCAGAAGCACTGAAAAAATCTCTGGAAGAAGCTGGCGCTGAAGTTGAAGTTAAATAAGCCAACTTTTCTGGTTGCAGCCTAAGAAATTAGGCTGATGGCTGGTGACTTTTTAGTCACCAGCCTTTTTGCGCTGTAAGGCGCCAGTAGCATTTCACACTGTTTGACTACTGCTGTGCCTTTCAATGCTTGTTTCTATCGACGTCTTAATATACTGCGACAGAGCATCAGTTCTGTGTAAATCGCAATGAAATGGTTTAAGCGTGATAGCAACAGGCATTGCGGAAAGTATTCGATTTTCCGGTCAACAAAATAGTGTTGCACAAACTGTCCCTTCGTCGGACAGATGGGTCGACTTGTCAGCGAGCTGAGGAACCCTAATGGTTTACTCCTATACCGAGAAAAAACGTATTCGTAAGGATTTTGGTAAACGTCCACAAGTGTTGGACATACCTTATCTCCTTTCTATCCAGCTTGACTCGTTTCAGAAGTTCATCGAGCAAGATCCTGAAGGGCAGTATGGTCTGGAAGCAGCTTTCCGTTCCGTTTTCCCGATTCAGAGCTACAGCGGTAATTCCGAGCTGCAATACGTCAGCTACCGCCTTGGCGAACCGGTGTTTGACGTTCAGGAATGTCAGATCCGTGGCGTGACCTATTCCGCACCGCTGCGCGTAAAACTGCGTCTGGTGATCTACGAGCGCGAAGCGCCGGAAGGCACCGTAAAAGACATTAAAGAACAAGAAGTCTACATGGGCGAAATTCCGCTCATGACTGACAACGGTACCTTTGTAATCAATGGTACTGAGCGTGTTATCGTTTCTCAGCTGCACCGTAGTCCTGGCGTCTTCTTTGACTCCGACAAAGGTAAAACCCACTCTTCGGGTAAAGTGCTGTATAACGCGCGCATCATCCCTTACCGTGGTTCCTGGCTGGACTTCGAATTCGATCCGAAGGACAACCTGTTCGTACGTATTGACCGTCGCCGTAAACTGCCTGCGACCATTATTCTGCGTGCACTGAACTACACCACTGAGCAGATCCTTGACCTGTTCTTTGAAAAAGTTGTTTTCGAAATTCGTGACAACAAGTTGCAGATGGAACTGGTGCCGGAACGCCTGCGTGGTGAAACCGCATCCTTTGACATTGAAGCTAACGGCAAAGTCTACGTCGAAAAAGGCCGTCGCATCACTGCGCGCCACATTCGCCAACTGGAAAAAGACGATATCAAACATATCGAAGTTCCGGTTGAATACATTGCTGGTAAAGTTGCTGCTAAAGACTACGTTGACGAATCTACTGGCGAGCTGATCTGCGCAGCTAACATGGAGCTGAGCCTGGATCTGCTGGCTAAGCTGAGCCAGTCTGGTCACAAGCGTATCGAAACGCTGTTCACTAACGATCTGGACCACGGTCCGTACATTTCTGAAACTGTACGTGTTGACCCAACCAACGATCGTCTGAGCGCACTGGTAGAAATCTACCGCATGATGCGTCCTGGTGAGCCGCCGACTCGTGAAGCTGCTGAAAGCCTGTTCGAGAACCTGTTCTTCTCCGAAGACCGCTATGACCTGTCTGCGGTTGGTCGTATGAAGTTCAACCGTTCTCTGCTGCGCGACGAAATCGAAGGTTCCGGTATCCTGAGCAAAGACGACATCATCGAAGTGATGAAGAAGCTCATCGATATCCGTAACGGTAAAGGCGAAGTCGATGATATCGACCACCTCGGCAACCGTCGTATCCGTTCCGTAGGCGAAATGGCGGAAAACCAGTTCCGCGTTGGCCTGGTACGTGTTGAGCGTGCGGTGAAAGAGCGTCTGTCTCTGGGCGATCTGGATACCCTGATGCCTCAGGATATGATCAACGCCAAGCCGATTTCTGCAGCAGTGAAAGAGTTCTTTGGTTCCAGCCAGCTGTCTCAGTTTATGGACCAGAACAACCCGCTGTCTGAGATTACGCACAAACGTCGTATCTCCGCACTCGGCCCAGGCGGTCTGACCCGTGAACGCGCAGGCTTCGAAGTTCGAGACGTACACCCGACTCACTACGGTCGCGTATGTCCAATCGAAACGCCTGAAGGTCCGAACATCGGTCTGATCAACTCCCTGTCCGTGTATGCACAGACTAACGAATACGGCTTCCTCGAGACTCCGTACCGTAAAGTGACCGACGGTGTTGTAACTGACGAAATTCATTACCTGTCTGCTATCGAAGAAGGCAACTACGTTATCGCTCAGGCGAACTCCAACCTGGATGACGAAGGCCACTTTGTAGAAGATCTGGTTACCTGCCGTAGCAAAGGCGAATCCAGCTTGTTCAGCCGCGACCAGGTTGACTACATGGACGTATCCACCCAGCAGGTGGTATCCGTCGGTGCGTCCCTGATCCCGTTCCTGGAACACGATGACGCCAACCGTGCATTGATGGGTGCGAACATGCAACGTCAGGCGGTTCCGACTCTGCGCGCTGATAAGCCGCTGGTTGGTACCGGTATGGAACGTGCTGTTGCCGTTGACTCCGGTGTTACTGCAGTGGCTAAACGTGGCGGTACTGTTCAGTACGTGGATGCTTCCCGTATCGTTATCAAAGTTAACGAAGACGAGATGTACCCGGGCGAAGCAGGTATCGACATTTATAACCTGACCAAATACACCCGTTCTAACCAGAACACCTGTATCAACCAGATGCCTTGCGTATCTCTGGGCGAGCCGGTTGAACGTGGTGATGTGCTGGCTGACGGTCCGTCCACCGACCTCGGTGAACTGGCGCTGGGTCAGAACATGCGCGTGGCATTCATGCCATGGAATGGTTACAACTTCGAAGACTCCATCCTCGTATCCGAGCGTGTTGTCCAGGAAGACCGTTTCACCACCATCCACATTCAGGAACTGGCATGTGTGTCCCGTGACACCAAGCTGGGGCCAGAAGAGATCACCGCTGACATCCCGAACGTGGGTGAAGCTGCGCTCTCCAAACTGGATGAATCCGGTATCGTTTATATCGGTGCGGAAGTGACCGGTGGCGACATTCTGGTTGGTAAGGTAACGCCGAAAGGTGAAACCCAGCTGACGCCAGAAGAGAAGCTGCTGCGTGCAATCTTCGGTGAGAAAGCGTCTGACGTTAAAGACTCTTCTCTGCGCGTGCCAAACGGTGTTTCCGGTACGATTATCGACGTTCAGGTCTTTACTCGCGATGGCGTAGAAAAAGACAAACGTGCGCTGGAAATCGAAGAGATGCAGCTGAAGCAGGCGAAAAAAGACCTGTCTGAAGAACTGCAGATCCTCGAAGCTGGCCTGTTCAGCCGTATCTACGCTGTGCTGGTTTCCGGTGGTGTTGAAGCTGAGAAGCTCGACAAACTGCCGCGTGACCGCTGGTTAGAACTCGGCCTGACCGACGAAGAGAAACAGAATCAGCTGGAGCAACTGGCTGAGCAGTACGACGAACTGAAACACGAATTCGAGAAAAAACTCGAAGCGAAACGCCGTAAAATCACTCAGGGCGACGATCTGGCACCGGGCGTGCTGAAGATTGTTAAGGTTTATCTGGCGGTTAAACGTCGGATCCAGCCTGGTGATAAGATGGCAGGTCGTCACGGTAACAAGGGTGTAATCTCTAAGATCAACCCGATCGAAGATATGCCACACGATGCTAACGGTACGCCGGTAGATATCGTACTGAACCCGCTGGGCGTACCATCGCGTATGAACATCGGTCAGATCCTTGAAACCCACCTGGGTATGGCTGCAAAAGGTATCGGCGATAAGATCAACGCCATGCTGAAACAGCAGCAGGAAGTCGCGAAACTGCGCGAGTTCATCCAGCGTGCTTACGATCTGGGTTCAGATGTTCGTCAGAAAGTTGACCTGAATACCTTCAGCGATGAAGAAGTTCTGCGTCTGGCTGAAAACCTGAAAAAAGGTATGCCGATCGCAACGCCGGTATTCGACGGTGCGAAAGAGTCTGAAATCAAGGAACTGTTACAGCTGGGTGGCCTGCCGACTTCCGGTCAGATCACACTGTTCGACGGTCGTACCGGTGAGCAGTTCGAGCGCCAGGTTACCGTTGGCTACATGTACATGCTGAAACTGAACCACCTGGTTGATGACAAGATGCATGCGCGTTCTACCGGTTCTTACAGCCTGGTTACTCAGCAGCCGCTGGGTGGTAAGGCGCAGTTCGGTGGTCAGCGCTTCGGGGAGATGGAAGTGTGGGCGCTGGAAGCATATGGCGCAGCATACACCCTGCAGGAAATGCTCACCGTTAAGTCTGATGACGTGAACGGTCGTACTAAGATGTATAAAAACATCGTGGACGGCAACCATCAGATGGAACCAGGCATGCCGGAATCCTTCAACGTACTGTTGAAAGAGATTCGTTCGCTGGGTATCAACATCGAGCTGGAAGACGAGTAACTCTCGATCAAACAGGTCACTGGTGCTGGCGTAACAGCCAGCGCCAGATTGTGCTAACTCCGACGGGAGCAAATCCGTGAAAGATTTATTAAAGTTTCTGAAAGCGCAGACTAAAACCGAAGAGTTTGATGCGATCAAAATTGCTCTGGCCTCGCCAGACATGATCCGTTCATGGTCTTTCGGTGAAGTTAAGAAGCCGGAAACCATCAACTACCGTACGTTCAAACCTGAACGTGACGGCCTTTTCTGCGCCCGTATCTTTGGGCCGGTAAAAGACTACGAGTGCCTGTGCGGTAAGTACAAGCGCCTGAAACACCGTGGTGTGATCTGTGAGAAGTGCGGCGTTGAAGTGACCCAGACTAAAGTACGCCGTGAGCGTATGGGCCACATCGAGCTGGCGTCTCCGACTGCTCATATCTGGTTCCTGAAATCTCTGCCGTCCCGTATCGGTCTGCTGCTTGATATGCCGCTGCGCGATATCGAGCGCGTACTGTACTTCGAATCTTATGTAGTTATCGAAGGCGGTATGACTAACCTGGAACGTCAACAGATCCTGACTGAAGAGCAGTATCTGGACGCGCTGGAAGAATTCGGTGACGAATTCGACGCGAAGATGGGTGCGGAAGCTATCCAGGCTCTGCTGAAAAGCATGGATCTGGAGCAAGAGTGTGAAACTCTGCGTGAAGAGCTGAACGAAACCAACTCTGAAACCAAGCGTAAGAAGCTGACCAAGCGTATCAAACTGCTGGAAGCCTTCGTACAGTCTGGCAACAAGCCAGAGTGGATGATCCTGACCGTTCTGCCGGTTCTGCCGCCAGATCTGCGTCCGCTGGTTCCGCTGGATGGTGGTCGTTTCGCAACATCGGATCTGAACGATCTGTATCGTCGCGTTATCAACCGTAACAACCGTCTGAAGCGTCTGCTGGATCTGGCTGCGCCGGACATCATCGTACGCAACGAAAAACGTATGCTGCAGGAAGCGGTTGACGCCCTGCTGGATAACGGTCGTCGCGGTCGTGCGATCACCGGTTCTAACAAACGTCCTCTGAAATCTTTGGCCGACATGATCAAAGGTAAGCAGGGTCGTTTCCGTCAGAACCTGCTCGGTAAGCGTGTTGACTACTCCGGTCGTTCTGTAATCACCGTAGGTCCATACCTGCGTCTGCATCAGTGCGGTCTGCCGAAGAAAATGGCACTGGAACTGTTCAAACCGTTCATCTACGGCAAGCTGGAACTGCGTGGCCTGGCCACCACCATCAAAGCCGCTAAGAAAATGGTTGAGCGTGAAGAAGCTGTCGTTTGGGATATCCTGGACGAAGTTATCCGCGAACACCCGGTACTGCTGAACCGTGCACCAACACTGCACCGTCTGGGTATCCAGGCATTTGAACCGGTACTGATCGAAGGTAAAGCTATCCAGCTGCACCCGCTGGTTTGTGCGGCATATAACGCCGACTTCGATGGTGACCAGATGGCTGTTCACGTACCGCTGACGCTGGAAGCCCAGCTCGAAGCGCGTGCGCTGATGATGTCTACCAACAACATCCTGTCTCCGGCGAACGGCGAACCTATCATCGTTCCGTCTCAGGACGTTGTATTGGGTCTGTACTACATGACTCGTGACTGTGTTAACGCCAAAGGCGAAGGCATGGTGCTGACTGGCCCGAAAGAAGCTGAGCGTATCTATCGCGCAGGTCTGGCCTCTCTGCATGCGCGCGTTAAAGTGCGTATCACCGAATACGAAAAAGATGAAAACGGCGAATTCGTTGCGAAAACCAGCCTGAAAGACACGACCGTTGGCCGTGCAATTCTGTGGATGATCGTACCGAAAGGTCTGCCTTTCTCCATCGTCAACCAGGCGCTGGGCAAGAAAGCTATCTCCAAAATGCTGAACACCTGTTACCGCATTTTGGGCCTGAAGCCGACCGTTATCTTCGCTGACCAGACAATGTACACCGGCTTTGCATATGCAGCGCGTTCAGGTGCATCTGTTGGTATTGATGACATGGTCATCCCAGAGAAGAAACACGAGATCATCTCTGAAGCGGAAGCTGAAGTTGCTGAGATCCAGGAGCAGTTCCAGTCTGGTCTGGTAACCGCAGGCGAACGCTATAACAAAGTTATCGATATCTGGGCTGCGGCGAACGATCGTGTATCCAAAGCGATGATGGATAACCTGCAAACTGAAACCGTTATTAACCGTGACGGCGTAGAAGAGCAGCAGGTTTCCTTCAACAGCATCTACATGATGGCCGACTCCGGTGCGCGTGGTTCTGCAGCACAGATTCGTCAGCTGGCCGGTATGCGTGGTCTGATGGCGAAGCCAGATGGCTCCATCATCGAAACGCCAATCACCGCGAACTTCCGTGAAGGTCTGAACGTACTCCAGTACTTCATCTCTACTCACGGTGCTCGTAAAGGTCTGGCGGATACCGCACTGAAAACAGCGAACTCCGGTTATCTGACTCGTCGTCTGGTTGACGTCGCGCAGGACCTGGTTGTTACTGAAGACGATTGCGGCACTCTGGAAGGCATCACCATGACCCCGGTTATCGAGGGTGGTGACGTTAAAGAGCCGCTGCGCGATCGCGTTCTGGGTCGTGTAACTGCTGAAGACGTTCTGAAGCCGGGTACGGCGGATATTCTGGTTCCACGCAACACGCTGCTGCACGAACAGTGGTGTGATCTGCTGGAAGAGAACTCCGTAGACTCCGTTAAAGTCCGTTCCGTTGTATCTTGTGACACTGACTTTGGTGTATGTGCGCACTGCTATGGTCGTGACCTGGCGCGTGGCCACATCATCAACAAAGGTGAAGCAATCGGCGTTATCGCGGCACAGTCCATCGGTGAACCGGGTACACAGCTGACGATGCGTACGTTCCACATCGGTGGTGCGGCATCTCGTGCGGCTGCTGAATCCAGCATCCAGGTGAAAAACAAAGGTAGCATCCGTCTGAGCAACGCGAAGTCGGTTGTGAACTCCAGCGGTAAACTGGTTATCACCTCACGTAACACCGAACTGAAACTGATCGACGAATTCGGCCGTACCAAAGAAAGCTATAAAGTGCCTTACGGCTCCGTTATGGCGAAAGGTGATGGCGAACAGGTTGCTGGCGGCGAAACCGTAGCAAACTGGGATCCGCACACCATGCCGGTTATCACCGAAGTGAGTGGTTTCGTCCGCTTTACTGACATGATCGACGGCCAGACCATTACTCGTCAGACCGACGAGCTGACCGGTCTGTCTTCTCTGGTGGTTCTGGATTCTGCAGAGCGTACTGCGGGTGGTAAAGACCTGCGTCCGGCACTGAAAATTGTTGATGCTCAGGGCAACGACGTTCTGATCCCAGGCACCGATATGCCTGCTCAGTACTTCCTGCCGGGTAAAGCGATTGTTCAGCTGGAAGATGGCGTACAGATCAGCTCTGGTGACACCCTGGCGCGTGTTCCGCAGGAATCCGGCGGTACCAAGGATATCACCGGTGGTCTGCCGCGCGTTGCGGACCTGTTCGAAGCACGTCGTCCGAAAGAGCCGGCAATCCTGGCTGAAATCAGCGGCATCATTTCCTTCGGTAAAGAAACCAAAGGTAAACGTCGTCTGGTTATCACCCCGGTAGACGGTAGCGAACCTTACGAAGAGATGATTCCGAAATGGCGTCAGCTCAACGTGTTCGAAGGTGAACGTGTAGAACGTGGTGACGTGGTTTCCGACGGTCCGGAAGCGCCGCACGACATCCTGCGTCTGCGTGGTGTGCATGCTGTAACTCGTTACATCGTTAACGAAGTTCAGGACGTATACCGTCTGCAGGGCGTTAAGATTAACGATAAACACATCGAAGTTATCGTTCGTCAGATGCTGCGTAAAGCCACCATCGAAAGCGCTGGTAGCTCCGACTTCCTGGAAGGCGAGCAGGTTGAATACTCCCGCGTCAAGATCGCAAACCGCGAGCTGGAAGCGAACGGCAAAGTGGGTGCAACGTTCTCCCGCGATCTGCTGGGTATCACCAAAGCGTCTCTGGCAACCGAGTCCTTCATCTCTGCAGCATCGTTCCAGGAAACCACGCGTGTCCTGACCGAAGCAGCTGTTGCAGGTAAACGTGATGAACTGCGCGGTCTGAAAGAGAACGTCATCGTGGGTCGTCTGATCCCGGCAGGTACTGGTTATGCGTACCACCAGGATCGTATGCGTCGTCGCGCAGCGGGCGAACTGCCAGCTGCACCGCAGGTAACTGCTGAAGATGCGTCTGCCAGCCTGGCAGAACTGCTGAACGCAGGCCTGGGCGGTTCTGACAACGATTAATCGTTGCCGACCATAATAAAAACCCGCTTCGGCGGGTTTTTTTATGTCTATGTTATTTCTGATGGCGATTATCAGGTCTACGAAACCATCCGGCAGTGTCATTAATTTACCGGTGGTAACCGCCGATAAAGCTCAATCATATCGCCGGCCAGATCCTGAATCACCATGGCATTCATCAGGTGGTCCTGCGAATGAACGGTGATGAGATTAACCGGTAGTTTGCCGGTACCTTCATCAATGCCGATCAGCTGGGTCTGGATTTTATGTGCCTGTTTGACGTACTCGCGTGATTCCGTCATTGCTTGTTCTGCAGCGGAGAAATCACCCTTACGAGCCAGTTGCAGTGCCGTCAGGGCCTGGCTGCGTGCAGCGCCAGCGTTTACCAATAACTCCATGATGATCGTTTCTAACTCTTCCATACCATCACTCCAGTAGTTTCAGCGCCTTATCCAGTACCGCATCGCCTTTCATCATGCCGTAATCCATCATGTCGATAACGGCGACCTTTTTGCCTAGTGGGTCGGCGATCGCCTGTAGCTTGGCCTGTTCATACTTAACCTGTGGACCGAGCAAAACGATATCCGCTGTAGCGATATTCTCTTCAAACTCGGCCACCGGGACGGCTTTGATGGTGACGTCGACGCCTTTTTTCTGGGCGGCATCTTTCATCCTTTGCACCAGCATGCTGGTGGACATTCCGGCGGCACAGCATAAAACGATGTTTTTCATAAGCAGTCTCGATCAACATGTGTGAATTGATAATTATCGCGAGCCAGCTATAGCAACAACTGCTTTGCAACGAATGTGTGCAAGGCATCACAAAGAAAGCCGCTTTTTCTGAAACCGGTTACAAAAAGAGGCAGAACCCTGCGATCTGGACCAGGGCCAGCGGCTTTTTGACTCGCTTATCACATGCTGGAATATATAATTACTGTCAATAAATACATGTTATAAAAAACAGTATTGACAGCGTTTTTTAAACCCGTATGTTAATACTTAACAGCGGAGAAATTGTAGTTTGCTGTTAACGTAGTAAGTGTTAGTAGAGCTTGATTGGGGTTTGCGATAAAGGCCACGAAGTATTTTTTGTATGGGATAGTCGATGCTGAAAACGCTATTTTTTCACCTCGACAATGCTTTCAGGCCACGTAGTTGATATATCTAATCGCAAAAAATCAGTAAAACGCGACGATGTAACGCCATGATTTAATAGTAAATGTTCGTGATTTCTTCTTTTTTGGTTATCACGAGGGAAATAAGGCAACGCATCAAAGAGTATATGTCGCGAGGGGAAGTGTACTTGTTTAGGTCACCAGCCTTGAGTTCTATTATCAAGCGGGTGGAATGTGTTTAACGGTAAATAGAGGAAAGCTTTAGTTAGTATCAATATCCAATATTATCTATAGTAAACGTGTACATTTTAAAGTAGTACCATCAGCAGTATTAAATCGTTAAGTTTATTAATGTTAAATTTGAAGTGTGTAGTAACGTAAAGCCCTGACTGCAATAGTCGGGGCTTTTGTTCATTGTAGATCAAGCTGTTATCCAGGATGCTTGGCCGCGATGGTTCAACATTGCATCACTCAGTGGGTATTAAAAAAATTAATGCTTGCTTAATGATTAGAAGTAGGGCTACTATAGCGACATCGGTTTGGAACACAGACCTTATGCAAGCAGTTTTAGTAAAGCAGTTCTCAGTTCAAGCGTTATCCTCAGATACTCTTCTTCATGAGCCTCCTCCCTAAGTGCCCCATAAGTTAATTTCTGCAAAACAGGCCATCTTCGCTGCATATGCGGCTCAAAAACATGAAAGGAAGTATCTATGTCTAACAAAATGACTGGTTTAGTAAAATGGTTTAACTCTGATAAAGGCTTCGGTTTTATCACTCCTCAGGATGGTAGCAAGGATGTGTTTGTGCATTTCTCCGCTATCCAGAGTAACGATTTTAAAACATTAGACGAAGGTCAAAAGGTGGAGTTCTCCGTGGAGAATGGCGCTAAAGGCCCGTCTGCTGTTAACGTTGTCGCGCTGTAAACGCCGATAATTTCACGAACGCTTACGATAGCGATGAAGGCCAGAGCCTGAGCAGTTAAGTGCCAGTGAAGAAAAAACCCGCGAAAGCGGGTTTTTTCGTTTTATGCGATCGCTCCTGACTTACGGTACCTGTGAAGCGCGCCCCAGATAGCTGTCCCAGTCTTTCCATACTGGCTGTAATCCCCGCGCCATGAGTGCTTCAGCAACGGCTTCTGGGCGACGATCGTCGTGCGGGGAGAACTGTTCCAGTTCAGGGTGGTTAT
Source organism: Citrobacter sp. Cpo103 (assembly GCF_030332605.1). Taxonomy (NCBI): domain Bacteria; kingdom Pseudomonadati; phylum Pseudomonadota; class Gammaproteobacteria; order Enterobacterales; family Enterobacteriaceae; genus Citrobacter; species Citrobacter sp. Cpo103. The sequence goes on along the minus strand of NZ_JAOWHO010000018.1, from coordinate 17,150 downwards.
CAGCATAACCACCGGGCTGGGTTTTTGAGAAGGCGCTGACGTTGTTGATCGCCAATGGGATCACATGGTCACGGAACCATGGCGATTCGCGGGTGGAAAGCGACAGCTCAATTTCTGGCGCCAGTAAACGAAACGCGCAAATGGTCTGGACCAACTGTCGCTCATCCATGATCGATGCAGGCTCAACGCCTCCGGTGCATGGGCGCAGGCGAGGGAAGGAGATAGAGTAACGGCTCTGCCAGTAATGCTGCTGCATCCATAGCAGATGTTCAGCCACCATATAGCAATCAACCCGCCAGCTGTCGGACAAACCAATCAACGCGCCAAGACCGATTTTGTCGATCCCTGCGCGGCCCAGCCTGTCCGGCGTTTCCAGGCGCCAGAAGAAATCCTGCTTTTTCCCTTTTAAATGGTGACGAGCGTAAGTTGCCTCATGGTAGCTCTCCTGATACACCATCACGCCATCCAGCCCCAGCGTCTTCAGCTCTGCATATTCAGCTTCTGATAACGGCTGTACCTCCATCTGTAAAGAGGCAAACTGGCGGCGAATGGCGGGCAAATGGCGACGAAAATAATACATCCCCACTTTTGCCTGATGTTCACCGGTGACCAGCAGCAGATGCTCAAAGCCCAGCTCACGGATAGCCGCACACTCCCGTGTTATCTCATCTTCGTCCAGCGTTTTACGTTTGATACGGTTGCTCATCGAAAAACCGCAGTAGGTGCAGTCGTTGGCGCAAAGGTTGGAGAGATACAACGGCACGTAAAAGCTCACCGTGTTGCCAAAACGCTGGCGGGTGAGCTTTTGCGCCCGTTGCGCCAGCGGCTCCAGATAATCGGCGGCGACAGGAGAGAGCAATGCCATCAGATCGTCGCGACTAAGATGCGAAGCGTTGAGGGCGCGCTCCACGTCAGCGGTGGTTTTACCGTTGATACGCAGGCGGATGTCGTCCCAGTCCAGCTGTTGCCAGCGGTCACTGAACGTTTTCATGCGAAGGCCTCCAGGAATCCGGTTAACGGGCTGGTGGGACTTGCCTGCGAACTTTTGCTTCCTGGTACCGCCTGGCGTGCCAGCAAGCCAGCTTCAACGGCCAGACGGAAGGCGGTTGCCATCATCACCGGGCTGTCGGCTACCGCGATTGCCGTATTGACCAGCACCGCGTCGGCGCCCATTTCCAGCGCCTGCGTGGCGTGGCTGGGGACGCCGATGCCTGCATCAACCACCACCGGCACGGTCGCCTGTTGGATAATAATCTCCAGCATCGCTTTGGTTTCCAGCCCCTGATTAGAACCGATGGGCGCGCCGAGCGGCATGACTGCAGAACAGCCTACTTCTTCCAGTCGTTTGCACAGCACCGGATCTGCGCCACAGTAAGGCAGTACCACGAAGCCCTTTTTCACCAGTACTTCTGCGGCTTTCAATGTTTCGATTGGATCGGGTAACAGCCAGCGGGCGTCCGGATGGATTTCTAATTTCAGCCAGTTTGTGCCCAGCGCTTCACGCGCCAACTGGGCAGCAAAAATCGCCTCTTCAGCGGTTTTTGCCCCCGAAGTGTTGGGCAACAGCGTCACACCAGCGTCTACCAGCGGTGCCAGAATGGCATCGTTGTGCTGACGCAAATCCACGCGCTTCATGGCCAGCGTTACCAGTTGGCTGCCGGAGGCGCGAATCGCCTCGACCATCAGCTGCGATGAAGCAAATTTTCCGGTGCCGGTGAACAGATGCGAATCAAACGTTTTGTCGGCAATACGTAACATATCAACCCCCTGCAATAACCTGAAAAAGCAGGATCTGGTCGCCTTCCTGCACGATTTGCTGCTCCCACTGCTCGCGCGGGAGGATCTGCTGATTGAGCGCCAGCGCCGCGCCCGGTTTAAGCTGATTAAGCGTAGTGAGCAGCCCACTGACGGTTTGTCCTTCGGCGCACTGCATCGGCTCATCATTGAACTGAATCTGCATGTTGCCCTCCGCATACCGGGCAGCCGCTGGCACGTCGTAGTGCGAAGCTGCGCCACTGGCTGGTTTTACCGTCAAACAGGCGTAGCTCTCCGCTGGGCGTCTCAATACCGCTGAGCAATTTAATCGCTTCCAACGCCTGCAAGGTGCCCATCACGCCCACAACCGGTCCGACGATACCGGCGGTACGGCAATTGCGTTCGGGCTCTACATCGTCCGGCCACAGGCAGCGGTAACATCCTTGTTCCCACGGGGGCGTCAGCACCATCAGTTGGCCGCCAAAGCCGACGGCGCTGGCGGTGACGAGCGGGGTGTTGAGCGTTACGCAGGCGGCGTTAATTTCCTGGCGCGTGGCCATGTTATCGGTACAGTCGAGCACCACATCGGCACGCGCTACCGCATGCCGAAGCGCATCGCCTTTCAGTCGCTGCTGGAGTGACACCAGCTCGATATCCGGGTTGAGCCGCGTCAGGCGCTGCTGGGCAACCTGCGATTTTGAACGTGCGATATCATCAGTGGTAAACAGGATCTGGCGCTGCAGATTGCTCAGATGAATGTCGTCATCGTCTACCAGCGTCAGTTTTCCGATGCCTGCTCCCGCCAGATACAGCGCGGCAGGCGAACCTAACCCGCCTAAACCGACAATCAGCACATGGCTATCGAGTAGCTTTTGCTGGCCTTCAATGGCGATATCGCCGAGCAGGATCTGCCGGCTGTAACGCATAAAGTCGCGGTCATTCATCGCCCACTCCCGCGATATCCAGTAGTTGGGCCGTAGCGACCTGCCAGTCAGCCGCCTGGGTAATGGCGCTGACCACGGCAATGCTGCCGACGCCGGTCGCCAGTACTGCCGGGGCGCGCTCAAGGCTGATACCGCCAATGGCGACGGTCGGGTAATCCGCTAATCGTTCAATATGGTTTGCCAGTTGCGTAAGTCCCTGCGGGGCGGAAGGCATCTGTTTGGTTTGCGTGGGGAAGACATGACCCAGCGCGATATAAGAAGGCTTAGCGGCGAGCGCGACGTCAATCTCCATATCATCGTGAGTGGAGACCCCCAGGCGTAGCTCCGCCGCCTGGATCGCCTTCAGGTCGGTGGTTTCAAGGTCTTCCTGGCCCAGATGTACGCCGTAAGCGCGGTGCTTAATTGCCAGACGCCAGTAGTCGTTGATAAACAGGCGGGCGTTATAGCGACGACCCAGTTCAATGGCGGCCATAACGTCGGCTTCGACCTCTTCATCACGCTTATCTTTAATGCGCAGTTGGATTGTGCGTACGCCCGCCTGCAGCAAGCGTTCAATCCATTCCACGCTGTCTACCACCGGGTAAAGCCCGAGGCGAAACGGCACGGTCGGGAAATCAGGCTGGTACATTACGCCTCCTCTTTTTTGAGGTAGATTTCGCCGCCTTTGGCTCGGAAGTTCTCCGACATATCCGCCATGCCGACTTCAATCGTTTGTGCAGCAGCGTAGTCGCGAACCTCCTGGCTGATTTTCATCGAGCAGAACTTCGGCCCGCACATGGAGCAGAAGTGGGCGACCTTGCCGGACTCCTGTGGCAGTGTTTCATCGTGGTAGGCGCGGGCGGTGAACGGGTCGAGCGCGAGGTTAAACTGGTCTTCCCAGCGGAATTCGAAACGCGCTTTCGACATGGCGTTATCGCGGATCTGCGCGCCTGGATGACCTTTTGCTAAGTCAGCGGCGTGGGCGGCAATCTTGTAGGTAATCAGCCCTTGCTTCACATCTTCTTTGTTCGGCAGGCCGAGGTGCTCTTTTGGCGTGACGTAGCACAGCATCGCGCAGCCAAACCAGCCGATCATCGCCGCACCGATCCCGGAAGTGAAGTGGTCGTAGCCTGGCGCGATGTCGGTCGTCAACGGCCCTAAGGTGTAGAACGGTGCTTCATGGCAGTGCTCCAGCTCTTCGGTCATGTTGCGCTGGATCATATGCATGGGCACATGACCTGGGCCTTCTATCATCACCTGCACGTCGTATTCCCAGGCGATTTTGGTCAGCTCGCCCAGCGTATGCAGCTCGGAGAACTGCGCTTCGTCGTTCGCATCCTGAATTGAACCTGGGCGCAGGCCGTCACCCAGCGACAAAGAGACGTCGTAGGCGGCGCAGATTTCGCAAATCTCGCGGAAATGTTCGTACAGGAAGTTCTCTTTGTGATGAGAAAGGCACCATTTCGCCATAATTGAACCGCCGCGTGAGACAATGCCGGTCAGGCGTTTGGCAGTCATCGGCACGTAGCGCAGCAGCACGCCCGCGTGAATGGTGAAGTAGTCGACGCCCTGTTCGGCCTGCTCCAGCAGCGTGTCGCGGAAGGCTTCCCAGGTGAGATCTTCGGCGATCCCGTTGACCTTCTCCAGCGCCTGGTAGATCGGCACAGTACCGATCGGTACCGGACTGTTACGCAGGATCCACTCGCGGGTTTCGTGGATATAGCGACCGGTGGAGAGATCCATCACCGTGTCAGCGCCCCAGCGCGTCGACCACACCAGCTTCTCTACCTCCTCTTCAATGGAGGAGGTGACGGCAGAGTTACCGATGTTGGCGTTAACCTTCACCAGGAAGTTGCGACCGATAATCATCGGCTCGGATTCCGGGTGGTTGATGTTGGCAGGAATAATCGCGCGGCCCGCGGCCACTTCATCACGCACGAATTCCGGCGTAATGTTTTCCGGCAGGCGTGCACCAAAGTTCATCCCCGGATGCTGGTGGCGAAGCACTTCACTGCGAATGCGCTCGCGGCCCATGTTTTCACGGATGGCGATGAACTCCATCTCTGGGGTCACTATTCCCTGGCGGGCGTAGTACAGTTGGGTGACTCGTTTACCCGCTTTGGCGCGCTTTGGCGTCAGCAGGCCGGTGAAACGCAGATCGTCCAGGCCATCGTCGGCCAGACGTTCTTTGGTATAAGCGGAACTCCGGTCGTCTAATTCTTCGCTATCGTTACGCGCCGCAATCCACGGCTGGCGCAGCTTTGCCAGGCCCTGCTGGACGTTAATCGCCACGTCAGGATCGCCATACGGTCCGGAGGTGTCGTATACCGGAACGGCTTCGTTTTCTTCGAACTGCGGGTTGTCTTTGCTACCGCCAGTCAGCGTCGGGCTGAGCTGAATTTCGCGCATCGGAATGCGGATATCCGGCTGCGAACCGGTGATATAGATGCGTTTTGAGTTAGGGAAGGCGGTCCCTTCCAGGGTATCGATAAAGTGTTGGGCTTGAGCGCGCTGTTCGCGGCGTGATGGTTTAGTAGTGGCAGACATAGCTCATTCCAAATAAAAGTAAGGATATGGCTTGTCAGACGACGGATGAAGCAAGAGAGAAGCTCGCCCGGGGGCGATGCTATTGTAGATTGACTCTTGTTCCCTTCGCAGGTTTTAACCTGATCAGGTTCCGCGGATCCCGAATTAACGGTCTCAGCCTTTTCCACTCATGCTGCTGTGGAAAATAAGCACTCCGACAAGAAGTAACCTCAATAAAGAGGTAATGAATGTAAACTACGCGTTAATGCCGCAAATCTCAAGCATGACGTTTGAGAGTGCTACTCTCGTGCATTGCGTCAAATACCAGCATGATCAGCTTATCTTCCAGCACGAATCGGGCTTCCAGTGCCTCGCCGAGATCCGATAAAACCTGTTGAAATTCAAGGAAGTTATCATGATCAATCGCAGTTTCCAGGCTGGAGTCATAGTAGTCCATGATCAGCTGCGTATTGGCTTCCAGCAGCGGCCAAATTTTTGTGGCTTTTAAAAGCTGCCCGTTCCCTTCCAATTTATGGAGAATACGTTCATAAATACTGAAGTGTCCGGTGGAGAGGTAATCGACCAGGCTCTGACAAAAATCATCCAGCGCCTTTTCATTGAGTCGCATGTACGATTCTTTGCCAGGCTTAATGCCAACCAGATTGTAGTAAGCCACGAGCAGGTGCTTACGTACATGTAGCCAGCGATCAACCAGTTTATTACTTCCTCCGACGTGCTCCGTCAGGCTTTCCAGCTGGTTTAGCATGATTGACTCCGCAAGATGGTGTTTAGGAACTGCTCACCCGTAAATGTAAAAATAATGTAAACAACATGCCTGTGAAGCAAAGGTTGCGCAAGAGATATGGATCGTATAATTGAAAAATTAGATAGCGGCTGGTGGATCGTCAGTCATGAGCAAAAGTTATGGTTACCTCATGGCGAGCTACCTTATGGCGACGCAGCCCGTTTTGATCTGATTGGTCAGCGCGCGCTGCCAATAGGCGAGTGGGAAGGGGAGACTGTCTGGCTGGTGCAGCAGCAGCGTCGACACGATATGGGGTCGGTGCGCCAGGTCATTGACCAGGATGTTGGCCTGTTTCAACTGGCCGGACGCGGCGTACAGCTGGCGGAGTTCTATCGCTCGCATAAATTCTGTGGCTACTGCGGCCATCCCATGCACCCGAGTAAAACGGAGTGGGCGATGCTCTGTAGCCACTGCCGTGAACGTTATTACCCGCAAATTGCCCCGTGCATAATCGTCGCTATTCGCCGAGATGATTCCATCCTGCTTGCCCAACATGTTCGGCATCGTAACGGCGTGCATACCGTACTGGCGGGTTTTGTCGAAGTGGGTGAGACCTTAGAACAGGCGGTGGCGCGTGAAGTTATGGAGGAAAGCGGTATTAAGGTGAAAAACCTGCGCTATGTCACTTCTCAGCCATGGCCGTTCCCGCAGTCTTTGATGACCGCATTTATGGCGGAGTATGATAGCGGCGAAATCGTCATCGACCCGAAAGAGCTGCTGGAAGCGAACTGGTATCGCTATGACGACTTACCGCTCTTACCCCCGCCGGGTACTGTCGCGCGTCGATTGATTGAAGACACTGTGGCAATGTGTCGGGCTGAGTACGAGTAAAGAGCGAGTGGTGATACACTGATGGACTGACGCAATAAGGAACTGCAAAAATGACCGAACTGAAGAACGATCGTTATCTGCGTGCGCTGCTGCGCCAGCCCGTTGATGTCACTCCGGTATGGATGATGCGCCAGGCAGGCCGCTATCTACCGGAATACAAAGCTACCCGTGCCGAAGCGGGCGATTTTATGGCGCTGTGCAAAAATGCCGAGCTGGCCTGCGAAGTCACGCTACAGCCGCTGCGTCGCTATAAACTTGATGCCGCGATCCTCTTCTCGGATATCCTGACGATCCCGGATGCGATGGGACTCGGGCTGTATTTTGAAGCAGGAGAAGGCCCACGCTTCACCTCTCCGATTACCAGCAAGGCTGATGTCGACAAACTGCCGATCCCGGACCCGGAAGATGGGCTGGGGTACGTGATGAACGCGGTGCGCACTATCCGTCGTGAACTGAAAGGCGAAGTGCCGCTGATCGGCTTCTCCGGTAGCCCGTGGACGCTGGCGACCTACATGGTTGAAGGCGGCAGCAGCAAAGCCTTCACCGTGATTAAAAAGATGATGTACGCCGACCCTAAAGCGCTGCATCTGCTGCTTGATAAGCTGGCGAAGAGCGTCACGCTGTACCTGAACGCGCAGATCAAAGCGGGTGCGCAGTCGGTGATGATTTTCGACACCTGGGGTGGCGTGCTGACCGGTCGCGACTATCAGCAGTTTTCTTTGTACTACATGCACAAAATCGTTGATGGCCTGCTGCGCGAGAACGAAGGTCGTCGCGTACCGGTGACCCTGTTTACCAAAGGCGGTGGTCAGTGGCTGGAAGCGATGGCGGAAACCGGCTGTGATGCGTTAGGTCTCGACTGGACCACTGACATTGCCGATGCGCGTCGTCGTGTAGGTCATAAAGTGGCGTTACAGGGCAATATGGATCCGTCCATGCTGTATGCGCCGCCGGCCCGCATCGAAGAAGAGGTGGCGACAATTCTGGCCGGATTTGGTCAGGGTGAAGGGCATGTCTTTAACCTGGGCCACGGCATTCATCAGGACGTCCCGCCAGAACATGCGGGTGTCTTTGTGGAGGCGGTACATCGGTTGTCCGAACAGTACCACCGCTAAGGAGTCATCATGGATCTCGCGTCATTACGCGCGCAGCAGCTTGAACTGGCTTCTTCAGTGATCCGCGAGGATCGTCTGAAGAACGATCCGCCGGATCTGATCGGCGGGGCGGACGTTGGGTTTGAGCAGGGTGGCGAAGTGACGCGAGCCGCAATGGTTTTGCTGAAGTATCCCACGCTTGAACTGGTCGAATACAAGGTGGCGCGTATCGCCACCACCATGCCCTACATACCCGGATTTCTCTCCTTTCGTGAAACTCCCGCGCTGATGGCCGCCTGGCAACTGCTCTCGTACAAGCCAGATCTGCTGTTCGTTGACGGTCATGGCATTTCTCACCCGCGTCGTCTGGGCGTGGCCAGCCATTTTGGCCTGCTGGTGGACGTGCCAACGATTGGTGTGGCGAAAAAACGATTGTGCGGCAAGTTTGAACCGCTCGCTGCTGAACCTGGTGCGCTAGCGCCGTTGCTGGATAAAGGCGAACAACTGGCATGGGTCTGGCGCAGCAAAGCGCGCTGTAACCCGTTGTTTATTTCTACGGGCCACCGCGTGAGTATGGACAGCGCACTAGCGTGGGTTCAACGCTGTATGAACGGCTATCGTTTGCCGGAACCAACACGCTGGGCGGATGCGGTGGCATCCGAACGCCCGGCTTTTACTCGGCTTGCAGCAAAAACGCCCCATATCGGGTAAACTGCGGCTAATTTCCGTATTTGAGAACTCATCATGTTACAAAATCCGATTCACCTGCGTCTGGAGAAGCTGGAAAGCTGGCAGCACGTCACGTTTATGGCCTGTCTGTGCGAACGCATGTACCCAAACTACGCCATGTTCTGCAAGCAAACTGAATTTGGCGATGGACAGATTTACCGCCGAATTCTGGATCTGATTTGGGAAGCGCTGACGGTTAAAGACGCGAAAATCAATTTCGACAGCCAGCTGGAAAAGTTTGAAGAGGCCATTCCTTCTGCAGACGATTACGATCTGTACGGTGTTTATCCGGCGATTGATGCTTGTGTGGCATTAAGCGAACTGATGCATTCGCGTCTTAGCGGTGAAACGCTGGAGCATGCAATCGAAGTTAGTAAGGCTTCGATTACGACGGTTGCGATGCTGGAAATGACTCAGGCTGGTCGCGAAATGACCGATGAAGAGCTCAAAGAGAACCCTGCCGTTGAGCAAGAATGGGATATTCAGTGGGAAATTTTCCGACTTTTAGCCGACTGTGAAGAACGCGATATTGAGCTGATAAAAGGGCTGCGTGCAGACCTGCGCGAGGCTGGCGAGAGCAATATTGGTATAAATTTTCAGCAATGACACCACAAAACGTGATTTAACGCCTGATTTGTCGTGCCTGAAGGCTTCCCATCCGCCCCCGGTCTGGTCTACATTTGGGGGGCGAAAAAAAGTGGCTATCGGTGCGTGTATGCAGGAGAGTGCTTTTCTGGCATTTCCGTCGCACTCGATGCTTAGCAAGCGATAAACACATTGTAAGGATAACTTATGAACAAGACTCAACTGATTGATGTAATTGCAGACAAAGCAGAACTGTCTAAAACACAGGCTAAAGCTGCTCTGGAATCCACTCTGGCTGCTATTACTGAGTCTCTGAAAGAAGGCGATGCTGTACAACTGGTTGGTTTCGGTACCTTCAAAGTGAACCACCGTGCTGAGCGCACTGGCCGCAACCCGCAGACCGGTAAAGAAATCAAAATCGCCGCAGCTAACGTACCGGCATTTGTTTCTGGTAAAGCACTGAAAGACGCGGTTAAGTAATTCGCGTGGCAGTGAACAGTTTTAACGAAGGGGCGGTTTCGCCCCTTTTGTCCATCTGGCGTCATACGCTTTGGCTTTCAGGTGTTCTGTTACTGTCTGCCTGCGGTAGCCATTCTGAGCTTCCTCCTTTCACGGCCAGCGGCTATGTTGGCGATCAGGGGGCGGTACGCATTTGGCGTAAAGACTCCGGTGACGATGTTCACTTGCTCTCGGTATTTAGTCCGTGGCGTAAAGGCGAAACTACTACCAGTGAATACCGCTGGCAGGGTGATTCGCTCTCTCTGATAGAACTCAACGTTTACAGTAAACCGGCTGAACATGTCCGTATACGCTTCGATGACCGGGGTGAACTGAGCTTCATGCAGCGTGAAGTCGACGGGCAAAAGCAGCAGCTTTCCAGCGATCAAATCGCGCTTTACCGCTATCGTGCCGATCAAATTCGCCAGACCAGCGATGCGCTGCGTCAGGGACGGGTGATATTGCGTCAGGGACGTTGGCATGCGGATAACACAGTCACAACCTGTGAAGGTGAAACGCTGAAGCCAGACCTGGAATCGTGGGCGATAAACCATATCGAGCGCCGCCAGAGACATTCATCCGTAGAGGTGAGTGTGGCATGGCTGGAAGCGCCCGAAGGGTCGCAGCTACTGCTGGTCGCCAATGAAGATTTTTGTCACTGGCAGCCTACAGCCAAAACTTTCTGAAAACCTGAATACAGGAAATCAGCAGGCCTGATCCGTATAGCGTCATCAGGCATTAAGTCTTTTACCAGTGACCCATTCCCATATGGCCGCCGCTGCGATGGTTACCGCCACCGCCGCATCCGCCGTAGCCCATTCCCGCGCCACGTGGCACGCCAGCCTGCGCCATTGCGACATCACGTTTAACGCGCTGCTCGTCCAGAGACTGATTCAACGCTTCCATCTCTTTTGCAACGGCGTTAATTTTTGCCGTGTCCGGCGAGCTGGCCGTTAATAGTGCATTGTACTCATAACGTTTGGATGTCAGCTGTTGGCGCAACGCGCTGGTCTGGGAATAATAATCATCATAGATTTTCTGTGCAGCAGCCTGCTGCTCAGCGGTCATTGGCGTACCACCCCGTTGCTGCATTCCATCACCATATCCCCAGTGATTCTGTGCCAGTACTGGGGTGGAGCCAAGTGCGATAAGAGAAAGTGCAATCAGTGCCAGTTTGTTGTTCCGTTTCATCGTTCGTTCTCCTGTTGGTTAGCTTACATTTCCTTTTGCATCTTCCGTGCCAAAGCGGCAATCCCAGTCCTGCGGGCGTTGTACCCGCCGTCTTTGCAGGGAAACGAGTAAAAATGACTCGCCAGAACGCGCCAGCGAGTCATTTTTACCCGTTACTTTCAGCTGTTTGTGTCTGAGGGCAGGGTTATCAGGGGGAAAAAATGGCATGATTTCTGCTGTATACCTGCAACGATGAAAGGAACAGGCGGGGTGAAGGGAGAGCGTATGCGTCTTTATAAGGATACGGTGGCAAAGTGGTTGAGCCGACTCTTGCTGGCGGCAATCCTGGTTTTGGTCGGCTGGTTTTCGATTATGACCATTCGGGACTATGGGCGGGAAAGTGGCGCCGCGCGGCAAACGCTACTGGAAAAAGGCAGCGTGCTCATTCGCGCTCTGGAGTCTGGTACGCGTGTAGGCATGGGGATGCGCATGCATCATGCACAACAGCAGACGCTACTGGAGGAAATGGCTGTACAGCCTGGCGTGCTATGGTTTGCTGTCGTCGATGAGCATGGTGTCATTATTACCCACAGCAATTCCGCGATGGTCGGCAAAACGCTCTATTCATCGGATGTCCTGCGACAGCTTAGTCCTGGGGAGCAAGAAAGCTGGCGGAATATTGAAATTCCAGCGAGGGATGGTGAAAAAACGCCAGCACTGGAAATTTATCGCCAGTTTCAGCCGATGTATGGTCCAGGACGCCACGGCATGGCGCGCTGTGCCAGCAATGACGGGCAGCTTATCTCCCCAGCACAAACCATATTTATCGCCTTTGATGCCAGCGATCTGACAGCGACTCAGGCAAGGGAGTGGCGTAACACACTGATAGTCCTGTCTGCGCTGGCGGCTGTGTTGCTGGCCACCGTGCTGACGTTCTTCTGGTATCAGCGCTATCAGCGCTCGTACAAAGAACTCCAGGATGCGATGAAGCGTAAAGAAAAACTGTTAGCGCTCGGTCATCTTGCGGCTGGGGTGGCACATGAAATTCGTAACCCGCTTTCATCGATCAAAGGGTTAGCGAAGTATTTTGCCGAGCGAACCCCGGCAGGAGGCGAGTCGCATGAGCTGGCACAGGTGATGGCGAAAGAGGCGGATCGTTTAAATCGGGTGGTGAGCGAGTTGCTGGAGCTGGTGAAACCTGCACATCTGACGCTGCAACAGGTGGATCTCAATGAGGTTATCACCCACTCATTACACCTGGTGAGTCAGGATGCGGCAAGCCGGGAAATCCAGCTCCGCTTTTCGGCCAATTGTACGCTGCCCGCTATCCAGGCCGATCCCGACCGACTGACTCAGGTTTTGTTGAATCTGTATCTGAACGCCATTCATGCGATTGGTCGTCAGGGCACGATCACGGTTGAAGCGAATGAAAGCAGCGGCGATCGCGTTAAAATTGTGGTTACCGATACTGGGAAGGGGATTGCGGCGGAACAGCTGGAGGCCATTTTTACGCCTTACTATACGACCAAAGCTGACGGAACCGGCCTCGGGCTGGCGGTAGTGCAGAACATTATCGAACAGCACGGTGGCACCATTCAGGTGGCAAGCGTTGAGGGCAAAGGCGCGACCTTTACCCTTTGGCTGCCGACCAAAGCGAAACAACAGGATTAACAAGGATGACGCGCGGAAAAATCAATATTCTGGTGGTAGATGACGATATCAGCCACTGCACCATTTTACAGGTGCTGCTGCGCGGCTGGGGTTATGAGGTCGCGCTGGCCTATAGCGGGCGAGCGGCGCTGGAACAGGTGCGCGAACGCGTATTTGATTTAGTGCTGTGTGATGTACGCATGGCGGAGATGGACGGCATCGCAACGCTGAAAGAGATTAAAGCGCTGAATCCGGCGATTCCGGTCTTGATCATGACGGCGTTCTCCAGCGTGGAGACCGCCGTTGAGGCGCTTAAAACCGGGGCGCTGGACTACTTAATCAAGCCGCTGGATTTTGACCGTCTGCAGGAGACGCTGGAAAAGGCGCTGGCGCATACGCGGGAAACGGGCGCTGAACTGCCATCGGCGTCGGCTGCGCAGTTTGGCATGATTGGCAGCAGTCCGGCGATGCAGAAGTTGCTCAATGAAATCGCGATGGTTGCGCCCTCGGATGCCACGGTGCTCATTCACGGAGACTCCGGCACGGGTAAAGAGTTGGTGGCCCGGGCGCTGCATGCCAGCAGCGCCCGTCTCGATAAACCACTGGTGACGCTCAACTGCGCGGCGCTTAATGAATCGCTGCTGGAGTCCGAACTTTTTGGTCACGAGAAAGGGGCGTTTACCGGGGCGGATAAACGGCGGGAAGGGCGCTTTGTGGAAGCCGATGGCGGCACGTTATTTCTTGATGAAATCGGTGATATTTCACCGCTGATGCAGGTGCGCCTGCTGCGGGCTATCCAGGAGCGAGAAGTGCAGCGCGTTGGTAGCAATCAGACTATTGCGGTTGATGTCCGGCTGATCGCCGCTACGCATCGCGATCTAGCGGAAGAAGTCAGCGCCGGGCGCTTTCGTCAGGATCTCTATTATCGCCTGAACGTCGTCACCATTGAAATGCCAGCGCTGTGCCAGCGCCGGGAAGATATTCCGCTGCTAGCCGAACATTTTCTCCAGCGTTTTGCCGCGCGTAACCGTAAAGCGGTGAAAGGCTTTACTCCGCAGGCGATGGATCTGCTGATCCACTACGACTGGCCGGGCAATATTCGTGAACTGGAAAATGCGATTGAGCGCTCGGTGGTGCTGCTGACGGGGGAATATATTTCCGAACGCGAGCTGCCGATGGCGATTGCCGCGACGCCGATAAAAACGGAATTCAGTGGCGAGATCCAACCGCTGGTGGATGTCGAAAAAGAGGTGATTCTGGCGGCGCTGGAAAAAACGGGCGGCAATAAAACGGAAGCCGCCCGTCAGTTAGGCATTACGCGTAAAACGCTGCTGGCGAAAATTTCGCGTTAGCGTTGCTCGCGTTCAATGGCGCGCCAGCCGATGTCGTTACGGCTGAAGCTGCCATCCCAGCGGATGTCGGTCATCAGGGCGTAAGCGCGTTTCTGCGCTTCAGCCACAGTATGACCCAGGGCGGTGGCGCACAGCACGCGACCGCCGCTGGTCAGCACGCGATCGTCTTCGGCGAGTTTAGTGCCTGCATGGAACACTTTTCCGTCTTCTACTTCTTCCAGCGGCAGACCGTGGATCTCATCTCCGGTGTTGTAGTTGCCCGGATAACCTCCGGCAGCAATAACGACACCCAGCGAGGCGCGCTCGTCCCACTCGGAGGTTTTCTCATCCAGCTTGCCGTCGCAGGCAGCCAGGCAAAGCTCCACCAGGTCCGATTTCATGCGTAGCATGATCGGCTGGGTTTCCGGATCGCCGAAGCGGCAGTTGAACTCGATAACCTTCGGATTGCCCTGTTTGTCGATCATCAGACCCGCGTACAGGAAACCGGTGTAGGTATTCCCTTCCGCCGCCATACCTTTTACGGTTGGCCAAATAATGCGTTCCATGGTGCGCTGATGCACTTCATCAGTTACCACCGGCGCTGGTGAGTAAGCACCCATACCGCCGGTGTTCGGGCCAGTGTCGCCATTGCCTACGCGTTTGTGGTCCTGGCTGGTGGCCATCGGCAGCACGTGCTCGCCGTCGACCATTACGATAAAGCTCGCTTCTTCGCCGTCGAGGAACTCTTCGATAACGATACGGTGGCCCGCATCGCCAAAAGCGTTACCTGCCAGCATGTCATGAACGGCGGCTTCAGCTTCTTCCAGCGTCATCGCCACGATAACGCCTTTACCGGCGGCCAGACCGTCGGCTTTGATGACGATCGGCGCGCCTTTCTCACGCAGATAGGCCAACGCTGGCTCAATCTCAGTGAAGTTCTGATATTCTGCCGTCGGGATCTGGTGACGGGCGAGGAAATCTTTGGTGAAGGCTTTGGAGCCTTCCAGCTGTGCAGCACCTTCGGTTGGCCCGAAGATCTTCAGGCCAGCGGCGCGGAACGCATCGACTACGCCAATCACCAGCGGCGCTTCCGGGCCGACGATGGTCAGGTCAATTTTCTCGTTCTGGGCAAACCTCAGCAGAGCTGGAATATCGGTGACGCTGATAGCCACGTTCTGCAACGCGGGCTCCAGTGCGGTACCGGCGTTACCCGGTGCGACAAAAACGGTATCAACCAGCGGGGACTGTGCGGCTTTCCAGGCCAGGGCGTGCTCGCGCCCGCCGTTGCCAATCACTAATACTTTCATCGTCTGCTCCGTGGATTAATGGCGGAAGTGGCGCATGTCGGTAAAGATCATCGCGATACCGTGTTCATCGGCAGCGGCAATGACTTCGTCATCACGGATAGAACCACCGGGCTGGATAACGCAGCTCACGCCAACGGCGGCGGCAGCATCAATACCATCGCGGAACGGGAAGAAGGCGTCAGAGGCCATTGCAGAGCCTTTCACTTCCAGACCTTCGTCAGCCGCTTTAATCCCGGCGATTTTTGCGGAGTACACGCGGCTCATCTGGCCTGCGCCTATGCCGATAGTCATGTTCTCTTTGGCATAAACAATGGCGTTGGATTTCACGAACTTGGCGACTTTCCAGCAGAACAGTGCATCGCGCAGCTCTTGCTCGGTCGGCTGACGTTTGGACACCACGCGCAGTTCGCCTTCGCTCACCATCCCCAGATCCCTGTCCTGAACCAGCAAACCGCCGTTAACGCGTTTGAAGTCGAGGCCCGGTACACGTTGTGCCCACTGACCGCAGGTCAGAACGCGAACGTTCTGTTTGGCGGCGGTGATTTTCAGTGCGTCTTCGGTTGCGGACGGGGCGATGATCACTTCCACGAACTGACGGGAGATAATTGCCTGCGCGGTTTCGGCATCCAGTTCGCGGTTGAAAGCGATGATGCCGCCGAACGCGGAGGTCGGGTCGGTTTTATAGGCGCGGTCGTAAGCGTCGAGAATAGAGGTACTTACCGCCACGCCGCACGGGTTAGCGTGCTTAACGATCACACAGGCTGGCTCGCTGAACTCTTTCACGCACTCCAGCGCCGCGTCGGTATCTGCGATGTTGTTGTAGGAAAGCGCTTTGCCCTGTACCTGCTGTGCGGTGGCAACGGACGCTTCTTTAACATTCTCTTCTATATAGAAGGCAGCCTGCTGGTGGCTGTTCTCGCCGTAGCGCATATCCTGCTTCTTAATAAAGTTCAGGTTCAGCGTACGCGGGAAACGCCCGGCGGCCTCTTTGCTCTCACCGTGGTAAGCCGGAACCATGCTGCCGAAGTAGTTGGCAATCATGCTGTCGTAGGCGGCGGTGTGTTCGAAGGCTTTAATCGCGAGGTCAAAGCGGGTTTCCAGAGTCAGGGAGCCTTCGTTGGCATCCATCTCTTTAATAATGGCGTCGTAGTCGCTGCTCTTCACAACGATCGCTACGTCTTTATGGTTCTTGGCAGCGGAACGCACCATGGTCGGGCCGCCGATATCAATGTTCTCTACCGCATCTTCCAGCGAGCAGCCTTCACGGGCGACGGTCTCGGCGAATGGATACAGGTTTACAACCACCATATCGATAGGGGCGATACCGTGCTGTTCCATAATTCCGTCATCCTGACCGCGACGACCAAGAATGCCGCCGTGGACTTTCGGATGTAGGGTCTTCACGCGTCCATCCATCATTTCCGGGAAGCCGGTGTAATCGGAAACTTCGGTCACTGGCAGACCTTTCTCCGCTAACAGGCGCGCAGTGCCACCTGTAGACAGCAGCTCCACACCACGTGTGGAAAGTGCCTGAGCGAATTCGATGATACCGGCCTTGTCAGAAACACTGAGCAGAGCGCGGCGGACTGGACGACGTTGTTGCATGGTAAATCCCCTGGATTTGACTATTACAGAGAGCGTTAGGTGAATTCTTGGCTAAAAACTCAGCTAACGCCCCTTACGGGGCATCCTTGTTTTGCGGGGGCATTGTAACGAAAACGTTTGCGCAACGCTCGCGAATTTTTAATTTTCGATTTTGACCTCTTCTTTTTCTGTTGAAGGAGGCTGATATAACGAGAGGATCGTAGAAACGATCGTGTGGTTTGTGGATAACTCTGTGTGTAAATGGGTATAAGGCGGGGTTTCGCTGTGGAATGCAGCAGTCAGTCATTTTTCTGTCATTTAAGGGTTGCGGGCCGCAGGAAACTCCCTATAATGCGCCTCCA
>NZ_JAOWHO010000017.1:0-80434 GCF_030332605.1 Citrobacter sp. Cpo103 | reverse complement strand
TATTAAGGAGTTTTCCGCGAACGGCGGCTTTACGCAGATCGCCGGTACCGTAACCGGCGTGGATGCGAAGGTGGGGGATGTGGTGACGTTGCAGCTGGATGGCGTCCCGGTGATGGAAGGCGTTGTTATCACGCTGGCAGGCGGCAAGCTGGGCTATAGCTTCCCGATGAAAACCCATATGCTGATGAGTCATCCGGAAATTGCCATTTCGGTCACCTCCAGCGATGCGGCGGGGAACTGCGTCACGCATTCTGTGACGAAAACCATCAGTAGCGATATGTACACGCAATCGCATATCACCATTGATGGTGTGACGGATGATAACTTCATCAACATCAAGGAATCGACGAACAATCACGGCAAGACCACCATCAGCGGCTCGGTGAGCGGCGATGCAAAAGAGCACGATATCGTTGAGCTGGTGATTAATGGTCAACACTATTCGGGGGAAGTGGAGAAGCTGGCAAACGGTGGCCTCGGCTACCATATCCCGGTGGATACCCAGAACCTGGTCAACGACCCGGTGATTCATGCCAGCATTCATACCACGGACGATCATGATAACGAAACCACGGCAACTGCGGAGCGTACCGTGGGGCTGGATCTGAACGCCAGCGCCTCTATCGGCATCGATACCGTCGCAAGTGATGACATTATCAGCAAAGCTGAGTCTCAGTTGCACAAGACGACGATTACAGGGGCAGTCGGCGGCGATGCGCAGAAAGATGATATCGTCACTTTAACCTTCAACGGTAAAACCTATACGGGCAAGGTCTTTGAACTGCCTGACCACTCGCTGGGCTACAGTATTGAAGTCAGCACCGATAACCTGAAAGATGGCAGTGACCAGAAGGTCCATGTCTCTATTTCAACCGTCGACGAACACGGTAACCCGTCAACGGTAACGCACGACCATATGGTGCATATCGATCTGCACGCGGAAGCGACGATTACGATTGATCCGGTGACTGATGACAACGTAATCAACCATTTCGAGTTAGACAAGAGCTGGCAGTTGGTTAGCGGCGTTGTGGGTAAAGATGCACAAATTAATGATGATGTGCGCGTTGAGATTAACGGTCACACGTATACCGGCAAGGTTCTCGTTCTGGGCAACGGCCAGTTGGGGTATCAAATCCCGGTCCCTTCCTCTGAATTTAGCAACAACCAGGGCAACCAGGACAAAGATGTCACCTTCAACGCTACCGTAACGTCACACGATGCGGTGGGGAACGAAGTTGTCGAGTCCACGACGCAGCAAGTACATATTGATAACCACGCTCGGGCTGGGATAACCATTGATACCGTGGCGGGCGACAATATGATTAACGGCACCGAGTCCACAAAACACACCACTGAGGTAATGGGTACCGTTTCTGGCGATGTGCACGTGGGCGATAAAGTGATCGTTACCATCAATGGTCACCACTACGACACAACTGTCCAGAAACTCCCGGAGCACAATAATGCGCTGGGCTATAAGCTGGATGTGCTGACGGGCGATCTGGTGAAAGATCCGCATATTTTTGCGCAGGTAGTTGGAGTAGACCGTGCTGGCAACCAGCAGAGAGCTGAAACCACGCATGATTTGTCGGTGGATTTGCACGCGAAAGCGCTGCTGACTATCGATCCGATTACTGGCGACAATATGATTAACGGTGCGGAGTCGCATGATCAGTTTACGATGGTCACCGGCAAAGTCGGCGGTGATGTGCATGTGAACGACATCGTGTATCTGACCGTCAATGGTCACACTCTGACCGGGAAAGTCATCGATCAGGGTGGGCATCTCGGGTATAGCATCAAAGTCAGTACTGCCGATCTGCTGTCCGACCCGCATTTAACGGCAACTGTTAGCACCACCGATGTTGCGGGTAACCCGGCAACGGCCAATGCGCAGACCACAGTGGTGATCGATACCCGTGTGGATGCGACGATTACGATCGACTCTGTTACGCCAGACAACACGCTGAATTATGTCGAGCAGCATGAGACCACCACCGTCGTGACCGGCACCGTGACTGGTGAGGTTAAACCGGGCGATCCGTTGCTGATGACGATCAACGGCCATTCCTATCATGGCGTTGTTGACAGCAAGCTGGGTTACAGTATTACCGTCAAGACGGCCGATCTGGTTGCCAAGCCGCATATCGAAGTCTCCATGGACGTTACCGATGCGGCGCAGAACCATGCGCATGTCGTGGCGCATCATGACGTTAACCTGGATGACCAGGCCTTTGCCGCGATCACCATCGATCGCGTGACGGGTGATGACACGCTGAATGGCACTGAGCTGCAGGCGCCTAAAACGACCATCAGCGGTACGGTGGGCGGCGATGCGCACAAGGGGGATATCGTTCACCTGGTGATTGATGGCCATCCTGTCGATGTGACGGTGGTTGAACTGCCGAAGCTGGGGACGCTGGGCTATAGCGTTGAGGTTAATACCCAGTGGCTGCAAAACGACCCGCAGATCACGGCGACGATTACCACCCATGATGCCGCAGGAAATACCGCGACGGCGAATGCGACAAGCACGGTGATAATTGACGATCACGCCGAGGCTATCGTCCATATCGACCCGCTGGTGACGGATGATCATGACGGGGTTATCAACTACAAAGAGGCACATAACCCACTGACCACCGTGACCGGTAGCGTGGGCGGCGATGTGAAGGTGGGCGATCTGGTCGAACTGACCATCAACCATCAGAACTACTATGCGCAGGTGCAGGATGACCACGGTAAGCATGTATTTAGCACCGAGGTTTCAACGCTCGATCTGTTGATGGACCCGAATATTCATGCCGAGGTAACGGCAAAGGATGCGGCTGGCAACGTTGCGTACGGGCATGATGATAGGCCGGTGGAGATTGATACCGTTGCTGATGCCGGGATAACTATTGATTCCGCCTCCAGTGGTCGACCACCAGGTAACCCTATTGCGAATAACCTGCTTCCTGGCAGCAGGCCGGACTTTATCGCCATAACCGGACATGTCGTTCCCGATGCGGTTATAGGTGATACGGTGACCATAACGGTGGGACACGGATTTGTCCTGACCACTCAAGTCATTACACTTCCCGATGGTCAACTCGGCTATCAGGCGGATATTGGCTCCGATAAATTCGCAGACAATGGCGATATTCTGGTGTCTATCACCACCCATGATAATCATGGCAACACGGCGACAGCAACAGAGCATAAATTTATCGATCTACCGTGGTTGCACTATACACCCGTGATCGGCAATACGCCTTACGGGTTCACGACGCCGCCAGTGGTCACCCCGCCGACAACGGGGACGGGCGTCACACAGCCGCAGAAGCCGCATGTCCATCTCACGGTCGATCCGGTAACGGGCGATGACATTCTCAACGGCGCTGAAGCGCAAAAAACGACCACGCCGATTCGCGGCCTGGTCATCGGTGATGCCCACGTTGGCGATGTCGTGACCGTCATCATCAATCATCAGTCTCACACTGGCAAAGTGTTTGAGATTCCGGGTCTGCCGGGGGAACTGGCCTGGCAGGTGGATGTTTCGTCGTCCGAGCTTAAGACGCACCCGACATTTGAGGTATCTATTACCGTCAATAACGCTGCGGGTAGCGACACCTCGAGCGTGCTGAAAACCATTCAGATCGATATCGATAACCCAGTCCACATCACCATGGACAATGTCGCCGGTGATGACGTTATCAATGGTTCGGAAGCGAAAAGCGGCACAACAACGATCAGCGGTACGGTCAGCGGCGAAGGCATCCATGACGGTAGCGTAGTCTCGCTGCAGGTGAATGGTAATACTTTAACCGCTGTGGTACATGCAGGCACCACGGGATGGGTCTGGTCGCAGGATGTCAGCATCAACGATCTGCGTAATAATCCGGACATTACCGCGTCGGTAAGCGCTACCGATGCTGCCGGAAACACTGGTACTGACTCGACGTCGAAGCACGTTGAGGTCGATCTCAACGCTGATGCGGGGGTTACGATTGATAACATCACAACTGATAACGTACTGAACTCGCAAGAAGTTGGACAAGCAAAGACCACGGTGAGTGGTTCCGTTTCCGGCGATGTTAAACCCGGTGAAAACGTGACCTTGACGGTCAATGGTCATGATTACAATGCCGTTATTAATGCAAGTAATCACTACACAGTTGATGTAAATACGTCAGACCTGGTAGCTGACCATACCATCGACGCTAAAGTGACCGGCCACGACAAGGCTGGCAACGTTCAGGACACCAGTATCATCAAAGCGTTTTCTGTCGATACCACGGCATCGGCAGCGGTAACGGTTAATACCGTGGGCGGTGACGACGTTATCAATGCCGCTGAGATTCAGGCTGGCAAGGTTGAAGTCAGCGGTACCGTGGATGGTGACGTACACAAAAACGACAAGGTCTATATCACCGTTAATGGCAACCAGGTTGAGGCCACTGTCATTGAGCTGCCGCATATGAACGGGCAGTTGGGGTATAAAGCATTCGTGAGTACCACGGATCTTCAGGCCGATCCGACTATTCATGTCAGCGTGACGGGTCATGATACGGCAGGCAATATCCAGACTGCGACGTATGACAAAATCGTGATAATTGACGAGCGCGTGGATGCGACAATTGTCCTGGACCCAGTGTCCAATGATGACGTGCTGAATAACGTTGAAGCCGGGAAACCGACCACCATCATCACCGGTTCTGTGACCGGCGACGTTGAGGTCGGCGATCAGGTTACCGTCACCGTCAATGGCAAAGATCTGCCGGCGATAGTCTCCGACAGCGGCGGTAAGAAGGTGTTCCGCGTTGAAGTCAGTACGGTTGATTTGGTTCATGACCAGCATATTACTGCCCATGTCGTCGCCCATGACGATGCCGGTAACCGCCAGCAGATTGATACCGATAAGACGATCCTCATCGACCGCGTGGCTTCAGGTACCGTCGACATTGACAGCGTCACGGCGGATAACGTCCTCAACCACCAGGAGCTGTCGGGGCAGAAGGTGACCATCACCGGCCATGTCGGCGGTGACGCGCAGCTTTATGATCCGGTTACCTTGACCATCGGCGGGCATAAGTATCAAGGGAGCGTCATCACCCTGAGCGGCGGCGGTCTGGGCTATCAGATTGACGTGGATTCGGCGGTTCTACGTAGTGATGCGCACAAAGTTATTGACGTTGAGCTTACCGGCCATGACGCGCCGGGGAACCCGTTCACCGCAAAATCGACACATATCTATTCCGTTGATGAGCAGGCCAACGGTGCAATTACCATTAATGACCACATCGCAGGCGACAACGTCGTTAACCTGAATGAATCGAAGTCAGACACGGTGATTAAATTTACGGTTTCCGGCGACACTCACCCGACCGATGTCGTTGATGTTAGCGTCAATGGCAACAACATGAAGGCTTCGTTGGTACCTGGCTCCTCGACGGTTTATCAGGTTGCGGTTCCGGGAACGTATCTGAATGAGGGCGATAATAAGATTGAGGTGAAAACGACGTTACACGATGACGCAGGGAATACGTTAGACGTGCACGATCAGAAAAACGTGGTGCTGGATACTCATGCCGATGGTGCGATTACTATCAATGACGGCATCGCAGCAGATAACGTCGTTAACCTGAAAGAATCGCAGTCAGACACAGTGATTCGCTTTACGGTCTCTGGGGATACCCATTCTACCGATGTTGTTGAAGTGAATATCAACGGTCACCTTATGAAGGCTACGCTGGCACCTGGATCATCAACGGTTTATCAGGTTGCTGTCCAGAGCGCATATCTGAAGGAAGGTATCAATGATATTGATGTGAAAACGACGTTACACGACGACGCGGGTAATACAATCGATGTGAGCGATCACAAAACCATCGTCCTTGATACACACGCTGACGCCAGTATCGTGGTAGATAAGATCGCCGGTGATAACCACATCTCGCGTGCCGAATCACACGATACCTTCACGCATATTACCGGCAGCGTGAGCGGTGATGTGAATGATGGCGATCATATTAAAGCGCTGGTAAATGGTCATCAGTACGATGCCATTCTTCATCAGGGCAATAATGGGCTGACCTATGACATTGAGGCCGATACCTCCGTATTCCGGGCAGGCCATAACCGCGTGAACGTATTGGTCGAGGCGCATGATAACCACGGTAATATTACGCCTTATAGCCAAACGTTGAACGTGACGATGGACGATCCCACGCCAGTGAAAGGGCATACGGTGGATAAAGGGAATCATGCTGCGATGCAACATGCGCTGCACAATCTGTTCGATGACAACGCATTATCTCTGTCTTACGCACCAGCAGCGACCGGACACGGTCAGGCGACAGCGGTTCTCAGCGCTGACGATAAGGCGAAGGGCGTGCTTGAAAAAGTCGATCTCAGCGATCTGGCGCGTGAACTGCATGAAGGCGTGGATATTGCGAAGTACATTCAAAGCGGCGGCGATCATCACCTGATCGCCAGTCCGGCAAAAGTGGCGCATGGAATAGATACCGCGCTGTCGACTCCGACAAGCGGCGATCTGCATTCTCCGACCTACTCGTTGGATCACCTGATAGCTAAACCCGATCAAAACCACACTCACTAACGATTGCCTGCTGCCCTGTGTAAACAGGGCAGCAGCATCATGCAAAATGAAAAGGCACTGATATGAATTCTGATTCATCTGCTGCAAACGTGCAGGCAGAAGGCGTGGCAAAAAGTCCTGAAAATGACAACCAGCAGGCTTTAGCGATGCTGCAAAAAAGCGACCTGGAGATGGTTCGCGTGCTCGACGATTTGATTTACCTGTTGATCCGTAAAGGCGTGATTGCCATTACCGATCTTCCGCCGATGGCGCAGGTTAAATTAATGAATCGCGCGAACGCGCGCCAGGAACTTGGCGGGTTAGAACAACTGCTTGGCAACGATGATCGTATATTTTAGCTGATGCAGGCAATTTGTAGGCCGGATAAGCGCAGCGCTATCCGGCTATACAAAGGCGTATCAAGACGCCAGTTTTATCACAATGGCGCGGGCTCACCTAATAATTGCCCCATTGCTCCATCAATTCCTAATTCTTGCAGCACCATAAGCTCACCTTCCGTTTCAACACGTTCGGCAATGAGCGGCAAATCAATACTGCGCGTGGCACTGCACAATACTTCAATAAACAAACGCTTATCATTTTCCTCATCAATTTTGCGGATATAGCTGCTATCGATTTTCAGATAGGCAAGACCCCATTGCGACAGATGACCGATCATATCGAAACGGCTACCGAAGTGTTGCAGTCCCAGCGCGCAGCGATGCTGACCTACGGCTTTAACAAATGCCGCCATCTGATGGGGGCCTGGTAACTGATTTTCATCCAGTTCCAGAATCAGCTTGCTGGCTAATTTCGGTGAGTACCGTAACGGATTGAGCAGGTCTGCAATGGCGGTCGCGCTGGCGACAGAACTGCCAGAAATACTCAACGCTAGTTTTCCAGGCGCGGTTTTCAACTGGTTCAATGTGAGCTTCAACATGACTTTATCGAGTCGATGACTCCAGCCAAAGCGGTGGATCCAGGGCAAGAACCGCCCCGCGGTAATAGCGTTACCCTGCTCATCAATAATGCGCGACAGCACCTTGTAATGCAGGATTTTATCCGGCTGGCGGCAATCGACCACCGGCTGATAAACCAGCTGGAACTGTTGATTTGCCAGCGCATGCTCCAGACGAACAAACCACAAATGCTGATCTTCTGTAGCCGCAGGTATTTCAGTGGTGGGAACGACCTGATGGTTGGTGTGTGTTTCCGCTTCAACCAGCAGGCGATCGGCCTGGATCAGCAATGACTGAGCATTTTCTCCGGCGCTGAATGGCACCATGCTGGTATAGGCAACCGGCTGTTGGTCTGACATTCCGGTGGCGTAAAAGGCCGTGAGTTTTTGGCACAGCGAATTGCATAAATCCAACATCTCACCATGTGTGACGCCAGGGCAGAGTAGGGCGAACTCACCGCCACGAATGCGGGCGAGCGTGCTGTCGAGAGGGGCATACTTTTCTCTGTGCGCGTTCAGCAGGTTGGCGATGTTGAGCAACAGCTTATCAGTATGCGGTCCGCCAAAGCGCTGATTCAGGCCACCTAAATCCTGAACGCGAACCAGCATCAGATATCCTGGTGCCGTATCGGTATCACTCAGTCGCGCCTGGAGCTGCATATCGAATGCCCGGCGGTTGGCAACCCCGGTCTGGCTGTCGAGATAAGCTTCATTGTGCAATCGTTCGCTGTAGATAGCTTGTTCTTCAAATAACGATTTAAGCTTAGCTGCCATTAAATTCATGGCGCCTACAACGCGGCGTAATTCCGGCGTTTTGGGTAACTCGTGGAGTGTCAGAAACTCGCGACGGGTAATAGCTTCGGATTGTTTTGCCATGTAATTGAGCGGGCGCAGCAGTTTGCGTAGCAGCAAACTGCCGGCGATTAAGCAGGCGAGGCTACAGGACAGCATCCACAGCAGATTACCTAAGGTATTGTCCCACAGACGCTGCACAGCAAAGATAGGATCGCTGGTCACTTCCACGCGAGCAGCCTGCTGCCAACCGCGCATAATCGTTGCTTCACCAGTTTGCGGGGTGACATCCACCAGATCGATGAACCAAGCGGGGACGTTGGGAATTGTCGCTACCGCGCTACGCTCAAGCATTATTTTGCCGTTTGCCAGATCGACGATGCGGATTTTTTTGTAGTAACCGCTATCGAAAATGGAGCTGACCATCAGCTCGATCATTGCCGGGTCGTTGACGTTGGGCGTTAGCGAAACGCCTAGCGCCGTTGCGGCATCCTGGGCATGTGAAAGAAGCTGGTTATTGGACTGATTGCGAGAACTCTCCAGCGTCACAATAAAATTGCCGCTGAACACAACCATCATAAAGAGAGAGATTGCCAGAAGTAACTGTTTAAAAAGAGACACGGGCGATTCCTATTTATCCATCGGGAAGCCTTCTTCCCGCATTTTTGTGAAAACTTGCTGCCAGCGAGAAAGCCTCTTGCTGTCCCCAACGCGTTTATTGTTTTGATTGCCGGGAAGCCAAAGGCCGGTGTTGTTAAAGGAGTAGACAGGTAATAAATCCATGCGCTGCGTCGCAGGAGAAATAGTGCTGGTCAGACTGTCGAGAACCAAAGGAATCGCCTCAGGGGTGGCGTACCAGGTCAGCACCATGTGCGCGCGGTTTAAACGCAGGGCTTTAACATAGGTGATGCGAAGTTTGTCTTCGGATACGCCCAACTGGCGGAGGGTGAAATATTTGGCGATCGCGTAGTCTTCACAATCTGCCTCACCTTTGCGCAGCGACTCGATAGGGGTTGCCCAGTAATCGACGTTATGCCAGACATCAATGTCTTCGGTATAGCGGATCTTCTCATTAAAAAATTGATTTACAGCGCGTAATTGCGTTTGCTCGTCAGCATTACGCAACTGGAGCAGAAGCTGTTGCCAGGCGCGGATTCGTTGCTGCGCTTCTGGTGTAGCCGGGCCATAAAGCGCATCGGACTTTTGTTGAATATTGGCAAAATCCCAGGCCGCGCGTAGCGAATGGACTGACAGCAATAGCAGCAGCGCCCCGGGGATTCTCCACAGGCGCAGCAGGCGATGGCGTAAGCAGCGGCGGATAATGTTCAATGGCTATGCTGACAACTGCCCGGAGACGGGTTTTTCAGCTTTTCGCAGGACCAGGGGGACAACCACTTTTTACGTAATTGCACGTTGGCCGGCGAAGCAAAAAAATCTTTCAGCGTACTGTTAACAAACGTCACAAACTGCGGATCGTTTTTCCTCATCATAATGGCATAGTGCATATCATTGCCGATGCTCTCAGAAGAGACGCTGAACAGTTCAGGTTGCTCGCTATGATTAATTAGCGGCCAGGCCAGAATATCATCAACAAAGAAAGCAGCAGATTCATTATGCGCCATCTTCTCAAATGCGCCCTTTATGGTGGTGCTGGTAATCGTTGAAATATTAAGGTGTTGCTCTCTGTTTGCTTTATTAAATTCCAGCAAATCTTTTGAGCTTCCGGTCAGACTCACCGTGCGACCTTTAAGATCGGCAATTGACTGTATATTATTTTTACGTAAAGAGATGATGCGCATCTTTGCGGTGTAATAGTTTTCAGAAAACGACACGCTGGAGGTCCGCTCCGGCGCATTGGTATTTACGCCACAGTCCATATCTATTTTACGCGAGTTTAATGCGGAGAAACGTTCGGAAAAATTCACGGGAATATAATGAATGGTTAAATTGTTGAGCTTCAGATACTGGCGCAACTTATCGGCAATCATGTTGCATACCGCGATGGTATAACCCGTGACTTTGCCATTGTGGTCAGTAAAAGAAAATGGCGGCAGCTGGCGATAACCCACGTTGAGCACGCTGCTGCTCTGAATATGATCGAGCGTCGCAGCGTTCTGTTGCGCCATCAGTGCGGGGGAGATGACGAGGCCTGCCAGTAAAAACAGCCATTGCGCCGTACGCTTCACCCTTGTCATCTCACGATTAATTATATTTTTCATAATCAAAACTGATCTTCTTTTTAGCAGACGTTAATGCTTTCAGGTTATCTGACATGGGAATGTTTAAATTAATGGCTTTCGGCGGAATCGGTGACTGAAACCATTTTTTGTACAGCGCAGTAAATTCGTTGCTGATCATCAGCGAAGAGAGCGTGTCATCAACAAATTCTTTAAATTCTTTATCGTGTAACGGTAGTAACAAGCCCGCCGGTAGCGGGGTGCTGAGCGCAATATCGGAAAGTTCATAGTCATCAGGATTAGGCGTTTGCGCGATCATCCCTTTGAGTAAAACCGTACTGGAGATCAGTGCAGAATACTCACCATTCTTCAGTTCATTGAAGGCGGTAATGTTGTTGGTATCGAGTTGAATATTAATATCCAGGTCATTGGCGGCATTCACTTTTTGCAGTTGCTCAACGTAAATCGTGCCGCTTTTTACCAGTACGCTATGTCCGGAAAGCTCTGCCAGATTGTCGTTGCTTTCATTTTTACGCATGACGAAGCGGGTGCTTGAAAAATAAAACGGCAGCGAGAACTCGCTAATGCTGTGGCGACTTTTTGAATAAAAGGCCGGGATACACATGATGTCTGCCATGTGATTTTTAATCAGGACAAACTGCGATGCCGAGTTAGCTTTTACCCACTCGACCTTCAGCTTTTTAAGCTGAAGTTTTGTCTTGAGCGCGCTGACGATACTGTTGCAAATATCAATGGAATAGCCGGCAGGTACGTTGCCATTCTGCCAGGAGAAAGGAAACGCATCATCCTGATAACCAAGGGTAATGCTTTTCTTGCTGGCGATCTGCTCCAGCGTGTGTATCGGCAGGGGAGAGCCTGCTAAGCATGGCGTTGCTAACGCTATTAACAGGGCAAAAACCGTCAACATGCGCTTTACCGGGTGAAAGAAGTCAGACATTGCACAGTCCTTCTTCAATGACCTCTTTGGCAAATGCGGAAAGCACTTCACGCTCGCGCAGCGGATAGCTAAAGAAATAGCCCTGAACATTCTGGCACTCAATGTCGCGCAGAATGTCACGCTGCTGCGCGGTTTCTACCCCTTCAGCGGTGACCGACATATTGTACTTATGGGCAAACTGAATCAGCATCACAATCAAATACTGACTGGCATTATCTTGCTGAAGCTTGTCGACCAGCGTGCGCGCAATCTTGATGCGAGTGAAAGGATAGATCAGCAGATAATCCAGTGCCGCGTAGCCGGTGCCTAAATCATCCATCGCGATTTCAATGCCCAGAGAGCGAATCTCTTGCAGCACGGGTAAGGCAATCGACTTATCCAGCTTTTCGGATTCAGTAATTTCTATTTCAAGGCGCTCGGCTGAAAGTTGACTGATGCGTAACGCATCTTTGATAACGTCAACCAGCCCCGGACTGTGCAGCTGGTAGGCCGAGATATTGACGGCTACCCTGATACGTTCCGGCCATTTGGCAGCGGCTTCACAGGACTGACGAATAATCCATTCGCCCAAACGGACAATCAGACCGGAGTTCTCGGCGATGTTGATAAAATAATCAGGGTAAATCAGACCCTTGGTGGGATGATTCCAGCGTATCAGCGATTCGTAGCCATACACGCTTTCATCTTCCAGATTGATGATTGGCTGGTAATGAAGCTCGAATTCCTTGTTATCAATACCATCGATGATTTCCTGATTAATAAATAGGCTGTGGGTATGCTTCATCACCATGCCGTCTTCGAAGAAATGGAAGCAACCACGGCCATGATGTTTTGAGGCGTACATGGCAAGGTCGGCATTGATCATCAACGTCGAGGTATTATTGCCCTGATACGGCGCGGTGGTGATACCGATACTGCAGCTGATGGAAAAAGTATGCGTGCTCCAGGTAAACGGGGTGCTCAGCGCACGAATAATTCGCTTCGCCAGCCGATTCGCTTCTTTGATGGCGTTATCGCTGACATGTTGCAGAATGGCGAATTCATCACCGCCCAGACGCGCTGCGATATCGTTAGGTCCCAGCAAGAGCTGCAGGCGCTGGGCAACGCTGATTAACAGCTCATCGCCCGCTTTATGACCAAAGGTGTCGTTTACTGGTTTGAAGTTGTCGAGGTCAATCAACAGCAGGTTAAATGGTTTTTCGTCCTGATGGATTTCACTGACGCGTTTATCTAACGCCTGGCCAAACGAAACGCGGTTGGGCAATCCGGTCAGTGAATCATGATGGGCCATATGCTCCATCTTTTGCGACATTTCATGCATTCGTTGCAGATAGCCGCGTTCTTTCATGGCGACGCGCAATTTTTCAATCGCCCCGGCCAGATGTCCAATCTCATCGTCCTGATCAAGATAGGGTGTTATACAGTCCGTCTCTTCATGGGCGATGCGGGTAAGGGAGTTAATCAGCAGCGGAACCGGACGGAATAAACGGCGCATAAACATCGTGACCAGTGCCAGCGTTACCAGCAAAATCAGGACAAAAATGATACTGCTTTTTTTCAGCATCGCATCGTAGGTGGCGTAGAGATCGCTTTTTTTTCCAATGCTGCTAATCAGGCTACCGAGGATCTCACCTGAAGGCGTCAGAATAGGAACGGCGCTGATAAAGCACTCTTCGCCATTAATTTGGGCGAAGCCAACATAGTAGTTACCTAGCACATCGCGCGGCAGACGACCGGGGAAAGAAATGATCCCATCACCCTCTTCTGACTTGTTGTTGATGCCAACAAACCCTTTCTCCGGCGTATACAGAAACAACCAGGTGGGGCTATGGGTCTGTACTGATGCCAGTGCCAGAACGTCAACCGGGTTATAACCGGTTTGCATAATAGAGTCGGTGTCACCAATCTGTCTGTCGGAGACAATGCGGGATATCTGCCCTGCATCGCTGGTTTCGACCGAAACGGTGGTATACACGTTGCGGATGATGTAGGTCATAATCTGTGTATTCGCCTCAGCCCGTTGCACCCACTGCTGATAAGAAAAGTTATCTATCAGGCTCCAGTTGGTAAACGCGCCAGCACTAAACGCAATAACGATACCCGCCAGCAAGAATTGCGTTATTTTGCCAGTGATTGAATGTTGCCACCCTTTTATTGCTTTAAGGGAAAACAGAGACTTTGCCACGGATTATGTTAATTCCTGAAAAGATTATTCGGTGCTAAAATTAATTTCTGTTATTACTTGATGGAATATTATTGTTGCAAATAAGTAGATGAAAGATGTGAAACGTAATGACGTAACAAATAACTAACATTGAACCATGGCGAGTAATGACAAAAATAACGGTATGCGAATATAGATAACGCTGCTCTTTTCGTCAATAGGAAAAAGTGTACATAAAAATACATTTTCAGAATGCCCCTTTCAGGATATTAATGTTGACATTCATGGTGCTTGAGAAGATTTTTTATACGTACTGGTTGGAGGTGTTGGGAAACTGACAAAGGTTTTTTTGTTTTTTACGAAACATCAATGAATTAGCGGTTTTTCGGATAGGCGTTTTAGTGATTTTATCCCCACAGGATGTCCATTTTTGTCTATAAATGGGTATTTATTTCCTGATTTGATATGAATAATATGCTCTCTTCATTATAGAACCTTATTTTATTTTCTCAGTGCGCGGTCAATGTTGACAATTTTGCTATGGTTCATCGGCTGACCCAAAAGGATTTGTTTGTGACATTCGAGTCTGGATTAAAGTCCTATTGGTATAGTGCATAGCGGATAAATTGATTTGGACGCAATAATAAATTCAAACACGATAAAAAACATTCGGGAATGGTGCCTGCCACTTGTCTTACCTGGCCTTTTTTACCCGCTGGCACAATATCTTAACGGTTACAGCGTTCTCAATAATACTATTTTAACAGTTTACGATCTCAAGCTAGCCGTATTTTCTGCCGCATTGGTCTTGTTTGGTTTTCGGGTGTTGCCGGGATTTCTTCTGTTCCTGACGGTCATGTTTGTGGTCGGTCCGCAAAATGAACGGGTAGATGCGTTGTGCCTGATCATCGCGTCGACCTTAAGTTATGCAGCGTACCGCAAATTCACCGGCAGACGCAGCTGCGTTAGCTTTGGTCGCATCAAAATTAGCTTTAATCGCCTGGTTTGGCTTTGTGGCTACAACGTCCTGCTGTATCTGGTGTTCAGCAAACTCTTTGCAATGTTTGTCGCCCACGGACAACGCCCCGATGTGGATAACATTCCGGCGTTGAGTCTGGGCATGCTGGTACGTATTCAGGGGATCATCAACGGTTGCCTGACGGGGATCCCTTTATTTTACAAGATTTACCGCATCATTCGTCGACCGTCTTTCCTGTTGACCTTTCTGCGGGCCATTGCCGAACAGTGTAAAGGCAATATCGGCGTCTACGGCGTTGTGTCCTGGTGCATCTTGCTGTTTTTTCTGATGTTTTTCTTAACATCACCGGATAATTTGGATGTTTTTTTCTCTATCTATAGCCTGATCCTGTTATTCCCGTTGATGTTATGGGGAGCAATCAAGATTGGCCACTTGTTCACAATGCTGGTGTGGACGATCGTATTAATCATCTTAGGCAAACATAACGACAGCTATATCGCCAGCGATGTTAACTTCATGCTGCATCAGGCGCTGGTTTCGACGTTGATCTTTGTCTTTTCACTCACCATTGTGATCATGGGGGTACTGGCAAAATTTACCCGTCAGCGCTTTAACCAAGCGCTGCTGCTGGGGCTGACTGACCCGATGACAGGCATGGCAAATTTACGGGCGCTGAAGACGGAGCTATTTACCACTGAACGCGCGACCGTATGTCTGATACAGATCCCTGAGCTGGAGCTTTTTTCGCGTCGCTATGGTTTTCATTTCCGCGCCCGCTACCAGAAGATCCTTGCTGAGCATTTGCGCAGACATCTGGTGAAAAGCGAGAAAGTCTATTACCACGCGGGTTATGATCTGCTCATCCGGCTGGAAAATGGCACCTGGGAGCGGCTATGCGATCTGTATCAGGCCGCCAACAGTTTTCGTCTCTTTTACAACAACCATCGATTGGGTTTTCGCAGTGGTTTGGGCTATTGCCTGATTAACGATCTGAGTGATGACATTTATCAGCTGGTGGGGAAACTGGGCATGGTGGCGGGTTTATCACTCACCAACGGCAGGCCGGAAAACCTTGAGGCGCAGCATAGCCGGATCCTTGGCAACCACATTGTTGATAAAACAGAAATTCGCACTGCGCTGCAAAATGCGCTGGATAACAATGCGTTTGTCCTGATGGCACAGCCAATAGTTAGTACCCACGGTGAAGCGCCGTATCATGAAATATTGATCCGTATGCTTAATGAACGGGGTGAATTTATTCCACCGAACAGTTTCCTGCCGGTTGCTCATGATGCGGGGCTGGCACCGGATATCGATCTCTGGGTTATCGAAAATACCCTCAAATTTATGCGTAACCACCCGCAGCATTGTTTTTCTATTAACCTGGCACCGGTGACGGTATGTCGTTCAAATATTGTCATGAAGATCACCCAACTCCTGCACGACTACGCGGTGGAGCCACAGCGGATTATTTTTGAAATAACGGAAGCAGATACGTTATCAGACAAAGAACAAACCGTGGAAACGCTACGTTTAATACGTCAGCTGGGATGTCGGGTGGCAATTGATGACTTTGGCACCGGGTTTGCGAGTCATGCGCGCTTGATGAACATCGAAGCAGATATCCTGAAAATAGATGGCTCGTTTATTCGACGGATCACCGAAAGTGAAATTAGTTACTACATCGTTGAGTCATTTTGCCGCGTTGCTGAAATGAAAAAAATGCAGGTGGTCGCTGAATTTGTCGAGAACGCCACTATTCAGGCCTGTCTGGAAAAAATGAATGTGGGCTGGTTACAGGGATATCACATTGGCAAACCTACGCCGCTGTTCACGCTCGAATCACAGGGCGCTAGCTCCTGATGACCAAAAAAAGAGTAATTTCTTCTCAGGTAGAGAATAAAAATCATGAGTGACATTATTAAAGTAAAAAATCGAACGGCGAATACCACTAGTGAGGGACCGCGCGCTCGACTATTGTCCTGGCTGCACAACATCCATCCCGGTGTGGCGATGAAGCTCGGTATGATTTTGGTTGTTTGTATCGCAACGTTGCTGATTGGCGCCTCTTTTATATTATCGTCTTATCTTTCCAGAGAATTGCAGGTCAATGCGCTGGAGATGATTAAAACGAACACGCGGATATTCCACAACAGTATTTCTAACGAGTTTCAGCGTGTGACTCGCGATGCGGAACATTACAGCAATGTTTATATTAATAATTATCAAAACGTTGCCAATAAACCGCTGCGTTATATGGACTCTACTGAATTAAAAGCGGTGCTGAGCAACCCGAATACCAACTCACATTTCACCGAATTAACCAGCGTATTTGCCAGTACGTTTATTCTGCAAGGCGAGCAATTTGTACGTGTCAGCAGTACGTTACTGGCGAGTTCAGGCAATACGGCAACGGCAACAGCACTAGGGCATGATAATCCGGCGTTGCCGCTGCTTTTGAAAAATAAACCCTTTTCCGGTGTGGTCACACTGTTCGGTAAACAGTTTATTAGTCACTACGAACCGATTGCTGACAAATATGGTCAGGTGGTGGGGGCCGTCGCGGTGGGTTTCGACGTCAAACAGAGTTTGCAACCGATCATTCAGCGTTTGTTGAATGTGCATATTGGTAAAGATGGCTACGCCTACGTGCTGGATGCCGGATTTGAACCCGGTCGTATGTTGGTCCATCCCTCGTTGAGCAACCAGCAGGCAATTAATATTACCGATGCCAATGGTTTTAAGCTGTTTGCCGACATGCTCGAACACAAGAATGGCATCACTTACTACAACTGGGTGAGCGGTTATGGCGCATTGCCGAAGACCAAAGTTGCCGTTTATGAATACGTTGAAGGGATTAACTGGATAATCGCCACCACCAACTATGTTGATGATGTCGCCAAGAGCAGCAATCTGGTGCGTAACGGTCTGCTGCTGTTCACCGCGCTGCTGCTGCCCATCATTTTACTGCTGATTGCTGTGGCCAGTCGTTTCCTGATCTCGCGGCGATTAAACCGTGTCCTGGGGATTGCACAAACCATTGCCGAAGGTGACTTAACGGTAGATGTTCAGGTCGATCACCACGATGAGATAGGCGAACTGCTGAGCGCGGTGGAGATGATGCGTCAGCGTCTGCACTCGTTGGTAGGCGGTATGGTTTCTCATGCAAATTCGGTACATCAGGCATCTTTGCATATTACCGAAGCGGTCGATGGGCAGGCATCAACCAGCGTGGAAACCTCATCTTCAGTAGCTGAAATTACCTCCACCATGGAAGAGCTGTCTGCCTCATCGACACAGATAGCCGAACACTCACGGGCGGTTGTGGATATTGCCAACCAGACGCTCGAGGACTGCAATAAAGGCTCCGAGTCGATGTCGCAATTGCTGATGCGTATGACGGATATTGATACCGACAATCAGCAAAACATGCGTGAAATCATGATGCTCGGTAATAAGTCGACGGAAATCAGTCGCGTGATGGTGATCATTAACAGCGTCGCGGATCAGACGAAACTTATCGCCTTTAACGCAGCGCTCGAAGCTGCCAGCGCCGGGGAAGCCGGTAAGCGTTTCTCGGTTGTGGCGGCTGAAATCCGTCGTCTGGCGGATTCGGTGACGGAATCGACGGTTGAAATTGAAAATAAGATCAGCGAGATCCAAAACGCGATTAATCGTCTGGTGCTGAACGCGGAAAAAGGCGGCGAGAGCATTAAAGCGGGCGCAATAGCCTGTAAAGTCAGTGCTGAACATCTTAACGATATCGTTGTTACGGCCGAGCAAACCTCGACGGCTGCGCTGCAAATATCGCTTTCAACACAGCAACAGAAAACGGCGAGTAATCAGGTGGTCATGGCGCTGCGTGAGATAGTTGTTGCCAGTAACTATACCTCGCAATCTATCAAAGACATTCTGGTTGTCAGTCAGGATATGACACAACTGTCGAAAGCGCTGAAAGAGGCTTCGTCCTCATTCACACTGACGGAAACAGATGCATGAATAGCAGCAACATTCGGGTGCTGATCCTCGACCTGGGCAGCGCATCGCGTAATGAGCTGGTCAGGCAACTGGAGGATCACCCGCACATTAAGGTGGTGGGGCAAGTAGCCCATCGCAGGCAGGCGATCCGACTGTTGCAACAGCTGATGCCTGACCTGCTGATTCTGACGCTGGATATTTCGAGCGTCGATAACGTCGAGATCGTGGAAACGATCATGGCAACCAGCGCAATCCCGATCCTTGTCATGAGATTTTGTCCAGAGAATCAATGGGATGATGACTACATTTCCCGTGGTGCGTTGGCGGTGTTGCACCATAGCAGTGATTCACCACTCTCAACGGATGCTTTGCATCGTAAAGTAGAATTATTGGTCGGTGTGAAAGTTATTCGACATATCAAGGGATTACGCTATCCAGGCGAACCGGTAATCCCCACTGCACGACCGATGATAGACGTTGTAAAAACGCCACAGGACTGGCCCTTTGTGCTGGCGATTGCCTGTTCGACGGGCGGGCCGCAGGCGCTCAGTAAGCTGTTGCAGGATCTACCCGGTACGTTCCCGTGCCCGGTACTTATTGCCCAACATATTGCCGATGGCTTCGCGAAAAATATGGTGCATTGGCTGGATAGCGTGACCGATCTGAAGGTGCGACTGGCGCAGGAGGACGATCGGGTGGAAGCGGGGTATGTGTATATATTGCCGCCGGAGCAGCACCTGATCGTCAAAAGCAACCAGCGTTTAGCGGCGATCCCAAGACAGGAAAGCGACGTTTACCATCCCAGTTGCAACCTGTTGCTGGAGTCGGTGGCTGAGGTGTTTCGCGAAAAAGCCGTCGGACTGATTATGACCGGCATGGGCAGCGATGGCTGCCGCGGCATTGAGCTTATTGTCCGCCGTGGCGGAACAACGCTGGCGCAGGACGAAGAAAGTTCGGTGGTATTCGGTATGAATAAGAACGCGATCGACAAGCAACTAATACACCGCACGATCCCTCTGGATGGTCTTGCTGCGGTACTGCTTTCGATGGCTTGCCACGGGCATGTTGAGAGTAAATTGCCATGATCCCTAATCTTCCTGACTATGCGCGCCTGATCAAAGAGCGGGTCGGTTTGCATTTCGATAACGCCATGGAAGCATTGCTGAAAACGGCGCTGGGTCGGCGAATGGCCGAGCGAAAAATCAATGATTACTATGAATACTATGAACAACTGCGTAGCTCGCAGAATGAGTTTGATAGTTTCATCACGCTGATTACGATTAACGAAACCTATTTTTTCCGTGAAAGCGATACGCTGGATTTAATCTGCGATAAATGGATCCCGCGTCTGTTGCAACAGCGCAGCGGCCCGGTGCGTATTCTGAGTGCCGGATGCTCTTCCGGAGAGGAAGCCTACTCGTTGGCGATCAAGCTGCATGAGAAATACCTCGGCGGGATGGCCCAGCGCATCGAAATTTACGGCTGTGATATTGACCCGGCAATCCTGGCAAAAGCCCGCAACGCCTGCTATTCAAGCTACTCGTTTCGTGGCGTCGACCCGAGTATTCAGCAACGCTACTTCACCCGCTCGGGAAACCTCTACCGGCTGCATGATGAGATCCGTGAGAAGGTCTCCTTCCATCGCACCAACATTATAAAAGAACAGTTACTGCCGGAAGTGGACATCATTTTGCTGCGCAATGTGTCCATCTATTTTGATACGCCAACGCGTCGCGAGCTGCACAGTAATTTGCTGAAGATGTTGCAACCGCAGGGAGCCTTATTTTTTGGCAATGCGGAAACGCTGGCTAACAATTTCGACATTCTGAAGCTGGAGCAGGAAGAGGGGATTTTCTATTTTTGCCACCATAGTGAAGCGGCAAGGGTTGTGCCTGTCTCCAGAGTTGCGGTGCGCATTCCGCAGTCGAGAGCGGTGGTTGAACAGGTTCCTCTGGTGCCCACGGCGCAGCAGAGTAATGACTGGCTGAAGAAAGCACGCGCCAGCCTTGATGAAAAATGTTTTTCTGAAGCTGAAAAGTGTATCGCCTGTGTATTACGTGACGATCCCCGTAATCAGGATGCGCTGCTGATCCAGGGCGTTATTGCCCTCGAGCAGCGTGAATTTTCTCAAACAGCCGGAAACGCACAGCAGATCCTCGCCCAGGATGAGTGGTCGGCAGAGGCCAAAATGCTGCTCGGCCTGGCGATGATGTGGCAACACCAGACCCAGCAGGCCATCGCCTGGTTCAAGCAGGTGGTTTATCAGGAACCCGGCTACTGGCCTGCACACTATTATCTGGCTGAAATGTACCGGCAAAGCGAGTTATACCAGCCTGCTCAACGGACTTATCGTGTGGTGATGCAGTTACTGAACGACGAGATAAACAATCCGTCATCGGTTTGTCGTCTGCGTTTGCCAATGGTATTTCCTGGCAATACGTTTCGTTTCCTGTGTGAACATCAACTGGCGCAATTCGCCCATCAAAGTGGCTAATAAGAGCGATTATGGCTATCGATCTGAAAAAATTCGTTCTGCGCTTTATTGATGAAGGGAGAGGTCATTTGCAGACGATCAGCGAAGGGGCGTTTCTCCTCTCCGCTGATGAACATACCGACGCCTGGATAGGTGAGATGTTTCGCGCTGCGCATACCCTGAAAGGGGGCGCGCGGATGCTGAAGCTGCAAAGCATTGCCGATGTCACGCATCATCTTGAAGATGTATTGAGTGAACTACGTGATAACAAACTGACGCCGGACAGGGCGCTGGGCAATCTGATCCATGAGTCTGTGGAGTACCTTTCTGGTCAGCTTACCCAGCTTTTTGTCAGCGAAGGGGATAATCAGTTGCCACCGGCGGATGCCGGGCTGTGCGAACGCCTTGCCCGCGCCAGTCGGGGAGAGGATATCACGCTGGCTGTCGAAACTGCCGGGGTAACAGAAAAACCGGTAGTCCCTGCGCCCGCGACGCCAGCCAGCATGGATGCCGGTATTAAGCAGGCGGATTTCGTTCGGGTAAAGCTGAATAAGCTCGATGGTCTGATCGACATTCTGGGGGAGGTGCTCGCCGGACACGATCGCCTGGAACAGCAGATACAAAACCTGAGCCAACTGGTACCACGGTTACCGGGATTAAGCGCTGAACAGCTTCGCCAGCAGATCCACGACTTTAGCGCCCAGTTAAAAGAAAGCGTTCAGCTCCAGCATTTGCAGATGTTTGAACTATACGATGTGGCGGCGCGGATCCGTATGCTGCCACTTTCAACGTTGTTTGAACCCATTTCACTGCAGGTCAGCGAACTGGCTTCCACACTGAACAAGCAGGTGGTGTGCCGCTTTGTTGGCGGAGAAGTGGAAATCGACCGCCAGCTCATTGATCGGCTTTCGGAGTCGCTGACGCATCTACTGCGTAATGCCGTCGATCACGGGATTGGTGAGATCGACGAACGTCTGGCGCTCGGTAAATCCACTCGCGGCACGATTACCATCACTACTCAGCAGGACGGCAGCGGGATATTACTGCGTATCGAAGATGATGGCCGTGGTCTGAACTATGAGGCCATCAGCGCGAAGGCGGTCAGTAAAGGTCTGGTTCCTGCTTCAATGGCCGGGCAGCTCTCCGAGCAGGAATGTAATGAGCTGATTTTTCATCCCGGCTTTTCGACCAGCAAGATCGTCTCCGAGCTTTCTGGTCGCGGCGTTGGTCTTGATGTGGTGCGCAAAACGGTGGTGACAGACCTGCAAGGCGATTTGCAGGTTTATAGCCGCCCGGGAGTCGGAACCAGCTTTAACCTGCGGTTGCCTGTTTCGTTAACCATGATGCGGATTCTGCAATTTGAAGAGCAGGGACACCTGTTTGGACTGGCTGCGCAGTATGTGGTTGAGGTAGTGGAATGCACTGCTCAGGGGATCAGCGATATCGCCGGACGTCCTGCCATTATCTTGCATAACGAGTTTATCCCGGTGGTTTGCGTAGGCAGCTTGCTGGGCATTCATGAACGCCAGAGCAGCTTTTCAACGCCTGGACAGCGATTAATCGTGGTGCAGAACCAGTACAGCAAAATGGCGCTGCAGGTGGATAAGCTGCTCGATGAACGCAAGATGATGATTAAACCGTTACCGAAGCATATGCAGCAGCAGTCGCTGGTCTCCGGGATGGTACAAACACCGGATAACCAACTGGTCAGCATCCTGCACGTTCCCGCGCTGATGGCGATGGCGCAACAATCGCGGCAAACCAGTACACCAGCGCCCGCCACGAGCGTAACGCAGGATGCATGGCATGTGCTGGTGGTCGATGACTCATTGAATACCCGTGAGATAGAAAAGAACGTGCTGGAAGCGCACGGCTATCAGGTGACACTGGCAGAAGACGGGCTGTCGGGGCTGCAAAAAGCGAAACTGACCCAGTTTGATGCCGTACTGACGGATGTCGAAATGCCGTTTATGGATGGTTTTACCTTCACCAAATCGTTGCGTGGGGAGAAAAACTACCAGCATACGCCAATCATCATCGTGACGTCCCGCGCGAAGGAAGAGGACCGGCGACGGGGGATTCAGGTGGGCGCGGATGCCTACATCGCCAAGGGCGATTTTGAGCAGGACAGTTTGATAAAAACATTAAAAATGCTTTTGTGCTGATGGCGCAAAATCGAGAGAGAAAATGCGAATTTTATTAGTTGATGATGATCTTTTTGCGGCTGAACTGGCATCCATATTTTTGCAAATGGACGGCTACGATGTGGTGATTGTGGAAAGCGCGATTTCCGCCCTGGCATGCCTGGACTCGGATAACAGCATCGACCTGGTGATTAGCGATTTGCATATGCCAGAGATCAGTGGGTTGGATTTGCTGGCGCTGTTACGCGCTCAGGATTGGGCTAAGCCTTTTATTTTACTGAGTGCCAATGAAGTAACGGGCAGCGACGCTCTGTACGACCGTTGGGTGAAAAAAGATGAAAACCTCGCGGAAAATCTGGGGGCTGCTGTCAATGCGCTACTGCAACCATCTGCGATTAACTGAATAAGCCTACGTGTCTGATGAAACAAGAAAATAAGCATATAGCGATGGCGGCAGCGCAGGAAAAAATAGCGCGTTTGCGGCAGGGGTTTCTACGCCGAATTCCCGACATGCTGGCACAAGCGGAAAGATTACTCGTTCAACTGGTCGCAGAGCCTAGCGAAGCCTGCCGCAAACAGCTACATATCCTGCTGCACAGTATTCACGGTTCGGCAGGGTCCTTTGGCTTTAGCCCGCTGGCGAATGCCTCAGCAGAAGGTGAGCGTTTACTAACAGAGCCGGAAACAGAGCAAAGCACATTGCATTACGATGAGCTGCGGCGAATCATCAGGTGGTTGTACACCCTGACCCAGGAGCAGCTCAATCTTGAACATCGTATCAGCGATACGGAGTTCACATTACCGATCACCGCGCAGCGCCCGGAAGAGGGATATGTTCGGCGGGCCAATAAGCCTATCTACCTGTGTGATGATGATATTGACCAGGTCGAGCTTCTCGCGACCCAACTGCGCTGTTTTGGTTTTACCTGCCATGTGTTCGCGAACACGCAGGATTTCACTCAGGCCGTATTGTCGCAACCGCCCGCCGTGGTGATTATGGATGTTAGCTTTCCGGACAACGCCTACGGTGGACCGCTGGCGATGTCGGATCTGAAACAAAAAGTGGGCAAACCTTTCCCGGTGCTGTTCCTCTCGTGTCATAGCGATTTCAATGCCCGCGTCAACGCCATCAAATCTGGCTGCGATGGCTACTACGTAAAACCTGCGTCTATCACCGATTTAGTCCAGGAACTTCATCGCCTGACTCAACCGTCGCTGAAAAAGCCTTACCAGGTATTGTTGATCGATGACGAACCGGCGGTGGCGGAATACAACGCGGAGATGCTGCGCTTGGCGGGCATGGAAGTGCATGTGCTGGAAAAACCTCACTATCTACTGCATGTACTGAATGCGCAGCCGATCGATCTGGTGTTGATGGATTACCACATGCCGGAGTTCAGCGGTGAGGAACTGACAAAACTGATTCGCCAAATACCGCAGCATATTGGCCTGCCTATCGCCTATCTCTCCAGTGAGACCAACAAGCATGCGCAGTTGGGAGCAATGAGCATCGGCGCGGAGGATTTTATCCTCAAACAGAGCGACCCTGAGGAGCTGATCCGCGCCGTATCGATTCGCGCGGAAAGAATGCGCGTCCTGCGTGCCCGTATGTCGCAGGACAGTCTGAGCGGGTTATATAACCACTCAACGACCACCCATTTTCTCAAAAGCGCGATTGCCGAGTCGAACTACAGCGGCAACCCGTTTTGTATGGTGATGGTGGACCTGGATCGCTTTAAAAGTATTAACGATACCTACGGCCATGCGGTCGGTGACCAGGTAATTGTCGGTATTTCGCAGTTGTTCTCCCATCGATTACGCAGCACCGATATCGTTGGCCGTTACGGTGGTGAAGAGTTTGTCATCATTATGCCCAACACCAGCAGTGACAAGGCTGCGCGCGTGGTCGAACGATTGCGCAGGGATTACGAGCAGGTCACGTTTTCCGTTAACGACGCCAGTTTTCACAGTACCTTCAGCGCGGGCATTGCCCAGTGGCAGTTTGGCGATCGGATTGAAACGCTGCGCGAGCGTGCCGATCAGGCGCTGTATGCCGCGAAGCAAAATGGCCGTAACACTTTCTGCATTGCCGAGTAAAAGGAGTCAATATGAGCCAACAGCTGGAGCAGATGCTTGCGCTGAACCATGGTGAAAAACCGGAGTGTGAAAACGTTGATGAACCCCAGCGCACGCTGGTGTTATTTCAACTGGCGGGTAAAAATTTTGCCTTCTATGGGGCGCAAATTAAAGAGATCCTTGCTGAGCGCCCGATCTCCTGGGTTCCCTGTTGTGCGCCAATGCTTGAAGGGGTCATCAACTATCGTGGACGGGTGGAATCGGTGATGAGACTGGACAGCCTGATCGATAAACCTACCGTTAATTCGGCAGGTAAGCGCACTATTCTGATTGGATGCGCCGAGAAAATGCAAAGTGGGATCCTGATAGATAAATTGATTGATGTGTTGGAAGTCGCCGAAAGCCAAATTCATTTGCCAGGAGATTCGTTGCCCCCGGCGTTACAAAGCATCGCTGTGGGGGTGGTTAACGTGATGGAAACCTGGTACACGCTGCTCGATCTGAATCTGGTCTTTGAGCGTTATCAGGAGACCAGCGGTTATGACGGCTCCCACTAATTTGGCGGCGGTACGTATTACTTTGGGAGCGCTAACGTTGTATATACCGGCAAACCAGGTTGGTGTGTGCTCGTTAGTGACTCAGGTTGTGCCTGAAATCCCCCGATTTAGCCAGTGGCTGGGGATTGCGGATGAGCCGCAGGAGGGATGGCATTTGCATTTGCGCGTCCCTGACAGTGGCGTTGAAACCGGCTGGTACCTATGGGGACAACTTGAGAATGTGATGCTCTCCGGCGACATTATTTTTGCCGTACCTCCGCTTCTGGCGCGTAACTGTCATCTACCTGCGCTTCGGGCCTTGGTGGGCCGCGAGGCGTTTAGCCCGCTATTAAGCTGGCGCTGACACGCTGCGGGAGCTTTAACGGTCCCGCAGCATGAGAAGGCTGGAGTGCTATATCCCGTTACTGGATATAAGCATCAACAGCCCGACTGACCAGCTTAGTCATAAAGTTGTCAATCTTATCAATGGTCTGCTTGTCCTGAAGATCGTAGGTTTTTGCTACGTCATCCAGGTTTTCATAACCGACCCAAACTCGCCCGATCTTATCCTGCCATACGGAGACACGTAACGGCAGATCCAGCGCGACACCCTGTTTATCCTGCATCAGTTTTGTGCCGACTTTAGGGTT
This sequence comes from Citrobacter sp. Cpo103, assembly GCF_030332605.1. NCBI lineage: Bacteria > Pseudomonadati > Pseudomonadota > Gammaproteobacteria > Enterobacterales > Enterobacteriaceae > Citrobacter > Citrobacter sp. Cpo103. The sequence continues at coordinate 53,966 of NZ_JAOWHO010000017.1, read as the reverse complement.
ACCAAATACCAGGACTTTCGTTGGCCTCAGGTTCATTCCCGCGCCCTCGGCATTTTTCTCGTGATCAATTTCAGTGAATACCGGAACGCCTTCGCTTTTCAGAATGGCTTTCAGTCGGGAGACCGTTTCATCGACAGAGAATTTACTTTCCTGGTTTTTGATCTTCTCTGAATTTAACCCAGAACCCAGCCCGATTTTATAGGCTTCAGCGATATCACGAGCCACCTGAGTCATGTCTACGCCTTCTTTGTTGGTCAGCATTGTCACGCAAACCAGTTCATCACCGGCGGTAAAACGACTCAGATAGGCACTAAATCCACCTGTGGTTCCTTTGATTTCCAGAAAACCAGGATGGCGGGTAAATTCCCAGCCTGCCATGGCAGGCACGACTTTGCCATTTTTCAGTTTTGCCGGGCTATAGATAATGTCGCGCAGCTTTTTGTCTTTAACCAGCGTGCTGCCGGCAAGACCGATATCCCACTTACTGATGTCTTCCGCTGACGACCACAGACCACCATAGGCGTACAGATTATCAGTGGCGATCGCGCTGACAGGCGCCAGTTTGTCACCCGCTGCGACGTAACCTGTTGCAGGCTCAACAGGGTTGATCCAGTCAATTTCTGACTTAAATTTCGAATGCTGATTATGTTGCTTATCAGGCGTCGGGCGATCAAGGAATGCTTTCGTTGGCATGTCTTTTGCGAACATGGTGCTTTGCAGACCTAACGGCGCAATTTGGTATTTGTTGACGAAGTCCACGTAACTCATTCCGCTGACTTTCTCGATAGCCATACCTAGCAGGATAAAGTCAGTTGCGCTGGAGTTGATATCCGTGCCGTTTTTAAATTCGAGCGGTTTATCTTTAACAAGATCAACCAGCTGCGCAGGTGTATATTTTTGCTCTTGTTTATAGCCGAAAGATCTGAAATCAGGGATCCCGGATGAGTGCTGCATTAATTCCAGAATCGTAATGTTATGCCAGCTTTCCGGTAGGCCAGGCAAATAAACACTCACAGGAGTATTCAGATCCAATTTGCCTTGCTCTACAAGTTGCATTACTGCGACTGCAGTAAAAGCTTGCGTGATAGGGCCAATTCCCCACATGGTTTTGGTGGAAGCAAGCTCATCATTGGCTGCTGTTGCCAGACCGTATCCCGCTGAGCGCGGAATATAAGGCGCCTGAACAATCGCCATGGATAAACCCGGCAGATTATTTTTCGCCATTACCTCAGCAATGATCTGATCGATATATTTGCCGTTGACCTTTAATTGTGGATCACCACGGTTAACTAAGTAAGTTGTCTCATTTGTATTGGCAGCGGCCAATACCTGAGTAGCTGAAACTGACATGGAAAGTAAAATACATGCCGAAATAACCTTTAACTTAAGATTCATGGAAAAGCTCCGCGCTTAATGAAATTTATTTTGATGGCTAATGGATAAGCGATGTTGTACATACAATTACCCTCGGTAACCGTACTCATAGCTATTACTTAGCTGCTGCCTTTACCTTTTCAACCGTGGTGTCGGTGTCCCATAAATCATTGGCAATGATGCGGTAGTTGGTTAGAGCGGCGAGATAACCGTCACCTTCCGGAATGCGCGGACCCGCTGTCGCATCTTTAACGACGACAACTTCAAAACCTTGCTCAATCAATTCACGCATATGGGATTCAATACACAGATTGGCAGCCATACCGGCGAGAATGACCTGTGAGACACCGCGTTTTCTTAATTGCAGTACCAGGTCGTTGGTCTCTGGTCCGAAAATCTTATGCGGTGAGGCAATGACCGTTTCGCCATCATAAATATATGGCTTAAACTGCGGTAAAAAGTCTGCGCCGGAATTTTCAAAATTTTCCATTGTCAGTGGACCTTTACGATTGAACATTCCAGTGCCGTGCATAAATGTTTCTCCCGGTGCGGTAGATTGCCATTTATGGTCGTGCGGAAAGTAATAATGCGGAGAGACAAAAACAGGCATTTGTGCTTCTTTTGCCATTTTGAATAACGTCTCGAGATTTTCTACGGTATTATTTTCAATAATGCTGTCTTTGAAAACCTCCCAGCCAATACCCTGAGGGCTTAAAAAATCGATCTGTGGATCGACTACCACCAACGCAGCTTCCTTATTATTAAGTGTTATACCTTTGCGTGGTAAGCCATAGGCCTCTGGTTCAGAATAGATTTCTGACATGCTCATCTTGCTCATAAAATTTACCTGTATTTTTATCTAATGTGATAGTGACTATCTGATTATTAAATAGCGCTGGTAAATATGGCATGGTTTCAGAACGGGGCATTTGTTCAGGACGCTGGGAATATTGTCATTACGTATTCTAAAAACGATAGCGGGCATATCACTGCCCACTCCATCAGAGGTCGTATTGCTGGCGTCGCCGTTCTAAACGACGATCGCGCAGGGTGGAATAAATAAAGGTCATCACAAACAGTAGCGAAAATAGTACGACGATGGTGGGGGCCGGTGCACTGTCGATGAAAAAAGACAGGTACACGCCCATAAACGAGGTAACGACCGACATAATCACCGCCAGCCACAAGGCGTGGGAAAATTTCCGCGTCATTAAAATCGCAATGGCGCCAGGCGCAATCAGTAAGGAGATCGACAAAATAATCCCTACTGATTTTAGCGTGGCGACAATCGTCAGGGCGATCATGCACAGCAGGCCGTAATGTAGCAGCGCAGTATTAAGCCCACTGGCCTTTGCCTGATGCGGGTCGAACGCATGCAGCAGCAGATCTTTCCACTTAAGCCCAATAATAAGCGCTATCCCAAGCGTAATAACCGCGGTTTGTATGATGTCGCTGAACGATACGCCCAGCATGTCGCCGAACAGAATATGATCGAGATGGACCTCTGACTGGATAGAGACGTACAGCACCAGTCCTGCACCAAACATGCCGGAAAAGACGATTCCCATCAGGGTATCGCGTTTGATGCGGCTGTTATCGTCGAGATAACCCGTCGCCACCGCACAGAACAGCCCGGCGATAAATGCGCCAATTGCCAGTGGGATGCCCGCAATCCACGCCAGTACAATTCCCGGGAAAACCGCGTGGCTCATTGCATCGCCCATCAGAGCCCAGCCTTTGAGTACTAAAAATACAGACAGCAGCGCGCAGGGCACGGCGACAATGGTGGAGATGACCAGCGCATTGACCATAAAACCAAACTGAAAGGGTTCCAGCAGCGTTGTTAAGATCATACTGACTCCTTGTTCACCAGACGGGCGCGGCGGCGATTCGCCAGCAGACCGTGTTTTGGCGCGAAGACAAATGCCAGCAGGAACAGCAGCGTTTGCAGAACGACAATAATTCCGCCGGTTGCACCGTCCAGCCAGTAGCTCAGCCAGGCGCCGAAAAAGCTGGTCAGGCTGCCAATAGCTACGGCGATAGTGAGCAGGCGTGGAAAACGATCGGTCAGCAGCCAGGCCGTTGCACCTGGCGTAACCACCAGGCAAATCACCAGAAATGCGCCGACGGTTTGCAGCGCGGCGACTGTGGAAACGGAGAGCAGCGTAAAAAATAACAGCTTCAACCGGCCCGGATTCAGACCGATAGAGCGCGCGTGGTTTTCATCAAAAAAAACCACCATCAGATCTTTCCACTTCAAAAACAGGATGGTTAGCGAAATAACCCCGATGATGGCCAGTTGTAGAATATCTTCTGGCGCAATCGCCAGCACGTTGCCGAGAATAATGGTCTGAATGTTCACCGACATCGGATTGAGCGACACCATAAACAGCCCGATACCGAAAAAAGACGAAAAAATCAGTCCGATAATCGCATCTTCCTTCAGGCGCGAACGTTGATTAAGAAACAGCATACTGCCCGCCGCCAGTCCGCCGGAAAGGAATGCGCCAAGCGCGAAGGGAAGCCCTAACATATAAGCGCCTGCCACGCCCGGAACGATAGAATGCGACAGCGCATCGCCAATCAGCGACCAGCCTTTGAGCATCAGATAGCAGGAGAGAAACGCACACAGGCCGCCGACCATCGCCGAGACCCACATGGCGTTGAGCATGTACTGGTAGCCAAACGGCTCCGTTAGCCAGTTCATGGTTATTCCCCCTCGTTTGCCGTGCGTCGCGAAATAAACGGGCGTTCATCATCGGTAATCACGTGCTGTTCACCGCCGCTCAGCGCAACGTGACGCAGTACGCCGCTGAATGCCAGTTCAAGATTCTCGGGGGTAAAGGTGGTTTCGGTGGGGCCACTTGCCAGCACCGTGCCCTTAATCATCACCGTGTAATCACAAAACTCAGTGACGGATCCCAAATTATGGGTAGAGACCAGCATGGTTCGACCCTCATCACGCAGTTCACGCAGCAGGTCGATGATCCGGGCCTCGGTTTTTACATCCACACCGGTAAAGGGTTCATCCAGTAAAATAACCTGTCCGTCCTGTGCGATGGCCCTTGCCAGAAAAACACGCTTTTTCTGCCCACCGGACAGTTCACCTATCTGACGATGGCGATAATCCAGCATATCAACCCGCGCCAGCGCCGCATCTACGCAGGCGTGGTCAATTTGTTTTGGTCGACGCAGCCAGCCCATATGGCCAAAGCGTCCCATCATCACCACATCTTCCACCAGTACCGGAAACGACCAGTCCACCTCTTCTGACTGGGGGACATAGGCGATCAGATTCTGTTTGAGCGCCTTATTTACCGGCTGTTGCAGAATTGAGATTTCCCCCTGCGCCAGGCGGACAAAACCCATCAGCGCTTTAAAAAGCGTTGATTTTCCTGAACCGTTTACGCCGACCAGAGCGGCAATTGAGCCGCCCGGAACCTGAAAAGTGGCGTCCCGCAATGCGGTATGACCGTTGCGATACGTCACCGTAACCTGATTTACGGTAATCGCAGAGTGACTCATGGTTGGCTCTCCAGACCCTTGTTGATGCCGTTAACAATGGTTTGCGTGGTGACGCGCAGTAAATCCAGATAGGTCGGTACCGGACCGTCGGCTGCACTGAGCGAATCGACATACAGCACGCCGCCGTAATGTGCGCCAGACTCACGGGCAACCTGACGCGCAGGTTTGTCGGACACGGTGCTTTCGCTAAATACCGTTGGAATATGATGCGCTCTGATGGCATCGATAACCTTGCGTACCTGCTTGGGCGTACCTTGCTGATCGGCATTGATCGGCCACAGATACAGCTCCTTGAGATTGTTATCACGAGCTAAATAAGAGAATGCGCCTTCGCTGGTGACCAGCCAGCGTTTATCAGCAGGGAGCTTTGCCAGCTCTGTATGCAGTGGCGCCAGAGTCTGCTGGATTTTCGCTTTATAATTCTGCGCATTATTCTGGTAGGTTGCGGCATTGTCCGGATCGTATTTGATCAGCGCATCACGAATGTTATCCACGTAGATAAGCGCGTTCTCCGCTGACATCCAGGCGTGCGGGTTTGGTTTACCGTTGTACGGCCCTTCGCTGATGCCCATTGGTTGCACGCCGTTTGAGACCATCACTTCCGGTACGCCGGACAAATTTTGGTAGAAGCGGGCAAACCATAGTTCGAGGTTAAGGCCGTTGGAGAGAATAAGCTGTGCGCCTTGCGCCCGTTTAATATCGCCTGGGGTTGGTTGATATTCGTGAATTTCAGCACCCGGTTTGGTGATAGAACTAACGTCCGCCGCGTCGCCTGCCACATTGCTTGCCATATCGGCAATCACCGTAAAGGTGGTTACCACTTTGAATTTTTCTTTCGCCCAGGCGGGTGACAGCGTCAGCGCTGTTAACACGCTGGCAAGGAGAAATGACTTCAGATGGGGCAGATGCGGCATAGTATCCCTCGCAACAAAATGGTTAATTTATCATCGAATATAGCCTTTGCTATGTTATATAGCACATGGCATAAATAAATGAAAATAATTCTTATTTGCGTAGGTTGCTAAGGAATAGACGGGGGATAATGTATTTTACGCCGGCACGATTGCCGGCGTGTTGGGGATGAATAACCCGGTGATTATGACTTTTGGAACTCAGTAACGGTTTCCCATGCTACCTGTTGTAACGCTTTGGCGGTGGCAGGGGTCATGTCCGTATCAACAGGAAGCGCGCCGCCGACCGGAGACTGGTTATACAGGGTGGCGAAGAATACGCAAGCGGCGAGATACGTTCCAGAAATAGAAGGGTGGACACCATCATGATAATACAGGTTGATTTCCGGATGGGTCTTGCGCGCTTTCTCGAAAGCAAGACCTACCGGAGCCACATATCCCCCCGTTTTCTGCGCAATCGAGATATAAGCATCCGCCAGCTTTTGGCTATCTTCGGGTTTAGCTTTCTTCGGCCAGGTCATGAAATAGACAACTTTTGCACCTGCTTTATGCGCCATCTCAGCCATTTGGGTTGCAGAGTCAACGAAATTTTGCCGGGTACTTTCTTTCTTTGAAATTGTTTCTGTGGAGTTCCCCTGTAATACCACTACATCCCATTTCTGTAACGTGTTCTGGTAGCGCATATTCTCAATTTGCCAGCCTAAATGACCGCTGGAAATCGTGATCCCCCGATATTTATAGCCTTTGGCATGGTCAGGCAATAAAGACTGCGTCAAATCCCGTAATCGGGTATTGATATTATTATTATAGAACGTGAACGAGTTTCCATAAAGCGCGACGATTTTATTCTCGCCATCCATTTTAGCATGTGCGGAAGGCGCTAATAACGTATCCGCGTGAGCGCAGATACTGCTCAGTGCCAGGGCCGTTGCTGCAGCAAGTAAAGTTATCTTTTTCATCGGTTATCTCTTAGAAGTCGTAACGGAGTCCAACGATGAGCGCATCATCATTGGTTTTTTTGTTCTTACTGGCGAATTCTTTATCGTAAGTAAATGATAACCACGTATCCTCAGCTAATGTTAATTGCGCTTCAGCACGCCAGTCTTCTTTTTCAGCGATATCTTTACCATCTTCATTTAGAAAACTATATCCGGTGAGAACCTTGACGGTGCCAAATTTGTAGGAAATAAGTGAATCCATCCCTTTATAATTATTATCACTTTTGTTATCGCGAGAAATAGAAGTACGCAATGCGGTTACCGCGACTTCATAGGCTTTATAGCTGAGTTGTAATCCTCCCATAATTTGATCGTTTTGATTACGCCCATCGGTGGTCACTACGCCATCCTGTCGTTTGTAACGACTGGCCGCGAGTGCTGGTGTAATTCTAAAATCACCAAATTTGAAAGACTTACGATAGCTGGCCATCGCGCCGTAATCCAGGGCTTCGTTATCGCTGTTGCCATTACCGGAAACCCATGCCAGCTGAATTTCATTTCCGGCAAATTTGGCGTTCCACTGAACGGTGCCATCCTGTCGGTTGAACTGGTATGAATCATCAATGGTTGTAATGCCATAGCTGTAGATATTGGGAGTGAAGTTTTTGTACTTATCGGTCATTTTCATTACCTGATATAACGGGTTTTTGGTTCTCCCGGTGATCAGTTCACCCCATGTTTTATTTGACAGACCGACATAGGAATAACGGGCCTCCATATCGCTTTCACCGGTATTGTTATCATTTTTTTCGGTACGTACCTGCCATTCCAGGCGACCCACGATTTTGGTATCTGGCAGAATATCCAGATCTCGGGTGAGGTAAATACCTACACGGCCACCCAGATCGCTTCGGCTTTCACTGCCAGCAAATGAATTCTGGCCACTTGCTATTTTTCCCTCAACGCGGCCATAGATATCCAGCGTATTTCCATCCTTATTATAGACATTTAAGGCGAACGCCGAGGAACTCATACCCATTAGTAATATTAGTGAATAGTTTTTTAGCTTCATGTCATCCCTCAAACCAGCATTAGTTTCCTGACCATAAAATAAAGTGCACAGCGGGATAATTGTTTGTGGAAAATGAATATCAGCGGTATGGGAATTATTTTTTCTCGTAATGAAATGTGATTATTCACGCATAAATATCACTAATTTCACTATTGTATTAATGGTTCTTATATTTAATGTGCATTTTTGTTGAAATATTACGCCTGTTTGGAATGTAATTCGCAAATTACTGTGAAATACATCGCATTTCTACTTGATGGAAAAAATGAAAATGGGAATATTGTATTCTCATAGCCATTTTTGGGGCGGGAATACTATTTTCCCCTATAATCTGGAAAACAGATCCTGCAAAATTGATTAATCACATTTCGATTATGACGCATTCATTGGCCGGAGAGGCGCTGTATGTTCGGTAAGCAAACAACGGTATTTGATTCTGATCTTTATTCTTCATTGTTCACCCAGGGGCGGATGCGGGAAATATGGTCTGACGACAATCTGCTGCGGTGTTGGTTGCGGTTTGAGGCAACAGTCGCTCGCGTGCAAGGCGAGCTGGGCATTATCCCTGAGCAAGCCGCCGTCGAAATTGAAAAAACGTGCAGGGAAATACAGATAGATTGGCCAGCCCTGGCACAGGAAACACAGACGGTTGGTATGGCGATAAAACCGCTGATCGATCAGATCTCTGCTTGCGGCACACCGTTAGTAAGTCAGTATCTGCACTGGGGATGCACTACCCAGGACCTGCTGGACTCTGGCATGGCGATGAGACTGCAACAAACGTTGCAGCTGCTGCGCGAGCAATTGCTCGATGTTGGCGAAGCGATGAAAGCGATGGCAATACGTCATACCCGAACGGTGATGGTTGCGCGCACCAATTCAGTGGATGCTTCTGCGACAACGTGGGGGCTGCATGTTTGCAGTTATCTGGCAGAGATTAACCGCCATCTGATAAGACTTCAGCAGCTGTACCCGCGAGCTGTAACCGGGCTCTTTGGCGGCGCGGTAGGTAATTTGGCCTCCGTAGGCGAGCAGGGAATGGAAACACGTGAACGACTGATGTTGGCACTGGGTCTGAACGTACCCTGCGGCATTAATAATGCCAGCCAGGATGCGGTTGTTGAAGTTGTGCAGTTTTTTGCCCTTGTTCACGGCACGCTATGTCGTCTGGCCAACGATGTCGAAACAATGGGACGCACGCCGATTGCTGAAGTGCTTGAGGGAGAAGGTGGCGGAGGGTCGAGCACGATGCCGCACAAGGTTAATCCGCGCGCCAGTAACATGATGCAAACGCTGGCAAGGATGGGATGGATGTATGCGTCTGGCGCTCCGGCCATGCTGGATCAACAGGATGTGCGAGCCGCCTCAATGAGGGTATTAAACTGGACAATCCTCCCGGAGGCCTCAAATGCTTTATCGACCAGCCTGACACGCGCAAAGAATCTGCTTTCGCATCTCATCATTAATGAAGAGAAGATGCGTGCTAATTTCGATTGCTCAAAGCACTTTATTATGTCGGAATCACTGACGATGAAACTTGCCGCCAAAATTGGCAGAGAGTCCGCCTATAACTTAGTGAAAAACCTGCTAAAGCATGCAACTGGAGAGCACAGCTTCATGGAGATCGTGCAGGCTAGCCCGGAAATCCGCGCATCATTGTCTGTAGAGGAAATTACCGCTGCCTGCGAGCCGCTGTCATATATCGGGGCTAACGACGCGCTAATCGCTGAAACTATAGCTGAGTTCGATCGCGTGAAAACCGCAGAGATAGCTTGATTCGTCATGTTGCCAGGAGCCAGAATACTTCTGGCGGCTGGCGGAGCTAAGTGTTGTGTGCTGATGCAGAAAACGTTTCGAAAAAGACAAATAATTCCTCCAGTTGGGCAAAATTCCCCTCGTTATCTCCTTTCTCGTAAGCCAAATGCAATATGAGTTCGATAAAAAAGAAGCCGAGTATACGGCTTTGAAAAATGGACTGTACGTCGCTGGGAAGAACAAACTGCAGATCGCAGAACTTGCCGTAAGGGTTCGCTTCTGAATTGGTAACCAGTACCACGACGGCATTCTTTTTTCTGAACCACTTTGCAATATTGAGGGCAACCCGATTAAATCGATAGTAGGAGAACACAATCAGGACATCCTCTTCCTCAATATTGATGAGACATTTGGGGAGTTCGCTGATGTCCGTCGGTAACAGGGTGATGTCACTGCGAAAGTACTTTAGCAGTGTACAAAAATGCGTTGCCATTGCATGAGATGATGACGGGCCGACGACATAAATATGACGTTGATTGTTCAGTACCAGATCGATAAACGCATTAAGGCTTTCAATATCGATATTATTTTTAAATTGATTAAATAATTCTGATACTTTATGGGTGAAATCAGTAACGATACTTTCAGTGGTAATGCTGGGATTGTTACGTAGTTTGATGTTTTTCTCAAAAGGTGCGGATATTTTATTTTTTGACAGAGTAATGTCTAATGCTTTGCGAAAAGCGGCGTAACCCGTAAACCCAATCTTATTTAAAAATCGGCCAATGGTTGCTTTGCTTACCATCGCATTTTGCGAGAGGTCAACAATGCCATGATAGGGAAGTTCATTGAAGTGTTTATTAATGTACTCATTGAGTCGGCACTCAGATTCAGTTAGATCACCCATATTAAGAGTAAGTAAGTTATACTCATCCAGACTTAACGTGTTTTTTTTGTACATGGATAACACCCGATGACTATTGTATATCAACGTTGTTATAGGGTAATACACTTTCGACGTCAATCATAGAATGAATATGTTGGAAACCCGCACCCAGCCTTTTCTGAGGTCTGCGACTACATTCAGATGTAGTTGCGATCTTACTCACAAAAAGAGGTGGGAAAACACCTTTCCCGTATTTTACAACCACACAACCCATTACAATTAAATCTCAATATTTGAGTATGTAATACGATAAATTTACGTACATATTATAGCTGCTTATATATGGGGGTGATTTTTTATTATCCTATATAAGCTATGATGATATGACAGGTAACCCTACCCGATTTGTATGGCATAGGAATTGTTATTATGACGGCGTTTATTATAGCAATAGTGATAACAGTTATTGCTGCATGGTTAATTGTGAAAAATTATCAGCCGCAAACTGTTTTATTACTCGCTGGACTGGCATTATTGACCATTACCGTACTGTTTTATCCTGAAAACAGCATTCTCTACGATAAAGCAAAATCCACGGGGTCAACCTGGTTGGATATCTTTAGCTTTGCAAAAGAATCGCTCACCACACAAATTGCAGGTATTGGTCTTATCATCATGGCTGCGGGTGGATTTGCCAGCTATATGGATCACATTAAAGCGTCGAATGCGATGGTCAATATGTGCATTCGACCGCTGCAGGTGATTAAAGCGCCTTACCTGATCCTTGCGCTGGGGTATATCTGCGCACAGCTTCTGCATGTGGCAATTTCAAGTGCGGCGGGGCTGGCGATGTTGCTGTTGGTGACATTCTTCCCGGTTCTGGTTCGTCTGGGGGTCAGTAAAGCCTCTGCGGCCGCGATGATTGGTCTGTGCGCGTTTATGGATCTAGGGCCCGCGGTAGGTACTGCGAATCTGGCGGCTAAACATGCTGGCATGGAAAGCGCGATCTACTTTGCGCATTACCAGATGCCGGTGGCGGTGGTGGTGATGCTGGCCGTTGCGGTGGTGATTTACTTTACCGCGAAGTATTTCGACAAAAAAGATGGCTTCGTACCGGGAGCGCAAAGCGTGGCGCAAGCGGAAGAAGAAGGCCGAAAGGTACCCGCTATTTACGCGCTGTTACCCGTCCTGCCTGTCGTACTGGTGCTGGTCTTTAGCCCTTTGGTTATCAAGTCCATCAAAATAGACGTGGTCACGGCGATGATCCTTGGCGCTGTCGTCGCATTTTTCTTTGAACTGGTGGCTACTCGGGATTTCAAAAGCTGTTGCAAAGGAATTCAGGTCTTTTTCAAAGGGATGGGCAGCATGTTTACCAGCATCGTTTCCTTGCTGGTGTGTGCGGATATCTATGCCCAGGGGCTGCAGAAAATTGGCGCGGTGGACTACCTGTTACAGTCAGTGCAAAACGCAGGACTGGGCTTTACCAGTATGACGCTGGTGATGACCGCGCTGGTGGGCGTCACCGCCGTCCTGACAGGCTCTGGTGTTGCCGCCTTTTTCTCCTTCTCCGGCCTGGCCCCCTCCATTGCGGCAAAATTTGGTGAGAGCGCCGTTAATATGATCCTGCCTATGCAGTTAATGGCGGGAATGGGGCGCTCAATGTCTCCGGTGGCTGGAATCATTATTGCGGTGAGTAAAGCAGGAGAATGTTCGCCGTTTATGATCGTCAGAAGAACGCTGCTTCCAGCGCTGGCCGGTATCGCGGCGATGCTGGTTGCCAACTATGTCCTGATTTGAATCCCGGGAGCCTGCTAATGCAGGCTCTTATTTTTTATCTGGTTGTAATTTATGGATGGCAACGTGACAAACGATGTTTTATACGTCCCGTTTACGGGGAAGTTACTGCTTGAATCTCCGTTATTAAACAAGGGAAGCAGCTTCACGCAGCAAGAAAGGCATGACTTTAACCTGAGTGGGCTACTGCCTTGTGCCATTGAGAATATTGATGAACAAGCCGAACGGGCGTATCAACAATATCTTGAGGCTGAATCCCACAACGCTCGACATATTTACCTGCGTAATATCCAGGATACTAACGAAACGTTATTTTATTACCTGTTGAAAAAGCATCTTCCAGAGATGCTGCCCATCGTTTATACCCCGGTAGTCGGGGCCGCCTGTGAAAAATTCTCGTGGATATATCGTCGTGCACGCGGTGTCTTTATCTCCTGGCCCGATCGTGATCGTATTGACGATATTTTGCATGATATTCCACGGCACGATATCAAGGTCATCGTCGTCACCGATGGTGAGCGCATTCTGGGGCTAGGTGACCAGGGCGTTGGCGGTATGGGGATTCCTATCGGGAAACTGTCGCTCTATACCGTCTGTGGCGGGGTAAATCCGGCGAATACGCTACCTATTCTACTGGATGTCGGTACGAACAATACGCGACTGCTTGACGATCCGCGCTATATCGGCTGGCGACATCCGCGCATAACTGGTGAAGACTACTTCGCATTTATTGGAATGTTTATTGCTGCCGTAAAACGGCGCTGGCCTAACGTTCTGCTGCAGTTTGAAGATTTTGCCCAGCATACTGCGGTGCCGCTGCTGGACCGTTATCGCGATGAGATGTGCTGTTTTAACGATGACATTCAGGGCACGGCGTCGGTGGCTCTGGCGACTCTGGTTGCGGCCTGCCGAGGCAGCGGTCGTGACTTCCGTCAGCAATCAATCGTAATTGTGGGGGCGGGTGCTGCAGGATGTGGGATCGCCCGGCATATTATTGCCTGCCGCATCAGTGAAGGAATGAGCGAGGCCGAAGCCAGACGGACCATTTTTATGGTGGATCGCGACGGTCTGGTGATGACCACCAATAATGCCTTAGCTGATTTCCAGCAACCGCTGGCGCAGTCTCCCGAGGCTGTATCTGACTGGCAGTATGAGGGGCTGGCACCGTCGCTACTGGAGGTTATCCACAATGCCAAACCCACGGTGATGCTGGGTGTGTCGGGTCAGGCTGGATTGTTCTCGCAGGAAGTCATTAGCACGATGTACCAATACTGCGGCCGCCCGATCGTTATGCCGTTGTCGAATCCCACTTCGAGAATGGAAGCGCGACCAGAAGATATCATTCGCTGGACCGAAGGGCAGGCCATCATCGCGACCGGCAGTCCCTGCGATGCGGTTGAATTTAATGGACGCTCCATTCCGGTGGCGCAGTGCAATAACGTGTATGTTTTCCCGGCCATCGGTCTGGGGGCCATCGCCAGTGGCGCGACACGCGTAACAGAAGCTATGCTGATGGCGGCAAGCCGTGCGCTGGCCGATGCTTCCCCGTTAGTGCGTATCGGGGAAGGCGCTCTGTTGCCGGAGATTGGGACAATCGGTGAGGTGACCCGCAGCATTGCCTTTGAGGTCGGTAAGGCAGCGCAGCTGTCGGGCGTGGCAGAGAAGATGAGCGACGACGCGCTGTTGCAAAGCATAAAAGATAACTTTTGGTTACCACACTACCGTCCTTATAAACGCAGGGCAATTTAGCCGTTGTGACGAGTAAGCGGTACTCGGGTCTTGGTTGCCTTCATGATTAAGGTGTATTATTTATGCAACTTAATTGTGGAGGCATCATGTCCGGCAAACGCATTGCACGTGAAAAAATGACGATCCAGAGAATGATTTCGCTCTACGAGAGCCAGTGCCCGCAGGCTTCAGACGAGCCGGGGCATTACGATGCGTTATTTGCCTATGCGCAAAAGCGCCTCGACAAGTGCGTATTTGGTGAGGAAAAACCGGCCTGTAAACAGTGTCCAGTGCACTGTTATCAACCGGCTAAACGCGAAGAGATGAAGCAAATTATGCGTTGGGCTGGGCCGAGAATGCTCTGGCGTCACCCGATTCTGACCGTACGCCACCTGATTGATGACAAACGTCCAGTGCCGGAGTTACCCGAGAAGTACCAGCGGAAAAAATAAGGTCGCTGTGCGCCGGATGGCGGCTGCGCCTTATCTGGCCTACGAGAATAAGTGCATCTGCCGCGTAGGCCCGATGCGCATTGCGCCATCGGGCAACTTAGCCATGCGGTGATGAATGGCGATTACGCTTTGGTGGCAATCAGAATAGCTGAGGCTTTGATCAGCGCAACAACACGGCTTCCCTGACTCAGTTTCATCTCTTGCTGACTTTCGTTGGTGACGACGGCAACAATCTCGAAGCCTGCGTCAGTTTTGATATGTACGGTGGCGTTGACTGCGCCTTCTGTGACCTGGGAAACACTGCCAGCAAACTGGTTGCGCGCAGAGAACTTCAGACCACAGTCTTCAGTTGCCAGCGTCACCCATGGCGCTTTAATCAGAGCAATTGCTTCTTTCCCTTTCGCCAGACCCAGCGCCTGCTGGCTGCTATGGGTTACAATCGCGACCAGTTTTGCGCCGCCAGCCAGCGTCAGTTCAACTTCATCATTCACTGCGCCCGTAGCGACTGCGCTCACCGTACCGGTTAATTGATTACGTGCTGATACCGCCATACTGCCTCCTTTCGTTGAGATATCACCCAGTATAGCCACACTAGCTAAACCAGTGCATCCTTATCAATACCCAATCTCTTCATGCGTGAGAGTAACGTTGTACGTTTCAGCCCCAGCCTTTGTGCCGCGCCTTTGGGACCGGCAACCACCCCGTTGGTTTCTTTCAGTACGCGCATAATCAACTGGTATTCATCTTCACCGTCCTGTGCAACTTCGGTTGCCACCGGAGGCGTAGACGGCGTCAAAGGGGCAATATCCGGAAGGGACAGTTGCAGTACGTTGCCTCGGGTAAGCAGAACCGCACGTTCCACCACGTTTTCCAGCTCACGCACGTTACCCGGCCATTCCATACAGCTCAGCGTGCGCAGAGCCTCGGCGGGAATACTGTCGATATTGCGTCCCATCCGACGAGCAATTTTAAAGGTGAAGGCTTTTACCAGCAGCGGAATATCTTCCGGGCGCTCACGCAGCGGCGGCAGATGGATCGGGAAGACGTTCAGTCGGTAATACAGATCGTTACGAAATTCGCGATCGGCAACCATCTTCTTCAGATCGCGGTTGGTCGCGGCGATCAAGCGCACGTCGGTCTGGATCAGCTTATTACTGCCCAGGCGTTCAAATTCCTGCTCTTGCAGAACCCGCAGTAGCTTAGGTTGAAGCTCCAGCGGCATATCGCCAACTTCATCGAGGAACAGCGAACTTTTATCTGCCAGCTCGAAACGACCAATCCGCTGCGTGCTGGCACCGGTAAACGCGCCACGCTCGTGACCAAACAGATCGCTTTCCAGTAATCCGGCAGGCATTGCCGCGCAGTTCATCTTCACCATCCGACGGGCGTTACGTCCGCTCAGGTTGTGAATGGCTCGTGCGATCAGCTCTTTACCCGTTCCGGTCTCACCCAGAATCAAGACGGTGCTGTCGCTTTGCGCCACCATTTCGACCTGCTTGAGTACGCTGTACATCGCTTCGCTGCGACCAATGATTTCGCCGAACTCACTCTCTACGTTGTTGAGTTGTTCAGTCAACGCCAGGTTTTCATCGACCAGACGTTCCTTCAGGCGGTGGATCTCCTGATAGGCGAGGGCGTTATCCACGGCAATTGCCACACGCTCGGCAATCTGGCGCAATAGCTTGAGGTTGGCGGTAGTGAAAACTTTCTCTTCGCACTGTGCCAGTTTGAGTACGCCGAGCATAGTATTGCCGGACATCAGCGGTAGCAGACACAGGGTTTGTAGCTGGTTGCCCCAGGTTTCGAACAGCATCCGTTCGTAAGGGGCAAGGATGTCACGTTCGCTCAGGTTAATCAGCAGCATCTCTTTGCTTTTGAAGACCCGTTCAGAGAGCGTTCCCGCTTCGTCCACTTCACTCTGTTCGTGTGCCGGATGATGTTCATCCAGATAGTGAGTGGAATAGATACTGAGTTTATTTTTGCGATCGCTGCGTAACACGATGCTGATGGCATCGATGTCGAAGTAGTGGTGGATCTCTTTGGCGACTTCGCTGACCAGCTCATCAATATCCAGTCGGGAGAGCACGGCATTGGTGATGGCGACCAGGATGCGAAAGTTGTCACGCTCACGACACAGCAGATCGTAATCGACGTTGTTGCTGACTCTGCTTTGAATTTGTTCAGCAACGACGCCGACTATCTGAGTGAAGGTCTGTAGACGGTTATATTCTTTTTCACTCCACGGACGGTCTTCGTTACGGATGAATTCGCAACCGCCAAAGATGCGCCCATCTGCCGCCAGCGGCAGCAGGCAGTAGTGGCCAAATTCAGAATACAGTCCACCTGAAGCCAATTGTGGCCATGTTTCCGTAAACTCATGATAGTTGCAGTGCAACGCATCAGGGCGAGACAAAATACGGCGTACCGGACCATGTGCCAGCACCGTTTCGTCTTCATAATCGATGGGTTTACCATTTTCACGCGTTGCAAAATAACGCGCACGTTGCGTTTGTGCCTGCCATAAGACAATAGCCGCGCAGTCGGCCAGCGCTGAACGCTTGACCAGCTGCGAAAGCGCCTCGCTAAGAGACGGGAGATCGGGCTGCTGTAATAATGTACGAGTAATATCGAACAGGCCTTGCTGTCCGAGGTCACTCATCGGTGTATACGACATATTGCTTTTCCAGGGAAAGCACCGCAGAACGGTGCGAAAACGGTAAATGAATTATAGGTATAAGTCGTAAATTATTGCCGGATGGCCTGCCACTGAACTGGCCAGGATATACAATCCGTTGGCCCGATCAGCAAAGCGGTATCAGGCATAATGCAGCATTAATGCCGGATGTTGACGCTAATGCGTCTTATCCGGCCTACAGCATGCTGCCAACCGGCTGCTAGCATATACGAGGTAATGGTTCGGCGTGTGGTAAATCGAGGGTTCGTTTCACGCCGTAGAGTCCGGCAAGACGAACACCTTTGCGTTCGACCACTTCACCAATCATTGCAGCATCGCACCCTAACGGATGCGCGCGCAGCGCGGCAAGTACGGTTTCAGCGGCCTGGCGTTCAACGGCAATCACTAGTTTGCCTTCGTTAGCAAAGTTGAGCGCATCCAGACCCAGCAGCTCGCAAACGCCACGCACCGCAGGCTTCACGGGCAGGGCAGCTTCAGACAGCTCAATACCAAATCCGCATGCAGCGGCAAATTCATGCGTGACCGCATTCACGCCGCCACGGGTGGCGTCACGTAGCGCCTTCACGCCAGGAATATCACGCAGCGTCTGGATAAGCGGCGTTAATACCGCGCAATCGCTGACCAGTTCGCCATCCAGACCTAGCTGTTCACGTAGGTTAAGGATAGTTGCGCCGTGATCGCCAAGAGAGCCACTTACCAGCAGCACATCACCCACGCTGAGAGTCTGTGCACCCCAGTGAATGTTGGCGGGAATTGCCCCCATTCCGGCAGTGTTAATGAACAGCTTGTCTGCTGCACCACGCTGCACGACTTTGGTATCGCCAGTCACGATGGCGATACCTGCTTCGCGTGCGGTTGCTGCCATGCTGTTAACAACGGTTTTCAGTGTCTCCATCGGCAGGCCCTCTTCGAGGATAAAACCGCAGGAGAGGTAGCGTGGAATAGCTCCGCTGACCGCCACGTCGTTAGCCGTACCGCAGATGGCCAGCTTGCCGATATTGCCGCCGGGGAAGAACAATGGATCGATAACGTAGCTGTCAGTTGAAAACGCCAGACGGTCGCCTTCTGCCACCAGTTGTGCCAGTTCCAGACGCGCTTGATCTTCTTGTTCCGCCAGCCACGGATTCGCGAAAGCCTCCATAAACAGACTGTTGATCAACTGCTGCATAGCCTGACCGCCGCTACCGTGGGCGAGTTGTACGCTGTTCATGCTTCACACTCCTGCTGACGATACTGATACCAGGCGGCACATGCGCCTTCTGAGGAGACCATCAGGGCGCCAAACGCGGTCTCCGGGTTACACGTTTTGCCAAATAACGGGCACTGATGTGGTTTACATCTGCCCGTCAGCACTTCCCCACAACGCGCGCGCGGATCGTCATACACCTGCTGCGGCGCTGGCTGGAAATGTGCTTCGGCATCAAAGCGCTGATAGTCCGGCGTCAGGTGAACGCCAGAGGATTCGATAACGCCCAGACCGCGCCATTCGCTGTCACCATTGACGCAGAACACCTCGGCAATGGCCTGTTGCGCTAACGCGTTACCGGCATCCGGTACCACGCGGCGGTACTGGTTTTCTACCTGGCTTTGGGCTGCAATTTTCTGCTCAATTAACATCACTACGCCTTGCAGGAGATCGAGCGGTTCGAAACCGGCGACCACCAGCGGGCGATGGAAATCTGAAGCAATGAAGTTGTAGGCGTCGGTGCCAATCACCATGCTGACGTGGCCCGGTGCTAAAAAGGCGTCGATACCGTTGTCCGGCTGTTCCAGCAGGCTACGCAGCGTAGGGATAAGCGTGATGTGCTGGCAGAAAAAGTAAAAGTTCTGCACGTCACGCTGCTTTGCCTGTTGCAGGGTGATAGCGGTCGTTGGCATTGTGGTTTCAAAACCCAGGCCAAAGAACACCACTTTACGCGTTGGGTTTTCCTGTGCCAGCTTCAGTGCATCCATCGGTGAATAGACAATACGGATATCCGCACCGCGCGCCTTGGCTTGCAGCAGGGAGCCTTGCTTACCCGGGACGCGCATAGCGTCGCCAAAGGTGCAGAAAATCACTTCTGGATGGCTGGCAATTTCTACACAGCTGTCGATTCTGCCCATTGGCAGAACGCAAACCGGGCAACCCGGACCATGAATAAACTCCACGTTTTCCGGTAACAACTGGTCGAGCCCGAATTTGAAGATAGCGTGGGTATGACCACCACAAACTTCCATGATTCGCAGCGGGCGTTCAGCCGTGTAGGAGAGGTGGGCGGCACGTTCACACAGGTGCTCTATCAACTGCATCACCTGCTCTGGTGCGCGGTATTCGTCAACAAAACGCATTTATTTTTCCTCGCCGTACAGCAACGCGCCGACATCCGGCTCAACGTCAAACATGTTTTGCAGCGCGTCGAGCGTATCGCGCGCTTCAGCTTCATTAATGATGCTCATGGCAAAACCGACGTGGACCAGTACCCACTGGCCGAGGCGCGGTTGGCCATGTTCATCACAGCTACCGACCAGCGTCAGGTCAACGTCGCGCTGAATACCGCAAACGTCGACTTTGGCCTGGTTGCCATCAATGGTGCGGATTTGACCCGGAACACCTATGCACATCGCTGCGTCTCCAGCCAGGAGAGCCATTGATCCATCCCTTCACCACTGGTGGCGGAAATTAGGATAATCTCAATCCCCGGGTTCACTTCCCGGGCGCTGGCGATGCATTTTTCAACGTCAAAATTGAGGTACGGCAGTAGGTCCACTTTGTTGAGCAGCATCAGCGATGCGGCGGCAAACATATGCGGGTATTTCAGCGGTTTGTCTTCACCTTCGGTTACTGAAAGCACGGCCACTTTATGGCGCTCGCCGAGGTCGAAGCTGGCCGGGCAGACCAGGTTGCCGACGTTTTCAATGAACAGAATACCGTTATCGTCAAGCGGCAAACGCGGCGCGGCGTCAGCAATCATTTGTGCGTCAAGGTGGCAACCTTTACCGGTGTTGACCTGAATGGCGGGTGTGCCAGTGGCGCGAATACGGGCGGCATCGTTCACCGTCTGCTGGTCACCTTCAATAACGGCGCACGGCACGCTATCTTTCAGCTTCATCAGCGTTTCGGTCAGCAGGGTGGTTTTACCAGAGCCCGGGCTTGAAACAAGGTTCAGTACCAGATGCTGACGGGCCGCAAAGCGGGCACGGTTGCGCTCGGCGAGGCGGTTGTTTTTGTCCAGTACGTCAATTTCCACTTCCAGCATACGGCGTTGGCTCATACCTGGTGCGTGGGTTCCTGCCTCACCGTGACCGTAGTGCAAATCGCCTTCTTCGGTCTGGCTCGGTGTGAAATTTGAGGTCTTCACACCGGTAATATTCAGCGCCGGACGAGCCGCTGGGGCAAATGGCGCGCTGCGAAACGCCGAGTGGGGATTATGCTCATCACCCTCTATATACAGGTTGCCTTCAGCGCAACCACATGTCGTACACATCGCTCACTCCTGATCTTTTTACTTGCGATACATCTGTTGCCGGATGGCTGCGTTGCCTTATCCGGCCTACAAACGAGCTCTTTCTGTAGGCTGGATAAGACGCTTAAGCGTCGCCATCCGGCGCTGGAGTTTCATCTATTTCAATACGTCGAATCTGTAAGCCGTCATCGGCCACAATTCTCAGCATATCGCTGTTGCATTGCGGACATCGGCGCACGCGTTGCGTCAGTAACGTGACGTATTGCTGACAAGATTCGCACCAACATTCGGCTTCTTGTTCTTCGAGGTGGAGTTTACAACCTTCTGCAAGGGTCCCGCGGCATACCAGATCAAAACAAAAGGAGAGAGCGCTGGTTTCTACGCAAGAAAATGCGCCAATTTTGAGCCAGACCCCAGTTACTCGCTGAGCACCGTGTTGCGTGGCCTGTTGTTCAATCAATTCCAGTGCCCGTTGGCAGAGGGTTATTTCGTGCATACCGCCTCCTGTGAAGTTGCCGTATTAAAAGCAATAAGCATGCCAGGTTGAATTTTTTCATTTGTGACAATGACGACGATGACGAAATGACATGTCGTCACCCGCCTTTGATTTTTTATCTATATGAAAATTAAGTGATTTAATTTTGGCATGAAATGTGCTTAAGGCTGTTCATCTCTGCTAAACGGGTAACCTGACATGACTATTTGGGAAATAAGCGAAAAAGCCGATTACATCGCTGAACGGCATCGTCGCCTACAGGACCAGTGGCGTATTTACTGCAACTCGCTGGTTCAGGGGATCACCCTGTCAAAAGCGCGTTTGCATCATGCGATGAGCTGCGCGCCGGACAAGGATCTCTGCTTCGTCCTTTTTGAACACTTCACTATCTACGTCACGCTGGCGGACGGCTTTAACAGCCATACCATCGAATACTACGTCGAAACGAAAGACGGTGATGATAAACAGCTGATTGCACAGGCAGAATTGACTATCGACGGTAAGGTCGATGAGCGTATTAGCAACCGCGATCGCGAGCAGGTGCTGGATCACTATCTCGAAAAAATCGCCACCGTCTACGACAGCCTGTACACCGCGGTTGAGAACAATATGCCGGTGAATTTAAGCCAGCTGGTTGAGGGACATAGCCCGGCTTAAGCCTCGGGTGCTGCCCACTTTGTCATGGTGCGGTCTACATACTGCATCACGACGTTTTAGGGAATGGGCATGTCGAAAAATGTCGAAATGACATTTGGTAGACATGTTTTCGTCAAAAATGACTATCACCTGAGGAATGCCTGGTGAATCGTTTTGTAATTGCTGACTCCACTCTTTGTATTGGCTGCCACACCTGTGAAGCCGCCTGCTCAGAGACACATCGCCAGCATGGCCTGCAGTCAATGCCGCGCCTGAAAGTGATGTTAAATGAAAAAGAATCCGCGCCGCAGCTTTGCCACCAGTGTGAAGATGCGCCTTGCGCCACCGTGTGTCCGGTTAATGCCATTAACCGCGTTGATGGCGCCGTACAGCTGAACGAAAGCTTGTGCGTAAGCTGCAAACTGTGCGGGATCGCTTGTCCGTTTGGCGCGATAGAGTTTTCCGGTAGCCGTCCGCTACATATTCCGGCAAACGCCAATACGCCAAAAGCGCCTCCGGCTCCGCCAGCGCCTGCTCGCGTGAGTTCGCTGTTGGACTGGGTTCCCGGCGTTCGTGCCATCGCGGTGAAATGCGATCTGTGTAGTTTTGACGAGCAAGGTCCTGCCTGCGTGCGCATGTGTCCGACCAAAGCCCTGCATCTGGTGAGCAACATGGATATCGCCCGCGCCAGCAAGCGTAAGCGTGAGCTGACTTTCAATACCGATTTCGGCGATCTCACCTTGTTTCAGCAGGCTCAGAGTGGGGATGCAAAATGAGCGCAATTTCACTGATTAACAGCGGCGTAGCCTGGTTTACAGCGGCTGCGGTTCTGGCATTTCTGTTTTCATTTCATAAATCGCTGAGCGGCTGGATTGCTGGAGTTGGCGGTGCGGTCGGCAGCCTGTGTACGGCAGCCGCGGGTTTTACCGTTCTGACTAATGCGCTGGCGGTGAGCGGCGTGATGCCGTTTATTGGTCACAGTCTGCAAATTACTCCGCTGAATGCTATCTGGCTGATTACGCTGGGCCTGTGCGGCCTGTTTGTCAGCCTGTACAACATTGACTGGCATCGTCATCCGCAGGTGAAAGCTAACGGCCTGCTGGTGAATCTGCTGATGGCCGCGGCGGTATGTGCGGTGGTTGCCAGCAACCTCGGTACGCTGGTGGTGATGGCGGAAATCATGGCGCTGTGTGCCGTGTTCCTTACCGGATGCAGTAAAGAAGGCAAACTGTGGTTTGCACTGGGGCGTATTGGTACGCTACTGCTGGCGGTCGCCTGCTACCTGGTGTGGCAACGTTACGGCACTCTGGAGCTGCGTCTTCTTGACCTGCGCACCCAGGAGCTGCCGCTCGGGTCTGACATCTGGCTGCTGGGCGTGGCTGGTTTTGGCCTGCTGGCCGGCATTATTCCGCTGCACGGTTGGGTGCCACAGGCACACGCCAATGCCAGCGCACCGGCTGCGGCGCTGTTCTCTACCGTCGTCATGAAGGTTGGTCTGCTGGGTATTCTCTCCCTGTCGTTGCTGGGCGGTAACGCGCCGCTGTGGTGGGGGATTACGCTGCTGGTGCTGGGCATGATCACCGCGTTTGTTGGCGGTCTGTATGCGCTGATGGAGCACAACATCCAGCGTCTGCTGGCGTACCACACGCTGGAAAACATCGGCATTATTCTGCTGGGTCTGGGTGCTGGCGTGA
This sequence comes from Citrobacter sp. Cpo103, assembly GCF_030332605.1. Lineage (NCBI taxonomy): Bacteria > Pseudomonadati > Pseudomonadota > Gammaproteobacteria > Enterobacterales > Enterobacteriaceae > Citrobacter > Citrobacter sp. Cpo103. Next base: position 30,567 of record NZ_JAOWHO010000017.1, on the reverse strand, counting down.
CCGGAATTTCCCTGAATCAACCGGCGCTGATTGCGCTGGGTTTGACCGGCGGTCTGTATCATCTGGTTAACCACAGCCTGTTCAAAAGCGTTCTGTTCCTGGGTGCAGGCAGCATCTGGTTCCGTACCGGTCATCGTGATATCGAAAAACTGGGCGGTATCGGTAAACGTATGCCGGTTATCTCGCTGGCGATGCTGGTTGGTCTGATGGCGATGGCCGCGCTGCCGCCGCTGAACGGTTTTGCCGGTGAGTGGGTTATCTACCAATCCTTCTTTAAGCTCGGCAATAGCGGCGCATTTGTCGGTAGCCTGTTAGGACCGTTGCTGGCGGTAGGGCTGGCAATTACCGGCGCGCTGGCGGTGATGTGTATGGCGAAAGTCTATGGCGTTACGTTCCTTGGCGCACCGCGCACGAAGGAAGCTGAAAATGCCTGCTGCGCGCCAATCCTGATGGGGGTGAGCGTCGTCGCGCTGGCTATCTGCTGCGTGATTGGCGGCGTTGCTGCGCCGTGGCTGCTGCCGATGATCTCCTCTGCCGTTCCGCTGCCGTTGGAAACCGCGAACACCACCGTTTCTCAGCCAATGATCACGCTGCTGCTGATCGCGTGTCCGCTGCTGCCGTTCATCATCATGGCCATTTTCAAAGGCAACCGTCTGCCATCGCGTTCACGCGGTGCGGCGTGGGTGTGTGGTTACGATCACGAGCAGTCAATGGTGATTACCGCGCACGGTTTTGCCATGCCGGTGAAAGAAGCTTTTGCCCCGGTACTCAAACTGCGTAAATGGCTGAACCCGGTATCACTGGTTCCGGGCTGGCAGAATGCGGCTGCACCGGTGCTGTTCCGTCGCCTGGCGCTGATTGAGCTGGCGGTGCTGGTGGTGATTGTGGTTTCACGAGGAGCCTGAGAATGAGTGTTTTATATCCGTTAATTCAGGCGCTGGTGCTGTTTGCCGTTGCGCCGCTGCTGTCCGGTGTTACCCGCGTGGCGCGTGCGCGTTTGCACAATCGCCGCGGTCCGGGCGTTTTGCAGGAATACCGCGACATTATCAAACTGCTGGGCCGTCAGAGCATTGCGCCTGCGGATTCCAGCTGGGTTTTCCGCCTGACGCCGTTTGTGATGGTGGGCGTGATGCTGACTATCGCCACTGCGTTGCCGGTTGTGACCGTTGGCTCGCCGCTGCCACAACTGGGTGATCTGATCACCTTAATTTACCTGTTCGCCATCGCCCGTTTCTTCTTCTCTATCGCGGGACTGGATACCGGTAGCCCGTTTACCGCCATTGGCGCCAGCCGTGAAGCGATGCTCGGCGTGCTGGTTGAACCTATTTTGCTGCTGGGACTGTGGGTAGCGGCACAGGTTGCGGGTTCAACCCATATCAGCAATATCGCCGATACCATTTACCACTGGCCTGCTGCGCGCAGCATCCCGCTGATTCTGGCACTGTGCGCCTGTGCTTTCGCCACCTTTATCGAAATGGGCAAACTGCCGTTCGATCTGGCGGAAGCAGAGCAGGAGTTGCAGGAAGGTCCATTGACTGAATACAGCGGCAGCGGTTTTGCCGTGCTGAAATGGGGCATTAGCCTCAAACAGCTGGTCGTTCTGCAAATGTTCGTTGGCGTGTTCCTGCCGTGGGGACAGATGGAAACCTTCACCGCCGGTGGGCTGCTGCTGGCGCTGGTGATTGCCGTCGTCAAGCTGGTCCTCGGCGTGCTGGTCATCGCCCTGTTCGAAAACAGCATGGCGCGTCTGCGTTTTTGCGCCACTTCACGCGTGACCTGGGCCGGTTTTGGGTTTGCGTTTTTAGCGTTCGTCTCCTTGCTGGTGGCGTGATTTAAGAGAGTTTGAGCATGTCTGAAGAAAAATTAGGTCAACAATATCTCGCTGCGCTGCACCAGGCCTTTCCGGGCGTGGTGCTGGATGAAGCCTGGCAGACCAAAGATCAGCTGACGATCACCGTCAAGGTGAACTACCTGCCGGAAGTGGTTGAGTTCCTGTACTACAAACAGGGCGGCTGGTTATCCGTGCTGTTTGGTAACGACGAACGTCAGCTGTGCGGTCATTACGCCGTTTATTACGTGATGTCGATGGAGCAAGGCACCAAGTGCTGGATAACCGTCCGCGTTGAAGTCGATGCCAATAAACTGGAGTTCCCGTCCGTCACGCCGCGCGTTCCAGCAGCGGTCTGGGGCGAGCGTGAAGTGCGCGACATGTACGGTTTGATCCCGGTTGGTTTACCGGATGAGCGCCGTCTGGTGCTACCGGATGACTGGCCGGATGAACTCTATCCGCTGCGTAAAGACAGTATGGATTATCGTCAGCGCCCGGCGCCGACTACCGATGCTGAAACCTACGAGTTCATCAACGAACTGGGCGACAAGAAAAATAACGTGGTGCCGATTGGCCCGTTGCACGTCACCTCCGATGAACCCGGTCACTTCCGCCTGTTCGTTGACGGCGAGAACATTATCGACGCCGATTACCGTCTGTTCTATGTCCACCGCGGCATGGAGAAACTGGCGGAAACCCGTATGGGTTATAACGAAGTGACGTTCCTGTCGGATCGCGTGTGCGGCATCTGCGGCTTTGCGCATAGCACCGCTTATACCACCTCCGTTGAGAATGCGATGGGCATCGTGGTGCCGGAACGTGCGCAGATGATACGCGCCATTCTGCTGGAAGTTGAGCGTCTGCACTCGCACCTGCTCAACCTCGGCCTGGCCTGTCACTTCACCGGTTTTGACTCCGGCTTTATGCAGTTCTTCCGCGTGCGTGAAACGTCGATGAAGATGGCGGAGATCCTCACTGGGGCACGTAAAACCTACGGTTTGAACCTGATCGGCGGTATTCGTCGTGACCTGCTGAAAGAAGATATGATCCAGACCCGTCAACTGGCGCAGCAGATGCGTCGTGACGTGCAGGAACTGGTCGATATGCTGCTCAGCACGCCGAACATGGAACAGCGTACGGTTGGTATTGGTCGTCTGGATCCGGAAATTGCCCGTGACTTCAGTAACGTCGGCCCGATGGTTCGCGCCAGCGGCCACGCACGTGACACCCGCGCCGATCACCCGTTTGTCAGTTATGGTCTGCTGCCGATGGAAGTTCACAGCGAGCAGGGCTGCGACGTTATTTCTCGCCTGAAAGTCCGTATCAATGAAGTCTACACCGCGCTGAATATGATCGACTTTGGTCTGGATAACCTGCCGGGCGGCCCGCTGATGGTGGAAGGCTTTACCTATATTCCTCACCGTTTCGCACTGGGCTTTGCTGAAGCGCCGCGTGGAGATGACATCCACTGGAGCATGACCGGCGACAACCAGAAACTGTATCGCTGGCGCTGCCGTGCGGCGACTTACGCCAACTGGCCGACGCTGCGCTACATGCTGCGTGGCAATACCGTTTCCGATGCCCCGCTGATTATCGGTAGCCTCGATCCTTGCTACTCCTGTACTGACCGTATGACTGTGGTCGATGTGCGTAAGAAGAAGAGCAAAGTCGTGCCGTACAAAGAACTTGAGCGCTACAGCATCGAGCGTAAAAACTCGCCGCTGAAATAAGGAATCGCCATGTTTACCTTTATCAAAAAAGTCATCAAAACCGGGGCGCCGACGTCGTCGTATCCGCTGGAGCCGATTGCGGTCGATAAAAACTTCCGTGGCAAACCGGAACATAATCCGCAGCAGTGCATCGGCTGTGCGGCCTGTGTGAATGCGTGCCCGTCGAACGCGCTGACGGTAGAAACCGATCTGGTCACCAATGAGCTGGCGTGGCAGTTCAACCTTGGGCGCTGCATTTTCTGCGCCCGCTGCGAAGAAGTCTGCCCGACAGCGGCAATCAAGCTGTCGCAGGAGTATGAGCTGGCGGTGTGGAAGAAAGATGATTTCCTGCAGCAGTCTCGTTTTGGGCTGTGCAATTGCCGCGTATGTAACCGTCCGTTTGCGGTGCAAAAAGAGATTGATTACGCCATTGCGCTGCTTAAGCACAACGGTGATACCCGCGCGGAAAATCACCGTGAAAGCTTTGAGACCTGCCCGGACTGTAAGCGCCAGAAATGTCTGGTGCCGTCTGACCGTATTGAACTGACTCGCCATATGAAAGAGGCCAGCTGATGAGCAATTTATTAGGCCCACGTGACGCCAACGGTATTCCGGTACCGATGACGGTGGATGAATCCATTGCCAGCATGAAAGCGTCGCTGCTGAAAAGCATTAAGCGTTCAGCGTATGTTTACCGCGTGGACTGCGGCGGCTGCAACGGTTGCGAAATCGAAATCTTTGCCACGCTTTCTCCGCTGTTTGATGCCGAACGTTTTGGCATCAAAGTCGTACCGTCACCGCGCCATGCGGATATTCTGCTGTTTACCGGCGCGGTAACTCGTGCCATGCGCTCTCCCGCGCTGCGTGCCTGGCAGTCTGCGCCAGATCCGAAAATTTGTATCTCTTACGGTGCCTGCGGTAACAGCGGCGGTATCTTCCACGACTTATACTGCGTATGGGGCGGCACGGACAAAATCGTACCGGTGGACGTGTATATTCCTGGCTGTCCGCCGACGCCTGCGGCAACGCTGTACGGTTTTGCCATGGCGCTGGGTCTGCTGGAGCAAAAAATTCACGCGCGTGCGCCGGGTGAACTGGACGAACAGCCGGCGGAAATTCTGCATCCGGACATGGTTCAGCCGCTGCGCGTGAAAGTGGATCGCGAGGCTCGCCGTCTGGCGGGATACCGCTATGGTCGCCAGATTGCTGATGACTATATGACGCAGTTAGGGCAGGGCGAGCATCAGGTGGCGCGTTGGCTGGAAGCGGAAAACGATCCGCGTCTGACCGAGATCGTCACGCATCTTAATCATGTTGTCGAAGAGGCGCGTATCCGATGAGTGAAACGGTGGTGTTCAGTCAACTGAGCCGTAAGTTTATTGATGAGAACGATGCGACGCCCGCTGAGGCGCAGCAGGTTGTCTATTACAGCCTGGCGATTGGTCACCACCTTGGGATCATCGATTGCCTGGAAGCGGCGTTAACTTGTCCATGGGACGAATATCTGGCATGGATTGCTACCCTTGCTGAGGGAAGCGAAGCCCGCCGGAAAATGGAAGGCGTGCCAAAATACGGCGAGATCGTTATCGATTTCAACCATGTGCAAATGCTGGCGCGCGCGTTCGATGATGCGCGTGCCGTGCAGACCCCGCAGCAGCAGGAGTGGAGCAAGCTGATGCTTAGCATGCTGCACGACATACACCAGGAAAGCGCCATCTATCTGATGGTGAGGAGACACCGTGACTGACGTTTTATTATGTGTGGGTAACAGCATGATGGGCGATGACGGCGCGGGCCCGCTGCTGGCTGAAATGTGTGCTGCAAATCCTCAAGGCAACTGGGTTGTCATCGACGGCGGTAGCGCGCCGGAGAACGATATTGTCGCCATCCGCGAGCTGCGCCCGCAACGTTTGTTGATTGTTGATGCCACCGATATGGGGCTGAACCCAGGCGAAATCCGCATTATCGATCCCGATGATATTGCCGAGATGTTCATGATGACCACCCACAACATGCCGCTGAACTACCTGGTAGATCAGCTGAAAGACGATGTTGGTGAGGTAATTTTCCTCGGCATTCAACCGGACATCGTCGGTTTTTACTACCCGATGACACAGCCGATCAAAGATGCGGTTGATACCGTCTATCAGCGATTAGCCGGTTGGGAAGGACACGGTGGATTCTCCGAGCTGGAAGCGCCAGAAGAGTAAACCGTATCAGTGCCGGATGTGAAAGACATCCGGCCTGTTTTCCCTGTGTATCCTCGTCATTCAATTGCCTGCTCAATAATTAACTTCCCCTGCATCACTGATACATTCACTGCCGTACCGGTCGGAAATCCAGCTTGTTCCAGCCAGTCGCCGTTCAGCGTGAGCGAGGCGTGACGACTGATTCGTCGCGTATAACCCGTTTTTGGATCTTCATGGCGTTTTCTGACATAGCTGACTTTCAAGCGACGTACCGGTTTGGTGATTGCCACCGCTGTTTTGCCCTTTTTATCAAACATGCACGCTTCCTTGTGGTGAATGGCCAGGATTAAAAACTACTGAATAAAATGCCAGTAAAAAAGGGGGAGGGCAAACGTGAAACTGGAAGGACGATTCCAAATCCGGAATGTAATAAATGAAATGAAAATATGTACTTTTGCCGGAAGGCTGTAACCCCCTCCGGCAGATCCGTCATGCCAGATCGGCACCGTTACTGGCGATGACTTTTTTGTACCACCAGAATGATTTCTTGCGTGTACGTGCCAGCGTGCCGTTGCCCGCATCATCGCGGTCAACATACACAAAACCGTAGCGTTTGCTCATCTCACCGGTTGAGGCAGAAACCAGATCGATACAGCCCCAGGTGGTGTAACCCATCAGCGGCACGCCATCTTCAATCGCGTCTGCCATGGCGCGAATATGTTCGCGTAAATAGCTGATGCGATAGTCGTCATTGATCTCACCGTTAGCATCGATTTCATCTTTCGCTCCCAGCCCGTTTTCCACCAGAAACAGCGGTTTCTGGTAGCGGTCATACATCATATTCATGGTGATGCGCAGGCCGAGCGGATCGATTCCCCAGCCCCATTCGCTGGCGGCAATGTACGGATTACGCAGCGACTTCACCACGTTGGCAGCACTGGTATTGCCCGTGTTCATTTCAGCGGAGGCGCAGCGCGATGCGTAATAGCTGAACGAGACGAAATCGACGGTGTTTTTCAGGATGTCGTCGTCTTCCGGGGCTTTTTCGATTATCACGCCTTTTTCGCGAAACACGCGGGCAGAGTAAGCCGGGTAGGCCCCGCGCGCCTGCACATCAATAAAGAACAGGTTTTCACGGTCTTTTTCCAGTGCGGTCCACACATCTTCCGGCTTACACGAGTAAGGATAAAAATTACCGCCAGCCAGCATACAACCGACCTGGTTTTGCGGATTAATTTCATGAGCTATTTTAGTCGCAAGGGCGCTGGCTATCAGTTCGTGGTGAGCGGACTGATATTTCACCTGATCCTGATTTTCACCTTCTTCAAATACCAGCCCTGCGCCTGAAAAGGGGCTGTGCAGCATGATGTTGATTTCGTTGAACGTCAGCCAGTACTTCACCAGACCGTCAAAGGCCTCGAAGCAGGTACGGGCGTAGCGGGTAAAGAACTCCACCATTTTGCGGTTACGCCAGGAGCCGTACTCAGTGACCAGATGCATAGGCACATCGAAGTGACACAGCGTGACTAATGGCTCAATACCGTATTTTTTACACTCGGCAAACACGGCCCGATAAAACGCGATTCCGTCTTCATTCGGCGTCAGCTCGTCGCCGTTAGGGTAGAGGCGGCTCCAGGCAATGGAAGTACGAAAAACCGTAAACCCCATTTCCGCCATCAGCGCGATATCTGCTTTATAGCGATGATAAAAGTCGATCGCCTGATGGCTGGGATAAAATTCGTCATCCCGCAGCGTAAAGCGCCTTTCCTGACCCAGTTTGACGGGCATGCGGTGTGTGCCGTGGGGGATCATATCGACGGTAGTCAGCCCTTTGCCGCCTTCCCGGTATGCCCCTTCAGACTGGTTGGCGGCCAGTGCGCCGCCCCATAAAAATCCTTGCGGAAAAACAGACATAATTAACCTCAGTTCATACCAGTCAAATGCTGGCTCCATTGATATTGCCCGGTTGTGCGGCCTGGTTTTTTCTGGCCTGCGCGGCTGCATCTTCGACAGGAATATCTTCAAAGCCGAGAATCAGCGTTAGTACAAAAGAAAGCACTACCGCCAGCGCCATCACGCCAAATACCCAAACGATGGTCATCGGATTGGCCGGATCGAAAAACTGGACGCTGGTGAACAGACCTGGAGCCGCCATGGAGTGGCTTGCAAGCCCGGCCATTCCAGCAACAGCACCGCAGATAAAACCGCTGATAAGGCTCGCAATCAGCGGACGTTTCAGGCGGATTGCCACGCCATACAGCGCGGGTTCGGAAATGCCCGCCATGATGGCTGAGGCGGCGGCCGCTAACGCCGTCTGGCGCAGCTCCGGGTTTTTGGTTTTCCATGCCACTGCCAGCGATGAACCACCTAACGACAAATTGGCGCCAATTTCCGATGGCATTACCATGCCTTCTTTTCCGGTTTCGGCAATGGTCTGAATAATGGTTGGCGTAAAGACACGGTGCATACCGGTCATTACCAGCAGCGGCCACAGCGCGCCCATAATGGCTACCGACAGCCAGCCGAGATAGCCGTGGATGGTATAGACCAGCGCTGAAATCGCGCTACCGATCCAGATACCGATCGGGCCAATGATGACGATGGCTAGCGGGGCGGCGATCAGCACGATCAGCATCGGTTTGAGGAAGTTTTTGGTCACCGCCGGAGTTATACGATCGACCCAACGTTCGATGTATGACAAGCACCAGGTCATGACCAGCGCCGGGATCACCGTGTAGGTGTATTTCACCGCCGTCACTGGGATCAGGGCAAACTCAACGTGCTCACCCTGCGCGGCCTTCGCCATCAGGTCGATAAAGCTGGGATGCACCAGTACGCCCGCGATGGCGATAGCCAGCGACATGTTGGTTTTGAATTTGATAGCGGCCGACGCGGCGACCATCAGCGGCAGGAAGAAGAATGCGCCGTCACCGATAACGGTCAGAATGGTGAGCGTGGACGATCCTTTCACCAGCACGCCAGTCATTTCCAGAACCATCGCCAGCAGCTTGAGCATTGATCCGCCGATAATCGCCGGGATCAACGGCGACATAGTGCCGATCAGCGCATCAAGGATCCCCGCGCCAATCCGCTTCAGCGTCAGTCGGGGTTTGATTTGCGGCTCAGCAGGCTGCATGTTGGCAGGCAACAGGCTGACCACTTCACGATACGCCTGCGAAACGGTGTTGCCGATAATCACCTGACACTGGTTCTCGTTACGCACCACGCCGAGCACGCCAGTGAGGGTTTTCAGCGTAGCACTGTCGACCAGCGAGTCATCTTTGAGAACGAAACGCAAACGGGTCATACAGTGGGTCACTGCTGTGATGTTGTTGACGCCTCCCAGAGCCGTCACAACGGAGCGCGCCAGCGCTGCATAATTCTTGGACATCGGATTTTATCCTGTTTTATCAGTAGAGTACGTTATGTTTTATCCGTTTACGTGGGTCGCTTTTCTGAGTTGATGAAACGCAGATAGGAAACCGGTTCCACAAAATCATGTTTAAATTGCATTAACTGATCAAGGTTTAATTTTGATCATTTTTTGTAATTGTGACTCCGATCACCAGATGTCAGCGTCTGTGATTTAGCAGCAAGGACAGCGGCAAAACGGTGAAGTACACTGCGTCACATTGAGAGAAAAGGGATGAGTAATATGACCACGATGCTGGAGGTGGCGAAGCGTGCCGGGGTGTCGAAAGCGACGGTTTCCCGGGTGCTTTCCGGAAACGGCTATGTCAGCCAGGAAACCAAAGACCGCGTGTTTCAGGCCATTAAAGAGAGTGGTTACCGCCCAAATTTGCTGGCGCGCAGTCTGGCGGCGAAAACCACGCAGACGCTGGGTCTGGTGGTAACGAATACCCTTTATCACGGCGTCTATTTCAGCGAGCTGCTGTTTCATACCGCGCGGATGGCGGAAGATAAAGGACGCCAGCTGTTACTGGCTGACGGTAAGCACAGCGCTGAGGAAGAGCGCCAGGCGATCCAGTACCTGCTCGACCTGCGCTGTGACGCGATTATGATTTATCCGCGTTTTCTCAGCGTGGATGAGATAGACGATATCATCGATGCCCACAGCCAGCCGATTATGGTGCTTAATCGACGCCTGCGGAAAAACAGTAGCCACAGCGTATGGTGCGATCAAAAGCAGACCAGCTTTAACGCCGTTACTCAGCTCATTGCCGCCGGGCATAAAGAGATTGGTTTTATTACTGGCTCGATGGATTCGCCAACCGGCGTGGAGCGACTTTCAGGTTATAAAGACGCGCTGGCACATCATGGTATCGCCCTAAATAATGATCTGATTGTTAAAGGGAAATGGACGCCAGCCTGCGGCGCTGCGGGTGTGGATACTTTGCTTTCGCGCAAGGTCAATTTTACCGCATTGGTGGCCAGCAATGACGATATGGCGATCGGCGCGATGAAGCAGTTGCACGGGCATGGTGTGAGCGTTCCCGCACAGGTGTCGGTGATTGGCTTTGATGATATCGCCCTCGCGCCATACACTATTCCGGCGCTTTCCAGCGTTAAAATTCCGGTAACAGAAATGATTCAGGAAACGATTGGGCGCCTGATCTTTATGTTGGGTGACGGGGCGTTTACGCCGCCAAAAACTTTCACCGGTGAATTCATTGCGCGCGACTCAGTTGCGCCTCCCGCTTCGCGCTGACGGCTGTCATTTGTCATCGTCACTAGTGACGATGACACACCCTTCTTGCGTACTTCAAAACAAAATTCCTTTAATAACAGCAAATTAAATTCTGGCACGATTTGTGTATGTTTCGGCAGATATTCTGTCATTGCTGGAGAAATTGATGAACCGTTTCATCATTGCAGACGCCAATAAATGCATTGGTTGCCGTACCTGTGAAGTGGCCTGCGTGGTATCCCATCAGGATAACCAGGACTGCGCATCGCTGACCCCTGAAACCTTTTTACCCCGCATTCACGTCATCAAAGGCGTTAATGTCTCCACGGCGACGCTGTGCCGCCAGTGTGAAGACGCGCCGTGCGCTAACGTCTGCCCGAACGGTGCGATCAGCCGTGATAAAGGCTTTGTCCACGTAATGCAGGAACGTTGCATTGGGTGTAAAACCTGCGTTGTGGCTTGTCCTTACGGCGCAATGGAAGTGGTCGTGCGTCCGGTTGTGCGTAACAGCGGCGCGGGTCTGAACGTCCGTGCAGAAAAAGCGGAAGCCAATAAGTGCGACCTGTGCCACCATCGTGAGGCCGGTCCTGCCTGTATGGAAGTGTGCCCGACTCACGCGCTGATTTATGTGGATCGCAATAAGCTTGAGCAACTGAGCGCGGAAAAACGTCGTCGCGCTGCGCTGGATTCCACCGCATCTTTGCTGTTCTGATATCTGAAAATCCGCGTAAAATACGGTAGTACTTATGCCGGATGGCGGCTTCGCCTTATCCGGCCTACTGTTCGCATCCACGTAGGCCTGATAAGCGTAGCGCTATCAGGCAAACCGGGATAGATGACTGCGGGAACGACTTAATGACAATAAACAACCACTCCGGCGTACAGCTGCGTATTCGCGGTAAGGTACAGGGCGTCGGATTTCGCCCCTACGTCTGGCAACTGGCGCAGCGCTTACAACTGCATGGCGATGTGTGTAACGACGGTGACGGTGTGGTTGTGCGCTTACAGGAAGATCCAGCGGAATTTATTGCGCAGTTGCATCAACACTGCCCACCGCTGGCGCGCATTGACAGCGTTGAAAGCGAACCATTCGCCTGGACGCAGCAGCCTGCCGATTTCTCGATTCGTCAAAGTGCTGGCGGTACGATGAATACGCAAATCGTTCCGGACGCCGCGACCTGTCCCGAATGCCTTGTAGAAATGAACACCCCCGGCGAACGTCGTTACCGATACCCCTTTATCAACTGCACCCACTGTGGTCCGCGTTTTACGATTATCCGCGCCATGCCCTACGATCGTCCGTTTACCGTAATGGCATCATTCCCACTCTGCGCGCAATGTGACAAAGAGTATCGCGATCCGTACGACCGTCGCTTCCACGCCCAGCCAGTGGCTTGTCCGGCATGCGGCCCTCATCTGGAGTGGTTCTGTGCGGGTGAGCGAGCGGAGAAAGAAGAGGCGCTGCAGGCGGCGGTATCGCGGCTGAAAGCAGGCGGTATTGTGGCGGTTAAAGGCATTGGTGGGTTTCATCTGGTGTGCGATGCGCGAAATGATAACGCCGTAGCGCTACTCAGGCTGCGCAAACACCGTCCGGCGAAACCTCTGGCAGTGATGCTGCCCTCTGATGAAGGATTGCCTGAACCCGCTCGTCGTTTGCTGACTACCCCTGCTGCGCCGATCGTGCTGGTGCAGAAACGCTATGTCGCTGCATTGAGCGAGGGTATTGCGCCAGGGTTAACGGAGGTTGGCGTCATGCTGCCAGCGAATCCGTTACAGCATTTGCTCTTACAAGAGATGAATTGTCCGCTGGTGATGACCTCTGGCAACCTCAGCGGCAGGCCTCCGGCCATTACCAACGCCCAGGCGCTGGAAGATTTACACGACATTGCCGACGGTTTCCTGCTGCATAATCGCGAAATTGTGCAGCGGATGGATGACTCCGTGGTGCGCGACAGTGGGGAAATGCTGCGTCGTTCCCGAGGATATGTGCCAGATGCGGTCGCACTACCGCCAGGATTTCGCGACGTGCCGCCAATGCTGTGCTTAGGGGCGGATCTGAAAAATACTTTCTGTCTGGTGCGCGGCGAGCAGGCGGTTATCAGCCAGCATTTGGGCGATCTCAGCGATGACGGCATTCAGCAACAGTGGCGTGATGCGCTACGCCTGATCCAGAACATTTATGACTTTATGCCGCAGCGTATTGTGCATGATGCACACCCTGGCTATGTTTCAAGTCAGTGGGCCAGTGAAATGGAGCTGCCAACTGAAACGGTGCTGCATCACCATGCGCATGCCGCTGCGTGTCTTGCGGAGCACGGCTGGCCGCTCAATGGCGGCGATGTGATTGCTCTGACGCTAGACGGTATCGGTATGGGGGAAAACGGCGCGCTGTGGGGTGGTGAGTGTTTGCGGGTTAACTATCGTGAATGCGAACACCTTGGCGGCTTACCGGCGGTAGCGCTGGCGGGCGGTGATCTGGCGGCAAAACAGCCGTGGCGTAATCTGCTCGCGCAGTGCCTGCGTTTTGTTCCTGACTGGCCGCATTATCCGGAAACATCGGTGCTGCAACATCAAAACTGGAACGTGCTGGTGCGCGCGATTGAACGGGGAATTAACGCTCCGCTGGCGTCATCGTGCGGACGACTGTTTGATGCCGTTGCCGCCGCGTTGCAATGTGCACCGGAATCATTGAGTTATGAAGGTGAAGCGGCTTGTGCGCTTGAGGCGATGGCATCGCAATGTGATGGTGTTGATCATCCGGTCACGGTGCCGCTTGATGACAATCAGCTGGACTTAGCGGTTTTTTGGCAGCAATGGCTGAACTGGCAGGCCAAACCAGCAGAAAGGGCATGGGCGTTTCACGACGCGCTGGCGTGTGGGTTTGCCACTCTGATGCGAAAGCAGGCTGAAGTGCGCGGGATCAAGACGTTAGTATTCAGTGGTGGCGTGATGCATAACCGCTTATTGTCGGCCCGTCTGGCGTTTTATCTGCGTGATTTTACCTTACTGTTCCCGCAGCGTTTACCGGCGGGCGACGGCGGGTTGTCATTGGGGCAGGGCGTGATTGCCGCGGCGCGAGCGTTGGCGCAAAAATAAAAAAAGCCCCGGGACTGGCGGGGCAAGAAAAACATGTCGGGGCATACCGACAAGTGGCAACGCACATCCATGTGCGTGAGGTTAATAAATCAGTAGCAGCGTTGCCGGGCAAAGTCGTAGGCCGGAGGCGCCATTCGGCATCCCAGACTTACACAGGCAACGTTTTCAGTAGCGCAAAGGCCTCTTTCATGCGGTCTTCACTGACGACAAACGCACACAGCTGGCCTTCGTCGTTCATCCCTCTGGCGACCATTCCCTGCGCTTCGGCGGCGATGTGCCAGTTCAGATCGCGGCGCTGGGTTTCCCCGGCCAAATGCAGAGGCAGTTCTGGCGTTTTGACTTTTACCAGCATGGCTGGCAGTTTCAATGGCGCATTGCCGCCGAGCAGGTTTTTCGCCAGATACATGGCACTCAGCTGAATCGGCTGCAGGAACGGGAGCACCTGACCGTTAATCTCCGCACAGTCGCCGAGAGCATAAATGTCCGGGTGGCTGGTTTGCAGGTAGCTATCGACGCAGACACCACGATTGATGTTCAATCCGGCGCGACGCGCCAGTGCGGTCTCCGGGCGTAAGCCGGTGGCGGCGATCACCGCATCGACTTCCACGCTGCGGCTACGATCGAGCGTGGCACGAATACCTGGCGCCGTTTTCTCCAGCCCCTGAAGCTGTGATTTCAGCAGCAGGTGTACGCCCATATCGGTCAGACGATGCTGTAAGCGACTGCTGACTTCCGGCGGCATCAGCGAAGCCAGAATGCTGGCGGCGTTGTCGATAAGCGTTACCGCTTTACCGGCACGGCAGAAATCCATCGCCAGTTCACTGCCAATCAAGCCGCCGCCGACAATCAGTACCCGCTGGGCGTCACGCAGCTGTGTTTCACAAGCGCGATACTCTTGTTGGCTGTTCAATGTGAGCATTAACTCACGTCCGGTAACCGGCGGTACAAAGGCTGAAGCGCCCGTCGCCAGCACCAGCTTGTCGTACTGCCACTGCTGATCCTGGCTTTTCACTACGTGGGCATCAGCATCGATGTCGGTTACCCAGGTGTGCGGAAACAGGCGCAAATTAAACTGTTCGGCAAACTCACCCGCCGACTGGCGGGTGAGGTCGTCTGCACGCTGTGACTGACTGATAACATGGCTGAGATCGGGCTTGTTGTACTCATCCATGCTGTCCGCAGCAATCAAGGTCAGCGGGACATTTGCATCCTGCTTACGGATATTTTTGACTAACTGGCGGGCGGCGAAGCCCGAACCAATAATGACAATTCCGCGGCTCATTTTGCCTCCGTTGCCAGTACGTCGAAGACGTCTTTACCTAATGAACATTCTGGACACAGGAAGTTATCCGGCACGTCGCTCCACGGTGTACCCGGCGCGACATCCTGCAGCGGTTCACCTTTTGCTGGGTCGTAAATCCACTGGCACACGCTGCACTGCATGCTAGGGCCAAGATCGGCGGCAGCCGCAGCGGCGCAAGCGCACTCTTCTTCTTTGGAAGCTGCTTTCACGGTTGCTTCCGGCAGTGGAGCAAGCGCCCACTGACGAGCGATTTCACGGCCGTGCTGGCGGCACAGTTCCAGCGCATCCAGGTCCGGACGCCATTTTGCCTTCAGGCTCAGCGACATTTCGAAACCTGCATCCTGCAAACGCGTGGACAAACGGTCTACTGCACCGCCGCTCCAGCCGTGTGAACCAAAGGCGCTGGCGCGTTTGTTACGAAAACGCAGGCCGGTCATCTCTTCCACCAAACCGGCGATTTTTGGCATCATCACGTTGTTCATCGTCGAAGTACCGACCAGCACGCCTTTAGAGCGGAAGACGTTAGTCAGAACTTCGTTCTTATCGCTACGGGCGACGTTAAAGATTTTCACGGCCACGTTCGGGTCAACTTCGTTGATGCCCTGGGCAATGGCGTCGGCCATCATGCGGGTGTTGTTGGACATGGTGTCGTAGAAAATGGTGATGCGGTCTTCCTGATAATCCGCCGCCCATTTCAGATACATTTCCACGATTTGCGTCGGGTTGTCGCGCCATACCACGCCGTGGGAAGTAGCAATCATATCGACAGGCAGGTTGAAGCCGAGGATCTCAGTAATTTTCGGTGTAACCAGACGGCTGAACGGCGTCAGAATGTTGGCGTAGTAACGCTGGCACTGTTCGAACAGTTCGGTTTGGTCAACTTCGTCGTTAAACAGACGTTCGTCGCAGTAGTGCTGACCGAAGGCGTCGTTACTGAACAGCACCGCGTCGCCGGTCATGTAGGTCATCATGCTGTCAGGCCAGTGCAGCATTGGCGTTTCAACGAAGATCAGCTGTTTGCCGTTACCAATGTCCAGTGAATCACCGGTTTTCACCACGTTGAAATTCCACTCCGGGTGATGGTGATGCCCGTTGATGGAGTCAATGGCGTTGGCTGTGCAGTAAATCGGCGTGTCCGGGATGCAGGACATCAGCTCAGTCAGCGCCCCTGCATGGTCTTCTTCCGCGTGGTTAATAATGATGTAGTCGATATCCGCGAGGTCAATTTCACTGCGCAGGTTCTGCACGAATTCACGGCTAAACTTGTGGTCTACTGTATCGATCAGGACATTTTTTTCTTCACGGATGAGATAGCTGTTGTAGCTGCTGCCGCGCAGCGTTTTGTATTCAGTCCCGTGGAAATCACGAACTTCCCAGTCACGTTGGCCAACCCAATGAATGTTATTTTTAACCAGAATAGACATAGCAACCTCAGTAATTAATTCAGCGTTTTTCTAAAAAAGATGTTTTGCTTATTGCAGGTTGCGTGCCAACTTTTTATTTTATTGATTTTAATGGTTTTATTTTTTTCTGCTTATTAAGTGGTAGTCAAAATGACTATTCATTTTATTGTCAATATGACAATGTGAATTGTCAAAATGACAATGAGGTAGTTATGAGCTTTTCCGTAGACGTGCTGGCGGGCATCGCCATTGAATTACAAAGCGGTATTGGACATCAGGACCGTTTTCAACGTCTGATAACCACCTTGCGTCAGGTGCTGGAGTGCGACGCGTCGGCGCTATTGCGCTACGAGTCGCGACAGTTTATTCCGCTGGCGATCGATGGGCTGGCGCAGGATGTTCTCGGCAGGCGCTTTACTCTGGAAGGGCATCCGCGTCTGGAGGCGATTGCCCGCGCCGGAGACGTGGTTCGTTTCCCTGCCGACAGCGATTTGCCAGACCCATATGATGGTCTGATTCCGGGGCAGGAGAGTCTGAAAGTGCATGCCTGTATTGGGCTGCCGTTGTTCGCCGGTCAAAATTTGATTGGTGCGTTAACCCTGGATGGCATGGAGCCCGATCAGTTCGATGTTTTCAGCGATGAGGAGCTTAGGCTGATTGCCGCGCTGGCGGCGGGCGCGCTGAGCAATGCGCTGCTGATTGAACAACTGGAAAGCCAGAATATGCTGCCAGGCTCATCAACGGCTTTTGAGCAGGTGACGGAAACCCAGATGATTGGCCTGTCGCCCAATATGATGCAGTTGAAAAAAGAAATTGAGATTGTGGCGGGGTCCGATCTCAACGTGCTGATTAGCGGCGAAACAGGGACCGGGAAGGAGCTGGTGGCTAAAGCTATCCATGAAGGTTCGCCGCGCGCGGTGAATCCACTGGTGTATCTGAACTGTGCGGCGTTGCCGGAAACCGTAGCCGAAAGTGAGCTGTTTGGTCACGTAAAAGGCGCATTTACCGGGGCTATCAGCAATCGTAGCGGTAAGTTTGAAATGGCCGACAATGGGACGCTGTTTCTCGACGAGATAGGCGAACTCTCGCTGGCGCTACAGGCTAAGCTGCTGCGCGTATTGCAGTACGGCGATATTCAGCGCGTGGGTGACGATCGCAGCCTGCGTGTGGATGTGCGGGTGCTGGCGGCGACGAACCGTGATTTACGCGAAGAGGTGCTGGCCGGGAATTTCCGCGCGGATTTGTTCCACCGTCTGAGCGTCTTCCCCCTTTCTGTACCGCCTCTTCGCGAGCGCGGCGAAGATGTGGTGCTGCTGGCCGGCTATTTTTGCGAGCAATGCCGACTGCGGCTGGGTCTTTCCCGCGTGGTGCTAAGCCCCGGCGCGCGTAGTCATCTGCTGAATTACGGCTGGCCCGGAAATGTGCGCGAGCTGGAACATGCCATTCACCGGGCGGTTGTTCTGGCAAGGGCTACCAGGGCAGGTGATGAAGTGGTGCTGGAGACGCAGCATTTTGCCCTGCAGGACGAAGGTCCGGCTTCGCAGGCGGCGGAAGTTGTTGCGGAGATCCCGCAACATCACAATCTGCGTGAAGCAACAGAGTCGTTCCAGCGGGAGATGATCCGCCGGGCACTGGCGCAAAATAATCACAGTTGGGCGGCAAGTGCGCGGGCGCTGGAAACAGACGTCGCCAACCTGCACCGGCTGGCGAAACGTCTGGGTCTGAAGGATTAGATAATACCGGCCTGATAAAAATCCTGCAGGTTGATAGCACCGGTGAGTTTACCGTTTTCATCGACCACCGGTGCGGCAGTGATTTTACGCTTCATCAGGATCTCTTTGGCGTCAATCGCGCGGCTCTGCGCCTGTAGCGTAATGCCATTCTGAGTCATAGCTTCGCTAACCTGGGTGGTAAGCGCTCCGCCGCCAACCAGCCAGCGGCGCAGGTCGCCGTCGGTAAAGACCCCTTTCACCAGTGACTGATCGTCGCAGACCGCGACCAGGCCAAGACCCGTGCGGCTGAGTTCCAGCATCGCGTCCATCACGCTGGTGGTGAGCTTCACCTGAGGTATGGCATCGTCACGGCGCATCAGATGATGCACTTTATTCAACAGACGAGCGCCCAGCGCACCTGCCGGATGTGAGCGGGCAAAATCTTCTTCGTTAAAGCCGCGCGCCTGCATTACGGCGATCGCCAGCGCGTCGCCCATCATCAACGTATTTACGGTGCTGGACGTCGGTGCCAGGCGCATCGGACAGGCTTCGCGCTCAACGGAAATATCCAGCACGGCTTTGGCTGCCAGACCCAACGGTGAGGTCGGTTTTCCGGTCATTGCCAGCAGTGCGACGGATTTGTCTTCCAGGCGTGGGATGATGAGATCCAGCTCTTTCGCACCGCCGGAGTAGGAGATAAACAGCATGACATCACGGCTTTCGATTATCCCTAAGTCGCCGTGCAGCGCTTCCGCCGGATGCACAAAAAAGGCGGGTGTGCCGGTACTGGCGAGGGTCGCCGCAATTTTTTTGCCAATATGACCTGATTTACCAATACCGGAGACAATGACTTTGCCTTCACAGTGGATAATCGTATTGGCGGCGCGGACAAAATCATCGCCCAGGCGTTCTGGCAGTCGGCTGGCTTCCTGTAGTTCCAGCATTAACGTCTGACGGCCCGCGTTCAGTAGTGCATCACTCATTGGTTTCTCCGGTTATGATCACTTCAATCCCTTTTGCTTCCAGCGCCTGACGAAACACAGGGTCGATGCCCGCATCGGTAATCAGCTTGTCGACGCTTTCCAGACTGCATACAACATTAGGGCTTTTGCGCCCAAATTTTGACGAGTCAGCCATCAGAATCACTTCGCGAGCGGCATTGCACATCGCTTTACTGACGCTAAACACCTCATTAAAGGTGGTCACGCCGGCATTGAGGTCAATGCCGTCGGTGCCCATGAAGAGTTTATCAAAGCTGAACTGCTCAAAGGCGTTTTCTGCCAGCTGACCGTGAAATGACGCAGATTTTTTGCGAAAGGTCCCGCCGGGCATCAGGATAGTTTGCTCGTTGTCCAGCTCCGAAAGGGCGTTAACAATGTGCAGACTGTTGGTCATGACGGTGATGTTGCTAAAGCGCGTGAGCATCGGCACCATCTGCAGTACGGTGCTACCCGCATCCAGAATAATAGAGTCGCCATCGTGTATAAAACGGACGGCGGCTTCGGCAATCTGCTCTTTTTTATGCGTATTGATTAGCGTTTTGTGATCGATTGGCGGGTCGGATTCGTCTTTATTTAATACTACGCCGCCATAGGTACGAATGACGGTTCCGGCATTTTCCAGAATGACCAGGTCTTTGCGAATGGTCGTGCCGGTCGTGTCAAAGTAGTGGGCCAGTTCTTCAACCGAGCATTTTCCCTGCTTTTGCAGATGCTCCAGTATGGCAGCCTGACGCTGACGAGGTTTCATAGGCGTGATTACCCTGACTTAATAGGTTGCAAAATGATAATTTCGCAAGCTATTAGCATTCACAACGAAATTACCCATGTTTCAGTTTAAGCGCCAATGATAGAGCATTCTGCGCTAACGGATCATGGGGAAAGATCACATCAGGCTGTAAATCATCAAGATGTTTGCCCATTATTGTGGCAATTTTGCCGGGTCTGGCGAATACCGTAAGACCTTTCATAAACAACGTATCGGTAACCCGTTGCTGCTCATCCAGCGCAATGGCTACCACCACGCGCGGTTTAAAACGCCCACCGGAGCGACCAACACCAACCCGACCTTGCTGGCAGAGTTGATCAAACGCCCGGTTAAAGCGGGATATTTGCCAGCCACCAAGCGCCAGTTGCAGGCACCAGGCGATAGCGGCGACGGTAATCAGTGCGGAAACCATTATGTACTCCTTTGATTTTGCCGGATAAGCGCAGCCGCCATCCGGCAATTCAACATTAAAACATCACCTGACCGCCGGTCACGTTGATGGACTGCCCGGTGCAGTAAGAGGCTTTTGGACTGGCGTAAAACAGCAGCATGTTCAGTACGTCCTGATAATCGCAGCCGCGCTTAAGCGGAACCTTATCAATGTAATACTGCTCAACTTCGTCTGGCTTAAGGCCAAGCTTGGTCGCATATTGCGGCAATAACGACTGAAACATCGGTGATTTCAGCAGATTACCGAGCATCAACGAATGCACGGTAATCCCGTATTCCGCCAGATCCAGCGCCAGCGATTGGGTTAGGCCCACGCCGCCAAATTTTGCCGCGCTATAACCTGAGTTGTGTTTACTGCCCACTTTCCCTGATTTGGAGTTGATCTGGATAATGCGTCCCTGCACGCCATCGCGGATCATCAGGCGTGAAAATTCACGTGCACAGAGGAAGTAGCCGACCAGATTGACCTGCAGCGAGCGGTCGAAATCCCCAAGCTGAAAGTCGCTGATAAACGCGGCTTTAGCGATACCCGCGCTGTAAACCAGCAGATCGACACGACCGAATATTTCATCCACTCCGCGCGACAGCGCCAGCACGCTCTGTTCGCTGGTGGCATCTGCGCCAAAACCGTACGCGGTACCTTCGCCAAACTCGGCGTTAATTTCTTGCGCGACGTTGGCAGCTTTATCGCTTTGAATATCCACCACCGCGACGCGGTATCCTTCTGTCGCAAGCCCACGGCAAAGGAATGCCCCCAGGGTCTGGCCTCCACCAATGACAACGGCAACCTGATTCATTTTTATCTCCTTCAATCTTAAGCAACAAACTTCAAAATACAGCCCGGGGCGATATCGTCCGGGACGGGGCCCGCAACGTGTACAGTGCCGGGGAATTCCGCTTCGCTCTGCCCGTCAAAGCGCAGGGTTATATGCCCGAGTTCACGTAAGTTTTGTTCCGCAACGCTGCCAACGGCGGTGACCGGGTAGTGGTGCTGGCCCAGTTCAAACTGGATCCCGGCTTGCAAAGAGCCGTTCAGCTCCCCGTGGCTATGGATGAAACAAAACTCTTCGATATCCGCTGGCGCGCCTTCACGAAAGGTAATCAGCATCTGGTCGCACAGTGCATCCGGGGCGCTCTGGCCGATACGGGTAATGGTGGTTTGATAAATTACGGTCATTTTTGAGTGCCCCTTATTGGTAAATAAAGCCAGAAACAAACCAGGCGATGAGAACGGTAGGCGCGCCGGTCAGAAAACGGCTCACCAGTACGGATGGCACGCCGACGCGGACCGTGTCCTGGCGCGCTTCGGCCAGCGACAACCCAACCGGAATAAAGTCACATGCAGCCTGGGCGTTAATGGCGAACAGGGCAGGTAGCGCCAGATGCGGAGGAATGTTCCCCAGACCAATCTGTACACCGATCAGAACGCCGATAACCTGGGCGATAACCGCACCGGGGCCGAGGAAAGGCGACAGCAGCGGGAAAGAGCAGATCAGCGCCAGAGTAACCAGTCCCAACGGATGGCTGGCCAGCGGCGCGAGTCCATGGGCAATCCAGTCTCCCAGACCCGAAGCCATAATGATGCCGATCAGTGCCGAGACGAACGCCATAAATGGCAGAATAGTTTTCAGGACGGTATCGATGGTGTCGCGTCCTGACTGGAACAGAACCGCAACGGCTGAACCCATGCCCATTCCCACTTTTGCCAACAGGCCGTCGCTTTGTTCGGTAATCTTTTTGCTGGTGTCGTAATCGCGACCGATAGTGCTGCTGGCTGGTTGCGGCGCAGCGGATGTCTCGCCGACAATCGTGATGTTTTCTTCTTTTACGCCAGAGACATAGATATCTTCGATAATGTACTGGGCCAGCGGGCCAGATTTACCCGTGGCGTGAATATTCACCGTCGGTATCCTGCGTTTGGGATAGATCCCACAGCGCAGCGTGCCGCCGCAGTCGATGATCGCCACGCCAATTTCGTTCTCCGGCGGCTCGCCTTCTTTGAAGCCATCAACGGCCTGCCAACCGGTCAGGCTTGCTATCCTGTCGACGATTGCGGGACGAGTTCCGGCGGTGATATAGACAATTTTCTTGCCCGGAACGGCATCCAGTTCAAGCGGGCCACCCCAGCCGCCGGTGCCTTTTTCAATACGAATACGCGTCATGATGTTGCTCCCGCCAGATGCACTTTCTGCTCAAGTTGAATGCCCATTTTTTTCTCAAAGATGGCGGTGGTGAAATCAGTTACCCAGCCGCGGAAGAAGTTGGTCACCAGACCGACCAGCAAATAGCTCACCGCTAGCGGGCCAAGCGGAAGCCCCAGCGTGGTCAGGCCGCTGGCGATCCCCAGATAGACAAACAATTCGCCGGGGTTGATGTGTGGGAATAAGCCGTTCATGGAATGGCAACTGTATGAGGCGGCGGCGTAGTAGCTGGGCTTGTACTTTTCTGGCATAAAGCGGCCCAGGCTCAGCGTCATTGGGTTACAAAACACAAATGTGCCGATGCACGGCAGCAGCAGATAGCGGGACAGCGGGTTTCCGGCGCAGCGCTGGGCAAAACGTTCAATGCGCTGCTGACCGATAAAGTTAATTAGCGCATTCATGATGACCAGCAGACTGATCAGCAGAGGCAGAATACCGGTTACCATGCCGGTAAAGACCTCTCCGCCTTTCTGGAACAACCCGATAAACCACTCAGCACCGAGTGTGATGGTGTCGATCATTATTCTCTCCTGTAGGGTTTTTAGTTATCTTGCCAAACGGTAACTAATTTTAATCAGATCGAAAGATTTAAAAGTGTTATTTTGATCTCAAAATGAAAGATAAATATTTTAATTTGAAAGATTGTGCGTAAGAGATCGCAAATGTGCCGGCCGGGGGGGCAAGAGGGGGGAAATTCTGTGAAGGAGAGTGACTACTACTTCCTTGTATGGAGGAGGATGCTTTACCATACTTCTCCCAGGCTGAATTTGTTTAATGGATGTCTCATGTTCAAGCGTCGTTATGTAGCGTTACTCCCCCTTTTCGTACTGCTCGCTGCCTGTAGCAGCAAACCTAAACCTTCAGAGACTCAAACGACTACGGGGGCGCCATCCGGCGGCTTCCTGCTTGAGCCACAGCACAACGTCATGCAAACGGGCGGTGATTTTGCCAATAATCCGAACGCGCAGCAGTTCATCGAGAAAATGGTGAACAAGCACGGCTTTGACCGCCAGCAGCTGCAGGAGATCCTGTCGCAGGCCAAGCGTCTGGACTCGGTATTGCGTTTGATGGATCGCCAGGCACCGACGACTCAGCCGCCAGCCGGTCCTAACGGTGCATGGCTGCGCTACCGCAAACAGTTCATCACACCTGACAACGTGCAAAATGGCGTGGCCTTCTGGAATCAATATGAAGATGCGCTGAACCGTGCGTGGCAGGTCTATGGTGTTCCGCCGGAAATTATCGTTGGCATTATCGGCGTTGAAACGCGCTGGGGCCGCGTGATGGGCAAAACCCGTATTCTGGATGCGCTGGCGACGCTGTCGTTTAACTATCCTCGTCGTGCGGAATACTTCTCTGGTGAACTGGAAACCTTCCTGCTGATGGCGCGAGATGAAAGCGACGATCCGCTCGATTTGAAAGGTTCTTTTGCCGGCGCGATGGGTTACGGCCAGTTTATGCCGTCTTCCTATAAACAATATGCCGTTGATTTTAATGGTGATGGCCACATTAACCTGTGGGATCCGGTTGATGCCATCGGTAGCGTGGCGAACTATTTCAAGGGCCACGGCTGGGTGAAAGGCGATACGGTCGCGGTTCCGGCAAATGGTCAGGCACCAGGGCTGGCGAACGGCTTTAAAACCCAGTACAGCATTTCTCAGCTTGCTGCCGCGGGTCTGACGCCACAGCAGTCGTTGGGTAATCATCAGCAGGCCAGCCTGCTGCGCCTGGATATTGGTACCGGCTATCAGTACTGGTATGGATTGCCGAACTTCTACACCATCACCCGCTACAACCACAGTACCCACTACGCGATGGCCGTGTGGCAACTGGGTCAGGCGGTCGCGCTGGCGCGCGTGCAGTAACCGCTCCACCGGCCTACAGGACGATATCGCTTGTAGGCCGGATAAGATGCCCTGACATCGTCATCCGGCAGGTCTTATTTCTGCAACGGAGCAATTTTTGGAATCCCCCTCGTAAAACGTTCTCTCCATCCCCACATTGGTTATGAAAGTGCTATCTTGTCCGGCATATTTTTTAACTGACAGAGGCTGAAATGACTGACAGTGAACTGATGCAGTTAAGCGAGCAGGTTGGCCTGGCGCTGAAAGCGCGTGGGGCGACCGTTACGACGGCGGAATCCTGCACCGGCGGCTGGGTGGCCAAAGCGATTACGGATATTGCCGGAAGCTCCGCCTGGTTTGAGCGTGGGTTTGTGACCTACAGCAACGAAGCCAAAGCGCAGATGATTGGCGTGCGCGAAGAGACGTTGGCCCAGCATGGGGCGGTGAGCGAGCCAGTGGTGGTGGAAATGGCGATTGGCGCGCTAAAAGCTGCCCGCGCGCATTTCGCGGTCTCGATCAGCGGTATTGCGGGTCCGGATGGCGGCAGTGAAGAAAAGCCCGTGGGTACCGTATGGTTCGCCTTTGCCAGCGTGAGCGGCGAGGGGATTACCCGCCGGGAATGCTTCAGCGGCGATCGCGACGCGGTACGTCGACAGGCGACCGTCTACGCGTTACAAACCCTGTGGCAACAATTTCTACAAAATACTTGATACTGTATGAGCATACAGTATAATTGCCTCAACAGAACATTATCTACCACGTTTCGCGGTTTAACCCGAAAGCGGCATGACAGGAGTAATTAATGGCTATCGACGAAAACAAACAGAAAGCGTTGGCGGCAGCGCTGGGTCAGATCGAAAAGCAATTCGGTAAAGGCTCCATCATGCGCCTGGGTGAAGACCGTTCCATGGATGTGGAAACTATCTCCACCGGTTCGCTTTCTCTGGATATCGCACTGGGCGCGGGCGGTCTGCCAATGGGCCGTATCGTCGAAATCTACGGGCCTGAATCCTCCGGTAAAACAACGCTGACCCTGCAGGTTATTGCCGCTGCGCAGCGTGAAGGTAAAACCTGTGCATTTATCGATGCGGAACACGCGCTGGATCCGGTCTATGCCCGTAAGCTTGGCGTTGATATCGACAACCTGCTGTGTTCTCAGCCGGATACCGGTGAACAAGCGCTGGAAATCTGTGATGCGCTGGCGCGCTCCGGTGCGGTTGACGTTATCGTTGTCGACTCCGTTGCCGCATTGACGCCGAAGGCAGAAATCGAAGGCGAGATTGGCGACTCTCACATGGGCCTTGCGGCGCGTATGATGAGCCAGGCGATGCGTAAGCTGGCCGGTAACCTGAAGCAGTCCAACACGCTGCTGATTTTCATCAACCAGATCCGTATGAAGATTGGCGTTATGTTCGGTAACCCGGAAACCACCACCGGTGGTAACGCCCTGAAATTCTATGCGTCTGTTCGTCTGGATATCCGTCGTATTGGCGCGGTGAAAGAAGGCGACAACGTGGTCGGCAGCGAAACTCGCGTTAAGGTTGTGAAAAACAAAATTGCAGCGCCGTTCAAACAGGCTGAATTCCAGATCCTCTACGGTGAAGGCATCAACTTCTACGGCGAACTGGTTGACCTGGGCGTGAAAGAGAAGCTGATTGAAAAAGCCGGTGCATGGTACAGCTATAACGGTGAGAAAATCGGTCAGGGTAAAGCGAATGCGACCAACTGGCTGAAAGAGAACCCGGCAACTGCGAAAGAAATTGAGAAGAAATTACGTGAGTTACTGCTCAATAACCAGGATTCAACGCCTGATTTCTCCGTTGATGACAGCGGCGAAGATGTAAAAGAAACGAACGAAGATTTCTGATAATCTGTTTTGAATCGCATGTTGTGAATCACATATAGTAAAGGGCTGCATATCATGCAGCCCTTTTTCATTTCTGAAGGCTTACTATGACAGAAGCAACTTCCCGCCGTTCTGCTTATTCCCGACTGCTTGACCGCGCCGTACGTATTCTGGCGATGCGCGACCACAGCGAGCAGGAAATGCGGCGCAAGCTGGCCGCTCCGGTGATGGGGAAAAATGGACCAGAAGAAATTGATGCCACGCCGGAGGATTACGACAAGGTCATCGCCTGGTGTATTGAAAGCCGTTATCTGGATGATGATCGTTTCGTGCGGCAGTTTATCGCCAGCCGTAGCCGCAAAGGTTATGGACCAGCCCGAGTGCGCCAGGAATTAAACCAAAAAGGGATCGCACGTGAAGCTATCGAGCGGGCCATGCGTGAGTGCGAAGTTGACTGGGCAGTGCTTGCACGCGAGCAGGCCATTCGGAAGTACGGTGAACCTTTACCTGTCGATTTTTCAGATAAGATAAAGGTCCAGCGTTTTTTGCTCTATCGCGGCTATCTGATGGAAGATATTCAGGCAATATGGCGAAATTTTGACGATTGACCGCATACGGGATTTTACTTCCCAGTAAAGAAAACTTATCTTATTCCCACTTTTCGATTGCCAGAGGCGCAGTTTGCGTGCCGATGCTGGTAATGACATTTCGTTAGCTTGATTTCTTCAGGATAATTATGAGCAAGAGCACCGCTGAGATCCGTCAGGCGTTTCTCGATTTTTTCCATAGTAAAGGACACCAGGTAGTTGCCAGCAGCTCCCTGGTACCGAACAATGACCCTACTTTGTTGTTTACCAACGCCGGGATGAACCAGTTCAAGGATGTTTTCCTTGGCCTCGACAAGCGTAATTATTCCCGCGCAACCACCTCGCAGCGTTGTGTACGTGCGGGCGGTAAGCACAATGACCTGGAAAACGTCGGTTACACTGCACGTCACCACACTTTCTTCGAAATGCTGGGCAACTTCAGCTTCGGCGATTACTTCAAACACGACGCTATTCAATATGCATGGGAACTACTGACCGGTGAAAACTGGTTTGCCCTGCCAAAAGAGCGTCTGTGGGTAACCGTCTATGAAACTGACGATGAAGCCTATGAAATCTGGGAAAAAGAAGTCGGTATTCCGCGCGAACGTATCATCCGTATCGGTGATAACAAAGGTGCGGCTTATGCTTCAGACAACTTCTGGCAGATGGGTGATACCGGTCCTTGCGGTCCATGCACAGAAATTTTCTACGACCACGGCGACCATATCTGGGGTGGACCTCCGGGAAGCGCAGAAGAAGATGGGGATCGCTACATTGAGATCTGGAACATCGTCTTCATGCAGTTCAACCGTCAGGCTGACGGCACCATGGAACCGCTGCCGAAACCGTCCGTGGATACCGGTATGGGTCTGGAGCGTATTGCGGCCGTGCTGCAACACGTTAACTCCAACTATGAAATCGACCTGTTCCGCTCATTGATCGAATCCGTGGCGAAAGTCACTGGCGCAACCGATCTGAGCAACAAGTCTCTGCGTGTTATCGCCGACCATATCCGTTCTTGTGCATTCCTGATTGCCGATGGCGTTGTGCCGTCGAATGAAAACCGTGGCTATGTGCTGCGCCGTATCATTCGTCGCGCGGTACGTCATGGCAACATGCTGGGCGCGAAGGATACCTTCTTCTACAAGCTGGTTGGTCCGTTGGTGGACGTCATGGGCTCTGCAGGTGAAGAACTGAAGCGTCAGCAGGCTATGGTTGAACAGGTTCTGAAAACCGAAGAAGAGCAGTTTGCGCGTACTCTGGAGCGTGGTCTGGCGCTGCTGGACGAAGAACTGGCAAAACTGTCTGGCGATACGCTGGATGGCGAAACCGCATTCCGTCTGTATGACACCTACGGTTTCCCGGTTGACCTGACGGCAGACGTTTGCCGCGAGCGTAACATTAAGGTTGATGAAGCGGGCTTTGAAGCTGCAATGGAAGAACAGCGCCGTCGTGCGCGTGAAGCCAGCGGCTTCGGCGCAGACTACAATGCGATGATTCGCGTTGATGGCGCCTCTGAATTTAAAGGCTACGAGCACCTGGAACTGAACGGCAAAGTGACCGCGCTGTTTGTTGATGGTAAAGCGGTAGACGCAATTAACGCAGGTCAGGATGCCGTTGTCGTACTGGATCAGACTCCGTTCTATGCGGAATCTGGTGGTCAGGTTGGCGACAAGGGTGAGCTGAAAGGCGCAGGCTTCGCGTTTGCCGTTAGCGACACGCAGAAATATGGCCAGGCCATTGGTCACATCGGCAAGTTGTCTGCGGGTTCTCTGAAAATTGGTGATGCGGTACAGGCTGATGTGGATGAAGCCCGTCGTTCGCGTATTCGTTTGAACCACTCCGCAACGCACCTGATGCACGCAGCGCTGCGCCAGGTTCTGGGCACACATGTGGCACAGAAAGGTTCGTTGGTTAACGATAAACTGCTGCGCTTCGACTTCTCTCATACCGAAGCAATGAAGCCTGCTGAAATCCGTGCCGTTGAAGATCTGGTGAACGCGCAAATCCGTCGCAACTTGCCGATTGAAACGAACATCATGGATCTCGAAGCGGCAAAAGCCAAAGGCGCAATGGCACTGTTTGGCGAGAAATATGACGACCATGTGCGCGTTCTGAGCATGGGTGATTTCTCTACCGAACTGTGTGGCGGTACTCACGCCAGCCGTACAGGTGATATCGGTCTGTTCCGCATTGTGTCCGAGTCAGGTACTGCGGCAGGCGTTCGTCGTATTGAAGCCGTAACCGGTGAAGGTGCTATCCAAACCGTGCATGCTGAGAGCGATCGCTTAAGCGATATTGCGCAGCTGCTGAAAGGCGATAGTCAGAATATCGGTGACAAAGTTCGTTCCGTGCTGGAGCGTACACGTCAACTGGAAAAAGAATTGCAGCAATTGAAGGAACAGGCTGCGGCGCAGGAGAGTGCAAATCTTTCCAGCAAAGCGGTTGATATCAACGGCGTGAAGCTGCTGGTCAGCGAACTCGCGGACGTTGAGCCGAAAATGTTGCGTACCATGGTTGATGATCTGAAAAATCAACTGGGGTCTACCGTTATCGTTCTGGCAACGGTAGTGGAAGGTAAGGTTTCTCTGATTGCGGGTGTGTCTAAGGACGTGACAGATCGCGTGAAAGCAGGGGAACTGGTTGGAATGGTCGCTCAGCAGGTCGGCGGCAAGGGTGGCGGTCGTCCGGACATGGCGCAAGCCGGTGGTACGGATGCAGCGGCTCTGCCTGCAGCGTTAGCCAGTGTGAAAGGCTGGGTCAGCGCAAAACTGTAATAATTATAAGCGTAAGTCGACGCTGCGGACTTCAATCCGCAGCGTTTGTATCAACGCTATCGACAACGATAAAGTCAGGTTGAAGTTGTGTATATCGGCTAAACTTAGGTTTAACAGAATGTGATGCCGTGACTGCTTACACTTAGGTGTTTGTCATCGCTTACTTTTTGGCGTTATATGATGGATAATGCCGGGATACAGAGAGACCCGACTCTTTTAATCTTTCAAGGAGCAAAGAATGCTGATTCTGACTCGTCGAGTTGGTGAGACCCTCATGATAGGCGATGAGGTCACCGTGACAGTTTTAGGGGTGAAGGGCAACCAGGTGCGCATTGGCGTAAACGCCCCGAAAGAAGTTTCTGTCCATCGTGAAGAGATCTACCAGCGTATCCAGGCTGAAAAATCCCAGCAGTCCAGTTACTAAGGTTTTCGCGTCTCACCTCTCTGGTGAGGCGCAACCTGATTGAGTGACCCTTTTTCTTCTCTTTTCTTCTTCGTCTTCCCCATTTTTTCGATTCCACTGTGCGTAATGCCTTTTCCTGCGAAGTTTCCGTTTGCTCACTCCTTCAGGAAATTGCCAATTTATCTGTTGATAAAACACTCTTTTTGCCGTTTTTGCAGACTAATTGCGCGTGAAATGTGCAAACGATAAAAGCTCTGGAAAAATTGTTTGACTTATAAGTCCCAGAAAGTAATATGTGCGCCACGCAGCGACGATGAGCAGAAACAAGTTCTTCGAAGCACTCGCAAGAGGCGTGTTGGTGAGGTGGCCGAGAGGCTGAAGGCGCTCCCCTGCTAAGGGAGTATGCGGTCAAAAGCTGCATCCGGGGTTCGAATCCCCGCCTCACCGCCATTTGCATCCGTAGCTCAGCTGGATAGAGTACTCGGCTACGAACCGAGCGGTCGGAGGTTCGAATCCTCCCGGATGCACCATATTACTTGATATCGCTTTAGCAGCGATATCAAATCTGCAGTAAAGTAAGTTTCCCTGATGCATCCGTAGCTCAGCTGGATAGAGTACTCGGCTACGAACCGAGCGGTCGGAGGTTCGAATCCTCCCGGATGCACCATCTCTTACTTGATATCGCTTATCACGGTATCAGTATCGGCAGTAAAGCAAGTTTCCCGATGCATCCGTAGCTCAGCTGGATAGAGTACTCGGCTACGAACCGAGCGGTCGGAGGTTCGAATCCTCCCGGATGCACCA
>NZ_JAOWHO010000016.1:0-112761 GCF_030332605.1 Citrobacter sp. Cpo103 | reverse complement strand
CCACGGATAATCTAGACACTTCCGAGCCGTTGATAATACTGGTTTTCATATTCTGTCGGTGACATCTGATTGCTCGAACCATGCCGACGCTTACTGTTATAAAACATTTCGATGTAATCAAAAATATCGCTGCGGGCTTCTTCCCGCGTTCCGTAGATCTTTTTCTTTATCCGTTCGCGTTTCAGCAACTGGAAAAAGCTTTCTGCAACCGCATTATCGTGACAGTTACCGCGACGGCTCATGCTCCCCTCCAGGCCGTGTGATTTCAGGAACGACTGCCACTCATGGCTTGTGTACTGACTGCCCTGGTCCGAATGAACCAGCACCTGTTTTTGGGGATTACGCCGCCATACAGCCATCAGCAGTGCGTTCAGGACAATGTCCTTTGTCATCCGGGATTGCATTGACCAGCCGATAATTTTGCGTGAGAACAGATCAACAACCACAGCAAGATACAGCCAGCCTTCGTGGGTCCTGATGTAGGTTATGTCCGTTACCCAACGCTTATCCGGAGCATCCGGATTGAACTGTCGCTGGAGCCTGTTGGGCGATACGATACTGGCCTCGCCTTTGCGTGCCCGCGGGCTCCGGTACCCGACCTGAGCCTTTATCCCGGCACGATTCATCAGTCGCCAGACTCTGTTCACTCCGCACTGTTGACCGCTATCCCGCAAGTCCAGATGGATCTTGCGATAACCATAAACGCAACCGGACTCCAGCCAGAACTGTTTGATCTGTCCCGTCAGTCTCAGATCTACCTGGTGGCGCTGAGAATACGGTTGTTTAAACCAGGCGTAAAAGCCACTGGGATGAACATCCAGCACCCTGCAGAGCAGACGAACAGGCCAGCAACGGGAGTTGTCACGAATAAAGGCGTACCTCAGTCGGACAGCTTTGCGAAGTACGCCGCGGCTTTTTTTAATATGTCCCGTTCGTCAGTAACCCGCTTCAACTCCTTCTGGAGTCGGCGGATCTCGGCCTGAGCATCTGACTGTTCTTTATTAGTGGATGAGTCCGGACCGTACTTCTTTATCCAGGCGTAAAGGCTGTGGGTGGTGATATCGAGACGTGTTGCAACGCTGGAAACAGAATGACCGCGATCAATAACCTGTTTGACTGCTTCAATTTTAAACTCTTCGGGATAACGTTTACCGCTCATGGGCACCTCTCTTTAAGTCATCTTAAATGACTCCGAGGTGTCTGTTAAACCCGTGGCGATTCAATCATTTGATGATAGTTACATTGGCAAGTTAGGTGAATATCTTGGAATCAAGGCAATGGATCAGGCTGGTAAGAATGCCAGTGCAGCTAATAAAGTATTAACTAATCTTGGTGAACACATCGCTGATAAAATCACTATTCCTGATTCAATTGGCTGGCAATCAATGGTTCCTGTTATTGAAGATCTACGTAATGGACAATGGGAAAAGGCTAATGTAGGTATCAAAGATCTACGTAATGAAATGACTCAACAGAAAGCATATGATGAATTTGATATGTCCAAACAAGAGTTTGAAAATTATCATAAGACACTTGATGATTTGAATACAATGCGTAAATACATGGCCAATTCTCCAAAAAATAAAACAAGTCAACTTGCTTATAACATCGTTGGTAAATTGATATCTCACTTTGGATTGTTCCACCTTACAGGTGGGTTAGGGGTGGTGACTGCACCAATGGCTAAGATGATTGTTAGCAAATTAGTTAAAGGACAAACTGATTTAGGATTACAAGAACTCTCTCAGGCTCTACGTGGTAATTATTCAATGCCTTCAACGATGAAATTACTTGAAGTAAGTCAGAAGGGTTTAAAAGGTTCTATTCCATTTACTAAAACCACTGAATCAATCAGGAATAACCAAGAGTAAAATTAGCCCCCAATTAAGGGGGCTGATTCTTATTCATTCCATTTATCGTAATCATCTAATTCTGGACGATCTGCATACTCAGCACTTTCATCATGATCGTAACCTGAATCATCAGTATCATAATCATAACCAACATCATCTTCTTCTTGCTTTGAGAAATCTAACATGTCAGACATAATAATCTTTCAATATAAACTTTGAATATCAGTTTCAAAGATCTGTATAATGGCTTAAATCATATTAATCTTTTCTCTTTGCTAAGGTCAATCAATGAACAAGGGACAGCGTGAAAAGCCTGATGGCGTTGTAGATGGCAGTAAGCCAACTAAGTCACCCATCATCAAATTTTTTAAAATAGTAGGCATAATAGCTATCGTTATTGTTCTATTGATAGGTATAAGCATTGCTTATGTTCTCTACTCTGATAAAAAGGCTGAGCAAGAAAGGTTTGATAAAACTCAGGCAAAAGCAGAGACATGGGTTTCTAATAGGAAACCAAATCTAGTATTAATTAGAAATGATTTCGGAAAAACAGAGAAGATATCTATCTGGTTTGTCAATGATACTGATAGACATGTTCTTGTTAAAGACGACAAACAATTTTATGAAATGGAGTATCAGGCAAATCTTAACAAAGCTTATGGACTTGGTAGCATACTTGATTTATATGGTAAAGGAGGTTCCTTTATTGGTAAGGATGGAAAAACTTACAGTGATTGCAAGGTAACATCTGTGATGTTTAATTCTACTCTTTATGACACCGTACAAAGTCAGGTTATGGAACCTTGGAATCTTCCTTGGAATACCTGCAATTTATAACTCATGATAAATTAAAAGCCCCCAAGAGAGGGGGCTAGTTATTATCTAATTCTATTTACATCAACTGATGAATCATCATCTATATTATATATTTGATCTTCTTTGTCATTAATAACCACATCCTCACCTACTAACCAAGTAGCAAGCTCAAATTGATCTACGGCATTAACAGACCAAATTGAACCATCATCGAGCTTAATTATTGATTGGTCTTCTGACATTCCAGCAATAGAGGCTTTCTCGGCAGAGATTGCATTGAAAGACAAAGCAAAACCTAATATCAATATTATTTTTTTCATTTTACTTCCTTCTCATCTGAGTTTTTTGACGCATTAGCTATTGTTTCACAACCTTGACGGCTATATTTATCCATATGCCAAGTTAACTTACGAGTTACATAATGCAATTGTGTTTCTGGTCCTGGATAGTCAGGTAGTATACTCACAAAAGATATAGAGCTAGCATATGATGTGGCAATATCGGATACTGTAACAGCACCTAAATTTTTCTCTGAATAATAGATATTCATTTGCTCTGTTGCATAGTTTATATAGTGATCTATCTGTTGGAATTTTGGTTTTGCATTGATACTTATTTGATCCTCTGACTGGTTATTTAAACGCGCCATTGCCATTTCAGCACCGTTAATCTCATTTAGAGTAGCAGCGCAAAAAAATGATTTTTGAGCATTTGAATAGTTATTATCAGAAGCATTGACTGCTCCAGATATCAGAAATAATGCTAAAGCTGTATTTTTCATGGTTACCCTTTGAAACCTTTATTACGTGCGTAGGCCATAAAGTCTTTAAAATTCCCGTTAAAATTTTTCTGAATATACAGATCCATTTCCTGAAGTATTGAAGATTGTTTGCTAAGTTTGAGTTTTTTAGCCTCAATGTTCAATATTTGAATTAATGACTGACTAGCCTCAGTTTCCTTGTTAAAGTCTAAAGCATATTTTAGACACTCTAGGTAATAAAACATACGACAGCGTTTAATGGTTTGAATATATGAAAATAAAAAGCATGTAACAATAAATATCATTACACCAAAAATAGCACCTATCATCTATAAGCCCTTAACATATTTAACAATTAACAATATTTTTATTATCAATATTATAGAAAGAATTAATCACTGACTGAATGATTTGATATCATTATATTGTGTTTATGAATCGTGTGGCTATAGTTATTGGTTCATTAAATCAGCAATGAAGTTAGATTCAGTGTGGAAGTAACGAGACAACATTTTTAAATCTTTGTGTCCTGTTATACGTGATAACAAGATAACATTCATTCCTGGCTTTTTACCGTATCGTGAACAGGCGCTATGTCTCAGACTATGAAATACAGCACCTTCAATACCACAAGCTTTACAGGCATGTTTAAAACGTTGTGGAACAGTATTGTAGCTAATGGTAAAGAACAATTGTTCATCTTTCATTGCAGTCTCACCAGTACAAATAAGACGTTTCAATAAATCAATTGCATTGTTTGACAGTGGAACTTTACGAGTTTCACCATTTTTACAAACCTCAGCAGGGAGGTTAATTTCTCTCGCATCAAAATCAATCCAGCCAGGGACAAGAGAAAGGATCTCACCACGTCGCATAGCTGTTTCCCATCCCAAAATTATCATAGGTTCCAGCCAACACATATGGATATGACACCATTCACATAACTTTTTATATTCTTCCTCTGTCAGAACTCGATCACGACCTTTGCCATTCTCTGGAAGCAAATCACCCTTAATTTGTACTTGTGCCTTAATCCCTTTTTCCTCAACAGCCCATCTAAGAACACGGCGTAAGATCTCTAATTCTTTTCGGATAGTAGCGGGAGCGATAGGTTTACGTGAACGTAGGGCAAGATCTCCACGGCGTGTGATCGTGTATTCTTGAATATCCTTTTTAGTAAGTGTATCTATACCTTTGTTGCCAAGCTTTTGTGAAAGGGTACTCATACGTTGCACAACAGTTGCATATCCCTTTTTCTTTATCCCCCCTTTAAATTGAGTGTCTCGTAAGTATTCATCAACGATGTTAGCGATGCTGTACGCGCTTTCTGTAGAAGAAGCAGGGGTATTAGACGCTAGATTTTGCGTAGCTGCATCTGTGCTTTGTGAATCATCTATTTCTCCATGATTCAATTTTGCATCTTGCAGAGCTGCCCATTCTTGGGCTTCTTGTGATGTGGGGAATGTTTTGCTGTAAGGCTTATCGACACCTTTACCACGTACCTGAACTTGATAGGAAGTAATGCCTTTAGGGGATGTTCTTTCTTTGGTGGTGATACTAGCCATAATCTCTAACTCCAATTTCACAGATTTGTGTATGTGAATTGTTGTGAGTTAGGAAAACCTATGTCTATTTAGATACTTATACGATTTCTCGCTAAGTCTCCTTACAACTGTCATCGCAGTTTGTAACTAAAAGAGTAACCCAATAATGAAGATTGAAACAGGGAATAACCTCCTGCCAGATCAATAAATCGGGAAAATTTAGCGATTTGACAGAAGGATAACTGAGAGGCTTGCGGAAAGATTACGCAACGTTACGCGTGTGGCCGGCAAGAACTGCCAGCGCGTCGCTGTTCTCAATAGTGATATATTTGCCTTTCACCGCCAGCATGCCGCTTTTCTGGAAACGACCCAGCAGGCGGCTGATGGTTTCAACCGTCAGACCGAGGTAGTTACCGATGTCGCCACGGGTCATGGTTAGGCGGAATTCACGAGGCGAGAACCCACGCTGGGCGAAGCGACGAGACAGATTGTAGATAAAGGCCGCCAGGCGCTCTTCAGCGTTTTTCTTCGACAGCAACAGGATCATATCCTGATCGCCTTTGATTTCGCCACTCATCAGACGCATCATCTGCTGACGCAGGTTCGGCATCTTACCGGACAGGTCATCAAGGGTTTCGAAAGGAATTTCGCATACCATTGAGGTTTCCAACGCCTGAGCAAAGCTCGGGTGATGGCCGCTGCCAATGGCGTCAAAACCTACCAGGTCACCCGCCAGATGGAAACCGGTAATTTGCTCATCGCCTTGTTCGGTAATGGTATAGCTTTTTATCGTTCCGGAGCGGATAGCGTAGAGTGATTTAAGCTCATCACCTGCTTTAAAGAGCGTCTGCCCTTTTTGGATAGGCTTTTTGCGCTCGATGATGTTATCGAGCTGGTCAAGCTCATGCTCGTTAAGTGTGAACGGGATGCAAAGCTGGCTGATGCTGCAATCCTGGCAATGGATAGCACAACCGCCAGACTGAATGCGCCGTATAATTCGCTTTTCCGGGATCATAGGTCTGCTCAAGCCGTAATTGATATTTGTCAATTTTAACATCTTTTTGGTGAGCACGTAAGCCTGAGCTACTCCCAATAGAGAATAATTCAGGCATAACTGGAGCGAATGTTTGTATCTGCTTGATTAACCACACTTAATTTGGGGTCGCATTATGCGGAAGTGTGATGAATAAGGCATTAATTGCCTGGAATCTAGAGTAGCAAATAACCTTCGTGGCGCAATAACCACTCTTTTCGTTGTACGCCGCCGGCATATCCGGTCATGGTGCCGTTACGTCCAATGACGCGATGACAGGGAACCACAATGCTTACTGGATTGGAGCCATTAGCTGCACCGACGGCTCTTGCAGCGCCGGGGCGTCCCAACTGTTCGGCCAACTGACCATAATGCATGACCTGCCCGCAGGGGATAGTGCGTAATGCTTGCCAAACTTCACGCTGGAAAGGCGTCCCAGCGGTTGCCGTTTCCAGCGAGTCAATGATGCTGAGGTTTCCGGCAAAATACTCAGAGAGTTTGTCGCTTAATCCACCTGGATTGTTGGCGGTAATGCGCTGATAACCTTCTGTACGGTAATGAATATCAAGCAATTGTTCCATGCGATCGCTGTGCTGATCCCATTCCACTGCGCGCAGGCGAAATTGCTCATCACAAATAACCCACAGCGGGCCCAGCGGCGTGTCTATGGTGTCTTCCAGTAAGTTAAGCATCCGTTTCTCTCATTACAGCATTCAAGCGAGGCTACACATTATCACGCCTGTGACCGTCGCAGCTATACCCCTAAAAACGGATATCAACTTGCCGTGAGTAGATCGGTTCAGCGCGGTGGATCCGGCTAATTATTGGAAATAACCGTAAACCGTTACCGGTATAGTTGTCGGTATAATAGTGCGCGGTTATGATAATGCTCGTCGCAATATGCTGGAGGATGAAACATGAACCTTGATGATGCATCGCTGTTTCTTGACGCAATGGGGGATGTTCAACCGCTGAAAAACCATGCCGATGTGCACTGGCAGCCCATGCGCAATCTTCGCACTCCGGCGCGTGTCGATACGCTTCAACTGGATAATTTTCTCTCGACGGGATTTCTCGATATTGTCCCGTTGAATGTGCCGCTCGAGTTTCGTCGCGAAGGTTTACAGAACGGCGTGACCGACAAGCTGCGAAACGGAAAATACCCGCAGCAGGCGAGTCTCAATCTTATTCGCCAACCTGTTGAAACATGTCGCCAGATGCTCTTTAGCTTTATTCTGCAGGCGCAGCAGGAAGGGTTGCGTAACGTGTTGGTGATACACGGCAAGGGACGTGACGATAACTCCCATGCCAATATTGTTCGCAGCTACGTGGCGCGCTGGTTGACGGAATTTGACGATGTGCAAGCATACTGCGCCGCACTGCCGCATCACGGCGGCAGCGGGGCATGTTATGTGGCATTGCGTAAAACCGCACAGGCAAAACAAGACAACTGGGAGCGTCACGCTAAACGTAGTCGCTGAACGACGTAAACATCAGGCGGCCAGCACTCTGTTCCTGCCTTCGTTCTTGGCTTTGTACAACGCGTCGTCAACGCGTTTGAATAACTCATCGATGCTTTCATTTGTTTCGTGCCGAGCTACGCCAATGCTGACGGTAAAGCGGGGAAGGCCAGGGAGAGTCACTTTGGCCACCGTCGCCCGTATCACTTCTGCGAGATTGAGGGCAGTGTCCAACGAGGTTCGCGGCAGCAGCAGCACAAATTCTTCACCTCCCCAGCGAAAAATCAGATCGTCCTTTCTCGCACAGGATTCCAGTGTGCGTGCCAGAGCGCAAAGTACCTCATCACCTTTTAAATGACCAAAAAGATCGTTAATGCTTTTAAAGCGATCGGTGTCGATCAACAGCAGGCTGTAATCCTGTGTCAGTGACATCGCGTGGGTCTGTTCCGGCTCGGTTACCTGATAAAAATGTCGGCGGTTAAGCAATCCCGTTAAGGCGTCACGCAGGGCCGCACGCTCAAGCTCCTGTTCCAGCCGCTTTTGCTCGGTAATATCATGAATAATGCACAACATGAGCTTATTACCGTAGATTTCAATTGGACCGGCGTAGGTTTGTACGTGACGGGAGGTGCCGTCTGCCAGTTTATGTACAAAATGCAAAGGCTTATGGCCACCGGGAAGATGGGCGATTTCATGCATCACCGGGAGTATATGACGGCCCAGCGTATTGATTTCCCATGTATGTTTCTGGCACATCGTATCATGGCTATAGCCATAAAAATTTAGCGCGCTGAGATTTGCATCGACGATCAGCCCATCACGGGACGGATCGATAAGCAACATTGGTGCCGAGTTGGTCTGGAAAAAACGCGCGTAAAATCCCTGTTTTTTTCGCTGATAATTCGCTGAACGGCTCGCTTTCAGACCTTGCGAAGTCGGTGTTTCAATGCCTTCGAAAAGAATGACGTCACCTGATTCCGGCAGAGAGCGGATGGACAGGCGACATGCCATTGCGACGGCCTCACCTTCGCGGCAAACCGTAAGGATTTCCACAATGTCGTGATGATTTCTCAAATCGCTGAGATACATGGTTAAATCATTCTGGGCATGAGTTGAAAATATACCCTTGCGGAGTAGAGAAAAGCAGGGGGCCTGCATCAGTTCCCGCGCAACGGTATTTGCGAACACCAGTTCTTCGGTATGCGGCGAAACAATCCACACCGGCAGGGTTAATAAATCCAGTGAATGCAGCTCGGTTGTGCTCATCGATAATCCCGTTATCTTTATCTGCTGTGTTGCCCGTTTAATGGCATCTGTTTTTTATATTACAGTCTCATAATGTTATCGATTGTTGAGGAGATAAAGACTGTACGATTCGCTGCTGCTTAATGTTGCTTTCCGTTGGAGTCAATTCATGGATCTGATGCGCAGGCAACGGTTTTGCAAACAAGAAACCTTGCAGCACGCCACATCCCATCTGGGTCAGGAGTATTTCCTGCTCCTGGGTCTCTAT
Source organism: Citrobacter sp. Cpo103 (assembly GCF_030332605.1). Classification (NCBI taxonomy): domain Bacteria; kingdom Pseudomonadati; phylum Pseudomonadota; class Gammaproteobacteria; order Enterobacterales; family Enterobacteriaceae; genus Citrobacter; species Citrobacter sp. Cpo103. The sequence goes on along the minus strand of NZ_JAOWHO010000016.1, from coordinate 103,782 downwards.
TCCTTCAGCCACCACTTGCATATTCATGGAGTGGGCTATGTCAATAATAGTAGACACAATCTTTGTATTTTTGCTGTTCTCGTTGATATCTTTAACAAATACTCTGTCAATTTTTAATTCCCGTGCCGGAAGAGACTTTAACATCAATATATTTGAATAACCGGTACCGAAATCATCAATAGAAACGGTGATCCCTAAAGCTGAAAATGCATTCAAGACTTCAGCGCTACGTTTTAAATTTTTAAGCGCTGTACTTTCAGTCAGTTCCAGCGTGAGATATGCAGGTGATAGTTGATATTGTGCAAGGGCGCTGCAAACCACATCAACGATATCATGTTGTTCAAACTGGGAAGGGGAAAGATTAACGGCGAGGGTCCATTCCGCATAGCCCTGTAACTTCCATTGATGTAACTGCTGGCATGCCTGCTGGATAACCCATTTCCCGACCGGAATGATAAGACCTGTTTCTTCCAGCGCAGGCAGAAACTCTGCGGGTAACAGCATGCCGCGTTCCGGGTGATGCCAGCGTAATAACGCTTCAAAACCGGTCAGGGAATGATCTCCGGCGGTGTATTTGGGTTGGTACCAAAGCTCAAATTGATCGTGTTCCAGTGCTTGTGACAGTTCCTGTAAAAATGTCGGCGGTGTATCGGCGATAGCTTCCATTTCCGGGCTATAAATAGCCCAACCGTTTCTGCCTGCCTGTTTGACATGATACATCGCCATATCAGCCTTTACTTTTAACTCATGCAATGTGGAACCATGTTCAGGATAAATACTGCTTCCCGCACTTAACGAAACCCGAATGGTGTACCCAAACAGCGTGAAAGGATCGCCAATCGCAGCCGCAATCCGGGTCAGCAGAGCGGTGATAGTCTCTTTATTACAGTCAGGAACCAGAAGAATAAACTCATCTCCCCCCAGCCTCGCCAGCGTCATGGTGTCATCAAGGCAGCTGTAGATTCGCTGCGTACTGGCGATCAGCAACTGATCGCCGATGTGATGTCCCCAGGTATCGTTAACGACTTTGAAGCGATCGAGGTCGATGAATACCAGAGCAAATTGATGCTGATGCAGTTTGGAATGTTGTAGACAGGCCTGCAAGCAGGCATCTATATGTGTGCGATTGGCAAGTCCGGTCAGTGCGTCGAAGTGGACCTGATGCTCAAGCTGGCAGTTAAGTTGATGTAAGTTGTCTGCCAGCCGGGAGGTACGCAGTTGCGAATCCACCATCGACACCACCAGCATGATACCCAAAATAACCAGCGTGACGGCGCAGACCCAGACAGAGAGTTCCAGTGTGCTGAGCCCATTGTGTACAGTGTGTCCAAAATGGGTGAATGTTGCCGCTCCCATCCCGGTGTAATGCATAGAGGCAATCGCCAGCGCCATAATAAGGGCGGCGACAAGCCGATTGAACAGGGCTCGACGGGTATTTTGGCGCAAATGAAACGCCAGCCACAAACCCACACCAGATGCAACGATGGCAATCATCACTGAGAGCAGTATCAGCGAATGACTCCATAGGATGGCAACATGCTCAATGATGGCATACATGCCAACGTAGTGCATGGTGACGACACCTGCGCTTAATATTCCTGTGGCTACGACTAATCGTTTTGTTGAAAGCGTATTACCGGAAATGGCGATATTAATGGCGAGAGTTGCAGAAATGAGCGCAATAAAGAAAGAAAATGCCGTGAGCGAAAAATGGTAATTGATCGGCATACTCATTTTCATGGCCAGCATACCGATAAAATGCATTGACCAAATACCCATCCCTAGCGTAGCCCCGCCAGACAGGCGCCAGAAGGTTGATTCACGTCGATTGGAGATTGCCACTTTGCCCGCACTATCGAGAGCAATAAAAGAGGCAATAAACGCGACAACAAAGGAAATCCCAATCAATACAGGGTCCCACGACACGTTCAACATCATACTACCTATCGAAAAAAAGCCGTGGTAATAAATCTAGCAGGTTTTGTCCAGTTAACATGATAAAACCGGGAATGTTCTTATGTTTTTACACTGGTATTAGAGGAAACAGGAAGATAGTGAAAATAACGAGCCATTACTTATATAAACATTCACCAAATTTATAGTTCTGTGTGTTTTATGCTCTCCATGTGCTTGTCATCACAATAACCTGATGACTGGCGCCATCACAGCCATTTGATGGAATAAAACACTGAACTAACAGGAATACAAGGTGTGATTTCTTGCCTTAAGTAAAAGGATTGCAGGCTCTCATTGAAAGTTCAGCTTTCGTCGCAGAGCAATGGCATTCTGCATTGCAGGTGCTATAAAAAATAATATCTACATAATTTCTTAGTGCACAGGACTAAAATGTTAAATGATATTAGCGTCAGAACCTTTATTATTTTATTTCTGCTTATTTCGGCAGTCGCTCTAAATATTGTTGAGATAATTTTCTCGGCCACGCCGGAAATTATAATTGGTACAAATGTAGTAAGCCTTATTTCTGTATTTTGCTTATGGTGGTATATGACGAAATACCTGGTCATGCCGATCAATACGGTAAAAAGGAGCATTGAGGAAGTGACGTCTGGGAATCTGGCGATCAGTATTCCAGAGTTTGGTAATAATTGTGCGGGTAGACTAATACCGGGCATCAATAGTTTATCGAGTAATATTTCAACACTCGTTAATGAGATCAGAACATCCTCACAAACGGCGATGGCGCTCTCTGAACAGCTTGCGGAACGCAGCGCCGAGCTTTCAGTGAAAACGGAACAACAATCTGGAGCATTGATGCAGACGGCTGCTAATATGGATGAAATAGCCGTTAATACGCGAAATAATGCTGACAACACGCAAATCGCCAGCGTCCAGGCAACAGTTGCCACGCAATGCGCCATTCAGGGTGGCGAATTAATGGTGCAGGTTGCGACAAATATGCGTTCAATCACCGAATGTGCACAGCAGATGACGGAAATTATTACGCTAATTGATGGTATCGCATTCCAGACAAATATTCTGGCATTGAATGCTGCAGTGGAAGCGGCGAGGGCCGGTGAACATGGCAAAGGTTTTTCCGTGGTGGCCGGTGAGGTCAGAATGCTTGCACACCGTAGCGCGGATGCTGCTAAGAATATTAAGCAGCTGATTGCGCAAACCCATCAAAATGTTCAGCAAGGTGCAGCTATTGTGCGTGAAGCAGAAAAAAATATGCATGATATTGTCGGTGGTGCCGGTCAATTAAACCAACTGATGGGCGAGATATTAACCACTACACAGGAGCAGGAGAAAGGAATTATCAGAATTTCTCATGCACTGGCCGAACTGGAGAATGTAACCCAAAGTAATGCCATTATGGTTGATGAGCTTTCTGATTCCTCGGGTATCCTGAAAAACCAGGTGATTGATCTCCAGTCGCGAACACATAAATTTCGCTTAAGTAACTCTCTTGAGTCAGCGAGATGGCAGCGGGCTTAACCGGGTATTTCGAAGCAAGCGTCGCATTCGTCGGCGCTTTTTGTATTATCAGATATTTTTATGAATCATTTCAGCACAATGGGACAATGAGATATTGCTTAACATATTCTGACAGCTAGACTAACGAAAAAGGCTGAATGTTTGTGGAGGCGCTGTGGAAGCCATTAAGGGAACGGATGTTAATGTGCCGGATGCCGTGTTTGCCTGGCTGCTGGATGGTCGAGGTGGAGTAAAACCGCTGAGCGATAATGATGTAATTGATAGTCAGCATCCCTGCTGGCTACACCTTAATTACACTCATCCTGAAAGTGCCCAATGGTTGGCGACAACACCTCTTCTTCCCAACAATGTGCGTGATGCGCTGGCAGGCGAAAGTACACGCCCACGCGTCAGTAGAGTCGGGGAAGGTACGCTGATTACACTGCGCTGCATTAACGGCAGCACCGACGAGCGTCCTGACCAACTTGTGGCGATGCGCTTATATATGGATGAACGTCTGATTGTCTCAACCCGCCAGCGCAAAGTGTTGGCACTGGATGATGTGGTCAGCGATCTCCAGGAAGGGACAGGACCGGCTGATTGTGGCAGTTGGCTGGTGGATGTTTGTGATGCGCTCACCGACCATGCCAGCGAATTTATCGAACAACTGCACGACAAAATTATCGATCTGGAAGATAACTTGCTCGATCAACAAATTCCCCCACGCGGCTTCCTGGCATTGCTGCGCAAACAGTTGATTGTAATGCGACGTTATATGGCTCCTCAGAGAGATGTTTATGCGCGTCTGGCGAGTGAACGTTTACCCTGGATGACCGACGACCATCGGAGACGGATGCAGGATATCGCTGACAGGCTGGGGAGAGGGCTGGATGAAATAGACGCCTGTATTGCCCGGACCGGTATTATGGCGGATGAAATTGCGCAAGTGATGCAGGAGTCTCTGGCTCGCCGAACGTATACAATGTCATTGATGGCAATGGTTTTTCTTCCCAGCACATTTTTAACTGGGCTTTTCGGCGTCAACCTCGGCGGTATCCCCGGCGGTGGTTGGCAGTTTGGTTTCTCACTCTTTTGTATTCTGTTAGTGGTCCTGATTGGTGGTGTTACTTTATGGTTGCATCGTAGTAAATGGTTGTAACAACAACGTTTTTTAGTGGCTTTTGCGCATGAAAACGTCCTGATTTTTGAGCGAAGTCAATAAACCATCTACCTATTCGGGGCAATATCTCTCTCGCAGGTGAATGCAACGTCAAGCGATGGGCGTTGCGCTCCATATTGTCTTACTTCCTTTTTTGAATTACTGCATAGCACAATTGATTCGTACGACGCCGACTTAGATTAGTCGGCTTTTTTTTGCCTGCAGGAAATCAGCGTCTACCCTAAAAGAGTCAACCTGAATGACTGGAGGGGTATATGACCTGTCTGATTGCAACGTCGCACACTGATTCGCTACCGACCGATCCGGTTCCCATTCCCGATCCCATACCTCGTCCGCAGCCGATGCCGGATCCGCCGCCGGATGAAGAACCGATTAAATTGTCGCATCACGGGCACAGATCTGCGAGGATACGCGCCTGCTGAATGTGAGTTTTTACCGCGAGATTAAATTGTGACCGCTTTTTCAACCCTGAATGTTTTACCTGCTGCTCAACTCGAGAATCTTAACGAGCTGGGCTATCTTGAAATGACGCCTGTTCAGGCTGCTGCGTTACCGGCAATCCTGGCGGGTAAAGATGTTCGCGTGCAGGCTAAAACCGGCAGTGGCAAAACGGCTGCTTTTGGTCTTGGGCTATTACAGCATATTGATGCCGCGCTGTTTCAGACGCAGTCTCTGGTGCTGTGCCCAACGCGCGAGCTTGCCGACCAGGTGGCGGGTGAACTGCGTCGTTTAGCGCGCTTCCTGCCAAACACCAAGATCTTAACGCTGTGCGGTGGGCAACCTTTTGGCGCACAGCGTGACTCCCTGCAACATGCACCACATATTATTGTTGCCACACCGGGTCGTTTACTTGACCACCTGCAAAAAGGCACCGTTTCTCTGGATGCCCTGAATACGCTGGTTATGGATGAAGCCGACCGCATGCTGGATATGGGCTTTAGCGATGCGATTGATGATGTCATTCGCTTTGCGCCTGCGTCACGTCAGACTTTGCTGTTTTCCGCAACCTGGCCGGAAGCCATTGCCGCTATCAGTGGCCGGGTACAGCAAAATCCATTAACGATTGAAATTGATACGGTCGATGCGTTACCGGCGATTGAACAGCAGTTTTTCGAAACCTCCAGCCACGGAAAAATTCCACTGCTGCAAAAGCTACTCAGCCAGCATCAACCCGCATCGTGCGTGGTTTTTTGTAACACCAAAAAAGATTGTCAGGCCGTTTGCGATGCACTGAATGCGGCAGGGCAAAGCGCACTGTCATTACATGGCGACCTGGAACAGCGCGATCGCGATCAGACGCTGGTTCGTTTTGCCAACGGTAGCGCGCGCGTGCTGGTCGCAACCGATGTGGCCGCACGTGGCCTGGATATCAAATCACTTGAGCTGGTAGTTAACTTCGAACTGGCGTGGGATCCGGAAGTACATGTCCATCGTATCGGACGTACCGCGCGTGCCGGCAACAGCGGTCTGGCGATTAGCTTCTGTGCGCCGGAAGAAGCGCAGCGTGCCAATATTCTTTCTGAAATGCTGCAACTGAAGCTGAACTGGCTAACTGCGCCAGCTAATGGCTCAGTCCTGCCGCTGGAAGCAGAGATGGCGACGTTATGCATTGATGGCGGTAAAAAAGCGAAAATGCGTCCTGGCGATGTTCTGGGGGCTCTGACCGGCGACATTGGCCTGGATGGCGCCGATATCGGCAAAATTGCCGTTCACCCGGCACACGTTTATGTCGCCGTTCGCCAGACTGTAGCGCACAAGGCGTGGAAACAATTACAAAACGGTAAGATTAAAGGCAAGACTTGCCGGGTTAGGTTATTGAAATAACTGCCCGTTGGGGCGCCTGATGGCGCTCCGCTTATCAGGCCTACAGGCGCTTATGCACGTTGTAGGCCTGACAGACGCTTACTTCACTTCCACCACGTTCAGGCGTAATTCATCCAGTTGAGCATCATCTTCTTCTGGCTGCCAGCCCGCAGGTTGCAGCGGGATCTCTTCACGATCGAACGCTAAATCACCGCCGTCCACAACCTCTGAACCGTGCTTAATGCCTTTAAAATCGAACAGATTGATATCGCTCAGATGTGAAGGTACAACGTTCTGCATTGCGCTGAACATGGTTTCAATGCGGCCTGGATAGCGTTTGTCCCAGTCACGCAGCATGTCAGCAATGACCTGGCGCTGTAGGTTAGGCTGTGAGCCGCACAGGTTGCACGGAATAATTGGGAAACCTTTCGCTTCGGAGAAACGCTCGATATCTTTCTCACGGCAGTAAGCCAGTGGGCGGATCACGATATGCTTACCGTCATCACTCATCAGCTTCGGTGGCATGCCTTTCATTTTCCCGCCGTAGAACATGTTTAAAAACAGCGTTTGCAGAATGTCGTCGCGATGGTGGCCGAGCGCAATCTTGGTGGCTCCTAATTCGGTTGCCGTACGGTACAGAATGCCGCGACGCAGGCGAGAACAGAGTGAGCATGTCGTTTTGCCTTCAGGGATTTTATCTTTGACGATCCCGTAAGTGTTTTCTTCGACAATCTTGTACTCAACGCCCAGCTGTTCCAGATACTCCGGCAGAATGTGCTCCGGGAAGCCGGGTTGTTTCTGATCGAGGTTAACCGCAACTAAGGAAAAACTGATCGGGGCGCTTTGCTGCAAATTACGCAGGATCTCCAGCATGGTATAGCTGTCTTTCCCGCCGGAAAGGCACACCATAATGCGATCGCCGTCTTCGATCATATTGAAGTCGGCAATGGCTTCGCCGACGTTACGACGCAGACGTTTTTGCAATTTGTTCAGGTTGTATTGTTCTTTCTTACTAATATCTTGATTTTGCGACATTTAATAGAGGCTCAATTCATAGTGTGGCATCAGAAGAGTATGCATCACGCCGGATCGTCCGGCAAAAGAAGTCTGATATAAAAACTGTGGCGTGTATGGTACGGATAAGCGGGAAAAATGTCAGCACATTTAGGACAGGAATCAAGGGTAAAAGAGGTAGAAACAAAAAGCCCGCAACGATGTGCGGGCCAGACAGCTTAGCGGACTACCAGTACCGAACACTCCGCATGACGCACCACGGCTGCAGCGTTAGAGCCCAGCAGGTAGGTGGTGATGTCAGGTCGGTGTGAGGCAATAATGACCATATCGGCCGGTAATTTTTTTGCGATCTCCAGAATCTTGTCTTTCGGCGCACCTTCTGCGACATGAACGTGCACTCTGTCCGTTGGGATATTGAACTTCTTGATAATCTCTTCCAGTTGAGATTTTGCTTCGGCTTTCAGATCGTCCATGGCCGGTAACTCTGCCGAGTAGGCCAGTCCCAGAGAAGCGTAATAAGGCAAGGACGGAATGACGGTTAAAAAATGAACCTGCGCATCGTCAATCTTTGCTTCTGCTTCAACATGGGCAATAACGCGTTGAGTTAATTCTGAGTCTGAAATATCGATGGGTACAAGAATCGTTCTGTTCATAAAACCTCCTGTTTAAGTATCCAAGTAAAGCTTACCGCGTAATGGCACTTTATGTACAATGACAACGATCACATTTTGGCATCACTTTATTTTGATTTCAGGAAATTTGCCTTTTATTACCCCATCGTAAAATCGGCCTTTAGAGACCACGATCAGGAAATCACGAAAAATACGGGCAGGGACCTGCTGATATTGCAGCGTAGCCAATTGGTGAAAGCGAATTTCTAGCGTACGGGAGGATTCGTCATAGCCGACGGATGCAATACGGGATGATTTTACAGGATGATGATTCATTGCAGGTATCCTCTACTACAGGTCTTAATGCAAGATATCATCTATCAGAGAAGTGTTTTAACGCAATAGATATAATGTTTTGATCTGGATAAAACAGAATTATTAGAACGTAAAGAGAGCCCGCCGTTGCCAGCGGGCTGACGGATTAGAACTGGTAAACCATACCCAGTGCTACAGTGTCATCGGTAGAGATGTCATTGTGATCTTTATTGTAGAAACTATCATCTTCATCTAGCAGGTTGATTTTGTAATCAACGTAGGTGGAGAAGTTTTTGTTGAAGTAATAAGTGGCACCTACGGAGGCATATTTAACCAGATCCTTGTCGCCGTCTGATCCGTTTACACCCAGATCTTTACCTTTAGACATCAGGAAAGAAACTTCCGGACGCAGACCGAAGTCAAATTGGTACTGTGCAGTTACTTCAAAGTTCTGGGTTTTGTTGGCAATAGTATTGTCGTGACCATCTGAACCGCCATACGGGGTCATATTGCGGGTTTCAGAGTACATGGTTGCCAGGTAGATATTGTTCGCGTCGTATTTCAGACCAGCAGTCCATGCGTCAGCTTTATCACCACCTGCGGTAGAATGGTTCACTTGTTGATTGGTACGGTCAGAAGATGTATATGCTGCACCGAAGCTTACGCCCATACCCAGATCGTAGGTAGAGGAGATACCGAAGCCGTCACCGTTAGAGTTCTTCATGTTACGATCGTCGCCACCGTTATTGGTGCCTTCTTGCTCTGGTGACTGATTTTCGTTCGCACCCTGGTACTGCAGTGCAACGTTCAGACCGTCAACCAGACCAAAGAAGTCGGTGTTACGGTAGGTTGCAACACCGTTTGCACGACCGGTCATGAAGTTGTCAGCTTTGGTGTAAGAGTCGCCACCGAATTCTGGCAGCATATCGGTCCAGCCTTCAACGTCGTACATTACGCCGTAGTTACGGCCATAGTCGAATGAACCGTAGTCGCCGACTTTAATACCTGCGAATGCCAGACGAGTCCAGGAGTCGCCTTTATCACCTTCGGTACCGTTGGCCTGAACCTGATATTCCCACTGGCCATAACCGGTGATCATATCGTTAACCTGTGTTTCGCCTTTGAAGCCCATACGCATATAAGTCTGATCGCCATCGCTGTTAGCGTCGTCAGAGAAATAATGCAAACCGTCTACTTTACCGTAGAGATCTAATTTGTTGCCGTCTTTATTATAAACTTCAGCAGCGTGAGCAGCGCCTGCAGCCAGCAGGGCAGGAATTACGAGCGCCAGTACTTTTCTGTTCATTGAAATAATCCTTTAGTTTTTTTATTAACCTGTGACTACCCATGTAGGGAGTAAAAGCATGCTAAAGGAGAAGTTCCGTAAAGAGATAAATATGAATTGTTACGCCTTAAGTAAAACCTTAAACAAATAATTCTACGGAAATAGTGATAGTCGACATGAATGAGTTGATGAAAATATATATAAAATAAAAATTATACAATTGAATTTTGTTGGGCTATTCTGCGCGTGTTATATGCCTTTATTGTCACTTTTTATTTTTCGTTGGTATATTGATGGCAATTATTAATTAGCCAGCGAATAAATTGACAAGCCCGAACAACTGTTCGGGCTTTTTTTTTGGTTCCGGGCTAATACTGAGAAAAACGTATTATTCGGTACCGCTCTTTTCCGCTTTGCCTGCCAGTTGGGCCAGGAAGTCGTAGCGTTTTTGTAGATCAGCTGCGGCGTCTTTCCACAGCTGTTCTGCAACTTCTGGCTGTTGGGCATTCAGGCGGCGGAAGCGCTGCTCGTTAAGCAATGTTTCAGCCAGCGCGTCTGACGGTGGGCGAGAGTCCAGTGCCAGCGGCAGTTTACCTTCGTCTGCTCGGCGTGGGTCAAAGCGGTATAGCGGCCAGAATCCGGTCGCCGTCAGCTGACGCATCTGATCGTGGCTTAGCGCGAGGTCATAACCATGTTCTTCGCAAGGACTATAGGCGATAATCAGCGACGGACCCGGATAGGCTTCCGCTTCCTGGATAGCTTTCACCGTCTGGTTCAACTGGGCGCCCAGGGAAATCTGCGCCACATACACATGTCCGTACATCATCATGCTAACGCCAAGATCTTTGCGAGCCTTGCGCTTGCCATGCTCCCCAAACTTGGTAACCGCCCCGAGCGGCGTGGCTTTCGACGCTTGTCCGCCCGTGTTGGAGTAACACTGGGTATCCAGTACCAGAATATTGACGTTCTCGGTGAGACTCAGGACGTGATCCAACCCGCCAAAACCAATATCGTAAGCCCAGCCGTCGCCGCCAATCAGCCAGATGGACTTCTCAACCAGCGCATCAGCATCGGTTAACAGTTGCTGTGCACCTTCGACATCTTTCAGATGCTGGCGCAGCGCTGCAACTTGTTCACGGCGTACTTCTGGCGTCGCTTCAGCATGCAGGGCGTCATTCAGTTCAGCCGGAATATTATCCGCAAACTGCTCCAGCAAACGCATGACGCGCACACGGTGTTGATCCACCGTCAGACGGAAGCCCAGACCAAACTCGGCGTTATCTTCGAACAGAGAGTTTGCCCATGCAGGTCCACGACCATTGGCATCGGTCGTATACGGTGTTGAGGGGAGGTTACCACCATAAATCGATGAACAGCCAGTCGCGTTGGCGATCAGCATGCGGTCACCGTACAGCTGCGTAAGCAGTTTGATATACGGCGTTTCACCACAACCAGAACAGGCGCCGGAATATTCAAACAGCGGAGTGATTAACTGCGAGGTACGGATATCAATGCGTTCAAGCTTGCTGCGGTCGATCTCCGGCAGATTGAGGAAGAAGTCATAGTTAACTTTTTCCTCTTCAACATGCTCAAGGCGCGACATCATATTGATGGCCTTGATTTCCGGGTTTTGGCGATCTTTCGCCGGGCAAACTTCGACGCATAGATTACACCCGGTGCAATCCTCTGGTGCAACCTGCAGGACATACTTCTGACCGCGCATATCGCGAGATTTCACATCCAAAGAATGCAGGCTGGCAGGAGCGTTTTCCATCGCTTCAGGTGAAACCACTTTGGCGCGGATTGCCGAGTGCGGGCAAGCGGCAACGCAGTGGTTACACTGAGTACACAGCTCTTCCTTCCAGATGGGGATCTCTTCGGCGATATTACGCTTTTCCCAACGCGTGGTGCCCATTGGCCAGGTGCCGTCTGGCGGCAGCGCGGATACGGGAAGGGCATCACCCAGACCGGCGAGCATTGCCGCGGTGACTGTTTTCACGAAATCAGGTGCGGCATCAGAAACCACCGGAGGGCGGTTTGCGCTGTGCGGATCAACTGGCTGGAGTGTTACTTCGGCGACGGATTCGCGCGCCAGGGCCAGAGCCTGCCAGTTACGTTCAACCAGGTCCTGTCCTTTACTGCTGTAACTTTTCGCAATCGCCCCCTGCAATTCAGCCAACGCGCTGTCGCCGGGTAAGATTTGCGTCAAATGGAAGAATGCCATTTGCATCACGGTGTTAATACGCGCTGCCAGACCGCATTCGCGGGCGATTTTGGCCGCATTAATCACGTAGAAACGGGCTTTCTTCTGATTTAGTACCGCCTGAACTTCCTGCGGCAAACGCGCCCAGACTTCATCCACACTGTACGGGGTATTGAGCAGGAAGATACCGCCTGGTTTCAGGCGCTCGACCATCTGATACTTATCGATAAATTGCAGCTGGTGACAGCCAACGAAATCGGCTTGCGATACCAGATACGCTGATCGAATAGGCTGCTCGCTGACGCGCAGGTGAGAAACCGTCAGACCGCCTGCTTTTTTCGAGTCGTAGACGAAATAACCCTGCGCATACCATGGCGTCGAGTTACCAATAATCTTGATATTGTTTTTGGTGGCGGACACGCTACCGTCGCTGCCTAACCCATAAAACAGCGCTTCGAGCTTAGCCGTACCGGGCAGGGTGTTTTCTGGTAACGGTAGCGACAAGTTGGTGACATCATCATAGATACCGACAGTAAAGCGAGGTTTCGGCTTCGCGCTGCTCAGCTCATTAAAGACCGCCATCACGCAGTCTGGACCAAACTCTTTGGAAGAAAGGCCATAACGTCCGCCAATCACGCGCGGTAGCGTTTCTCGCTCGCCGCAGTTAAAGGCTTCCGCCAGCGCGGTCATCACATCCAGATACAACGGTTCTGCCTGTGCGCCGGGCTCTTTGGTGCGATCCAGGACGGCGATGCTGCGTACGGTTTCCGGCAGCGCGCGCAGTAAATGTCTGGCAGAGAATGGACGGAACAGACGTACTTTCAGAACGCCGACTTTCTCGCCACGCGCCAGCAGATCTTCAACGACTTCTTCACAGGTTCCAATTGCCGAACCCATTAAGATAATGACGCGCTCAGCCTGAGGATGGCCGTAATATTCAAATGGCTGATACTGGCGACCTGTCGCTGCGGCGAAATCGTTCATCGCCTGTTCTACATGATCGTAAACCGCGTTGTACCACGGGTTTGTTGCCTCGCGTGACTGGAAATAGGTGTCCGGGTTCGCAGACGTACCGCGAATAACCGGATGCTCTGGATTAAGCGCCCGAGCGCGATGAGCATCGATTTCCGCCTGCGGCATCAGTCCAAGGATCGTGTCGTCGGCCAGTGGCACAATTTTATTGATTTCATGGGATGTACGGAAACCATCAAAGAAATGAATAAACGGAACCCGGCTTTTCAGGGTAGCTATTTGCGAAATCAGCGCAAAGTCCTGTGCCTCCTGAACGCTGCTGGCACACAGCATCGCACATCCTGTCTGGCGCACCGCCATCACGTCGGAATGATCGCCAAAAATCGATAATGCGTGAGTAGCAATTGTACGAGCCGCAACGTGCAGTACAAACGGGGTCAACTGACCGGCCAGTTTGTACAGCGTTGGGATCATCAGTAACAGGCCCTGCGATGAGGTAAACGACGTAGAGAGCGCACCGGTCTGCAACGCGCCATGAACGGTTGCGATCGCACCGCCTTCTGACTGCATTTCTACGACGCGAGGGGTATCCCCCCACACGTTCTTAAGCCCGTTCCCGGCCCAGGCATCCGCCTGTTCAGCCATCGTCGAACTGGGCGTAATCGGGTAGATGGCGATAACCTCGCTGGTACGAAATGCGACTGAAGCAACCGCACCATTACCGTCAATTGTGATCATACTGACACCCTTACATTGCGCAAAAAGAGGGACTCGCGTAACAGCGGCGAATCCTGTAGTTATCCTTCTATTTTAGCAAAAGCGCTAAAGACAGATTTTCGCTTTTGTGTCCCTGGAATAAACAGAATGAATGGTTTGATCAAAGGAGCAGGCAAAAAATTGCCAGAAAATGTAAACAGTGCGCATAAATGCGTATTTTGCCTCTCGACGGCGGTGTTTCCGCTGCCTATTATTTATGGCTGTGTCGTTTGGTTATTATTCAGAGGGGAGTAAGATGCGCGCAGCGTTTTGGGTAGGATGTGCCGCGTTATTATTATCGGCTTGTAGCAGCGAACCTGTTCAGCAGGCAACCGCCGCGCATGTCGCACCGGGCATGAAGGCAGCAATGTCCAGTTCTGGAGAAGCTAATTGCGCCATGATTGGCGGTTCGCTCTCTGTTGCTCGTCAACTGGATGGTTCAGCCATCGGGATGTGTGCGCTACCCAACGGCAAACGCTGTAGTGAGCAGTCGCTTGCCGCCGGAAGTTGTGGGAGCTACTAAGTCTCCGCGTTTCCTACATTAAATCCGCGAGTTTATACGTCAGCGTTTGTTCTGCTGTCGCCAGTGTTAACTGGTCAGCAGTTAGATCGACCTGTGCGCCTTGCTTAAACATTTCGCTGACGATCCCGTCGAGCGCGTTAAGCTGTGGATCGGCGCACATCATACGCGTCATCGCCATATCTTTTACCTTCAACTCACCGTCGGACAGCTTGCCCTGGCCGTGGAATTGATTACACATCTTGCCTGATACCGTCATGTTTTCGCCAAAACTTAACTCAGGTGGGTTGTTGGCGGTGGTGACGGCTTTACCATTCACGCTTTGCAAAACGAAGCGGTGATGCTGCAACTGTTCGCGATTGACGGAAACTTTTCCATTGCTCACACAGCCAGCCATCAGCATGCTGAGCGCAATCAACGTGACAACTTTCTTCATTAAATTTCTCTACGTTTGTGACGGGAATACATTCAATATAATAATGATACTGAATGTTTTATCATCGGTGATTGTCTGAAAATGCCCCCCTGACGTCAGGGGAGCTCAGAGATTAGAAGAGGGCGTTTGGACAGGTCTCGCCTTTGGATATTTGGGCCAGATTCTGTAGCGTAGTCTCAGAAATACTGGTCAACGCTTCAGCTGTCAGGAATGCCTGATGACCGGTAAACAGCACGTTATGGCAGGCTGACAGACGACGGAACACATCATCCTGAATGACGTCATTAGATTTATCTTCAAAGAACAGATCGCGTTCGTTCTCATACACGTCCATACCCAGAGAACCAATTTTCTGGTTTTTCAGCGCGTCGATAGCGGCTTGTGAGTCGATCAATGCACCACGACTGGTGTTAATGACCATCACGCCATTTTTCATTTGCTCAAAGGCTTCGTGATTGAGCAGATGATAATTCTCCGGTGTTAACGGGCAGTGCAGAGAGATGACATCGGACTCGGCAAACAGCGTTTTAAGATCGACATATTCAACGCCTAACTCCAGCGCAGCAGCGCTCGGGTAAGGATCGAACGCCAGCAGACGCATACCAAAACCTTTCAGGATCCGCAGTGCAGCGATACCGATTTTACCGGTACCGATCACCCCAGCGGTTTTGCCATACATAGTAAAACCGGTCAGCCCCTCAAGAGAGAAGTTGGCATCACGGGTACGCTGATAGGCGCGGTGGATACGGCGATTCAGCGTCATCATCATGCCAATCGCATGCTCTGCGACGGCCTCTGGTGAATAAGCTGGAACACGAACCACCTGCAGACCCAGCTCTTTTGCTGCGTCGAGATCGACGTTATTGAACCCGGCGCAGCGCAGCGCGATATATTTCACGCCATGCTTTTTCAGTTCTTCCAGAACGGGGCGGCTGCCATCGTCGTTGACGAAAATGCACACGGCTTCGCAGCCATGGGCGGTTTTGGCTGTTTTTTCCGTCAACAGAAAGTCAAAGAATTCATGTTCAAAACCAAAAGCCTCGTTAACCTGCTGCAGATACTTCTTGTCGTACTGTTTTGTACTATAGATGGCGAGTTTCATAAGACTTTCTCCAGTGATTTTGACGTCACATTAATCCAATTCAAATTATTTTACAAAATCTAAAAAGTTATTGATAGTCATAGGCGTAATGAATAATTTCAGCGTATCTGTTGTTAGTGTGGGCAGGTTACACAATTTCAACAACTGGATATTTTTCTATCCAACTCAACACCCGAATATCGCGGCAGGTAAAAAGCCAGCCGAATCACATCCGGACAGCTACGCTTATACAGGTAGCAATTATCGGGAGGGGTTATGCTGACTCACTCTGAAGCAAAACGATGGGCCACCCTAATGCTCAAGGCGGCATTATGCGATGGTATGAAACCTGATGAGATTTCCCGGCAGGTACATCTGGTCTGCGATCATCATGGTAGGGAGTGCCTCGAAGAACTCATTGAGGAAATTCTGATAGAAGCTGGTCGTATCGGACCTAAACATAGCGATGGACAACTGAGGCCTCATTGAGTCTGAATCTTAATATCCCCGACGGCACGTGTAACAGCGTGCCTGTAAATCGGTTATCTATCCTTAATGTGGGCATATCCAGTTAAACATGCCACAATACAGGCCTAAACCGGCTTAAATTTTTGCTAAATCAGGATATTAACTACCCATGAAGGGTAAATATAAAGCCGTTCTGGCACTCCTCTTATTATTGATTCTTGTGCCGCTGACGCTAGTGATGACGCTTGGCCTGTGGGTGCCTACGTTGGTGGGTATCTGGTTACCCGTTGGAACACGCATCGCGCTGGATGAGAGCCCGCGGCTGACACGGCATGGGTTGCATATACCTGAACTCCGCTATCTGGTTGAAGATTGCCCGCTAGCACGCATCACTCAGGCGGATCTGTCTCACCCCAGCCGCTGGGCGCTGAATGTCGGGACCATTGAGTTGGATTCAGCTTGCCTGGCCAAATTGCCGCAGGCAGAGCCATCGCCGGTAGCGCCTAAAACGCTGGCTGAATGGCAGTCAATGCTGCCCAATACCTGGATTAACATCGACAAACTTATCCTTTCTCCATGGCAGGAATGGCAGGGAAAACTGTCACTCTCGCTCACTCCCTCTACTCAACAGCTGCGTTACCAGGGTGAAAAAGTTAAATTTCAGGGGCGTTTGCACGGGCAAAACCTCACGGTAACGGAGCTGGATGTTGCGGCATTTGAAGGCCAGCCGCCAGTAAAACTGGTCGGTGAATTTACTATGCCACTGGTGCCCGATGGACTACCGGTAAGCGGTCATGCGGTTGCGACGTTAAGTTTGCCGCAAGAGCCTACGCTTGTGGACGCCGAACTGGAGTGGCAACAAAACAGCGGACAACTGATCGTGATGGCGCGGGATAATGCCGATCCGCTGCTTGACCTTCCGTGGGAAATAACACGCCAGCAACTGACCATCAGCGACGGACGCTGGAACTGGCCTTATCAGGGATTCCCGTTAAGTGGCCGGCTGGGCATGAAGGTTGAAAACTGGCAGGCCGGACTGGAAAACGCGGTGGTGAGTGGGCGTCTGAACATTCTGACGCATGGCGATGCCGGTAAAGGAAACGCCGTATTAACGCTGGGGCCAGGTAAGCTTGGTATGGATAGTAGCGATATGCCGCTACAGTTGACCGGTGAAGCGAAACAGGGCGATCTGATCTTCTACGCGAAATTACCCGCCAGACTCACCGGGAGTCTGTACGATCCGCAATTGGCTTTCGAGCCAGGGGCGCTGCTGCGCTCACGTGGGAGGGTGATTGATTCGCTGGATATTGACGAGATTCGCTGGCCGTTGGCAGGTGTAAAAGTCACACAACGCGGCGTGGATGGCCGTCTGCAGGCTATTTTACGTGCGCATGAAAACCAGATGGGGGGCTTTGAACTGCATCTGGATGGCCTGGCAAATGATTTTCTTCCTGATGCCGGGCGTTGGCAATGGCGATATTGGGGTGAAGGCAGCTTTACGCCGATGCATGCGCGCTGGGACGTGGCGGGTAAAGGGGAATGGCATGACAACACCCTGAAGCTATTTGATCTTTCCACCGGATTTGATCATCTGCAATACGGCACGATGAAGGTGGAAAACCCACGTCTGGTGATGGACGAACCGATAGTCTGGGTGCGTGATGCAACCAAACCAACATTTAGCGGCGCGCTGTCGCTGGACGCAGGGAACACCACCTTCACCGGGGGAAGCGTGTTACCACCATCGACGCTGAAGTTCAGCGTGGAAGGTAGCGATCCGACAATCTTCCAGTTCAAAGGCCAGCTTCACGCAGGGGCGATTGGGCCCGTACAACTGAATGGTCGTTGGGACGGTATCCGCCTGCGCGGACAGGCCTGGTGGCCAAAACAATCGCTCACCGTATTCCAGCCGCTGATCCCACCTGACTGGAAAATGAAGCTACGAGAAGGTGAGCTGTATGCGCAGGTCGCGTTTTCGGCAGCCCCGGAGCAGGGCTTTGAAGCGGGCGGTCATGGAGTGTTAAAAGGCGGTAGCGCCTGGATGCCCGACAACCAAATCAACGGTGTCGATTTTGTATTGCCTTTCCGGTTTAGTGAAGGTGCATGGCAGCTGGGTACGCGTGGACCTATTTCACTGCGTATTGCGGAAGTGGTCAATCAGGTGACGGTGAAGAATATCGCCGCCGATCTGCAGGGGGCGTACCCCTGGAGTGAAAACAACCCGTTACTGTTGAGCGATGTCAGCGCCGACCTGCTGGGGGGCAAAATCATCATGCAGCAACTGCGAATGCCGCAGCATGATCCGGCCTTATTGCGAGTGCAGAATATCTCTTCCAGCGAGCTTATCAGCGCGGTTAACCCCAAACAGTTCGCCATGTCTGGCCCGGTCAGTGGCGCGTTGCCATTATGGCTGGATAACGAAAAATGGATCATTAAAGACGGCTGGTTGACTAATCCAGGGCCGATGACATTGCGTATTGATAAGGACACTGCGGATGCGGTCGTCAAAGATAACATGGCGGCGGGGGCGGCCATTAACTGGCTGCGTTATATGGAAATAAGCCATTCGTGGACGAAAATAAATCTGGATAACCTCGGTGTCTTAACCATGCAGTCAACCGTGACTGGCAATAGTCGGGTAGATGGCAAAGTAGGTACGGTTAATTTGAATTATACCCACGAGGAAAACGTCTTTACGCTATGGCGCAGTTTGCGTTTTGGCGACAATTTACAGGCATGGCTTGAACAAAATGCAGCGCTGCCGGAAACCCATTGCCCGGAAGGCAAGGAATGTGAGGAACAACAATGAAAACGATAGCTGCCATGCTGGGTCTGCTGGCTTCATCTCTGCTGGTAGGGTGCACTCCCAGAATCGAAGTGGCTGCGCCAAAAGAGCCCATCACCATTAATATGAACGTCAAAATCGAGCATGAGATCCATATCAAAGTTGATAAAGACGTCGAAAGCTTATTGAAATCGCGCAGCGATTTGTTCTGAGGTCATGATGAGAAAACAGTTTGCAGTGGCGCTGGTCGTCCTGAGTTTACTCAGTAGCAATGCGTGGGCATTGACCCTGAATGAAGCTAGAACTCAGGGACGAGTAGGGGAAACGCTCAATGGCTATCTGGTTGCATTGCAAACCGATGCCGAAACGCAGGCGCTGGTGAGTGAGATTAATAAAGCGCGCAACGCCAGCTATCAGCAACTGGCTGAGAGCAATAATATTCCGCCAGATGAAGTGGCAAAAATGGCCGGGCAAAAGCTGGTTGCTCGCGCTAAACCGGGAGAGTATGTGCAGGGTATTAATGGTAAGTGGTTGAAAAAAGAGTAAATCGCTTTTTCACACAGCCAGAGGGACACGACGCTGAATTATTCATCGACATCGCAATAGTTGCCACACGGCATAAAATGGATGCTGGTATAGTCCAACACCGGTCGCGTCGTGGGGTGAAATCATGTGGCTTCTCAAGTGGTACGTCTGGAATCGTTGGGTATTCAAGCTGTTAAGCCGGGATGTCGCGGAGCCTGAACAATTTTTGCTTCATTGCTGGGAAGAGAATCTGGCGAAATGCAGGGATTATGCAACCATCTGGCGTGATATTAATCGCATTCACGGCAAACAGATACGGGTACAGGTAAAGAAGTAAGTGTTGGAGAACCCCTCTCACCGGATGGTGAGAGGGGGAATTATCAGGCAGCGACTACGCTGTCGATAGCGGCTTTCGCGTCGGATTGTGCTTTAGATGCCACTTCCGGACCGTAAGCAATACCTTCAGCAAAGACGACATTCACGTCGGTGATGCCGATAAAGCCCAGGAATACGTTCAGGTACGGCGTGATCAGGTCGGTTGGCGTATCTTTATGAATACCGCCACGGCTGGTCAGCACCACAGCGCGTTTACCCGTCACCAGACCTTCCGGGCCTTTCTCGGTATAACGGAAAGTCACACCAGCGCGGGCAATCAGGTCAAAGTAGTTTTTCAACTGCGTTGGGATGTTGAAGTTGTACATCGGCGCGGCGATAACAATCACATCATGCGCTTTCAGCTCAGCAATCAGCTCATCGGACAGCGCCAGCGCTTCCTGCTGACGCGGCGTCAGCGGTGTATCGCTCGGGCGCATCGCTCCCACCAGTTCGCCATCCAGTACCGGTACAGGATTTGCAGCCAGGTCACGGACAGTGATTTCATCAGCAGAGTGCTTTTCACGCCATTGTTCAACAAAATAATCAGACAACTGACCAGACTGAGAGTACCCTGCCAGAATACTGGATTTAAGAACTAATACCTTGCTCATGGGTGTTTCCTTTTATGTGTTTGAAGGGGGAGGCCCCGTTGCTTGTTGACACTTTATTCACAATCCTGTCGCAGTGATAGCGCAATATATCGAATCCTATGTTCGAAATTATTGAACAACACATGAAAAGCGCCGATGTGGTACTCTATACCCATCATCTAAAAGAGATTTAACCCGGCAGAGCACTGCCTTTTAACGCTATGACAGAACAACAAAAATTAACCTTCAACATGTTGCAGCAACAGCTGGATTCACTGATGCTGCGTGACAGACAGCGTTTTGCCCGCCGCCTGCACGGTGTGAAGAAGGTTAAAAATCCTGATGCACAACAGGCCATTTACCAGGAGATGGCGAAAGAGATTGAGCAGGCAGCCGGTAAAGTTGTGCTGCGTGAAGCGGCGCGTCCGGAAATCAGCTATCCGGAAAACCTGCCCGTAAGCCAGAAAAAACAGGATATTCTGGAAGCAATTCGCGACCATCAGGTGGTGATTGTTGCCGGTGAGACCGGTTCGGGGAAAACCACCCAGTTACCCAAAATCTGTATGGAGCTGGGGCGCGGGGTAAAAGGGCTGATAGGCCATACCCAGCCGCGTCGTCTGGCGGCGCGTACTGTGGCGAACCGTATTGCGGAAGAACTGCAAACCGAGCCGGGCGGCTGTATCGGTTATAAGGTTCGTTTCAGCGATCATGTCAGTGATAACACCATGGTCAAGCTGATGACGGACGGTATCCTGCTGGCGGAAATCCAACAGGATCGGCTGCTAATGCAGTACGACACCATCATCATCGATGAAGCGCATGAACGCAGTCTGAATATCGATTTTCTGCTCGGCTATCTGAAAGAACTTCTACCGCGTCGCCCGGATCTAAAAATTATCATCACGTCGGCGACCATCGATCCTGAACGTTTTTCAAAGCATTTCAATAACGCGCCGATTATCGAAGTCTCCGGTCGAACGTATCCGGTGGAAGTTCGCTATCGTCCGATTGTTGAAGACGCAGATGACACCGAGCGTGACCAACTGCAGGCTATTTTTGATGCTGTAGAGGAATTAGGCCGTGAAAGTCAGGGCGACATTCTGATATTCATGAGCGGCGAACGTGAAATCCGTGATACTGCCGATGCCCTGAATAAGCTGGATTTACGCCACACCGAAGTGCTGCCGCTGTATGCGCGCCTTTCAAACAGCGAACAGAACCGCGTGTTCCAGTCGCACAGCGGTCGCCGTATCGTGCTGGCGACCAACGTGGCGGAAACGTCACTGACCGTGCCGGGCATTAAATACGTTATCGACCCGGGTACGGCGCGTATCAGCCGCTACAGTTACCGCACTAAAGTTCAGCGCTTGCCGATTGAACCGGTGTCGCAGGCCTCTGCTAATCAGCGTAAAGGCCGTTGTGGTCGTGTTTCGGAAGGGATCTGTATTCGTCTGTATTCCGAAGACGATTTCCTGTCGCGTCCGGAGTTTACCGACCCGGAGATCCTGCGTACCAACCTGGCATCCGTTATTTTGCAGATGACCGCGTTGGGGCTGGGCGATATCGCCGCGTTCCCGTTTGTTGAAGCGCCGGATAAGCGCAATATTCAGGACGGTGTACGCCTGCTCGAAGAGCTGGGGGCGATAACCACCGACGAACAGGCAACCGCTTACAAGTTAACGCCGTTGGGCCGTCAGCTGTCGCAACTGCCAGTGGACCCACGGCTGGCGCGCATGGTGCTGGAAGCGCAAAAACATGGCTGTGTGCGTGAGGCGATGATCATTACCTCGGCGCTGTCCATTCAGGATCCGCGCGAGCGTCCGATGGACAAGCAGCAGGCTTCCGACGAGAAACATCGCCGTTTCCACGACAAAGAGTCTGATTTTCTTGCATTTGTGAATCTGTGGAACTACCTCGGCGAGCAGCAAAAAGCACTGTCGTCAAACCAGTTTCGTCGCCAGTGCAAAGTCGATTTCCTGAACTACCTGCGCGTGCGCGAGTGGCAGGATATCTACACGCAACTGCGCCAGGTGGTGAAAGAGTTGGGTATTCCGGTTAACAGTGAACCTGCTGAATATCGGGAGATCCACGTCGCGTTGCTGACCGGTTTACTGTCGCATATCGGGATGAAAGATACCGATAAACAGGAGTTTACCGGGGCGCGTAACGCTCGCTTCTCGATCTTTCCGGGGTCGGGTTTATTCAAAAAACCGCCGAAGTGGACGATGGTGGCAGAGCTGGTAGAAACCAGCCGCCTGTGGGGACGTATTGCCGCGCGTATCGATCCTGAATGGGTGGAACCGGTAGCCCAGCATCTGATCAAACGTTCATACAGTGAACCTCACTGGGAGCGCGCGCAGGGTGCTGTGATGGCGACAGAAAAGGTCACCGTCTACGGTTTACCGATTGTGGCGGCCCGTAAGGTGAATTACAGCCAGATTGATCCGGCGCTGTGCCGCGAGCTGTTTATCCGCCACGCGCTGGTGGAAGGCGACTGGCAGACTCGTCACGCCTTCTTCCGCGACAACCTGAAACTGCGCAACGAAATCGAAGAGCTGGAGCATAAATCGCGCCGGCGCGACATTCTGGTCGATGATGAGACGCTGTTTGAGTTCTACGACCAACGTATCAGCCATGACGTAGTTTCTGCTCGTCACTTTGATTGCTGGTGGAAAAAGGTCAGCCGTGAAACGCCGGATCTGCTCAACTTTGAAAAGAGCATGCTTATCAAAGAGGGCGCGGAAAAAATCAGTAAGCTGGATTACCCGAACTTCTGGCATCAGGGTAACCTCAAACTTCGCCTGAGCTATCAGTTCGAACCGGGAGCCGATGCGGACGGTGTGACCGTACATATTCCACTCCCGCTGCTTAATCAGATCGAAGAGAGCGGTTTTGAATGGCAAATTCCGGGGCTACGCCGCGAACTGGTGATCGCCCTGATTAAGTCGCTGCCGAAACCGGTACGACGCAACTTTGTGCCTGCGCCGAACTATGCGGAAGCGTTTTTAGGCCGCGTCACACCGCTGGAACTGCCGCTGCTGGACTCGCTGGAGCGTGAACTGCGCCGCATGACCGGCGTTACCGTTGACCGTGAAGACTGGCACTGGGATCAGGTGCCCGATCACCTAAAAATCACCTTCCGGGTGGTGGATGATAAAAATAAGAAGCTACAGGAAGGGCGTTCGCTGCAAGATTTGAAGGATGCGCTGAAGGGTAAAGTTCAGGAAACATTGTCTGCGGTGGCCGATGACGGCATCGAACAGAGTGGGTTGCACATCTGGAGCTTCGGTCAGCTTCCGGAAAGTTACGAACAAAAACGCGGTAACTATAAGGTGAAAGCGTGGCCGGCGCTGGTCGATGAGCGTGACAGCGTTGCCATCAAACTGTTTGATAATCCGCTGGAACAACAGCAGGCGATGTGGTGCGGTTTACGCCGCCTGTTGCTGCTGAATATTCCTTCGCCAATCAAATATTTGCACGAGAAGCTGCCCAATAAAGCCAAGCTGGGGCTGTACTTTAACCCATACGGTAAAGTTCTGGATTTGATTGACGACTGTATCTCCTGCGGTGTGGATCAGTTAATTGACGCCAACGGTGGTCCGGTGTGGACCGAAGAAGGCTTCGCGGCGTTGCATGAAAAAGTGCGGGCTGAACTGAACGATACGGTGGTGGAGATTGCGAAGCAGGTCGAACAGATCCTGACCGCAGTGTTTAATATCAACAAACGTCTGAAAGGGCGCGTGGATATGACCATGGCGCTGGGTCTTGCGGATATCAAATCGCAAATGGGCGGCCTGGTGTATCGCGGGTTTGTTACCGGCAATGGTTTCAAACGTCTGGGCGATACGTTGCGTTATTTGCAGGCTATTGAAAAACGTCTGGAAAAACTGGCTATCGACCCGCACCGTGACCGTGCACAGATGCTGAAAGTGGACAGTGTGCAGCAGGCCTGGCAGCAGTGGTTCAATAAACTGCCTCCCGCGCGCCGTCAAGATGCCGATGTCAAAGAGATCCGCTGGATGATAGAAGAGCTGCGCGTCAGTTATTTTGCCCAGCAGCTTGGTACACCGTATCCGATCTCCGATAAACGTATTCTGCAGGCGATGGAGCAGATTTCGGGATAAATCGGTGCAGGGCCGTAGGCCGGATGAAGCGTAGTCGCCATCCGGCATCTGTACCCGGTAAAGATAAACACCAGGAGTCATCAATATGAGTCAGTTTCCGACACTTTCCGCAACCACCCTTGCGGCTATCAATACCGTAGGGCGATGGCTGGCGCAGAATGATTTTACGGGGAATATCACCGTTCAGTCAGATTGCGTGATTCTGGCAGGAAACGCGGTTATTCCTACCATCGACGCCGCCTGTCGGATCGCGAAAGAGCAACAGGTTCCCTTGCTGATTAGCGGTGGTATCGGTCATTCCACGCGCTTTCTGTATGATGCGATTGCCCAGCATCCGCGTTATAGCATCATTCGTACTACCGGACGCGCGGAAGCGGCGATCCTTGCCGATATTGCTCACCAGTTCTGGCAAATTCCGGGTGAGAAAATTTGGGTGGAAGATCAGTCGACAAACTGCGGTGAAAATGCCCGATTTAGCTGTGCGTTACTGAATCAGGCGGCAGAAAGCATTCATACCGTCATTGTGGTGCAGGATCCCACTATGCAACGCCGCACAATGGCCACGTTTCAGCGCGTAACCCGCGATGAGCAACATGCGCCGCGCTGGTTGAGTTTCCCTGGTTTCATTCCTGAACTGGCCCAACAGCACAACGGCGTGGATTTTGTGCCCGCGGCAGAAGGTCTGTGGTCGGTAGACCGCTATCTTTCTCTCATTACCGGTGAACTTCCGCGCCTGCGGGATGATGCTGCCGGGTATGGGCCCTGTGGACACGATTTTATCGTACATGTTGATATTCCCCAGGACGTTGAGCAAGCCTGGCAGCAGCTAAAAAATGATACCGCGCTGACCGACTTACTGGAGAGCCGTTCTCTGTAATTTTTGCTGCCCGTTTGTCGGCGTTTTATGGCAAACGGGCAGAAAGCCCACCCGTTTTTTCTCTTCATCATCACTTTTCCAGATGCTTTTATGAAGCAGTTCACAGAACCGCCACTCCAGCGATAATGCGTCATGCATGATTGATATTAATTAACAATAGTTTTACTTGTTAAAAACAAATCAATCACAGGAGAGCCGCATGTCAGTACCCGTACAACATCCTATGTATATCGATGGGCAGTTTGTGACCTGGCACGATGACGCCTGGATTGATGTCGTCAATCCGGCCACGGAAGAGATTATCTCGCGTATTCCCGATGGGCGTGCCGAAGATGCGCGTAAAGCGATCGATGCTGCGGATCGCGCTCAGCCGCAATGGGAAGCGTTGCCTGCCATTGAACGGGCAAACTGGTTACGCAAAATTTCTGCAGGTATCCGCCAGCGAGCCGATGAAATCAGCGCGTTGATTGTGGCGGAAGGTGGAAAAATTCAACAACTGGCTGACGTTGAAGTCGCGTTTACCGCCGACTATATCGATTACATGGCGGAGTGGGCGCGTCGTTATGAAGGCGAGATCCTGCAAAGCGATCGCCCGGGTGAGAATATCCTGCTGTTTAAGCGTGCACTGGGCGTGACGACGGGCATTCTACCGTGGAACTTCCCGTTTTTCCTGATTGCCCGCAAACTGGCTCCCGCCTTGCTGACGGGGAATACCATCGTCATTAAGCCGAGTGAATTCACACCGAATAACGCCATCGCCTTTGCCAAAATTGTTGATGACATTGGTTTACCGCGCGGAGTCTTTAACCTGGTGCTGGGACGCGGTGAAACGGTCGGTCAGGAGCTGGCCGGAAACCCGAAGGTCGCCATGGTGAGCATGACCGGTAGCGTCGGCGCAGGTGAGAAAATTATGGCCGCAGCGGCCAAAAACATCACCAAAGTTTGTCTGGAGTTGGGTGGTAAAGCTCCAGCTATCGTGATGGACGATGCTGACCTTGAGCTGGCAGTGAAGGCCATTGTTGACTCACGGGTGATTAATACCGGACAGGTATGCAACTGTGCCGAGCGCGTATACGTTCAGAAAGGTATCTATGACCAGTTCGTTAATCGTCTGGGTGAGGCGATGAAAGCCGTGCAGTTTGGCAATCCGGCCGAACGCAATGACATTGCGATGGGGCCGCTGATTAACGCCGCTGCGCTGGAGCGTGTAGAGCAAAAAGTCGAGCGAGCGGTGCAGGAAGGCGCCCGTGTGGTGCTGGGCGGTAAAGCCGTTGCCGGCAAAGGTTATTACTATCCGCCGACGTTACTGTTAGACGTGCGCCAGGATATGGCGATTATGCACGAGGAGACGTTTGGTCCGGTGCTGCCGGTGGTTGCATTTGATACGCTGGAACAGGCGCTGACAATGGCCAATGACAGCGACTACGGACTGACCTCATCGATCTATACGCAGAATCTGAATACGGCAATGAAGGCGATTAAGGGACTGAAGTTTGGCGAAACCTATATTAATCGCGAAAACTTCGAGGCGATGCAGGGCTTCCACGCTGGCTGGCGCAAGTCCGGGATTGGCGGGGCAGATGGTAAACACGGTCTGAATGAATACCTGCAAACACAGGTAGTGTATTTGCAGTCTTAAGTTTTTCGCCGGGTGAGCCTGTACGCCACCCGGCGCAATTCTCACACTTTGGTGGCGATCCAGTTCATCATCATTTCCGGCCAGATGGCCAGCGGTAACCCTTGCGCATCGCGAATACCAAATCCGTGCTTACCGCGTTCAAACAGATGCATTTCGACCGGAACGCCCTGCTCACGTAGCGCATTAAAGAAAACCAGGCTGTTTTCCACTTTCACCGCCGGATCGTCAATGGCGTGTAGCAGGAACGTCGGCGGCGTTGTGCTATCCACGCGTTCTTCCAGAGAATAGTGGCGCAGATCTTCCTTTTCTGGCGTAGCGCCAACCAGCTCAAGACGGGATCCCGGGTGACCGATATCTTCGCGCAGGGTGACAACCGGGTACACCAGTGCCATGAACGCAGGACGCGCAGGTTGCTCGTCTATGCTATCAATCGGTGTATAAACCGGTTCGGCAAACCGGGTTCCCAGGCTGGCGGCTACGTGACCACCGGAAGAGAAGCCCAACACACCGATACGATCAGGGTTAATTTTCCATTCATGGGCGTTGGCGCGAATGTAGCGCATGGCGCGCTGGGCATCGGCCAGCGGCGCGTTTGCACCTTCCTCATGGCCATCACCCGGCATGCGGTAGGTCATCACAAACAGGGTATAACCGCGAGCGTTAAAGAATGGTGCCAGTACGCTGCCTTCTTTATCCATCACCACGCGACGGTAAGAACCTCCCGGTGTAACAAGGATCCCTACGCCGTTAGGTTTTTCGGGGGCATAAACGGTAATTTCCGGGGCGCGAATACCGGTGACAGCACGATCATACTGAGATGTTCCTGTATGTCGGGGTTCAGGCGTAAACACCGCATCGCTGTTTTTTGCTCCGGGGGCTTCACTCTGCGGCCAGAATGAGACGGTGGTTGCGTGGGCAACGGCTTGCTCCATCATGTTTTCTAACGTTTCACGACTCAGTGCTTCCATTACTATGCTCCCTCAGTGGCAAAGGTTAGCTATAGCACAGTCAGTGAATCGAAAACGGGGAGAGACTCACAACGTATTGAATTCGCGGGAAATGAAAGAGGGCGGAGGCAGGCCTCCGCCAGAACATTAGAGCTTGATAAATTTATCCAGCGTACGAATAAGCTGGGTGACAAAACCGTATTCGTTATCGTACCAGGCGACGGTTTTTACCAGTTGCAGATCGCCCACTTCGGTAATCTCGGTTTGTGTTGCATCAAATACCGAACCGAAATGCGAGCCAATGACATCTGATGAGACAATCTCCTCATCGGTATAACCAAATGACTCATTATTTTGCGTGGCTTTTTTCAGCGCGTTGTTGACCTCTTCAGCAGTGACTTTTTTCCCCAATATCGAAACCAGTTCCGTAACGGATCCGGTTTTCACCGGAACACGCTGGGCGTGGCCTTTTAATTTTCCGCTCAACGCCGGAATGACCAGACCAATGGCTTTGGCGGCTCCGGTGGTATGGGGAATGATATTTTCTGCCGCAGCCCGTGAGGCGCGCAGATCTTTCCCGCGTGGACCATCAACCAGCGACTGCGTTCCCGTGTAGGCGTGGATGGTGGTCATAGTGCCAAGCTGAATACCGAAGCTATCGTGCAGCGCTTTCGCCATCGGTGCCAGGCAGTTGGTGGTGCACGATGCGACCGAGATAATCCGATCGTTCGCATCCATTGTGTCGTCGTTGACGTTAAAGACAATGGTCTTCATGTCGCCAGCCGGGGCGGATATCAGCACTTTTTTGGCACCTGCATCCAGGTGTGCGTTGGCTTTTTCTGTCGAGGTATAAAAACCGGTGCATTCGATGATTATCTCAGCGCCAGTGGTTTTCCATGGGATATTTTTGGCCTCTTTTTCTGCGTAAACCGCGATTTTTTTACCGTCGACAATCAGCGCGTCTTCGGTAAAGTCGATGCTCCAGGGAAACGGGCCGTAGTTTGAATCGTGCTTTAACAGATAGGCGAGAATTTTAGGTGAGGTGAGGTCATTAATGGCCACAACCTCCACGTTGCTTTTGACTTCCAGTAGTCGACGCAATACCAGACGACCGATACGACCAAAACCGTTAATGCCAATTTTACTCATGGTTTTCTCCTGTCAGGATGAGGCGGTACGACATATTTTCCCTACCAGGCTTAGTCCAGACAGGCATCCTCGGCAATAGCGGTTCTTGCGGTTAAGCGTAAGCGACTGAAAATGGGTGAACAAAAGTTAATGAATTTTTAACAAAAGCCCGTTATGTTGACGCATTATTGTTTTTATTCAGGAAGTGTTATGGGGAATAAGTATTCTGGCCTGCAAATCGGTATTCACTGGCTGGTCTTTTTGTTGGTTATTGTGGCCTACAGTGCCATGGAGTTTCGCGGATTTTTCCCGCGCAGCTATCGCCCCTTGTTCAACATGGTGCACGTCTCCTGCGGTATCACTATTTTAACGCTGATGGTGGCGCGTTTGCTGGTCAGGCTGAAATACCCGGCTCCGCCGATTGTGCCGAAACCGAAGCCAATGATGACCGGCATGGCGCATCTGGGGCATCTGGTTATCTATCTGTTGTTTATTGTCCTGCCGATTATTGGGCTGGTGATGATGTACAACCGGGGTAACCCGTGGATTGCATTCGGCATCGTTATGCCGCATGCGGCAGAGGCCAACTTTGATTTAGTGGATATGCTGAAGTCCTGGCACGTGACGCTGGCAAACCTGGGCTATTTTGTTATTGCCCTGCATGCCGTTGCGGCCCTGATGCATCACTATTTCTGGAAGGATAATACGCTGCTGCGCATGATGCCGCGCAAACGCTCCTGAGGTAACGCCCCGCAAATGCGGGGCATTTTTTTAGGCCGCGGCAATGGCGACAATCCACCATGCCGCGCGTTTGCCATAAGGCGACCGCTAACATGGAATAAAATCGTAAATTATTTTTCCAGACAGCATAAACGCTTACCGGCAAGATGATTAAACAACGCTCAGTTCGCCACGTCTGTCACTTGATCACTGTCCTCATTAAAACTACTGTATATAAATACAGTTATATGAGAGGCAGATTATTATGTTGTTTTTCCAGCCAGTTGAACCCCCCGAAATCAAACACTTCCCGCTATTTAGCGATCTCGTGCCCTGCGGTTTTCCTTCTCCGGCGCAGGATTACGTTGAGAAACGTATCGATCTTAACGACCTGTTGGTGCAGCATCCCAGCGCAACCTATTTTGTTAAATCGTCTGGCGACTCCATGATGGGGGCAGGGATCGGTGCTGGCGACTTGTTGGTAGTCGACAGTGCCAGAAAAGCGGCCCACGGAGACATTGTGATTGCTGCTATTGAAGGCGAATTCACCGTTAAGCGCCTGCAATTGCATCCGGTGGTGATGTTGAAGCCAGAGAACAGCGCCTACGCACCGATCATGATCGGCAGCGAGGACACGCTGGATATATTTGGCGTGGTGACATTTATCATTAAATCCGCGGGTTGATTATGTTTGCGCTGGTGGATGTTAATTCGTTTTATGCCAGTTGTGAATCGGCATTCCGACCGGACCTGAAAGGTAAACCCGTTGTTGTTCTTTCAAATAACGATGGTTGTGTCATTGCCAGTAGCGCGGAAGCGAAGGCGCTTGGCGTCAATATGGGAGCACCATACTTCAAACAGAAAGATCTGTTCAGGCGCTGCGGCGTGTTCTGCTTTAGTTCGAACTACGAGCTGTATGCGGATATGAGTAGCAGGGTAATGTCGATTCTGGAGGAGCTGTCTCCGCGCGTGGAAATGTACAGTATCGATG
Organism: Citrobacter sp. Cpo103; assembly: GCF_030332605.1. NCBI lineage: Bacteria > Pseudomonadati > Pseudomonadota > Gammaproteobacteria > Enterobacterales > Enterobacteriaceae > Citrobacter > Citrobacter sp. Cpo103. The sequence goes on along the minus strand of NZ_JAOWHO010000016.1, from coordinate 73,002 downwards.
AAGCCTTTTGTGATTTAACCGGCGTGCGAAACTGCAGGGATCTTACAGATTTTGGTCGTGAAATCAGAGAAACCATTTTACAGAAAACACGCCTCACGGTTGGGGTCGGTATCGCCCAGACCAAAACCCTGGCCAAGCTGGCGAACCATGCTGCCAAAAAGTGGCAGGAACAGACTGGCGGGGTGGTGGATCTCTCGAATATTGAGCGTCAGCGTAAGCTGATGGCTGCGCTCCCGGTTGATGAAGTCTGGGGTGTCGGACGCCGTATCAGTAAAAAACTGGACGCCATGGGTATTAAAACAGTATGCGACCTGGCGGATACCGATATTCGCTTTATCCGCAAACATTTCAACGTCGTGCTTGAGCGCACTGTGCGGGAATTGCGCGGTGAACCTTGCCTGGCGTTGGAAGAGTTTGCGCCAGTTAAGCAGGAGATCATTTGTTCAAGATCGTTTGGTGAAAAACTCACGGATTACAATGCGATGAGAGAGGCTATTTGTACCTATGCTGCACGTGCTGCGGAAAAATTACGCAGAGAGCACCAGTTCTGCCGGTTTATCTCTACGTTTATCAAAACCAGCCCATTTTCCCTGAATGAACCGTATTACGGTAACAGCGCATCGATAAAACTGCTGACACCAACCCAGGATAGTCGGGAAATTATAAGGGCGGCCACACGTAGCCTGGACGCAATATGGCGGGAGGGGCTGCGTTATCAAAAAGCAGGGGTCATGCTGGGCGATTTTTTTAGTTCTGGCGTTGCGCAGTTGAATCTGTTTGATGACAACGCCCCACGGCATAACAGCGATAAGCTGATGGCCGTTCTGGATACACTCAATGCTGAAAAGGGTAAAGGAACACTCTATTTTGCCGGACAAGGTATACAACAACCGTGGGCAATGAAGCGAGATATGCTTTCACCGCGTTATACAACGAGATATAGCGATTTACTGCGGGTGGGATAGCCATTGTTATCGTAAATAAGCGTCCAGAGCGATTCTAAAACTGTCCAGAAATAAATAAAAAAACGATTATCAGCCTTCATTAAAAATCTTATTGTAGCGCCGACTAACAGATAACTAACTGACAAACGGCAAGTCTATAATAGGAAATTTATGAAAAAGACGCTTATTACACTCATTATTGCAAATGCGCTGACCGCGACTACGGCATTTGCCGCCGCGGATGCGGGAACCTGGTATGCTGGTGGGAAATTTGGTTGGTCACATTACTTTGATACCAGCGCAAGCCAGCAAACGGGGGCCAATGGTAATAAATATGGTGATGTTGGTTTTGATAGCGATAACGTCGGTGGTGGTGTATTTACAGGCTATCAGATTACTCCATGGCTGGCAGTTGAAGGCGGTTATGACTATTTAGGCAATATGCAATTCAACGGTAAAAATGGCGCATCTGGTTCTCAAATGAAAAGTCAGGGCCTGCAATTATCTCTGAAGGCAAGTTATGGTCTGACAGATAATTGGGATCTCTACGGCCGTGCAGGGGCAATGGGATATCGCGCGGAGTCAGATATTAAAGGCAATAACCGCTTTGATACTGGTGTGCGTCCGGTTGTGGCTGTTGGTACGGAATATGCCTTTAACAAGAACTGGGCTGGACGCGTGGAATATCAATGGGTGAGCAATGTGGGTAATGAAAACCAGATTGGCGTATCAAGTGATGTTAGTTCCGTTACCGCTGGGTTGTCATATCGCTTTGGCCAGCATAACGACGCGGAGGTTACGCCTGCACCGGCAGTTGCCGCAACTCCTGCGCCTGAACCTCAGCGTTTTAACTTAAAATCTGATGTGATGTTTGGTTATGATTCAGCAGCACTAACCCCAGAAGGGAAAGCGGCGATTGCGCAGCTATACCGAAACCCCGGTCTGCAACCGGCAAAAGATAAAGCGACCGTTGTTATTGGCTATAGCGATCGCACCGGAGCCGCAGATTATAACCAGCAACTGTCGGCCCAACGCGCGCAGGCTGTCGCCGATGAATTAGTCGCATTAGGCATGCCGGCTGCAAATATTACTGCACAAGGATATGGTTCGAGTGATTCTGTCACGGGATCCAGTTGTGATGGGCAGACCGGACAGCAGCTGATTAATTGTCTTGCTCCAGATCGCCATGTCGTTGTTGAGATCACTGATAAGCACTAAATCGGTGTACAAAAAGCCCTCCTCATTATCGAATGGGGAGGGCTTTTTTATTCGCACAGTGAACTATCATTAACTGTGACAATTTAAAGATGTTAGAGCGTAATCATGTTCATAGAATCGTTAGTTTCGAGAGCTAAAGGTAAATTATGGCGTTATTTTCTGCCACGGTTTACTCTGAAAAATCATGTGGATGATCAAGTATATAATTACTATGGTGTTTATTTTTCGGATGTAAAACAAGAAAAATATCAGCTTGTGAGTCTAAGAGGCAAAAATGTTGTGCTTGAAAAATGGCATGCTGAGCAGCACGCCTATATGGAGAAAATAAACCTTCCACTCAATGATATTGAAAAAATGAATGTTGAGATTATTCATTGGAGAAAGCAAGGTCCGTTAAGGTTTAATTCGATTTTTCTTTTTGCAATAAATTATTTTACGCGTATTGCTTATGTAAAAAATGCTCTGACGAGAGCAAAAAGCAATCTCTTTTCTTCATTCGCCAGTAACAAGGCGTTGAGTGGACTTGATCGTATAATGTTGCTACAGATGCTGGTGAACGAATATGTACATCAATCGCCAGAGAAAACTCACACTGGAGTAACATGTGATGAGGTTATTGATCTATTGTACGGGACGCTTTGGTATAAACATATCAAGAATGAAGATTTCAGGAGGAAGGTCTTTCTGCTGCTCCAGTCACTTGTAATTACAGAGGATGTCAGATTTAGTGATGAAAAATATTATATTCAGGGCAAGGCTATTTCAACAATTGTTTCATGGGAATCTGAAGATAAACGGGAAAAGCAGCAGATCAGGATCCAGAAAAATATTAGTCGTTTGATGCTTGTGATTACCGCGTCCACATTGATGATCACCCTGGCGATACTGGCTCAGGCAGGCCTTATTAATCTACATAATCTTTGGGTGCATCTGACACAGTTAAAATCAATCAGGGTGTTGTTCAAACTAATATAATAAAAATCAATGCGTTAACATAATCAGTAATCATATATTTTACAGCCAAATAACAAATCTGATAGTATACCCCCCTATAGTATCTGGAGGGCGTATGCCGCATTCACCTGAAGACAAGAAACGCATTCTCACCCGTGTACGCCGTATTCGCGGTCAGGTTGATGCGCTTGAGCGCGCACTGGAGTCCGGCGAACCGTGTCTGGCTATCCTGCAGCAAATTGCCGCCGTGCGCGGTGCATCCAATGGCCTGATGGGCGAAATGGTTGAGATCCATCTGAAAGACGAGCTGGTCAGCGGGGAAACTACGCCAGATCAGCGTGCCGTGCGCATGGCTGAAATCGGCCATCTTCTGCGTGCTTATCTAAAATAACACCATCACCTCGCAATAATGGGAAGAGACAAATGAAATCACGTGCAGCAGTTGCATTCGGCCCCGGCCAACCGTTAAAAATTGTCGAAATCGACGTCGCACCGCCAAAGAAAGGTGAAGTGCTGGTTAAAATTACCCATACCGGCGTGTGCCACACCGACGCCTTTACGCTCTCTGGCGACGATCCGGAAGGCGTATTCCCGGCGGTACTTGGCCATGAAGGTGGTGGCATTGTGGTTGAAGTAGGCGAAGGCGTTACCAGTCTGAAACCGGGCGATCATGTGATCCCGCTGTACACCGCAGAGTGCGGCGAGTGTAAGTTCTGTAAATCGGGTAAAACCAACTTGTGCCAGGCCGTACGTGCGACCCAGGGCAAAGGTCTGATGCCGGATGGCACAACGCGCTTCTCGTATAACGGTGAGCCGATTTATCACTATATGGGCACCAGCACCTTCAGCGAATACACTGTTTGCGCGGAGATCTCTCTGGCGAAGGTTAACCCGCAGGCCCCGCTGGACAAAGTGTGTCTGCTGGGTTGTGGCGTGACCACCGGTATCGGAGCCGTCCATAACACCGCAAAAGTGAAAGAAGGCGACACCGTAGCCGTATTTGGTCTGGGCGGTATTGGTCTGGCGGTCATTCAGGGCGCGGTGCAGGCGAAAGCCGGGCGTATTCTGGCCGTTGATACCAATCCGGAAAAATTTAAGCTGGCAGGTGAGATGGGCGCGACCGACTTCATCAACCCGAAGGATTACGACAAACCGATTCAGGATGTGATCGTCGAACTGACTGACGGCGGTGTGGATTTTAGCTTTGAATGTATCGGTAATGTTAACGTGATGCGCGCAGCGCTGGAATGTTGCCATAAAGGATGGGGCGAAAGCATCATCATTGGCGTGGCGGGAGCAGGACAAGAGATCAAAACGCGTCCATTCCAACTGGTTACCGGGCGTGTCTGGCGCGGCTCCGCATTTGGCGGCGTGAAAGGGCGCACTCAGCTTCCTGGCATGGTTGAAGATGCGATGAGTGGGAAAATTCAGTTGGATCCGTTTATCACCCACCGTTTACCGCTGGAGCAGATTAACGAAGCGTTCGATTTAATGCATCAGGGTAAGTCCATCCGTACCGTTATCCACTTTGGCGATAACTGATTCATTGGCCAGCGGATTTAACCGCTGGCACTTTCCTGAATTTTTTAGAATTATGTTGTGAAAGTGTGACGAATCCGGCGCTTTTCAAGGTAAGTAAACTTCCCGGATTGCCGATGACTATCTAACGGGCGTGTTTTCACGCATAAACCCTACAAGAGAGTCGACGGTCATGGACAACACTACATCGATGCAAGCCCAGCATAAACTGGGCTTTCTGCATCAAATCCGGCTGGTTCCGCTGTTTTCCTCCATTCTCGGTGGCATTCTCCTGCTGTTCGCCCTAAGTTCTGGGCTGGCAAGCTATTTTCTTATGCAGGCCGATCGCGATCAGCGCGACGTGACCGATGAGATTCAGGTCAGGATGGGGTTATCTAACAGCTCTAACCACTTACGCACCGCACGTATCAATATGATCCACGCCGGCGCGGCGAGCCGTATCGCCGAAATGGATGACATGAAGGCCAATATTGCCGAGGCCGAAAAACGGATCAAGCAGTCGCAGGACGGTTTTAACGCGTATATGTCGCGTGCGGTAAAAACGTCTGCTGATGAAGCGCTAGATGCTGAACTGAGCGCCAGCTTCAAAGCCTATACCGACGGCTTACAGCCCATGCTGAAGTACGCTAAAAACGGCATGTTTGAAGCGATCATCAACCATGAAAATGAACAGGCCCGACCGCTGGACTCTGCTTACAATAAGGTATTGTTAAAAGCGATCGACATTCGTACCGCAAGGGCGAACCAGTTAAGCGAGCAGGCGCATCAGCGTACACAACTCGGCATGGCTTTTATGCTGGGTGCATTCGTTCTTGCGCTGGCGCTGACCGTAATGACGTTCATTGTTCTGCGCCGCACGGTCATTCATCCTCTGTTACGCGCGGCCAAGCGTATTGAGCAAATTTCCGCGGGCGATCTGACGATGCAAGATGAACCGACCGGGCGTAGCGAAATTGGTCGCCTGAGCCGTCACCTACAGGCAATGCAACGATCGTTGGGGAAAACGGTGGGCACGGTACGTCAGGGCGCGGAAGAAATCTACCGCGGTACCAGTGAGATTTCGGCGGGTAATACCGATCTGTCTTCACGTACTGAACAACAGGCCGCAGCGATTGAACAAACGGCAGCCAGCATGGAAGAGCTGACCGCCACGGTGAAGCAAAACGCCGACAACGCGCATCACGCAAGCAAGCTGGCGGAAGATGCGTCCGGCAAGGCCAGTCGGGGCGGTCAGATGGTTTCTGGCGTGGTGAAAACCATGGGCAATATCTCAACGAGCTCGAAGAAAATCTCCGAAATCACAGCCGTGATTAATAGCATTGCTTTCCAGACCAATATCCTGGCGCTGAACGCGGCGGTTGAGGCGGCGCGGGCAGGAGAGCAGGGGCGTGGATTTGCAGTGGTGGCCAGTGAGGTCCGTACGCTGGCAAGCCGCAGCGCTCAGGCGGCAAAAGAGATTGAAGGATTGATCAGCGAATCGGTCCGACTGATTGATCAGGGCTCCGGAGAAGTCGTCGCGGCGGGCAATACGATGACGGATATTGTCGATGCGGTAAAACGCGTCACCGACATTATGTTAGAAATTGCGGCGGCTTCTGATGAGCAGAGCCGGGGCATCGTACAGGTGAGCCAGGCGATATCAGAAATGGATAAGGTTACGCAGCAAAATGCCTCGCTGGTTGAAGAAGCATCGGCTGCGGCGGCGTCTCTGGAAGAGCAGGCTGCACGCTTAACGGAAGCCGTTGGCACGTTTCGTTTAACAGGAATAAGCGCGATTAAACGCGCTTTCGTGACCACTACGCCTGACCCTTCACGTCCGCAGACGGCAACGGCCAGTGGCGATAACTGGGAAACGTTTTAACAATAAATTAAGGGACCTGATGGTCCCTTAATTTTTGGTATCAAAACGGTACGGTTTTGCGTATTGCGGCGATAAGGATCTGCGCGGCCTGAGAGAGTTGCACATCGACACGGGTAAGAATACCGATGGGTTCGCCCGCCCCGTGGGTAGGTATCGGCAACGACACCAGCGTCGCCTGGCGTAAATCTTCTCTAACCGCGCCTGAAGGGACAAACCACACATAGTCGTAATCAACCGTCAGCTGGCGGGAAAGCGATGCTGACAGTGTTTCAATGCAGCCTGGCGGCATTTTACAACCCTGACTTTGCAACAATGCTTCTGCGTGCTGGCGAGGTGCGGTTCCTTTTGGCGAAACCACCACCGGCCACTCCATTACCCGACTTAACGTGATGGTTTCCTGCAACAGCGGATGGTTAGGGCGCACGACCAGTTTAAGTGATTCCAGAAACAACAATTCATAATTCAGACCGACCATCAATTCTGGATCGGCCATGCGACCAATGCCAAGGTCGATTTCCCCGGATTTTAAACCTGCCAGAATCATCGGATTGCTCATGGTGGCGACCTGTAGCGTGGTCTCCATTTGCTGCTTGTGGAAAGGACCAATTACCGCAGGCAAAATACCCAGTGCTGCGGTGGGTAAGGCCCCAATCCGTACTACATCAGTCTGCGACTCTTCGCGCTGATTTAACGCTTGTCCGGCGGTGTTGAGCGCATCCAGCACTCTTACCGCGTGGGTAAGAAACTGTTCTCCGGGCAGCGTTAACTGCGCGCCAAGGCGGCCACGCTCAAAGAGCCGGGTCCCGGTCAGTTGCTCCAGTTCATTTAGCGTTTTGGAGAGAGCCGGTTGGCTCAGGTTAAGGGTCTCAGCCGCGCGCCCCAACGTTCCCTGCTGTGCAACGGCGACAAAAGTATGAAGGTGGCGCAAGCGAATGCGCTGATTGAACAGAACATTTTTTTCCATAAGCGATGTTAAAAACAGAGTCGTATCGGTGACAAGTAAAGTTGTTTGTTTTTGATAACCTGATAGCAAAATATTATTAACATTTATCATGTTTTACTTACAACTGATTTATTTTGCTTATGTTTTGTACAGCATTGCTGGGGAGTGGGATCATGGAAGGGAGTGTGCCCAGTCGTTATACTTTGGTGATTGTTTACTTTTGAACGATTTCTCTTCACAAGGCACTGATGAATGATACATGTAATAGGGCACCTTAATCCCGATAGTGATGCCATCTGCACCGCCGCAATGACGGCGCGTTGGCTTAGTTTACGTGGCCAGCAGGCGACGGCATGGCGTTTGGGCGAGCCTAACCGCGAAACGCAGTTTATCTTTGAGCATGCGGGGCTGACGATGCCTGAACGGTTGGCGTTTGAACTGACCGATCGTGATGTCTGGCTGGTCGATTTCACCGAGCCTACCCAGGGGCCGGAATCGTTGACCGAAAGTAACGTGGTGGGAATTATCGATCATCACCGACTCGGTGGGTTAGTCACCCGTCTGCCACCGGAAGTGTGGGTGAAGCCCGTCGGCAGTAGCGCAACCCTGCTGTGGCAACTGATGACGGAGGATGAACGCAACCAGTTATCTTCCTCTGAGGCTGTTATACTGCTCGGTGCCGTATTGAGTGACACTGTCACGCTACGTTCACCAACGACCACCTCTGACGATCGTCAGGCGGTTGATGCGCTGGCCCAAAAAACCGGAGTGGATCTTGACGCTTTCAGCCGCGACCTGCTGTCAGCCAAAACAAGCGTGGAAGGGATGAGCGCCCGCGAACTTCTGCAGAAAGACATTAAAACCTTCACCATCCATGGACATTCAGTCTGTGTAGCGCAGCTTGAACTGTATGCGCTGCAACAGGTGGATGCGGTGCTGGACGATCTCCGTCAGGAAATGGCGAGCTATGCAGAAGAAAAGAATGCTGCGTTAGTCGTGCTGATGCTCACTGACATCAATCTGGGTGACACCAGCCTGTGGTTTGCTGGATCAGAACTTTCAGACATCCCGCAGCCTTGCAAGGTAGAAGGTATGCTTAGCCGTAAAAAACAGATGCTGCCCTGGCTGGAAAGTCATTTGAAACTACGCCAGTAGGTACTGTTCATCTTTTGTATGGGTGGGAAGTTTACGCGGGGTCACACTTTGTAAATTCTTCCCACCGGAGTCAGCGGCGTTTTCTACACTCCAGGTAATATTCACTGGAGGCATGACATTATGGCGAACACCATCACGGCAGATGAGATTCGGGAACAATTTTCGCAGGCAATGTCAGCAATGTACCAGCAGGAAGTCCCGCAGTACGGCACGTTGCTGGAACTTGTCGCTGATGTGAATCTGGCGGTACTGGAAAATAATCCGACGCTGCATGAAAAACTGGCGAATGCGGATGAACTGGCCCGGCTAAACGTTGAGCGTCATGGCGCCATTCGAGTGGGTACCGCGCAGGAGCTTTCTACGCTGCGCCGGATGTTTGCCGTTATGGGCATGTATCCGGTGAGTTATTACGATCTCTCCCAGGCGGGCGTCCCAGTACATTCCACAGCCTTCCGTCCCATCGACGATGCCTCGCTATCGCGCAACCCGTTTCGGGTATTCACCTCGTTATTACGGCTCGAACTAATCGAAAACGCCGCGCTGCGGCAAAAAGCCGCAGAGATCCTCGCGAAACGCGATATTTTCACCCGCCGTTGCCACGAGCTGCTGGATGAATTTGATGCGCAGGGCAGTTTTACAACTGAACAGGCGCAAGAGTTTGTGCATGAAGCGCTGGAAACATTCCGCTGGCATCAGCACGCCACGGTCGATGAAGAGACCTATCACGCATTACATAACGAACATCGGCTGGTTGCTGATGTAGTGTGCTTCCCCGGTTGTCATATCAACCATCTGACACCGCGAACGCTGGATATTGACCGGGTGCAGTCGATGATGCCGGAATGCGGCATTGAGCCCAAAATACTGATTGAAGGGCCGCCGCGCCGCGAGGTGCCCATTTTATTGCGTCAGACCAGTTTCAAAGCGCTGGAAGAACCGGTGTTGTTTGCCGGTGAAATGCGCGGCACTCACACGGCACGTTTTGGTGAAATCGAACAGCGCGGCGTGGCCCTGACGCCGAAAGGCAGAGCGTTGTACGACGAATTGCTGAATAAAGCGGGAACGGGGAAAGACAATCTGACGCACCAGCTACATCTTCAGGAGGTGTTCAAAGCCTTCCCGGACAGCGAATTCCTGCTGCGCCAGCAGGGGCTAGCCTGGTTCCGCTATCGTCTGACGCCATCGGGTGAAGCGCATCGGCAGGCGATTCGCCCGGATGACGATCCGCAGCCGCTTATTGAACGGGGCTGGCTGGTTGCGCAACCCATCACCTACGAAGATTTTTTACCGGTGAGCGCCGCAGGAATTTTCCAGTCCAATTTGGGTAATGAAACACAAGCTCGCAGCCACGGAAATTCCAGCCGCGACGCGTTTGAACAGGCGCTGGGTTGCGCGGTTTATGATGAGTTTGCGCTGTATCAGGAGGCTCAAGAGCGAAGTAAACGTCGGTGTGGTTTACTTTAATGGAATTTACATGGGATTCGGTCTGTTCCCATCGACATAAAATATTTTCGATTTTGTACAGATAATCGGCGACCAACAATTGGATTATTAATGAATTTTGTCTAGAGTGAGCGGTCAGAAATGTGCACTCTCTTGCCGCTGATTTTGACCGGCGCGGGAACATTTACACGACCAGAAGGACTCACTTTCAGGCATGAATCGCAGACGATTTATTAAAGGTTCAATGGCAATGGCCGCCGTGTGCGGAACCAGTGGTATTGCATCACTCTTTTCCCGCGCCGCCTTTGCGGCAGAGTCTGACATTGCAGACGGAAAAACCGTACGTTTTGATTTTTCCGTTCTGCAATCGATGGCCCATGACTTAGCACAGAAACCCTGGGGCGGCGCACCGCGCGCGTTACCGGATACGCTGGCGAAACTGACGCCGCAGGCCTACAACAGCATTCAATATGACGCAGAGCAGTCTCTGTGGAACAATGTTGAAAATCGTCAGCTTGATGCGCAGTTCTTCCACGTGGGAATGGGCTTCCGTCGTCGTGTACGCATGTTCTCGGTTGATGGTAGTACGCATATGGCGCGTGAAATTCACTTCCGTCCGGAACTGTTTAAATACAACGACGCGGGTGTGGATACCAAACAATTGGAAGGGCAGACTGACCTCGGATTCGCTGGATTCCGCGTGTTTAAAGCGCCAGAACTGGCCCGCCGCGATGTCGTTTCTTTCCTGGGCGCCAGCTATTTCCGCGCCGTGGATGACACCTATCAGTACGGTTTATCGGCCCGTGGTCTGGCGGTAGATACCTACACCGACAGTAAAGAAGAGTTTCCTGATTTCACCTCTTTCTGGTTCGAAACGGTTAAACCGGGCGCAACCTCTTTTACCGTGTATGCGCTTCTCGACAGCCCAAGCGTAACCGGCGCATTCAAGTTCGTGATCCACTGCGAGAAAACGCAGGTGATTATGGATGTACAAAACCACATCTATGCGCGCAAAGACATCAAGCAGCTCGGCATTGCGCCGATGACCAGCATGTTCAGCTGCGGCAACAATGAGCGTCGGATGTGCGACACTATTCACCCGCAAATCCATGACTCAGATCGTCTGGCGATGTGGCGGGGCAATGGCGAGTGGATCTGCCGTCCGCTGAATAACCCGCAAAAGCTGCAGTTCAACGCCTATACCGATAACAACCCGAAAGGGTTTGGCTTGCTGCAACTCGATCGCGACTTCTCCCATTATCAGGACATCATGGGCTGGTATAACAAGCGCCCAAGTCTGTGGGTCGAACCGCGCAACCAGTGGGGCAAGGGGACCATCGGTTTGATGGAGATCCCGACGACTGGCGAAACGCTGGATAACGTTGTCTGCTTCTGGCAGCCGGACAAGAAGATCAAAGCCGGCGATGAGCTGGAATTCAAATATCGCCTGTACTGGAGCGCTCAACCGCCGGTGCGTTCACCGCTGGCTCGCGTGATGGCGACCCGGACAGGTATGGGCGGCTTCCCGGAAGGATGGGCACCGGGCGAGCATTACCCGGAAAAATGGGCGCGTCGTTTTGCCGTTGACTTCGTTGGTGGCGATCTAAAAGCGGCTGCGCCGAAAGGCATTGAACCGGTGATTACGCTCTCCAGCGGTGAAGCGAAACAGATTGAGATCCTCTACGTGGAGCCTATCGACGGTTATCGCATTCAGTTTGACTGGTATCCGACTTCTGACTCAACCGATCCGGTAGATATGCGTATGTTCCTGCGTTGTCAGGGTGACGCCATCAGCGAAACCTGGCTGTATCAGTACTTCCCGCCAGCGCCGGATAAACGTCAGTACGTTGACGACCGCGAGATGCGTTAATCACGCCCTTTACGGCTCTCCTGATGGGGAGCCGTATCTGCATTCATCCTCATAACGACTCTGTACACTATTTACTCGATCCTGTTCGCATTTTTCTGTATAGCAAATGGGTACTCTGTGGGTGTGTATTTCTTATACACGTTCTTGTCCACTAACAGGGAGAAAGTATGTTTCCAGAATACAGAGACCTTATTTCCCGACTGAAATCCGAGAACCCTCGCTTTCTGTCCTTATTCGAAAAACACAACAGCCTTGATCATGAGATCTCCAGACTGGAAGGTTCGGATGGTCGGGGGTATAGTTTGGACATTGTTCGTCTTAAGAAACAGAAACTCCACCTGAAGGAAGATCTGCTCAAAATATTGCAAAAAGAGAGTGTCAGTGAGAGCTAAGTAGAACGGCGCTTGCTGTGTAAAAGGGCTTCCTGCGAGAAACGGAAGCCCTTCCTGTTTTAGGTGTTAATCGACCATCACGCGTTTGTTCGTCGCCCCCCAGAGGATCGACATTTCAGTGAACAACGCGCCGCTAATTTCTTCGACTTCTTCTGCACTAACCTGCGCATTTCCCTGTTTACCGAACAGCACCACTTCATCACCGGATGCAACCTGCGGCAAATCGGTTACATCGACGATCACGGTATTCATGGATGTTTTACCCAGTACCGGAACCCGCTGGCCGCGGATCAGCACGTGCCCCGCATTACTGAACACACGGCGATAACCATCGGCATAACCTGTCGGGATATTGGCCAGAACGGAATCACGTTTAAGGGTATAGGTTCTGTCATACCCGACGGTGTTTCCTTTGGGGTAATGGTTTACCGACGCGATGGCAGATTTAAACGTCATGACGCGTTTGTATTCGGTGCTGGCGATGGTATCGCCATAGAAAATACCGCCAACACGCACCATGTCGAGCCAGGATTCTGGAACGGTCAGGGTAGCGAACGTATTCGCGACATGCAGGGTGACATCTTCGCGCTTAAGCCCGGTAATTTTCAATACCTGGGCTGATTGCGTATTGAAACGGGCCAGATCGCGTTTTACCACTGCCGCATCTTCTTCCGGGAAATGCGACATGATGCCGACAATTTTCAGGCCGGGTAATGCGGAAATAGCGCGTGCTTCTTCCAGACCTGCGGCGGTACTGACTTCCAGACCGTTACGCGACATACCGCCAGAGTTCAGCGCCAGATGGATACGAATAGTTTTACCTTTCTCCTGAGCGATTGCACTTAGACGCTTAGCCATATCCAGATTACCGATAAGCTCTTCGGTATCGAAATCCGCCGCCTGGCGCATCTCTTTTTCCGTCGCGTTACGCACGCGCATGAGCTGCGATGTATAGCCTGACTGGCGAACGGTACTGATTTCCTCGTTACTGGCGATGCCAATACATTGCACGCCGTTTTGCATCATCACCGGCGTTACCAGTGAGAGATCGTGGCCGTACGCGTCGCCTTTAAGAATGGCGCACATCCGGGTTTTATCTCCCAGCAGTTGCTGAACTTTATGGATGTTATATTCCAGCGCGCTGCGGGAAATTTCCAGCGTGGTATTATCCACAACCTGTTGCTTATTGACCGCAAAGGGAACGGGGCCTGCTTGCGTGGTGGAAACAGGTTGGTGACAGGCGGTAATCAGTAAAAGCGGAATAAGTGCTAAACGACCCAAAGGTGCTGCCATGCTTGCTCCTTAGCAATAGAATGAAAGTGTTATTGTCATCATTACGGTCTATCCATGAGGGGATACCCGGATCACCAGAGTAACGGGTTCCACGCCAGAGATTCTTTCTAAGTGATTGCTGTTACAGCATAAAAATAAGACATCCTCGGTGCTAAACAGAGTAATATCGGCTACTGCCAGTCAGAAATGCCCCGTTTACGATCGCAAAGGAGATAAACATGTCAGAAATAATTATCGTTAGTGACGCGCTGGAACTGCGGGCGGTAGAAGAACAACACGTCACCCCTCTGCATCAGTTGGTGCTTAAAAATAAAACCTGGCTCCAACAGTCACTGAACTGGCCGCAGTTTGTCGAATCTGAGGACGACACGCGCAAAAACGTGCAGGGGAATATGATGTTGCACCAGCGCGGCTACGCCAAAATGTTCCTTATTTTCGAACAAGGGGAGGTGGCTGGCGTTATCTCGTTTAACCAGATAGAGCCGCTGAACAAAGCCGCTTATATTGGTTACTGGCTGGACGAAGAGCACCAGGGCAAAGGCATTCTGTCTCAGGCGCTACAGGCAATGATTCGTCATTATGCGCAGCGCCAGGAGATTCGCCGTTTCGTGATTAAATGTCGTGTAGATAACGTCAGGAGCAACCAGGTTGCACTGCGCAATGGCTTCCGACTGGAAGGATGTATGCAACAGGCGGAATTCCTTAATGGCGATTACCATGACGTGAAGCTCTACGCCCGCATCATTGATGGTTCTTCAGAATAAACCGGCGATAGGGGTGCGCGTGATACGTTGTTCGCCGTTGATCACTTTTGGCCCGCGCAGATGGATCGCATCGCCATCAAAGGCTTCAACTTGGGCCTGATCGGTTATCTCAATATGATGCTCGATCAGCACTTCACCCAGAATACAGGCATAGCCTTCAATAAGGATGTGACCGTCAAGCTGGAGCGGTCCGCCACGTAATTGCGCATGCCCCCCAACCAGCACGTGGTGTTTCAGCACGCAGTTACCTTCAACCACCGCGTGTTCCGCCACCTGCGAGCTGTAGCGCAGGGTAGGAATGGCGTCTTCATCAGTTCCGGCGATGACACGCGCATGGCCATAGACTTTAGCGCAATCGCAGATCCAGACATTATTCTCTTCATTGCCTTCTACCTGTGCAAAATCAAAAACTTCAGCCCGATGTTCTATAAAGGCATAGTTGATCATCGCATCACCATAGATCTGCACCTGATGCACCACGCGTGAATTGCTGACGGTCGCCCGCTCGTAAATTTGCAGGAGCTGGTCGCTTTCACGGGTTAACCCTCTGGCCGCAATGATTTCAGAGTCACACACAATGCGTGCATCACCGCAGATGAGGCACTCACCGCGAACAACAGAATCCTGAATGGTGACGTTGTCACGTATTTGCGCGTTATGGCTGATTTCTGCTCGGTCAATCCAGACGGCATCACCAATCTGCGCGCCATCTCTGACCACGCTTGCCTGTGTAATACGGGCGTCTCCGGTTATCGTCGCGCCGGAAAACGCGAGCGCATTCTCATCGTATATCCAGCAATTACCGCTTTGCGACAGAACGCTTTCATCATCAATCCAGCCACCGAGCGTACCGGATCTAACATCATTAAAATCAATGAGTGCGATGATTTGGCGTAGTAATACACTTTTTTTATTGCCATTATCCAGGTAACTAAAGGAGCGAGATTCATCGCTTAGACGGTATTTGGTCATAGCTCATTTCCATGTTGCGCACCTTAGTTAAACGTAGCAAAGTTTTCTGCACTGGCTAAACCGGCAGATATTCCATAAAATGCATTTCAAATATACTTTAAAAAATAAACAAAATGAGTAAGAACAAACAGAGTGAACGGGTCCTCAATCTTCCGGCTGGTTATTTTGGCATGGTACTGGGTACCATCGGGATGGGATTTGCGTGGCGCTACGCCAGCCAGGTGTGGCCGGTGAGCCACTGGATTGGTGATGGCTTAGTGATCCTCGCAATGGTCATTTGGGGATTGCTGACGCTGGCATTTGTGAATCGCTTACTACGTTTTCCGCACAGCGTACTGGCGGAAATTCGTCATCCGGTGATGAGCAGTTTTGTCAGTCTGTTTCCAGCAACAACGATGCTGGTCGCGATTGGTTTTGTACCTTGGTATCGACCGCTGGCGCTAGGATTGTTCAGCATTGGCGTGGTGATACAGCTGGCGTACGCCGCCTGGCAAACGGCAGGGCTGTGGCGCGGCGAGCATCCGGAAGAGGCCACCACGCCGGGTCTGTATCTGCCGACCGTTGCCAATAACTTTATCAGCGCCATGGCCTGTGGTGCACTTGGGTTCAACGATGCCGGGTTGGTGTTTTTGGGCGCCGGGGTATTTTCCTGGCTTAGCCTGGAGCCGGTGATTCTGCAGCGTTTACGTAGCTGCGGTGAACTACCGACGGTTTTACGTACTTCACTTGGTATACAGTTGGCACCCGCGCTGGTCGCCTGTAGCGCCTGGCTTAGCGTCAACGGCGGCGAGGGGGATACGTTAGCTAAAATGCTATTTGGTTATGGTCTGCTGCAACTTCTGTTCATGCTACGCCTTATGCCGTGGTATTTGTCACAGCCATTTAATGCGTCTTTCTGGAGCTTCTCGTTTGGCGTGTCTGCGTTGGCGACAACGGGATTGCATCTTGGACACGGCAGTGAATCAGGATTTTTTCATACTCTGTCTATCCCACTGTTTATTTTTACCAATTTTATCATTGCATTATTACTGATACGTACGTTTGCATTGCTGATGCAGGGGAAACTGCTCATCCGCACGGAGCGTGCTGCATTACTGAAATCTGAGGATAAATAATGACCCTTTGCGACGAAAACTACTTTACTGAAAAATATGATTTAACCCGTACGCATTCCGATGTCGTTGAAGCGGCAAAAGTGGTTGCACCAGGTAAAACGTTAGATCTGGGCTGCGGTAACGGCCGAAACAGCCTGTACCTGGCGGCAAACGGCTATGACGTTACCGCATGGGATAAAAACCCAATGAGCATCGCTAACCTTGAGCGCATCAAAGCGGCTGAGGGGCTGACCAACCTCAACGCGAAGGTCGCTGACCTTAATGCGTTACGTTTTGAGGGTGAATACGATTTTATTCTTTCTACCGTTGTACTGATGTTCCTTGAAGCTAAAACGATCCCTGGCCTTATTGAGAATATGCAACGTTGTACTAAACCGGGTGGATATAACTTAATCGTCGCAGCGATGGATACTGATGATTTTCCGTGCACAGTAGGTTTTCCGTTCGCGTTTAAAACCGGAGAATTACGCAACTATTACAGTGGGTGGGATCTGCTGAAATATAACGAAGACGTAGGTGAACTTCATCGTACAGATGAAAACGGTAATCGAATTAAACTGCGCTTTGCCACCATGCTGGCACGCAAAACTTCCTGAACCTCCCGTTTGGGTTAACTCTTTCTGCGTTCAGCATTTTTTGTGCTGAGCGCAGAGATAAAATTGTGCGGTGCTTACCATTTTTAGTACATCCAAAATGAAACTGTTTTGCTATCCTTTTTAGGCATCATTGCGAAAACTAAAGGGATCGTTTCATGCGTACTCAAACTTTATTTAAAGTTGCAGTGCTTACTGGCTTGTTGGCATTATCCGGCTGTGCGTCAAAAGTGACCGAGCCGGATAAATATTCTGGGTTTTTAAAAAATTACTCTGATCTGAAGGAAACAAAATCAGCATCGGGACAAACGGTACTCCGTTGGGTTGACCCGAGCTACAACGAATCCAAATATGACAACATTGTTTATAACCCGGTAACGTATTATCCGGTTCCTAAACCTACTACGCAGGTAGGGCAGCAGGTTCTTGATCAATTACTGACCTATACCAATACGAAGTTGAAAACGGCGATCGGTCAGCGTAAACCTCTGGTTACAACCCCAGGGCCACGTAGTCTGATTTTCCGCGGGGCGATTACCGGTGTAGCGACCAGCAAAGAAGGACTGCAGTTCTATGAAGTGGTCCCGGTTGCACTGCTCGTTGCAGGAACGCAAATGGCGACGGGTCACCGTACCATGGATACCAACCTCTATTTCGAGGGTGAGTTGATTGATGCAGCGACCAATAAACCGGTGATTAAAGTTGTACGTAAGGGTGAAGGTAAAGACCTGAACAACGAAAGCACGCCGATGGCGTTCGAAACGTTGAAGAAAGTTGTTGATGACATGGCGACCGATGCCTCCATGTTTGATGTGAACAAAAAACCACAATAAAAATGATGAACGCACCATCTCAGGATGGTGCGTTTTTTTATGCCACACGACGACGATAGAGTATTTTACCCATCAATGCTTCCGGTCGGGCAAACATCACCAGATTTCCCAGTAAGATCAACACCAATCCGGCAATCGCATTAACTTGCCAGATGTATCCTTCATACAATGTTGACAACGTCAGCGCCACCAGCGGGAACAGCAGCGTGCTGTATGCCGCCTTACTGGGACCAATACGACCTACCAGCGTGAAATAAGCGCCAAAGGCAATCACTGAGCCGAAAATAGCCAGATATAACAGCGCGCTAAGATAGCTGAATGTCCACTGTGGCGTGAAGTTGTCGCCGCGCACCAGCGCAATGGCCGCGATCAGCAATGTGCCGTACAGCATGGCCCAGCTGTTGGTCGTTAACACTTCTAACCCTTTTTTCTGGTGACGCAGACTGATCATATTGCCCAGTGAGAAGCCGAAGGTTCCCAGAGCGCTCAAACCGATGCCCAGCAGCAGTGAATGATTAAACCCGCTGTTGAGCAAATCCTGCCAAAACAGAGTCACGATGCCCGTCAGTCCCAGACCCGCTGCAATATAGAAGCGCAGCGGTGGTTTTTGCCCAAAAAAGATGAAGCTATTAACTGCATTGAACAGGACGGACATCGAGAAAATCACCGACTCCAGGCCGGTATTAATCCACGCCGCAGCCGTATAAAAACACCAGAAGTTAAAGCAAAAAACGCATCCGCCCTGTAACAGACAAAACAGATGATCGCGGCCAGACAGTTTGCGTAATTTACCGCTTAGCAACAGGATCACTATCATCACCGAGCTGGCAACTGCGAAGCGCCAAAAGATAGAAACCGGTGCAGAAACCGGACCTTGCTGCAAATAAATCGCAATCCATGTCGTTCCCCAAATAACCACCACCAGGCAGTACAACAGTGCGTTCATACAACTCTCTCTTTTTGTCGTCAGACTTACACTGTGTCACGACGGAATGCAGGAGACTTTCATCGGCTTGCGGTGTACTTGCAAAATCTTGCGCTTTTTTTAGCGTAATAGTGAAAAGGCAGCTGTTAACGATATGTAGCTGATATAGACTGAAAGCCTGCTAACTTATTTTGAATGTGATGGTATGTCTCAGCCCTACGGTGCCTTTGAAAACTTGCGCAAACATAATGCCGTGCTGCATGAATCGGTTGCGTTACATTCAGGGATCCAACTGGCGGCCTGGTCGAACAAGCGCGATACCATCACCCAATATTGCGATCACCATACGCTCAGTTTATACATCGCAGATGGTTACGAGAGTTACCACAAGACGGCGGGAGGATGGAAGAATGGCGGGGGACCAGACCGTTTTTGCCTGATGCCGAAAGAGAGTGAGTCCAGTTGGGATATTCGTGACGATCTTTCCTTTGTTCATCTCTATTGTACGGACGCGCATTTGCGAGAAGTGGGTGAAAAAGTTTGGGACAAAAGCCCCTATAGTTTCACGCTGGACGAGCATACGTTTGGCAGTGACCCGGGGATCACGGCGGTTTACCGTCAGTTTTTGCTTGGTAACGACTGGCAGCAACCGGCCAATCACCTCACGCTTAGCGCGGCATCTTCACTACTGTTAACGCATCTGATCCAGCATTACAGCAATGTGCAATGGCGACTTCCCGTTGTCACCGGAGGGCTTGCGCCTGCCACATTGCGCAACGTGCTGGCCTATATTGAAGCACATCTGGCGTATCCCATAACGTTGAGCGATCTGGCAAGCGAGGCAGCGCTAAGTGAATTCCATTTTGCCAGAATGTTTCGCCAGTCGATGAATATGGCGCCTCATCAGTACGTCATGCAACGCCGTATGGCGCTGGCGCAGCAACTGGTCTGTTATTCATCACGCAGCCTGTCGGATATTGCAATGGCCTGTGGGTTCAGTTCGGCGAGCCATTTCAGTAACCGGTTTAAACAAGTGACGGGTAAAACGCCAACGCAGCTACGCGCGGCGAAATAATGTCAACACTGAGTAGCAAATACCGCCGACGACCAGCCCCCAGAATGCAGACCCAACGCCAAATACCGTCAGACCACTGGCCGTAACCAGAAAAGTCACGATGGCCGCATCGCGTTCTGCTTCATTATGTAAGGCTTGAAATAAACTACCGCTAATCGTGCCGAGTAATGCCAGACCAGCAAGCATCTGGATCCAGCTTACGGGGAGGGCTGCCATCAGTCCTGTGACCGAACCGCCAAACACTCCAGCCAGAATGTAAAAGACACCCGCTGCCGCTGCGGCAAGCCAGCGTCGATTTGCATCTGGATGGGCTTCGGGGCTTTGGCAAATTGCGGCGGTTATGGCGGCGATGCAGATGGAATAGACGCCAAACGGCGAAAATAGCAGTGCCAGCAGACCCGTAAAAACAATCAGGGGTGAAACGGGTAACGAATATCCAGATGCTTTCATGGTCGCAATACCGGGGGCATTTTGCGAAGCCATAGTAACCAGAAACAGCGGTAGCGCAATACTGATACTGTGGGCTAATGAAAAGTGTGGGGCAATAAACGCTGGCAACACCGGTGACAGATTAACACCATCGGTGACAATGTCACCTTTAACCAGGGCGATAGCTATGCCTACCAACATTGCGGCGATTACGGCATACCGTGGGGCAATCACTTTTAGTACTAACCACGCCAGCAGCATGCTGCCGCACAAGATAAGCTCACTGTTCAGGCTATTGAACGCCTGCAAACCAAAACGCAGCAAGATCCCGGCCAGCATGGCTGATGCCAGCGAGTGGGGAATAATTTTCATCAGGCGAGCAAACAGCCCGGTTATACCGCACAGCACAATAAACGCATTAGCTACGATAAAAACACCGATAGCATCCTGAATCGATACCCCTTGCAGGCCCGTCACCAGCAGCGCGGCACCAGGCGTTGACCATGCGGTGAGTACAGGGGCGCGATACCATAATGTCAGCGCCAGCGTACTGACCCCCATTGCTAGCCCAAGTGCGGTCATCCAGCCTGCGATTTGTCCGGTCGTCGCACCTGCGGCGAGCGCCGCTTGCCAGATAATGGCCGCTGAACTGGCGTAGCCGACCAGGACCGCCACAAAACCCGACAAAACTGTAGGCAGGGGGATGGAAAATGTGCGCATAGCAACTCCGCGTGCGTTATAACGGTCAGTTACTGTAGCACTGTGCGTTATAGCGTACAAGTGCTAAGCTGTAGCCCCGAGAAAGGAGAGCGACGAAGGAGAAAAATGGACAACTTAACCCACTATCTGGCCACAACGCTCAAGACGCTACGTCACCAGCGTGAATGGAGCCTTTCGCGTCTGGCGGAGGAAACTGGCGTCTCAAAAGCGATGCTGGGGCAGATTGAGCGCAACGAATCCAGTCCAACGGTGGCAACATTGTGGAAAATTGCCACTGGACTGAACGTCCCGTTTTCAACGTTTATTTCACCACCAGAGTCAGACGGCACGCTAACATTCGATCCCCAGCAGCAGGCGATGGTCGTCACGCCGTTGTTCCCGTGGGATCCGCAACTGTGCTTCGATCATTTTTCGATACTGCTGGCACCCGGCGCGCTCAGTGAATCTACTCCGCATGAAACGGGCGTAATTGAGCACGTGGTGGTGATTAGTGGTCTGCTGGATATGTGTATTGAGGGGCAGTGGCGCACCTTTAAATCCGGTGAGGGTGTCCGTTTCGCCGGAGATACGGCACATAGCTACCGTAACAGTAGCGAGCAAACGGTTCATTTTCACTCGCTGATCCATTACCCACGCGGTTAATCGGGAAAACTATTCCGAAACGCCGCGCTTGTGACTACAATAACCGCCATTTTTACCGCTTGTGGATGGTAACAACTGTATGCGCCAGCAGCCTCATCACCTTGAATTGTTAAGCCCGGCTCGGGATACCGCCATTGCGCGCGAAGCCATTTTGCACGGCGCAGACGCCGTTTACATTGGTGGACCAGGTTTTGGCGCGCGTCATAACGCCAGCAATAGCCTGAAAGATATTGCCGAATTAGTGCCTTTTGCCCATCGTTACGGGGCAAAAATCTTTGTGACGCTAAACACGATCTTGCATGATGATGAGCTGGAGCCCGCACAACGGTTAATTACCGATCTGTATCAGACCGGCGTTGATGCCCTGATCGTGCAGGATATGGGGATTCTTGAACTGGATATTCCCCCGATTGAACTGCACGCCAGCACCCAGTGCGATATTCGCAGCGTTGAGAAGGCGAAATTTCTATCTGATGTGGGATTCACCCAGATTGTGCTGGCGCGCGAACTGAGCCTTGAGCAGATTAACGCTATCCATCAGGCTACCGATGCGACCATTGAATTTTTCATTCACGGGGCGCTGTGCGTTGCCTATTCAGGACAGTGTTATATTTCACATGCGCAAACCGGGCGCAGCGCTAACCGCGGCGACTGTTCCCAGGCTTGCCGTCTGCCATATACCCTGAAAGACGATCAGGGGCGCGTAGTGTCCTATGAAAAACATCTGCTGTCGATGAAAGATAACGATCAGACCGCCAACCTGGGTGCGTTGATTGACGCAGGTGTGCGTTCCTTCAAAATTGAAGGGCGCTATAAGGACATGAGCTATGTGAAGAATATTACCGCGCATTATCGCCAGATGCTCGACGCTATCATTGAAGAGCGTGGCGATCTGGCCCGTTCATCAGCGGGACGTACCGAACATTTCTTTACCCCATCCACGGAGAAAACCTTCCATCGCGGCAGCACCGATTATTTTGTTAATGCCCGTAAAGGGGATATCGGCGCATTCGACTCACCAAAGTTTATCGGTTTGCCGGTCGGCGAAGTCCTGAAGGTGGCGAAAGATCATCTCGATGTTGAGGTGACCGAACCGCTGGCAAACGGCGATGGCCTGAACGTGTTAATCAAACGTGAGGTTGTCGGATTCCGTGCCAACACCGTGGAAAAAACGGGGAACAATCGTTATCGGGTATGGCCGAATGAAATGCCTGCCGATCTGCACAAAGTGCGTCCGCATCATCCTCTGAATCGCAACCTCGATCATAACTGGCAGCAAGCGTTAACCAAAACCTCCAGCGAACGCCGTGTTGCGATCGATATTGAGCTCGGCGGCTGGCAGGAGCAGTTGATTCTGACGCTCACCAGTGAAGAGGGCGTGAGTATCATCCATACGTTGGACGGCCATTTTGAGGAAGCGAACAATGCGGAAAAAGCGTTGAGTAACCTACAGGATGGACTGGCAAAACTGGGTCAGACGATGTACTACGCCCGCAATATTCAGGTGAATCTGCCAGGCGCGTTGTTTGTGCCAAACGGTCAACTAAATCAGTTACGACGTGAAGCCGTTGATATGCTGGATGCAGCGCGCCTGCAAAGCTATCAGCGCGGTAGCCGCAAACCGGTATCTCAGCCAGCGCCGGTTTATCCGCAAACGCACTTGAGTTTCCTGGCTAACGTCTACAACCAAAAAGCGCGTG
Organism: Citrobacter sp. Cpo103; assembly: GCF_030332605.1. NCBI lineage: Bacteria > Pseudomonadati > Pseudomonadota > Gammaproteobacteria > Enterobacterales > Enterobacteriaceae > Citrobacter > Citrobacter sp. Cpo103. The sequence goes on along the minus strand of NZ_JAOWHO010000016.1, from coordinate 49,622 downwards.
AGTTTTATCACCGTTATGGCGTTCAGTTGATTGATGCCGCTTATGAAGCGCATGAAGAAAAGGGCGATGTGCCGGTGATGATCACCAAACATTGCCTGCGTTTCGCGTTTAACCTGTGTCCGAAACAGGCGAAAGGGAATATTAAAAGCTGGAAAGCCACGCCGATGCAACTGGTTAACGGCGATGAAGTCCTGACACTGAAATTTGATTGCCGACCGTGCGAAATGCACGTAATCGGCAAGATGAAGCATCACATTCTGAAGATGCCGTTGCCCGGCAGCGTCGTGGCTTCGGTCAGTCCAGAAGAACTGATGAAGACACTGCCGAAGCGCAAAGGTTAATCGTTAGCTCAGATGCGTATCGGGTTTGCGTGATTTTTGCCAGTGATGGTGTTCACGAAGATCGGCGGCGGATTCTTCCGCCGTCACTCGCAACTCATCGCTGTCGGCCGTGTGTCGTAATAAGTGATCGGCATCCTGTACCTGAAGATATTCATGTCCCTGATTAGTAGCGATAAGTTGACCGGAAAAAAGCGCGCTGGTCAGCAATAACACCGTTAACCCTTTCTTAAACATCATGCACCCTCTGGTACGTTAGCTGCGGAATTGGCGATAATTTCGTCTGGTGACTATTCAATATTTTAATCGGGTTAATGACAATCTCTGTTTTGTCATTTCGATGTTTTTTACATTTTTGTTTAGCTAACGTTAGGGTTTGTCACAACCGAGCAATGCAGTGCTGCCCGGTTGTTAGCAAGCAGGGAATCAGGACTTAAATCCTGCGGCCGTCATCAGGAGACGAAAGAACATGCCAACAGCGGCCAGGGCCAGCACGCTGCCGCCCCAGAGGATCACCAGCCACATCAGGCGTTTCCAGATTGTTTGTTGCATCAATGATACCCCTCACCATGTTGAACTTTGCCGCGGAAAACGTAGTAGCTCCAGAAGGTGTACACCAGGATTATCGGGATAATCAGCAGTGCGCCAACCAACATAAAGCCCTGACTTTGTGCCGGAGCCGCCGCCTGCCAGAGCGTAATAGACGGTGGAATGATATGTGGCCAGATACTGATCCCCAGCCCGCTAAACCCGAGAAAAATCAGCCCCAGCGTTAATACAAAAGGCAGCGTATGGCAGTTATGTTGCCCCAGCGAACGCCACAGCCAGAGACTGATAAGCGCAACCAGCAGCGGAACCGGCATCAGGAACCACAGGTTGGGCAGGCTAAACCAACGCTCGGCAATCGCGCTATGTGCCAGTGGTGTCCACAGGCTGATAATGGCAATCACAACCAACATTGCCAGCAGCAGTTTTTTGGCCACACTGCGCATTTTATCCTGCAACGGATTTTCGCTTTTCATCACCAGCCATGTCGCCCCCAGCAGGGCGTAAGCCACGACCAGACCAACGCCGCAGAACAACGTGAACGGGGTCAACCAGTCGAAAGGACCGCCGCTGTAGCTGCGTCCGGTAACGGAGAATCCGTTGAGTACGGCACCCACCACGACACCTTGCGTGAATGTCGCGAGGATTGAACCGCCGAGAAAGGCTTTATCCCAGAATGGTCGGTGCGCAGGTGTGGCTTTGAAGCGAAACTCGAACGCGACGCCGCGAAAAATCAGGCCGATTAGCATCAGGGTCAACGGGATCGTCAGCGCATCGACAATCACCGCATAGGCCAGGGGGAAAGCGCCGAATAATCCGGCTCCGCCCAACACCAGCCAGGTTTCATTGCCGTCCCATACCGGGGCGACGCTGTTGACCATCACATCGCGATCGTCAGCGTCCTGAATCGCTGGGAATAAAATGCCAATCCCGAGATCAAAACCGTCCATCACGATATACATCAGCGTGGCGAAGACGATAATCACAAACCAGATAACTGATAAATCGATACCCATTAGCGATGTGCCTCCGGTTGAGAATCGAGGACGGCGGCTGAAAGCGGCCGTGCAGGTGTGCCTGTCGGCGGAATGGTCGGGTCATCTTCCTGTGGCCCTTTACGGATCAGGCGGATCATGTAGCTGTAACCCACGCCAAATACTGAGCTGTACACCACAAAGAAGGACAGCAGGCTGATGCTCATATGTAAATCGCCATGTGCAGAGACCGCATCCGCCGTACGTTGCAGACCGTAAACCACCCACGGCTGACGGCCAACTTCAGTGGTCACCCAACCGGCAAGGATGGCAATCAGACCGGAGGGGCCCATCCATAAGGCAAAGCGCAGAAAAGGGCGTGAGGTGTATAAACGCTGCTTATAGCGCAGCCACAGGGCAAAAGTACCCAGCAGGATCATCAGCATGCCTAGCCCGGCCATTATGCGAAACGACCAGAACACCATAGTGGAGTTGGGCCTGTCTTCTTTAGGAAACTCTTTTAGGGCCGGGACCTGTTTGTCCAGACTATGGGTCAGGATCAGACTGCCCAGCGCCGGGATTTCCAGCCCATAGCGGGTGCGTTCCTGCTCCATATCCGGCCAGCCGAACAGCAGCAGCGGAGTCGGTTCACCGGGGCGATTTTCCCAGTGTCCTTCAATCGCAGCAATTTTTGCCGGCTGATGCTTCAGCGTATTCAAACCGTGCATATCGCCAATCAAGGCCTGCAGTGGAGCGACGATTAATGTCATCCACAGCGCCATCGAAAACATCGCTCGAATTGCTGGTGTGTTATTCCCGCGCAGCAAATGCCATGCCCCCGAGGCAGCAACAAACAACGCGCTACTCAGGAAGGCGGCAACCGACATATGCAGCAGACGATAGGGGAATGAAGGATTGAAAATAACGACGAACCAGTCGACGGGAACGACCTGGCCGTTAACTATTTCATAGCCTTGCGGTGTCTGCATCCAGCTGTTGGAGGCGAGGATCCAGAAGGTTGAAATAATGGTACCCAGTGCGACCATGCAGGTGGCAAAGAAATGAAGCCCTGGACCAACCCGATTCCAGCCAAACAACATCACCCCAAGGAAACCAGCTTCGAGGAAGAAGGCGGTTAATACTTCATAGGTCAGTAACGGCCCAGTGATACTCCCGGCGAACTCGGAAAAACCACTCCAGTTGGTGCCGAACTGATAAGCCATCACCAGCCCGGAAACGACACCCATACCAAAATTTACGGCGAATATTTTCGACCAAAAATGGTAAAGCGATCGCCAGGTGGGGTTTTTCGTTTTTAGCCATAGCCCTTCAAGCACAGCCAGATAACTGGCGAGTCCGATAGTAATAGCCGGAAAGATGATGTGAAAGGATACCGTAAACGCGAACTGGATCCTTGCCAGGTGAAACGCGTCAAGACCGAACATGCTTAACTCCGCAGGCAAAATTGATTTAGCGCAATTCTAAGTCTGAGGAGCAATGGAAGGCAGAAACAGAACAGTTCTTTTTAACCATAACAGTTGCAGCGTTGTTATAAGTTGCACTCGCTGATATGAAATCTGGAAGCTTGATTCCTGTTATTGAATAGCGTTCTCTTCTTGAAATACGCGCCGTAGGCAAAGAACTGTCATTACCGATGTTGTAAAACTGTTAACTATAACAGTTAAATAAAATACCCTGATTATGTAAACTGATATACACAGTGGTTGTCACCGACACCGGTAATCAGGACGAAAAATGAAAAAATACCAGCGACTGGCAGAGCAAATTCGCGATCAAATTGCGTCTGGCGTATGGCAGCCGGGCGATCGCTTGCCATCTTTGCGTGAGCAGGTGGTCAGCAGCGGCATGAGTTTTATGACCGTCGGACACGCATACCAGTTGCTGGAAAGCCAGGGGCGGATTATTGCCCGACCGCAGTCTGGTTATTATGTCGCCGCGCGCCCCGAACGTGAACTTGCTGCGCCGCAGGTGCAGGTCATGCGCGATGAAGCAGTGGATATCAATACCTACATTTTTGATATGTTGCAGGCCAGCCGGGATGCGTCAGTGATGCCCTTTGCCTCCGCATTCCCCGACCCGCGGCTGTTTCCACTTCAGCAGTTGAATCGCTCGTTGGCGCAGGTGAGTAAAACTGCCACCGCCATGAGCGTGATTGAAAACCTGCCGCCGGGGAATGCTGAGCTGCGTCATGCCATTGCCCGTCGCTATGCTCAACAGGGGATGACCATTTCACCTGACGAAATCGTCATCACCACCGGCGCGCTGGAAGCCCTTAATCTGAGCCTGCAAGCGGTCACTGAACCGGGTGACTGGGTGATTGTCGAAAACCCCTGTTTTTACGGGGCGTTGCAGGCCCTGGAACGATTACGTCTGAAGGCGTTGTCGGTGGCCACCGACGTTAAAGAGGGGATCGATCTTGCTGCGTTGGAGCAGGCGTTGCAGGAGTACCCGGTAAAAGCCTGCTGGCTAATGACCAACAGCCAAAACCCACTGGGTTTTACGCTCAGCGCAGAGAAAAAGGCGCGTCTGGTCGCCTTGCTGGAAAAATACCACGTAATGTTGATTGAAGATGATGTTTACAGCGAGTTGTACTTTGGCCGCGAAAAACCGTTGCCTGCCAAAGCCTGGGATCGCGCCGACAGCGTCCTGCATTGTTCGTCTTTCTCGAAGTGCCTGGTGCCAGGATTTCGTATTGGCTGGGTAGCAGCAGGGAAACATGCCCGGCGTATTCAGCGACTCCAGCTAATGAGCACCTTATCTACCAGTTCACCCATGCAGCTTGCCCTTGTTGATTATCTTTCAACCCGGCGCTATGACGCGCATCTGCGGCGCTTGCGTCGGCAACTGGCGGAACGTAAACAACAGGCCTGGCAAACGCTGCTGCGTCATCTTCCGGCGGAAGTCAAAATTCACCACAACGACAGCGGTTATTTTCTGTGGCTGGAGCTGCCGGAACCGCTTGATGCCGGTGTGCTCAGTACCCATGCGCTGGCACACCACATCAGTATTGCGCCGGGGAAAATGTTCTCGACCTCGGGAAGCTGGACATGTTTTTTTCGTTTTAATACTGCATGGCACTGGGGAGATCGCGAAGAGCAGGCCGTAAAACAGCTTGGTAAATTAATTCGTGAAATGATGAAATAAACCATAACGCGCTATTCAATATAAATGAATAGCGTGTTCTTATTTTCGAAATAGTGAATGCCGAACCACGGTATTATTTATATCGGGTGCGTCCATACAAAATATCAATAGTTAATGCTATTGCCACCTCTGCGTCTAACTCCTTGTCTATACTCCAGAAGATTACCCCCTGGTCAAAGTCTGTAGCGTAATGAGCGTTAGCTCACAACCTGATTAAATTTCCTTGCGCCAGCAGGAACGCTTACAACACCCCGACTATTTTTAGAAAAGGACATATATTTACGGCAAGGCTGCCGCTCAATATTTTTTAGACAGGAGTAAGACGTTATGAGCAAGCAGTTTGCCCTCAGTAGCCTGTGCGCACTCAGTATGACGCTGATGACTGCGCAGGCAGCCGAACCCCCCACATCATTAGATAAACCGGAAGGCCGCCTGGATATTATTGCCTGGCCGGGTTATATCGAACGTGGGCAAACCGATAAACAATATGACTGGGTCTCACAGTTTGAGAAAGATACCGGCTGCGCGGTTAATGTCAAAACGGCAGCCACATCTGATGAAATGGTCAGCCTGATGGCAAAAGGCGGCTACGACCTGGTTACCGCTTCTGGTGATGCCTCACTGCGCCTGATTATGGGAAAACGCGTTCAGCCAATTAATACCGCGCTGATCCCTAACTGGAAAACCATCGATCCACGCGTGGTAAAAGGCGAATGGTTTAACGTTGGCGGAAAAGTTTATGGCACACCGTACCAGTGGGGACCAAACCTGCTGATGTATAACACCAAAATTTTCCCAACGCCGCCGGATAGCTGGAGCGTGGTGTTTGTTGAGCAAAAACTTGAGGATGGGAAAAGCAATAAAGGGCGCGTTCAGGCCTACGATGGCCCGATCTATATTGCCGATGCCGCGTTATTCGTTAAAGCCACTCAGCCGCAGTTGGGTATTACCGATCCCTATCAGCTCACTGAAAAACAGTATCAGGCGGTGATCAAAGTCCTGAGCGATCAGCACGCGCTGATCCATCGCTATTGGCACGATACCACCGTGCAAATGAGCGATTTCAAAAACGAAGGCGTGGTAGCGTCAAGCGCCTGGCCTTATCAGGCTAACGCCTTGAAAGGCGAAGGTCAGCCAATTGCCACGGTCTTCCCAAAAGAAGGGGTTACCGGATGGGCTGATACCACCATGCTGCACAGTGAAGCGAAACACCCGGTTTGTGCTTACAAATGGATGAACTGGTCATTAACCCCGAAAGTACAGGGCGACGTAGCGGCCTGGTTTGGTTCTCTGCCAGTAGTGCCTGAAGGTTGTAAAGCCAGCCCGTTACTGGGTGAAAAAGGCTGTGAAACCAACGGCTATAGTTATTTCGACAAAATTGCCTTCTGGAAAACGCCGATTGCCGAAGGTGGAAAATTCGTTCCTTACAGTCGCTGGACGCAGGATTACATCGCCATTATGGGCGGTCGTTAATTCCGCTGGGGGTTTTATGACGTACGCAGTGGAGTTTCATAACGTCTCGCGTTTGTATGGGGATGTTCGAGCAGTTGATGGGGTAAGTATTGCGATTAACGACGGTGAGTTTTTCTCTATGCTGGGGCCATCCGGCTCCGGCAAGACCACCTGTCTGCGCCTGATTGCTGGGTTTGAACAACTGTCAGGCGGCGCAATCACTATTTTTGGTAAACAGGCCAGCGAATTGCCGCCCTGGGAGCGGGATGTAAATACGGTATTTCAGGATTACGCGTTATTCCCGCACATGTCGATTCTCGACAACGTCGCTTACGGGCTGATGGTCAAAGGCATCGATAAAAAACAGCGCCACGCCAAAGCGCGAGAGGCGTTGGATAAAGTTGCGCTCGGTTTTGTTTATGAACGCAAACCGTCGCAACTTTCCGGTGGTCAGCGGCAGCGCGTGGCGATTGCCCGGGCGCTGGTCAATGAGCCGCGCGTCCTGCTGTTGGATGAACCGCTCGGGGCATTGGATCTCAAACTGCGTGAGCAGATGCAGCTGGAGCTGAAGAAATTACAGCAATCCCTTGGTATCACCTTCATTTTCGTCACTCACGATCAGGGGGAAGCCCTGTCGATGTCCGATCGTGTGGCGGTGTTTAATAACGGTCGCATCGAACAGGTGGATTCTCCGCGCGAACTGTACATGCGTCCGCGGACACCGTTTGTGGCAAGTTTCGTCGGAACGTCCAATGTCTTTGATGCCACGATGTCAGCGAACGTTTGCGGGCTACAGGGGATGTTCTCCCTGCGTCCGGAACACATTCGCTTGAATGATACCGGAGGAGAAGTTCAGGCCAGGGGTGTTATCCAGGCGGTGCAGTATCAGGGGGCGGCGACGCGGTTTGAGCTAAAACTGGCCGGTGGTGAAAAGTTGCTGGTTAGCCAGGCGAACCTGACGGGCGAAATGCTGCCCTCAACGTTGTCGCCAGGTCAGCAGGTGATGGCATCCTGGTCACGCGACGTGATGGTACCGCTGGTTGAGGAGAGGTGAATGGCTATGAACGTCTTACATTCGCCTCCACAGTCGACCAACCTGAACCGGATCTCAGGTTACTTCTGGCGTAATCCGGCGCTGGGGCTGTTTTTGCTGCTCCTCGGACCGCTGATGTGGTTTGGCATCGTCTACTTCGGCTCATTACTGACACTGTTGTGGCAAGGTTTTTATACCTTCGACGATTTCACCATGTCGGTCACTCCAGACCTGACGCTGGCGAATTTGCAGGCGCTGTTTAATCCCGCTAACTACGACATCATTTTGCGCACTCTGACGATGGCGGTAGCGGTCACCATCGCCAGCGCGATTCTGGCGTTTCCGATGGCGTGGTATATGGCTCGCTATACCAGCGGCAAAATGAAGGCTTTTTTTTACATTGCCGTAATGTTGCCAATGTGGGCCAGCTACATCGTTAAAGCCTATGCGTGGACGCTGCTGTTGGCTAAAGACGGCGTGGCGCAGTGGTTTTTAACCCACCTTGGGCTGGAGCCGTTGCTGCTTTCGTTCCTGACATTACCTGCGGTAGGCGGCAATACGCTGTCGACTTCAGGGTTAGGGCGTTTCCTGGTGTTCGTCTATATCTGGCTGCCGTTTATGATCCTGCCGGTACAGGCCGCGCTGGAGAGACTTCCACCGTCGCTGTTACAGGCTTCTGCTGATTTGGGCGCGCGTCCGCGTCAAACCTTCCGCTATGTGGTGCTTCCATTGGCGATACCGGGCATTGCAGCGGGTTCGATCTTTACCTTCTCTCTGACGTTGGGCGACTTTATTGTGCCGCAACTGGTGGGACCGCCGGGCTATTTCATCGGCAACATGGTGTATTCACAACAAGGGGCGATCGGCAATATGCCGATGGCGGCGGCATTTACTCTGGTGCCGATTGTGTTAATCGCACTGTATCTGGCGTTCGTGAAGCGTCTGGGAGCTTTCGATGCACTCTGAACGCGCACCCTGGCTACTCAAACTGGCGGCATGGGGCGGGGTTATTTTCCTGCACTTTCCCATCCTCATCATCGCCACCTATGCTTTTAATACTGAGGAGGCTGCTTTTAGTTTTCCACCCCAGGGATTAACGCTGAAGTGGTTTAGCGTTGCTGCGCAGCGTAGCGATATCCTGGAGTCTGTGACGTTGTCACTTAAGATCGCTGCGTTGTCGACAGCTATTGCCCTTGTTCTGGGGACGCTGGCCGCGGCCGCGCTGTGGCGTAGGGACTTTTTTGGCAAAAGTGCAATATCGCTGTTGCTACTGTTGCCGATCGCGCTGCCGGGCATTATTACCGGCCTTGCGCTGTTGACGGCGTTTAAAACCATCAACCTGGAACCGGGTTTTCTCACGATCGTGGTGGGCCATGCGACGTTTTGCGTGGTGGTGGTGTTTAACAACGTTGTGGCGCGTTTTCGCCGTACCTCATGGAGTCTGGTCGAAGCGTCTATGGATCTTGGCGCCAATGGCTGGCAAACCTTTCGTTATGTCGTGCTGCCAAATCTGGCATCGGCACTTCTGGCGGGGGGGATGCTGGCGTTTGCCTTGTCGTTTGATGAAATCATCGTGACAACGTTCACCGCCGGACATGAAAGAACACTTCCTCTGTGGCTGCTCAATCAATTGGGTCGTCCACGGGATGTGCCGGTCACCAACGTTGTGGCATTGCTGGTAATGCTGGTGACAACACTGCCAATTTTAGGGGCCTGGTGGCTAACGCGTGAAGGCGACACTCTCGCCGGAAACGGTAAATAAACGACGATATGGGAAATTGCTATGCAACATCAATTACTGATTAATGGCGAGCTGGTCAACGGTGAAGGTGAAAAGCAGCCAGTCTATAACCCTGCCACTGGTGAACTCATTCTGGAGATTGCTGAGGCGTCAGCCATGCAGGTTGATGCCGCTGTAAGTGCAGCAGACGCCGCGTTTGCCACCTGGGGGCAAACCACGCCGAAAGTCCGCTCTGAACTGCTGCTGAAACTGGCGGATGCTATTGCTGATAACGCGCAAACCTTCGCTGAGCTGGAATCACTTAACTGCGGTAAACCGCTGCACTGTGTTCTCAACGATGAAATTCCCGCTATTGTCGATGTTTTCCGCTTCTTCGCCGGTGCGGCGCGTACCCTGCAAGGACAGGCGGCCGGTGAATATCTGGAAGGGCATACCTCGATGATTCGCCGTGATCCACTGGGCGTGGTGGCCTCTATTGCGCCGTGGAACTATCCGCTGATGATGGCGGCGTGGAAGCTGGCTCCAGCGTTGGCGGCGGGAAACTGCGTGGTGATTAAACCGTCAGAAATTACCCCGCTGACGGCGCTTAAATTAGCCGAATTCGCCAAAGACATTTATCCGGCTGGCGTGATTAACGTGCTGTTTGGTCGCGGTAAAACGGTGGGCGATCCGCTGACCGGCCATGAAAAAGTGCGCATGGTTTCGCTGACCGGCTCCATTGCAACCGGCGAACACATTATTCAGCACACCGCGCCGTCAATTAAGCGTACGCATATGGAACTGGGCGGAAAAGCTCCGGTGATCATTTTTGATGATGCCGATCTGGATGCAGTGGTGAGCGGCGTGCGGACCTTTGGTTATTACAACGCCGGGCAAGACTGTACCGCCGCTTGCCGAATTTATGCCCAGAAAGGCATTTATGATGCACTGGTCGAAAAACTTGGCGCCGCCGTTGCCAGCCTGAAAATCGGTCCGCCGAATGATGAATCGACCGAGCTGGGACCGGTGAGCTCGCAGGCACATCTCGATCGCGTGACTAAAGCGGTCGATGAGGCTAAAGCGTTGAGCCATATTAAGGTCATCACCGGCGGTAAAAAAGTGGATGGTTCAGGCTACTATTTTGCCCCGACGCTGCTTGCTGGGGCGAAGCAGGACGATGCCATCGTACAGCGGGAAGTTTTCGGTCCGGTGGTCAGCGTGACCGTATTTGATGATGAAGATCAGGTGCTGGCATGGGCCAACGATTCGAAATACGGCCTGGCATCCTCCGTCTGGACCCGGGATGTTGGGCGAGCGCATCGCTTTAGCGCTCGCCTGCAATATGGTTGCACTTGGGTCAATACCCATTTCACGCTGGTTAGCGAGATGCCGCACGGTGGGCAAAAACAGTCCGGCTATGGAAAGGATATGTCGGTTTACGGGCTGGAGGATTACACGGTTATTCGCCATGTTATGATCAAGCATGAGTAATATCTTAAGCGCGATCGGCGAATGGGGCACGGATAGCTAAATATTGGCATACGTGTGTCTATACTATTCGCGCCACTGGCCTCGTCGCCATCGGACGGCGGTAAGTTGGAAATATCCGCGAGGTCAGGCTAATTGATACAACAAAGCCCCAGCATATAGCCGGGGCTTTGTGCTTTCAGGATCGCCATCGGGTTTATCTACGGCCCAGACTGCAAAGCCAGGCGAGTAGGGCACAGACGCTCAGAACCAGCCCCAGTTGCTGCACCACGCCTGCTAAACCCAGCATCATCCCAAGTAACAGGTAATAGCTTAATCCGAACAAAGCACCGGCGGCACCGGCCTGTTCACGGTAGTGACGCAGCGCCTGACTCAGCACATTGGGAATGGCGATACCATAGGCAATCACCACGCCGAACACCGGGATCAGGATCCACGCGGAGTGCTGTAAACACCACGCGACGAGACCTGACAACGCTGCCAGCACACAGGCATAACGTACCAGTCGCTCCGGCGTCAGACCAGTCGTTAACAGTCTTCGGTTCAGCAGGCTACCTGACAGAGAAGCAAACGCAAGTAGTAACCCCGTCCAACCAAAGGCTCTGGAGCTCCATCCTAATTGCCCGAAAAGAAACGGCGCCAGGCTGTAATAGCTAAACAGCATGGTGTTAAGTAGGGCAACCAGCAAGGCGTTTTTCCGCAACTCATTGTCCCGCATCATGCGGGAGAACAATCCGGCAAGCTTCGGGCTGAGCGTATGTTCGGGCCGGGTTTCTGGCAGCATGGTCGCTGTCAGTATTAGCAGTAGCAGCGCCAACAGCACAAGGGCAACAAAGACACCGGTATGGCCATACAGGCTTACCAGCCAACCGCCGCTTAGCAGGCCAAAAACTGGACTCAATGCCAGCGCAGCACCCATTACAGAAAATATGCGGGATAGCGCAGTTGATTCATAACAGTCCCTTAGCATGGTCTGTACCACGACCGACCCGGCAGCCGCACCGATGGCGGAGATCATCCGCGCCAGCAGCAAAACGCTGAAGTCGGTGGCAACAACAGCTGCTGCGCAACCTGTTCCATAGCAGATAAGTCCTGCCAGCATCGCCCAACGTCGTCCGATGCAGTCGCTTAGCCACCCCCACATCGCTACGCCGACGGCGAAAGCAACAAAATAAACGGAGAGCGTTTGAGCCGCGCGCTCACTGCTTACGTGAAAAGAGATAGCGATACCCGGCAATGCCGGGCTGTAAATGGTTTCCACCAGTTGTGGAAACATAATCAGTAGTGTAAGAAGCCACAGCGGTGGGCGACGAAGTGTGTTCATAGCAATATCCAGACAGACAGAAAACAGGCGGGCATTATTGCTGAAAGGAATATGTCGTATTACCATTATCAGGACTTTAAATATCAAATATCAGACAGATAATGAAAATTGCCCCCGATGATGCTTTTGATGCGGATAGCTTTGATAAACCGGTAATCGGTATTGCTGCCGATATGGGCGTACATGATTCCGGGCGGCACAGTCATCTTCGTCATCAGCTACTTTTTTCGGCTGCGGGAAGTATTACGATTGAACTGGAGCAGGCCCTGTGTCTGCTACCGCCACGTCGTGCGGTTTGGATCCCGGCAGGCACGGTACATCGCGCCATAATGCGTGGTGTGATGGCTTATCGCTCTTTGTATTTTTCAACCACATTGCCGTTATCTGAGTTACCGCTGCAGATAGTCGAAGTTAATCCGCTTTTTTTTGAAGTGATAGAACGTATGGCATTCTGGCCATGGGAAATGCCTGCCGCTCAGCAGTCCAGCCTTATTACCGTTTTTTGTGAGGAAATGCGTGCCGCCCGCAGTGAAAACTGGACATTGCAATATCCCTCAGATCCGCGGCTTAACGTGTGGCTCAAGGGATTACGCATGGGTGAATTGCCACCACGACTGAATCAATTGTCCCGACAGGTTGGGGCATGCGAGAGGACGATCAGTCGAATATTTATCAGGGATACCGGGATGAATTATCAGGACTGGCGGCAGCAATTTAGGTTGTTAAAAGCCATGGAAATGTTGGCTGATGGATGCCATATCAGCCAGGTCGCGCAATATCTGGAGTTTGTCAGCGACAGTGCTTTTATTGCTTTCTTCCATCAACATACCGGCACAACACCTGGCCGTTATTCGGGCAATATAATGCCGCAGAAGGATTAGGGGTATTACATATTAAGGATAATTTACCCAGTGATAGCAGAGTGGGAAGATCGTTTACTGATGGCAGAGAGAAGATCCTCTCTGCCAGCGGACGCTGCAATTAATCAAGAAGAGTTACATCAAGCAAACCAGCCGAACCTTGCGGATATCAGACTGAAAAGTCCTACAGCAGCAAATATATTTATCAGCACCACAGTTTTACTGGAAACATTCATTTTTGCCACCTTTCGTTTTAACCCTTATGGGTATAGTACGGCTTATAACTATCCGCAATAGTACGAATTCTGAACATAATGAAAATGGGTTGTTTTACGGCCGTTTTTCTTAAATTAATTAATAAAACTTGATGTGAGTCATGAAAAAGAGCATATTGCGCGCGATTTTCCCTTCTGGCCAGGATGCCTTAAATGTCCCTATACCAAAAAATGTTGGTTTTTTATGCGGTGATGGCCGTCATCACGGCAATCATCACCTGGTTTCTTTCCCGCGATAAAAAGCGGATTCGCTTTCTTAGCGCGGTATTAGTCGGGGCGACCTGGCCGATGAGTTTTCCCGTTGCGCTGATGTTTTCTCTTTTCTGATGACGGCGTATTCGCCGTTTCAGGAGAAAAGCAGGGCATCTAATCGTTTTTTGTCGGTTTCAGTGACATCCTGTGGGTGCTGATATCCCGCATTCTCATTCGCACGGGTGTACAAGGCAACCAGCCAGTCGTAAACGTAACGGCTTGCACCATGCGAGGGTTGTTCATCCAGCTTCGTCAGGCGTAGCATCGGCGATTGCTTCGGCGCGCTAAAAATAGCCGATCCTTTTTGGATCCTGCTGGCAGGGCGCTGTTCCTCAGCAACGTCGGCAAATCCAAGCCAGGTAATAAAATCACCAATATCGGCGTGTAGCTGCGCGGCACAGACGTTTTCTCGCTGCATAATGCGCTGTAAGCGTTGTGGCATCTCCAGGCGATAGCTGGTGGTGACGAGAATGTCGGCAACCTGCCTTAACGTACGGGGATCGAGTCGTAAACGACGGGCATTATTTTCATCGCGACACCACTGGCGCATGTGGTTAATCCACATTTTGTGTGCCTGATATCCGGTATCCTGGCTTTCCGGCGAGTGCAGTGTGTCACGCACCTCGGCAAACAGGTCAATCTCTTCATTAAATAAACCGCTTACCTGCTCCTCGCGCGGTTGCTGAATACGCAGCAGCGACTCAAAAATGCGCATCGGCGGGAGCAAACCATCCAGCAGTTCGCCATGTTTTGCCGCTTGCGCCTGTAACTGGCGGATCACCGACTCGTGGCTATCCGATTCAGCTTGAGCGGGATTAATCCAGCTTATCAGAGTTTCGCGGATGCGCTGTTGATGCTGCTCGCATAGAGAAGTCAACCTGGCCTGGCGCTGCTGCGGTGAGGTTGCCTGAGTCAGCCATTCGACAAGACGTTGTAAGCTATGTTTATCCAGCGCCTGCAACGTACCCCAATGCAGCCCGGGCTTGCCCATCAATTGCTGCACGGATTCATCAAGGTTTTGCTGGGTACTAAAACGCGCATCCTGCGGGGTAATGGCCCAAACCACGCCCGGTAATGCGGCATCATGAACAGGTTGGGTATCGTTGACCCAGCCCAACAGCTTGCGGGTGATGGCGGGCGTCTGGGCGCGTGTAGAGACCGCGTTGCAGATTAAGAGCACATCCGGTTGCAGGTGCTGGCGATAATGTTCCAGCATCCAGCCTAATTTTGCCTGCCACAGTGGATGAGGATGAGCATCCGGTGCGAGGGGAATATCGAGCAGATCGACATTCTCCAGCACCGAGTCTTCAACCGTCAGGACCAGCTCGCGCGTGAGCAGCGCCAGTGACGACAAAGAAAGACTGACCGCATTGAGCAACTGATGATTTTCAATCGGATGAACCACCACATCGCTTTGCGTCTCATTATTGCCGGTCAATGCCACCTGGGTCAGGAAACTTTCGGCAGGTAAACCAAAATGATCAACCAGCAGGCTCAGCGGGGCCGCTAATTCTTGCGCGTGTCCGGTTTGTTGCAACGTGTGTGCCAGCGCCAACCACTGCTGCGTCAGCTCTGGTTGTTCTCCCCACAGTAACGCCCAGGCGTTTGCCCGGGTAGTCAGGTCCAGTGCGGGCAGCAACGTGGCAAACTGATACCATAGTGCATCGTCAATTTGCTGCTGGTTTGCCGGTACGCAGGAGCGCCAGAAACGACCGATTGCAGCAACATCATGTGCGGTAATGCCCGGCACCGGGTGACGCTGACGCAGCGTTTGCCATTTTTCCAGGCGCGCCTCAATAATCGATTTCTCGACCTGTCGGTTGTCCGGGAGCGCGCTGAACTGGGCGATAAATAGCTGTACCAGTTCGGCTTCACTGAGTAACCGCAGACGCAACGGCCATTCGCTATCATGCGGATTTTCATCGCGCGTAAAGCGGATCGCCATATTGGTTGGTGCATGGCCCGGATTAATATGCGAGAAATAATCAAAGCTGCGATCCGGGGTAACAATATTCACTTTGCCAGTGGCATTGCAGCACAATGCCGCCAGCAGATGTGCTTTTGCCGATTGTGAGTGTCCATATAACCCTATACATCCTTGCGATGAAAAGGTCGTCTTCAGCGCAGATTCACTCACTGCGGCTAGCGTAAGCTGTGCCAGCAGGGCATCCGCTTCATCATCAAGACGCGCTGCACGTTGACGGGTATCTACCACCCACTCGATGGCGGCCTGCGCGGTATTTAACATCTTACTCATTTCAGGTACACGCTCCCGCTATCAATCCAGTAATGGCTTCCGCTATGGCGACGGTCTGCCAGCGTATTCAGTTTTAACGTTAAGGCATTGGCGGCAACGGGGGTGCCATCCTGTAACCAGGCATCACTCAGGATGAAGAATTCCGGGCCACTTTCTTTGCTGCCGCCGCGTAGCTGCAGCCGAACATTCAACACGCCATCTCCGGCGATAGTTTTTGCCAGTTCGGCAGAGTTTATGCTGAGCGTATACAGCGGCGTGGCAGGCCAGCGGCTGTTTGCCAGTTGCCGGAATCCTAACGTCACGTTGCCACGTAACGGGAAATGCAACCGGGCATCCAGCTTCGCCCCAGGTTTATCCAGATCAATATCGTGATACCAGATGTTCTCATCACGCAGGGTATTGACCGTATTATCCAGCACACCGAGAAAGCGTACGGTCGAGTAAGCGCCGATATCGGCAGCTTTAAAGTTAAAGCGTGGCAAACGCAAATCCAGCGCCAGGCTGCACAGCATAGCGCCTACAGCAGCGGTGGATTTAGGGTTACCAATTCGCCCCTGTTGGCTGAACGGATACCACTCATGCACGCGGTAGTTATCCATCCAGATCATACGGTTAACCGGGACAGGTTGCAGATGGCGGATCAACGCCTGTACACCCGGTAAACAGGCGGGCCTGCCGGTCACTAATAAGATATCGCAGCGATAATGTGAAATGGCCTCACAAACCGCGTGCAGCGGGGAAGTCAGGGTAAATTGCCCCGCCAATAGTGCTTCTTGTAACTGCCTGAACTGTACCTGTAACGGCACGCTCAGAACATCAAACGCAGGCGACCCTGCTGGTAACGCATGGTCGATAGCTTGTTGGATGTAGTTCATCACGTTGCGCGTGGGTTGTTGACTCAGGAGTTCCCCAAAGGTGGCATGTAGCCCGGCGACCGGGTCGTTAATATCGCTTTGTTCCCAGGCAGAGAGGACCGCATGACCGAGCGGCATAAAGAGCTGTAACGCCGTTTGTTGACGCAGAATTGCCTGAGTATCGATGCGCCCGGAATCGCCAAACAGCGTGGCCAGCAATGCGGCGGCGTCGGTCACGCCAGCCTGTTGTAAGCGGGTTTGCAGCGCAGGCAACACGCAGCGCTGAATCACGTCCAGTAGCATGTCATCGCCAGCCACCTTAAAACCTTCACGGAACAGCAGATGCGGGGTAATTTTGACATTCGCGCCAACGCCGTCATCAAGCTGGTAATGAACGACGGCCATATCCGTTGTCCCGCCGCCAATGTCGATCGATGCCACGCGCAGTGCACGGCCTTTAGTCTCACCAGGCTCTGGCAAACGGTCCGGGCGGGCAAGAGCGTTAAAGAACGATTCGGTGTGGCCATCGTAGTGTGAGATAGCCTCGTTATACAGCCACACCAGTTGCCCGCAACTGGCTTCATCCCATTCCATCTGAATTTCAGGTACGGGAACCACACTCTTTTCCTGCTGCTTACGGGTGGTGAAGTCTTCATCCTGTGGGTGCCAGCCCATCGCTTTCCAGACCAGGGCAATAGCTTCAAACATGCGCAGGCGGAAAATCTCGCGCTCCTGTTTGGGCATCGCCGACGGTAGGGTCAGGATCAGCGTCCGTAACTGACGCGGAGATGCCGGGAATCCGAGGCGCAAACGCGTCGCTACGCTGTTAATTTGCCCCAGCGCCTGGGCCAGTATTTCGCACAACATATGCGTCATCAGCGTGCTGCGGCTGTATTGTGGTGAGAACACTGGTAGACGATCGTCCTGCGGCAGGCTGAACAGCGGTTGCCCGTCATCGTTCATCAGGTTCATCAGCGGGAAGGCGGTAGCCAGCGGTTCGCGCTGGGTTTTGCCATTCATCTGGCTAAAGCGCCAGTCATGTAACACCGGCGTTTCATCCCACAGATAGCGGCGCGGGCTTGAGATCCCACTGTTGCCCTCGGTGCCCATACGCTGCATCGCCAGCTTACGGGCTTCATCACCCACACGCACAATCGACGGCCAGATAAAGGCGTCATCACGTCCGCTCTCAACGGAAAAGTGCTGTTTACCAAAGCGCGCTTCGGAAAACTCCAGCCGACTGGTGAATAGCGGATCGTTGAGGAACTGCGGCTCGCTTAACGAACGGACCTGCAATTCAGCGGTCTGACGCAGCCCGTCATTGGCATCCCCGTGATCTTCAATCAGGACACCACAGGTATGGGTATTACCGATATCCAAAATAAGATCGACGGGAATGGCGGGTGTGCTAAGGGTGTGCGTTACCAGTTTCACTTCCGGGACAGAAAGCTGCTCACCTAACAGGGTCAGCACATTCAGCCAGTGCGCCTGGTATTCAAAGTTACGCAGCGCCTGCTGGATCTCTTGTTCTGAGCGGTTCTCATGTTGGGTGACATGGTGCATAAAAGATTCGCGCAACCAGCCGTCAATCCAGGTCTGGTCAAGGAAATCAGCAATTTCGTTGTCATGCCAGGCCAGCGCAAACCGTGTACCGTTAAGCAGATCATTTTCGTTGGGGGTTAACGCCGCTGGGGCATTTTCAGTAAGCTGGCTGTCCAGCGCTACGGTAACACGGTGGGTGTTACCCGCGCTGTCCGGCTGCGCCAGCTTTCGCACCTGCACGCGTGCCCAGTTATCCGGGCCTTCAACAAACGTACGCGGCGGGTTAAAGCGCAGAAACGGTAGCGGCAGCCAGACGCCGTCGAGCACGTCCAGCGAATAATGTAACGTCTGGGTACTTTCCGGCTTCACCACTTCGGGTTGTGCGCCGGTGCTGCCCGGTAGGGTATAGCGTCCTGACGTCAGATCGAAGTCCAGTCGCAGTAGCGGACCGTTTGCCGTTTTGCGCACAAAGCGTCCATGGTGCGCAGATTCCTGCGGCGTGAGGCCGAAATCCAGAAATTGTACACCGCTATTGGCGATGAGCGTCACGCTCTGTTTGTAATCACACAGATTCACCAACATAAAATCAGGCACCTATCTTTTTGATCGTCAGAGGGATTTCCGCGTGATCGTCATAACGCGCGGTACAGGCGGCGACGTCGTTGGTTCCCGCTTTACAGGTAATTTCAGGCATCGGATAACGTGACCCGTCGGTACAACGGGCATTGCCGCGACTCTTAATCATTAATTCACCCGACTGGTGCAAACCGGAGAAAATCTCGGCACGACAAACAATATTGTCACCATGAACCACGCGTGCAGTGCCTTTATTGGCCTGGATCTGATAGCGCAGGGACGGCGCTTTGCCGCTCACCGGATCTTTAACATCCACCATGACACGCCAGTTACCGTTGAGAAAACGTGTCGTTCCTGCCTTCATCTGGTTGGCATCCATCACCAGTGCATCTTTTGGAATTGCGGCAATCACCACCGGTCCTTCGGCAGGTTTCTCTTTCTTCACAGCGGGAGTCACTTCAGCACGATGCAGGGGCAGTGCAGATGTCAGTGCTGGCAGCGGTGCCATATCAACCTTAGCGACTTCAACAGCGGCGACTGCGGGTCCGGGCTGGGCGGTCTGTTGCTTCCACAGCAGCGGCCCAACGATGGCTGCAATAATCACTGCGGCAACGGGCAGGCTCCACAGCGGCAGGCGGCGTATGGGCTTCTCCTGTACCGGGGGCGCAGTAACTTCAGGTTCGTTAACAATGACCGGGGGTTGAGGTTCAGGTTCAGTCGGTTTTGGCAGATCAACGACCGGCGTCAGTAAGGGGACATCGGCCTCGGCAAAGGTAATTTCCGGTGCGATTTCTGCTTCCTGTTCCGGCTCTGCTACGGTAACCACAGGAGGAACATCGGCAATGCGCAGGCAGTCGAGGACATCGTCGCGGGGATTTTCATTCAAATTGACGAAGCCCCAGAACGTAATAACGGGTTTGCCATCAACCAGAAATACGTGGTTTTCACCGGGAAACTGGATGGCTTTTTCGAGCAGTGAGCCAAACAGCTGTAGCGAGGTTTTCCCCGATTGCAGACTTTTACGGCTCAGGGTCGCCGCATTTTCCAGCGTGCTTCCCAGATAGCGCAGCGCACGAAAACGTGCCTCTTCATCAGCGGCTTTCCACGCCACGGCTTTCCCTTCTATCGGGGAATACCAGTCAACCCGATCGCCGCTGTCGTTAATTTGTGGGATCGCCAGACAATCCACCATCGCCTGCTGTTTACGCAGACGAAGCGTTTCACGAATTTGCAATGCTGAATCAAACACGGCCTGACCACCGCCGCCCACGGCCTGATAGTCATCCAAATTGCCGCTGCGCAAGAGAGTTTTTGCCACGTTGTTACCCCTTAGACTTCTTCACGTATCTACTTTACGTTTTATAAAAACGAGCAAACGGCGAAAGAGAGGCAAAAAGGGGCTAATTTTCATGGCATAGAGTGCCGGGAAAAATCTTGACGTTTTGAAAAAGACTTAAGGGAAATTAATTCGCTTAGGGTGATGAATTATTCAGCGAAATACACCGGATTAGAATAACCTGATAGTGATTTGTTATTGGTCAGTTTTTGTCAGCTATGCTCTGATATCCCTGTTAATAATAAAATAAGAAGGCTTATAACCATGATTGCAAGGAAAACGATACTCGCGCTGGCTCTCAGCGCCGTCTTACCGTCAGGCGCTGCGTTCGCGGCCAATACTGACACCATCATCTATTGCTCTGAAGCATCTCCGGAGTCATTTAACCCGCAAATCGCCAGTTCAGGTCCTTCATTTGTGGCCAGTTCACAAGTGCTCTACAACCGACTCATCAACTTTGATCCGGTAAAGAATACCCCGATACCGTCTCTGGCAACGGACTGGACGATTTCCCCGGACGGTAAGACTTACACGTTTACCCTGCGTCAGGGCGTGAAATTCAACAGTAATAAATTCTTTAAACCGACCCGCGACTTCAACGCTGATGACGTGATTTTCTCGGTATTACGGCAGAAAGATGCCGATCATCCGTATCACAAGATTTCTCAGGGAAGCTACGAATACTTTAACGATGTCGGTCTGGATAAACTGATTAAAGAAGTGAAGAAGGTCGATGATTATCACGTTCAGTTTGTCCTCAATGAACCTAACGCCGCGTTTCTTGCCGACTGGGGTATGGATTTTGCCTCCATCCTTTCTGCGGAATATGCCGACGCGATGCTGAAAAAAGGCACCCCTGAAAACGTCGATAACTGGCCGATTGGTACCGGGCCTTACGTGTTGCAGCAGTACAAGCAGGACTCGCAAATCCGCTATCTCGCTAACCCTAACTACTGGGATGGCGCCGTTCCAACAAAGCACCTGATCTTCTCAATCACGCCAAACGTCCAGACGCGCCTGGCAAAACTGCAAACCAATGAATGCCAGATAATCCCGGCGCCAGCCCCCGTACAATTTGACGAGATTAAAAAGAATAAAGATTTGACGCTGCATTCGGTTGAAGCGCTAAACGTCGGGTATCTGGCGTTTAACACCGAGAAAAAACCGTTTGATAACGTACTGGTCCGTCAGGCGCTAAACTACGCGACCGATAAAAAGGCCATTATTAACGCCGTCTTCTTAGGTTCCGGTACGGTGGCAAAATCGCCGATTCCACCGAATATGATGGGCTTCAATAAAGATCTGCAGGATTACACTTACGACCCGCAAAAGGCGAAAGATCTGCTGAAGCAGGCGGGGCTGGAAAACGGCTTTGAAGCGACGCTGTGGTCAATGCCGGTTCAGCGCCCTTACAACCCGAACTCCCGACGGATTGCTGAGATGATCCAGAGCGACTGGGTAAAGGTGGGCGTGAAGGCGAAAATTGTGTCGTACGAGTGGGGTGAATATCTCTCCGGAATGCGTAAAGGTGAGCATGACACCGCGTTGTTTGGCTGGATGTCAGACAACGGCGATCCGGATAACTTCGCCGATGTGCTGCTGGGCTGCGACAGCATAAAAACCGGATCTAACGCCGCGCGCTGGTGCGATAAAGAGTATAATTCGCTGGTTCAAAAGGCGAAGCTGGTGAGTAAACCGGAAGAGCGCGCCGCGCTTTACCAACAATCGCAAGAGATTTTCTACCAGCAGGCTCCGTGGATAGCCCTGGCAAACGGTAAAACGTTCTACGCTACGCGCAGCAACGTCAGCGGATACAGCGTCAGTCTGATGGGCAGTGATTTTTCAAAAGCAAAATTAAATTAATGAGTTAAGGAGAGGTTATGTCGCATCTGGATGAGGTCAGCGCACGTGTTGATGCCGCCATTGAAGAGAGCGTCATTACGCATATGAATGAATTGCTGATTGAGCTCAGCGATGATGTCGCGTTGAGCCGGGAAGACCGCTATACCCAGCAACAGCGTTTGCGTACGGCGATCGCACATCATGGTCGTCAACATAAAGAGGATATGGAAGCCCGTCGCGAACAGTTGACCAAAGGTGGCACAATCCTCTGATATTTCCCTTATCCGACCTACAGGCACGTTCTGTAGGTCGGATAAGCGAAGCTCCATCAGGCAATTAAAACGAACGTCTCGCCACCAGCCACGCCCCGATGACCAACAGCACCGCGCCGCAGACCGGCCCCACCAGCGCCCGCAGCGGCACGCCGTGACTACGTAGAATATCCAGTAGCAGTCCCCCGATAAGCTGGCTGGCAACCAGTACCGCAATCGTCGTGGCGGCGCCTACATTTTGGTATCCACTAATACTGGCGAAAACAAAGAACGATCCCAACAAGCCGGGGATGAGCGTCCACCAGCGTACGCTGGAAACCAATTCACCAAACCCTGCTAAACCTTGCTTAAACCACAATATGCTGACAAACAGCACGATCCCGACCAGCGAGTTAAGTAACATGGCGATAAGGATCGTCGAAGACGTCTGCGTGATGCGTACCATCAAGGTATTTTGCACCACCAGACCAATACCCGCGGCAATCAGAAAGGAGAGGGTCAGCGTCTGGTTCATCTAAGGGCATCCGGTTCGCGGCGATCGTCTAACTGTAACTGCATGAAGGTCAGATCCAACCAACGCCCAAATTTGGTGCCAACCTGCGGCATTTGCGCGGTGGTTTTAAAACCCAGCAAGCCGTGCAGATGCAGTGATGCCTGATTCTGAGATTCAATACCTGCCACCATCACATGCTTGCCGCATGCGCGGGCTTCGTCTATCAGTCTGCTGAGCAGTGCCCGTCCTAGCCCTTTTCCCTGATGTTCAGGATGAACATACACCGAATGTTCAACGGTATGACGGAAGCCATCAAAGTTACGCCAGTCGCCAAAGGAGGCGTATCCCGTAACCACGCCATTCTCTTCACTCACCAGCACCGGATACCCCATCAATTGGCGGGCTTCATACCAGGAAATACGGTTTTCGGCATCGACCGTTTGATCGTTCCAGATAGCCGCCGTATGCAGTACCGCATGGTTGTAGATTTCTGCAATGGCGGCGCAGTCTTCCTTGCTGGCAAATCGAATTGACATGTTGAACCTCAGGGGTTGTTCACTATAGTATTACAATATGAATACTATTGAAGACAGCATAAATCAACGGATCAGTGCAAGAATTCGCATCGAGCGGGAATCTCGCGGTTGGTCACTCACGGAACTTGCCGAGCGCGCGGGTGTGTCGCGGGCGATGATCCATAAAATAGAACGCGGCGAGAGTAGTCCAACGGCTACGCTGCTGGGTAGGCTTTCCGGTGCGTTTGGCATCAGCATGTCTACCCTGATTGCGCGGGCTGAAATGCAGGAGGGCAAGCTGCTGCGCTTCGTCGATCAGCCCGTCTGGCACGACCCGCAAAGTCACTATCTGCGCCGCCATGTTTCACCGCGCAGCGATCTGCCTATCGATCTGGTACAGATCGAATTACCCGCCGGAAGTGATATCCCGATGCCAGCCTCTTCCTATGTGCAGGCCAGACAACTTATCTGGTTACAGCAGGGGGAATTAGTCTTTGTCGAAGGGGACGTACGCCATGAAATGCAGGCAGGTGATTGCCTGGAACTTGGCCCGCCGAATGACTGTCGGTTTATCAATGAAACCGCGCAACCCTGCGTTTACCTGGTTGTGCGGTTAAACCACGCCGTCAGCTAAATAGCAGGCACAGACTGCTACTATTGATGGATTCATGCCAAAAGCAGAGGAGCACATCATGGGTCAACAGACTAATCGTAACCGTCGCTGGGTACTGGCTTCACGCCCGCATGGCGCGCCAGTCCCGGAGAACTTCCGTCTTGAAGAAGATGAGGTGGCAACGCCAGGTGAAGGCCAGATTTTGCTGCGCACCGTTTATCTTTCCCTCGATCCCTACATGCGTGGCCGTATGAGCGATGAGCCATCTTACTCACCACCAGTAGAGATTGGTGGTGTTATGGTGGGGGGGACCGTAAGTCGCGTGGTGTCATCCCACCATCCGGACTACCAGCCAGGCGAATGGGTATTGAGCTACAGCGGTTGGCAGGACTATGACATCTCCGACGGTAACGGGCTGGTGAAGCTTGGCGATCATCCCGAACATCCCTCCTGGGCGCTGGGTGTTATGGGTATGCCGGGGTTTACCGCTTATATGGGCCTGCTGGATATCGGTCAGCCGAAAGCGGGAGAAACGCTGGTGGTAGCCGCCGCAACCGGGCCGGTTGGCGCAACGGTCGGGCAGATCGGTAAGCTTAAAGGTTGTCGGGTGATCGGTGTGGCGGGTGGAGCAGAGAAATGCCGACATGCCACCGAGGTATTGGGCTTTGATGTCTGTCTCGATCACCACACACAAGATTTTGCACAACAACTGGCAAAAGCCTGCCCGCAGGGTATTGATATTTATTACGAAAACGTCGGTGGAAAAGTATTTGATGCCGTTCTGCCATTGCTCAATACCTCAGCGCGCATCCCGCTTTGTGGCCTGGTCAGCGGTTATAACGCCACGTCGCTTCCGGCCGGACCTGACAGATTACCGCTGTTAATGGCAACGCTGCTGAAAAAGCGTATCCGCATGCAGGGTTTTATCATTGGTCAGGATTATGGACACCGTATTCATGAGTTTCAGCGGGAGATGGGGCGCTGGGTTAAAGAGGGCAAAATCCACTACCGCGAGCAGGTGACCGAAGGTCTGGAAAATGCGCCACAAACCTTTATCGGTCTGCTGACCGGCAAAAACTTCGGCAAGGTAGTTATTCGTCTTGCTGAGGATTGATGCGTAAAGGTGGAAGACGGTGAATGCCTGTAACCAGGCCTGCTTCGTACAAAATGTAGGCCTGGTAAAATGCCAATGTCGTTAACTGGTATTCATGGAGGAAATAAGAAGGTTACTACATGAAAGCGAATAAACACTCCACATTGAGATAAATAATGATTACTATTCTCATTCTTAAAAAGGCAAAACCATGATTTTGCTCATTGAAGCTATGTGAAGCAGTAACAAACGAATTTATCAAAGGGAGTCGTCATGTCTTTACGTCATCTGTTTTCACCGCGTCTGCGTGGTTCTTTACTGTTAGGTTCACTGCTCGTTGCATCATCTTTTACTACGCAGGCCGCAGAAGAACTGCTGCGCAAAGCCGTCGGCAAAGGCGCCTATGAAATGGCGTACAGCCAGCAAGAGAACGCGCTGTGGCTGGCGACCTCACAGAGCCGCAAACTGGATACCGGCGGGGTGGTTTATCGTCTTGATCCGGTCACCCTCGAAGTGACCCAGGTGATTCATAACGATCTCAAACCGTTTGGTGCCACCATCAACAACGCCACGCAAACGCTGTGGTTCGGCAACACGGTAAACAGCGCGGTTACGGCGATGGATGCCAAAACGGGTGCGGTGAAAGGACGTCTGGTGCTGGATGCGCGTAAGCGCTCTGAAGACGTTCGCCCGCTGCAGCCGCGTGAGCTGGTCGCCGATGATGCTACCAACACGGTATACATTAGCGGTATTGGTAAAGAGAGTGTGATTTGGGTGGTGGACGGTGAGACGATCAAGCTGAAGGACACCATCCAAAATACCGGCAAAATGAGCACCGCTCTGGCGGTCGACAGCAAGGCTAAACGCCTGTACACCGCCAATGCGGACGGCGAATTCATTACCATCGACACCGCCACCAACAAAATTCTTAGCCGCAAAAAACTGCTGGATGATGGGAAAGAGCATTTCTTTATCAACCTGAGCCTGGACACCGCTGGCAACCGCGCATTTGTCACCGACTCTAAAGCGGCGGAAGTG
Organism: Citrobacter sp. Cpo103; assembly: GCF_030332605.1. Lineage (NCBI taxonomy): Bacteria > Pseudomonadati > Pseudomonadota > Gammaproteobacteria > Enterobacterales > Enterobacteriaceae > Citrobacter > Citrobacter sp. Cpo103. Next base: position 23,764 of record NZ_JAOWHO010000016.1, on the reverse strand, counting down.
CTGGTCATCGACACCCGTAATGGCAACGTACTGGCAAAAGTCGCCGCGCCGGAATCTCTTGCTGTGCTGTTCAACCCAACGCGTAATGAAGCCTACGTGACTCATCGCCAGGCCGGTAAAGTGAGTGTGATCGACGCGAAAAGCTATAAAGTCGTCAAAACATTCGAGACCCCAACGTTCCCGAATAGCCTGGCGCTCTCCGCCGACGGTAAAACCCTGTACGTCAGCGTGAAACAGAAATCTACCCGCGAGCAGGAAGCTACCCAGCCGGACGATGTTATTCGTATTGCGCTGTAAAAAATCCGGAGGGGGAAACCCCTCCTGTCATTTCTCTAAACCCCACGATACGCCTCGTTACACCCCGCCAGTAGCCCGACCCACTTCAGGGACTTACACTACGCCCTCAACGGCTAACTGAATAACACGGGAATACCATGAAAAAGCCATTTATCTGTCTTTGTGCAGGCGTAATGCTGTTTACCCTGGCAGGATGTACTACCGATTACGTCATGACGACCAAAAGCGGACAAACCATTACCACCCAGGGTAAGCCAAAACTGGATAAAGATACGGGAATGACCAGCTATACCGATCAGGATGGAAATGCGCGGGAAATTAACAGCAATGATGTAGCGCAGTTGATTGAAGCGAACTAAAAAAGAAGGCCTGAAGGGTTAACCTGTCAGGCCTTCAGCCATTACGGCGCGGTGCGGTGGATTTCCGCGACGCGTTTACGCACACCGAACCAGCCTGCAACCAGCAGGATGGCAATCAACGGTAACGACGCGATGGTGTAGGTGCCGTTTGGATAGTCAAATGCCATCAGCACCAGCACGCTCAGCAGGAACAGTAGGGTTAGCCACGAGGTAAACGGAGCGCCCGGCAGTTTAAAGCTGACGTCTGCCGTTTTACCTTCTTTTATGGCCCGGCGCAGACGCATCTGACAGACCATGATAAAGCCCCACGACGCAATAATGCCCAACGACGCGAAGTTCAACACGATCTCAAACACCTGCGACGGCACCAGATAGTTCAGGAATACCCCGACGACATAGACGACCAACGTGGCGAGGATCCCAGCCCAGGGTACCTGTTGACGGCTCATTTTAGCCATGAATTTAGGCGCCGATCCGCCCATCGACATGGAACGTAAAATACGCCCGGTGCAGTACAGCCCAGAGTTAAGGCTGGAAAGCGCCGCGGTGAGCACCACAATATTCATGATACTGCCGATATACGGCACGCCCAGTTTGGAGAAGAAGGTAACAAACGGGCTTTGCCCCGCCTGATAGGCATTCCATGGCAGTAACAGAACCAGCAGCACCACAGAACCGACATAGAACAGACCAATACGCCAGATAACGCTATTGATCGCTTTTGGCACCATGGTTTGCGGATCTTTGCACTCACCAGCGGCAGTGCCCACCAGTTCAATAGAGGCAAATGCGAAAACCACCCCCTGAACCAGTACCAGCGCCGGCAGCAGGCCATGTGGGAAGAATCCACCGTTGTCGGTGATCAGGTGAAAACCGGTGGCGTTACCATCCAGCGGCTTTCCAGTGCCTAAAAAGACGGTACCCACCACCAGGAAAATCACAATCGCCAGCACTTTGACCAGTGCAAACCAAAACTCCATCTCCGCGAACCACTTCACGCCGATCATGTTCATGGTGCCGACAATAGCCAGCGCGCCGAGGGCGAACACCCACTGCGGTACATCCCCAAATGCGCCCCAGTAATGCATATACAACGCCACCGCAGTGATATCGACAATGCCGGTCATCGCCCAGTTGATGAAGTACATCCAGCCAGCCACATAGGCGGCTTTCTCACCTAAAAATTCACGAGCGTAGGAGACAAAGCTGCCGCTGGAAGGGCGATGTAAAACCAGTTCACCAAGCGCGCGCAGTATAAAGAACGAAAAAATACCGCACACCAGATAAACCAGCGCTAAAGCGGGACCCGCCATCTGCAAGCGTGCGCCAGCCCCTAAAAACAACCCGGTACCAATTGCGCCGCCAATGGCGATCATTTGTACCTGTCGATTACCCATCGCTTTGTGATACCCCTCTTCGTGGGCATTCAACCAGCGTCGTTTCGCCGCATGTTGTTCCGCGGCTTGCGTGTTGTTTGTGTTCATTACTTTTCCTGTTGACCTGACAAAAATACAAAATCCTTTTTGCCGCACCAGCTGCGGCGAAAACAGCCTTACCCTTCATTGTGTTATGGGGGAAAACTGCCGGCCGAGCATCCTACATTCAATTGTTCGGTTCCGCAAAGCCCCGATAACAAGAATTCAGCATTTTGTACAGCCAGCACTGGCGCGGCGTGGCCTCGATTCAGCCAATAAAAGAGAAGGGTGTAAATACGTGGAAAGGTGTGCGCTTATCGAGACATTCAACCGATAAGCGCCGTAAGGTTATGCTGATACGCCAAAGACCTGAACGGCCTGCTGTAAGCGCGATGAACGTTGAGTCAGATCGGCGGTAGCATCGGTGACACGCTCCACCATCTCGGCGTTATTGTGTGTCATGGTGCCAACGCGTGAAATCGAATCGTTAATCAGATCCAGCGCCTGGGTTTGCTCACGCGTCGCCAGACTAATATCTTTGATCATCATCGACATCTGCAGGACATCGCCAATCATCCCAGTGAGATGCGTTTCCGTTTGCTCCACCATTTTGACGCCGCTATTGACGTTGGCGACGTTCTTCTCAATCAGTTGTTTGATCTCTTTTGCTGCAGACGCCGAGTGTTGCGCCAGATTACGGACCTCTGCCGCCACAACGGCAAATCCACGCCCGGACTCCCCGGCTCGCGCGGCCTCAACCGCGGCATTGAGCGCCAGAATATTAGTCTGGAAAGCAATACTGTCGATAACGCCGATGATGTCGACTATCTGCCCGTTGTCACGCGATATCGCCTGCATCATGGCAATAGTTTGTTTCATAATATCGCCGCCTTCTGCCGCATTGGCGCTGGTTTTATCGGCCATGGTCATAGTATGAGCCGCAGTCTCAGCAGTTTGCTGTACGGCGCTACCAATTTCTTCAATGGCGGCAGCGGTTTGTTGCAGGTCGGCAGAGGTTTCTTCTGAACGCTTGTGCAGCGCCGTACCTTCTTTTGATACCCGCTGACTGATGGCGCGAATACCGGATATTTGCGTACTGACATCATCGACCAGGGAATTCAGATTAAGCCCGGACTGATTAACCAGACGCATCAGCATTCCGATCTCATCCACCCGATTTAAATGACAGTTATCAGGTTTTCTCCCGGAGACCACTTTCTTCATTTGCGTCAGTAGCGTATTAACTGGCTGACAAATTTGATACTTAAGGTAAATAGCAAGCATCAGAAATAAGAACAGCAACCCTCCCGCCTGAATAAATGGATTAACAGGAGCGAAGAGAAATAGAACAGCGAGCAGGGCGATTACCCCTAAAGAATAATTGACGCGCTGGCTAATGCTCAGCCATTTAAACATTGATGCCCATGACAATATTCCGCGACGAATGACAATGCCTTTAAAAAGTCGAAATCCTTTAAACTGCTGATTATTAATTTTATGATATAAGCTTTCGCTTTGAGTTATTTCATCGCGCGAAGGAACGGTACGCACCGAGATGTAGCCGGTGAGTTTTTCATTGTGCCAGACCGGCGTAACGTTGGCGCGAACCCAGTAATGGTCGCCATTCTGCCGGCGATTTTTCACCATCCCCGTCCAGCTGTCTCCCTGCTGTAGCGTGTACCACATATCGGCGAACGCCGCGGGAGGCATATCGGGATGGCGAATAATATTATGCGGTTCGCCCATTAATTGCTGTTCGTTAAATCCGCTGGCATCAATAAACGCGGAGTTAGCGTAGGTAATATGACTTTCTTTATCCGTCGTAGAAAGCAGCGTCGCTTTATCGTTAAGTGCGTGCTCAATTTGTGTAACGGGCATGTTACTTTTCATAGAGGTCCCATGGTGCTATGTATAATCCATACAAAAATCCCCGCAATAAAATCGGGGGATATAAAAATCTGTTTTAGACCGTTTTAATAAGAAACGTTGCATTCTCTACTAATCATCAATTCTGTGGAAGTAGTTAAAATAAAAATTTCTATGTAAATCATTCATCCTGCGTCATAAAATTGAAACAATTAATACAAGCGTATAACGTGACAAGTCGTTTAAACTGACTTAACGTAAATCGCGTTAAAAAACCTTTTCGTAAAAAGAAAACTGGCATGAAATGATTTTAATGTTATTACCGTGATGGCAACGACCCTATTATATTTTGTAGGCTATTAATTGCGGGTGTTTTTTTAGTTTGGCGTTACAACCTGTACTGGGCGATCCAAATTTTAACCCTGGCAGCGACAGGGGTTGTTATCTACTTTTTAGCTGAGCAAATGTAAATTAAATGTTTCAGTATGGCTATTTGATAAATTAATAATAAAGACATGTTAACAAACATAGGCTCGTAACATGTCATATCGCCTGAGTATTCTGGATAAAAGCCCCATCGGGGAAGGTGAAACTGCCGCGACCGCGCTTTCCCGGACGTTGCGCCTGGCGCAACAGGCAGAAGAGTGGGGGTACCATCGTTTCTGGATCGCGGAACACCATAATACGCCACAGCTGGCCAGCCCATCGCCGGAGCTGGTGATCGCCTGGGTCCTCGGGCAAACTCAGCATATCCGCGTAGGTTCCGGCGGCGTGATGCTGCAACATTACAGCCCGTACAAAGTGGCGGAAAACTTCAATCTTCTGGCATCGCTGGCTCCTGGACGTGTCGATCTCGGCGTAGGGAAAGCCCCTGGCGGCTTACCGCTGTCGACCCAGGCGTTACAGCATGGGCTGCATCAGGAAGAAAAAGGCAGTTTTGCCGACCAGCTTTCTTTGCTTAACGATTGGCTGGCGCTGAGCGGAACGGAAAGCGGGGAGACGGTATTCCCGACGCCAATTCCACCGATACCACCGGAAAAGTTTGTTCTGGGAGCCAGTGTGCAAAGCGCGCAGTTAGCAGCGCAATCCGACTGGAATTTCATCTTCGCAGCGCACCTCAATGGTGACAAAGCGTTATTGCATGACGTTTTGTCCTTCTGGCAGACCCACAGTGCACGCCCGACGATAGTCGCCGTACAGGTGATTGTGGCTGACAGTTACGACACCGCTGCGCAACTGGCGGAAAACGTACAACTCTGGGGCGTGGAGCTGGAAGATGGTCAACGTGTCACGGTAGCCAGCGAAGAACAGGCGCTGGCGTTTGCCGCTCAGTCTGGCAGCCCACCACGCAAAATCGCGCGTCGTGAGCAGGCGTTGCTACACGGCACCGCTCAGGAGGTGATGGCAAAGCTGAATGCTCTGCATACGCAATTTGGCATTGACGAGTTCATTATCGACACGCCAGTGGCGCAAGGGCATGCGCGTCTGACATCGCTGCGTTTGTTGGCGCAAGCCCATAATGCCGTGGAGGTGCTCTGATGACTCTCGGCTCAACGCTTATCGACTGGCGTCGTGAATTACATCAGCATCCGGAGCTTTCTCTACAGGAGGAAGCAACCACGGCGCGCATTCACGCCTGGTTGCACGCTGCGGACGTCGACATTCTGCCATTCGAGCTGAAAACCGGTCTGGTCGCTGAAATTGGTCAGGGAGAAGATGTCATCGCGCTGCGGGCGGATATCGACGCGCTACCGATAGAAGAAAGCGCCGACGTTCCGTTTCGCTCCCTCACGCCGGGCGTGATGCATGCCTGCGGGCATGACGTCCATACCAGCGTTATGCTTGGTGCAGCACTTCTGCTAAAACAACAGGAAACAACCTTACCGGGGCGAGTACGTATTTTGTTTCAGCCAGCTGAAGAGAGTTTCGGCGGCGCAAAAACGTTGATCCGCGCCGGTGCGCTGCAAAACGTAGCGGCTATTTTCGGTATGCACAATGAGCCCGGTTTGCCGGTGGGTGAATTTGCCACACGTGGCGGCGCATTTTATGCCAATGTTGATCGCTTCGTGCTGCGCATAAATGGCAAGGGCGCACATGCGGCGCGTCCTCATGAAGGTAAGGATGCCATCCTGCTTGCCAGCCAACTGGTAACAGTGCTGCAAAGCGTTGCCAGCCGCGACGTTAACACGCTGGATTCGGTGGTGCTCAGCGTGACCCGTATTCAGGGAGGAAACACATGGAACGTTCTGCCGGAGTCCGTTGAGCTGGAAGGGACACTCAGAACGCACCGAAACCAGGTACAGCAGCAGGTTAAGGCTCGGGTTAATGACATCGCCGCCGGATTTGCCCACGCCTTTGGCGCACAAATCGACGTAATCTGGCATGCGGGACCAACCGCATTGGTAAATGATGATCGTTGGGCCGATATTGCCACCGCGGTGGCGAAACAGTCAGGCTATACCACCCACCATGCCGACCTGCATGGGGTCCGCTTGGAAAACGGAAATTATCCCACGCTAAGACTATATTTTGTACAGCAGTGGAGAAGGATGAGAGACCAGCAGTTCATTAACAGGGACTCCTTTTTGCTTAAGCGGCTCAATGGTTCTTTCTATATAAACCGTATTCCAGAGTGTTATCGCCGCCGTATGTAGTGTCAGCGCCGGTGGCGTGGTAACGCTGATCCTCCCACCCCCAGATCCCTGATTTCATTCAGCCGGTGCATGAAGGATGCTCGCCCAAGGGCCTCACCCTTATTCAGCCCCGCCTGTATGCATCGGCCTAAGCCTTTATCGCAAAATCAGTCCAGCATAAACAGCGTCCGATCTCTGCAGAAAATCGCCCTCAGCGCTACGAGTTTGAACGCATTTACTCTGTTTATAGGTAACATTCGCTCCACGATATAATGATATCGGCAACGTATTCAGCATCCTGAGCATGTGTCAGAAGGTGATCAGCCTTACCCAGGGAAATGAAACTCTTGGGATGCTTAGCTGCTTTGAATATTTTCTCGGCCTGCTCAATTAACACGGTATCATCTTCAGTCGCATGAAAAATCAGCAGAGGTTTGTTCATGGCGAACACCTTATGAGCGATTTTGTGTTCCTGAATATTGTCCAGCATCTGTTTCTTTAACGTAAACACCCGCCCGGCCAGCTCAACGGGATAGGCTCCATGCTGGTTAATGTTTTCAACATCATCCTTAAAAAGACGTTTTACGTGTGTCAGTTCTCCGGGTGATCCTATGGTGACAATGGCCTTTGCCTCAGGAACTTCGCCGGCGATAGACAGGATGGCCGATCCCCCCAGGCTATGACCGATGAGCAAAGAAGGCGCTTCGTACTGTCGGCGGAGATAATCTACCGCGCAAAGCAGGTCCGAAATATTGGATGAGAAGTTGGTGTTGGAAAAATCCCCTTCGCTGTTTCCCAGACCAGTAAAATCAAACCGGAGAACGGCGATAGCTTTCTCTGTCAGTTTCCGCGCAATACGCGCCGCGCCTTTGAGGTCTTTGCCACACGTAAAACAATGAGCTAACAGCGCAAACGCTTTAGGATTTTCAGGAAGTTCAAGCAATCCGGCCAGTTCTTCACCCGCCGCATTTTTGAACGTAAATTTTAGTTTTTTCATAGGATATTCCGGGCCTTAAACTGATGTCATATGTTTGATCGCAGGAGAAAAATAATCTTCTGCTCTGCATCTGGCATAACGCGTTTTCCGTCCTCCACTGGGGATGTGAAACAGAATTCATTCCGAATGCCTGTCCTCACCTTCCAGTTTGGAAGCTGGTTATTGCTTCCTGTTCGGCGATCACTTACGCTATGCTACCAACTAGATGGTAGTTTACAAGGCTTTTGTGAGGACTTCTCGAATGGCCAGGTGCGCGCTCATTCTTAAAATATCACTGGCAATGCTGGCATTTGCGGCAAACTCCATTCTGTGTCGTCTGGCCCTGCAGGGAGGCCACATTGATCCCCTTTCATTCAGCAGCCTCAGGCTGGCCAGTGGTGCATTCGTCCTGTCCCCCTTCCTCTTTTATCACGCCAGGACCACATTATCGCTGTGGCGTCCGCTGAGCGGGTTTTACCTCATGGCGTATGCGGTGCTGTTTTCTGTCGCCTATATCCATCTCGATACCGGGGCTGGTGCGCTGTTACTTTTTGGTGCCGTACAGTTTGCGATGGTGATCCACGGATTATTTAAAGGAGAATCACTCTCCGCTATGCGGGCTTGCGGTTTAGTTCTGGCTCTGACGGGAATTGCTGCCCTGCTGTTACCCGGGACGAAGGCACCGCCGCTTTACAGTGCACTTATGATGATCGTTTCCGGATTAGCCTGGGCCGCCTATTCCGTCAGGGGGAGGGCGGGCCAGGCTGCCGGGGCTTCAACGGCGGCTAATTTTATTCTCGCAGCGCCGATGGCTCTCGCTCTTACGTTGCTGTTTATGAAGCAGGGTCACTCTGATGCTGCAGGCATTGCTTTGTCATTGCTGTCCGGTGCCGTCGCCTCAGCCGGTGCCTATGTATTGTGGTATACCCTTTTACCCTCCCTCGGCTCTATTACCGCCAGTATCCTTCAGCTCAGCGTTCCCTGCCTGGCAATGCTAGGGGGTGTGGTATTCCTGGGTGAATCACTGACGGTCAGAACGATATTTTCTGCCCTGGCAGTGCTGACTGGCATTGTGATGGTGACACGCGAGAAATCCCCCCGTCAGCCGATGGCAAAGGCGAGAAAACCTCAATAACGCAATTAATTCATGCAGTTGTAATGATTCTCTTATGTTAATCACACGAGCCAGTTTTCCCGCTCCGGCATCAGACTGACAGGAATACTGAGGTCGACGTTTCAGACTACACCTAAGGCAGGTTCATGAAATGAAATATGATTTTGATGAGTACGTAAGCAGAGAGAAAACAGACAGTCTTACCGTGGACGGCTGGCGGGAATACCTGTTTGCGGGGCAGTCCGAATTTGCAATGCGGTATCCGGCAGAAGGGCTAATCAACCTCTGGGTTGCTGACATGGCTTTTGCCACACCAGAGCCGATTCTTCAGGCCATCAGAGACCGTCTGGATAGAAAAATACTCGGCTACACTAAAATCTACGACGAAGAATACTATGAAATCTTTGGCAACTGGTGTGAGCGACAATATGGTCACCGTTTCAAAACGGAAGACATTGTACTGTCTCCGGGCATTATTCCCGCGCTGAACCGTCTCGTCCCGCTTCTGACCGACAAGGATGACAGTATTCTTATTATGACGCCTTCATATGGCCCGTTTAAAAAGGCGGGTGAATACAGTCAGCGTCGCGTGGTGTACTCGGCGTTAAAAAAATCAGCAGGTGGCTGGGAACCTGACTGGGAAGACTTTACACGCAAAGCCAGTCAGGCCGACTTACGTGTGAAAATTCTTTTCCTGTGTAATCCGCATAACCCGACCGGACGAGTCTGGCGGCCTGATGAACTTAAGCGGATTATTGAAATTTGCCTGGCCAATGATATCTGGGTGATATCTGACGAAATTCACTGTGACCTGTCCCGAAGTGGTATCGGTCATACACCGGCCGCCTCTCTTTTCCCTGATTCTACACGCATTATTACCTGCATGTCCTCGAGTAAAACATTCAATCTGGCCGGGAATTTGTTGGCAAATATCATTATTCCGGATCCCGGTGTCAGAAGCGAGTGGCGTCTCAGACACGACGAGTTCATCTCTCCGCTGAGCCTGGCAGCAAACAAAGCGGCGTGGAGTGAATGCGATGACTGGCTTGTCCATCTGAGGGAATATATTGACGGCAATTTCCAGTACCTGCACGACTACCTCAAAAGCTATTTACCCGAAACCAGGTTCTCGATCCCCGAAGGGACATATCTGGCCTGGATAGATATTAGCCACTACCTGCCCGACACTGTGGGTGAGGATTTATCGCTGTATTTTGCCCGGGAGTCAGGGGTGCTTCTTGAAGGGGGCTTGCTGTTTGTCGACAATGGGGAAGGACATATCCGGTTAAATCTGGCGTGCCCACGGACTATGCTGACAGCAGGGATGAAAAGAATTTCACAGGTACTGCGGACACCGGCCCCTAACAGGGTATAACCCCTTTCTCTCTGGCCGTTTGTCCTGTCAGGATGTCGTCAGAACCCGGCATAACACCCTGTGCCGGGAACAAAAAAGGCACGGATGAACAGGTTGTGAATATCCTGAGTGAAGTCTGCTGATGACATTTCTGGCGACAAAAAAATGACGCCCGTAAAGGGGCGGCTCTTGTCAACGTACCGGGGTTATCGTCTGACCGCCATAATGCCGGCATCGACATCCCAGATAGCGCCCGTCACCCATGATGTTTTGTCAGACAACAGGAAGAGAATGGTGTTTGCCACATCCTCTGCGGTTCCGACGCGGCCTAACGGGTGGAAATCGTTCAACGACTTCATAGCATCAGCGATATCCGCTTTGTCCATGAAGCCTTCGTATATTGGTGTATGAACAATCCCGGGAGACACAGCGTTGACACGAATACCCGCGCTGGCCAGTTCAATCGCCAGATTACGCGTCAGGGCATGCAGACCCGCTTTTGCCATTGAATAGGCCGAGGACGGCGAGTCACCCAGTGCTGCCTGGGCACCAATCGAACCGACGTTGACGATAGACCCTTCGAGCTTCGCGGCGAGCATGTTCTTCACGACATCCTGCGTAATAAAGAACGTGGCGCGGTTCAGCGAAAAGTACATGTCATAATCGGCAAAGCTGTGCTCGGTAAACCCTTTCGGCATAAAGATCCCGGCGGCATTTACCATCAGGCTGATATCGCGATGGCTGGCATTGATTTCATGACGGATAGTTTCCATACCTTCTTCAGTCATCAGGTTGGCCGCGATGACCGCCACCGGTCCCAGCGGGCTCAGCTCTTTTTGTACCGCTTCGGCTTTGTCTTTTTTATTCCCGGTCAGCACCACACTGCCGCCCGCTTCCAGTACCATGCGTGCCACGGCGAGACCCATGCCGCTGGTGCCGCCGACGACAAGCAGTTTTTTACCTTTGAAAAATGTATTCATTTTCAGACTCCATTACTGGTGGGTAAGACGTTGCCGGCAGCGTGAAACTGCCGGCGGTTGACGGATTAAATGCTGCAGCCATCCGTTCCGCAGGTCTGACCCGCAGTGGCTGAAAATTCGGTTTGCTGTTCATCCCAGACCTGACGCAGGGCATTCAAAAAGTTGTCTGCCCCCTGAGCCCCGCTGATGGCGTATTTCTCGTTCATCACAAAAACCGGAACGCCGCTGAGGCCAATAGACTGTGCGTGGGCTTCATCGTCGGAAACGGTGGCGCGAAAATCGTCATTTTCCAGAGCGGCTTCGGCGTCAGCTTTCTCCATACCGGCTTCTACGGCCATTGCAACGAGCTGCTGACGGTCAAAGAGAGAGCGACCTTCGGTGATACTGCCGTGATAAAAACGTTCTTCCACCGCGTCCGCAATTCCGGCCTTACGCGCGGCAACCAGCAGGGTGTGTGCATCTTCTGTATCACCAAACATCATGCCGTCAAAGTTGTAGATCAGACCTTCAGATTTACCGGCGGTGCCCACCTGATTCATCATCAGCTCCGCTGAATGCTGACTGCCCAGTTTTTTAACGATGGCATCCTTAAAAGGCATAGCGGGAGTACCACCGGCCAGACGGTAGCTGTGATGACGGATCACCACCTGATCGCGAAATTCAAAGCGATTCAGACCCTGTTCAAATCTTTTCTTAGCAATCCAGCACCACGGGCAGACCAAATCTGACCAGATATCGATGGTGAGGGTGGGTTTCAGCGTTTGCATAATGATTCCTCAAAGACCTTGGGCGGTCGGGTCTCACTTATCAGAGAACCGCGACCGTATGGGATTTATTGCGCCTGCCAGACCGGGTAATCGGTATAGCCTTTTTCCGGGGAACCACTGACGCCGTAGTAGGTGGCGCGGTCACTTTCTGCCAGTGGCCAGCCGTTTTGCATTCTTTCAACCAGATCCGGGTTAGCGATGTAGGGCACACCAAATGCCACCAGATCCAGCTCATCATCTTCCAGAGCCTGCTCTGCGATATCACGGGTGAAACCGCCGGCAGCGATGATGGTGCCTTTAAACGTGTTGCGAAAACGGCGGCGGAATCCTTCCGGAAGTGGCGCTTTGGTGTACACCGGCTGATAGTAAAGGTGTACGTAAGCCAGCTCCCGCTGACCGAGCGCGTCGGTGATGGCTGACCAGGTTTGCTCTTCACCTTCATACGGCGCGAGGTCATAAATGCGGCCGAACGGTGACAGGCGCACGGCAACGTGGCTGTTACCCACGGCTTCCGCCACGGCGTCAATGGTCTCCAGCAGGAAACGCTGACGATTTTCCACCGAGCCGCCGTATTCGTCGGTGCGGGTGTTCAGTTCGCTACTGAGGAACTGGTCAAAGATGAATCCGTTTGCAGCCATGATTTCCACACCGTCAAAGCCGGCTTCCATCGCCAGGCGTGCGGAGTGCACGAAGTCTGCAGTGATGCGTTTCACTTCATGCGTTTCCAGCGCGCGTGGCTGGCTTGGTACAACCGGGCCCGGTTCTCCGGATTCGGTCAGCGCAAAAACGGTGGTATTGACCGCCTGAACGGTGCCCGCTGAAACCGGCGCTATGTGGCCTGGCTGAAGAGAGACGTGAGACATACGGCCGACGTGCCAGAGCTGCGCGAAAATACGGCCACCTTTGGCGTGAACCGCTTGTGTCACCTTACGCCAGCCCTGGACGTGTTCGTCGTTGTAGATACCAGGGGTATAGAGGTAACCCCGGCCTTCTTCTGAAACCGGCATCCCTTCGGTGATGAGCAGGCCAGCAGAAGCACGCTGTGCATAGTACAAAGCCACGACCTCATCCGGCACGTCATTCATGGTGCGGGTGCGGGTCATCGGTGCCATGACTACACGGTTTTTTAACGCCAGGCCAGACAGATTGTAGGGGGTGAAAAGCTTACTCATCGTATACCTCACAGAAACAAAAAGGAGTATCCCGGCAGGGATTTGCACAACCCGGAAGTATCATCGACCGGACGTCGCGCACTGGAGTTGCATAAACATCTGATGGATGGCAATATACCAACCATCTAGTAGGTAGGTCAACGGGGGTGCCGTATTTTTTTGTCATAACGCAGCCATTTCTGAATTGTCACTCATTTTGCGAGGTCATCACCATGCGTACATTAACAGCTTATAACGAAGATAATTTCCGCCAGATAGAGCAGTACAAAGGAATATCGGTGGTACGTTTCTCTGCACCCTGGTGTCCGCCCTGTCAGGCCAGCGAAGAAATGTTCAGTCAGTTTGCAGACCGGCTCGATGGAGATATTCAGGTGGGGAAAGTCAATGTAGATCAGGCGCCGGTGCTGACAACCAAATACGAGATCTGGGGGCTGCCGTCTGTGCTGATATTTCATGAAGGGCAATTAGTTAAACGCATACCGGGTGTGAAACCTGCATCGGTATATGCTCAGGCGATTGCGGACATAAAAAAAGGGCAGTAATGCCCTTTTAACGTGGAATTTATTAATGCTTAACCGCGTGCCTGACCGACGGCATCCAGAGTGCGGGCTGAATAAATGACCGCCGCGCCAGCGTTGAGGTTAATCGCCACGCCCAGCGCTTCAGCAATTTCAGCGTCGGTTGCACCGGCTTTCACAGCGGCGTCGGCGTGAAAAGCAATACAGCCGTCGCAGCGGGTTGTGACTGCGCACGCCAGGGCAATGAGTTCACGCACTTTTGCGCCCAAAAGGTCAGTTTTGTTACCTGCGTTGCCCAGGGCAACCACGCCTTTCATGGTCTCGGGGGTCAGTTTGCCTAACTCGCCTAAACGTTGCATTAACTCTGAGCGATAGTTGTTCCAGTCCAGCATAGTGTCATTCTCCTGAATGAGGGGTATTAAGAAGCAGTTTTATATACTTAAGGCTGTTGGCGAAGACTTCGGGTCTGGCCGTTGCATGCGCCACTACGCTTGAGCCTTCACAGACATTAATGATCATCAAAGCAATATCTGATGGTTCGGCATGGGATGAAAACTCACCTGACTCCATGCCCGCCCTGACGACTTTTGTGAGCCACTCGATTTGCATATCGAAATAAAGTGATGTCTGTACAGTAATTGCCTGAGGCAGATTGGCGGTCTCTGCTGACAACGCACAACACAGTGGCAGTAGTGAAGCTTTATGGCTTTGCGCGAAGATATCGATGTAGGCCGCAATTCTTTTCTCCGCGCTTTTCTCAGTAGCCTCTATCTGCTCAAATACGCGTTGCGTATCAGAGAACGCCTGTATTACCACCTGCTCACCCAGAATATCTTTGGTCGGGAAATGGTGATGAATACTGGCCTTGGTGATACCCACTATTTTTGATAAATCAGCATAGCTGAATGCTGAATACCCTTTTTCGCGCATCAGGTGTTCTGCTTCGCTGAGCAGCCGTTCCCGTGTCATGGTTGTCATAATTACTCCATATAATCTACTAGTTGATAGATTATATTGTTGCTATTTTTCCGTAGCAAGTTGTATCACTGACTCAGTATCGTGCAGAGCTGAACGTCACTGCCATCCTGCATTCTGAATGGCAGCATTACATCTCTGACATCACGCCAGGCGTGTAATCATTTCAACCGGATTAGCCAGAGTATCGTGGATTGGCGAATTCTTTTGCATTTCGCTGACCAGCGCTTCTAACTCCTCGCGACTGGCGGTCTTGCTCGTAAGGTGAACATCGACGCGAATAGATTTCGCACCTTTACGCACGTTGCTGTCCAGCCCAAGGAAGCCGTTGAGGTTGATATCGAAATTAAGATCCAGCTCGATACCGTCCAGGTCGATCCCTTTTTCAGCAGCCATCATGGTGAGGGTGGCGGTATAACAGCCAGCCAGCGCCTGCATGATGTATTCAGTCGGGCTCATGCCGGTATCGGTGCCGAGTAAACCTGCGGGTTCATCACCGATATTAGAAAATTTCCCCACGCGGCTGGTATCGATAACGCCGTTCTGGATTGTGGCGCCGGTCTCTGTGCGAACGGTTAATCCGCCGCTGGAACGGGCTTTCATCTGGAAAGTCAGGTTACCCAGGCCAGGCTGGCTGCGAACTGCTTCACGGGTATTGTGGATCGCAGCTGCGTCTGCAGAAGGTTTAACGGTAGTAGACATAATGGCTCCTGTAATTTCTTGATAAAAGTTATAGCTGGTGTAATCAGTGTCAACCATCTAGTTGGTAGGTTAATATCGCGAACCTCTTTTGTCTACTCTTTTATAAAAAATAGGGGGAAAAGAACCCAGAAGGCTGTTTTATTTCATAATAACCATTTGATTTTTTTATAATCTTCCCAGCCGCTCACTCTTGCAGCAATCCAGCCTTTACCCGAAGGATAGTCTGGCGGGTGGTATTAAATTCCCGGGCAATAGCACTGATACTGATGCCAGCATTTAGGCGCTCTGTCACTGTTTGCTTTTGTTCCTCGCTCAGGATGGGAGGGCGACCGAAGCGTTTTCCAGCCGCTTTTGCCCTCGCAATACCTGAATGCGTTCGCTCAAGCAGCAAATCCCGCTCAAACTCCGCTACAGCAGAAATTACCTGCATAGTCATTTTTCCGGCCGGACTGGTCAAGTCAACGCCTCCGAGTGCGAGACAATGAACGCGAATATCTAAAGCCGCCAGTTGCTCTACTGTTTTTCGGATATCCATCGCATTACGACCCAGACGGTCAAGTTTGGTGACAATCAGTACATCCCCATTTTCCATGCGATCTAGCAACCGGATAAATCCGGGGCGTTCGCTGGCAGCAACCGAGCCACTGATATGCTCCTCAATAAGTCGTTGGGATCTGATGGCAAAACCCGCCGCTTCAATTTCACGACGCTGGTTTTCTGTGGTCTGTTCCAGAGTTGAGACCCTGCAGTAGGCAAAAACACGTGACATGGGAAACTTTCCGTACGAAATAGGTGTCCGAATTATAACGTGTGTCCGAAATTAATTTCACTAAGTTTCGGACATGTGCTGTAAGCGGTGTACGAAACCGACCGGTTTCGGTCACTGTTAACCCATAACATATGGAAACTATACGCGAGGGAAGCATTTATGCCACGGCGACAGATACTGAGCAGTGAAGAGCAGGAGCGCTTGCTGGTTATTCCAGATGATGAAATTATTCTGACCCGAATGTGTTTTCTGAATGAACAGGATATTGCGCTCATTAATAAACATCGACGGCCAGCAAATCGCCTGGGTTTTGCTGTATTACTCTGTTATCTGCGTGGACCTAGATTTATTCCGGACAAAAGCAATACCCCTCACAGTGACGTCATATCCAGAATTGCTTCCCGGCTGAAACTTCAACCTGATTTATGGCCGGAATATGCATCCAGAGAGCAAACTCGCTGGGAACATCTGACTGAACTTTATCGCTACCTGAAATTATCCCCGTTCAGCCGGTCACTGCAAAAAGATTGTATCCAGCATCTGCACCCCTATGCCATGCGTACTGACAAAGGATTTATGCTGGCGGAAGAAATGCTCAGTTGGCTACATAACAATAATGTTATTTTCCCTTCTGTTGATGTGATCGAACGGACGCTTGCCGAAGTTGTCACGCTTGCTGACAGAGCCGTATTTTCGGCACTTACTGCGCAACTGGAAAAGCAGCATAAATCAGCACTCGACAGCCTGATCATATCAGAGGGTGAACAACCTTCCCGTCTGGCATGGCTACTTCAGCCTCCGGGTAAAATAAACGGTAAAAACGTGCTGCAACATATCGACCGGCTTAATTCCATCGCCGCGCTGGAATTGCCTGATGGTATTGCGCTTTCCGTTCACCAGAACAGGTTACTAAAACTGGCGCGTGAGGGCCGGAAAATGAGCAGCAGAGATCTGGCTAAATTCACCGATGTCAGACGTTACGCTACGCTGGTTTGTGTCATTCAGGAAGCGCGGGCCACACTGACTGATGAGGTTATCGAACTGCACGAACGTATTCTGGGCACTCTGTTCAGCCAGGCAAAACGCACACAAGCCGAGAGGCTTCAGCTGACGGGGAAACTCATCCAGAGCAAGTTGAAGCAATATTTTACTGTCGGTCAGGCACTACTGCATGCCAGAGAATCCGGTGAAGATCCCTGGGCAGCGATAGAAGATGTCCTTCCCTGGCAGGAGTTCATCAACAGCCTGGAAGAAACACGGTTTCTGTCCCGTAAGGGCAATTTCGACCCGCTTCACCTGATCACCGAAAAATACAGTACGCTGCGTAAATACGCCCCGCGTATGCTGTCAGCATTGCAGTTCATGGCGACACCTGCGGCGCAGACGCTCAGCGATGCGCTGGACACCATCAGGGAAATGTACCGTAAACAACTTCGTAAAGTGCCGCTATCGGCGCCAACAGGATTTATCCCTGAAAGCTGGCGAAAACTGGTACTCACGCCTTCAGGAATCGACCGCAAGTACTACGAGTTTTGCGTAATGAATGAACTCAAGGGGGCGCTACGTTCCGGTGATATCTGGGTAAAAGGATCGCGCCGCTACAGAAATTTTGATGATTATCTCATCCCGACTGCTGAGTTTGATAAATCCCGCCACAATGACCAGTTACAGTTGGCCGTTCAGACCGATTGCCAGGCATATCTTCAGGCCCGTATGACGCTTCTTGCATCGCGTCTGGAAGAAGTTAACGCGATGGCGCTTGCCGGTGATTTGCCCGATGTTGATATTTCAGATAAAGGAGTAAAAATCACTCCGCTGGAGAACAGCGTCCCTTCGGGTGTTTCGCCCTTTGCCGATTTGGTTTATGGCATGCTTCCTCATCCGAAAATTACAGAGATACTGGAAGAAGTGGACAGCTGGACGGGGTTTACGCGTCACTTCGCGCACCTCAAAAATAATAACGTCAGACCAAAAGACGGAAGACTGTTGCTGACCACCATTCTGGCCGACGGCATCAATCTGGGGCTGACAAAAATGGCGGAGTCCTGCTCGGGGGCAACAAAATCGTCACTCGAAGGTATTCAGGCATGGTACATCAGAGATGAAACTTATTCAGCGGCACTGGCCGAGCTGGTCAACGCTCAGAAAGCGCGGCCTCTGGCCGCATTCTGGGGCGACGGGACAACATCATCGTCAGACGGGCAGAACTTTCGGGTAGGCAGTCACGGACGTTATGCCGGTCAGGTCAATCTTAAATATGGTCAGGAGCCGGGCGTGCAGATTTATACGCATATCTCAGACCAATACAGCCCGTTCTATGCCAAAGTGATCAGCCGGGTGCGCGACTCAACCCACGTGCTTGATGGCCTGCTGTACCATGAAAGCGATCTGGAAATTACCGAGCATTACACCGATACCGCAGGCTTCACTGAACATGTTTTCGCCCTGATGCACCTGCTGGGATTCGCTTTTGCGCCGAGGATCCGGGATCTTCATGACAAGCGGCTGTTTATTCATGGAAAGGCCGAACGCTATCCGGGGCTTCAGTCCGTCATATCAACAACCAGCCTGAATATCAAAGACATTGAGGCACACTGGGATGAGGTATTGCGCCTGGCAACCTCGATTAAGCAGGGGACAGTCACCGCATCGCTGATGATGAAAAAGTTAGCCAGTTACCCAAAACAGAATGGACTTGCCAAAGCGCTGAGAGAGATTGGCCGCATTGAGCGGACACTATTTATGCTGGACTGGTTCCGTGATCCCGGTCTGCGCCGACGCGTACAGGCGGGGCTGAATAAGGGTGAGGCCCGTAATGCCCTTGCGCGAGCGGTCTTTATGCACCGTCTGGGTGAAATAAGGGATCGTGGGCTGGAGAATCAGAGTTACCGCGCCAGCGGGCTGACGTTACTGACAGCGGCGATCACGTTGTGGAACACGGTATATATAGAAAGAGCTATTGAGTCACTAAAACGAAAAGGTATCCCGATAAATGAGCAACTGGTATCTCATCTTTCTCCCCTGGGCTGGGAACATATCAATCTGAGTGGAGATTACGTCTGGCGTAATAATCTTAAGCTGGGATCCGGAAAATACCGCTCATTACGCACAGTCGACACCACATTGTACAAAAAACAGTCTTAGCGTGGGATAATTTCCGTTTTCCAAGCGGACCCCATGAATGGCGTTGGATGCCGGGCAACCGCCCGCATTATGGGCGTTGGCCTCAACACGATTTTCCGCCATTTAAAAAACTCAGGCCGCAGTCGGTAACCTCGCGCATACAGCCGGGCAGTGACGTCATCGTCTGCGCGGAAATGGACGAACAGTGGGGATACGTCGGGGCTAAATCGCGCCAGCGCTGGCTGTTTTACGCGTATGACAGGCTCCGGAAGACGGTTGTTGCGCACGTATTCGGTGAACGCACTATGGCGACGCTGGGGCGTCTTATGAGCCTGCTGTCACCCTTTGACGTGGTGATATGGATGACGGATGGCTGGCCGCTGTATGAATCCCGCCTGAAGGGAAAGCTGCACGTAATCAGCAAGCGATATACGCAGCGAATTGAGCGGCATAACCTGAATCTGAGGCAGCACCTGGCACGGCTGGGACGGAAGTCGCTGTCGTTCTCAAAATCGGTGGAGCTGCATGACAAAGTCATCGGGCATTATCTGAACATAAAACACTATCAATAAGTTGGAGTCATTACCATGATAATAGTGTCTCGTTGTGTCTGGATAAGCGGATATAACGGCGTTCACCGGTATTTCTTTAATTAAAAAAATGATGTGTATGACTGATTTGTCTTGTGATAAATATCCTTAACAGACGGCGAGCTCGTCCGCCCATTTTGTTGCGGCCTGCATGGTTTCTATAACAGTGAACTCGCTGATATTGAGGGTATTACATATTTTCGCGGTTTCCTCCCAGTTAAGTTTCTCATAACATAACGACAGGGTCAGTATGTCAAAAAGTTCACCTTTATGTTCACAAAGCGCGGCAGTTACGTTTTGCGGGATTGAAATCTGTTTAATTAAATCGTCCATGGGGAGTTCAAGAATGACATCCAGCAATGAAAACAGACCGCATATAAATGCGTTATAGGATAATGAAACATTATTTATTTTTCCGGCAATTAATTCGCAGAATTTTCCGCGAACCATGCTCAGATGATAAAGTTCACTGATGCCGGAACGCCCCATATTTGAAAGGGCGGCAACCGCAACAAACCGCCGGAGTTCTTTGCCCCCCATATACATCAGCATTTCTTTCAGGGTAAGATTGTCCGCCTGAATTATGCCATGTGATTTAAACAGCATGTTTCTGACGTAGCGCATGATTTTATATGACAGCGTCAGATCGGTTTTAAGCAGACGTTCGACCGCGGCAAAGTCCGGGTTTTCCCTGTTCACCTCCATCATCAGCCTGGAGAGTGGCAGGGGGTTCTGGGAAAGGCATTTATTTCTGAGGATTTCCGGGCGACTGAAGAAAAATCCCTGGAAAAGCGCGAAACCCGCCCGGCTGTAAAGCTCAAACTCGTCCCTTGTTTCCACTTTTTCAGCAAGGAATTTTATGCCCTGCAGAAGCTGACTTTTTCTGTGGATATATTGCCGGATATCTTCATAGTCATTGTCTCTGACATCAAATTTGATGACAGAAATATACTGCATAAAGCGGTCCCATTCATCATCCATCGTGAAATCATCGAGCGCAAGCTGGTAACCCCTGTCGTGCATATCCTTTACGGCACAGAAAAGCGCATCATCCGGGACTGCATTTTCCAGAATTTCGATGACCACTTTTTCATTCGGCAGCGTATCGCCCAGTCCGTTAATGATCATCTGGTGCGGCACATTAATAAAAGAACTGTGATTGTTGGCTATACGGGGAACAGGGATGCATAAAAACTGGTCAGAAATCATTCTGGACGTGGCGTATTCTGGTGAAACATCGGGAAAGGCATTGTTCATTCCGTCCCTGAAAAGCAGCTCATAAGCGACGGTCTGCATTTTTGTGTCAAAAATAGGCTGGCGTGCGATAAATGAATACATATTCCCGGTCCCCAGGTCAGCGTTATAATTTTTAGAAATGTAACCTTTCCATGCTTATAACACGCACTACGGGCAATAAATTTGATCCGGAGCACAACTCAAATCATAAAAGAACCGGGATGATGCGACATCACCATTCCCGACCAACAGAATTGTTCACTGATTTATTCCTTCCCTGCAATTTAATTTTCGGGGTAAATTTCATTTATGTCCATAGAAAAAATCATTTTATCCACAGTTTTTGACAGACGTCATATAATTTTTTAACCGTTACACAGAGAATTAAACCGGTACCATTAATACCGTAACTGATTATTATTACCAGTGGGCATCCGATAATAACAAGTCTGATAATGATCAGGCTATTATTAATTCCCGTCTGCCGCATCACCTGATGAATAATAAATCGCCATCAATGCAATAATAATCATTACTGACAAGAAAACGGATGGCCACCATGTTTTCATCTGTCCATCATGAAGAAACACTCGCCTTCCTTTGCCTGACATTACGGCAGCCGGTTAGCGCCTGGTGCGCACAGAGGATCTCATCGAGCAGGACAAACCTGTCAGACACAACCAGGATTGCACCACTTGCCCCGTTAAGGTATGTGGCAAAAACGATCTGTACAGTCATCCCCCAGACTTTCCCGTCACGACAGAGATACGATATTCTCGTTCTGTACGTCGATGCTCTGATAATTTTAGGGAAGGTGCGAACAAGTCCCTGATATGAGATCATGGGTAATGCTGCCAACTTACTGATTTAGTGTATGATGGTGATTTTAAGGTGCTTGCGTGGCTTCCATTTCCATCAGATGTCCTTCCTGCTCCGCTACTGAAGGCGTGGTGCGTAACGGCAAAAGCACTGCCGGACATCAGCGCTATCTCTGCTCTCATTGCCGTAAAACATGGCAACTACAGTTCACTTACACCGCCTCTCAGCCCGGTACGCACCAGAAAATCATTGATATGGCCATGAATGGCGTCGGATGTCGCGCCAGTGCACGCATTATGGGCGTTGGCCTCAACACGGTTTTACGTCACTTAAAAAACTCAGGCCGCAGTCGGTAACCTCGCGCATACAACCGGGCAGTGATGTGATTGTCTGCGCTGAAATGGACGAACAGTGGGGCTACGTCGGTGCTAAATCACGTCAGCGCTGGCTGTTTTACGCGTATGACAGGATACGGAGGACGGTTGTGGCGCACGTCTTCGGTGAACGCACTCTGGCCACACTGGAGCGTCTTCTGAGCCTGCTGTCGGCCTTTGAGGTCGTGGTATGGATGACGGATGGCTGGCCGCTGTATGAATCCCGCCTGAAGGGAAAGCTGCACGTTATCAGCAAGCGTTACACTCAGCGCATTGAGCGACATAACCTGAATCTGAGACAACATCTGGCAAGGCTGGGACGGAAGTCACTGTCGTTCTCAAAATCGGTGGAGCTGCATGACAAGGTCATCGGGCATTATCTGAACATAAAACACTATCAGTAAGTTAGAGTCATTACCCACCTATTTATACCAATACCTCCATTCTTCATTAAGGGCTAAGGAGCGGTTTGCTTGAGCTAGTAGTAACGTCCGTTCCTGGCTGTGAGTTCAACGGGTCGATGCAACGCTATCCTTAATCAAGGGGGACGTTGCCATGAAACGAAGAACTCGGATTTACTACACGCCAGAGCAGAAGGCGATTATCTGGGACAGATATAAGCAAGGTGATTCCCTGCATGATATCGCCAGAATGTTCGACAGATATCATTCTTCTATTATGCCCACTATCCACCAGACTGGTGGATACCGTCCTCCTGTGAGAA
The DNA here is from genome assembly GCF_030332605.1 of Citrobacter sp. Cpo103. NCBI lineage: Bacteria > Pseudomonadati > Pseudomonadota > Gammaproteobacteria > Enterobacterales > Enterobacteriaceae > Citrobacter > Citrobacter sp. Cpo103. Next base: position 1,001 of record NZ_JAOWHO010000016.1, on the reverse strand, counting down.
AGCGGCACCGATTAGCGCTTACGCTTGATGAAAGAGAGGAGATATCCAGAGGATTGGTAGCAAAACTCAGTATCAGGGACATCGCTGCCAAATTATCAAGAGCGCCCTCAACGATTAGCCGCGAGGTCAGGAGGCACGGAGGTGCCAGGCAATACCGTGCAGCAAAAGCCGATACTTCTGCGTGGGAAAATGCTCTGAGACCAAAACCTTGCAAGCTAATTGAAAGCCCCACATTGTGTAAAATCATTGCAGAGAAGATGCATCAGGACTGGTCGCCGGAGCAGATCGCCGGTTGGCTGAAACGCTGTTATCCGGATAATCAGGAAATGCATGTGTCACACGAAACGATTTATAAAACGCTTTTTATACAAACCCGGGGCGCATTAAAAAAAGAGCTGCAACAATGCCTCAGAAGCGGAAGAGCGGTTCGTAGATCCCGAACGTCATCACTTAAAGGGAAAGGATTAGGGAAAATCCCGAATGCGCTATCTATCAGCGAAAGGCCACCGGAAGCCGCAGACAGAGCCATACCTGGTCACTGGGAAGGTGATCTGATCCAGGGCTCGAAAAACTCCTATATCGTCACCCTTGTAGAACGCCATTCCCGCTTTGTTATGTTGGCCAAAATCAGGGACAATAAGACCATAACGGTTATATCTGCACTCATCAGACAAGCCCGGGAATTACCTGTTGAGCTTTATAAAACATTAACCTGGGATCGGGGCGCTGAAATGACCAGCCACACCCGGTTTACTGTAGCAACAGACATCCAGATTTACTTCTGTGATCCTCAATCTCCCTGGCAACGTGGCTCAAATGAAAATACGAACAGATTGCTCAGACAATATTTTCCAAAGGGAACTGACTTATCGGTTCACAGTCAGCAGAGACTAAACAGCGTTGCGAGACAGCTCAACGAAAGACCGAGAAAAACGCTAGACTATGAATCACCCGCAGAACGGTTCAATAAGTGTGTTGCGTCCATCAGTTGAACTCACAGC
>NZ_JAOWHO010000004.1:0-804 GCF_030332605.1 Citrobacter sp. Cpo103 | reverse complement strand
GCAGACGCCATGTTCTCATCCAGTCTACTGAAATATTCCCACGTCTGCGGATAGGCTTTGGTGTCAAAATAGTGCGTCAGGCAGCGCTGGTGGTAGTTTGTCACCACACCACTGACCTTTATCAGCGGGGCTGGCGGGGGCAGTACCGGGTCCGGTGGCATATCGGCCAGCGCTTTTGCCAGCTGCTTTTCTTCACGATACAGTTCCGCCAGCCGTTTTTTATACTCCTTCTTGCCTTCCGATTCATAGTGCGCAATGGTTTGTCTTAATTTTATCCATTCCCTGCGCTCCCGGAGATAGTTTTCTTCAATATACCCCTTACCCTTCTCCAGACCCCGGATATAGGCACGGGGCATATCGGCAAACAGTTCATCATCTTCTGTCATAGTATTTAATCTTTTAATTCCAGCTAGTAGTAATAAAACCACCATCCTGATTTAAGTAATCGAATAGATCGCCCTTGCTTCTTAAATTCTTTTATCTTTTTCTTGTCGTGTTTCAGAAGGTCAATATTGGTCACATTATCCCAGCCAGCAACAGTCAATATCTCTTCCGTCAGCTGTTCTTTCGGGAAAGGATGTCGTCGCCAGATCGTCCATATTGCGGGCAGGATATACAGAAAGGTTCCCGTAACCAAAAAGATCATTATCACTTGCAGTAATCCTTCACTAAGGACCCAATCTTCTTTATACAAACCCACTATCAGCAGCAGAATAGCCAGAATAATAACGATCGAAATGGGGACTTTCATCGCGTCTATTCGTGCCCGTCGTATTCCCTGGTAGCACCACGGCGGCATGGTCA
>NZ_JAOWHO010000003.1:0-202 GCF_030332605.1 Citrobacter sp. Cpo103 | reverse complement strand
CGAGCAGAGTATAGTGCGCATCCACGGACGCGGGGTGGAGCAGCCTGGTAGCTCGTCGGGCTCATAACCCGAAGGTCGTCAGTTCAAATCTGGCCCCCGCAACCAATTAAAATTTGATGAAGTATAAGCAGTACGGTGACGCGGGGTGGAGCAGCCTGGTAGCTCGTCGGGCTCATAACCCGAAGGTCGTCGGTTCAAATCC
>NZ_JAOWHO010000002.1:0-268 GCF_030332605.1 Citrobacter sp. Cpo103 | reverse complement strand
GCTTGTAGCTCAGGTGGTTAGAGCGCACCCCTGATAAGGGTGAGGTCGGTGGTTCAAGTCCACTCAGGCCTACCAAATTCGCCTCCGTGCTGTGTTACGGCGATGCTCGCATACTTCAGTATGCTTCGCACCACCGCGCCTTGCCCGGAAACGAATTAGGGTACAGAGATTAGCATTTACGATGGGGTTATAGCTCAGCTGGGAGAGCGCCTGCCTTGCACGCAGGAGGTCTGCGGTTCGATCCCGCATAGCTCCACCATCCTTACTG
>NZ_JAOWHO010000015.1:0-284 GCF_030332605.1 Citrobacter sp. Cpo103 | reverse complement strand
CCGCTCACCGTGCCACTGATGGTGGTCTTGCCGTGATTGTCCGTCGATTCCTTGATGTTGATAAAGTTATCAGCCGTCACGTCATCAATGGTGATATACGACTGTGTATACAGATCGGCGCTGATGGTTTTGGTTTCAGAATGCGTGACGCTGTTCCCTGCCGGATCCGTAGAGGTAACAGAAACCGTAAATTCCGGATGAGTTACCAGCTTATGGCTATTTACCGGGATGCTATAGCCCAGTCCACCGCCCGCCAGCGCGATAACCACACTGTGAATCACCTC
>NZ_JAOWHO010000014.1:0-244 GCF_030332605.1 Citrobacter sp. Cpo103 | reverse complement strand
TCCCCTTGTCAGCCTGAAATAACTCCCTATAATGCGCCTCCACTGACACGGAACAACGGATTACAAGCCGCCGGGTCAGCAGAGAAAAGCAGAAATAAACGCTTGACTCTGAATGAGGAAAACGTATTATACGGGACCTCGCAACGGTGAGCGAAAGCCGCGTTGCACTGCTCTTTAACAATTTATCAGACAATCTGTGTGGGCACTCGAAGATACGGATTCTTAACGTCGCAAGACGAAAAAT
>NZ_JAOWHO010000013.1:0-221 GCF_030332605.1 Citrobacter sp. Cpo103 | reverse complement strand
TATCTTCGAGTGCCCACACAGATTGTCTGATAAATTGTTAAAGAGCAGTTGCGACGCGCTTTAGCGCTCTGTCGCGAGGTCCCGTATATTACGTTCTCCTCATTCAGAGTCAAGCATTTATTTTTGCTTTTCTCTACGAGATTCTCAGTGGAACCCCGCTGACCCGGCGGCTTGTAATCCGTTGTTCCGTGTCAGTGGAGGCGCATTATAGGGAGTTATTT
>NZ_JAOWHO010000012.1:0-330 GCF_030332605.1 Citrobacter sp. Cpo103 | reverse complement strand
GGATGAGAACATGGCGTCTGCCGCAATGGTGCTGGCCTCGACGGGGTCAGCGGCAACGGCACAGGGCATGGTGGAGAGCAATGAAGACAGGGTTCCTGCTGCAGCGTGGTACGTTACTGGCGAAATCAATGGCCGGCAGTTTTCAGGGTGGCTGGGCGCCCCCTATTGCCGGGAAGGTGAGGAAGTGGAACTGATTGCCGCGCCGGTGGGAGAGGAGTACCTGGTATATGCCCTTGTCCGGCCACATGCGCGCTCGCTGACCATGCCGCCGTGGTGCTACCAGGGAATACGACGGGCACGAATAGACGCGATGAAAGTCCCCATTTCGAT
>NZ_JAOWHO010000011.1:0-765 GCF_030332605.1 Citrobacter sp. Cpo103 | reverse complement strand
ACCCGGTGATTCATGCCAGCATCCATACCACGGACGAGCATGGCAACGAAATGACGGCGGTGACGAAACACCACGTTGGGCTGGATCTGGACGCCAGCGCCATTATCGAGATCGATACCGTTGCAGGCGATGACATTATCAGTAAGGCAGAGTCCGATCTGCATACCACCACCATCACCGGGCCGGTCGGCGGCGACGCGCATAAAGGCAATGACGTCACCTTAACCTTCAATGGCCAAACCTATCATGGCACGGTATTTGAACGGCCTGATGGCTCTCTGGGCTATAGCATTCCTGTCAGCACCGACAACCTGCAGGATGGCAGCGACCAGAAGGTTTATGTCTCCATCTCAACCGTTGACAAACACGGCAACCCAGCAACGGCAACAGCCGAGCATGCGGTGCATATCGATCTGCACGCTGAGGCAACCATTACGGTTGATGATGTGACTGCCGATAACACCCTGAACCATAGCGAGCTGAATATGGCTCAGCAAATCATCTCCGGCACCGTCGGCGGGGATGCGAAAGTTCACGATGTTGTCAGGCTTGAGATCAATGGCCGCACGTTTACGGGTGAAGTCATTACGCTGAATAACGGCAAACTGGGCTACCAAATCCCGGTCGACCCGTCGGCGTTCAGCGACAACCAGGGCGACCAGGATAAATATGTCAACATCAGGGCGACGGTTGTCTCGTATGATGCGGTAGGCAACGAAGTGACGGCGATCAGCGACCACGACGTGCATATCGACAACTTTGCGG
>NZ_JAOWHO010000010.1:0-256 GCF_030332605.1 Citrobacter sp. Cpo103 | reverse complement strand
GTGACGGCTGATAACTTTATCAACATCAAGGAATCGACGGACAATCACGGCAAGACCACCATCAGTGGCACGGTGAGCGGCGATGCAAAAGAGCATGACACCGTTCAGCTGGTGATTAATGGTCAACACTATTCGGGGGAAGTGGAGAAGCTGGCGAACGGCAATCTGGTCTACCATATCCCGGTGGATACCCAGAACCTGGTCAACAACCCGGTGATTCATGCCAGCATCCATACCACGGACGAGCATGGCAACG